>JBICIA010000001.1:0-4128 GCA_043101425.1 Phycisphaerales bacterium JB043
GGGACAGGGGCTCGCCGCACGCATCGCAGAACCGTGCCCCCGCGTCGTTGGTTGTGCCGCAGGAGGCGCACCGCCCGCTCGCGTCGCCCGACATCCCGTCCCGGATCGCCCCCGCCATGGTGCGCAGCCCGTCCTGTGTCTCCTCAGCGAGGACGTTGAACGTGTCGGCCGCGACCGGGGCGGGGGCGATCCGGGACGGGATGTCGGGCGAGGCGAGCGTGCCGTGCGCCTCCTGCGGCACACCCAACGACGCGGGGGCGAGGTTCTGCGATGCGTGCGGCGAGCCCCTGTCCCAAACCTGCGGGGCATGCCAGACCAGCAACGACGCGCGTGCGAAATACTGCGACGGGTGCGGCGCGGCGCTGACCGTCGCGCGCGAGGCCTGAAGGCCCGATCGCCTACCGTTCCCCGTGCCCGACGACCCCATCCCCCAGCCCACCGACGCCGACAGCATCTCGCTGGCCGACACGCCGCTCGTTGGACGTAAGAAATTGTAGACAAATTCATTGCTCCCTCTTGCGTGCGAAAAGGGGGGGGTAATCTGAGGGTGTGGGACTACGGGACACAGAACTAATCGGGCGCGGGTTCTCACTTATCGAACTGCTTGTGTCGATCGGCGTGATCATGGTGTTGCTGGGGCTGGCACTCCCGGCGATGCACGATGCTCGGCGGACCGCGAGTTCGGTGACTCAACTCAAGTCGATTCAGCAGGCAGGGGACCTCCTGGCAATGTTCGCCGAGAGCAATCACGGGCGGTTCCCGCTTTACGGCGAGGATCAGTTCGATGCGACGGCGGAATGGTTTCAACCGCTTCTCGCGGCCGGGTACTTGGAATCAACCGATCTTCTGGACCCGCGGTCGGCGAAGATGGATCTTTGCGTTCCCTTCGCCATGTCGGCGTCGCTGTGCTCCGATACGACGTACTACAGACCCGAGGCTGGCCCCTATCCCGATGAATCGCTCCGCCCGGTTGCGCCGATCCGAACAGATCAGATGGTCTTTCCCTCGTCAAAGGGGGTGCTCTTTACTTGGCGGATTGGCTACCCGGTCGACACCATGCACGTGGCGTGGTGTTGTGTTGACCTGACGCTTATCGCACCGATCGCGTTTGGTGACGGCAGTGCGGAGCAGTTGGCGGTCGAGGACTGTTATGTGAGTGCGCCAATGCGGATTCAGGAGCTTGCGGGAGTCCCGGTATTCACGACCTGGCACGGGGTGCTGGGTCGAGATCGGTAGGCAGCAACAAGATATAGAAAGGGACAGGAATGCGGTACTTTCGAGAACTCATCGTGGTTAGTAGTGTGATAGCAGCCTGTGGAGCGATGACGCCGTCGTGTTGGGTGTGCAACGAGCTCGGCTGTTCCGACTGCGTATCCGGTGATATTATGTCGTGTGAGCTTCCTACTCGCGCTGCAGTTCACGGCGAGTCTGGCAGGGAGCGATTGGTGTATCCACCCCGATTATTGTATTGCAGTTCATGGGATGGTGTTGGTGCCGCGGATGTGGTTGACGGTCCTTGCAATCCCGCACCCGCCGGGTACACGCTCATCGGCAGCACCTGCAGTACAGTGCCGGGAAACTGCTGCTTTCTGAGCGACAGTGTTCACGCAGCTCCTGATGACGTCAGTTCCTATACCAGCTCGCCGGCATGTGGTGGCCCATCGTGCACAGGCTGATGTGGAGGGCTAGAAGGTGAACACATGGTGCTGCGCGAAGATCTCGTTCTTGTGTGCCGCGCTCGCAAGCGCTCAGCCGGTCACGCCGTCCCCAGCGAACGGATGGGAACTCTCGGCCTGGCTTCAGCAGCAGCTCCCGCAGACGGGGTACTACGAGCTGCTCCTCGATGGAAACCGTCCCGGAAACCTCACGCGGAGGCTCGTCGTGTACGACATCGAGACCGGTGATCTCCTGATGTCGTCAAATGGTGTCATGCTGGTCCGCGATCAGGACGCGGCGATGGTCGTTGTCGACGGCGGTCGGATCGTCCGGAGGTCCGATTCGGACGCCGACCCGCGCGGCATCGGTCCGAGCAGGGTGGGGCGTGAACTGCCGGTGCTCTACGCGGTGTGGCTGCTGGAGAACCCCGAATACGTTTCATCCGTCACTACGTCGAAGGATGGCGTGATTTCGGTACGGGCGATATGCCCACGTGAGGTGGGCGGAGAGCCTTTGTATGAGCATCGGTTCGAGATTGACAGGTACGGAGCCGTGCTTCGGGCGTGGCAACCGGATACGAAGACCGAGAGTCGACGTCCCGAGGTGTTTGAGTACGATCCGGAATTCGCAAGAGAGCGCATGGTGCTCACGGACACCTATCTTGCCTGGAACTGGGATGTGGAGCGGCGAGTAGTCTTGGACGCTGCGCCACATGACGCGTTCGCGGACACCTCGCTCGTGCGGATGATTCGTGAGGCGGACACGGATCCTCGCGCGTGGGGGCGGGACCGGGTCGACGCCGAGCGTGCTGCGGACGGGTTGGACCCGGTTCCTCTCGACCCTCCGCTCGCCGAGGCGATTCGCCGCGCGAAGGGCCAGGCCCCGGCTTGGCGGGGATGGCTGATCGGCGGGGGCTTTGGCGTCATGCTTCTCGGCGTGGTGTTGTGGTGGCACAGGCGGCCGAGTTCGACGGCGTGAAAGTGCGCACGGCTACGATGTCGCGTGCCCGACGACCCCATCCCCCAGCCCACCGACGCCGACGGCATCTCGCCCGCGGACACGCCCCCGCCGTGGGGCAGCGAGTCGCGTGAGGAGCGTTTGACGCGGCTCTCGGCCAAGGCCCGCAACCTGCCCGACAAGCCGGGCGTCTACCTGATGAAGGACGGCAAGGGCGTCGTGGTCTATGTCGGCAAGGCCTCGCGTCTGCCCGACCGGGTGTCCAGCTACTTCGTGCCCTCGGCCGACCTCGGCCCCAAGAAGCAGCCGATGCTCGAGGTGGTGCACGACTTCGAGGTGCTCACCTGCGAGGGCGAGTGGGAGGCGCTGCTCACCGAGAACCGCCTCATCAAGGACATCAAGCCCCGCTACAACGTGCGGCTGATGGACGACAAGTCGTTCCCGTACCTGGTCGTCACCCAGCGGGAGGACTTCCCGCGGGTGTTCGTCACGCGCAACCCGACCGGTCAGGGCGACGACGGCGCCATCGCGCCCCAGATGAAAGGGGCGAGGGTGTTCGGGCCGTTCGTCAACGCCGGGGCGCTGCGCGAGGCGGTGCAGGTGCTGCAGCGCGTGTTCAGGTTCCGCACCTGCCGGCTCGACATCGTCGAGGGCGACCCGAAGAACCGGTTCTTCCGGCCTTGCCTGCTCTACGCGATCAACCAGTGCACCGGGCCGTGCGCCGACAAGATCGGCAAGGAGGCCTACCGCGAGGACACCGACCACTTCGTGCGGTTCCTCGGCTCCAAGCGCAGCGTCGTGCTCCGCCAGATGCGTGACGAGATGCAGGAGGCCGCGAAAGAACTGCACTTCGAGCGCGCCGCTGCGCTGCGCGACCAGATCAGATCGATTGAGAAGCTCGACGAGCGGTCCAACCGCTCCGAGCTCTGGCAGCCAGAGACCGAGATCGGCTACATCGACCCCGACAGGGGGATGCGGAGCCTCCAGAGGACGCTCGGCCTTGACGGGCCGATCCGGTGCATCGAGGGCATCGACATCGCCCACCTCCAGGGAGGCGAGACGGTGGGCAGCAAGGTGTGTTTCGTGGACGGCAAGCCCTTCAAGAACGAGTACCGCCGCTACCGCATCAAGAGTGTCCACGGCGGCAACGACGACTACGCCAGCATCCGCGAGGTCGTGAGCCGGCGCTACCGCGAGGCGGGCGAGGGGCACGAGCTGTACCCCGACGTCATCCTCATCGACGGCGGCCTCGGCCAGCTCCACGCGGCCCTCGAGGCGTTCGAGCAGCTCGACGTCCGCCCGCCCATGGTCATCAGCCTCGCCAAGAAAGAAGAACTGATCTACGTGCAGGAGCGGGGTGAGCCCATCCGGCTGGGGCGCGACAACCCGGGCCTGCGGCTGTGCCAGTCGATCCGTGACGAGGCCCATCGGTTCGCCCAGCACTACCACCACGTGCTGCGGCGGAAGAAGACCCTCGACGAGGACTAGCCGCTACCGACGCCGCAGATAGAACAC
>JBICIA010000002.1:0-101782 GCA_043101425.1 Phycisphaerales bacterium JB043
GTCGATCGAGCACACGCGCGCCACGGGCAGCACACGCTGGGCCGCCTCGAGCACCTCGTGGTGCAGGCGCACGTACCAGCGCGGACGCGCGTGCACGATCGAGATCCTCGGGCACAGCCGTCGTGCCTCACGCACCAGCGCCCCCGTCTTGATCCCGTAACGCCTGGCCTCGTAGCTCACCGCGATGCAGCAGCCCGTCGCCGCCATCACCGGCGCCACGCCCACCGGCTTGCCCCGCAACGCAGGACGAAAGTGCTGCTCCGCCGAGGCGAAGTACGCGTCCAGATCCACGAACACCGTCGTCAGCGCCAGCCCACGCGACAACGCCCCTTCCAGCTTCTCCCGTGGCGCTCCCATAACCCAAACATATTCCTAACAATACGCGCGGTCAAGGGCTGATCAGACGCTCTGTATTCCCTCCAACGCCACGGAAACGTCGATAGACCGCCATGAGCACGATCAACGCTCCCCTCCGCGATGGTGACCTCCACACGCTCCCGTCCTGCGTGATGCTGCGCGAGTTGATGGAACGCTACACAACCGACCAACTCGTCAACGAGACCCCCGAAGCACTCGAAAAACACCTGAGGGATCTCGTCGGGCGCGTGGATCCTGACAGCGAGGGGTACCGCGATCCATCTCGCCAGCGCGATCTGTCCATCAAGTACCACTGGGGACACAATCACGACTTCGGCGCCTTCTCGCTCGAAGGACGCATGCACGATCGCCACATCCATCTGCTCGCCTCGTTCATGGATGGATTCGGGCTCTCACCCGACGAGATCCAGGGCGCGCGCATCCTCGATATCGGATGCTGGACCGGCGGCACGTCCCTCCTGCTCGCCGCGATGGGAGCGCACGTCCACGCCATCGAGGAGGTACGCAAGTACGCGGACACGGTCTCCTACCTCGCACACGCGTTCGGCGTCGAGGATCATCTCACCTGCGAGAGACGCTCGCTCTACGAGTGCGACACACCCGAGTTCCGCGACCGCTTCGATCTGGTGCTGTACGCCGGCGTGCTCTATCACGTCACCGACCCCATTCTCTCCCTCCGCATCTGCTTCAATGCGCTGCGCGACGGGGGGCGTTGCCTGCTCGAGACCGCGGTCGTGCGCAGCGATGAGTGCGTGCTCCAGTACGATGGCCCCTCGCGCACCTACGCGGGTTCCGTGGACGATCTCGATCGCGGTGGCTGGAATTGGTTCGTGCCATCGGGTAACGCTCTGTGCGCGATGCTCGACGATGTCGGCTTCGAACGCGTCGATCTGCACGCCCACCCTCCACGCGCGCACGCGATCGCGACACGCGTGTCGCACGTTGATATCTGCCGCGCCGGCTTGTCTGTTCCAGCTATTCCCTGACGGCAGGTCGCCCGCTGATCGCGATCTCGGGCAGACGCGCCGGCAGCGCGTCGATCCACGCCTCATCTGTGATGTATCCGTACTCGCGCAACAGATCACCGGCAAGGCTCTGGAACAGCTCGCCGTCGCGCCGAGTGAACCAGCGATGCCAATCCCCAGCCACACCCTTCCGCACGTGCGCGCCAAGCCGCTCGCCCGCTTGCCCGCCCGACATCGTCCCGAAGCGTGATACCTCCACGCAGCGCGAGATCGCTCCGTCATCCGCTCGAGCACCGATGTGATTGCACACGAGGCGCAACACGCCCTCGTGGCTCTCGTGCATCTGCTCGTACGTGACTCGCAACACCCGAGACGACTCAAACCCTCGCGCGCAATCGTGCGCCTCGCGCCACGCTCTGGCCCACTCGAGTATCTCGTCGTCGACGAACAGCCGCTCCAGCGCCTCGCCACCCTCCAGCAGCCAGCGACGACGTCTCAGCCGCTGAGCCTCATCCGCACCAGAGCCGGATTTGCTCAGCCAGTGCAACACTCCCGAAACAAGGACATCACGCCCATCGCGTACCAGGTGCACGATCGGAGCTCCCGGAAACGTGCGTGCGATGCCCGCCACGACATCCTGGTGCGTGTCAAGGTACGGCGTGATCGTCTCGACAACGAGGCGTTTGCCCGACAGCTCTCGCATGCTCTCGATCGCGCTCCACGCCATCCGATAGAGCATCGCCAGCGGATCCGCGTCCACGCCAACGTGCTCGCACAGATTCTGCGCGTATCGCTGCATCGTCATGCGCACGCGAGGCGCCTCCGAAGGGCTATCACGGACCACGTCGCAATGATCACCAAACAGACGATGCTCCGTGGCCACGACATCGTCCAGCGCGCTCAGCGCCGTCCGCAGCCACGTCGTGCCCGAGCGGGGACACGCGATGAGAACCGACACATCAGACACCCGCCACCACCCTCGGCTTCACCTCGTCCCATGTCTCGCTTGTCCCACCGATGGCTCCGAACCCCGTCCACCCCGACAGCACGTCCTCGTCGATCACGCCATGTGTTGCCATGGGGTTCTGATGGCTCACGCGCGAGAGTATCGCGTCCGCGAACCCCGATGCCGCGCGCAGCCCACGCGCTCCCTCATCAGGGCACATCGCGAACAGGTGGTGCTCGAGCAGGAACGCCAGATACTCGATCCATCGCTCCGATCGCGACTCGCGCCCGGAGGCACCGAGCCAACTCTCGATGGCATCGACCCCGAACCGATACGCGATGCCCTTACCCGAGAGCACGCTCATCCCCATCGACATCACAGGCTTGCCCACACACAACGCCTCGTACATCACGGTCGAGTTTACACACGCGACGCGATCACAAGCCTCGAGGCAATCATGAATCGACACATCCTCGAGCCAGATTCCCCGTCGACCCCTCAGGCGCTCGCTGTACACCGACCCCGCGATGTCCGATCGTGGGTGATGCTTGCCGATCACGAACACACCGTCGCGCGTGGACAGCGCGTCAAGGAACCTCCCGAACGCCGCCTCGTTGGAGCCACCGCATCCATACAAAAAGCTCTGCGCATCCGAGTCCACCTGCCCCGCGAAGAGCACGACGTTCTCGCTCTCACGGATTCCCAGGCGACGACGCAGCTCCTCGCCACCACGGCTCGCAGGCTGCTCCCACGCGCTCCGACTCAGCCCGGTGGCGACATCACGAGCGCGTTCGATCCATTCAGCCCCGCTCTCGCATCTCGCGCGCAAAGAGGCCACGGACGACCCGCCCAGCACGCCAACGTCATCCAGTTGTAGCGTCCCTGGAATGGGACCGCGCTCCAGCCAGAGTGTGGGGATCTCATGGCGCTCGCACACCCCGCGCAGCACCATCTCCTGAGGGTGGTGCCCGTTCCATATCACGCACAGTCCCGGCTCGGATACCTGAACCAACGTTTCGTACAGTCGCGCGTAGAGACCAAGCGCTCGGATACGCTGTGCCTCGTGGCTCGCGTTGCGAGCGCCACCTCGCCATAGCGCCTCACGCGCGAGCAGGGCGTCCACGTCGAGCCACGAGGGCACGTCACCCAGCCGATCGGTCGGTGCGATCGCGTCGAGACCATTGGACACCTGCACATACGGCGTGCGCATCGACCCCTTCACGATGTTGTGCGTTATCAGCCGGAGTGCCATGCCACGTGACTGGAGCGCCTGACCAACCGCATCCCAGAACCCGCACTCGTGCGCGAGCATCCTGCCTCTCGCGTGGACCAGAACAGTCCGAGCGCTCACACCAGCGCCTCGGTCGTCCCGAACGCGTTGAACAGGGGCTGGAACGCCACCCGGGGTGTGTAGTGGCGTTCCGCGAACGCGCGTCCGCCCGCGCTAAGCGTCACACGCGCCTCCGATGAGCCCGCAAGCGTCGCGACAGCCTCGGCGAACTCCTCCGGCGTGTCGCCCACGAGCAACGCCACACCCTCGGCGTCCTGCATGCCCTCGGCACCAACACTCGTTGTCACAAGCGGCAGGCCGAACGCCATCGCCTCCACGTTCTTGATCTTCAGCCCGCCGCCGAACCGCACGGGATTGATCGCGATGTCCACCTGCTCGTAGAACTCCTCAAGCGAGCTCGTCACACCGGCGCACGAGACCTGTCGCATACCCGAGAGATCGACCCTCTGTCCCACCTCGCCTCCGATGAGCAGGTGGACCGACGTCCCGAGCTGCTCGAGCACGAGCGACCAGCATCTCTCCAGAAACCACTCCAACGACGTGATGTTCGGCGCGTTGCCGACCGCCAGGTACCCGAGCACGGTCTTGCCCTGTGGCGAGGACGGGTCGGCGATTCGGCTGATCACATCGGGCAACTCGATCGCGTGGGGCACCGTGATCACCTCGGCGTGCGGCGCGAGCATCTGGAACTTCTGCGCGTCCTCGTTCTGGATGGCCACCACGACGTCGAACGGCTTGAGCGCGTCGGCCTCCTCCTGGCGGGTGATCTGCACCCAGTGCTCGTGCCCCGACTCCCGGAACCGTGCGCACCGCTCGTGGATCACGTCGTGCGTGTCGATCACGAGCAACGGGCGATGGCGGATCATGTTCTCTAACCCGCGTACGACATACGACAGCTCCACGTATTCGATCATCACAACGTCGGGTTGCATGTCTCGAACGAGCAGGTGCACGTGCGCACGCACCGACTCGTGATGGAAGTGGCCCAGTGAGCAGTCGGGCACGTAGTAATCGTCGGGAAGGTCCGCCTGCGCGGGCAGCACGGCGCCGAAGCCGCCACGGCGCGCGAGTCCGATCTCCGCGGGCGACATCCGCCCCACGAAGCACGTCCGCACGACCGACCCGTCCCGAACCATCTGGCGGACCAACGAGGCTATCCGCTGCTGCGAGCCACGCTGCTCCTCCCAGAATCGGACCGATGTCACCAGCAGCACCGTCGGACCACGCATCCGATCACTCCTTTGGATTCTCTCCCGCCCTCGCCCTTCGAGGGCCACACTCTATTCTCGTCGGCACGCCGATGGCGATCGGGTCCAGATTTCACCCGCACTTTTTCGATTCCCTCACGTTCCCATTACCGATGACTCTGTACAAATGTCAGACACGGTGCTTATCAGGTTCCTCCACCACATGGCCTGCTCGGGCGGCTCGATCATCTCCAGATGCCTCGCCGCCATGCCCGACGTAGCCCTCCTCTCAGAGATCCATCCCGACATGGGCATGCAGGCGAGGGCGAACCCGCTCAAGCAGGCGCAGCGTGCCTACTCGCTCGTTTCTCGAGAGCAGCTCCACCAGCAGTTCGCGGGCCAGATCGGAACGATCCTGAACAACGCCACCGCTCAGAACATGCGTCTGGTCCTCCGCGACCACCTCCATGCCGATTTCATCGGTCACGGTGAATTCCGCCATTCTGCCGTGGAGTGCCTGAGCAGCCTCGCCCCCGCCATCCGATGCGCCACGGTTCGTCACCCCATCGATGTCTGGCTGGGGCTCCAGCACAACAACTGGCTGGAGTGGACGATCCCGCAATACTGCGCACGCCTCGTTCACGTCGCCCGCAGCGCACGCGACACAGGCTTCGTTCGATACGAGGAATTCACCCTGAATCCCTCCGTCGCGATAGAACGCCTCTGCTCGATGCTCGACCTCCCCTTCGACCCTCATTTCCTTCACAACCTGGATCGCGTCACCCACATCACGGGTGCCTCGGGACGCCAGGAGCTGCCAATCTCACCACGCCCTCGACGCCAGTGCGAGCAGCACATCATCGACACGTTCGACACCTGCCCGGCATACCACGAGGTCCTCGACATCCTGGGCTATTCGCACCCAGATGCCTACTCGCTCTCTATCGACTCCCAGCACGTCGGCGTCAGCACACGAAGCTGACCCTCGAACTGGATCGCGCCAGGAGAGCGCTCGTGATCGATCAGGCGCTCACGCAGCGCTGCTGGCAGGCGATCGCATATCTTGTACAGCCAGCTCAACCCCGCAGCCTCGGCCTCCACCATTGGCTTACGAACCAGCGCACGCACGTTGTAGCCCTCCTGCAGAAACTCGCCCTGCGCGATGTCAAATCCCATCACGCCGACCACGTAGAGCAGCTGCCCGATCGACCACCCGCTCGTGAAGTGCCCCGAGACGACCATCGACTTGTGCGGGGGCACCGTCACGCACAAGAGCCCGCCGGGCCTGAGCACACGCTTCCACTCCCAGAGCGCCAGCAGCGGGCCGAAGCTGTGTTCGAGGCAATGATGCGACCACACCAGATCGAATGACTCGTCCTCGAACTCGAGGAAGTGCATGTCCTGGCAGGCGAGCTCGTATCCGTGCTCGCTCGCGTGCGCGCGCAGCTCATCCGAGACATCCGTCGCGACACCCACGGCCTCAAGCCCTCGCGACGCGAACCACGCGCAGTGGTGACCGTACCCACAGCCCACGTCGAGCACGCAATGAACACCATCGAGATCCAACTCCTCGAGATAGGTCACCGACTGCTCGTACAGCGCCCTCGCCGCGTCACGATACGCGTCCGTTGTCTCTTGCGAGAACCCGTACGCGTTATCGAGCTCGTGGATCGCGTCGTAGTGCGCAAGAAAACGCTCGAGTCTTTTGATCTGGATCTGGTTCACACGCAACATCCCGCGCGCACATCGCCACGATACGTGACGATGCTCCCTGGCTCGACATCGCTCTCAAGAGTCTCAAGCAGGCGCATCGCCCGGTGCTCGTACAAGTGGAACCTCACGGTGCGATCCTTCCCGCTCGTGGCCACACGTCGTGCTCGCACAGGATCGTCAAGCAGCCCACCGACGAGACGAACCATGTCCTCTGGCGAGGAGGCGATGACGAGGTCCTCCCCGCCTGTGTAGTACGTCTCGAGAATCGGATTCGGGTCCGACACCACACAGCAGCCCATGGCCAGCAGCTTGTGCACACGCTCGTTGGGCGCGAACGCGAAGCCCATCACCTGGCTCGGTTCGTGAAGAGAGACCACGACCGACGCTCGACATAGCACCTCGCGCAGCCTGTCGTCAGGAAGGTATCCCGACGAGTATCCCTCGGGCCAACCCTCGCCATACAACTGAAACCCACTCCCAAACGAGGCTCGAAGGGCGTCCACGTACCCCCCCATGTTCTGCCACTTGAAACTCCAGCATCTCCCGACGTACACAAGACCACCGTCCCGTGCGCACTGGATCGGCGAATCACGCACTGGGTCGGCGCCGAACGGCTCCTCCAGCACGCTCAAGCCGGCCTCCAGGAACCCGCGATACGCGACCTCGAACACGCCCGCAGCAAGAGGCGATCTGAGCAGATCGATCGCCCCGGCGTCGATGACACGGCGCTCGTCGTCGCTGGGCCGTTGCGGCGCGGTGTAGTAGCTCGACACGTTGCCCTCGTGGTGTGTGGACGCATCAAGCGATGTGCCTCTGAACACATCACAGATGTTGCTCGGATCGCTCCTGAGTCCCACACGCAAGCCACCCGCACGATGTGCCAGCAGGGCATCGAGTGATCCATCGAGCATCCAGCGGCAGGAGCCCCGGCGAGGTGTCTGGAGACAGCCAACAAAGTGTGTCGGCTCATGCTCCCCCAGCATATCTCCCAGGGACGCTCGTCCATCCTCGTCGAGCCAATCAACCACCTCGCACCCACTCGATCGAAATCCCGAGATCATGCCATCGTCGATCAAGTTAAACGCGCGACTGACAGGGGCAAATCGCTGATACAGCACGCGACATCGGGACAGATCGATCGGATGACTCATGCCTCATCTATCGGCCCAAGCGGGGGCATTCGTCGATCGCCCGAGCATCTGCCGATAGTCACGCCATGGCGACGACCCACACCGACAACCTGTCTGAGCGTTACCAGCGATTCCACGACGAGAACATCCACTATCAGACCAACAACTGGCTCGTGGAAGACCTGCCGATCCTGCTCCAGGCGCGCGCTGGCACCATCACAGAGATCGGCTGTGGCAACGGGCGGTTCCTCGAGCGTGCGTGCGAGCACTTCGACTCGGTCATCGCGACCGACTTCGCCCGCTCGCCGGTGCTGACATCCATCCTCGAGTCCCATCCGACGATTCGCTTCCACCTGGCCGACATCACCCAGCCCAGCGCGCTCGAGACCATCCGGACCGATCTGTGCGCCTCGGCGGACGTGCTCGAGCACCTGCTCCCCGAGTCACTCGACGACACGATCCACGCCATCAACGCCATCGCGCCCGTCCAATGGCACACCATCGCATGCTATGAGGCCGACTGGACCCATCCCTCCGTGTTCACTCCCGACCAGTGGCTGGATCGCTTCCGAGACATTGATCCCTCATACATGATCGCGCGTCTGACGAATCGTCGAGGGCGAGACACCCAGCCCGTCGTCACTATCACGAGAGGCTTTGCGTTCAGGCTCTCCTGAGAGACATTCCTCTACACCAAGGACCGGAAGACCCGCACGGAGGAGGGAGCCGCACCGAGCCCTGATCGCCCCCGCGCCGCGTGTCGCGATCGCCGGCGCGTCCTCCAGATACCAACGCTCCGACGCGATCCGACGCGAGAGAAGAGACGCGCACACACCTTCAAGGTGGTCCACGCCCGATATCGATCGCAGGAGGAGTGTCTTCACGCGCACATCCCCTCGATTCGGCTAGTGATCATCACGCACACGATACAAGGATCGCACCCAGAAGCACGCGCGATCGTGTCATATCTACTCCTCCTGCGATCAATCTCTGGTGAACCCTGAACTCAACGCTCTATCTCGACGATGCCTCGTCGGGAAGTTCGTCACCGAGTCCAGGAGACCCCAGCTATGGACCAGACCGACCACAACAAACCGCCAATCCGCAGCGAGTTCGCGGACGACGCGGACATGATCGAGCTGATCGAGTACTACGTCTCGGAGCTGCCCGAGAAGGTCAAGTCGCTCACCGAGTGTCTGGAAACCAACAAGCTCGACGAGCTCCGCCGGCTCGCGCACCAGATGAAGGGCGCCTCTGGCGGATACGGGTTCACCCCGGTCGGCGAGGTGGCTGCGCAGCTCGAGCAGGCCATCGATGGAGAGGACGACATCCAGCGAATCCAGAACAACGTCGAGGAACTCATCGCCATGTGCCGCAGGGTGAGTGTCTGAACCCGGAACCCCAGTCGCCCTCACCCCAACGCACACCAGCCCGAGCAGCCCCTATGGCAGAGAACGAATCACCCAATAGCGTGCCCACTATCCTGCTCATCGACGATGACAAGGACGTGCACGTCTTCCTCAAGCTCAGGCTCCAGGCCGAGAACATCGATCTCCACAGCGCCGAGAACGGAATCGACGGCATCCGCAGAGCCCACGAGCTCCAGCCGGACCTGATCCTCCTCGACCTGAACATGCCCATCATGGACGGGTTCGAGGTTCTCCGTGAGCTCAAGGATGATCCCAAGCTCTTCGACATCCCGGTCATCTTCTTCTCCGGCTCCGACAGCGCCGAGGACAAGGTGCTCGGATTCGATCTGGGCGCCATCGATTTTATCAACAAGCCCTTCGACATCGCCGTGCTCAGAGCGCGCCTTCGATCCGCGCTGCGCATGATCGGGCTCGTCAAGATGCTCGAGCAGCGTGCGCAGATCGACGGGCTTACCGGGCTCTGGAACCGCGCCTACTTCGACTCTCGACTCGAGAGCGAGATCGCGACCGTCGAGCGTGGCGGCTCCAAGCTGGCGCTGGCGATATGCGATATCGATCATTTCAAGTCTCTCAACGACCAGCACGGACATCCCGCGGGAGACGACGTGCTCCAGGGCTTCGCCAAGCTTCTGAACAACACCCTGCGTTGCGATGACATCGCCTGTCGCTATGGCGGCGAGGAGTTCGGGCTCATCCTCCGCAACACCGACTCGCGTGGCGCCTGCGAGGTGCTCGAGCGCGTGCGCACCAAGCTCCAGGAAAGCGTCTGGCCACGCCATCCAGAGCGCAGCATCACCGCCTCGTTCGGCGTGTGCGACATCGACTCGGTCAGCTCGTTCAACGCGCCGGACTGGATCGAGACCGCCGACAAGGCTCTCTACCAGGCCAAGCAATCGGGACGCAACAAAGTAGTTGTTGCCAACGCGCCCTCCGACGTGCTCTCGAAGGCCGGGTAATCAGAGCCAACGATATTCAGTTTCAGTGCGTGGTGTGACGCACGACCTCGCCATCGACGATGAACATCACGTCCTCGGCGATGTTGGTGCTCAGGTCGGCGATACGCTCGAGTCCACGCGCGATCGAGAGCAGGTCGAGGGTCGTGGGAATCGAATCCGGCTCGTTGGGCATGTGCTCTTGGGCCCATTCAAAAATCTCGCGCTGGCGATCGTCGACAATCTGGTCATCCCCACGAACCGACGAGGCGAGCGAGACATCCAGATCGGCGAAGCTGCGTAACGCGTCGGCGAGCATCTTCTGCGTCGCACGCGCCATCTCGACCATCGACTCAGGGATCTCGACTCCACCGTGCTCGTGGAGATCGATCACTCGCTTCGCGATGCTCTTGGCGTGGTCCCCGATGCGCTCCAGATCCGTGTCCATCCGCACCACAGCCAGAACCTGTCGCAGGTCGCCCGCCACGGGGTGGCACAGCGCCAGCACACGCATGCACGCGTCCTCGATGTCGAGCTCCATCGCGTCAATCACATGATCCGAGGCCCGAACGCGTCGGGCAGACTCGATGTTCTGCGAGAGAAAACTATCTATCACCTGCTCGACACGCGACTCGACGCTGGCGCCCATGGTCAGCAGCGCGCGTCGCAACGCGGTGAGTTCCTGCTCGAGATCAGCTGGCATAGACCGTGCTCCTTGGAATCTATACGAAACAGCCAACGGGATGAGTATACCTCTGCCATCGGAACGAACAACCGAATCAGACCAGCATCAACCGAAGCGACCGGTCACATAGTCTTCGGTCTGCGCGTTCTTTGGATGCATGAACAGGTCACTCGTCTTGCCCCACTCAACGACCTCGCCCTCGTAGAAGAACGACGTGTAATCGCTGACACGCGTGGCCTGTTGCATGTTGTGCGTCACGATCGCGATCGTGTAATGCTCGCGCAGCTCGCCGATCAACTCCTCGATGCGCGACGTCGACTTTGGATCCAGCGCCGACGTCGGCTCGTCCATCAGCAGCACCTCGGGGCTCACGGCCAGCGCCCTGGCAATGCACAGACGCTGCTGCTGACCACCGGAGAGCCCCAGCGCGCTCTTCTGGAGGCGATCCTTGACCTCGTCCCACAACGACGCCTGGCGCAGGCTCCGCTCGATGATCTCCTCAAGATCCGCACGCGCGATCTTCGAGTGCAGACGCGGCCCGAACGCGACGTTGTCGAAGATCGACTTCGGGAACGGATTGGGCTTCTGGAAGACCATCCCGATCCGACGACGGAGATCGACAGGATCGATCTGCTTCGACAGCAGATCAGTGCCGTGGAGGTCCAGCACGCCATCGCAGTGCGCGCTGTCCACCAGATCGTTCATGCGGTTGACCCACCACAGAAACGTGGACTTGCCGCATCCGGATGGGCCGATCAGCGCGGTGACACGCTTGTTGTAGATATCAAAGGTGATGTTCTTCAGCGCCTGAAACTCGCCGTACCAGGCGTTGAAGTTCTTCACGCCGATGCACACCGACAGCGAGCCAGACTCCGCCTGCTCGGAGGGTGACACGGGACGACGCGACAGACCGGCTCGGGACGCGTCGGTCGACGATCGTGGGTCCTGCTGCTCGCTCATCGTGCCCTGACCTATTGGTGTCGTAGCCATTTCACTTCACATCTGCTTCCGGAACTTCGAGCGGATCACCACTGCGGCAGCATTGAAGCTCAGGAGCACCACCAGCAGCACGACAATACCCGACGACGCGACTCGCTGGAACTCCTCCTGGGGACGACCCGCCCAGTTGAAGATCTGCAGCGGCATTGCCGTGAACGAGTCCATGATGTTCTCAGGCGTAAACGTGAGGAACAACGCCCCGCCGCACACCAGCACCGGCGCCGCCTCGCCTATCGCGCGACTCATCGCGAGAATCGAGCCCGTCATGATCCCGGGGATCGCTGAGGGCAGCACGATCTTCGCCACCGCCTGCCAGCGCGACGCGCCCAACGCGCCCGCGCCCTGCTTGAGCGACAGCGGCACCGCGCGGATCGCCTCTTGGGAGGAGATGATTACCACCGGCAGTATGACCAGCATCAGCGTGAGCCCGCCAGTCAACACCGAGAATCCGAACGGCAGCTTGAAGTAATACCAATCCTCGGGTGTTCCTATGCCGTACGCCATGTCGTTGGCGTTCTCTCCGATCACGCCCCACATGCGCGCGAACGCCGTCAGGCCGATCAGTCCGTACACCACCGACGGCACGGCGGCGAGGTTCGAGATATTGATCTGGATAAAGCTTGTCAGCTTGTTCTTGGGCGCGAACTCCTCGAGGTAGACCGCCGTCCCGACGCCCAGCGGTATCGCCACCGCGGCGCACACAGCGCATATCCAGAGCGAGCCGACCAGCGCCGCCTTGAAACCCGCCTTCTCGGGCGTGCGCGACGGATACGAAGATAGGAAGTCCCAGTCCAGGTGCTCTAGTCCCGCGCGAAAGATCGAGAAGAGCAGCACGCCGAGCACGAGCAGCGAGACACTGGTTGTGATGATGCAGAAGATCTCGAAGCCGCGATTGACCTTGTATCGCGCACTCTTGGATCGCACCGCCTCGCCCATCGAGACCATCAGGAGTACTCCTCTCGGAATCGATTGCGGATCTGGTTACCGATAAGCGTCACGATCATCGTCATCACGAAAAGGACTCCGCCCACGGCGAAGATGGAGTAGTACTCCACTGTGCCGTGCGGGGCGTCGCCGAGCACGATCTGCACCATGTACGCCGTCAGCGTCTGAACGCTGTCGAGAGGGCCGTGGAACGCCGCGGTGCCGCCGGCCGCCAGCACGACGATCATCGTCTCGCCGACGGCACGCGCGATCGCCAGCAGGAACGACGCGATCACACCCGAGAGCGCCGCCGGCACGACCACCTTCACCGACACGTCGAACTTCGTGCTCCCGAGCGCGTAGGCGCCCTGACGCAGCGCTCGTGGGACGGCGCCGAGCGCGTCCTCCGAGAGCGAGCTAACCGTCGGCAGCGTCATGATGCCGACCGCGATCCCCGCCGAGAGCGCGTTGAACGTGCCGATACTCTCGTGCGCCGGCGGGTTGAACAGAATCTTTTCCACCCATTGCAACGCCGGCGTGATTACCGTCAGCGCGAACACGCCGTACACGACCGTCGGGATGCCCGCCAGGATCTCGAGCGTGGGCTTGATGAACGCACGGACCTTCCGTGGGGCATACTCGCTCATGTAGACCGCTGACACCAGCCCGAGCGGGATCGACACGCACGCGGCGATCACAGCGACGAGGGTCGTCCCCCACACGAGCGGGAGCACGCCGAACTTGTGATCGCTGCCAAGCAGCGGCGCCCACTCGAGCCCGAACAAGAAGTCAAAGAACCCAACCTCATCGAGCCCGAAGAAGTGCACCGACTCGCTGGCGAGCATGTAGATAATCGACACCGTCGTCCCAACGGAGAACAGGCCGCACAAAAACAGCGAGAACACGATGCAGCGCTCCCGGAAGAGCCTGGCTGTGCGCGACCGGGGCTTCCCGGGCAGCGCCCTGGGCCCGCCCGACATGATCGCGCCCGTTGCGTCGGTTCCTGGCATGCGAGGATCACTTTCCAGGGGGTGCAAAGAACGGAGCCGATTGCGAGATCACAATCGGCTCCGGTACTGAGATCTACACACAGACCATCACGTGTTGAGACACGCCGACTAAAATCAGCGATACAGCTCCGTGACGGACTTCTTGACCTTCTCGCCGCTCTCGGTCAGATAGCGAGTACCGGTCGTGCCGTTCTCGAAGGCGCGACGGGCGGCGGCGTAGACCGAGCTCGGCAGCGAGACGTAACCGACCTCACCGGCGAGTGTGCCGGCGTTCTCGATGTAGAAGTCAACGAACGCGCGGACCTCCTCACGCTCGGCAGACTTGGTCGAGACATAGATGAACAGCGGGCGGCTGAAGGGAGCGTAGTCGCCGCTCTCGATGGCCTCGGCGCTAGGAAGCACGGCCTGGCCGTTCGGGTTCACGACGGGAACCGCACGCAGCTTGTCGGTGTTCTCGAAGTAGTAAGCGCATCCAAAGAAGCCGATGGCGCCCTGGCGACCAAACACACCACGCACGAGCGTGTTGTCATCCTCTGAAACAGACACATCCGAGCGCATCGAACCGTTCTTTCCTAACACAACCTCCTTGAAGTAATCGAACGTGCCCGAATCCGGCCCCGGCGAGAATATCTCCAGCTTCACATTTGGCCACTCGGGGTTGATGTCATCCCATGTATCAACCGTCGAACCATCCGCGAAGATCGCGTTGAGCTGCTCGACCGTCAGGCTCGTGGCCCACGTGTTCTCCTTGTTCACAACGATCGAGAGGCCGTCATACGCCACGGGGATCTCGATGAAGTTCACGTTGTTCTCGATCGCCAAAGCCAACTCCTTGGCCTTGATCGGACGCGAGGCGTCGGAGATGTCGGTCTCGCCAACAGCGAACCGCTTGAAACCACCACCAGTGCCCGAAATACCCACGGTCACCCGCACTCGAGGCTCAACTCCCGAGAACTCCTCGGCGACAGCCTCCGTGATCGGGAAGACCGTCGAGGAGCCATCGACCATAATGCGACCACGCAACGCCGCTTCCGCGGGCGTGCTCGTCGCCACCATTGTCGAGACAAAACCAGCCGCCAACCCAACTCGAAGCAGTTGCTTAACCATCGTTCATCCTCTTTTTGTGTTGTGAGATGGATCCCTATCCTGCTGTGTTATCCCATCAGGCCACCACACAGTCTTCCACCTATGTCAAGAAGGCGCTAAGAATTCGTTTGGAACCCTGCAGTTTTTGCAGATCTAGCCAGCCCTCTGCACGCGGTTTTCCACCGGCAGGCGAATCCAGAATCGCACACCACGACCCGGAATCGACTCTGCGCCCTCCCTGCCTCCGTGGAGACGGGTGATGTGCTTCACAATCGCCAGCCCGAGTCCAACCCCACCGCTGTCGGTCGTGCGTGCGGGATCAACCCGGTAGAACCGCTCGAACACACGCGGCAGGTGCTTCTTCTCTATGCCAGGCCCCTCGCTGAAGACACCCAGCTCGACAACTCTCTCCCGATCCCTCTCCGAGAACTCACGCTCGTCCTCCAGCTCGATCTCCTCGCCGGTGATCTCGACTGTCGAGCCCTCGCGACCGTACTTCACCGCGTTCGAGACGAGATTGTGCAGCGCCTGCTCCACGAGGCGTGCGTTCACGCACGCCTGCAAGCCACCTCTCAAGTCGACCTTCACGCTCATCTGGCGGCTCGCGAGAGCCTCCTGCATTTGTCCCACCACCAACTCTACAATCGTCTCGATCGGAGTCATCGACATCGCGAGGGTCTCGTGCGCCGCAGGATCGTCCAGTCGAGCCAGCTCGAGCATGCCCTCGACGATCTGCGTCAGGCGATCCGCGTTCCGGGCGATGGTGCGCAGGAATCGCTCGGACTCCTCCTTCTCCTCCGGTCCCAGAGACAGCAGCGTCTCGATGTACCCCTTGATGTTGGTCACCGGGGTCCTCAGCTCGTGCGACACGTTGGCGGCGAAGTCCCTTCGAACACGCTCCAGGCGTCGAAGTCTCGTCACGTCCTGCATCACGATCACGCGACCCGCCAGCTCACCCGAGGCGTTCCGCAGCGAGCGCGAGTTCACCTGCACCGTCCGCTGGTCGCCATCTCCAACGTCAAGCAGGAACTCCCCGACGGCCGGCCCCTCCGTCGCGAACGCCTCCTGCACGAACGTGTTCAGTGCCTCGCTCCTCATCACCTCCTGCAAGAGCCGACCCCTCGCCTCCTCCTCGCGTATCTCAAGCAGACGCTCTCCTACCCGGTTGATCTCCAAGATGCGCTGCTCGGTGTCGAGCGCCATCACCGCCCCCGGCATGGAACGCACGACCGCTCTCGCCTTCCGGAACTTGTTCCGCTGTCTCTCGATCTCCGCGTGGAGCGACTCGAACGCCTCGTTGGTGCGCTCGACGATGCCGTCGAGTTCCCGAACACCCGTTCTCCTGAGCAGATCGCGCTCGCCGCCCTGGGCTATCGCGCCCAGGTCCTCGCCCACCTGACTGGCACCACGCCTCCAGAACCACGCCACGCCCACGCCGATGAGCACGTGTATCACGACAACCCCTATGACAACCGGCAGCAGGAGGGCCGCGATGTCCGGCGCCTGTCCGTCCCCTGGCGCGTCGTCCACCAGACGAAGGCGCATGACACCCCACACGACACCGACCACATCGGTGGCCAGCAGGACGATCATCAGGCGTAACAGCAGTCCGGTCCCGAATCGGCTCATCGACTAGCAGTATCGCGCATCGCGTGCGTTGTCGCACATCGATACCCGACACCGCGGACAGTCTCCACCACCCAGGAGTGCGAGCCGAGCTTCTGGCGAAGCGAGGCCACGTGGACGTCCACAGCTCGGCTCGAGAGCACCGCCCCCTCGCCACGCACCGCCGAAACGATCTGGTCGCGGGTCCGCACGAAGCCCGGACGCCTGGCCAGAAACTCGAGCAGCCTGAACTCCGTCAGCGTCAGCGAGATCTCCTGCCCCTCGACACGGACCACGTGCCCATCGACGTCGATCTGCAACTCGCCGTTGAACAACTCGACACTATTCGACTCGCCGCCCTCGCCCCTCTCGTCCCACCGACGCAGCACGTTGCGGATCCTCGCCACGAGCACCGCGGGGCTGAACGGCTTGGTCACGTAGTCGTCGGCACCGAGCTCCAGACCGGCGACGATGTCGCTCTCCTCGCCCTTGGCCGTCACCATCACGATGGGCACGTCCGCGCTCGAGTACCTCTTCCGGATCTTGCGTGTGACCTCCAGGCCATCCAGGTCCGGGAGCATCACGTCGAGCACGACGACACCCGGGCGGGCACGATCGACCGCCAGCAGCGCGTCCGACCCCGAATGGACCACCCGGGTCGCGAATCCCTCGCGTGAGGCGTGGAAGCGGATCAGCTCCGCGATCTCCACATCGTCCTCAACGATCAAGACATCGGATCCTGCCATAACCGCCCACTCCGGTGACTCTCGCACACTCTCAAGTCCTCGCCACGCGACGAGATCCTGACTAGCACAGATTTGCTGGAGCCAGTCCCGAACCAATGCTACAGAGGCACCATGCCGGCTAGCCATCACCAATGTTAGGAATCCTTCAATATTCCCACGCGTGGACGTCTCTCCCCGAACGCTCACTTTTTTTTCACTCGCTCGAACAACCGCTGACCTCCTCTCGTATGGACCTGCACACTGCAAGAGTCTTCTCTCCTTTCTGATCCACTGCCCCCTGGCCCCCCGCCGGGGGGCTTTTCTTGGACCAGAGCGTCGCATTCCGCACCCCGACTGGCGATCCTCACGCGCCATCGCCGATCAGTACTCCTGTGCCAGAGAGCATCAATCCACAGCTATCCCCTCGCGATTCGGACGCCCTCACGCGCCGAAACGCCCTGCGTCTGGGGCTCGTCCTCGGTGCCAGCGGTCTGCTGGGGGCGTGCGGCTCCAGGCGAACGGCGTCGCTGCCCATGCCCATCCACACGACGTCGAACGACCCCTCAGCCGTCGAGGCGAAGCGAAGGGAGCTCGAGGCTCTCCGGAACGACTCGCTGGCGACGGGCCACCCAGACGTGCCACCGCCGACGAGGCTCTCGGAGTTCACGATCAACGATCGAGCGAAGACCGCCGGCTTCCGCCCCATTCCCTCGCGCATGCGTCGTCACACCACGTCATTCAATCGCATCACCATCCATCACGATGGCATGCCAACCGTGGCATTGACCACTCACACGCAGAACCGCGAGCGCATCCGCCAGATCCGCAATCTCCACGTCAACAACAACGGATGGGGAGACATCGGCTACCACTACATCGTGGATCGCAACGGCAACGTCTGGGAGGGACGCCCCCTCACATGGCAGGGCGCGCACGTCGCCAACCAGAACCCCGGCAACCTGGGCGTGATGTGCCTGGGCAACTTCGAGATCGAGAGACCGTCCACCGCGCAGTTCGACGCGCTCACCGGATTCGTTTCGGCACTCGCCGCGCATCACAGAATCCCCCGCCGAAACATCTCGACCCACCTCGAGCTCGCCTCGACTCTCTGCCCCGGGCGCAATCTCCAGCGGATGGTCGTCGAGGCGCGTCGCCCAGGCGGAGCGATGACCGCCGGCGTGTGAGCGAGCCGGCTCTGAATCCTCACACCCACGTCGGTTGCCACGTACCATCTGCCCATGCACGACAAGACCGCGCAGGGCAACGACTTCTTCAAGTGCGATTTCTGCCTCAGCCCATGGGATGATGCCAACCCCATGGTCGAAGGACACAGGGGTAGCCTGATCTGCTCGCGCTGTCTGCGCGTTGCCTACACGCAACTCGTCACGCACAACTCGCCCGATGCGACGACGACCGACTCGTGCACGCTCTGCCTCGAGGCACGCGAGCAGCCTGTCTGGATCAGCCCGCTGACGGAGGCCAACGCTTGCCTCCGCTGCGTCAAGCTCTCTTCACGAGCGCTCGAGCGAGACGAAGACTCCCACTGGGAGCGCCCGGCGAGCGAGACGGGGAGCCAGGACGCCACCTCGTAATCATCCAGGAAGCCCTACGACGCTTCTGCACCGGGCTCGTCCGAGCCGAAGATCGCGCTCCCGACGCGCACCAGATTCGCGCCGCACTCGATGGCCACCTCGAAGTCGGCGCTCATGCCCATCGAGAGAATAGAGAAGTGCTCACTGGCGATGCCCGCGTCGTGGACCTCCTCGAAGCACTCGCGACCGCGCTCGAACGTGAATCTGCTGTCCTCCGGATCGTCCGAGTAGGGCGCCATCACCATCAGACCGCGCAGGCGGACGTACGTCGTGGAGTCGATCTGCTCCGCAACGTGCAGCGCCGCGGGAAGCGCGATACCCCTCTTGCCAGCCTCACCGGAGCAGTTGACCTGGAGCAGCACATCGATGGGCTCCTCGAGACGCAGACCCACGGTCTGGATCTCCTCGGCGACGCGCATCGAGTCCACGCTGTGGATCAGACGCGTGTGCTCGACGATCTTCCGCACCTTGTTGCGTTGCAGCTCGCCCAGCAGGTGCCAGCGGATCTGCTCGGGCACCTCGCTCTCGTCATGCGTGTGCTTGCGACGCCGGGCGAGCCACTCATCGAGCATCGCCGATCGCTGGATCAGCTGCTGCGGGCGGCTCTCGCCAAAATCCCTGTGTCCGAGCTCCACCAGCTCCATGATGTCCTCGGGATCGGCGTACTTGCCAACCGCCACCAGCAGGATCGACTCTCCATCGCGCCCAACCTGCGCCGCGGCTCGGTCGATCCGCTCCCTGACCTGCTCGTATCGCTCTTTTAACGTCATGACTGCAGTCATCAGTGCTCGCACTCCATTGCTGATCGAACGAGCATACTCCGCACGCCAACGCGATGCCATACACTTGCCAACCGAGCCGCACACGCACACGAGAGCAAGCCCCTATGTCCAACGAATCGCTCACACCCCGTGACACTCCCGTCGAGCAGGGACAGCCCGCGCCCGAGTTCACGCTCCCCGACCAGCACAGAAACCAGCACACGCTCGCGTCGCTGCTCGAGGCCGGCCCGCTCGCGCTTTCCTTCTACCCCTTCGACTTCACTTCCACATGCACGACCGAGATGGAGTGCCTCTCGTCCGACATCGCTCGATTCAGCGATCGCTCCATCACCGCCGTGGGCATCTCGTGCGACTCGCCGGCATGCCACAAGGCGTTCGCCGAGGCACACGATCTCGACATCACGCTCCTGTCCGACCTCCACCGACACGTCTGCCGCGCCTACGGGTTCTACTGGCCCGAGATGAACGTCGCCTCACGCGGCACCGTCGTCGTCGCCCCCGATCGACGGATCGCCTGGGTCCAGGCGCGCGAGCTTGGAGACGCGCTCTCCACCGACGAGATACTCGCGCACGTATCCTGATCGCATGCCCTCGCACACACCACTCGTCCTGATCATCCGCGACGGCTGGGGGCGCAATCCCAACCCCGAGCACGATCCCTTCAACGCCATCCACCTGGCCAGCACTCCGGTCGACGATCGACTCGAGCGCGAGTACCCCTCCACGCTTATCGCTACCTCGGGCCTCGATGTCGGGCTCCCCGAGGGCACGATGGGCAACTCCGAGGTGGGCCATCAGAACATCGGCGCCGGGCGCATCGTTGATCAGGAGGCCGTGCGCATCTCACGTGCAGCGCAACAAAAAGAATTCCGGACCAACGATGCGATCACAGGCGCCATAGAGCACACAAGACGCCACAACTCGTCACTCCACATCATGGGCCTCTGCTCCGACGCGGGCGTGCACGCACTGCTCGAGCATCTCAACGCGCTCCTCGACGCCGCGTCGTTCCACGATCTCAAGCGGGTCCACATCCATTGCTTCACCGACGGTCGCGACACGGGCCCGTTCACGGGCAAGGGATACCTCCAGCAGGTTGAGTCCATGTGCGAGTCGCACGGCGTCGGCTCCATCGTGTCGATCATGGGGCGGTACTGGGCGATGGATCGCGACAACCGGTGGGAGCGGGTGGCGCGTGCGTACGCCTGCCTCACAGGGCACAACGCCGAAGAGCATGCCATTCGCCATGCATCCTGCGCGGCCGACGCGATCACGCACGCCTACGAGAATCCAGAGGGGCCCACGCTCAGGGGCGACGAGTTCGTGACACCCACGACCGTCGGCGACAACCCGAAGTCAACACGCCTGCGCGATGGAGATGCAGTGGTCTTCTTCAACTACCGAGGCGATCGCCCGCGTGAGATCGTGCGCTCCATCGTTCTGCCCGAGTTCGAGGGGCACGTCCCGCCATCGCCCGACACCGGCGCCAGGGGCTTCGACCGTGGGAGCAGGCCGAACATCCGCCTCGTCGCGATGACCTCCTACGCCGAGGACATCCTCCCCCACGTCGACGTCGCCTTCCCCAAGCCGCCCCCGATGCACAACATCGCGGGCGAGTGGCTCTCGTCTCTCGGACTCACGCAGTTTCGATGCGCCGAGACCGAGAAGTTTCCTCACGTGACATTCTTCTTCAACGACTATCGAGACGAGCCATTCGAGGGTGAGCACCGCCAGATCGTGCAATCACCACGCGTGCCCACCTACGACCTCCAACCGGAGATGTCGGCGCACGATGTGACCGACGCTGTGCTCGCGCGCCTCCGCGACGACGACTGCGAGCCGCTCGTCGTGGTCAACTTCGCCAATCCAGATATGGTGGGCCACACCGGAGATCTCGACGCCGCGATCAAGGCATGCGAGACGGTCGACCATTGCGTCGGACAGATCGTCGACGCGACGCTCAGTCGCGGTGGGAGCGCCATCGTGACCGCCGACCACGGCAACGCGGAGCAGATGTTCGACCCCGAAACCAACGCCCCGCACACCTCGCACACCACGTACCGTGTGCCGCTGATCGTCGTGTCCGACACCCACAAGAATGCGACCCTGCGCGACAACGGTCGCCTGTCGGACATCCTCCCAACCGCGTTGCTCCTCCTCGAGCTCGATCAGCCGGACGAGATGACGGGACAACCACTCCTGTAGACACCCACAAGGCGATTATACTTACAAAATCCGAACAAATATCCTGCGCCTTTTTCTATTTTGTAACTTGATTACATGTAATTCATTGATACTATCACGTCGATAGCCACCGCAACGAAAAGGAGATTCCCGTGTCCAACACCGACCACACCTGCTGCTGCCCCGCCAACGCGAAAGTGATCGTTGTCCCGGTGCCATCTGCGCACTGCTGCTCGCCGGACTCGAGTGCGAGCGCCTGCTGCCAGAGCGCATCAGAAACCGATCAATCCTCAGGCGACGCCTGCGGCTGCTCGACGATCGTGATGGTCTGCACGCCCGCGTGCTGCTGAGGATCTGCGATGACGCCCCAGGAGCACACGCTCCCGCCCGAGATATGGGCCTCCGTCCGCAAGGCCCTCTCTCACGCGGGCATCGATCTCGACGAGACCTGTGAGGACGGCTGCTTCGCCGAACTCACCTGCGCCTGCGAGGGCGACGAGCGCGATAGCACGCCCCGCGTGCGCATGGTGTGCGTCTCGCCCCATCTGCGAGAGAGCGTCGAGCAGGTCGCTCAAACAACGCGCGACAACGTGGTGATGGTGCGCGTCGACGAGCCGACGCTCCAGCTGCTCGACGCGTGGGTTCAGACCGGCGCCGTCAGGAGCCGCTCCGAGGCCGCCGCGGTCTTCATCCGGGAGGGCCTCGGCGTGCGCCAGACAGAGCTCGAGCAGCTGCGCGAGGCGCTCGACGAGGTAGAGCGAGCCAAGGCGAGGCTCTCGGCCAAGGTCAGCGAGGTCTTCGGCGACGCGGGCACTCCGTCGTCCTGACACCAGTACGATGACCCGATGCCCCGCATCGACCTGCGCGACAAGCCAATCGTCATCACCGGCGCAAGCTCTGGGATCGGGCGAGCAACCGCCATCGCCTGCGCCGAGGCCGACATGCCCGTCGTGCTGTGCGCGCGACGAGAGGACCGCCTTCGCGAGCTGGCGGCATCCATCATCGCGGAGGGCGGGCGCGCCACGTACGTGCCACTCGACGTACGCGACCCCGAGCGATGCACCCACGCCATCCAGACGTGTATCGAGACGTTCGACGGGATATACGCAGTCTTCGCCAACGCCGGCTACGGCGTCGAGCAGCCTCTCCACAAGCTCTCGGACGAGTCGTTGCGCGACATCTTCGAGGTCAACCTCTTCGGCTCACTCAATATCATCCGCCCAGCGCTGCAACACATGCTCGAGCACAAGAGGGGGCACGTGCTGCTGTGTTCCTCGTGTCTCTCGCACCTGCCCGTGCCCCGGTATGGCGCCTACAGCGCGACGAAGTCATCCCAGCACCATCTCGGGCGCTCCATGCGTCTCGAGATGATGCCGCACGGTGTCCACGTCTCCACGATCCACCCCATCGGCACACGAACCGAGTTCTTCGAGACCGCCATCGCCAACTCGCCCGATGGCGCGCCGCTTCTCGACAAGCCCGATTCTCGATCCATGCAATCGCCACAACGCGTCGCACTCGCGATCGTCGCCGCGCTCCGCGCTCCGCGCCCCGAGGTCTGGACGTCCCACTCAGCACGCCTGCTCTTCAAGCTCGCAGCGCTGATGCCCCGCACGACCGATCGTGTGCTGCGTGCCGCCATGCGCAAACGCCTCGACACGCACTAGCCCCAACGCAACGACACACGTGAGGGATCGCATCCGTGCTCGTCGAAGAGCACGATCTCGTTGGTGTCGTCACCCCTCAACCACGCGTGGTGGATCACGTACTCCTGCTGGCCATCGATCTTCTGCCCATCTGACGTGGCCACGAAGTACCGGCACAAATTCACGCCGTTGACGAACACCTGCCCCTTGCTCATGCCACCGAGCGTCATGACGAGCGGGCGATCCACCCTCGAGAGCGCCAGCTCGGTGCGCCACCACATGGGCACCCCGCGCATCTCGCCACGCTCCTTCTTGCTCATCGGCGCAAAATCCCGCTCGGGCGCCCGCTCCCACGCCGCGAACGACCACTCCGCCCCCTCGCTCAGACACTCGACGCACTCCTCGAACCGAACCGCGTCGCTCGCTCGGGACAGCAGCTCCTCGTCGCCGATCATCGCCAGCTGCACCACATTCTTGCCCCGTCTCAGATCCGTCAGCAGCACGTGATCAAGCCCGCCGTCCGCGAAGCAGTGCACCGGCTCATCGTTCACGATGACCAGCCCTGTCGTCTCACCAATCGCCGAGACGTCAAGCGTCATCGCCACGGGAGATTTCTTTCGCCACTGGAACGACCAGGTCGGGCGCTCCGGCATGGTCACGTCATCCTCGTACAGACGCGTGATCGGCTTGCGGAACACCATGGGCGACACAGGCTCGCCGATCTCAATGCCCGCCTTGAGCCCGCTCATCGGCTTCACCGACCACACGTGCTCCCACACACCACGACGAGCGCCCGCATACACGCCACCCGAGGCGCGACCGAGATTGTCCGCCAGCACCGCGAGCGTGGTCGTCCCCTTCTTCAGCGACAACCCCAGATACGCCGGCGCGAGCCCGGGCCCGCGACCGAGACTCCCCGCGTGACGACCACCGCTCCACACGTGCAGCCGATCACCGGCGCCGAACCACGCGGTCTTGAGCTTTCGAGCGCTTGATGACTGAACAGCGATCCGATACCACCCGTATCCCAAGGGGGTGCCGAGATCCTCGAGCGCCGATGGGCCGCTGATCCTCGCGTATCGCGGGTTGCTTCCATCGATGTACGACGCGCAGCCCGCGCCCTCCCACCCTGTGATCTTCGGCTTCGCCGGAGCGCGCATCACTGCACGCGACTCGATCTTCTCTTCTCCTGCACGCGAGCAACGCACGACGCCACCCGAGCCGCTCGCCACACACAGCCCGTCCGCGTCGATCGCCGACGCACCGATGCACACCCCATCATCACGCAGCTGCACGCTCTCGAACTGCTCGGGCGTGCACACCACCACTCTCACGCCCTCGTGCTCGACGATCTGCGGCTGCGCTCCTCGTCGGGCCCGCAACTCACGATCAACGCCGTTGATCACGACCAGCCCACGGGCGCCCGACGACGCGACGACGACGAGAGCCCCGGACCGATACCCCACGACACTCATCGTGCACAGGTCGAGACGCGTCTGGTCATCGAGATGCACGCCCTGCACGATCCACGCACACGACAGCTCCGCCAGATCGACTCCTACCTCCTTGCCATCTCGCAGCGTCAGCTCGAGCTTCTGCTTCCCGGCTCCACCGGAGCCCGCGAAGATCCATGCCACATCGCCCAGCTCTCCGTGTCGAGACACCAGGGTCGCCGAGCCGCTCCCTGGTCGAACAACCACGCCATCCCCATCTCCCTGCGCCGCCAGCACGCTCTCGAATCCGCTGACAAACGAGCTCACCCGTCGCACCGCGTGGAAGACCTCGCCTCGCGTGCCACGCGTGTCGATCACGCTCTCACGATCCGCCGAGGGGCACAGGTACGCGTCCCGCTCGAACGCCAGACGCCCCCCATCGAAGCCCATGCGCACCCCTCCACAGAACGAGCCGATCTGGTACTGGCCTCCCGCTGCCACCACCGATGCCAGCGCCCCGACGACCTCCTCGCCGCGCATCGCCCCGAAGGGCTTTTCTCCCCAGACGCCGGGGCGCCCCAGCCCCAGATCCATCACCATCGTGGGCTGATCTGCTCGAATCGATCGCAGCTGGCGCACCGTCGCGAACAGCGAGTCGTGCCCGCTCCACGCGTCGATCGTGCCCTCGACACTGGCAAAGAGGTTGTGCGACATGACGATCGGTACACGCACACCGTGCTCACGCAAGTAACGCACCAGCTCACCCAGGTACGCGTCGCCCTCCTGCTGGTCGCCACAGAACCAGCGATGCTCGCACTGCGCCATCACGATCGGACCGCCATCCGTTGCCATCAGCCCCTTCAGATGGGACATCAGCGCCCTGTACCAACGAGAGCTCGCACGCAGGAATTCGGGATGGGACGACCGCAGCACCACGCCATCGCGCTCCTCGAGCCACGACGGCAGCCCGCCTCGATCGTGCCCGTCTCCGACGAACGGCCCCGCCCGAAGCACGACCATCAGCCCACACACCTGCGCCTCGCGGACGAACGCACCCACGTCGCGCGCGCCCTCGAAATCGAACCGCCCCTGCACCGGCTCGTGGTGGCTCCACACCACGGGCACGCACACGCAGTTCAGCCCGGCATCTCTAGCCCCACGCAGACACTCCCCCCACATCTGACGGGGCATCTTCGTCGGATCGACCACACCGCTGACCATCCAGCGACGCACGCCGTCAACACTCAGGCACGATGACTCTATCCCTACGCTTCCCATACAAGCAGGCTCCCAGCGCGCGCCTCCCTCAATTCGGTCGCACAGACGACGAGGTTTCCTCACACGTCTCGAACAACCTTACGACCCGCGCCGAGCACCCGCAACGCACACCTCACGACGCCGGTATCCTGCGACCATGTCGCGCCGTTTTCCGTACCTGACGCTCTGCACCGTGCTCCTGCTGCCGCTCTGCTCGTGCAATCGTGGCCTCGACAGGATCGACGCCGCCACCGCACGTGTGCTGCGTCACAACAGCGCACTGCTCGGGCACGAGACACGCACGCCAGCAATCAACCCGCTGGAGAAAGAATCGGCGACGTCTCCCTCGATGCTCGACAGCACGCCTCCCACCGTCAACCCACCCCTCGAGGCACTCCAATACGACCAGGCCTCGGCGGATCGGGATGTCGCCGAGTCGCTCGAGCGATACGCCCGGATCGACGAGCGCGAGGCGATCCAGATCGACCTCGAGACCGCGCTCTCAATAGCCCAACAGTCAGCGGACGAGTTCCTGTTCGAGGAGGAGGAATACATCCTGGCGGCCATCCGCCTCCTGATCGAGCGCCATCTCTGGAACCCACGACTCTTCAACGACACCGACGCGACCGTCTCGGGCGACTTCGACTCCAACGACACCGCGCTGAGGGTCATCAACGAACTCGCGGTCACGCAGCGCCTCCCATTCGGTGGTGACGTCGCCGCCCGCTTCGTCTACGACGCCACCGAGCAGCTCCGTGCCACGTCGACCGAGGACTACACGCAGGCGACATCACTGATTCTCGATGGCAACATCCCGCTCCTGCGCGGCGCCGGGCTGGCCGCACGCGAGTCTCGCGTCCAGGCGGAGCGCGACATCATCTATGCCGCACGCGATTTCGAGCGATTCCGGCGTCGATTCCTCGTCGACATCGCCAACGACTTCTTCAATCTTGTCTCACAGCTCGATGCGATCGCCAACCAGGAGCGATCCATCGAGTCGCAGCAGCAATCGCTCGAGCGCACCGCGGCGCAGGTCGAGGCGGGCAAGAAGGACGCGTTCCAGGAGCGACAGATCCGCCAGAACGTGCTCCAGGCGGAGTCCACGCTGATCGCCCAGCGCGAGCGCTATATCGTCGCGCTCGATCGATTCAAGACGCGACTGGGCATCGATGTCACAACGCCGGTCGTCATCGTCGACACCGAGCTGGACCTGCCCGAGCCCAGATCCAACCCGGCGCAGAGCGCCCAGCTCGCGCTCGCCTACCGGCTCGACCTCCAGAACGCACGAGATCGCGTCGACGATTCCCGTCGTGGAGTCCGGATTGCACGCAACGACCTGCTCCCCGACCTCGACCTGAGCGGTTCGCTCGCCTTCGGCTCGCAGGACGACCACCTCCCCAACTTCGATGGCGAGACAACCTCCTACAGCGCCGGCGTTACCTTCGGGCTCCCGCTCGATCGCGAGATCGAACGCCTCCAGCTCCGACAGGCCACCATCGATCTCCAGCGTCAGCAGCGCTCCTACAACCTGTTCCGCGACAACATCATCCTCGAGGCGCGCGCCGCGCGTCGTAACATCGATCAGCAGCGATTCACGATCCTCCTGGCCGATCAGCGTGTCGAGAACAACGAGCTCTCCCGAGAGCAGCAGATCCTCAAGGAGGGTGATCCCTTCGATCTGACGCAGGCCGAGAACGCGCTGCTCGAGGCCGAGAACGACCGCGACAGGGCCATCCAGGCGCTCCGCACGGGCATTCTCGATTATCTGCTCACAACCGGACAGCTCCGCGTCGGACGCGATGGCACGCTCCTCCCGCTCCCTGGAATGGAATCAGACGATCCCCAGCAGGCCCCGCCACAGGACGGGGACACGTCCCAATAATCCGGCGCCAACGTGACGATTTCCTGAATTAATGATCAGTCGCAATGCGTTCAGGCATCGTCGGCATACACTTCCATAACCCTCCGATGACACGCCCGCAGACGGGAACCGAGCCTCGTGCTCGCGGTTCAACAAGGACACCGTCTCCACTCACAGCTTGGGAGTCCCTCCATGCCCCTAACGCGTCGATCTCACTCCGCCAGGCGAGCGGGCATCCTCGTGGCATCGATCCTCGTGATCGCGATCCTCGCATCAACCCTCGTAGCGTTCACTCTCATCAAGTCTCGATCGGGTGACTCCGACCAGGCCACGTCCGCCGATCTCTACACCGTCACGTCGACCAGCTTCGACATTTCGGTCTTCGCCTCGGGCGAGCTCGAGGCCCGCAACCAGCGCGAGATCCGCTCGCGACTCGAATCATCCTCGACCATCACTGAGATCATCGATGAGGGTGTCCGTGTCCAGAAGGGCGACCTGCTGGTCAAACTCAACTCGGACACCATCCTCACACAGATCCAGGAAGAGGAGCTGCGTGTCGAGTCGGCCCGCTCCGATCTCGTCTCGGCGCAGAACTCTCTCGACATCCAGATCAACCAGAACGACGCCAACACACGCCAGGCGAGGCTCAAGCTCGAGCTCGCGCAGATCGAGCTCGAGAAATGGGAAGAGGGCGACCTGCTCAAGACTCGCCAGGAGCTCAATCTCGCGATCGAGAAGGCGAACCGGAACCAGGAACTCTATGACGAGCAGTACCAGAAGACGCTCGATCTCTACGAGAAGGGCTTCGAGTCCAAGGACAAGCTCAAGCAGGACGAGATCCGCGCCATCGAGGCCGCCGCCGAGGTCAAGCGCGCCGCGCTGGCCAAGGAGGTCTACGAGCAGTATGAGTACGTCCAGAAGCGCAAGCAGCTCGAGTCCGACGTCGAGGAGGCCACCGCCGAACTCGAGCGCGTCACACAGCGCAACGAGAGCGAGCTCGCCTCCAAGAACGCCGACCTGACGAACAGGGATCGCCAGCTGGAGATACGCCAGGAGAAACTGGATCGCCTGCGCGACCAGCTCGACGCCTGCACTATGACGGCCCCCACCGACGGGCTCGTCGTCTACGCAACCTCCATCGGCAACTCGCGCGGACGCTGGGGCAACAACGAGGGGCCGCTTCAGATCGGGCGCAACATCCGACCCAACGAGCTGCTCATCGTCCTGCCCGACACCTCGGAGATGGTCGCCGCGGTCCAGGTGCACGAGGCCAACGCGGGGCGCATCCAGCCCGGCCAGCCGGTCGCGATCAAGCTCGACGCCGTCCAGGACGGCATGCTCACCGGCTCGGTCATGAGCGTCTCAGTCCTCGCAGAGTCCGGTGGCTGGCGCGACCCGAACCTGCGCGAGTACACCGTCAAGATCCTCCTGGATCAGAACGAGCACGCCGAGAAGCTCAAGCCATCGCTCCGGGCCGACGCCGAGATCTTCGTCGGCACCGTCGAGGAGACCCTCGCCGTGCCCATGCAAGCTGTCTACCGCGACGGCGCTGTCAGCTTCGTCTACGCAAGACAGGGCGACCGTTACCGTCGCACGCCAGTCGTCGTCGGCAACCGATCCACAACACACGCCGCCATCACCGGTGGGCTTGACGAGGGCATCATGGTCCTCCTGCGCGAGCCGTCTCCCGCAGAGGTCATCAACTCAGAGTTCGATGAGGAGACGCTCGTCGCACTCGGCTACACGGGCGACAGCGAGCAGAAGCCTCGCAACTTTGCCACCAACCAGCGCCTCTCGGCCGAGGCGCAGCCGGCGTCGGCTCCCGCGCAGGAGCAGACCCAGAGACAGAACCGGCCCACTATGTCGCGCGAGCAGATCCAGCAGTGGATGAAGGACAACGCCGGCAAGAACATCGACGACCTCGAGCTGCCACAGCAGATGAAAGACGCGCTCAAGCGCCGCTACCCCGACGGCAAGATCCCCGAAGCGGACACCGAGGCCGACGCCAGCTGATCACACCCGACACTTTCACTCCCCCAGCACGCGCCTCGTCCGCAGCGTGTGGTGGTACGACTGCGCGAACCGGTGCGACTCGTCACGCACCGCCTGGCACAGGCGCAGGCCCGGATTCTCACGCCCAAGACGCACAGGCTCGCTGCGCTCCTGCACGTAGATCAGCTCTTCCTTCTTCGCCAACGAGATAACCATCGGCGGCCTGACGTCGAGCTCCTCGAACACCTCCAGCGCCGCGTGCAGCTGACCAAGTCCCCCGTCTATCAAGATCACATCCGGATACAACTCGTTGCCTCGACCGGCCTCGCGATACCGTCGGCTCACAACCTCTCGAATCGCGGCGTAGTCGTCGTTCGACACGGTTCTGATGCGATAGCGCCTGTATCCCTCCTTGAACGGGCGACCGTCGACAAAGCACACCTTCGAGCCGACCGTCTCGTTGCCGTGCAGGTGCGCGATGTCGATGCCCTCGACACACCGGATCGGGCGCTCCAAGGCCAGCGTCCGCTGGAGACTCCCAAGCGCCGTCTTGGGGTCGAGCACGAACGACTCCGTCTCGGGCTGGTACTTATCCCGCATCGTCGCGCGCTCCTCGAGTCGCTCGATCGCCCGGATCTGATCGCGCAGCGCCGCCGCCTGCTCGTACCGATGTGCGCCCGAGGCCTCCTCCATCTCCTCGCGCAGCTCGCGAAGGATCACGCTCCGTTTGGAGTTGAGCAGCCGGAGGAACCGGTCGATGTCCGCGCGATATTCTTCGAGCCCGACGCGCGCCGCGCACGGCGCCGTACAGCGACCGACCGAGTGCAGCAGGCACGGCCTGAAGAACCGGTTCCGCTCGTCGTCGGCGCGGATGTCCAGCGTGCACGTGCGATACTTGAACACGAGTTGCAACGCCTCGATCGCGTTGTGCAGCTCACCGCTCGCGGGGAACGGGCCGAACACTCGCGCCCCCCTGAACGACGGATCGTTGGGTGTCCTCGTGACGAACACGCCCGGGAAGTCGTCCCGCATCGTGACGACGAGGTACGGGAACGTCTTGTCGTCCGTCATGTACGCGTTGTACTTGGGCTTGATGTCCTTGATCAGCCTCGCCTCGGTGAGCACCGCCTCCCACTCGGTCTCGCACTCGAGCACGTCGATGTCGTGCACCAGGGCGACCATGTTCACCTTGCGTGGCTCGAGGTTGGCCGAGGGCACGAAATAGGACGACACACGATCCGCCAGACGCACCGCCTTGCCGACGTACAGTGTCTTGGCGTCGTGATCCTTCATGAAGTACACGCCGGGCGTCTTGGGCAGCGACCGCGCGCTGCGCAGCAGCCTCGCCAGACGCGCCTCGTCCGTCTCGCTCCCCCACTCGGGAAGCGCCTCGTGTGCCTGGCTCGCGTCCGTGTCGCTCACGCGTTCATCTTATGCGCCGTCCGACGGGCATAGCGCCAGCCGCACGAACATCTCCACGCCCAGCGGGATCGCCTCGTCGTTGAAGTCGAACCCGGGCGTGTGCAGTAACGCCGGATCCGTCTCGCCCTCCGGACACAGGCCCAGCAGGAAGAAGCACGAGGGCACACGCTCGCCGTAGAACGCGAAGTCCTCGCCACCCATGAAGGGCTGGGGCACGTCCACGACCCGCGCCTCGCCCACCCGCTCGACGGCCAGCGCGCGCCAGTGATCGACCAGACGCGCGTCGTTGCTCGTCACCGGATATCCGACCTTCCAGTCCACGCTCGCCTCGCACCCGTGCGCCGAGGCGATCCGCTCGACGAGCGCCCTGAACCGCTCCTCCGCAAGCGCACGCGTCGTCTCGCGCAGCGTGCGCACCGTGCCCGTCAGCCTCGCCTCGCTTGGGATCACGTTGTTGGCGCTCCCCGCGTGGAATCGCCCCACCGTGCACACCACCGAGTCCAACGGATCCACACTCCGCGACCCTATCGTCTGCAGGCCTGTCACGATCGCGCTCGAGGCCACGATGGGATCCACCCCCACGTGCGGCATCGCCGCGTGCGCCTGCACGCCACGCACCACCACCTCGAAGTCATCCGTCGATGCCAGCAGCGCCCCCGCACGCGTGCCCACCTCGCCAAGCGCCATCACGGGCCAGCCGTGCAACCCATACATCCATCGCACGCTCCCGCCGAGCACCGACCCATCAAGACAGCCGTCCTCGCACATCCGCTCGCCACCGGCGCCGCCCTCCTCCGCCGGCTGGAACACGAACGTCACGCCGAACGGACGCTCCTCGAGACGCGCGAGCACCATCGCAGCGCCGAGCAGCATCGCGGTGTGCCCGTCGTGCCCGCACGCGTGCATGACGCCCTCGTGCGTCGACGCGTACGCCAGCCCCGTCTGCTCGAAGATCGGCAGCGCGTCCATGTCGGCACGCAGCCCAACGCACACCTCGCTCCCTGTCGTTGCCGGCAGGTGCGCCAGCACGCCAGTGCCGCCAGCCAGACCAGACCGGCACTCGATCCCCAGGCGGTCGAGCACCTCGCACACACGCCCCGACGTGCGCCGCTCCTGGTACATCAGCTCCGGGTGCGCGTGCAGATCGTGTCGGATCGCCACGACGTCACCAACAACCTCGTCGACCATCGAGCCCAGGTCGTCACGCGTCGCTGTCATCAGTCCAGATCCTCACGAACCGAGTAGATGTAGTCCATCACGACCGGCCCGTCCGTCACGTCGCGCATCAGGCGTGCGATCTGCCCCCGATGGTACTGCCCGTGCATCGACAGATGGATCAGGATGTCACCGAGCACGTTCCTGTGGCGAGTGCCCTCGATCGACGTGTACTCGACGATCTCGTCGCATCGGGCGTCATCGAGCGCTTCGACGTAGGCACTCCACCGCGCGCCGATCTCGAGCGCGTACGTCTCGACCCGCTCGAGCGGCCACCCGCTCGGGAAGACCTCGTCCGGTGCATCGTCCATCGCCCCGAACCTGTGCATCCACAGGTGCTGCGCCGCAACGACGTGTCCCAGCTTGTCCCACACCTCCTGCGTCACACCGCCGCGTCCGCGCAGGGCGTCTATCAGCTTCTGGGTCGATACCAGATCGTGCGCGCACATCGTGCGCAGACGAGCCGACAACCCGCTCGTAAGTGTGTGTGTCATGCCACAATAGTAGGGCCGCTCTCCAGCCAACGCTCATCAGGCGCTGTTGGGCACCCCAGAGCCCGCACGCACGACCACGCTCCCGCGCTCGAGACGCGCGCGCAGATGATCGAGCACATTCATGAAGTTGATGTACGAGTCGTAGGGCGAGTCGTATGGGTTGAAGTACTTGTGCACGTCCCCATCCGCGAAATACTTCGTGCACATGTAGTACGCGTGGTCGCTCGTCGTGAGCTTGCGCCACAGCTCCGCAACCCCCTCGGCATCCTCACCCGTCCCCTCGAGGCGATCGCGCAGCGCCCGCTCGAGCTTGTAGAGCTCCTGCTGCGCGTTGGCCTGCATCGCGTTGCCAAGCCACGCCGACAGATCTCGCTCGGTGTCCGCCCAGCTTGTCATCTCGGGCACGTCGTACTCGCCGATCGGCTCGAACCGCGCCAGCGCCTCACTCGGCGTGCAGAAGTGGTTCTCGCCGGGTGAGAGATCGAACAGCTTCTCCGGCAGCGCCCGCAGAAACTCGAAGATGCCCGTCTCCCGCCACTGGTGCTCGCCGAACGTCTCGTAGTCCATGAACAGGTTGCACAGGTACCCGTCGCCGTTGATCTCGTGCACCCAGCGCGCGAACGTCTCGGCACACAGGGGCCACTCCTCCCACGCGCGATTGCCAAACCGGAACGCGATGTCGTCGCTCAGCCTGTAGTGCTTGAGCAGCAATCCGAACGGCGCACCACCACGCGCCGGGTCAACCGTAGCGGGCGTGTACACGTACGTCGGCTTCCGATACCCCAGGTGACGATCGACGCCCTCGCACAGCATGCCGTCGAACAACGGAGCGCCGTCCTCATCACGCAAGCCCGAGACGAAGTACGCCAGCTCGTTCGAGAACGTCAGCTCGGTGTTCCTGAACACGCGAGGCGTCACACCGAACACCTCGTGCATCAGTCGTCGGTGCGCCAGCACCTGTCGCACGAACTCATCGCGTGAGTACAGGAACGACAGCGAGTGATGTGTTGTCTCGCACAGCAGCTCGCAGCAGCCGGTGCCGACCAACTCCCGGAACAGCTCCACGACGTCCGGCGCCCAGCGCCGGAACTGCTCCATCGCCGTGCCGCTGATCGAGAACGCCACACGCACGTTGCTATCGTGGGCGCGCACCATCTCCAGCAGCGTTCGCGTCGCCGGGCGGTAGCACTTGTCCGCCACCTTGCGCACGATTCGCTCGTTCGCCTCGTCATCGAAGTACACGCCCGACTCGTCGAAGACCGAGTAGCGTCGCAGTCGATACGGCTGGTGCACCTGAAAATAGAAAACCACCGTCGCCATGACGCCTCCTGGCTTCCTCCTGCCACACTCTACCAATCGGGGGTCAAGATCCAGCTCGCGACGCCATTCTTCACAACTCTCTCACATCACCACCAGCGCAAGCATCACCCACACCGATGCCACGACCATCAGCACCGACGTGTACCCGACGATGTCGCGTGCCCGGACACCCGTCACCGCCAGCAGCGGCAGCGCCCAGAACGGCTGCAGCATGTTCGTGATCTGATCGCCGTACGACATAGCCATCACCATCTTCGGCACCGCAACGCCCGCCTCCAGCGCGCCCTCGACCACGATCGGCCCCTGCACACCCCACTGACCGCCGCCCGAGGGCACGAACATGTTCACCAGCCCCGCGCTGAGGAACGTGAACACCGGCAGCGTGGTCTCGTTGCCCAGTCTGGCAATCCCCTCGGCGAGCTGCTCCGTCAGCCCGCTCTCGTGCATCATCCCCATGATGCCCGCGTACAGCGGGAATTGCAGGATGATCCCGGCGCATCCTCGTGCGGCATCCTCGATCGCACGCGCATACCGCATGGGCGAGCCGTGCAGCACCAAACCCACCATCAGCATCGTCAGGTTCACCGTGTTCGGCGTCAGGCTCATCGCCCCCGACGCTCCCTCGCTCGGCAGGTAGTACCCCCACGCCCACCACCCGATCATCCCCGCCAGCAGCAGCGACACGATCGGTGTGTCCTCGAGCACCCGAACAAAACCGGATCTGGTCGTGCCGCTCTGGTCCTTCTCCTCACGCTTGCCGACCTGCAGGAACATCGACGCGTCCTCGATCCGCGCCCGCTCCCCCTTCGGATGCATAAAGCCCATCAGGATGGGTGTCAGGACGAGCAGACCGCCCGTGATAACGAGATTCAGCGGGCTCAGCAGCGTCTGCGTCAGCGAGATGGGATCCATCGTCACGCCATCGGGCAGCACGCTGGAGATCTCCTCCAGGGTGGTCACCTTCAGCGGCGCCGTCCCGCTGAACCCGCCGTGCCACACCATCATCCCCGTGTACCCGCCCGCGGCGAGCAGCGGGTAGTGCACGCGCACGCCCCTGCGCGCCATCGAGACACCCACTCGACGCGCCATCAGCGCGCCGCCGATCAGCCCGAGACCCCAGTTGACCACACCTAGCAGCGTCGCGACAACGCACACCACGACAACCGCGCCAAATGGCGTTCTGGGGAGCCCCGACAGCCACTCCAGCAGACGATCCATCGGCGGTGACGACGCCAGCGCGTGCCCAGTCACGAGGATCAGGCACATCTGCATCCCAAACGACAGGAACTTCCACAGCCCGTTCGGCCCCGACCACGCGCCGATCGCGTCGCCGAACCCCATGGGCGTGCGCACGAGCACGAGCACCAGCGTCACGAGCGTCAGGAGGATGGCAATCACGAACGGATCGGGTGCTAACGCCCGAAACACTCTCGAAATCCGATCCCCGAGTCGTGCCAGCATGACCCCATCCTACAGCACGCTACCATTCCCCTCCCATGTTCGGCTCACACCTCTCCATCGCAGGCGGTATGGTCAACGCCCTCAACGAGGCCGAGTCCCTCACGCTCGACACCGTCCAGGTCTTCACCAAGAACCAGCGTCAGTGGCGCATCACGCCGCTCAAGCACGAGGACCGCGAGCAGTGGCTCGAGAAGCTCGGTCAGCTCGGCTGGCAGCACCGCACAGTCGCCCACGACTCCTATCTGATCAATCTCGCCTCCCCCGATGACGAGCTGTGGAACAAATCCATCGACCTCATGCACGAGGAACTCACTCGCGCCGAGGCTCTGTCGATCCGCTATCTCGTCTCCCATCCGGGCGCCTACACGTCATCATCCCCCGAAGAGGGCATCCGGCGCATCGCGCTGGCCTACAAGCAGCTCTTCGACGACATCCCGTTCAGCGAATCATCGAGCCCGATCCTCTGCCTGGAGAACACCGCCGGGGGCGGCTCCACGCTCGGACGCACGCTTGAGGAGCTCGCCGAGATACGCTCCCTGATCATCGAGGAATCGGGACAGTCCGCCAGCAATCGCGTCGGGTACTGCCTCGACACCTGCCACGCCTTTGCCGCCGGCTACGACATCCGCACCGATGAGGGCGCACGATCGTTCCTGGATGAGGCAGATCGCGTCCTGGGACTCAGCAACGTCAGGGTTCTCCACCTGAACGACTCACAGGGCGATCTGGGCTCCCATCGCGACCGTCACGCCCACATCTCCAAGGGCCTGATTGGACTCGAAGGATTCGCACCCTTCGTCAACGACCCTCGCCTGAGCCAGACGCCGAAGATCCTCGAAACCCCGAAGGGAACAACCGACAAGGGCACGCCGTACGACACACTCAATCTGCGTCGACTCCGACGTCTCATGCGGTAAAGTGTGACGCTCGAAACGGGCAACGTCGCACGCCTGCGGTCCAATAACCCCTTTTCGGGGGAAGTCCGCCCGTCCACGTGACGATTGACCTCTTTGAGGGGATGACCATGAGCCCACGCACGCGGACAACCAAGACCACGCGAACACTCGGCGCGCTACTCGCGCTCACGCTCGTCTCGAGCGCGTGCACCGCCTTGCCCGCGAAGCGCAGAGCGACGCAGCGCGCCGACTCACGCGAGCGCATCGAGCTGGCCAAGACCCTCACGGAGCAGGGACGCTTCGAGGACGCGCTCCACGAGCTCGAGCTCGCCATCGCCGAGAATCCGACGCTCACCGTCGCGCATCTCCAGGCCGGCGAGATCTACAAGCTCGCGGGCAACTTCGACGCCGCCGAGACGTCCTTCCGTCGAGCCGCGTACCTGCAGCCCGACAGCATCGATACCCAGTACAACCTCGGGCTCATCCTCCAGCTCAACAGAGACGCCGCGGGCGCCGCGCGTGCCTACAACCACGCGCTGGCCATCGATCCCTACCACTTCGAGTCGAACCTCAACATCGCCACGACCTACCTGCAACTCGACCAGCCCCTCCAGGCGCTCCCGTTCGCGCGACGCGCTGTCGCGCTCGACGACACCCACGGCCCCGCGCGTGCCAACCTCGGCGCGACACTCGCCTCACTCGGACGCCACGCCGAGGCCATCTCCGAGTACCAGGCCGCCGCCGAACGCATGGACCTCACCTCGCCCCTGCTGCTCAATCTGGCCGACTCGCTCGGCAAGACGCAGAGGTATCGCGAGATGGCCACGACGCTCGAGCGCCTCGTCGAGATCGACCCAACGCCGCAGGCGTTCGAGCGCCTCGGATACGCACGCTTCAAGCTCGAGCAGTTCAACGAGGCCATCGACTCGTTCCGACGCTCCCTCTCCCTCGACGCGACGCACTACCCCGCGCTCAACGGTGTGGGCGTCTGCATGCTCAACCAATGGATCCTCTCCAATCAGCAGGATCCCGAGATCCTGCGACTCGCCATCGAGTCGCTCCGCAACTCGATCCGAATCAACAACCAGCAGCCGCGCGTCATCGATCTGCTCAATCGCTACAGCTGACGCGCACACCGTTCAACAATGCCAGACAAGTCCCTCCTCGAATCGTTTCCCACGCCCAGCGATACGCCCTTCCGGATCGAGCATGTCGCCGAGGAGTTCACGTCCGTCTGCCCCGTGACCGGGCATCCGGACTTCGGGACCATCACAATCACATTCGAGCCGGCGCCCGCCTCACGCGAGGGGCTGTGCGTGGAGCTCAAGTCTCTCAAGCTCTACCTGCAGTCGTTCCGCAACGAGGGCATCTACTACGAGGCCGTCACAAACGTCATTCGGGACGACCTCGTGGAATGTATGAACCCAGCCTGGCTCCAGATCACGACCGACTGGCGTGGACGAGGCGGGATACGCTCGCGAATCATCGCCAGCCACGGCACACCCACGACTCCCAACCCGTCATGATGCCAGCCACGCCCCTGCAATCCCTGGCACGAGTGCTGACACTCTGCGTTCTTCTGAGCCTGACCAGCGCGGCATGTGACTCAGGCACGGAGGAATCAGAGCCCGGCGTCGAGACCGTCAGCTTCACACCTGGCCTCGCCCCTGGCACGACGCACCAGTACGCCCACGTGCTCTCCACCGAGAACATCAGCACGGTTCCAAACGCCGGCACCTTCGCGGTGAACGCGACGGTTGTCCGCACGTTCACGCTCGATGTAAACGCTCTCAACGATGACGGCTCAGCGGAAGTCACCCTCACGCTCGACGCGTTCAGGCTCCACATCTCGCAGAACGCCACAGCGATCGAATCCCTTGACTCACGCAATCCTCCAACTCAACCACGCCCGACACAGCAGGCGCTGCTCGATCTTGTCGGGGTCTCTCTCGACGCCACGCTGGAGCCGACGGGCAGCGTCAGGTCGATGCGTTCTATTCTCGACGCCTTCCCGCCTGACGTCTCCATCCCATCACAGGCACGCTCGTTCTACGACGACGCCTGGTTCCGATCGGCCATCACGAGCGCCTGGCACGTCGAGTCGGACAGCACCTCGCTCGCGCTGGGCGACACGTGGACCACATCTGAGACCAACCCCTTCGATGGGTCGACGCGTATCAACATCAACCGTACGTTCGAGCTCGTCGATCTCGACGAGAGCGAGGCACGAATCCAGGGCACGAGCCACGCGGAACTCGAGTTCACCCCGGATGAGACGACCGATCTCAGCGAGATCGAGATCGAGGAGCAGGCGTTCTCGCTCTCGCTGCTCTGGAACCGCTCCATTGGCGCAATGGACCTCTACGAGACGGAGCAGTTCCTGACTCTCCGATTCGTTCGCGGCGGCATGACCACCACGTCGAAGCGACGATTGAACACCTCACTACGGCGCATCATCCCAGATTCTCCAACCTCCCCAGAACAACAACCAGAGAACTCGCAGATCACCCGCTAAACCGGATCTCAACACAACCACCAAACTCCGGTATAACAACGCACACACGACAGGAGTTTCAATCATGAGAATCAAGAATCGGCTGCTCCTGGCAGCATGCACGCTCTTGTGGGTGCTGCTTCCCACAGCCGCCTCAGCCCAGCACGACACCCAGTCTACCTGGGAGCAACCCAACCGCATCGTCGCCATGAGCACCGTCGGCGGGTGGGCCGACAGCTATCGCAAGGCGCTCCGCGAGCGTGACATCATCGACGAGAACGACAACTGGATTGCGGGCGACACCCACTTCATCCAGATGGGCGAGTTCCTCTTCCAGGGCCACTCCGTGCTCGAGTGCGTCGAGCTGCTCAAGAAGCTCGAGCCACAGGCGGAGGCCGGCGGCGGCAAGGTCCACGTGCTCCTGGGTTTCTTCGAGGGCATGGCGCTCCGTGGCGACGCGCACCGCATCCGCAAGCCCAACTACGAGCACCTCGCGGACCCGAACGACGAGGCGATCCAGGCAGAACTGGAGCAGGAGCGCCAGAAGCGCTGGCAGGAGACCTACGACTACGACCCCACGCTCCCCGACTCCGAGCGAGAGCTCCTCGCCAACCGATACGGAAGCTACTTCGACATCATCTTCGAGCACCCGGGGGCGTGGGTCTTCATCCAGAAATTCGCCAAGGGAACAGAGCTCGGAGACTGGCTCCGCACCAAGAACAGCGCCATCCAGCTCGGACCCTACATCTTCTCGACGGGAGGCATCCATCCCGATCTGGCCCAGACGCCGCTCGATGAGATCAACGCGATGGTCAGAGAAGACGTCAACGACGACCATGTCTTTCTCCAGATCATGGGTGTCGAGTCCAAGCTGCCAATCTGGTGGCGTGCCCCGCAGAATTACACGAATCCAGAAGCCTTCATGTACATCAAGGACCTTATCGAGAAGCGCGACATCACCGCACTCATCATCAATCACACCACCGACAACGGGCGCTCCAAGGACCGCTGGAATCTGTACCAGATCATGAGCTACTGGCATGACGAAACAGAGGCACGGGTTGCCCCGGCGGCGCTCGAGATCACCAAGGGCGCTGGGGATGTCGGACGAGACCTGTTCGTCTACTGGGAGATCGGCAACCGCGTCCCAACCCGCTCCCCCTACCCAAAATCACGGTTCCTCGACGACTGACACGACGAGCGAATCCGCAGCCGACACGACCCACCCCCGTCGCCATCGTCGGGGGTGTTTTTATCCAGACCTAGCCAACTCTGCTCAAGACCACCCGCGCTCCGATCGATACATCCACGGGAGCCTCCACACGGGGTACGAGCGCGCTGAATATGGGCATGGAACCGAAAAATCCGTCGTCCGATCACAGGAAGTGTTTTTCCTTCGATATCGAGTCCGCCCCGAAGGAAATCGATCTCTTCGACATCTATCTCCTCCACGAGCACACGCCAAGGCCAACGCTCTACGCCGCCAAGGGCATCGGGCTCTCCGAGCAGGAGAGACGACGCCTGATGCAGCAGGGAGTCCAGAGGCTCTACGCGCCCATCGAGCAACACCAGCTCTACCGAGAACTCCTGCTCGATGAGCTCGAGCACACATACCACGACGAGACCCTCGACGACGAGTCCCGATACCGCTGCGTCCGCGCCCTCATCCTCAGGATGATCGATGAGACACTGCGCCCCGATGAGCTCATCGAACCCTTCATCACCATGATCGAGCTCTCGCAGTGCCTCGCACGATGGGCCACCGAGGATCCCGCGCTCTTCTCAACCCTGCTTGATCTCTCGGACTACTCGTTCTCGCTCCCACACCATCTTTACAACACCGCGATCGGCGCCGCCCACATAGCCCTGCTCGAGCGACCCTCCGACACCGCCCTCCTGACCAACTCGCTCCTGGCGGGCTTCCTCCACGACATCGCGCTCGCCGGCGTCCGCGACGAGATCGTCTGCAAGCTCGGCACGCTCACCCCGGAGGAGTGGCACGACATCCACGCCCACCCGTACCGCGCCTACAACACACTCAAAGACTGCCCGGACATCCCCGCGCTCGTGCTCGACTGCATCTACAACCACCACGAGCGCATGGACAACGGCGGATACCCACGCGGACTCGGCGCACAGGCCATCGATGCGCTCACCAATATCGTGATCATCGCCGACACCTTCGACACCATCCGCGCCGCTCGCCCCGGACGACAGGGGCTCCATCCCATCGACGCTATCGAGACCATGTTCGAGGGCATCGGCGCGCACTTCGCCCAGCGTCCCATGATGATCTGGCAACAGATCGTCAACGAATCGATCCGCGCCCTCCCCGAGCGAATCGATCAGCAGCGCACTCCCAGGGACGAGAACCAGGCCAGCAACGGGAACCTCACCAGGCTCCTCCAGGCGGGCCCGAAGGGAATGCGCCCCTACTCGTTTACCGAGCGATCCTCCCAGCCCCTCGGGCACGGGCACGACGAACGACGCGGCGCACCCCGCGTCGCCTACGAGCGCTCCATCCGCGCCTGCGTGCTCCACCGGGGCAAGCTCTCAACCGCGACCATCGGCCAGGAGGTCATGCTCATCTCCGTCGAGGTCTCGCTCACGGGCATCCAGGTCATCACCCCGTGGGCCTTCTCCAAGGGCGACATCTTCATGCTCAACCTCCCGAAGCCTGGCGACAAGGTCATCGCCCAGCGGGCGCGTGTCGTGCGGGTCCGCAAACGCGAGGACGGCAACTGGATCGCCGGGCTCGAGTTCCTCGCCCACGCCCAGGTCCCCAGGGGCATCTCGGCGGCCTGAGCGCTGGTCCCTGCTGGCTTGTCCCGCCACCCCCCCAGAGATACACTCCCCGCCTCGCGGAGCACCCCTCGCCCCGCCCTCACGGATGCCACCGTAGCTCAGTGGTAGAGCACACCCTTGGTAAGGGTGAGGTCATGGGTTCAAGTCCCATCGGTGGCTTGTTCACCAGCATCGCCCCCTCGATCCGAATCACCCCAGCGGCGACTGACAGATCGGCACGGGTGCTCTATACTGCTGGCCCTCTGCTCAGCCAGAGGTTGTTTGCGTTCGCCAACTCGGACGCGACAGGTGGGACCGCCGCTCCAGCGGCATCAACTCGATCACACGCCGCACCTCGACGATCGTCGTCGATGGTGTGAGGCTTCGATTTCACACCGGGCGAGAACGCCGATCGCGTCGCCCCGGGCATGACAACGACGACACCAGCAGGTGTGGAGGAATCGGCGAAATGGCTAAGGGAGTCTTCGAACGCACCAAGCCGCACATGAATGTCGGCACCATCGGTCACATCGACCACGGCAAGAGCACGCTGACCGCTGCCATGAGCGCACGCTCGGCACACAAGTTCGGTGGCGAGGCCAAGTCGTACGAGGAGGTCACCAAGGGCGGAACCGTCCGTGACTCCTCCAAGACCGTCACTATCGCGGCGTCACACACCGAGTACGAGACCGAGAAGCGCCACTACGCGCACGTCGACTGCCCGGGACACGCCGACTTCGTCAAGAACATGATCACCGGTGCCGCACAGATGGACGGCGCCATTCTCGTGGTCTCCGCCGCCGACGGCCCCATGCCCCAGACGCGCGAGCACGTCCTGCTCGCCCGCCAGGTCAACGTGCCGCACATCGTGGTCTTCCTCAACAAGGTCGACCTCGTCGACGATGAGGAACTCCTCGAGCTCGTCGAGCTCGAGGTCCGCGAGCTGCTCAACAAGTACGACTTCCCAGGCGATGACCTGCCCGTCATCAGAGGCTCCTCCAAGGCCGCCGTCGAGAACCCCGGCGACGACGAGGCGTGCAAGGGCGTCGACGAGCTCTTCGAGGCCATCGACACCTACATCCCCGATCCCGACCGTGAGGAGGACAAGCCCTTCCTCATGTCCATCGAGGACGTCTTCTCCATCAAGGGACGTGGCACCGTGGTCACCGGTCGTATCGAGCGTGGCAAGGTCTCCGTCGGCGACGAGGCCGAGATCGTCGGGCTCGCTCGCGAGAACTCCAAGACCACCGTCACGGGCGTCGAGATGTTCAACAAGACGCTCGACTCCGGCATCGCCGGCGACAACGTCGGCGCCCTGCTCCGCGGTGTCGAGAAGGACGAGGTCGAGCGTGGCCAGGTCCTCTGCAAGCCCGGCTCCATCAAGCCCCACACCAAGTTCAAGGGCGAGGTCTACGTCCTGACCAAGGAGGAGGGCGGGCGACACACCCCGTTCTTCAACGGGTACAAGCCCCAGTTCTACTTCCGCACGACCGACGTCACCGGCTCCATCGCGCTGCTCGGCGGCGCCGAGATGTGCATGCCCGGCGACAACGTCCAGATGGAGATCGATCTGGGCGACAAGCCCATCGCCATGGAGGAGGGCCTCCGCTTCGCCGTCCGCGAGGGCGGACGCACCGTCGGCTCGGGCGTCGTTACAGAGATCATCGAGTAACCCACTCGAACGATTGATACACACACGCCGGGATCGGGGGCACCCGATCCCGGCGCTTCACTCTCTCGCTCACACCACTCCAACCCGGGAGGCCCCCGGGGAGTTGCTCATCATGGCCAAGAAAAAAGCCGATGCCCGCGAATATGTCTGGCTCCAGTGCTCGGAGTGCGGGGATCTCAACTACCGCACACAGATCAACGTCAAGGGCGGCCTTCCCGAGAAGCTCAAGGCCGGCCTCAAGAAGTACTCACCCAAGCTCCGCAAGCACACGCTCCACAAGATCAAGCGCAAGTGAACACGCGCCGACGCCCGGCGCGACACCACATACGCCGGTAGCTCAATTTGGTAGAGCAGCGGATTCCAAATCCGCAGGTTGAGTGTTCGAGTCACTCCCGGCGTGTTCAGCAAACGGAAGCACCCCCATGTCACTCGTCTACAAATCAGGACAGGGCTACTGGACGCGCATGATGTCCGCCATCGGCGCCGGCGCCGTTGTCATCTACGGCGCCGCCTGGACCTCCAACCAGTTCCAGGGCGTCACCGTCGGCAACCTCCAGACCGAGATCGTCCAGGGCATCGTCTTAGGCACCATCGTCGCCATCGGCGGGCTCTTCATCTACTACGTCTTCGGACGCCACCGGCGCGCCAACGAGTTCTTTATCGCCACCGAGGGCGAGATGCGCAAGGTCAACTGGTCCACCAGACGCGAGATCATGGGCTCCACGTGGGTCGTCATCGGCATCTCACTGATCATCACCCTCGTCCTCTTCCTCTCCGACATCGTCTTCTCCTGGTTCTTCAAGACCATCGGCGTCCTCAAGGTGTAACTCCCCCATGACCACCGATCCGCACAACGACGCGCACACCACACCCAGCGACACATCCCCCGAGACGCCCGTCGAGGTCGTCGCGCCCGCTGTCGAGCAGGAGGCGCCCTCAGCCGACACGCAGCCCGAGGCGCCCGCCCCCGAGGCCGAAGCCGAGGCCCCCGCGCCCGTGCGCGAGGAGGAGCCCCACACGCGTGCCGGCATGAACTGGTTCGCCCTCCGCGTCGCCTCCAACAAAGAGAACTACGTCCGCGACACGCTCCTGCGCAAGGTCGAGATCGAGGGCATGACCCACCTCATCGGGCGCATCCTCGTCCCCACCGAGAAGACCAAGACCATCAAGGCCGGCAAGTCACGCATCACCGAGGTCAAGCAGTACCCTGGATACGTCTTCGTCGAGATGCGCCTCGAGGACGACGGACGCATCCCCCAGGACATCTTCTTCCTCGTGAAAGAGACCACCGGCGTGGGCGACTTCGTCGGCGCCACCGGTCGCCCGACACCACTGGCCAACCACGAGATCGTCGAGATCCACAACGCCTGCAAGGCGCCCGAGGAGACCCCGACGGTCCGCATGACCTACGAGCCAGGCGAGCAGGTTAATATCACCGAGGGCCCCTTCGAGGGCTACGAGGGCACCGTCGACGAGCTCCTCCCCGAGAAGGGCAAGGTCCGCGTCCTGGTCACCATCTTCGGTCGCCAGGCGCCCGTCGAGATCGAGGAGTGGATGCTCACCAAGGCCACCGAAGAATAAACGCCCCGTCGTTCTCCCATGGCCGAGCGCATTCTCGTTGTCGCCACGTCCAACACGCACAAGCTCGAAGAGATCGATGCTGTCCTTGCGCCCACACTGCGTGATCTCGACATCACATTGAAATCACTCGCCGATGTCACCACGCCCGATGGCGTTCCCGCCAGCGATCTCCCCGAGCCTGTCGAGGACGCCGACACATTCGCCGGCAACGCCGCGATCAAAGCAACTACTTACGCGCGTGCGCTCAGCCTCCCCTGCCTCGCCGACGACTCAGGGTTAGAAGTCGACGCGCTCGACGGTGCTCCCGGTGTCTACTCCGCACGCTACGCCGGCATCGGATCAACCCGCGACGAGCGCGACCAAGCCAACAACGCCAAGCTCCTCGACGCCCTCAAGAACACATCCGACGACCAGCGCAGCGCCCGCTTCGTCTGCGAGCTCTGCTTCGCCTCGCCAACCGGCGACGTCCTCGCCACGTCCCGCGGCACGTTCGAGGGCACCATCACCCATTCCCCCCGCGGCACCAACGGTTTTGGCTACGACCCGCTCCTGGAACTCCCCGAAGGCATCACCTCTGCCGAGCTCGACCCCGTAGAAAAGAACAAGCGATCACATAGGGCGCGGGCTTTGGACCTGCTCAAAAACGAAGTGGCTCACTTCTTTCGCATGTAAACAGGGTGTATGTATGTGGCAGTTATTGGTAGGAATATATGTATCGAAGAATCCTTGAAGACGTATCGCCGATCAAAACTTCTTGGTCTATCAACGGTATTCAATGCCGGAGCGTGTCTAATCCAAAACCCTTCGTCTGTTGAATCGTGCGTACCGAATACAAGCTCCTGGTTTCTTACGGTTGCTGTGGTCCATTCGTTAGTGTTTGAATCATATGTCCACATTGAGTAGTAGGTTCCATCGCTCAACGAAATTCCGCACCCACCAAGCACTCGACGTATCGACAATGAACTATCTCGTCTGTGGCCCGGTAGTTGTCTCTCAGGATCTAGCTCCCACTGCCCCACCCACGCATCGAACGCCCTTGCCTCTGGCGCATCGCACCGCACATCATCCACCCGATGATGCGCGTCCCGATCGATCGGATCGTTCACGTGGTTGCGGCGCGTCCACTCCATGATCCACGTCGTGTCCCACGTCTTGCCGCCGTCGCCCGTCACCTCCTGGTGCCATTGCAGGCTCGTGGGCGTGATCTTCGAGAACAAGAATCTCGCACCCTGCTGACGCCCTTCCTCTTCGAAACCCGGTGGGTACAGCACGATCGCGTCGCCCTCGAGCTTGCCGATCATCCGGCTGAAGCTCCCGCTTGTCTGGGGCCAGTTCAGCACGATCACCCACTCCTGAGCCTCCTCGTCGTACCAGCGCATCGAGAAACCAACGATGTCTGCGCTGGGCTCAAGCGAGTTCCAGAACTCCACGATCGCGTCGCCACCGACCGCGCCCTCGATGATCGCCTGCGAGGGCCACTGAGCCCACTGATCCCCGCGCTTGCTCTTGTTCAGCACGTCCCACTCGCCGACCCAGAAGTCGAACTGCCTCGCGGGGTCGTCCACCTCCGTCGGATGCACGTATTCGACGTCCAGTCCCTGCGCCATCGTGCTCAATGAAATCGATACTCCAACCAGGAATGCCGCATAGCGCATCGCGTACCCCTTTCGTACTCCCATTCGTTATACGACGTCTCGAGTTCCCCGTGTTCCTCAGAACGCCACGCCACTCTCCACCTCCACCCGCTCGCCACTCGACGGGTCATCGAACGCCAGCCATCGCGCGTGCAGCATCAGGCGCTCGGCGCTGCGTTTCCCGTCGCCGTAGAGATCATCGCCCAGGATCGGGCACTCCAGCCCTCCCGATTCCCTGCTCGTCGCGCTGGCCACCCGCAGCTGGTGCGACCGGCCCGTCACGGGCGTGAACTCAACGCGCGTCACCGCCAGCCCGCCATACACCTCCACACCCAGCGTCTGCCAGCGCGTGATGGCCTCCCTGCCGTGGACGTCGTCGAGGATCTGCCTTGGGCGATCGTCGATGTCCACGCGCTGGAAGAGCCGAATCTCCCCGCTCTCGCCGTCCACGCGTCCGTCCACGAGCGCCTCGTAGCGCTTCCCCACCGTCCGTCGCTCGAACTGGCGTGACAGATCCCGATGCGTCTCGGCGTCCAATGCCACCACCATCAGCCCGCTCGTGTCCATATCCAGCCTGTGCACGCACATGGGCCCCGTTGCCTCGGGGATCGCCTCGCGCACACGCGCGATCACGCAGTCCTGGTTCGACTCGCCCCTACCGGGCACGCTCAGCAGCCCCGAGGGCTTGTCCACCACCAGGCACCCTCCCAGACGCCTCACGATCGCGATGCCGCCGCTCATGACGCCACAATAACGTTCGGCACGCGTTCGCCCGACCAGACACCGTCCACGAAAAATTTCGTCAAACTCGTCCGATTGACGAAACCCTTCGTAATTCATCCCTGTATATCCAACCCGGAGGCAACAGAACCCGCCATGAGCAAGAAGAGCAAGGCGAAGAAGCCGACCGAATCCGAGCTGGGCATCCTGACTGTCATCTGGGAGCACCAGCCCGTCACCGTCCGCGAGGTCTTCGAGCACCTCTCCAGCGAGCAGGACGTCGGCTACACCACGGTCCTCAAGCTCATGCAGATCATGACCGACAAGGGCCTGCTCGTGCGCGACACCTCGGTCCGCCCGCAGGTGTATCGAGCCGCGAAGCCACAGAACCAGACGCAGAAGCAGCTCCTGCGCGACCTGCTCGACGGCGCCTTCTCCGGCTCGCCGGGCAACCTCGTCCTTCAGGCGCTGTCCCTGCGCCAGTCATCACCCGAGGAGCTCCGCGAGATCCGCGAGCTGCTCGACAAACTCGAGGGGAACTCGTAGATGGCACTCGACTATCTCACAATCGAAATCGCACTCGACGCGCTGGGCACCGCGGTGATCCACTTCCTCTGGCAGGGAACGCTTATCTCCGTCCTTGCCGCGATCACACTCAGCGCCCTGCGCACGAGCAAGCCAGACGTGCGCCACGCGCTGTGCTGCGCCTCCCTGGCGCTGTGCCTGGTCGTCTTCGTGGCGACCCTCACAGTCGCGCTCGCCACTCGTCTCGAGCAGGCGCGCCTCGCATCGATCGACCTCTCCGCCATCGCGCCCGTCACCATCTCCACCACGCTGACGCTGCCGGACACGCTCGCCGAGTTCGCCGCGTGGGCGTGGTTCCTTGGCGTCATCACGCTGGCGACACGCTTCGCACTCCAGCGCCACGCCGCCCATCGCCTGGCCACGCGTGGCACGTCGTCACCAGCGCAGGACTGGCTCGACGCGTTCGAGTCCATCCGCGCGCGCCTGGGCGTCAGATCCAGCGTGCGCTTCCTGACAAGCACCCTCGCCCCCGCGCCGATGGTCGTCGGATGCCTGCGCCCCATCGTCCTCGTGCCAGCCAGTGCCCTGACATCGCTCTCGCACGAGCAGCTCCGGGGCGTGCTCGCGCACGAGCTGGCGCACATCCGTCGCCACGACCACATCATCAACACAGCACAAGCCGTGATCGAATCGCTGCTCTTCTTCCACCCGGCAATCTGGTGGCTCTCGTCTCGCATCCGGATCGAGCGAGAGTTCTGCTGCGATGATATCGCGATTGGTCGAGTCGCAAACGCGAAGACGTTCGCCGAAGCGCTCGTGGAACTCGAATCACTCAGACTGACCTATCAACACGCCGCGATCGCGGCGAACGGAGGCTCTCTCATGCAACGAATCACACGCATCCTCGGCGCACCCAGCACCACGCGCAACCGCTCCCCGCTCTGGAAGTCAGCCGCGATGATGGTGTCGGTGGTGGCGCTCACCGGGGCGAGCATCGCCTACGCGGGCGGCGACAAGCACGCCTCGCACTACGATGCCATCAGCGAGATCCGCGCCCTGGCGGCGTCTGGTGTATCAGACGACGTCGTCCGCACGCTCTACGACAAGCTCGTGCTCGCCAGCGACTCCTACGCCAAGGAGGCCAAACGCAGCAAGGCCGAGTTCAAACAGGAGATCAAGGCAGCCGTCGAGGCGGGCAAGATCACGGAGGAGCAGGCCGAGGCGAAGTACAAAGAGTTCAAGGGCAGCATGTACCAGAAGAACACACAGGCGTTCCTCATGGACGTGCACGGCATGACCAAGGGCGAGGCCAAGCTCGCATACACCCGCAACAAGCTCGACAAGATGGTCGCCCACGGTGAGATGACCCAGGCGCACGCCAACGAGAAGCTCGCCTACGTCGCGCAGAACGTCAACCTCCGCGAGGAGTTCGACTACCGCGCCGAGAAGATGGCCAAGAAGATCAAGCAGAAGGTCGCCGACGGCAAGCTCTCCCCCGAGGAGGGCAAGGCCCAGGTAGCCGCCTACAGAGAACGCCTCGACGCGCGCCTCAAGTACCACAAGACCGAGATGAAACTCCGCGAGCAGATCGCCGCGGGCGAGATCTCCCAAGAGAAGGCACGCGCCGAGCTCGTCGCCATGAAGTCGGGCTGGAACGAGGAGCGCTCGTACGCCGCCAGGGCCGACTACTCGGGCATCAAGAAGCTCATCAGCGTCGCCGTCGAGAACGGTCAGATGACCGAGGAGGACGCCAAGTCGATCTACAAGAGCCTCAAGAAGGCCTCGTACGACAAGGGCGAGCACAAGAAGAAGAGCGAGCCGGTCGCCACGTCCGAGTCCAGCGGCGCCAGCGGCAACTGAGCGTCACAACGTATCCCAACCCCCTATCAGAACCCGGCTCGGTGCCGGGTTTTGTTATGCGCACAAAAAAAACCCGCCACTCGTGTGACGGGTCGTGAGGAATCCAGTCTGAATGAGTTGATCAACGCTTCGAGAACTGGAAGCGTCCGCGGGCGCCCTTCTGCCCGTACTTCTTGCGCTCCACCTCGCGCGCGTCACGCGTCAGGTAGCCCTTCTCACGGAGCACGCCCTCAAGGCTCGGGTCATAGCTCTTGAGCGCTCGCGCCAGGCCCAGCATGATCGCCTGCGCCTGGCCCATGTAGCCACCGCCGTCGCAGCGGCACACCACGTCAATCTTGTTCTTGGTGCCCGTCGCCTCCAGCGGCGCCAGCGCGTCGTTGCGATCGCGCTGCTCCGTGAAGTACTCGTCGATCGTCTTGGTCTTCTTGCCACTGACCTGCACCGCAAACGTGCCACTGCCCGGCTTGATGCGAACACGCGCTACCGCCGTCTTGCGACGACCCGTGCCCCACCACCAGCCGTTCTTGGGCTCGTCGGCGGTCTTCGTGACCACCGGCGCCTCGTCCGCCGAGCCGCCCGTCAGTCCAAGCGATCCGCCCAGCGTGACTCCCGCTGCGCCCGCGTCCGTCGTCGTTGTCTGCTCGTCTGTCATTCGTTCGTGTCCTGCTATTGATGACCCCCGCACGCTCGCGGGGTGTGGTCAACTCGTGTCCCCGCCTCAGAGCTCCAGCACCGACGGCTGCTGCGCCGCGTGCGGATGATCCTCGCCCTTGTACACCTTCAGCTTGCTGAGCATCACCTTGCCTAGACGATTCTTGGGCAGCATGCGACGCACCGCGTCGATCACCACCTGCTCGGGCTTGCGCTCCAGCAGCTCCGCGTACGTGTACGCACGCAGACCGCCAGGGTACCCCGAGAACGTCGTCTTGAGCTTCTGCTCGGCCTTCTTGCCCGTCAGCACGACCTCGCTCGCGTTGATGATGATCACAAAGTCACCCGTATCAACGTGCGGCGTGTACTCCGGACGATGCTTGCCCATCAGGATCGTCGCGACCTCCGTCGCCATCCGACCCAGACGCTTGCCCGACGCGTCCACGATGTGCCACTGACGGGCAACATCCTCCGAACGCCTGGCCATCGTTGTCTGTCGCATCTGCAACACCTTTCCTATCAACTCGCCCCGACGTGCCCGCGCGTGGCGGGGCGCAGAAACCAACATCCTCGACGCCCGTTCCTTCCCTGGAACCGCGTCCTCGAGAGCCCAACCCATCCGGGCCAGCCCGTGGCCCGACGCTGTCGCCCCCTCCGGAGGCCGCCGTCTCGGGACACCACTCATTCCTGTCCGCCCCGCCAGATCAGCCTTCGCAGGCCGACCCGGCTTCGGGCGAGTCGCAGACCATACCCGAATCCGCCCTCCACGGCAAACAATCGCCCCCAACCCCGTATAAACCCACTCGCAGACCCCTCTTTAGCACCCTCCCCACTCGACGGTTGCCCCCGCACCCCGATCCCGCCGATGATCCCCCTGACATGACAAACACCCCACGCGATCCAACCGGACGTCCCATCAGCCCCACCGACCTGGCAGACGTCAACGACCCCACGCCGCCGCTCTCGCCCAAGGCAGAGCCCACGCCCCATCAGCAGGCGGCCATGGACGGCGCCCCACCGCCCCAGCCACCGAAGCCACCGCGACGCCCCGGCTCGCTGGGCGGCTACCTCGCCTGGCTGGTCATCCTCGCCCTCGTTGGCTTCCTCTTCGCGTCCAACAACGGTGTGCTCGACCGCTTCATGCCCGCGCAGCAGACCCCCATCGCGGAGAGCGACGCTTCCTATCCCGCGCCCGATCCGCTCCTCGAGATGCAGGGACGCTACCTCATCGGCTCCTCCGAGATCGTCTCCTCCCTGATGCCATCCGAGGACTCCTCGACGCAGCTCGCCGACACGCTCGAGTCGTTCGCCAACGATGACCCCGTCACCGTGCTGCGCATCGCCATCATCGCAGGAGAACTCGTCGGGCCGGGCGAGCCCAATGATACGCTGGGCTTCCTCAACGACGACCCCGACACCCCGCCGCAATCCAGCGCCAGCGCCTACCTCAACTACGCGTCGTTCCTCATCGATAGCGCAGACGAAGCATCACCCCACGACGACACGACTCGACAGGACATCGCCACGCTCCGTGCTATCTACGCCAACCCAGGATTCGATTCACTCTCCGAATCCGAGCACGACTCCTTCATCGAGCGGCACGGCTGGCTCGCAGAGCTCGCGCTCACCTTCGGCGACGACGATGCCTCCTCACCACGTGTCGAGCTGCTCACCAAGACCCGTCAGACCGCAGGCGTTGTGATCGGCGCCGGCATCACCGTCATCGGCGCGTTCATCGTCGGCTTCATCCTCTTCATACTCGCTCTTGTCTTTCTCGCGACGGGCTCGCTCAAGATGGCCTACCGCCAACCCACAACAACAGCCGGCACCTACGCCGAGACATTCGCGCTCTTCCTCATCGGCTTCCTCGCCGTCGGCATCCTCGCCAGCGCGCTCGAGGCCGCGACCAGCCAAGGGTGGTGGTCATTCGCACTCATCTGGCTGCTCCCGCTGGTGGCCTTCTGGCCACGCCTCCGTGGTGTCCCCAAGGACCAGTGGAAGCTCGACGTAGGGTGGAACAAGGGCAAGGGCATCATCCGCGAGGTGTTCGCGGGCATCCTCGGTTACCTCGCCGGACTCCCGATCGTCGCCATCGGCATCGGATGCACGTTCGCGCTGATGATCTTCTCGGAGATCATCAATCGCGCACTGGGACTGCCCGACGGACCGCCCACGCACCCCATCGCTGAGCAATTTGATCCCTCGAACGTCGTCATTCTCATCGCGACCTACATCACCGCGTGCGTCTGGGCACCCTTCGTCGAGGAGACGATCTTCCGCGGCGCGCTCTACCACAACACGCGCCGCGCACTCCACCCAATCTTCGCCGCGCTCTTCACGGGCTTCCTCTTCGCCGCCATCCACCCGCAGGGGTGGATCGCCATCCCGGCGCTCATGTCGCTCGGCACCGTCTTCGCGCTCCTGCGCGAGTGGCGAGGCTCAATCATCGCGCCCGCCATCGCCCACGCGATCAACAACGGGTTCGTCTTCACCGTCCTGATCTTCGCGCTCAGCTGATCACAGCCCGTACACGCCGCGGATCTTGGCCTCCAGGTACTCCTGGAACGGTCGTGGATTCAACCCCTCACCACAGATGCGCTGCAGCATCTCGCCAGTCGTGTCGCGCCGTCCGTGACGGTGCACGTGCTCACCCATCCACGACACCACGCTCCCGAACTCGCCCTGGGCGAACTCGCTCTCGGCGCCCGGGTGGTCCCTGAGGAACACCTCCCACATCTGCGCCGAGTACAGCGTGCCCAGGTAGTACGTCGGGAAGTACCCCACGTATCCGGCGCTCCAGTGGATGTCCTGCAGACACCCGTTCGCCGCGCAATCCACGTCGACGCCGAAGTCTTCCTTCATCCGGGCGTTCCACCACTCCGGCACGTCGCGCACAGAGAGCTTCCCGTCGACCAACAGACGCTCGATGTCGAAACGCATCATGATGTGCAGCCCGTACGTCGTCTCGTCCGCCTCCACGCGGATGAACGACGGCTTCACGCGATTCGCCGCCCACCACGCCTGCTCAACGCTGAACGCGCGCGACGCGTCGCCGAAATACTCGTGCATCGCCGGCAGCGCCCACTCCCAGAACGCGCGGCTGCGCCCGACCTGGTTCTCGATCACCCGCGATTGGCTCTCGTGCACACCCAGCGAGATCGCCTCCGCCAGCGGCTGCCCCAATCGATCCCATTTGTCGATCTGCTGCTCGTACAGCGAGTGCCCGGTCTCGTGCATCGTCGCCAGCAGGCCCTCGAGGAACGCGTCCTCCTTGTAGCGCGTCGTCATGCGGATGTCGCCCGGGCCGATCGGCTCACTGAACGGGTGCGTCGAGACGTCCAGCCTGCCGCACGAGTAATCGAAACCGAGCCGCTCGCCCAGCATCCTGTTGAACTCGACCTGCTTGTCCACGGGCAGGCTGATGCCCCTGAACGACTCGTCGATCGGCGTGCCGTTCTCTCGCACCTCGCGTACGAAGTCCTTGAGCCACGCGCGCAGGGGCGTGAACGCCGCCTCCACCTCGCTGACGCGCATCCCGACCTCGTAGTCGGCAAACAGGGCGTCGTACAGCTCGCCTCCCTCGGGCACACCGTAGGCGCTCGCCTTCTCGCGCATCAACTCGAAGATCCGCTCCAGCGACGGCGCGAACGCCTCGAAGTCGTTGCTCGCACGGGCGTCGCGCCACGTCATCACGCCCTCGCTCGTCACGCGCGAGATCTCGCTGACCAACTCCGTGCTCAGCTTCGTCGCCTTGTCGAAGTCGCGACGGATCTCGCGCAGGTTGCGCCCTTCCATCGGGTCGTTGGCAAGGTCGGCGTCGCTCTCGCACTCCGCCAGCAGATCCGCGAACCGGCTCGACGTCTTCCGCTCGTGCTTGAGCCCCGCGATGAGCGCTGTCTGCTCCGCGCGAGCCTTGCTCGCGCCGTCCGGCATCAGCACCTCGGTGTCCCAGTTGAGCAGCGCATCGATGGAGTGCAGATTCCCGATCTCCCGAAGGATCGAGCACAGTTCCGAGTACGCCTTGTTCGATGTCGCAACATCCGTTTGTGTCGTGGTCATGGGTCGCCCTTTCCTCGAACACCCAGTCTACAGCACACCCACACCGACGCTGCGTGCGGTGCTACCCGATAAACCTCCACACCGCGACGGACAGGATCAGCAGCAGCAGGTAGTACGCCACCGAAAACCGGCTCGTCATCGACACCAGCACGCGCCCCACCACGTTGCTCACAGAATCCGGAAGGAACGCGCCCTCCAGTGACGTGCATCCCTTCTCCAGATCCTTCTCATCCAGATCGAGCATGAACCGGTCGCTGAGCTGGATCCGCTCCTGCAGCACCATCACCTGGTACCGCATCAGCGACTCGAGCACGTAGAACACCCCCACGACGAGCAGCATCATGCCCAGCATCCGTCTGCCGACAAGCTCGCCAGACACGCCCATGCCAACCACGACGAGCCACAGCACCGCCGCCCACTTCTTGAGAGAATCGCACACCATTGTCTTCTGGCACTTGAGCGCAAAGAGCCGATCCGCCTGCGATCGCAGCAGCGCCCATCTGTGTGCAGCATTCATACGAATTCCTCTATGGCTCGCCCCGGGCACCCATCCTACCCCTCCTGTCAACCACCAGCCCGTCTGATAGAATCCTGCGACACGACTCAGGACCCGAGCCCGCACCGTCGGCAGCGACTCGGACGCGACACAACCCGCCGGCGACATCCGTTCCACCCGTCCACCACGCGAGTCGTGTCCCATGCCCATAGTCCCGCTCCCGCAATTCGAAGAGGACCTCAAGGCCGATCTTGAGGCGCTCGAGCAGCAGCGCGCCCAGCGCGACAACGAACCCAAGACCATGGTCGTTCGCTTCGGGTCCATGGGCCTCATCGCCGAGTATCCCTACAAGGGCGACACCACACCAGGCTGCGGCAGCAAGCTCGTCGTCCGCACGCATCGCGGCACCGAGCTTGCCACCATGCTCACTTCGACCTGCCCTAACGCTGGCTGCGGCTCGTCCGTCTCACGCGATCAGATGCTCGAGTACATCGACCGCTCGGGCGGACGAGACTTCCCCTTCTACGAGAACGGCAAGGTCATCCGCGTCGCCACCAACGACGACATCAAGAAGTGGGCGGACATCGACTCCACAAAGCACGACCTGCTCACGCAGGCCCGCGACATCGCCCAGCCCATGCAGCTCGACATGAAGATCGTGGAGGTCGAGCCCATCCTCGGGCGCGAGAAGACAACCGTCTACTTCCTCTCCGAGCACCGTGTCGACTTCCGCGAGCTCGTCCGAGAGCTCTCGAACCACTTCCGCACACGCATCGAGATGCGACAGATCGGCGCACGCGACGAGGCGCGCCTCGTCGCCGACTACGAGCGCTGCGGACAGCACTGCTGCTGCAAGAACTTCCTCAAGGTCCTCAAGCCCGTCTCCATGCGCTCCGCCAAAACGCAGAAGGCCACACTCGACCCCCTCAAGATCTCGGGACGCTGCGGGCGTCTCATGTGCTGCCTCCGCTACGAGGACGAGACGTACGAGTCGCTCAAGAAGAAGCTCCCTCGACGCAAGTCGCGCGTCGGCACGCCCGAGGGGGCCGGCATCGTCATCGACACCCAGATCCTCACACAACTCGTTCGCGTCAAGCTCGAGAGCGAGGAGGGTGGGATCGTCGCCGTCCCAGTCGAGGAGCTCTGCGACCCGGACAACATCCCGCCCAAGCCACAACCAGAGCCCGAGCCCCAACGCGATCACAGCAAAGACCGCGACACGCAGCCACGCAAGAAACGTCGAAGACGACGCAAGCGCTCGGGCGAGCGCACCGATTCCACCCAGGCCACCCAATCGTCCGACACAGAGCAGAGCGAATCAGCAGGACACAAGCCAAAGCGCAGGCGACGACGCTCCGGTCGCAACAAGCCACGCGCCGGCGGGGGCCAGCACCAGAACGACTCGAGCACCAGCAGCGACCGCCCAACGAGCGCCACGAGCAGGAACGACGACAACAAGCCCAGGCGACGACGACGACGCCCACGCGGCCGCGGAGGCGACAACAAGCCCACCGACAACCCCCCATCAGATCCCAGCTAAGTGAGCGAGCCAACACCACCCAGTCACGAGCGATCGCACCACGCGGAGGAGTCCATCAAGGAGACACTCATCGCGATCATCATCTCCTTCGCACTCGCCTTCGTCGCCCGTTCATATGTCGCCGAGCCGTTCATCATCCCCACGGGCTCAATGGCACCAACACTCCTGGGCGCCCACATGCGATTCCACTCGCCCGACACCGGGTACACGTGGGCCTCGAACCCTCGCGACTACGCCGACACCTCGCGCGACCTTCCCATCGATCCCCAGGGCTCGACCAGCGCCGGGCGCGACCCGATCATCTACACCGATCCGATGTCGCGCACCGCCTGGTCACGGTCCGATGTCCCCCTCCGTTCGGGCGATCGCATCCTCGTCCAGAAGTACCTCTACGCCCTCCGTCCTCCCAGACGATGGGACGTCGCCGTCTTCAAGCACCCTGAGGAGCCGGAGACAAACCTCATCAAACGCGTCGTCGGGCTTCCGGGCGAGCGGCTCGCGCTCATCGATGGCGACATCTTCACTCGCGCTAACAACTCCGGCTCCTGGACCATCCAGCGCAAGCCCCCGCGCGTCCAGCGCGCCGTCTGGCAGACCATCTTCGACTCCCAGTTCACGCCCATGCCCGACCCGGGCGAGCCCCCCTTCGTCTCGCCGTGGCTCTCCCCGGGCTGGGACACGACCTCTCGCATCTACCGGTGGGCAGACGACTCGACCGCGACGCTCACCTGGAACACGTCAGAGCACCCCCTCGACGATCGCGTCGCCTACAACGCCACCGCGGGCTTCTCATCCTCCAGCCCGTTTCCCGTCTCCGATCTGCGCATCCGCTTCTCCATCAAGCCGGAGACGCCCCCCGACTCCATCACAATCGCCATCAGCGCACGCTCGCACGACTTCGAGGCGTACATCGCGGGCTCGACAGCCACGCTTCGCATGAGACCCATCTCGGGTCGGCGCAATCACGATTCCTGGATCACACTTGGCGCTGCCACCATCTCCCCGATCACGACGAGCCGCCACACACCCATCGAGCTGGCACACCACGACCAGACCCTCACCCTCCGCATCGACAACGACGTCGTCGCCAGCGCGCCCTACGACTGGTCCGCCAGCGAGCGCCTCGCGCACGCCCTGGCGCCAACCAACCCGTCGGCGCCGCGCGTCGACAACCCTCGCGACTACATCACGCCCACAATCTCCATCACCATCGCGTCAACTCCCCTCGAGATCACGCGCATCTCCGTGGCACGCGACCTCCATTACCAGTCCCAGCGCATCGGCTCGAGCCTCTCGCGCGCATCATCACTCGACAACGCCGTCTCCCTGGACACCAACCACTTCTTCATGCTCGGGGACAACTCGCCCGCCTCTCGGGACGCTCGCGCCTTCGACCACGTCGACCCCTGGGTCGCCAACGCCGTCGGCGACACCCTCGGCGTCGTCCATCGCGACCTGATCATGGGACGCGCCTTCCTCGTCTACTTCCCCTCCCCGCACACCAACCACCTCATCCCGATCCCCGACTTCTCGCGCATGCGCCTCATCGACTAATCGCGCACCGAGGCCACCCCGAGCGCACCATCGCTCGATATCGTCACCCGCGTCGCGCCCACCTCCGCCGTCGATCGCCACCGGCGCCCGGCACGCACCCCATCCCATCGCGTGTCCCATGCGCGCGACTCTCCCGTCGATTGCACCACCACACCGGGATCCAACCACTCCACGAGCTCCATCGCACGCGCCCTGACGCTCCCGTGGTGGGGCAGCTCCATCACGTCCACCCCCCCGACTCCCATCCCCCCGAGGCGCTCGCGCACACGCGCCACGCCCTCGTCCTCGATGTCACCCGTCAACAGCACCCGACGCGCGCTCGCACCCTCTCCCACTCTCACCAGCGCCACCATCGACGAGTCGTTCACGTCCTCGAACACCACGCCGCGCGCTGGCGACACGACCTCCATCTCCACGCCCGATCCCATCTCGATCCGCTCGCCCGCGCTCACCACGCGCACGTCAAGCCCCTCCAGCACCCGTCCCAACACTCTGATCGCGCCGTCCCGCTCCTCCAGCACACGCGACAGCGCTTCGGTCGTCACCACCTGCCCAATACCGAACGCCTCGCGAACGTCGTCCACAAGCGAGTAGTGATCCAGATTCGCGTGCGTGAGCACAAGCGTGTCCACCCGCCACACCCCCGCATTCCTCATCGCCCGCACAAGCCGACGCCCTCTCCCCACGGCGCCCGAGCCCGCGTCCCACACCAGCACGCGATCGCGCGTTCGTATCACGTGGCACGTCCCATCGCCCACATCCAGTGTGTCCATCACCAGCACACTCTGTCCGATCCCGTTCCTCAATCCCGACGCTACCTGCACGCCACACCAGCACACACCCACCACCACCGCCACACGTCGCACCCACACCTCAACCCGCCCCACGCCACGTCTAGCGATCAACCACCACCCGCACGCCAGCACACACCACGACCACCACACGCTCACCTCCATCATGCTCACGCTCGCACCGGGCATCCCCGCGAACCACTCGACGACACCGTTCACCCAATCCGCCATCGCCCCCAGCACGCTCGCGACAGCGCCCGTGCTCGCGGGCACCGCCATCGCGACCACAACACCCACCATGCCCACCATCATCAACACGCCAAACACCAGCGTCAGCGTCAGCGCGGCGAGCGCGCCCCACAGATGCACCTGTCCGAAGTGCGTCCACGTCAGCGGTATCGACACCAACTGCGCCCCAACCGACACGACCACGATCTCCCCCGCCCGTCGGCGCAACCACGCGCCAGGTCCCGCGTCCTCGCCACCCACACTACGCGTGCTCCGGAATCGGTCCCACCACCCGAGCAGCACGACCAGCCCCGCCACGACACCGAACGACAGCTGCATCCCCGCCTCGAACACGTCCAGCGGACGCCACACAACAACCGCCACACCCGCCCACGACAGCACGCTCCCCATCCGGTACCGCCGACCGAACCCCCCTCCCACGAGCACGACCATCGCCATCACGCACGCGCGCACGATCGGCACGCGCGCGGGCATAAGCCACACGTACACCCCCAGACACACGCACACCGCGATCCACTCCCAGCGAGACCCACCGCCCAGCACGCGCGCCACGCCGAGCAGCAGCAGCACGACGAATCCCAGGTGCAACCCGCTGATCGCAAGCAGGTGTGCCACGCCCGCGCGCACGTACGTCCCCGACAGCTCCGTGTATCCCTCGCCACGCTCTCCGAGCATCAGAGCGCCGAGCAGCACGCCCGCGTCCCCCTCCACTCCCTCGATCACACGCATCGCCCGCTCGATCAACCCCGATCGCGCTCTGGCCACGCGCCACCACAGCGACCCATCCACACCCCTGCGCTCCACGAGCGACGACGCGGGCACCTCCACCACACCCGCAACACCATCGTGTAGCGCGCGCACCCTCTCCATCTCGTCGCCAGGATTGCGCGCACGCCCCACACCGCGCGCCATGCCTCGCACCTCGACCACGTCGCCGACGCGCAGGCTGTCGATCTCGTCGCGCACGCGCACACGCAGACGCCCGGAGGCAGGCACACGCGTGGCATCACCCCGCACCACGCTCCTCGCCTCGAGCGTGAACCGCGTCATGCGCGCGTTGAACGTGAAGGGCGCAAACTCCCCTTCCTGCGTCCAGCCGATCTGGGGACGCTCCGACACCACTCCCTCGACCCGCACGCCCGTCTGACGCACGTCGTCGAGCCACAGGCCCATCCAGTCGCCTGGCACGAGATCAGTGCGCACACGAGTCCATCCCGCCATCGCGCACACCAGCCCGATCGCCAGCACCGCCCACACGGCTCCTCGTCGCATCACGAAGCCGCACAACGCGCACGAGCAGGCCCCCAGCCACCACAGATACACCGCCACACCATCGCCCACCCACGTCGACACCAGCACGCCCACAACGCAGCACACTAGCACCCACAACGCGCGTGGAATGGTCGTGCTGATCGCATCGTCCGGCTGGGCTCGCCTCGGATCCACAGAGACGAATCATCTATGACACATTGGTTCTCTGCAAAATGAGATGCCCCCTGAGAGGGTGGCGGGTCGTGCAGCGGTACGCCTACACCCCCACTCCCAGACGCACCTCGTCCTCCATCGCCTCGCCCGCATCCAGCAGCCCCATGTTCCGCACGACAAGCTCCGACACACGCTCCCAGTAGCGCGGGCTCACCGCGCTCAGCTGGGGCGTCATCACAACGCTCGGCATCGTCCACAGCGGGCTGTCATCGCCCGGCGGCTCGTGCTCGAACACGTCCAGCGCCGCCCCCGCGATCTCCTCGCGCTGCAGCGCCCGTATCAGGTCCGCCTCGTGCACCAGCCCGCCCCTGCTGACGTCAACCAGGTACGCGTCCGTCCGCATCGTCTGCAGCTCGCCCCGGCGCACCAGCGCGCTGCGTCTGTGCGCGAACTCCCCCGCCACGATCACCACGTCCGCGCGAGCCAACGCCTCGTCCATGCTCGACGAATCGAACACACGCCCGCCGGCGATCGCGCCGCTCCTGTCCGTGTCCGCGACATGCACCACGTCGCACCCGAGCGTCGAGAACATCGCGCCGACCGCGCCGCCGATCGACCCCGCGCCGAGCACGCACACGCTGCTCCCCCCCAGGTCGCGCGCCCTCGACGAGAGCCGCTCCGCCTCCCACCTGTGCGAGCGCTGCCCATCGATCGACCCCGACAAGCCACGCAGCAGCGCCAGTGTCAGCATCAGCGCGTGCTCGCCCACCTGCGTCGCACGCGCGCCCGCCGCCGTCGTCACGCGGATGCCGCTCTCCAACAGTGGATGCACGCTCTCGAGCGACGCCCCCACGCGCCCCGTCAGCTGGATCCACGACACCTCCTGCTCGTGCAGCAGGAACTGCGCACCCGTGAACGGGAAGCCAACAAGAAAGTCCGTCTCGGGCAGCGCCTCGAGTAGTTGCGTGCGCGAGCCGACCAGGCGCACCTCGACGTCGTCGGGCGTCCCCTCGCGAACGCGCTCCAGCGACGCCTGCGGGAATGTCCACCGACGCCCCTCGTCGTACACAGCGACGGTCATCACGCGTGTGCCCATGCCCACAGTCTACCCAACCACGCTCAACGCAGCAGCAGGAACAGCCACACGCACAACGCGATGAACAACGTGTTGATGGCGACCCATCCAACCGTGTCGCGGATGCGTGGCTCGACACGGCGCAACGGCATCGACAGCACGTCCGCCACGGGTGTCGATGCTCGCCGCAACGCGCCACCCGCTCGTTCGATGACCGGGTGCGATAGCATCTCGCTCAGTCGCACCGCGGGTCGCTCGCTCACGTCGCTCTGCTCGTCGGTAACCTCCTCGTGCGTCTCGTGCGCACCCGGTTCCTCGGGAGCGTCCGGCGTCTCACTCGTCGGCGCGTCCTCCTCCACGACGGGCGGCTCGGTCGACGCCTCAGCCGGCGCCGCGGGCTCTGCCGCGTCCGACGTCTCTGGAGAGAAGTCAAACGACTCGAACTCCCCATCGACAGTCTCGAAGTCTCCCTCGAGCTCCTGCTGGGCGTCGTTTGCCAGACGCTGGTCCAGCGCCTCGATCGACTCCTCGCACACACCCAGATCGCGCTCGCTCGGCTCCCCGGGCTCCCCCTCGATCGCGTCCGTGTCCTCACCCACGATCTCATCCGTGCGTGTTGCCTCATCGATCATCTGATCGACCTGCGCCTCGATCGAGCCATCGCCCACTGGCTCATCGCTCGCAGGCTCCTCAACGCTCGTATCGATCTCTGGCTCGGGCTCGGGCGCCACCACGTCGGTCGCGCCCTCGTCCGTCAGCACGGCCTCGGCGCCCACCACATCGCCCTCTCGCACAGGCGTCGCGTCGGACTCGCCACGCGACATCTCGATCTCGTGCACTGTCTGATCGATCTCAGCCACGAGCTGATCCACCACCGCCTCCAGATCCTCCACATGCGCAAGATCCGTCTGAGAGTTGACCCCAACAGGCTCCGTCGTGATGTCCGTCGCTGGATCTGACATTCGGCTCCATGCTCCCGCGCGGGCGCGCAGCGTGATCCCTCACTACGATGATCGGCCTATTCCAACCCAAACTCAAGCCTCGTTCTCGGACCTCCACAAGCCATGCACACCGCCTACTGGCCCGAACTGACCGACCAGGCCACCCACCTCTCCCTGACAGGCCAGGAGCGAGACCACGCCGTCAAGACCAAACGCCTCCGTGAGGGCGATCGGGTGCTCGTGTTCGACGCCAGGGGCACCATCGCCACGTGCAGCGTCACGAGCGCCTCACGCTCCCTCGAGCTCGAGATCCTCTCGCGCACGTTCACCCCTCGACCCGAGACCGCCATCGAGATCTGCTGTCCGGCACCAAAATCCCAGCGCGCCTCGACGATGATCGACCTGCTCTCGCAGTGCGGCGCGGACGCATGGAGGCCCCTGACAACCGCCTTCACCGAGCAGCACACCACCCCCGCCAGGCTCGAGCGTCTCCGACGCGTCGCCAGCGAATCGCTCAAGCAGTGCCGACGCGCGTGGATGCTCGAGTTCCTCGACGCCTTGAGCCTCGACGAAGCACTGCGCGCCAGCGGGCTCGTGATCCTCGCCGACGCGTCCGGAGACCGGATGAGCACGCTCGAGCGCGCACCGGGGGGCGATATCCGCGTGCTCATCGGCCCCGAGGGGGGCTGGCGCGAGGACGAGCTGGATCTGGCGCGCCAGCACGGGGTGCCGATCGTCCGATTCGGCGAGCACGTCATGCGGATCGAGACCGCCGCCTGCGTGTCGTGCGCGATGGTGCGTGAGTGGGCCTCGTCCAGGCAGAACGGGTGAGCGTCATCCTCGGGCGCGCACGTCGGTAGTATCTGCGTAGAACACCGAGCACTCCAAGAGGGGAACATCCATGAGAATTCGTCTTTTTTGCGTCGTGGCGGCACTCGCAGTGACCCCTGTCGTGCGCGCGCTAGACGTTGATCATCAGAAGCGTGCGCACGATATGATCGACAAGGCCATCGAGTACCTGCGTTCGCAGCAGGACACGTCCGGCGGATGGGCCATCCCGCCCGAAGGGCCAGTCTTCCCGGCCATTACGGCGATGGTCGTCCAGGGCATGGTGATGTCGCCCGACATCGACGAGAACGACGAGCACGTGCGGCGCGGTGTGGAGTTCATCCTTGGTTACGTGCAGCCGGATGGCGGTATCTACGACCGGATCCTGGCCGGCTACAACACGTCGATCAGTCTCTCGGCGCTGTCGCACATCCTTCGCCCGGAGGCGATGGCGACGGTCGAGAACGCGCAGGCATTCATCAAATCGCTCCAGTGGTCCGATGAGTCGATCGATCACGCGGAGACAGGACGTGTCGGCAGGGAGCACCCGTTTTATGGCGGCATCGGATATGGGAGCAACGGGCGTCCCGACATGTCGAACCTGTCCATGATGCTCCAGGGCCTACACGACTCCGGGCTGGCCACGAGCGATGAGGCCTTCGAGCGTGCCGTGCACTTCCTGCAGCGCTGCCAGATGGTCGACGCGATCAACGACATGGACTACGCCGACGGCTCGATGCAGGGCGGGTTCATCTATGCCACGAGCCGAAACTCCGAGCCCGAGAACATGGGGCGAGGCGAGTCGAAGGCGGGCGAGATCGATGAGGTATTGGCCGACGGACGGGTTGGGACTCGTTTGCGCGCCTACGGCTCGATTACCTACGCGGGATTCAAGTCATACCTCTACGCCGACCTGACGCGCGACGATCCGCGCGTGCAACTGGCGTACGACTGGATCAGACGCAACTACACACTCGACGAGAACCCTGGGCTCGGGATGCAGGGGCTGTACTACGGGTACGTGACGTTCGCCAAAGCGATGGACGCCTACGGCGAGGAGTTCATCACGACACTCAGGCCCGACGGCAGCCCCGGCGAAACGCGCGACTGGGCCAACGACCTGATCGACGCGCTGGCCAGCCTCCAGAACGAGGACGGCTCCTTCCGATCGGTGCACGATCGCTGGATGGAGAACAACACCGTGCTGATCACCGCGTACTCGCTGCTTGCGCTCCAGCACGCGTCGAGGTAGGCTTAATCCGGGCAGACAGATCGTGCTGGAGATTGATCGGTGCGGGAGACTGCCGATGAAGAACTATTACGCCGCGCCAAGTAGCGACGCCCAACGTGAAAAGTAGTCGGTCATTGCTGCCATCCGTATTTTCACGTGAACAAATACTCTTCGACTGGTTGTCGACGCTTTGCTGTCTGGACTGCTTGGATGGTTGCCTGAGTGATGTTCTCCGATGGCTCGAACATCGAGCCCAGAGCAAGAACCTCGGGATCGTTTTGGTTCCATGTTCTCCCGTTTTTCGCGGCTTGGATCATCGATCGCACAGTACTGATGACGCGTGATTTTTTCCCCTGATCAAGCCACCAAGGGTAGGGCATTCTCTCAAAGTCTTTGCTCTGAATGTTCCGAGTGTGATTGATTACTGTCTTGAGAATTTTTGTCGCCAGCGGTGAGAGCAGCCATCCGAGCGCAAAGAATAACTCATCTCTGTCAACTCCCTCCTTAACAAAGGCGCAGGGTGCTCCGCTGTCAAGGATATACCCCTCAGGCAGGAATCGGGGCACAAACCTGCTGGCGACGAGCTGCCACGTAACTGCCTCCTGCTCGAAAAATGGTCTGCCTCCAACACCACGGAGATACCAGTTGCCGGTTCTTTTGTATGTCAGGACTGCTCTGCCGTCGTCTTTCCAGTAAATATAATGCGTAGGTTCACTAAAAATAATTTTACTGTTTGCTTTATTGTATGGCTTATAATCGCTGCACGGCAGTGCCACGGTTTTGCGCGTGGCTAATGGAGTGACCTTAAGCCTTACTTCGGTGTCCCCTCGCTGTTCTGCCTTAGAAAGCTCTCTGATTCGTTTCGCAGGCAGTTTTCCGAGTCTAGCGCGTTCTCTCTCATACTCAACCGAGACCGGGGCTTCGTAGAACACGAACTCATATAACTCTTGCAATGATCCTGATTGTGTTACTTCTCTTACAAAGTACTCATTCTTTCCTGTCGTCATTCCGCTGGAGGCAACGAAGTACTCAGACATGAGCGGACCGTTGAACAGGGCTGCGGTCTCATCGGTAATTCCCCACGACAAGTTGGGCGTTGACTGGATGACAGAATACTCTAATTCCTTACCGTCTCTGATGATATAGCCAGGTTTGTTTGTCTTTACGAAATCAAGCAAGACCATGGGATATGTGGTTTCTTCTGAGAACGATTCCAGGCTAGTGATGGTGACATTACCTGACTCCATTAGGTACTGACGGAGCCCTTTCATGGTTGGTATTGTTAGCAGTGTGTCGCTGCACACAAACAAGAGCCTGCCATCCTGGCGGAGAAGATCGATACAGGCGACTATAAAAAAAGAATATGTTTCCTTCTTGATCTTGAGTCCCAACCGTTTGCCAAGCGTGGCATCTAAATCGTCCTCAATGGCATGATCAAATGTACCTCCGAAGGGAGGGTTTCCCAGAATCAGGTCAAAAGTGCCTAGAGGCTGATTCTTCGCCTGCTCTCTGCCATTGACTAACGCACGCTGAAGGTACGCATGAAAGAAATCCATTTGATATAGATATAGAGTTGCGCTTTGTGCTTCAGTCTCGATGGTTGATAGTCGCGCGACGCACTGTGCCGCGAGTTCGGGATCGATCTCGATGCCAACTATTTCCTGGTCGATCGTAGAGGATTCGGACTGCGGTGTCTTTTGTTGCAGCACTGCATCAAGAAACGAACCGTCACCGAATGATGGTTCGAGAATTCTCGAGTAATCACTGATCTCGATCGTTGACATAATCCTGCGTGACAATACGCGCGGAGTCATATATTGGCCTTTTTGGCGCTTCTTTTCTCGGTGGTGCTTGCGAACTCTCATGGAACAAATTGTAGCGACGATTGGTCAACCACAAACGCATCTTGCTTGAACTGCTCAAGCATTCTACGCTGCGCTTCTAGGCGAGCTGTTCGTTGTCTTATCAGGGATGCAACTTGCGACTCGAACAGATTGAACAGACTATCGATTTTCTCCTGGATCGACCTGGCAGGAGGAACATACTCATTATCTGCGGTCTCATAAAACTCTTGTTCGCGCAGCATGATCTGACCTGGCCCTGCATTATATGTGATGAACTCGGTCCAATCGAGAAGATCTATCAGATAAGTCTTGTGCGAAATGGATTTTGATATATTAAACTTAATGATTAATAAGTAGTATGAATCGATCCACCTGTTGAAAATGTAGTTAAGTAATTTTTGCATCGACACGACATTAGGTTGGCCCGACATGTCCTGAAGACCCGATTTGATGTTGATGGGGTTGAATATACCGTTCGAGTACACCCAGACGTCGCCCATCGACCGTTTCTTGATCTCTCCATTGCCGTCGCCCTCCCAGCGTGTGTCGAGATGCACTTTCAGTAGCGAAGTGGTCCGATCGTCGACGTAATCAGCGATGCGATGGCCGATCTCCTTTCCCTGTGCAAGTTCTGTAAACCCTGCGTCGTGCACATGCTCATCCCAGTGAGCATTTGTCAGATCGGAGATTCTGCTGAGTGTTTGTTGCTCGATCGCCATCAGATGAACCGTTGTCTCGAATTGGATCCCTGGTGTGCGCCTTACGAGCGTACATTGGATCTACGGAGTGGTCATGCCCGCGGCGGCTGCGGCGTTACGCAGCATCGATTCGAGCTGGTAGTTCTGCACCAGCTCGAGCCTGTCGCGCTGCTCGACGGTGTAGACCAGCAGCGTGCCCTCGAACCGGTCGAGCACGAGCACGAGATCCTGCTCGGTCCCCGCGTCCGCCGTGAGCACCGACAGATCGCCCGACTGAGCGATCAGCCCTGCGCGGGCGCTCGACTCGGGCGCCACGCGTGACGCCTGGAGGATGATGATCGCGAGAATGACGAACGCGCTGGCCCACAGGGCGCTCGATCGCGTGCTCGAACGGCTCATCGCCCACCCCCTCGCGAGGCCTCGAGATCGTTGGCGATGCTCGAGTAGCCGATCGGCGAGAACAGACGCTGCGCCTGGTTCCACTGGAATGCCGCGATGTGCTGATTGCGGGAGTCGACGATGTAGACGACATCCGAGACGACGCCCTGCACGCGCCCGCTAATCATCGTGTACTCACCGCGCTGGCGTGCGCTCTGCGCGTCGGTGTGTGAGGCGAAGCTCACGAGCGCCAGGACAGCCAGGAGCAGCGCGTTGAGCACTATGAGCGGGTTGATCGGGGCTCGGCGGGTGTCTCGCATGGGGGTCAGTCCTGGTTGTCGGTGCGCTTCGAGGGCATGATCGAGAGCAGGATCACCGCGGCGCCGATGACCAGCGAGGTGGTGATGTAGAGCCACAGCTGAGGCTGCTCGGGCACGTTGGGCGACGGCGCGGCGAAATCGTTGCCCTGCTGCGCGAGCTGGGATGTCGTCGTGACGAGACAGACGAGCAACGCGAGTGCCGTCGTTGTTGTTCTGGCGAGTGCGTTCATGCGATCAGGGTAGGGCCAGGGGCTGCGCTTGGCTAGCGCGATCTCCATGCGACACCGGGGTATACGCCTCCCGAGGCGAGAGTGATCCGCTCCAGGTGCCTGCCAGCGGTGTGGAGATGCGCTCGAAGAGCGACGAGGGCACGTGCACCGTGCCCCAGCGTGGAGAGCGGGTCTTCATCGCGGACGCGTAACGCTCGAGGGTGACGGCACGCAGCGCGTACCAGCGCCCCTCGTGCTCGAAGATCTCCTCGAAGAGCGACGATGACGGCATGTCGTGGCACCAGTAGACAAACACGAACCCGGGCGTGAACCCCTCGCCGAAGAGCTCTCCCCAAATGGACAGCGACTCGACGTCCTCGCGCGTGACCCAGGAGTCCAGGCGCGGCGTGGTCGGGCGAGATGATGTCTTGGCCAGCTTGCGCCCCTTGACGTCGAGGATGAAGTTGGTCGTGGACGTGTAGATGAGAAAGTCGAATGATTTGAGGGCCTGGTGCTCACCATGGATATCGTCGTACGCCAGGCGCGCTCGCGGTGGGAGCAGGGCACGACGAGCCTCGTCGACGGCGACGTACGGCGTGCGATTGGCGCGCAGGTACGTCTCGAAGGCCCGCTCGTAGTGGTGTCGTCGCTGTGCCATCGACACCCAGCCTACCGCGCCGCGTGCGCCCGGGGCTACTGGATGGACACGAACCCCGTGTTGGAATCGATCAGCAGGGTGATCGAGCGCCCAGTCATGCTCGTGAGCGTGATGGAATTGTCCAGCGGGTCGAATGGCCTGCCGTACGAATCGAAGGCGATCGAGTCGGCGGTGATGTCCGATGTGTCGATCGTGATGCCCGCGAACGCGGTGGCGAGCCCCTGCCCGAACACGATGCTGTACGGCTCGCTGTCCGTGCCGGGCCTGACTATCGGCGCATCGGGATCGGAGGCGAAAGCGATCCAGTACGTGTCATTCGCGGGGTCGAACTTGATCAACGCGGGATTCTGGGGGTTGGCCAGAGAGAGCGATTGCGTGTACTCGAGGTCGGAGGCGAGCATCGACGAGGCGCCCGAGATGTTGATCTGCGTGCCCGAGGACATGGCGGGCAGGGCCAGGGCGGCGATCACCAGCATCACAGCGATCGTGACGAGCACGTCGATGAATGTGAACGCGCGACGAGATGCGGGGTGTTGCGTGCGCATAGTGTCTGTCAGAACGGCGAGTCTTCGACGACGAAGGTCATGGCGGACTTGCTCGATCCTCCGCCTCCACCACCGCTCGGCGGCGAGCTGACGACGACGGGCGCACCCGGATCGACGAGCAGGTCGGTGATATCGAATCTCGGATGGACGAACACGCCGTCGATCGTGTTGACCGGGTTGATACCGTGCGTCTCGTACGCGTAGAGTTCGGTCGGCCAGGTGTCCTTCCAGGCCGCGTGCGAGTAGCGGGGTGAGAGGCTGTTGGGATTGAAGGTGAACATCATGGTGTCCTTGATGATCGAGTTGAAGTCACCAACGGACGAGTCGACGTAGGTCTTGAGCAGCTCGTAGCCCACGGAGGGGTCGTACGCCTCGAACGCGTTCTTGAACTCGGTCTTGATCGAGCCATCGGTCGCATACAGCGGGCTCATGGTGTTGGTGATACCGAGCTTGGGGTTGAGCGCCGGGTCGTAGAGCAGCGTGGTGTTCGATTCGAGCTTGAGCTCCTCGGCCGTGATGCGACCGATGAGGTCGGAGTCGTTCTTGATCTCGACTTTCGCCGTTGGCGCGTGGATCGAACCCAGGACGATCGCATCATCATCGAATATGTAGTCCTGCTGGTAGTGCGTGATCTGCGAGAAGACGCTGATCTTTGACGTGTCGATGTAATTCTGCACATCAAACGCGTCGCGTGATCCGTTCTGTCCATCAGCACGAGTCAGACCAACGACGGAGTCCTTCACCTCGAAATTGTCACCAATCAGGAGGGTCAGGCTCGAGTCGGGCGTCATCAGCTCGATAGTGCTCCGATTGAGGACTCGGAGATCGTCTGTAACCTCGACGGTCACGTCGCCGTAGATCTGCATCGTGGCGTAGGTCTCGATCCTGAGGTCATTGAAGGCGTAGTACTGGCCGTTCGCCTCGTCGAGGACAAGCGTCGCACCGAGCCAGACCGTGATGTTCCCATAGTCGCCGGGCGCGAGCGTTGTTGTGTTGCTCCCGCGGAGATCGGAGCTTGGCACCGTGAGCCACGGCAGAGAGCTGTAGAACGACTGGGAGGCACTGGCGACGGGGATCTCTGTCTGGAGCACCTCCGTGCCCGAGATCTGCGAGTTGCCCTGCGCGTAATTGATGAGCGATGAGTAGGCGTCGGGCGGCAGGTGAGCGATCGAGTTCACCATCGTCGAGGACTGCGAGATGTCCAGCGCGCTCATCCAGGGCGAGGAGATACCGATATTCAGCGGCGGGCGGAGCTTCGCGTACGGGCTCTTGTCCCAGACCGCGATGGTCGCGCCCGGGTCCGCCTCGATCGACGAGACCGCGTAGATCGAGAACTCATCGAGCGTCGGCTTGATCACGTTGTCGACGGTCGGCTCTGGCGTGACATTGACGATCCACTGGGTCGTGCTCGACACGGCGCCTGCGTTCGCGATCGACGTGAGCACAACGGCGCGCTCATCGCCGGTGATCGAGTTCCCATCGAGGTCTGTCAGCACCACGCTCGCGCTCGCGTTACCAAAAGCGACGTTCTCGAACAGACGCCCGTCGAGTGCCTGCGTGCGCCAGTCGACGGGTGTCTGCATGACGGCCAGCGCGTGCTCGGCGGCGGCACGCGACGCCCAACGAGTGGCGACCGAGCTCGCCGCGTTCGCGCCGATGGCTCCCGAGTTGCGTCGTGAGAGTAGGTAGCCGGTGGTCATCACGGTCGCGGCGCCAAGCGCGATGATGACCAGCAGCATGGCGATGCCTCGGTCTCGTGCGCTGAGATGTCTGCTGTGATGAGTGGTGACCATGGTGTCACCTCCGTGGGGTTGTGTGGTTGGGCATGCCAAAGGTCTGGAGCGCGTCCAGGCTCGTCGCCTGGGTGGCCTGCTCGAGGAGCATGACCTCGACCTGCGTGGCCTGCTGTGTGTCGGCATGGTTGAAGCTGAACGAGAGCGATTGAATGTTGTCGAGCAGCGTCTCCTCCAGCGTGTGCCCGCTGGCTCGATAGCCGCTCATCAACGAGAAGAAGTTGGCGTCGGAAGGCACGACCACGTCGGCAACCTGCTTCTGGAAGCTGGACCACCCGGACGGGAACTCCACCCGCTCGACAGACAGCGTGTTGGTGCCCGCGTCCCACCAGAGCACGCGCACCTCCGTGACGTGGATGTAGCGATCGGAGCCCAGGTCGTGCACCCAGACCGCCAACCCCTTCGTCGGGTCGTGCTGGAGCAGGTTGAGCGAGTCTGCGAGGTAGGCGCGAAGACGCACGTTCAGCGCGTGCACCCTGATAACCGACGACCGTCGGTCCTGATCGGTGCGTGTGCCCTGCGCGACCATCGTGAGCATCGACGATATGCCCAGCCCGATCATGGACGTGATAGCCACCGCGATGATCAGCTCAAGCAGCGTGAGCCCGCGAGCACGCGAGCGATGTTGTGCGCGCGTGTGCGTCATGTCAGGGGTGGCTCCGCTACAAATGTCTCAACAACGATGGCGGTGCGTTGATCAGCGGTGACAGTGATACGGATCGTGGTGCCACGGATGCGGGCGCCGGTCTCGGCATCCTGCACAATGTGCTCGAACACCTCCGTGCTGCGACCGATAGCGCTGTACGCAACGGGGTAGGGCGTGCCCTTCAGCGAGGCGAGAGACCCCGCGGGCTGCGTGAAGTTGTCGTAGGTATCCAGCTGGTCGTAGGGAAGAGCGACGAGCTCGTTCATCAGGTCGTCGGCGACCATCGAGGCGAGAATGGTCGACGTGCCATGGACCGTGCTGCTCTGCCCCGCGGAGACCGCCGCGCCGACAGCAAGAACAACCAACGCCAGCACGGTGCTGGCGGCAAGCGCCTCGAGCAGCGTGAACGCACCACGGGCGTTCCGACGCGATTCGGGTTTTGGACGCTGATGAGCCATGATTCCACTTGTAAAGATCGGATTCAGCAGGCCCCGCATCGAGGGGGGAGCCACTTGTATGGGTGCCGGCAGGGTTATTGGTCGTCGCAGGCGTCCCAGAGCGCACCGCCCAACAGGCTGCGGGGTTTGCGAGTGATCGCATTCGGGGTGAGGATGTGGGGATGATCCGCAGGCCGGCCGTGATTCTCTGGGAGATGCTCGGGATAGAGCTGATCCGACAGGTGGTGCTGAGCACGATCGTGCTCGTGCTCGTGATCACCTTTGCCGCGACGCTGCGCCCAGTCGCCGAGGGCCAGATAGGGGCGGGCGACGCCCTGAGGTACATGCTCTACGCGTCGGTCCCCATGCTCCAGTTCGCGCTCCCCTTCGCGGCGGCGTTCGCCGCGACGCTGACGTACCACCGTTTCGGCTCGGACAACGAGTCCCAGGCCGCAAGCGCCGGAGGCATCGGATACTCGTCGCTGCTCGCGCCCACGCTCGTGCTGGGGGTGGTGCTAGCCGTGGTGCTCATGACGCTGTCGAACGTCGTGATCCCCCAGTTCACCAGATCGATGCGCGAGCTGGTAGTCAAGGATCTGGCACGCACGCTGGTGGCCTCGCTGGAACGAGGCGAATCGGTCGACATGCAAGGGCTGATCATCAGCGCGGACAAGACGACGCCCGTGCCAGAGTCGGAGCGAGGCCCGTTCATCACCGACAGGTTCATCCTCGAGGGTGTCATCGCGGTCGACGTCAACGAGACGAGTGGCTCTCTCGACGCCGACGTCACAGCAAGCCTCGCGGACATCCTGTTCTATCCGGGCGAACGCGATGCCAACGGCGACGCCGTGACGCTCGTGTCGATGGAGCTGCACAACGCGGTGGCGCGCCAGCCGGGCGAGGGTCTGGCGCAGAACAAGTCGCTGCAGATCGGGCCGTGGCCGCTGCCGACGGCGCTGTCGGACGACCCGGATTTCTACAGCTCGTCGGGGCTGCGCACGCTGTACGCGTCGCCCGACGCGATCCCCGCGGTGGACAGAACACGCCGGGTGCTGGCGTCGTCGACGTCGGAGTATCTCGCCATGCGTCGCGCCCAAGACGACGCCGACGCGATGGGCTCGCTGGGGTTCACCGACGAGCTCGGGCAGCAGTTCTCGTTCGCAACGCGCGGTCTTCGCAGCAACGCGAACGGACGGATGGAGGTGCTCTCCGAGCAGGCAGGAAGCCCCCTGGAGATCACCCGCAAGCTCGACTCGGGTGCCGTGCGGATCCAGCACGCCGAGCGGGGCTGGCTCCGGATGGATGTCGACATAGCGCGTGGCGAGACGACCGCGCAATTCGAGCTCGAGAACGTGGTAACACCCGGCGCCCAGCAGGGCACGCGCGTGCGACTCGTGTACGACAAGCTCAGGCTCTCGAGCGACCCGGCGCCGGCGCTGTTCACGCTCCCAGCGATCGAGCTGCGCGAGGAGGTCGAGAGCGTGATCTCATCGGCACCCCTCGCGGACGCGCAGCGCGTGCAGGGGTTGCGCGACGCCGACGCGTCGCTGGCGCAGCGCATCGACTCAACCCGGCGCGAGATCGTGGGCGTCCGACACGAGCGCTTAGCGCTCCCCGCCGCGTGCCTGCTGATGACAGTGCTCGGGGGCGTGATGGGGCTGCGCCTCCACGAGAGCCTGCCGCTGAGTGTCTATCTGTGGAGCTTCTTCCCTGCGCTCTTTGCCGTGATCACCATCAGCGGCGGCTCGAACGTCGCCAAGGACACGGCAGGGCTGGGTGTCGCCCTGACCTGGCTCGGCGTCCTGGCGCTCGTCGCTATCACTGGCGTCCAGTACGCGCGCCTGCGTCGCCACTGAGAGACGCCAGCGCCACGATCACGAGCGTATCGCGACTCCATAAAGCGCCCAGCTTCACACGAGTCACACCTCGAGACGAGACCAGTGCGCACATTCGCTCGCCTTGGAGAGAACTCGCTGTAGCTTTCCACAGCACACGTGCGGGGTGCTGGGGTGTTCTCGGACGCTGCACAGGGAGAGAGAGTTATGCACGCTATAGCGTTGGCTGTTGTGAGCGCTGTCGTTATCCAGGGCCCCGGGCCGCTCGAGGGGGCCAGACCCCAGACGACCAAACTCACCGAGCACAAGCACGAGTTCCAGGACGACTTCTGCTCGTACCCGTCACTCAAGAAGCGTAAAAACGTTTCGCTACGCAGCGTGCAGATCATCTCGGAGCAGGAGCCGAACGACACGCTCGATGCCGCGACCGTCGTGCCCCTGACACACGAGAACCCCGACCTCGACGTGAGCGCGAGCAACTACTACGACGAGGACGACTATTTCGCGCTGCAACTCCAGAAGGGCGACATCCTCGGCGTCGCGTGCCGAGGCAGCGCCGTCTACGGCGGGCTCGATCCACAGATCATGCTGATGAACGCGATCGGGAGCATCTACATCACCAACGATGACGGCCTGTCGCTCTATCCGGTGACATCACCGATGCCGGTCAGCGCGCACTCGACCGACTCGATGCTCACCTTCGTCGTGCCAGCCGACGGGCTCTATCACATTCTCGTCGAGCCGTTCCCGCAGCAGGGGTACGTGCCCTCGCAGGGCACCTACACACTCCAGTTTCGACTGCGCAGGAACGTGTTCGAGTACGCGCCTCCCGGCATAAAGCAGATCATCTACGTGGATTTTGACGGCGCGACCATCCCCGCGCAGGACCTCTTCGGCGGAGCCACCACGCCGGTGAACGCGGTGCTCTCGCCCATGTCGGCGTTCCTGGGAAGCTGGGGCTTGTCGTCGGCCCACGAGGACGCGGTCATCAACGCGGTGATCGTCGAGATGACCAAGAACTTCAACCGCCTGGTCAGCGCCAACCCGGGGTTCGATTACGAGATCCGCAACAGCAGGGATCACCCCGACACCTTCGGCAGCGACCCGTTGGTGACACGCGTCGTCATCGGCGGCACGCGCGCTCAGCTCGGCATCAACACCATCGGCATCGCCGAGTCGATAGACCCGGGCAACTTCGACACCAGCGAGACAGCATTGCTGCTGCTCGACGATCTGAGCTCGACCGACCCCACCAATCCGTTCTCGCTCAACAACGTGCTCATCAGCGGCACATCGACGAAGATCCAACTCATCGGCACGGCACTCGGAAACATGGCGGCACACGAGGTCGGGCACACCCTGGGCAACTGGCACACCGATCCGAACAACGGCATCCGCTGCATCATGGACGCTGGAGGCGTGAGCACCCTCCAGGGCCTGTATATGAACTACTTCGAGACAGGCTACGACGGGATCTTCGGCAACGCCGACGACAACGAATCCGACTTCACACTGGATCTCTACTTCGACGCCGAGCGCGTGGGCATGTTCCCATCCATCGCCGACACACGCACACGCACGTCGTACGCGATGTCGGGCGAGGTGCGCACGGACGAGTGCCTGTCGGATCTCAACGGCGACGGGCTGACCGACGGGCTGGACCTGGGCCTGCTGCTGAGCAACTGGGGGCTGTGCCCCAAGTGACGTCGCACTCGATGAAAGGACTCGTCACAAACACAAAAGCCACCTATCGGACTTGAACCGATGACCTAAGCTTTACGAAAGCTTCGCTCTACCAACTGAGCTAAGGTGGCGTGGAGCGGGATTATCAACTGTTCGCGGGGTGATGTCCAGTGGTGGACTCAATCCCCCCAGTCGGCGAGCAGCAGGCTCAGGTCGGCGGAATCAACAGTACCATCCAGATTGATATCGACCGACGGGTCGGCGCTCCCCCATCTGGCCAAAAGCATCCCGAGGTCTGTTCCGTCGATGACGCTGTCGCGATTGATGTCCCCTCGCGAGCGATAGACGAGAGAGACCGATGTGTCGGCGTATCGCAGCGAGGGCACAACCGAGGGCGGCCCCTCTGGAAGCGAGCCATCACGAAACCCCCCAACAATCGAGCCCGCCTGAATGAAGGTGAGCACGAGACCGGGCCGGGGCACAACGTGCTCGCCAAGCCGGATGATGATCGTGCCATCGAGTTTCGCCTGGCCCTCGACGACGAGCCTGTCGGTGACAAGCTTGCCCTTGACGCGATCGATGTCGATCTCAAGTGTCCCCTCGTGGAGCCTCCCATCGGTCACAAGATGTGGGGCGGCATCGTCGAAGTCGAAGTGGGCCTGGAATCGTTGGTCATAATCGCCCGCGATATGCATAACAGGGCGCTCACCCGAGGGTGAGACGACACCGTTGTTGTGGAGTGTGGCGTCGATCGTGCCGTTGCCAGAGAGAATCGAGAGCAGGTGTGTGCCGGATCTGGCTCCGACGATGAGCTCGGGGGTTTCAATACGCACGGAGGGGCTGAGCTCGACGGTGGCGCGCTCGATGTTCATCTGGTTCGTCGCGATCAGTGTTGAGGCCGATCCAACAAAGCTGGCGTCGACGCCACGAAACTGGAGGAACGTCGTGTCGATCGTCGCGCCGTCAGCAATCGTGAGCGTCGGTCGTGGCTCGAATGGGTAGTTGTCGCCCCCTCCGAGTTGGAGCCCACCGAACGGGCCGAGGGCGCCAGCACCCCCTCCCGTTGTGGAGGACGAGATGATTCGCTGCTCGATTCGAGTGCCCGGCCCGGCAATGCGCGTACTCTCGTGTGTCCAGATAAAGCAAGCACCGACGCTCTCGATCACAGAAGCGTTATCAATCAGAATCCTGTTGAGCCCGCTAGCGGTTCCGATTGCGACCGACGCGGCATCGAACAATCCGTCTTCTGTCTCGTTGAGTATCTTCGAGTTGCGTATCTCGATGTTGTCACCGCTGAGGACTATGACCAATCGGATAGCGCCAATCCCAGCTCCCTCTTCAGGAGAGATGGCGATCGTGGAATCGAGGATCTGATGATGGGATTGGTTTCGGAACCATATGAGATCACGGATGGTCAACTCGGCATTGTTCTCGAGAACGAGGCTGCCGCCGAATCTGAGATTGTCCAGATCGATTGATGTATTGGAGAATGTAAGGGAGCGCCCGGGGACCGTCGCTGAGCCGTAGCTGTTGATATCACGTATACCCTCGAGACGTGCTCCATCGGCAAGCGTGATGCTGTGCGAGCCATCGTTGTCGAAGAAGAAACCGATATCGTTTTCGAGTGTTGTGCTCCGAAGTGTTGCTCCATCCCTGATGACTATGGAGGATGTGCCCCTACCGAACTCGGGTTCCCTGGGAAGTGCGAGCACCGAGCCGGGTCCCTCGACCACCACGCTGGCTCGTGCCGAGGGCTCGCTGCCTGTCAGGCGAATACGCTCAAGACTCGCCTGAGCGCCATCGCTGATGTGGAGCAACGCGTTGCCCGACGGTGCCATGTCGAGCCACGAGAATTCAGAATCTGCCAGCGAGCCGACTCTGAGATGGCCCGCTTCACCACGCACGTGGAGCATGCCGGTGGTGCCATTGGAACCGCCGAGCGTGAGATCACCCGTGCTGAGAATGTTCGATGTCTCGAGTGTCGCACCAGGAATGCCCCCGATGGTCATACCGGTTGGTGCGACTAGCGCGGCTTGCGATATCACGCGCGTTGGTGCGCCGCTGGCAAAGATGCGGACGCCCGGCTCGTGCGGATCGCTGGTCCCCTCGAGATGGAGCGAGATGTCGCCCTTGGGGCGGAGCGTGAGCGTTCCCTCGTCGACGAGCATCGTGGACGTGCGAGCGCCACCCGGGACGGCTGGGATATCGACTGTGTACGAAGCGTCCAGAGAGAACCGCATATGAGTCGGCAGGGGCCCGACCGGGGGGAGATCTAGAAACGACCAGTTGGACAGATCGAAGATGTTGCCGCCGATGGGATTGTTCCACTCGGCGGTCTGACCAAGCCCGGGGCTCGTAGCCAGGCACACGACAACGAGCGTGACGAACGAGGATGGGAATGTGCCACGCATGGATGCTCCTGGCTCGATCACTCTAGCTCAGGCGAGTCCCTCCGTCAGTAGAAGCGACATCGGTACAGACTTGTGACAAAAACTTCTTGAGATTAATCGGGCATTGATGAAACAGAATCCGAACACACGATGCTGGCCCGCATGCCACCCGCCAGCAGACGCTGGAGCTGACGCTGGCCCATCTCCACCTCGAAGACCGCGTGGGGAACGTCCTCATCAGAGGATGACTCCGGATAGCGACGATCGATGATCGTGGCGCGACGCTCGAGCAGCGCGATGGAGCGGGCGTCCGCAAGATCGACACGGAGCGTGAACCGGCGCACCGATCCGATGGCGCTGCCGCGCACGCGTTGGCACAACGCCTGGTGCCCCGGGTGCGACGGGTCCGAGGCGCTGAGCAGGATGGCCTCGGGATGCTGCGCGTTCCAGATGAGCGGCTCCGCGTTGGTGGTGAGCAGGTCCGCCTTGTTGAGCACGAGCAGCCGCGGCGCGGGCTCGGGCTGGGGCAACCCCGCGTCGACGGCGTCCCGACGGGTCCTGGCATCGAGCTCGTCGAGGGTCCGCGTGACGGTCTCGTGCTGCAGCTGCGCGCTGGCATCGGAGACGTCGAGCACAATCAACAGAAGATCGGCATGCGTCGCCTCCTCGAGCGTGGCCTTGAACGACGCGACGAGGTTGTGCGGCAGGTCGCGCACAAATCCAACGGTGTCGGAGAGCATCGCGGTCTCACCCTCGCCCAGATCCCATTGGCGCGTGCGCGTCACGAGCGTGGCGAAGAGGCGATCGTCGGCGTACGCGCCGCCCGCGGTGAGCGTGTTGAAGAGCGTCGACTTGCCGGCGTTGGTGTAGCCGACCAGCGAGACCGTGAAGTGATCGAGCTTGCGGGAGGCGACCTGGCGCTGCTTGCGCACCTGGATCTGCCCCAGCTCTCGCTGCAGTCGGGTGCGGCGCTGCTGGACGAGGCGACGATCGAGCTCGATCTGCTGCTCGCCCGGCCCGCGCGTGCCAACACCCCCGATGCCGCCCGGCCCGACAATGCGCTCAAGGTGCGACCACATGGCGCGCAGCCTCGGGTAGGTGTACTCGAGCTGAGCAAGCTCGACCTGGAGCTGCGCCTCGCGAGTGGTTGCGCGCGAGGCGAAGATGTCGAGGATCAGCTCGGAGCGATCGATGACCTTGCGCTCGAGGATCCTCTCGAGGTTGCCGATCTGCGCCGGCGAGAGCTCGTGGTCGAAGATCACGACCGAGGCGTCGGTGGCGTCGCAGAGCATGGCGAGCTCATCGATCTTGCCCCTGCCCATGTAGGTGCCTGCCTCGGGCCTCTGGCGAGACTGGATCAGCTCGCCCACGGGGGTCGCCCCGGCGGACTCGGCCAGGGCACGCAGCTCACCCAGCGGATCCTCCGGATCGAACCTGGAGGCGGGCAGGTGGACCGAGGCCAGCACAGCGTTCTCGCGTGCGACCTTGAGGGATGTGCGTTCCTTGGAGGGGGGCATGGACGGATGATCATAGGGTTCCGGCAGCCTGCGTCCTGGCTCCGCCCGATTGGTATGGAATAAGACGGGAGTGGAACACCTCCCGAGCCGTCGTAGTATGGACATCTGTACCGGACGTCCAATTGACAGACTCTGCGGAGGACCACGATGCGAGGATCAACGATGGGAATGCTGGCGCGTTCGCTGCCCGTGGCGATCATTGGTGTTGGAATCGGGATCTGGATCGCGACCCAGACCTCCGCGGTGGCCTCCCGCGAGAACCCGTACAAGTGGTTCGATCCGCTCTTCGAGGTGCACCAGCTCGTCTCCGACCGGTTCGTCAGCGAGCCCGACCAGAAGGAGCTGCAGCAGTCGGCCATCGAGGGCATGCTCGAGGCGCTCCACGACGAGTACACGACCTACATCCCCCACGTGGACATTGCCGAGTTCAACAAGAACATCAGGGGCGAGTACGTGGGCATCGGCTCGGTGGTGCGCTACGAGGAGCCGTACACGGTGATCGTCACGCCCATGGATGGCTCGCCCTCGCTGCGCGCAGGGCTGCGTCCGGGCGACAAGATCCTCGAGGTCAACGGACAGGACATGAAGGGCCTCGGCAGCCAGGCCGTGGTCGACGTGCTCACGGGCGAGCCCGGCACCGACGTAACTATCACGCTCGAGCGCGACGGCGAGCCCTACGAGGTCACCATCACGCGCGCGGATATCGTCACCAAGACGGTCGCGGGCATCCATCGCGACGGCGAGCAGTGGGATTACCTACTCGACGACGAGTCAGGTGTCGGATACCTGCGCGTCACCTCATTCGGAGCCGAGACCCCCGACGAGTTCGCCGACGCGCTCGACGCGCTCGAGGAGAACGACGTACGAGGCCTGATCATCGATCTCCGATTCAACCCGGGCGGGCTGCTCCGCAGCGCGATCCTGATGTCGGACATGTTCCTCAACGACGGCGTGATCGTCTCGACGAAGGGGCGCGCGTACCCGGAGCAGGTGGCGCGCGCGACACGACGCCAGAAGATGATCAACATCCCGATCGTGGTCCTGCTCAATCGACAGAGCGCCTCCGCATCCGAGGTGTTCGCCGGAGCGCTCAAGGACAACGGTCGCGCGGTCGTCGTTGGAACACGCAGCTTCGGCAAGGGACTGACACAGAGCGTGATCGACCTGCCATCGGGCGCCGGGCAGCTGAAGCTGACCGAGTCGTACTACTACGGCCCCTCCGGACGAATGATCAATCGCGAGGACGGCGCCTCTGAGTGGGGTGTCGATCCAACACCGGGCTTCTTCGTGCCGATGACCGACAGCGCGTACATCGCGATGCTCAACGCGCGTGCCGACGCCGACGTGATCCGCCAAGATGGCGACGAAGATCCGCTAGCGTACGAGGAGGGCGAGAGCACACGCCAGTGGCTGCTGCGTGTCTACGAGGACGTGCAACTCGCCTCGGCACTCGAGGCGCTCGAGCTTCGATTCGAGGACGATGAGTGGGTTGGCGTCGGCGACGAGGAGGACACCTTCGCCGCGCAGCGCGAGTCCCTGGTGCAGATCAGGCGCACCCGCAACAGGCTGCTGCGTGAGCTGGAGCGCATCGACGAGACCATCACGGCGCTGAGCTCCGACGTGCCCGAGGACGAGGCCGACGCGCAGTCGCTCATTCCCGACGCCGTGGCGCTGCAGGACGGGCACCTGGAGATCTTCGACGCCGAGGGCAACCTCGTCTCGACGCTGCGTATCACGGGCGAGGGCCTGGAGCGCTGGCTCGAGGATGCCCCCGTCGAGAGCCAGGAGTCAGCGACGCCAGAGCAGGAGTGATTCTGCGATACTGACGTCGTGCTCATCCTCGCCATAGAGACAAGCTGCGACGAGACGTCGTCGTCGATCGTGCGCGACGGCGTCGAGGTGCTCTCGAACATCATCCACTCGCAGGACGAGCTGCACGTCGAGTACGGCGGGGTGGTGCCCGAGATAGCCTCCCGTGCGCACACCGAGCGCATGATCCCGGTGCTCGAGGAATCGCTGACGCGCGCGGGGTGCGCGTGGTCGGACATCGATGCCATAGCTGTCGCCAACCGCCCCGGGCTGATCGGCTCGCTGCTGGTGGGCGTGACGAGCGCCAAGGGGTTGGCGTGCGCGCTGGGCTTGCCGCTGATCGGGGTGGACCACATCGAGGCGCATCTGTACGCCGGATGTCTGGAGAGCACACCACCCCCCTTCCCCGCACTCGGGCTGGTGGTCTCCGGCGGGCACACGAGCCTATTCGCGTGCACGAACACAACGACTATGGAGCAAATCGGCTCCACGATCGACGACGCTGTCGGCGAGGCGTACGACAAAGCCGCGGTGCTGCTGGGCCTCGACTACCCAGGCGGCCCACGCCTGGACGCCATGGCGCGCGAGGGCGACGACAGCACGCACGAGTTCCCCGTGAGCATGCTCGACAGAGGCTCCCTCGACTTCTCGTTCAGCGGGCTCAAGACGTCGGTGCTCTACACGGTGCGCGGCACGCCCGAGCGAGTCGATGGCAAGACGGTCTTCCCGCGCGACGGCTCCGAGCTGAGCGAACGTGAGAAGCGCGACATCGCCGCGGGCTTTCAGAAAGCCGCGGTCGATGCTCTCATGAGCCGCATGAAGCGCGCGATCGAGCAGGCGGAGTACAAGAGCATCCTCGTTGGCGGCGGCGTGAGCGCCAACTCGCTGCTGCGCGAGCGGCTGTCGGAGTTCGCGGAGCGTCACGGGCTGGAGCTGCGTCTGCCCGGGTTGCGATACTGCCTCGACAACGCCGCGATGATCGCGGGGTACGCGTTCCATCTGTTCCAGGCCGGACGCGTGGACGATCTGGCACTCAGCGCCATGCCGACGAGCGCGAGGCGCTGATGCATCCCGCACAGCTGGACAACGAGGATCTGCGCAAGCAGTGCGTGCTCGAGCGCGGCAAGACGAGCGGGCCGGGCGGGCAGCATCGCAACAAGGTTTCGACGATGGTGACGCTGACGCACAAGCCGACTGGCATCTTCGCGCAGGCGGGGGAGCGCAGGGCCCCAGCCGAGAACGAGCGCGTCGCGCTGCGACGCCTTCGCCTGCTGCTGGCCACCCAGATACGCACGGCGCCCCCGACGCCAAAGGGATTCGAGGAGATCTCGAGCGAGCTGTGGAAACGAAGACGACGAAGGGACGGCACGATCCCCGTGAACGTACGCCACTGGGACTATCCGAGCCTGCTCAGCGAGGCGCTCGACGTCCTGAGCGACTCACGCTGGGACTCGAAGCGCGCGGGGATTCGCCTTGGCGTGACACCGTCGCAACTGCTCAAGCTGATCCGGAAGCACCCGCCCGCGCTCGAGTATTGGAATACGCACCGCACCAAGCACGGGAAGCGTCCGCTGAAATAGTGGAGTGCTCTCAGGAGGCGCTGCGTGCCGGCTCCGTGGCAGGCTTGGTCTCGGCGCCGCGCTGCTCGGGCTTGAGCTCGTCGTCACCCGGCTTCTCCTGCTTGGCGGCATCGGGATAGGCGACGCGCCCGTGATAGACCGAGCAGACGGTGCGAATGATGGCGTCCTCGACCTCGCGAACCTCACGCAGGGTGAGGTTGCAGTTGTCCAGCTGCCCGTCGGCGAGGCGCTTGTCGGCGATGGAGCGAACGAGTGATTCGATGCGCGCCGGTGTCGGGTCGGTCATCGCGCGCGTTGCCGACTCGACCGCGTCGCAGAGCATGAGGATCGCCGCCTCCTTCGAGCGCGGACGCGGCCCCGGATAGCGGTACTCGGTGTCGGCGGGCGAGTCCACGTCCTCGTTGGTGGAGGATTCCTCGACGGCCTGGCGATAGAAGTACTCGACCAGCGTCGTGCCGTGGTGCGACTCGATGTAGTGGTGCAGCGGCTTTGGCAGGTTGTACTCGCGCGCGTACTCGATGCCGTCCTTGACGTGCCCGACGATCACGAGCAGGGACATGGCGGACGAGAGCTGCGAGTGCTTGTTCTGGCCGGGCGTCTGGTTCTCGATGAAGTAGTCGGGCTTGTTCATCTTCCCAACGTCGTGGTAGAGCGCGCCGACGTAGACCTCCAGCCCGTTTGCGCCGATGGCCTCGGCGGCGGCCTCGGCGATGGTCGCGACCGTCAGCGAGTGGTTATAGGTGCCCGGTGCGCGCTGCTGGAGCTCGCGCAGCAGCGGGTGCTTGGTGTCTCGCAGCTCGATGAGCGTCATGCCCGTAACGATGCCGAAGGTGCGCTCGATGGTCGGCAGGATGAACGCGAGCAGAGAGAGTGCGACGAGAGCACCCAGACCCGCCGAGATCAGCGCGTCGAAGAGGATCTCGTCGGAGACGCCGTCGACGATCGGACGCTCGATGAGCGAGCGAATGCCTTCCATCAGGGCGACCGCCAATCCCGTCGTGATGCCCGCGCGGAACAGCGCGTTGCGATGACGCAGCTCGCGCAGCTGCCAGATGGCCATGCCGATGCCAAAGACCGCGACGATGATCAGGCCCATCGACTGCTGGAGCGCCAGCGTGTTAATCGTGGCCGTGGCGCTTCCCAGCGCCAGTGCGGTGCGCATGTCGTAGGCAAGCAGGAGCACCGACGCCACGAAGATGGTCGGCGCGACCACGCCGAGGGTCGTTAGGCCCGGTGAGCGGGAGACGAGCACCACACCGAAGGTAAGCGAGAGAAGAAGCAGCACGCCGATGGCGATCATGCGCGCGGGCTTGCGCACCACGCGCGGGCAGAACACCATCAGGTACCACCCGATCGCGAGCGTGATCATCAGCGCGATGGAGAGCGCGCCGATCCGCTGGAGCAGTAGCGGCCAGGCGTTGGCGTTGGCCAGGTAGGTCTCGTTCTCCTGGCGAATTCGGTTCAGGTCGTCCTGCGCGAGCGTGGCGCCGCGCGTCACGAGGATGTTCCCCGGCGCGTAGGTCAGCTCCTCGGGCTGGATGCGCTCGGCCTCCTCCTGGCGGGCAAGCTCGGTCAGCTCCTCGTCGAGGATGTAGTTCGGCTGGAGGTTGCGGCTGAGCCACATCGTGATCATCGAGGCGATGGGCTCGCGATATCGCGCGTTGTTGACGATCGAGCGCAGGCGGCTCTCCTTCTGCGCTCCGTCGATGTTGATCAGGCTGCTCCGGAAGATCTGCTTGGCCGGCTCCTCGCGGAACTGTCTCAGCGAGACGAGCTGCGTCCGCTGCTGCTGCTCGGTCTGGAAGGCGTCGCGATCAAGGACGGGCTGGATCTCCAGCAGCGAGACGAGCTCGGTCGTCCATCGCACCCAGGAGTCGGACGGCTCACCGTCGACGGACTCACCCCGGATGGCGGCGAGCAGGCGTCCATCGATCATGAAGTCGTCCCGGATCTCCGGCGCGACCTGCTCGACCGTCTCGACGTCGGCCAACGCCGCGGGGAGCCCTAGCAACGACGAGCGGAGACTCTCGAAGATCGCGCGATCGGCTACGTACACACGCGGCGTGCGAGAGCGAGCCTCGCGGCGTTTGATCTCGGCCTCTGTCTCGTTCACGACTGTGAACTCGGCACGCACGGTGCGGGTCTGGTCGACCACACGCCCTATCTCCAGATAAACCTGCTGTCGCGACCAGGCAAGAATGACGCCCAGCACGAGCGCGAATCCCAGCGCGATCAGCAGCGCGTAACCCGTCGAGGGTCGACGGATCGCGCCCATCCAGGCACTCCAGTCGACGAGAGGCTCGCGCTTGATGGCGTTGCGACGCGTGCGTGGTGTCGGCTTCGATCCGCGGGATGTGGGCTTCTCGGGCATGGGGCTCGCTCGAACCTGTTATACGTCCGAGTTCTCGGTTCGCTCCGAAGCGCCATCGGCTTTTACGCTGGCGTGCTTGCGAGTATTCCGGGTGGAGGTGTACGCATCGACGATCTGCTGCACCAGCGGGTGGCGCACGATGTCATCGCGCGTCAGCGTGACCATGCCAACCCCCTTGATCCGGGCGAGGCGCCGGGCGGCGTCCACGAGCCCGCTCTGGCGCGGATCGGGCAGATCGATCTGTGTCGTGTCGCCCGTGATGATCATCCTCGAGCGCTGGCCCATGCGGGTGAGGAACATCTGCATCTGTGCGCGCGTCGTGTTCTGCGCCTCGTCGAGGATGATGAACGCGTCGTTGAGCGTGCGACCGCGCATGAACGCCAGCGGCACGATCTCGACGATGTCGTTGGCCATGAATCGACTGAGTGTCTGGTAGTCGATCATGTCGTTGAGCGCATCGAAGAGAGGGCGCAGATAAGGGTTCACCTTCTGCTCGATGTCACCGGGCAGAAACCCCAGCTTCTCTCCCGCTTCGACCGCCGGTCGCACGAGGATGATCTTGCGCGCCGAGCCGTGCTTGAGCATGTTCACCGCAGAGGCGACGGCCAGGTAGGTCTTGCCCGAGCCGGCGGGCCCGGAGCAGATGACCAGATCGTGCGACGCGATGGTGTCCAGATAGTGACGCTGGTTCTCCGACCGGGGCTCGAGCCTGCGCCCGCCGACGTAGACGTCCAGGTGCTCCCAGTCGATCGGGCTGGCGCTGGGGGGCGGCAGCGAGGGGTCCGACGGCTTCTCGTCGAGGTGTGCCTCGCTGGCGGCACTGGAGATCAGATCGAGCACCTGCTTGCGCGACAGATGGGTGTTCTTCGAGGCGGCCTCGGAGAGCTCGTTGAAGACCCGGCGCGCCACGAGCACCGCCTGCTCGCGACCGGACACCTCGACGGTGTCGTTGCGAGCGGCGATGTTGACGCCGAGCGCCTCGCGGATCATCTTGAGGTTGCGGTCGGCCGACCCGAGCATGGAGACCCGATCGGCTCCGCGAGGAACAGTGATAGTGAATTCCACGTCGACGACACTCCAGACTCACGATGGGGCCACGCCCCCACACGGGAGCTCCCATCGCGACGGGTATTCTATGTCGCGGACACTCTCACGAGCATCGCACGCCCGATTGGTGCCTGTATGGGCTGTTTTACTGATCGCATGGGCCTGCGCGTCCGCATGCACAAGCACGCAGGTCAGCACCCCGAAGGGACCACCGCCGGACCGGGTTCTCGCCGAGTGGGACGATCTCGATGCCGCGATGAGCCACACGGTCGGTGTCCACGAGTGGGCGGTGCTGGCTTCGGAGGAGCTACAGCAGGGCGCGCGTGTGTACGAGCTGATCTCGCTGACCGATCAGCCGGGTATGGTGCGGTTCGAGCTCGATCCCGGAGATCAGATGGTGGGCATCTCTGTGCGTCTGGGTCGTTTCGGCGATGAGGATGGCGAGCGCGCGTTTCTCTGGACGCTTGTGGAGCGCCTGGAGTGGCTGCGCGAGCGTGACTAATCAGTCGCCTGCGTGTCCGACACGCTGTCCTGCTCCGTCGACCCCCCCGCACCGAGCTGCAGGCGAGGATTCAACGCGACGACCAGCACAACGAGCAGCACCACGTTGACCAGCACGAGAAGCGTGATCATCCATCGCATGCGTGACACCGAGTGGCGAAGACGCCTATTGGCCGAGCGTGTGATGGTCGGAGGATCGTCGTCACGCGTGGCCTGGCGTGCCAGCGTCTCTCGTTCCTCCTTCGAGATCGGAGCCTTGGGCGGCTCGGGGTGGCTTTCGCTGGGCTCCGCCTCCGGCGTCGTTGGGAGGGTGGGGGTGCCCGCGCCCGGCGCGTCCTCCTGCGGTCGCGCCGATTCGGCGACCACGTCGGGCGGCGCGTTGCCCGGCAGCAAGCGGATGGACCCAAGCCCGAGGTGCTGGCGGTCCTGAGGCACGGTAAACACAGCACCACACCTCTCGCACGAGTACGCGTCCGAATCGACATCACTCGCGCAGTTGTGGCACACACCCAGCAGGTGCGCCACGCCAGGTGTTCGTGTCGCCGGCGCCCAGAACTGGTGCGTCGTCGGCCCGCGCAGGATGGTGGTCGCGCTGATCATGCCACGCTCGACGAGTCGCTTGAGTGTCAGGTAGTTGCATCCGGGTCGGAAGGGCTGGTCGGTGTCACGCACGTACCACGGCCCCATCTGGTTCTGGGACGCCTGTCGTGACAGCGGCTCGAACATCCCGCCGCACTCGTGGCATCGCTCGTGCCCACGCTGCACCGAGCCGCAGTACGGGCATATGACAAGCTCGCTCCCGGATGGCTCGGGCGCGTCGGCCTGCTCGTGCTGTTGCTGCTCGGTGCTCATGGGTGCGATGAAGGATACGGTGCCTTCCGGCGGGGGTTCCCGAGTCTATAGAATGCACGACCCGGAACACCCAAACAGAGCGATCGTCGCTCTGTCGGTGTGACACCGGTATCCCATCGAGGTCTCGATGCGAAACAACAGTATCGCAATGTGCCTGCTGGTGTGTGTGGTGCAGGGATGCTCCTCTGGCCCGAAGAACACCTCTGGACAAACGCCCACGAGAGGCTCCGGACGCGACGTTGTCGCGTTGATCGACGACACGCCCGTCCGTCGTGGGGACATCGCAGCGCAGCTCTCGGAGGCCGCCGGGGCACAAGTCCTCGAGGAGATCGTGCTCGACACGGCGCTGCAAAAACGTGCTCGCGCGCGCGGCATCAGCATCGACCAGGACGCGCTCGATCGCGAGCACGCTCGCCTCGTCGAGAGCCTGCGCGAGCAGGTCGGGCCAGACTCGTCGTGGACGAGCGCCGCGCTGATCGGCGAGCTGCGCAGGGCACGCGGGCTCGGTGACGTGCGCTACAACGCGCTCCTCACACGGACGGCGTTGCTGCGAGCGCTGAGCCGGGACGAGACGACCATCACCGAGGCGGACGTGCGTCTCGCGTACGAGCGCACGCACGGGACGCGGTACGACATCTCGCTCATCACGACAGACGACGAGATCAGCGGGCGCAGCGCCCTCACGCGTCTCAAGCAGGGCGAGCCGTTCGCGGAGGTCGCCGCTCGATTATCCACCCACACCAGCGGACCCAGGGGTGGTGCCATCGGCGTCATCACGACCGGCGACACGGCCGTCCCCTCCGTCATCCGCGAGACGCTGGCGACACTCGGAGACACAGGCGTCAGCGGGCTGCTCGCGTTGGATGTCGGGTTCGCCATCGTGCGTGTCGAGAGGGTGATCCCAGGCGATGGCACACCAATCGACGACGTGCGAGACGCACTCGAGATGGAGGCGCGCGAGCAGGAAATCGAGCGACGCATGGCGCAGATGGCGCGCCAGATACTCAGGCAGGCGCGCGTCACGACACTCGATCCATCGCTCGAGTGGTCCTGGGACAACCGCGAACGATAGAGCTATCTCCCCAGAATCTTGTTGAGCTGGCGTTTCTGAATGTCATCGGGGGCCTGGTCTCGGAAGCGGTCCTCGGCGCGATCGCGCGCCATCTCACCATGCAAACGCCGGATGATCGGCAACAGCTCCGACGCGTCGCGCGCGTAGCTCTCGGGTCGCACGTGCCCCTGGAGCAGCGCGAGTGTCGAGGCGTCACGCATCGTCGAGAACGTCGGACGCAACGCGTGCCAGAGCAGATCCTTGAGGAACGGATCGTCCTCGGCGTTCGCCTCGCACGCGCGGAAGAGCGCGGGCGCCAGCGACGACCAGCCCCTGTGCGCACCGGCGTGGAGCGCAACCCGTGCAAATGTCGGATCCAGATCCATGTCGTTCTTAATCAGCGCATCTGCCAGGCGCAGAATCTCCGCGTCCTTGTTCCGCCAGCGCATCATCTCCGACGCGACTCCAAATTCTTTGCGTCGCAGCGCATCGCGATAGAGCTCGTCCACGTCCCTGAATGAGCCCGCGGAGAAAAACTCGGGTGACTCGCCCCGCGGGGGCGTGTGCGAGAGCGTGAAGAGCGGATCGCCGAACGTGTTCAACCGCCAGACGCGTGGCGTATCGAACCGAGGCGCGCAGGCCCATGGCATGCCACCGAGCAGGCGGAGCACCACATCGGGTGGCGTTCGGAAGGCATCGAGGAACGGCTCGTGGCTCGAGCCGTAGTACGCGAAGGCGCCGCGTCGCTCCCACTGCCCGAGGATGGACCGCGCGTCCGCGGGGCGCTGCGCCGAGAACGAGTGGATGAAGTGCGTCGCCGTCGGCACGTCAAGAAGGGGCAGCGCGTTGGCCGCCACACGATCGTCGCCCAGATGGAACCATCGCGCGTTCCCGGCGGTGTTGACAAAGATCAGCGGCGTGCTCAGCGCCAGGTGCGTCCGCTGATACCAGGACTCGAGCGAGTTGTTGGGCGTATCGAACGCCTGCGCGTCGAACCCCGTCGTGTGGAACATCTCCACGGCGGGGGTGGCGTTGTACCTCCCCTCGCCAAACGTGGAGTCGTACGTGTTAAAGAGCCAACTGGAGCGCGGATGGAGAAAGAGCGAGCACATCGCCTGATACAGCGCGTGCGCCGACGAGCCCTGGAGCAGCGACACCCACGCGTATCGCCTGATGTCCTCATCCCGCCCGAGGAAATCCGTCAGAGAGACGACCTGATTGTCCGCATCACGGACCTTCGTGTGCGAGTTCGTCGCCATCGTGATGGCGTCGATCTCGTCACCGATCACACTCCACTCAAACCCGATCGCGTCGAGCTCCGCCTTGACGGTCTCGTGAACCCCGGTCGCCGGATTCAGGGTCAGCGTGGCGTCGCGCCCGCCGGGCGGAAGTGAGATCGCAACAATGGGCTGGCCATGCCCGATCGCCAGCGCCGACGACGCCATGGCGAGCGCCGGATCTCCCAAAAAGACAATACCTGGCGGCGCGAAGCCAACCTTGTCCCACGCCTCGTCACGATCGCTCGTCTGCCCGTTGCTCCAGAGTCGCGCGATGTGAGCGTCGACTCGCTCCACCGAGAAACCCGGTGCCGGATCGGGCTCGGGCTCGAAAAGATACACACGCTCGGGCCCGAAGGCTCGATGGAATCGCGCGATGTGCTCACGCGCCTGCGAGGAGCCGTCGTCGTACAGGATGGGAAATCGCGCCCGCTGCGACCATCGCTCGATAGCCAGCATGAACGCCTCCTCATCGCGAACAATGACGAGCACGGGCGCAACGGGCCACTGCTGCTTGATGGCGTTGACACGCATGCCGAGCCTGACACCCGGATGAATGTCCGCGCTCTGCGCGTTGTCCTGCGCGTGCGCACAGAGTGATGTCGCGCTCACCACGCATGCCAGGATCATCGCTCGCATGACTGTGTGTACGGGTGGGATTCGCATGGGTTCAGAAGCCGCCACGTGTGGGATTAATCGTCAGATTGTCACGCCCTGGAATGATCAGATCCGCGATCTCGACGCCATCCTTGAACGACTCCTGCGCCCTCTCGATGTCGTGGCAGTGCGGGAGCACCTTGCCCTCCTCGAGGTGACGCCCCGTGGCTATCGCGTCGCCCGCTATCAGGATCGTCGCGCGCGCCAGCGCCAGCAGCACGCCGCAGCTGCCGGGCGAGAGCCCCGCGAGCGGGAAGAGGTCCACCCTCGACACGAGCGAGTCGGGTGCGACCTGGCATCGCTCGAGCACGGCCGCGTCGTGCTGAAGACGCGTAGCGAGCTCCTCGTTGTTGTCCTCGTGGGCGCGCGCCAGCGCCTGGAGCAACGGCACGCCCACACCCTCACGCTCGGGCTCGTGCACCCACCACGAGGCGGTCGTGAAGAGCTCGATGCCGCGAATCGTGTCGGGCTGGAACGTGGTCAGGAAGACGTCCGTGATGTCGTCCGGCACCAGATCGACGCGCTCGGACAATCGCGCCCCCAGCGCCGCCGGGGGAAGACCGGGGTCGATGAGGATGTTCCGATCGTCGGCGCGCACCAGCGTGGTCGTCGCGTGCCCGGTGCGCACGGGCTCGCGCTCGCCCCACAGCGGGTTCGACGCGAGCGTGCCAATCGAGATCACTGTGCAGGAGGGCTCGGGCATGGATCAGGTGGTGTCGCGAAGGCTCTCGAGCAGCGGCGAGTTCTCTCGCTGCTTGGCGCGCAGCATCTCGATGACATCGGGAGGGCACATCGACGAGAGCACACCCAGATCGCTGCCCATGGCAGTGATCTGCTTGATGAGGCTCGACGAGGTGTACGCGAAACTCTGCCCAGCCACGATGAACACCGTCTCCAGACCCGCCACCTGCCTGTTGGTGACCGCCTGCTGCACCTCGTACTGCAGGTCGGACAGGTTGCGTATACCCCGGATGATGGCCGAGGCGTTGGCGGAGCGCGCAAAGTCGACAGTCAGCCCCTCGAACGACCGCACGCGTACGCTAGCGCCCTCGCTGTGCTCGCGGCACATCTGCTCGACGAGACCCTCGGTCATCGACACCCGCTCGTCGAGCGTGAAGAGCTGCTGCTTGCCCGGGTTTCGACCCACGGCCACGACGACCTCGTCGAAGAGCCCGCGCGCCCGCGCGATCACGTCAAGATGTCCGAGTGTGATCGGGTCGAACGATCCCGGGTAGACGACGACGCGCGGAGAGGCAGCCATTGGCAGAAGTGTACGAGGGAGCGCGTGCGAGTGCGAGGCGGCTTCACACGATCCACACACGCTCGACGATTGATGCCCGTAAGGTACTGCCCACGGAGCATCGCCCCATGATCCAGCCACAATCCGATGCCCCCGACGCCTCCCCCATGCGCGTCGTGCTCTTCACCGACACCCTCGCCGACATCAACGGTGTCTCTCGCTTCATCCGCAACATGGGCGAGCGTGCGCAGGACACGGGACGCGAGCTGCACCTGTTCACCAGCACAGAGAAGCGCTGCCCGACACACATCGAGCGCCTCCGCAACTTCGCGCCCGTGCACGCGATGCCCATGCCCAAGTATCCCGAGCTGGACCTGGCGATCCCACCCATCCACGCGATGTACGAGGCCACACGACGCATCGACCCGAGTGTGGTGCACGTCTCGACGCCCGGGCCAGTCGGCACGGTCGGCCTGCTCATCGCACGCCTCCTCCGCAAGCCGGTGCTGGGTGTCTACCACACCGACTTCCCGGCGTACCTGGACAGGATGTTCAACACCACGATGGGGCACCTGTGCGCGCAGACGATGGGACTGATGTACAAGCGCTTCGCGTGCGTCTTCGCGCGATCGCAGGCGTACATCGAGTCCGTCGAACGCCTCGGCATACAGAACGACCGCATCGCCACGTTCCCGCCCGGCATCGACGTGGACCTCTTCCACCCCGCACACCGCGACCCGAGCACGTGGACAACACTCAACGAGACCGAGGGCTTCGATGCTGACCCCTCGAGCGTCAAGTTCCTCTTCGTGGGACGCGTGAGCGTCGAGAAGAACATGCCAATGCTCGAGAAGCTCTGGCCACGCATCCGCGAGGGATGCCGCCAGCGTGGTATCGCCTCGGAACTGGTCGTCATAGGCGACGGACCCTACAGAACGCGACTCGAAGAGAGCATCGGGAGCACCGGCGTGCACTTCCTGGGCTTCCGCCACGGCGTCGAGCTGGCACGTCTCTACGCCGCCTGCGACGTGTTCGTGTTCCCCTCCGTGACCGACACTCTCGGGCAAGTGGTCATGGAGGCCCAGGCCAGCGCGCTGCCCGCGCTCGTGACCGACGAGGGCGGGCCCAAGACGATCGTGCGCGACAGCGAGACCGGATACGTCATACCCACCGACGATCACGATGGGTGGGTGGCGCATGCGATGGAGCTAGCCGGGAACGAAACTCTCAGACGCGAGCTTGGCAGCGGCGCTCGTGCGATGATGGAGAGCCGTGGCCTGGACGCCTCGTTCGACACGTTCTGGAGCGAGCACGAGCGCGTGTGGGCGACGCATCAACCCTGAGCGGGACGACGACGCTCGCGAAAGAACTCCTTGAGCAACCGAGACGACTCCTCCGCCATCACGCCCGCGATCGGTGTCACGCGATGGTTCAGGCGCTTGTCCTGGCACAGCCGATACAGCGACTCGACCGCCCCCGCCTTGGGATCACTCGCGCCGTACACAAGACGCCCCAGGCGCGCGTTGACGATCAACCCCGCGCACATGGCGCAGGGCTCGAGCGTCACGACGAGCGTGCACTCGCCGAGGCGCCAGTCGCCTATCTCGCGCGCCGCCAGGCGCATCGCGATCAGCTCCGCGTGTCCCGCGGGGTCACCCTCGTGCTCGCGTGTGTTCGAGCCACGCGCGAGGACCTCGCCCGTCTCCGTGCGATACACGATCGCGCCGACGGGCACCTCGCCCCTCGACGCGGCGTCGCGCGCCAGCTCCAGCGCGCGCGCCATCACGACACGATCGGTGTCGCTGGCGTGCGACGCGTCCAACGGACGGGGCGAGTGCCGGGTCTTTCTGAACCAACCGAGGGGCATCAGTTGTCACTCGCGTCGGACGGCTCAGCTCCTGAAACCCGTCGCGCGGGCACGAAGCGCATCAGCAGCAGTCCGAACTCGAAGAGACCGTAGAGCGGGAACATGAGCACAATCATGGAGAACGGGTCCGCTGGCGTGAGAATCGCCGACGCGAGGCCACACACGAACGCCGCGTGCTTGCGATAGCGCCCCAGCACCCTGTGGTCGAACAGCCCGACCCATCCTCCCAGCAGCAGCACGATCGGCAGCTGGAACGAGACCACGAGCACGATCGCGAACAAGAACACGAGATTCAGGTACTCGCCGATCCTGTACTGCTGCGCGATCGTGCCACCGGACGAGAGCGTGGCACCGTAGACACGAATGTCCACGCCCTCGCCGGGATCGACGTCGATCGCCGTGCGCTGCTCCTTGAGCGTCCAGTTGATCCACGTGCTCCCGTGGGGCGGATCGATCGGATCGGCATTGAGGATCGGTATCGTCCCGAGCGTGACACCATCCGGCAGCGGCTCCGACACGGGTGGCTGGCTGACGAGAAACGAACCGAAGAGGATCAGAAAGCGGAGCGAGATCGGCAGCAGCACGAAGTACAGGAACACCACGCTCAACGCCGAGAGCACACCCGAGAGCGGAATCAGGAAGTAGACGAACCGCTTCTCCTGCGCGAAGAGCCCCGGCGCGATGAAGAGCCAGAACTGGTAGATGATCCAGGGGCACGAGAGCAGGATCGACGCGATCAGGGATACCTTCAGGTACGCGCCGAACGTCTCGGCGGGCCCTGTCGCCTGGAGCCTGGCCGGCTGACCCGCCGCCAGAAGCTGCTCTCGTGCCGGCTCGACGAGCAGCTCGACGAGCGGGGCACCAAAGATCAGACACACAATGACAATTGGAATGGGCCCGAGCAGGGCGTAGAACAGGCGCTTGCGCAGCTCCTCGAGGTGGTCCCCGAGCGGCATGGTGGCCAGCGTGTGATCCTGCTTGGGCATGGGTGGTACAACTCGCGTGCGAACGACGCCTCGACGCCAGAATACGCGCAGGCGTCGCGGCTGCACGGATGTCCGATAACGCGACTTCACAATTGGGTGACGGATAGGCTCGCGCCAAGCGTCACAACTGGGGTGGGACAGGACTCTCTGATGGACATCGAGTGCGTACAACGTGCCCGCGACGGGGATGCCGACGCGATGCAGTCGCTCTGGCGAGATCATCGTCGCTGGGTCGCGTCGATCCTGCTGGCACACAAGCCGCGAGAGTGTGACCTCGAGGATCTGCTCCAGGACGTGGCGCTCTCGTTCGTCGAGGGCGTGGGCACACTCCGCGAGCCATCGCGCCTGCGACCCTGGCTGCGCTCCATCGCGCTCAACACGGCACGCTCGGCTGGACGCAAGGCCACAACCCGGCGCGTCTGGAACACGATCCGTCGGGGGCAGCCATCAGACGGAACGGTCGCCACGATGCCCACGGAGGGTGTGATGGCAGGCGAATCCAACAGGGTGCTCGAGCTGGCGCAGCGACTGGCGCCCGAGTACGCCGAGCCCCTGATGCTTCGCGCGATGCGCGGCATGAGCCAGCGACAGATCGCCCAGACGCTGGACCTGCCCGAGACGACCGTAGAGACGCGACTGGCGCGCGCACGCAAGATGCTGATGGAGGAGATGGCGTTCGCTAACGAGACCGAAACAATCCCCTTCATGAAGAGGAGGGCCACACAATGACAATCAACAACGAGGACATCCTGCTCAGCAAGGCCGTCGATGGTGTCGCGACCGACGAGGAATGGGCACAACTCGAATCGCTTGCCTCGCTCGACCCGACCATCTGGGCACGCCTGGGTGAGATGACGCGCATGCAATCGCGCCTCAACGAGGCGATGATGGAGGCGACGAGCATCGCCGACGATGTCGACATCGACATGGAGCGCGCCCGCAACCACCACGGGCTGCACATCCACGTGCGCACGTGGGGCGGCTGGGCGGTCGCGGCGATTCTGGCGCTCGCCCTCTTCGGCGGGCAGATGATGCCCCTCTCGGGTGGGCAGACCGCGGGACTGGTGACCACGAACCTCTCCCCCGACGAGGCCCTGGAACAGTACCGCACCGTGGGCACGCTCGACGGGCGGTTTGTCTCCGAGCTGCCCACCATCATGGTCGACGTGCGCATCGATCCCGAGTCAGGACGCCCCGAGATGTTCTACATGCGTCGATTCCTGGAGCGCGTGCCCGTCAACGGGCTCTACACCGCAGACCTCGACGGCAACGACGTCGTCCCCATGCTGCTGCCCGCCGGCGTGCGAGCACCCGCCACACCACGAGAGTTCTGAGATCCCCGCGCCACGAGCGCGTCACGAACGAAGCAACCAGCGCCCCACCGGGGGACACTCACACAACGAAGGAGCAGACGATGAAACGAACGATGACAGCAGTCGCCCTGATGGCGCTGGGCGCCGGGTGCGCCTCGACGGCACACGCCGAGGGCAAGAAATCCAAGGAGATTGAGCACCAGGTCATCGTGACCAGTGACGACGAGGGCTCGAAATCGAAAACCGTCGAGGTCCGCATCGAGGACGGCAACGTCGTCAAGTTCCTCGTCAATGGCAAGGAAGTCGATCCCGACGAGGTCGACTGGACCGACGGCTACGTCACCTTCGGTGGCGAGGGCGGCGAGAACACGTTCTTCATCGCCTCACCCGACGAGGACTTCGAGTTCGAATTCGACAACGAGTTCGCGTTCGCGTTCGGCGATGAGGACAACAACGTCTTCTTCGCTCCCCATGCGACATCGCAGCGTGCCGTGCTCGGCGTGCGCGTCGAGGACAGCGAGGACGGCGGAATCCGCATCGTCGAGCTGACAGACGGCGGCGCGGCCAAGGAATCCGGCATCAAGGCCGGCGATGTCATCGTCAAGCTCGACGGCGAGGACGCCGGCGACGTCTCCACGCTCTTGCGCAGACTGGGCACGAAGGAGCCCGGCGACACGATGAAAGTCCTTGTCACGCGCGACGGCGACAACAAGTCGTTCAAGGTCAAGCTCAAGGGTGATCCCCAGGCGCCAGGATCTCACGCGTTCGTCATCGACCCCCACGAGGGTGCCCAGTGGCACAACGACAAGGGATTCGCCTGGCGCGTGGCGCCCCGTATCGAGGTCGATGAGCACAAGCGGATCCTCCTGGAGCGCCATCACGGCAAGCTGCGCGAGAGGCTCGGCGAGCACCACGAGAGGCTCAAAGGCCTCCACGACAAGCACCTCATCGAGCTCAAGGGTTTGCACGAGAAGCAGCTGCTCCATCTCGAGGAGCTCGAGGGACTGCACGAGCTCAAGGAACTCGAGGGCCTCAAGGTGCTCGAGACGCTCAAAGGCGAGCTGCACGAACTCAAGGCACTCGAGGGCGAGGCCGGGCAGGCCTTCGCGTTCGCTTTCGGTGGCGAGGGTTCCTGCGAGTGCGACTGCGAGTGCTGCGGCGAGGGTTGCAAGTCCGGTGGCGGACACGCCGTGACGCGCTGGGCACCCAGGGCAGACGAGATCAAGCGACGCATGCACGTCGAGCTGCGCGAGCGCGCCGAGAAGCTGCGTGATCACAAGGCCTTCAGCGACAAGCAGCGCGTCGAGATCGAGAAGCACATGGAGAAGGCGCGCAGGGCGCTCGAGAACATCGAGATCGACATCGACATGCCCGAGATCGAGGTCATCATCGAGGCCCTCGAAGACGAGGACGGCAACGTGGTCTTCGTGCCCGACGCTCCCAAGATGCGTCAGCACTGGGTCACGCGCCACAAGGGCGACGCCAACGTCGAGAAAGACGTCGTCGTCGAGGTCGCGCCAAAGGGCCACGTCAAGAAGCGCGTCGCGAAGGACAGCGCCTCCGACAAGCTCGAGCGTGAGTCGCGTCTGGCACGCTTCGAGGAGCGCCTCGAGCGCCTCGAGAAGCTCATCAAGAGGCTGATGCACGAGAGCGACAAGGAATAACCCTCGCTGTTCCGACTCGCCTCGCAAACGCGTGCCTCCCCTCGGGCACGCGTTTTTTGTGCGCACCTTCCAGCCGGGCAACGCCCGCCATCTCGCCCCGGTACGCTTGGGTGCAATCGGAGGCACGCATGCGAAGAACACTGATATCCGTCGCGCTCACCCTGCTCGCGATCCCCACAAGCGCACAGATGGTCCTGCGCGTCGACGCCACCGAGATCGAGAGGGGCCTGATCCACGCGTCCATCACCCTGCCGGTGGACGCGGGCGAGCTCGATCTCTTCTACGTCCAGTGGGTGCCGGGCAACCACCTGCCCAGCGCCGCGCTCTGGAACAGCGTCGATCTCCGCGTGCTCGACGACCGTGGCAACGAGCTGCGCTGGGATCGCAACCCGCATCATGTGTTCAACATCACCGTGGACATCCCACCGGGCTCGCCGACGATCGAGATCAATCACACCTACATCGCCAACCAGCCCTGGGTGTACTCCGAATCGACGGACTCCTACGGGCGCCCTGGGTATGGCGGCATCAACTGGAACAATCTCATCTGGTATCCGGGCGACGTCTCAAAGAACGACCTCACCGCCGAAACCCATCTGACACTCCCCGACAACTGGGAGATCGCGACCGATCTGCCACAGCGCGACCGTGGCAGGAATACCGACACCTACCACTTCCAAAACGTGACGCTCGCGCAGCTCATCGACTCCCCCATCATCTTCGGCCTGCCCGACCAGCTCGAGACGATCCCTCTCGACGACGCCTCCCAGGACACGGAGCACTTCTTCCATGGCGTGGCGCTCGATCCGTCGCACCTCGACATGCCGGCCGTGCGCGTCATCAAGCTCAACGAGATGCTGCGCCAGACGCACGCCGTCTTCGGCCCGTACCCGCACGACGCGTTCCACTTCCTGGCGCTGCTGGGCGACTTCCCGGGGCTCGGCGTCGAGCACAACACGAGCACGTACTTCGACATGGACGCCGATGAATGGATCACCTGCGAGGAGCCGGGAGGCTCGTCGATGGGTGTCGTCCCACACGAGTACATCCACGTCTGGTGCGGCAAGCTCCGATCACCAAAGGGCCTCCACACCGACAACTACCACACGCCCGTCGACCCCGAGCTGCTGTGGGTCTACGAGGGGCTGACCAGCTACTACGACGACGTCATCTCGGTGCGCAGCGGGCTGCTTACCAACGAAGAGTACCTCGCATCCCTTGAAGGGCGCCTCTTCCGATACGCCATACAGACCGGACGCTCGTGGCGCTCAGTGCAGGACACCGCACGAGGCATGCAGCACCTGCGCGCACCGCAGAGCACCTGGATCGAGAAAATCCGACGCCAGGACTACTACTCCGAGGGCGCACTCTTCTGGATGCTCGCCGACGCGACGATCAGGCTGGGCACGAACAACACCCGATCGCTCGACGACTTCTGCCGCGCGTTCTTCGACGTGGAGTTCGTCTCCTTCGGCGAGCCCGTGGAGTACACACGTCAGGACGTGGTCGATCAGCTCGAGGCGATCCACGACGAGCCCGACTGGGACGCGCTGATCCGGAGGTACATCGAGACACCCGCCTCGACGATCACAGACGACCTGCCACGCACGCTCGGGTACTCGCTGCGACAGACAACCGAGAAGCCGCAGAGCCTCGTGGATCGGGAGCGGCGCTCGAAGCATCGAACACTGCTGCTCAACACACTCGGGATGTACACAGGCGAGGACGGCACCATCACAACTATCCTCGACTCGTCGCCCTCCGACGAGAGCGATCTGGCTCACGCCATGAAGATCATCGCCATCGGTGATCGCGCGTACAGCCGCGACGCGCTCGCCGAGGCGGTCGAGCAGAGCGTGTCCACCGGCTCCGTCTCGCTGACGATCGAGCACTACGACTCGGTGCGTCGTGTGGAGATCCCATACAACACCGGCGCCCGATACCCCTCTCTCGTCAGACGACCATCGAGCATCGACGTCGTGGCGTGGATACTGGAGCCAATCGACACAACGAGGAAATAACCCACCATCCAATCGGGTTATGATCTGCGTGAGTCGTGCGCGCCCATGCCGGTCGCCACGAGCCCTCGGGAGATACATCATGCCAGGCAAGCTCGCGTGCCCGTGTCGAATCTACTCCTACGGGGCCCTAGGAGCGGTCACGATCGTGGGCATCACGCTCATGGTCTCGGCGTACAACGACATCGACAGCGACAGCCAGAGAGACGCGCTCGCGGTGCCCACACCGGTGCTCGTGGCGCAGGCGGACGAGGACGGCTTCCATCAGGTGAACCGCGCCGGCTCCGTCGATCTGCGCGCTACGTACGATCTCGACAACCTGCTGATCCCCGAGGACGAGATACACACCCTGCTGCCCAGAGACGCCATCCCGTCGCTGACCGATCCGCGACTCGAACCGATCGTCACGAACACGTGGCTCCAGCCCGGCGATCGCGTGATCGACGTCACCATCGACGACGAGTCCGTCGCCGTGCCGCTGAAGATTCTCAACTACCACGAGATCGCGAACATGACGGTCGCCGGCGAGCCGGTAGCCGCGACGTACTGCCCACTCTGCGACTCCGCGTCCGTCATCTCGCGTCGTGTCGAGCACGAGGGCGAATCGCACGTGCTCGAGTTCGGCGTCTCGGGCGCGCTCTACAACTCCAACGTGCTGATGTACGACCGCACCCTGATGGGGCTCTGGAGCCAGCTCGGGCTGCGCTGCGTCTCGGGGCCGATGTCGGGCGTCGAGCTGCGTCACCTGCCCATGCGCGTCGTCACATGGATGCACTACAAGCTCACGCACCCCTCGGGCATGGTGCTCTCGTACGACACCGGGCACGCCAACCAGTACGAGTTCGAGCCCTACGCGGACTACTTCGAGCGCGATGGCACGATCGTGCCCGTGCGAGGCATCGGCGCCGCGCTGGCAACCAAGAAAACGCTCGGGCTGGGCGTCAAACAGGGCAACACAACCTGGTTCATCACGATCGACGCCATCGGGGACGAGTTTATCCTCGACACTCCGGCAGGACCGCTGCGCGTCTCGACGAACGACGCGGGCATCTACGTCGACGAGGTGCCCGAGGACACGACCACCGTGCAGACGTTCTATTACTCGTGGTCGGCGTTCCATCCGGACACGCGTGTCATCTCGAGCGACGAGGAGCGCACGCCAGAGGGCGACGAAACCGACTCCTGACGCACGCGAGGTTGGCAGAGCGTCCGGGCTGGCTATGCTTAGAAAAACGCGCCACCCCGGAGAGCCCAGATGCCAGCCCACAACCCGTTCAACTCCCGTACAACCCTCGAGACACCCCACGGAACCTACGTCTACTACGACCTCAACGCCCTGACACGTGAGGGCGTGGGCCACGTCGACAGGCTTCCCTACTCCATCAAGGTGCTGCTCGAGTCGTTGCTGCGCAACGTGGACGGGTTCGTCGTCACCAACGACGACGTCGCCGGACTCGCCGGCTGGAACGCCGCGAGCCCCGCGAAAGCCGAGATCCCCTTCATGCCCGGTCGCGTCGTGCTGCAGGACTTCACGGGCGTGCCCGCCATGGTGGACCTGGCGGCGATGCGGGCCGCGATGGTGCGCATGGGCGGCGATCCGAACATGGTCAACCCACTCGTGCCATGCGATCTGGTGATCGACCACTCCGTGCAGGTCGATGCCTACGCGTCGGGCGTGGCGCTGACGATCAACGCCGAGAAGGAGTTCGAGCGCAACCACGAGCGCTACGAGTTCCTCAAGTGGGGGCAGCAGGCGTTCGACAACTTTACCGTCGTCCCCCCCGCCACCGGCATCGTGCACCAGGTCAACCTTGAATACCTCGCCAAGGGCGTGCTGACAAACCAGCAGGACGACGGAACCATCGTCGCCTACCCCGACACGCACGTCGGCACAGACTCGCACACCACGAAGATCCACGGGCAGG
>JBICIA010000003.1:0-96108 GCA_043101425.1 Phycisphaerales bacterium JB043
CGCCTCCGCGCCCTCGTCCGTCATCGTGATGATCCGGCGCCGACCGTCGCGCGGCGAGGGGCTTCTCCGGATGAGACCATTCCCCTCGAGGTCGCGCAGCATCCTGCTCACGTACCCCTGATCGAGCCCGAGCTGCTGCGCAAGCACCGAGGCCGTCGGCTCCGATTGGTGCGCGATCTCGAAGAGCAATCTGGCCTCGCTGAGCGTGAACGGGCTCCCGAGCAACGATTCGTCGAGTATCCCTAGGTGCCTCGTGTAGAACCGGTTGAACGACCGCACGGACTCCACCTGTGATGAGAGTGGCTTTGGAGCAGAGTCAAGAGCACTGGAATCCATGTCCCGAGTGTAGATAATTGCATGCCAATGTCAATCAATTTGCTTGACATAAGCAAATATTTTTCCTACTACATACTCATGATGGCTCCTCAGACGCCCTCGGGCGAACCCCTCGTGCTGACCGAGCGCCTCGGCCAGGTGGCTCTCGTCACGCTGAATCGCCCCGACTCGCTCAACGCGCTCTCGTCCGACCTCAGAGATGAGATCGCGTCGACATTCCAGGCCCTCACCGAATCCAGAGACATCCTCGGAGTGATCCTCACAGGTCGCGGCAAAGCATTCAGCGCGGGGCTGGATCTCAAAGAACTCGCGCGCGCGATCGAGCAGTCCCAGCTCATCGATGCCGTCAGCGAGAACGAGATGATCCGCGCGATCAGGCGGTTCGATCGACCACTGATCGGTGCCATCAACGGGTTCGCGATCACGGGCGGGCTTGAGCTCGCGCTGGCCTGCGATTTTCTCGTGGCGTCATCAAGCGCTCACTTCGCGGACACGCACACGCTGCTGGGCATCATGCCGGGCTGGGGGCTCAGCCAGCTCCTCCCGCGACGGATCGGGCTCGCTCGCGCCATGGAGATGTCGTTCACCGCAAGATTCATCGACGCGCCGCTCGCCTACGATTGGGGGCTCGTCAATCACGTCGTCGATCACGACGCACTCCTGCCGACGTGCATCGAGATGGCGCAGCGCCTCACGCATGCCGATCGGCGGACGCTGCTCGAGCAGAAACGGGTGATGAGAGACGGCAGCTCGCTCGCACTCGACGAGGGTCTCTCGATGGAAGCAGAGGCGAACCGCCGCATCGCATCGACACTGAGCGCCCGCACCATCGGGGCACGCAGGGAACTCATCCAGCAGCTGGCGCGACAACAGCTCAGCACACACAAGGGACAGCCATGATCACTCGAAGCTGGCAAGGCACGACTCGCCCAAATCATGAAACGCTGTATGTCGAGCACCTGCAGCAGGACGTGATACCCGTGCTCGAGCGCATCCCGGGCTTTCTTGGCTGCACCATCCTCAGGCGACCACAAGGCGAGAGCTTCCAGTACCGAGTCGAGACGCGCTGGCAATCTCTCGAGACCATCAGAGCCTTCGCAGGGGCCGACATCACGCGCTCCGTCGTGCCACCCGAGGCGCAGGCGCACCTCAGCGAGTTCGACACGTCCGCCGAGCACTGGGAGGTCGAGTGGCAGCGGGATTAGAACTCATCCCACGAGGCCTCGTACTCGCTCGAGGGTGGCGAGATACTCCTCATTGGAATGATCGGTCATCTCGCACGCTCGTTGGGCCGCCTTGAGCGCCCACTTCAGATGCGCGGGCTCGCCCGCCAGCCCATCAAGAATTGTCACAGCGAAAGTGTTCAGTGCGTCCGGATCAACAGAAAAGCCGGCGTCGAACAGCTCGCGCGCGTACTCGTCCGCCAGCCGAACTCCATCCTGGTGCTCGCTGCTGGCAAGCGACACGTAGAAGCCGCCACCCAACGCGTCATAGTGACCTGGGTAGGCAGCAACACATTGGATGAAAGCCTCGCCCGCGCGTTGGTGCTCACCCTTGGCGCTGGCCTTGAACGCCGTATCGAGAAACGCATTCGCACGGCGCAGCTTACGGTGCCTATCCGCCTCTGCCTCGAGGTCGAAGGTGCCATCCAGGATCTCTGCGAGCGCCTTCTCCATGCCCATATTCGTGAAGCCGATCCACGCGAGGCGACCCTCGCGATCGATAATGGCCGAGGCCGGGAGCCCGAGGCCGTGGAGCTCGGTGATGTAGGCCTGCATTGCAGAGTCACTGATGTCCTCCGCGATCGCGTACTCGACGTCGGGCAGTGAGTCGTTCGTTGCGCGATCGTGCAGGAAAGCTTCTACACTCGGCGCTGAATCTCTGGGCCAAACATGGACACCAATGATGACGAGGCCGTCATCCCTGTGTTTCGAGGCGAGTTCGTTGTTGCTCGGAATGAGCGCAAGGCATGGAAGGCACCAGGTCGACCAGAACTCGAGTAGGTACACGTTACCGGGCTCGAAAGTCTCAATCGGTTCCCCTCGATGCCAGACGACGTCCCCGAGTGGGGGAGCGGGCGAGCCGACGCCGTAATCGCTCGAGGACGTGACGTCGGAGCCAAGGCTGATTGCCGAGATCGCGACCAACTGGGTGATTGCATTCATAATCAGGCTTGCTCCGTTCGATGCGCTGACAGGTATTCTGCACACGAAAAAGGCGCAGAAATTCTCCAGTATTTGAATGATGGGGGCTCACGGATCTATTCCATAGGTTTCGAGTAATTGGCTCTCAGGCCGCGCTCGAGCGGACCCGGGAAGAGACCTCGGGTTCGTGGCCGCTGGCAACAGCCTCGCGCTCCACCTGGCAGCATGCACTAGTGGTCGGGTCTGCGTGTGATCTCGTCACGAATATCTCGAAGTAATGCTCGCTGCCGGGCAGTCCATACATTCCGCCGGGCTGTGCCTTCTTCGTCTCCCAATCCGGTGCTGCGTGAACTCCGAACGCGGCTCATGACGAGCTCGCAGATTTCTTCTGGGTTTTCGATGCCTTGCATGATGGCCTTGTTTCCGGCAGCGTGAGCATTCATTCCTTCATGATTCGTCGCGCCAGCAGTCTCAACAACAATAGTGGAGATTTTAAATAATTGTTGTATGGGACCGCGTTCTATATATACATCCTGCACATTCTCGAATGTAATAGTGTGCTCCAGAATCTCCCAGATCCCTCTTCTCAGATGCAGACTTCGTTCGGTCATCACGTACCACATCGTGTCGTACTTGAGATGGACAGCGACATACACGACGATGTCAGGTAAGACCGCCACGGCGATCGCGGGGGCGGCAAGAAACCACGCCAGTGTCTGATTCTGGGTGTAGAGAATTATCCAACCGGCGAGAATCAGAACATCGCTGACGATTGCTGCGATCCAGAAATAGGCTTTCAGGTACGACAAATAACGATGTGACGGATGGAATGTGCGGATCAATGCCCCAGGAGTGGAGGGAAGAGTGGGGGGACTGCTGGGGATCGCGAAACATCTGGAGAGGGTTGCCCACACACCCCTGTACACCCACTCGGTCGAGTGTTTCATGGGATTGGTCACGACGGACTATCTCCCGTGGAACGTCTCGTGCGAAGCTCATCCCGGATTTCAAGCAAGAGGCTTGTTATCTCGTTGTGTTCTTCTTCTTGATCAGGCCCTGCCTCTTCCTGGTTTCGTGCCCCTCGCATCCGCTCGTAAAGAAAATCGCGCAGCCCTTCCGGATCGCTCATGCCCTCGATTCTCATCGTGGCGCCACTGGCTCCCGAGGCTGTCTGGATAGGCACTTTTGCCAACCCCAACCAACGCTCGAGAAGGTTCCTGGTCATATGGATGTCCTGGAGTCGCCTGTAGGAAAGACGGACTTCTTTGTGAAAGAAGTACCCCCATGACATGGAAACACCGGTGTCGTCGAATCGGTACCGCATCGTTTTGAAACGGATAAGGAGAGGGATATACACAAATGGGAATGCGACAGGAATCAAGAGCGACAGTATGAGGTAGTAACGATGCAGCCTTGGAACGGGCCTGCTGATAGCTCTGGCGTCGAATACCGCTGGCGTTTCCGTATTATCGAGTGTGTCGGATTCGTATGGCACCACAGGTCACTCAGCCTTGCATACGTCAGAAGCAGTAGCGGGCACTGTCTCTTCTGCTTTCCTCAGAGAGACTGTAACGCACGGAAACATGTAATACCCCAGATAAAAAACACAGCCCGCCTCTGAGGAGGAGGCGGGCCGTGCTGCTCCGAGTGCAAAGAGGCTCGGAACGGGTGGTGGTGGGACGGGGTGTCCTGTCGGCGTTGGCACCCATCCCCCGGAGATGGATGCCGCCGCCATTCAAACGGTGCGACGCGCGCTGGCGCGCCGCATCGTTGCGATCGTGTCCCGCGTCCGTGCGGCATCACACATCGGCGCGTCCATGCGCCTCGAGGACCCAACCCCTGGTCCTCTGCCGCGTTGGTGGGCGGGCACGCCCGCGTCAGTCGAACCAGCACGTGTCGGCCATCCGTGACCCCGCGTGCCGGCGCCCCGCGTCCGTGCGGGGCCTTGGATCGTTCAACCCCTCTCGTTGTCGTTTCCGACAGCGAGGGGAGACCTCTCACTCACCTCCAGACGGGGTGTCTGCACCCATCCCACCCCGCTGGGAGCGTCGCTTCATCTCCACGCGCTTCATCAGCTCGGGGAGCTGCTGCAAACGCGTCGGGATGCTCCGCTTCCACTCGTCTCGATCGCGGACCTCCAGCCAGTCGCCCGCTCCGATCAGGACGACTGTGCTGTGCAGGCCCGCCAGTTCCAGCAGCTCGTCCGGGAGTCGCACCCGACCCGACGCGTCCAGCTCCAGCCGGCGCGTCAACCCGAACAGCGTCGTGTTCAGTTCTGCGATGTCCTCGTCCGGCGTCAGGTCCGAGGAGTAGGACGTCGCGCGGGTCCGAAAACCCGTCTCTGTATAGAGCCGAATGATCCTGCCGATCCAGGGCACCGCGAACCACGCGTGCCCGTCCCGCTCGAGGCTCCAGAGCGAGCGGATCTCGGCGGGAATCGCCAGACGACCCTTCGCGTCGATCGAATGCTCGTAGTGACCTGTGAATAGCACGCAGCACGTCTCGACCCTTTCCGAGCCACAATCGACTCGGTTGCGGGAAATTACCCCACTTCACCCCACAACACAACACCCTTCCGTCAGATTGACGTAAAAGCACCCGAATGGGGTATTACCTGTGGATAAACCCACGTTTTTTCCACATTCGAATATGGGAGACAAAGGCACCATTTCGGGGTAGGTTGGACCTGGAGAGAACGGGTGGGGGGCGTGCCCTACGCCCAACGGAGAGAGGGTCCGTGACATGTCGGATGTGTGCTTTGAGTCGTTGGCGCCAGCCTTGGGTGTCGAGTCGTCGATCGAGTTTGCGATGGCGTCGCAGTTCGGTGACGCGCACGGGGTGATCGTGGTGACGCGTGTGCAGATGTGCTGCGTGGAGCCGCCGATGGTGGCGGTCGCGATCCGCAAGGGTCGTCCGATCGAGCCGATCATCCGCGACGCGCGCTCGTTCAGTCTGTCGCGTCTTGATCCGAGTGACGTGTACACGTCGCGCAAGCTGCGCACGCTCGACGAGCACGAGGAGGATCCGCTGGGGCTGATCCGCACGGACACGATCGTGTCCGGCGCGCCGTGCCTGGTCCGATCGCCCGCGGTGCTCGATTGCGAGGTGACCCGTCACTTCGATCTCGAGGGCGACCACGCGCTGTACGTCGGCGAGGTGCTGGCGATCCGCACGTCCGAGGTCACGCACGTCTATCGTGAGCAGATCGAGGAGCAGGACGAGGACGCGAGCATGATCGCTGCCTCGGAGTTCAGCGCCGCCTGATCGCGAGACAAACACGCACCGGACGCCACGTCGAGGACGTGTGCCGGTGCGTGCGGAAGTGACCTGAGTCAATCAGCGTTTCAGTTGTTCGAGTCGGCTGACTCCTGCTGTCGGACCATCTGGTCGAGCATGGTGCCGATGAGGGCTGTCGTCTCGGCGTCGCTGGATGAGCCGTTCTCTCCGACGACCATCACGCGCGGCGTGATCTGGATGCCACGCTCGCCCACGATCTTGAGCAGCTCGATCATGGCGGCGTTGCCGCGCCCGATCTGCTGGGCGATGACGCGGAACGCCTCGGCCTGCGCCTGCGCCTCGATGGAGATCTGCTCGGCCTGCGCCTGGGCGGCGATGATCTGCTGCTGCTTGGCCTGTTCGGCGATCTGAACCTCGTACTGCGCGGTGGCGAGGCGTTTCTCCTCCTCGGCCTCCTGCTCGGTGCGTGTGAGCGCCTTGCGCTGCTCGGCGGCGCGCTGCTGCTCCTGGAAGGTGATCTGCTGCTGGAGTGCGATCTCGCGGTCGGTCTGCGTCTTGAGCAGCTCGCCCAGTGTCTGCTCGTTGCCGACGTCGCCGATGCGCACGCCCGTAACAGTCACGCCGAAGGGCTGCATCTGGCTCGAGATGGCTGACAGCGAGGAGGCCTCCTGAGAGGATCGCTGCTGGACGTAGTCGAGTGCCTTCTCGCTCTCGGCGTTGTTTCGGAAGACGGAGCGGACGACGGAGTTGAGTCGCTCCTGGAGTCGTGTGCCGTCGTCGCGGAAGTTGGCGACGACGACGGGTGCGTCCTCGGGTCTGATGAGGTACTCGATGCGCACGTCGACGGGGAAGGTGAAGCCGTCGGAGGATCGGACGGTGATCTCACGCTGCTCTCCGTCGCCCGTGGCGCGGGCGCCGGCGGTGTAGCGGATGGTGCGCATGTCGGTCGAGATGACGGTGACCTCGTAGGCCTTTGTGTTGAGGTAGAGCTTCTGCGGCTCGAAGGGGACGTTCCATATGCCGCGTTGTCCTCGGGCGACGAGATGGCCGGCGGTCTGGACGTCGGCAGAGGCGGGCCCCACGTTGGACTTCACGACGCCGACGGTCGCCTTCTGGATGTTGGTCACGTTGACGCGCTCGATGGCGTAGAGCTTGGGGTTAATCCTGTACTTTCCCGGCGTGAGGACGGATGTCTGCGGGCCCTTGTAGCCGTTGCCATCGCTGAGGAAGTACTCGGCGTTGAGCATGTTCTGGAACTCGCTCTCCGACCACTCGGGGGCGAAGACCTCTCCCGCGGGGAGGGGCTTGCCGTCGAGTGCGGTGATGAGGCCGACCTCGTCCTGGCCGATGGTGACGACGGGCGACTGCTCGATCTCGTAGATGAAGGGCCAGAGCCAGGGATGCCAGCCCGGGGGGAGGATCCTGGCCTGCGGGCCCTTCTCGCCGCCGGTCGCGATGATCTGCCCTTCGGGGAGCGATGTGGTGCCGACGTTCTTGATGACCACGCCGATGGAGTCGTCGCCGACGAGTCGGAACGACGAGAGCGTGAACGCGATCAGCAGCACGACGACCGCGCCGAGCACCGATGGGAGTCGCAGTGGCTTTGGCGTCTTTGGGATCGAGACGAGTATCCCGATGGCGATGAAGACACCGAGCATGAGAATGATGGCAGACATTGATGCCCTCCTTTAGCAGTTGGGTTGTGTGGCACGAACCACCGCCACGTCTGTCTTCTGGTTGGGATTGTACCCGCGCGGTTTTGTGTGCGACGTGTCCGGGTTCGGGGGTGATCGGACACGTCGCGCGGCGCACTGAGTTAAGGATCAGGGAAGTACTCGTTCCATCGTGACGTGACGAGCTGCTTTGTGTCTTCGTTGGCGCACAGCACGTCGGGCCAGTCGCGTACCGGCATGTCGTTGATCGAGTCGGCGTGGTGCTTCGGGCGCGCGTCGAAGGCGATGCGGCTGTCGAAGTGGAGGCAGTCGCGCGAGGGGTCGATGTTGGCGACCCAGTGGAAGAGCGCCATCTCGAGATCGTCGACGGGCACGTCGGTCCCGAGCACGATGGCGAACCTCGGCGAGTGCGCCGGGAGCAGGTCGAGCGTTGATGCCAGTGATTCGCGAGACATGGAGTTGTCGACCCAGAGCAGGAGCCACGCGTGGTCGAGTTCCGCGGGCATGGAGACGCGGGCGATGTGCTCGTGCTCGAGCAGTGTCGCGGTGATCGTCGCGCGCGCGTCGTTGTCGAGCGGCTTGTAGGGTGTGTGTCCGAATCCTGGTGCGCCTGCGCGCGTGCGTGTGGCGTCGAGTCCGATCTTGCCGCCGGCGCCGAGGTGGGTGGAGGCGTGGTCGAGGATGTCGAGCGGGCCGAGCGTGTGCTCGATGTCGGAGGATGGGTGGCAGTGTGTGGAGATGGCGCGCAGGACCTCGAAAGGGTTGTGCACGTCGACGTCGTTGTCGACGACGACGACGAGCTTCGTCCACGACATCTGTCCGGCGCCCCAGACGGCGTGCATGATGCGGCGCGCGTGGAGGGGGTACTGCTTGTCGATCCTCACGAAGGCGGCGTTGTGGAAGGCGCCGAACGTCGGCAGGTCGTAGTCCTCGATGTCGGGGGCCGTCGTCTTGAGCAGCGGCAGGAAGATGCGCTCGACTGCCTTGCCCATGGGGTAGTCCTCCTGGACGGGGAGCCCGACGATTGTGGCGGGGAAGATGGGCCTCGTGCGCATCGTGATCGCGCTGACCTCGAGCAGGGGGTAGCGATCGGGGAGGGAGTAGAAGCCGGTGTGGTCACCGAAGGGGCCCTCGAAGAACGCGCCTGGACCGAGCGTGTCGTGCGTGGGGTCGCGTGGGTCGAAGCCTGGTGTTCCGGCCTCGTGTGAGACGTGTCCCTCGATGATGATCTCCGCGTTGGCGGGCACGCGCAGCGGGACGGTGATGGCGTGGCACATGCGGATTCCGCGACCGTTGAGAAAGCCTGCGAGAAGCAGCTCGGAGATGCCCGGCGGGAGCGGGGCGATGGCGCCGAATGGGAGCACCGACTCGCCCCCGAGCGCGATGGCGACGGGCATGGGTTTGCCCTTTGCTTTCCACGAGCGCCAGTGCGCCGCGCCGTCGTGGTGCATGTGCCAGTGCATGGCCAGGTGTCTGGGCGAGACGAGCTGGAGACGGTACATGCCGACGTTGTGCGAGGAGGGTTTGGGGTTCCTGTCGTCGTCGGCGTGGATGGTGTGGACGCCCGCGAAGGTGATGTATCGCCCGCGGAAGAAGGGATCGGCGCGGAGTTCTGCGCCGGGGACGCTGTCGTTGATGTCGGGCGGGTAGCCGACCGCGCCGAGGTCGCCGTCGTGGGGCCAGCAGGTGATCAGCGGGAGGCGCGTCAGGTTGATAGCGTCACCAGTAAGGACGATCTCCTGGCACGGGCCGGTCTTGACTGTCTTTGGGGGGATGCGCATGAGCGGCGCGAAGCGCCTCAGCGCGCTCCATATCTCAGCGAGGGAGCGCGGCGGCTCGGGTTTGATGAGCTGCGCGATGCGGTCGGCGATGGACGACAGCCCGCCGGTGGTGTCGCACCCGAGCGCCATCTCGAGCCGGTGGTAGGAGCCGAGCGAGTTGATGAGGACGGGGATGTCGGAGCCCTCGACGTTCTCGAAGAGGAGGGCGTGCCCACCGAGCACTCCGTGCGCTCTGTCGTTGTCGAGTGTCGATGTGTCGGGTGGGTGTGGGCAGAGCGATTTGACGACGCGATCGGTGATGTGGGCGATCTCGAGAACTGGCGAGACGGGGGCTTTGATGCGTCTGAGCTCGCCCGCGCGATCGAGCGCGCTCACAAACTCTCCCAACGAGGAGTGCATGGTGCGATGGTATTCGATTCGGGTTGCGGGCGCGAGTCAGCCGGAGCCGAGCTCGACGCCGCGATCCCGAGCCGACACGAGCGCTCTGACGATCGCGTCGTGGACGTCGTCGCGTTCGAGGGACTCGATCGCGGCCTGCGTGGTGCCGCCTGGGGACGTGACCGCCTTGCGGAGATCCTCGGGGGATTGGTCGAGGAGCTCGGAGAGCAGCTTGCCCGAGCCGCGGATCGTTTGTCTGACGATGGCGTCTGCGGTCTGCTCGTCGAAGCCCATCTGTCGAGCAGCGGTGGTCATGGCCTCGGCGAGATAGAAGGTGTAGGCGGGGCCCGAGCCAACGACGGCGGTGTAGGCGTTCATCATTGACTCGTCGATGCGGGCGACCTCTCCGACGGCCTCGAAGAGGCGGACGGCCAGCTCGTCGTCGCCCTGCTGTGCGCCGTCGCCCAGGGCGATGGCGGTCATGCCGCGTCTGACGCGGCATGGTGTGTTGGGCATGCAGCGCACGACGCGCGCGTTGTCGCCCAGGGCTGCGCGGATCCTTGTTGAGGGGACGCCGGCGAGGATGGAGATGATGACGCGCGGGCTGGAGAGGGGGGCGTTGGCGTCGCGCGCGACCTCCTCGAGGACCTGGGGCTTGATGGCCAGTAGGAGCTGGGTGTTGTCGTCGATGATGGTGGCGAGGTCCTCGGCGCGTTCGACGCAGCGGATGCCGAGGTTCGTCAGGACCTGTCGCTGCGGGGCGGATGGGTCGGCGACGCCGACCTCCCATGTCTCGGCGATGCCGGAATCGAGAGCGCCCATGAGCAGCGCGCGCGCCATGTTGCCGCCGCCGACGAGCGCGAGCTTGACGGGTCGTGATTCGGTCATGAGCTGCCCGTTCTGCGCTGATGCTTTGATTCCAAACCTCGGCATGGGTCTCTCTCAGTGCTGGCTCGGTGCTGGCTTACTGCTGGGTATGCACGGTCGTGCCGCCCACGATGGTCTGCTCGACGCGGATGTCACCGAGCTGGTCCGGGGGTGTTGACAGGATATCGCGATCGAGGATGAGCATGTCGGCCTTGTAGCCTGCGCGCAGCATCCCGGTTGATTGTTCCGTGTGGAGGCACCAGGCGGCGGCGCGTGTGTAGGCGTGCAGGGCCTGCTCGATGGTGATGGACTGCTCGGGGACGAAGGTCTTGTCGTCGAGTGTTCGTGCGTTGACTGCTGCGGCGATGGCGAGGAAGGGGTTGACGGAGACGACGGGCCAGTCGGAGCCGAAGGCGAGGGGCGCGTCGGTGTCGAGCAGCTCGCGGAAGGCGTAGCTGGTGGTATTGCGCTCCTGGCCGATGCGCTGGTCGGCGTAGCGTCCGTCGTCGGCCTTGTGGTAGGGCTGCATGGAGGGGATGACGCCCAGTGAGCCGAAGCGGGCGACGTCCTGTGGCGTGAGGTGCTGTGCGTGCTCGACGCGTGGTCGGACTGCGTGGCGGGCGTCCTCGGGGACCTGCGCGAACCAGTCGAGGAGTTGCTCGTTGGCGCGCGTGCCGATGGCGTGGACGGCTGGCTGGAGGCCCATGGCGGCGCCCTCGAGGATGAGGTCGCGCAGGAGCCCGGAGCCGGCCATGGCCAGGGGGAACCCGGCGTTGTCGTGGGCGATGTTCTGTGGGTTGTCGAGGTAGGGCTCGTGCATCCAGGCGGTGCGCGAGCCGAGGGAGCCGTCCATGTAGCCCTTGAAGCCGAGGACCTGGACGTGTGTGGAGGCGTGTCGGCTCGAGCTGGCCCATTCGAGCTCGGGTCTCCATTCTTCGAGGGTGTCGGCGCCCATGGAGATGGTCGCCTGGACTCTTAGAGTTAGCTGTCCCTCGTTGTCGAGCGGGATGACGACCTGTCGCAGGAAGTCCGGGGACTCGATGGCGCCGACCTGGGTGATGCCCATGGCGTGCGCGTGGTCCTGGGCCTTGTGGAGCAGCGCGATCCAGACGGAGGAGGAGGTGGATGGGACGTGTCGCCCGACGAGACCCATCGCCTGCTCGAATATCGCGCCGGTGGGGACGTCGTTGGCGTCACGCTCGATGGCGCCGCCGGGCGGGTCCTCGGGTGTGCCGCGCGTGATGCCTGCGATCTCGAGCGCGCGTCGCGATGCGATGAGAGAGTGTCCGTCCATGCGGGTGAGGAGGACGGGGCGGTTGTCGGAGGCCTGGTTGAGCTCGTCGGCGGTTGGTGGGGTCTGATCGGGCCAGCTCTCGGCGGACCAGCCGCGCCCCTGGATCCACGCGTCGTCGGGGAGCTCGTCGGCTGTGTCGCGGATGATCTCGAGGAGGTGCTCGCGTGATGTCGCGCTGCGGAGGTTGAGGATGTCGAAGGAGCGGGCGGCGTTCTGGAGGTGGACGTGGGTGTCGATGAGGCCCGGGATGATGCGCTTTGATCTAACGTTGACGCGGGTCGTGTCGGGGGAGTTGAAGGCGAGCGCGCCGTCGTCGTCGCCGACATAGAGGATGGCGTCGCCTGCTATGGCGATGGCGGTTGCGTGCGGGTTGCGCTCGTCGGCTGTCCAGATGTTGGCGTTGTAGTAGATGGTGTCGGCGGTCTGCGCCTGCGTGGCGATGGATGTGAGCGACACGCACAGTGCGATGCAGCAGAACAGTCGACGCATGCTCATGGCAACTCCCACCTAAGTTCCCCTCTCACTCCTATGCACACCATACACAGGCGTGGGAGAGTGTGCGAGCGGGCGTTAGCAGACGCAAACCCGAGTCGATGGGGACGCGGTTTCCTCGTGGGATCGGGGTGGATACAGTGAGTGCTCGGGCGGGTGCCAGGAGCGCGTCGCCCCGCATGGATGGAGCACGCGCGCATGGGCACGAGCAGCGAGAAGGTCAACGGGAAGTCTTCCGGGAGGCGCTCGAAGCGATCGGCGTGGGAGACGGTGCAGCTGGCGCGTCATCCCGAGCGCCCGCAGACGCGCGACTACATCGAGATGATCTGCAAGGACTTCTGCGAGTTGCACGGCGATCGCCGGTTCGGCGACGACGTGGCGATCGTGACGGGCTTTGCGCGCATCAAGTCGATCAAGTGCCTGATCGTCGGGCACCAGAAGGGTCGCGACACGAAGGAGCGCATCGCGTGCAACTTCGGGTGCGCGCACCCGGAGGGATATCGCAAGGCGCTGGCCAAGATGCGTCTTGCCGAGAAGTACAGCCTTCCGATAGTGACGTTCGTGGACACGCAGGGCGCGTACCCTGGTGTCGGCGCCGAGGCGCGCGGGCAGGCGGAGGCGATCGCGGTGAACCTGCGCGAGATGAGCCGTTTGCGCACGCCGATCGTGACGGTTGTGATAGGAGAGGGCGGCTCGGGCGGTGCGCTGGGCATCGCGGTGGCGGATCGCGTGGCGATGCTGGAGAACGCGTGGTACTCGGTGATCAGCCCCGAGGGATGCGCGGCGATCCTGTGGAAGGAGTCAAATCCCGAGACGAACTCCAAGGCCGCCGAGGCGCTGTTCCTGACCGCGAAGCACAACCTGAAGCTGGGCATCGTGGACGACGTGATCGACGAGCCCGGGGCCGGCGCGCACGAGAGTCGCGAGGAGACGGCGTCGAACATCGAGCGCTGGATCGCCGACAGGCTCAGGCGGCTGGGACGCTCGAAGCCTGAGAACCTTGTGCAGCGTCGCTACAACCGGTTCCGTCGTCTGGGCGAGTACGAGGAACGCGTGCTGGCTCGTGTCGAGTCATGATCCTCGCGAGATATTGACGCCACCAGTTGCTGGACGTAGCCTGTGTCGCTCCGCAGGAACCCGATGTTCGGGTTATGTTCATCGTATTTTCATTCGCATCGGATCGGCGATGTGATCTGGGGGCCCGACGTGGCCAAGAAGAAGAAGACGACCCGGAAGAAAACGACCGCGAGCTCGCGTGGCAAGAAGAAGGTCGCGCGGAAGCCAGCGACCAGAAAGAAGACCACGTCGAGGAAGACGGCTTCGAAGAAGGCATCCTCACGCAAGAAGGTCGCGAAGAAAGTCTCGCGGGCCTCCGCGAAGAAGAAGGCCACGAAGAAGAAGCCTGGCGCGAAGAAGACCAGCAAGAAGCCAGCCAGGAAGACCGTCGCGAAGAAGACCACGAAGAAGGCGCCCGCCTCGAAGAAGTCGTCCTCGAAGAAGAAGACATCGGGCAGGGTGATCAAGGAGGCGCCGTCCCCGGCGCAGGCGAACGCGCCCACATTGACGGACGCGCGAGCGGCCGCCGCGAAGCTGGCGGCGATGGCGGGGCTCCCGACGCTGAAGAAGCGCACGATGCACAACGAGACGCACGAGGAGACGCGTCCGAAGCTGACGAAGACGCCGTTCAACAAGCGTCAGCTTGACAAGTTCCGCGGGGTGTTGCTGGTGAAGCGTGCGCAGGTGCTTGGCGATGTGACGGACATGGAGGACGAGGCGCTGGGTCGGGGCGACTCGGAACTCTCCTCGCTGCCGCAGCACTTGGCGGACCAGGGCTCGGATGAGTACGACCAGTCACTGGCGCTGGGGCTTGCTGCGTCGCAGCGTGCGCTGCTGCTGGAGATCGATGACGCGATCGGGCGCATCGACAACAAGACCTATGGCATCTGTGAGCTTACGGGCGTGCCCATCAAGCAGGAGCGCCTCGATGAGACGCCCTGGGCGCGCTACAGCGTCGAGGGCGCTCGCATGGCCGACTCTGGTCGATTCACGCCGTGACACACGATGGTTCCGCAGAGCGGAGCTGGCGGAGCGTGCGCGCGTGGGCGGTTCTTGTTGGTGTGATGCTCGTTGGCGTGGGGTTTGATCTGTGGACGAAGTCGCTTGCGTTCGAGCGCATCGCTGACGATCCGGTGGTCGTGCATCGCGAGGACGTGCTGGCGGTGGGGGCGTCGCGGATCGGCTCCCTGATTCCGTCCCATGAGCCCGTGGTGGTCGTGCCGAGCGTGCTGGAGCTGACGCTGGTGCTCAACCCCGGCGCGGTGTTTGGCGTGGGCGCCGGGCAGCGTTGGTTCTTCGTGATGTTCACGCTCGCTGCCGGCGCGTTTGCGATGTGGCTCTTCTGCACGTGGACGCGCCCCCGAGACTGGCTGGCGCACGCGTCGCTGGGTCTGGTGCTCTCGGGTGGACTGGGCAACCTGTACGACCGGCTGGTGTTCGCGTGCGTGCGTGACTTTCTGCATCCGCTCCCGGGCGTTCGGCTGCCCTTCGGGCTGGCGTGGCCGGGCGGCGAGCGTGAGATCTGGCCCTGGGTGAGCAACGTCGCCGACGCGGTGCTGCTGGTTGGCATCGCGGTGCTGCTGGTGAAGCTGTGGCGCACGCCCGAGCCCGTGAGCGGTGAGCCCGTGCCCGAGAGGGACGAGTCAGACCAGAGCGGGGAGTGAGTCAGGTCGCCGACTGGATGTGGCGGATCTGCGCCGCGTTGGAGCGGAGCGTGTCGATCATGTCGCGGATCTCGTCGGCCATGCGAGAGTTTGGGAACTCCTCGAGGATCTCCTCGGCGACCTCGAGGGCCTTGTTCCAGCTCTTGTCCTGGACGAGCAGCTTGAAGCGGACGCCCAGGTTTTCTTTGGCGCGCCCGATGACACCTCGTGCGACCTCGCGGAAGTGCGCGGCTTCGTCCTCGGTGAGGTAGTGGTCGAGGTTCTTGAGGAGCTCCATGGCGCGGTCGGTCTCCTCGCGCTGGGCGGCCTCGAGGAACTCGCGTTCCAGATCGAGCTTGCGTCGCTCTTTGGCGCTGGCGACGAGCTGCTGGAGTCCGTCGACGCGCGGGGACTCGGGGTAAAGGCGCTGGATTGACGCGGCCTCGGCGAAGGCGTCGGTCCAGCGCTGCTCGTCGATGATCTGTCTGAGGTTGCTGATGGCGCTCTCGACCTCCTGGGAGAGCGTCTCGGCGCGGGCGCGCTCGATGCGGCCTCGGAACTGCTCGGCGTCGACGCGATAGCCGAAACGCTCGGCGAGCTCCTTGACGAGCACCATGGCGGCGTTCCAGTCCTTGTCGGTGATGTCCTGCTCGATCGCCTTGCAGAGCAGGTCGCGCTCTTGGCGTCGATGGAGGACGCGCTTGGCGGCCTCGGAGAGCCCCGACTCCTGCGTGAGCGTCTCGATGGAGTTGGCCATGTGTCGCACCTCGCGCGCCAGCTCGGATGATTCGTCGAACTGGTCGGAGGAGGACCCTATGGCGATGAGGATGGCGAGCGGCGCGATGACGAGCACGACAGCGATGACGGTGATCGCGATGGGTGCGTCGAACCAGTCCAGTGTGAGATACACGCCGATCACAGCGGAGAGGATCAGCAGGTAGTAGATGAGGACGATTGTCGAGCGGGTGTTCATTGGGGTCTCGTAGGGCTATTCGTCAGCTGGCGGGTGTGGGATCTCCGCAGTTGCGCTCCACCGGCACCAGGCAGAGAAACCGGAGGGTTGTGTTGTTCGTGGATCTGAACTGGTGCTCCTCGTCGGCGGGCACGTAGAGGCAGTCGCCTGGCTTGATGGGATGCTCCAGGGCGTGGAGCAGGAGCGTGCCCTCGCCGTCGAGGACGACGACCTCGTGCTCGTAATCGTGCGAGTGGCGTGGGGTGTGCCCGCCCGGCTCGACGCAGATCTGTCGCATCGCGAAGTTCGGGGCGCCGTCCTGGCGTCCGATCATGATGGACATCGAGACGCCCTCTGCGCCCTCCATGTCGGCGCGTGAGCAGCGAGTGGAGTCCACGTTGCGAATAAGGGCTTGCTGTGAGGTTTGGCTCATGCCCCGATTCTACACCAGGTGTAGGATGGAGCCATGCAGAAAGCTGAGAAAGAGGAGCGGGCGCAGCTTGTCATCGAAAGGGCGGTGTTGGGGCCGTTCGAGACGAATTGCTACCTGGTGCGCGTGGGTGCGGGGAGCGACGCTCGGTCATGGTTCGTGGACACGGGGTTCGATCCGGGCGCGCTGATCGCGTTGGCGGAAGAGGCCGGCGTGGTTCCCGAGGCGGTGGTGTTGACGCACGCGCACGCGGATCACATCGGCGGGCTGGAGCGGGTGCGCGCGGCGTACCCGGAGATCCCGATCTGGATCCACGAGGCGGAGCGGACCTGGCTGACCGATCCTGACTTGAACCTGAGCAGCGGCTTCGGGGCGCCGCTGGTGATGCCGGAGCCAACGAGGCTGCTGCGTGGAGGTGAGACGCTGGAGCTTGGTGGGGTGCGGTTCGATGTGCTACACACGCCTGGGCACTCGCCCGGCGGGATCACGCTGCACGCGCCGGATCACGGCGTGGCGCTGGTGGGCGACACGCTGTTCGAGGGCTCGATCGGGCGGTTCGATTTTCCGACCAGCGACGAGGGCGCGCTGTTCGCGACGATCCGCGAGGTGCTCTACGCGCTTCCGGATGAGACGAGGGTGCTGCCCGGGCACATGGGCGAGACGACTATAGGACGAGAGAAGCGGACGAACCCCTTTGTGAGAGGTGTCTGAGCGTGGAATGTGCGAGAGGGGAGTGGGCTTGACTGGATTTGTAGCATATGCTACATTTCCATGAACTCGAAGGGAGCTTTCATCATGCGACTATCTCATAGTGTTCTTGTGCTGCTTCTGTCTCTGGCCTGCGCGTTGGGCGCACGCGCGCAGGAGCGTCTGTCGATCGTGTGCACGATCAGCCAGGTTGGCGACGCGGTCGCGCAGATCGGCGGCGATCGTGCGGATGTCGTGACGCTGATGGGTCAGGGTGTGGATCCGCACCTGTACAAGCCGACGCGCTCCGACATGGTGGCGATGCGCCGCGCGGACATCGTGTTCGCCAACGGGCTGCTGCTGGAGGGCAAGATGACCGACGCGCTGCTGCGCCTGCGCGAGGCGGGCAAGCCGGTGGTGTTCGTGGCGGAGTCGGTCGACGCTGAGCATCTGCTGCACCCGGAGTATTTCGAGGGCGCGTCGGACCCGCACGTGTGGATGGATCCGGGGCTGTGGGCGGAGTGTGTCGAGGCCATCGCCTCGGCGCTCGCAGAGCAGGATCCGGGGCACGCTTCGGAGTACGAGGCGAATGCTAGGGCGTACATCGAGAGGGTCCGCGAGCTGGACGCGTACGCGGAGCGTGTGATGTCGACGGTTGCGGACGACATGCGTGTGCTGATCACGGCGCATGACGCTTTCAATTACTTCGGGCGTCGGTTCGGTCTGGAGGTGATGGGCATACAGGGGATCTCGACGGAGTCGGAGGCGGGGGTTCGCGAGATCGAGCAGCTCGTGGACGTGCTCGTGGAGCGGAACATTCCTGCGGTGTTCATGGAGTCGACGGTGTCGGAGCGGAACGTGCGGGCGTTGATCGCCGGGGCGCGTGCGCGCGGGCACAGCGTGTCGCTGGGTGCGAGCCTGTTCTCCGACGCGATGGGCGCGCCGGGGACGTACGAGGGCACGTACATCGGGATGCTGGATCACAACGTCACGTCGATCGTGCGCGCGCTGGGTGGTGAGGCGCCGTCGGGGGGGATGCACGGGCGTCTGGCGATGGACGGGGGTGATTGATGGGCACGTTCCCCGCGCACAGGGCGCGCGTGCCGGACTCGCTGGACGTGCTGCCCGAGCACTCGGCGACGAGTCCGCTGTCGGTGCACGACATGACCGTGGCCTACAACCGGCGCCCGGTGTTGTGGGACGTTGATTACGACGCGCCGAACGCGTCGCTGATCGCGATCGTGGGTCCGAACGGCGCGGGCAAGTCGACGTTCCTGAAGGCGTCGCTGGGGCTGCTGGCGCTGGCGTCCGGTCGCGTGGAGGTGTTCGGCAAGCCGGTGCGCGCGCAGCGGTCGAGGATCGGCTACGTGCCGCAGCGTGAGAGCGTGGACTGGGATTTCCCCGTCAGCGCGCTGGATGTTGTTGCGATGGGTCGGTATCGGGCTATCGGGTGGTGCCGTCGTGTGTCGCGCCCGCATCGCGAGGCGGCGCTGGAGTGTCTGGAGCGTGTGGGGATGCGCGAGTACGCGTCGCGCCAGATCAGCCAGCTCTCGGGCGGGCAGCAGCAGCGTGTGTTCCTGGCGCGGGCGCTGGCGCAGGACGCGGAGCTGTATTTCATGGACGAGCCGTTCGCCGGCGTCGACGCGGCGACGGAGCGAGCGATCGTGGAGGTGTTGCGTGAGTTGCGGGGCCAGGGCAAGACGGTGATCTGCGTGCATCACGATCTGCAGACGGTGGCGGAGTACTTCCAGCACGTGCTGCTGCTGAACACGCGCGTGGTGGCGTCGGGTCCGGTGGAGACGACGTTCACGAAGGAGAACCTGCACAGGACGTACGGCGGGCGCCTGACGCTGCTGGACGAGGCGGCGCACGCGCTGGCGCGGAGCGGGTCGATGTGATGATGGGTGTGCTCGCCCAGACCAGCGCGACGTGGACGGAGGTCCTCGAGATCCTGACGTTCCGCTCGGGTTGGAACGCGGGCGTGGTGCTGATCGGTACGACGATGCTGGGTATCAGCGCGGGCCTGATCGGCACGTTCTCGCTGCTGCGGAATCGGGCGCTGATGGGCGACGCGCTGAGCCACGCCACGCTTCCGGGCGTGTGCGTGATGTTCATGGTGCTTGTGGCGCTGGGGCACTCTGGGCGTTCCGTTGGGCTGCTGCTGCTGGGGGCGGCGGCGTCGGGCATCGTGGGGGTGCTGACGGTGCAGGCGATCACGAGATTCAGCCGGGTGCGCGAGGACGCGGCGATCGGGATCGTGCTGAGCGTGTTCTTTGGTGTGGGGGTCGTGCTGCTGTCGCGCATCCAGTCGATGCAGGTGGGCACGCAGGGCGGGCTGAGTCACTTCATTCTTGGGCAGACGGCGGGGATGAGCTCGCGTGACGCGGCGATCATGGGCGTGGTGGCGGTGCTGTCGATGGCCAGCTCGCTGCTGCTGCTCAAGGAGTTCCGGGTCATTTGCTTCGATCGCGTCTTTGCGCAGGCGCAGGGATGGCCCGTGCAGATGCTCGACCTGCTGCTGATGGGGCTGGTGGTCGTGGTGACGGTGGTGGGCATCCAGGCGGTGGGGATGCTGCTCATCGTTGCGTTGCTGATCATCCCGCCTGCCGCGGCGCGGTTCTGGACGGATCGGCTGGTCGTGATGGTGGTTCTGAGCGGTGTGATCGGTGGCGTGAGCGGGTACCTGGGAGTGGTGGCGTCGAGCGTGTGGTCGGACATGCCGGCGGGAGCGGTGATCGTGCTCGTCTCGGGCGCGATCTTTCTCGTGAGCTTCGTGCTGGCGCCGCGTCGCGGGGTGATCGCCAACGTGGTCGCCCATCTTCGTCTTCGGGTTCGCATCGCGTGCGACCACGTGCTGCGATTGATGCTCGAGTCCACGGGTGTCGAGCGGGATGCGAGTAAGGTCACCGATCGGCGGGTGCATGTGTCGCAGATCGAGCGGGCGCGCGTGTGGTCGGCGCTCACACTCCGGCTGACGCTCTGGCTGCTGCGTCTGAGAGGCCTGCTGCGACGCGAGGGCGCCTATCTGGCGTTGACTCGCGCGGGTGCGGTCGACGCGGAGCGTGTGACGAGGAACCACAGGCTGTGGGAGCGCTTCCTGGTGACGCACGCGGATCTTGCGGTCTCGCATGTTGATCGCGCGGCTGACATGGTCGAGCACGTGCTCTCGCCTGAGATGGTGGCGCGACTCGAGCGGGAGGTGTCGCTGGATGGGGCGATGCCTGTGAGCGTGCACGAGATCTCGCACGAGCCCTCGGAGGGTGGTGCGTAATGATCACGATGGAAGACTTCCTCCAGATCGACTTGCCGGCGCTGCTGAGCGCGATGTTCGCGTGCGTGGCGTGCGGTGTGTTGGGGAATCTGCTGGTGCTGCGTCGCCAGAGCCTGATGGGCGACGCCGTGGCGCACGTGGTGCTGCCGGGCATCGTGGTGGCATTCCTGCTGTCGGGCTCGCGCTCGCCCTGGGTGATGGTGCTGGGTGCGACGATCTCCTCGCTGGTGGCGGTCGTGCTGATCGACACGATCCGTCGATTCGGGCGTCTGGAGAGCGGCGCGTCGATGGGCGTGGTGTTCTCGATCCTCTTTGCGTTGGGCGTGGTGCTGCTGGAGCAGGCGGCGCTGGAGAACGTGGATCTCGACGCCGACTGCGTGCTGTACGGTCAGCTCGAGGACATCATGTGGCTGACGCCGACGTCGTTGGGGTCGCTGCTCACTGGTGAGGCGTGGAGCGATGCGCCGCGCGAGATGGTGACGCTCGGGGTGCTGACGCTTGTGTCGCTGGCGTTTGTGGTCGTATTCTTCAAAGAGCTTGCCATCACGATGTTCGATGGCGCGCTGGCGACCACGCAGGGGATCCATGCGGGCCTGGTGCGCACGGTCTCGATGGTGCTGATCGCGATCGCGGCTGTGACCTCCTTCGAGGCGGTGGGTTCGATCCTGGTGATCGCGATGTTCATCTGCCCGGCCGCGACGGCGCGGATGATGACGGACCGCCTCCGCACGCAGCTCGTGCTCTCGGTGCTGATCGCGGGGTGGACTGGTCTAGCAGGCTACGTGCTCGCGGCGTTCGGGCCGATGGTGGCGCACTCGTGGGGGCTGATCGAGTGGAACCACTCGCTGCTGGCTTCCGGGATGATCGCGACGCTTGGTGGTGTGCAGGTGGCGCTGGCGATCGTGCTGGCACCGAGGCATGGCGTGGTGTCGCGCTGGCTGCGCACGATGGGGCTTGCCGTGCAGGTGGCGCGCGAGGACCTGCTGGCGTTGCTGTATCGCGCCGAGGAGTCGGGGAGCGGGAGCGTCGAGGCGGATGCCGCGTTTGGTGCGGTGCGCGCTGGAGTTGGCTCGAAGCTCGCCACACGCCTGGCGCTGCGCCAGACGCGTCGTCGTGGTCTGGTGCGTTCGGATGGAGGGCGTCTGGAGCTGAGCGAGGACGGGCGCGTCGTGGCGCGCGGGCTTGTGCGCACGCATCGCCAGTGGGAGAGCTATCTGGTCAGCGAGTTGGGGTTGCGACCGGACCACGTGCACCGACCGGCGATGGATCTGGAGCACGTCACCGACGAGCGCATGCACGAGGAGCTCGACCGGCGCGCCGGGGACGTGGATCCGCACGGGAAACCGATTCCCCGCACCGGAGAGTCAGCGGGATAGATTTCGCATGGCGCGACGCATCGCGCGGATGGTCTCGTCAGAGGCGTGGTGTTCGATTCCTTCGGCGTCGATCTCGGCCTGGGCTCGCGTCACGCCGATGGCGCGGAGGAACTCGAGGACGGTCTCGTGGCGCTGGCGGCATTTTTTTGCGAGTCTGGCGCCGGCGGTTGTGAGCTGGATTGGCTGGTAGGGGGTGCAGACGAGCAGGCCCTCGTCATCGAGCCGTCTCACGATGCGCGAGACCGTGACGTGTGAGACGCCCATCATGGAGGCCAGATCGCGGACGCGCGCCTCGCCGCGCTCATCGATGAGTTGTGCGACGGCCTCGACGTAGTCCTCTCCGGTCTCGTCGCGGTGCGCCTTGCGCGTGGTGTGGAATCGTGCCGCCTGCGGATTGGAGTTCTGTTTCGATTTCGATGCGCTCGCCATGAGAGTCTTTCTGCGGGGATCGGGCATCGTACCACGAGGGCACCGTGGGTGTGGCGAGCGGATACCATGCCCGCATGCACGAGCGATTCGCCAGGCTTCCGAGTGCGCTGCAGCGTCAGGCGCGACGCGCGGCGATCGATGGCTCGATCCCCGCGCTGCTGGCGCATCCCGACTGGGAATCACCGACGCCGGTGGTGCTGTGGTTCCACGGCAGGACTGTGCACAAGGAGCTGGATCCCGGGCGGTACTTGCGCTGGCTGCGCTCGGGCATCGCGACGTGCGCGATCGACCTGCCGGGGCACGGCGAGCGGAAGATCGAGGGGTACGACTCGATTGACAGGACGCTCTACGTGGTTGAGCAGGCGATCGAGGAGGTGGACACGATTCTCGCGTACCTGGGGACACAGGGTGTGTTCGATCTGGAGCGAGCCGCGATCGGTGGCATGTCGGCGGGGGGCATGGTGACACTGCGTCGGTGTTGCGACGCGCACCCGTTTGTGTGCGCGAGCGTGGAGTCGACGTCGGGTGATTTCTCGTTCATGGATTACGGTGAGCGCTACGAGCGGGGGCTGATCGACTCGCTGGATCCGAGCCTGCACGTGGAGGGATGGCGCCAGATGCCGTTGCTGGCGTTGCACTCCGAGGCGGACGAGTGGGTGGCGGTGGATGGCGTGCGGAGTTTCATGGATCGCGTGCGCGAGCGTTCGGGTGATTTCGCTGATGAGGTCGTGCTCAGGACGTGGCCCGAGACCGGCGCGCCGTTCGAGCATGCGGGATTCGGGCGCGTGGCCAACGACGCCAAGAACATCCAGCTGGATTTCTTCAGGCGTCATCTGCTGGGTGTGGCGGCCGCCAACGAGGCGGAGAGCTGATCGCTGGTGCTGTCGCGTCTGAACCCATTCCGTGGCCTTCCGAATCCGCGTGAGGTCTGGGCGTGGGGGATGTACGACTTCGCGAACCAGTCGTTCACGCTGCTGATCATCACGCTGCTGTTCCCGTTGTACTTCAAGAAGGTCGCGGTGACGGGCGACATGAACGCGGACTCGCTGTGGTCGATCACGTTCTCGTCGAGCATGCTGGTGGTCGTGCTGCTCTCGCCGTTCGTCGGAGCGATAGCCGACGCACGCGGGTGGAAGAAGGAGTTCCTGGTCCTCACGGGCTTCGTGTGCATCGCGCTGACGTGCGCCTTTGCGCTGATTGGGGAGGGTGGTTGGGCGCTGGCGATGGCGCTGTTCATCCCCGCGAACATCTGCTACCAGATGGGGGAGAACTTCCTGGCGTCGTTCCTGCCGGAGATCTCGGAGACGAGGACGATCGGGCGGATCAGCGCGACGGGGTGGACGATGGGGTACGTCGGTGCGCTGTGCCTGCTCGTGATCACGGCGGTGATGATGGAGCTGCTTGGCATGACGAGCGAGGCGGACTGGGGGCCGCTGTTCGTGTTCGCGGGGATGTGGTTCCTGGTGGGGATGATCGCGTCGTTGCTGTATCTGAGGGATCGGGCTCCGAAGCGTGAGGCGTCCTCGATTGGGAAGGTCGTCGGCGATGCGTTGGTGCGGATGCGGGAGACGATTGCGCAGGCGTCGCATTTCGGGCAGCTGGCGAGATTCTTCATCGCGTTCTTCATCTACGCGATGGGTGTGCAGACGATGATCGCGTTCGCATCGATCATCGCCAATGACTTTGGCTTCACGCAGGTCAAGCTGGTGCTGTTCGTGCTGCAGTTGACGGTGACCGCGGGGATTGGGTCGGTGGTGACGCTGCTGATCCAGGATCGCATCGGCATCAAGCGTTGCCTGCTGATATTCCTGGGAGTGTGGGTGCTCACGTGCGCGGGGATGTCGGTGTTGACGATTCCCAGCGATCCGCCCGAGTGGATGTTCTGGGTGGTGGGCAACGGTGTGGGGCTTGGGCTTGGCGGCATCGGGACGTCCAGCCGCGCGATGGTGGGGCGGTTCACGCCCAGGCAGAAGACGGCGGAGTTCTTCGGGCTCTGGGGAATGGTCTACAAGGGTGCGGGTGTGGTTGGCGTGTTCGTCTTCGGGCAGGTGAAGGTGATAGACGACACGGTGGCGCTGGCGATGCTGGCGGTGTTCTTCCTGGTCGGGTTGGTGATGGTGCTGATGGTCTCGGAGGCCAGGGGGTATCGCGCGGCGAGGCAGTCGCAGCGGGACTACGAGCGCCAGGACTGAGTCCGCGAGCCAGCGCTATACTGGTGGCATGACAACGCTCTCGAACGTTCCCGATGCTCATGGACGGTTTGGTGCCTTTGGTGGGTCGTACGTGCCCGAGACGCTCGTGCCGGCGCTGGAGCAGCTGCGCGCGGAGTACGACGACGCGCGGGAAGATGCGTCATTCCAGAAAGCGCTCGACGATCTGCTGCGTGACTTCGTGGGGCGTCCGACGCCGCTGTACAAGGGCGAGCGCCTGACCCAGCACGTGCGTGCGCATTGTGGTGCCGATCGTGGGGCGACGATATGGCTCAAGCGTGAGGATCTGGCGCACACGGGGGCGCACAAGATCAACAACACGCTGGGGCAGGCGCTGCTGGCACAGCGGATGGGCAAGCAACGCGTGATCGCCGAGACGGGGGCTGGGCAGCATGGCGTGGCGACGGCGACGGCGTGCGCGCACCTCGGGATCGAGTGCGAGGTGTACATGGGCTCGGAGGACGCGCGACGCCAGCACATGAATGTCGTGCGGATGCGGCTTCTTGGAGCGAGTGTCGTGGAGGTGGACTCGGGCTCGAGGACGCTGAAGGACGCGACGAACGAGGCGATGCGCGACTGGATGGGGTCGGTGGAGCACACGCATTACATCCTCGGGTCGGTCGTTGGGCCGCACCCGTTCCCGATGATGGTGCGAGATTTTCAATCGGTGATCGGGCGAGAGACGAGGAATCAATGCGACGACGCGTTCGGTGCGTTGCCCGATGCGATCGTGGCGTGCGTGGGTGGTGGCTCGAACGCGGCGGGGATCTTCGCGCCGTTCATCGATGACACGGGCGTGCGTCTCGTGGGAGTCGAGGCCGGTGGCACGGGGAACGACATCGGGAATCACGCGGCGCCGCTGGCGTACGGCACGCCGGGTGTGCTGCATGGATCGTTGTCGTACGTGCTGCAGACGCACGACGGGCAGACGATGCCGGTGCACTCGTGCTCGGCGGGGCTGGACTACCCGGGTGTCGGGCCCGAGCACAGCTACTGGAAGGACTCGGGGCGCGTGGAGTACACGTCGGTGAGCGACGAGGAGGCGCTGGAGGCGCTGACGCTGCTGTCGCGCACGGAGGGGATCATCCCGGCGCTCGAGAGCGCGCACGCGGTGGCGCACGCGGTCGTGCTGGCTGGCTGGATGGAGCGCGCGCAGACGCTGGTGATCAATGTGTCGGGGCGTGGCGACAAGGACGTGGACGAGGCGGCGCGATTGCTGGGGATGGGGGGCTAGTGGAACGACGGGTCGCGCGTCGAGATGTTGGCGGCGTGGCGTGAGAGCGACGTGCCGCGTCGCCAGAGCAGCGCGAACAGAGCGTTGAAGACGAGCACACCCGCGAGTGCGAGGATGAGCGGTGTGCCGCGCACACTGTCATATTCGACGATCCAGACGAACTGTCCGAGGCAAAGAATGGAGACGAAGACGAGGGTGAACGTGCGCGGTATGAGCAGCACCATGAGGGCGCCGAAGGGGGCTCCGATGGCGACGACGGGTGCCGCGGCGAGCCAGTAGGCGAAGATGTCGCTGTCCATCTGTCCGAGCAGCGCGTGCGAGAGGGTGCCGAGGAGTGATGTGTAGGTCATCGCGATGACGCTGGTGGGGATGGCGATCTTGAGGTCGGCCCGATAGAGAAGGACGAGCACGCAGTAGGCCATCATGTCGATGCCGACGCCGACGATGGCGGCGGCCAGCCCGCCGAGGATGCCGACGCTGATGCCGATCTCACGGTCGAAGCTTGTGGATGTTCTCGAGATGCCCTTTGCGCTGACGATGGCGCGGAGCTTGACGAGGTGCATGATGCCGAAGCTTGCCCAGATGACGGCGAAGATGAGCTTGATGACCATGTCGTCGAGTCGTGGGGCGACGAGCCAGGCGCCGAGTGGTGTGCCGAGCGTCGAGCCGATGAGCGTCCATTTCAGGAGGGTCCACTCGACGGGGGCGCGCCGTGCCAGGAGGAAGATGGTTGCGCTGGTCATGCCGATGGACTGAATGGCCAGTGAGAACCCACGTCCGATGGTGGCGGGCTCGTTGAGCAGCAGGACGAGCGCGGGGAAGCCGACGGCGCCGCCTCCGAGAGGGGTGGAGCCGGCGACGTAGGAGCCGACGACCATTGCCGCGGCGGCCTCCCAGTGGTTCAGCGCCTCGCGCCAGAGGTCCTCGGTGCCGACGATGATGAGCCACACGATGTAGAAGGCGCTGAGCCAGGCTGTGAAGACGGGGGGGAACCACTCCGCGGCTCGTGTCAGGAAGCGATGTGGCACTCTGCGTGCTCCTGCGGGGGTGTGCTCGTGGGCCTATCGTGTGGGAAGGAGATTCTGCATGTCGGTGACAGTATCCATCGGCCCGACGGGGTTCACATCCGAAGTGCGCACGGGCGATCACGCCATGCTGGCGGACGAGCCGGTGTCGCTGGGCGGCGCCAACAAGGGCGCGACGCCCTTCGAGCTCCTGCTCGCCTCGCTGGGCGCGTGCACGGTGATGACGCTGAGGATGTACGCGGACCGGAAGGGGTGGCCACTGGAGGGCGTCCGCTGCTCGCTGGAGCACGCGCGGATCCCGGCGCGCGACTGCGAGACGTGCGAGTCGAGCGAGGGGATCGTCACCACGATTTCGCGTACAGTGGATCTGCACGGGAGTCTCAGCGGGGATCAACGCGAGCGACTGCTCGAGATCGCTGAGAGGTGCCCCGTCCATCGTGCGCTGACAGGTGAGATCCACATCCGGACAACGTCCGGAGCAACCGGCACGGAGGCTCACACATGACACCCGCGGATTTCGACGCGTACACGTTCGACTGCTACGGCACGATCATCGACTGGGAGACCGGGATCCTGACCGCGCTGCGTCCGTGGGCCGCCACGTGCGCCCTGGGTATCGACGACACGGCGCTGCTCGAGGCGTTCGCGCGGTTCGAGCCCGATGTCGAGGGCGAGCACCCGACGATGCCCTACCCGGACGTGCTGCGCGAGGTGCACAACCGCATGTGCGATCACTTCGGGATCACGGAGTGCGACACCGATGCGCACTCGCTGGCGTCGTCGGTCGGACACTGGCCGGCGTTCGACGACTCTCGCGAGGCGCTTGAGCGGCTCCGCTCGCTGGGCAAGAAGCTTATCGTGGTCTCGAACGTGGACCACACCTCGTTCGCGAAGTCGCAGCGCACGCTCGGCTTCGAGTTCGACGCGGTGGTTACTGCGCAGGATGTCCGCGCGTACAAGCCCGATCCGAGGATGCTCGAGGCGGGTATCCACGCGGCGCATCAGCTGGGTGTGGCGCGCGGTCGCGTGATGCACGTGGCCCAGAGCCTGTTCCACGACCACGTGCCGGCCAAGAAGATCGGCATGACGACGTGCTGGATCGATCGACGCGGAGGCGAGGGCGGCGGTGCGACACGGGCGCCGGCGTTCGATATCACCCCTGATTTCACGTTCGAGTCGCTCGGCAGGTTCGCGGAGGCGGTGGCGCAGCACTCGACGAGCTCGGCGACCTGACCATGACGACGAACGGCACACCAGAGGCGCACTTCGTGCCGCTACCCGAGCGGTTCAACCCCGGCTGCACCCCCGAGGAGGGCGCGCGCCGTTTCTACGAGACGATGAGCACCCGACGGTCGGTGCGGATGTTCTCCGACAGGGCTGTCTCACGAGAGACGATCGAGTGGATCGTGCGGAGCGCGACCACGGCGCCCAACGGGGCTAATAAGCAGCCGTGGCGGTTCGTGTGCGTGCAGGACCCTGAGCTGAAGCGGAAGATCAGGCTCGCGGCGGAGGAAGAGGAGCGCGAGTTCTACGAGCGTCGGGCCTCGGCTCAGTGGCTGGAGGATCTCGCGCCGCTGGGGACGGACGAGAACAAGGAGTTTCTCGAGATCGCGCCGTGGCTGATCGTGGTCTTCAAGCTGGCAAAGGACGACGACGGCTCGCAGGTGTATTACAACACCGAGTCGGTCGGGCTCGCTGGAGGGATGCTGCTGGCGGCGATCCACCACGCCGGGCTCGTGGCGCTGACGCACACGCCCTCGCCCATGAAGTTCCTGACGCGCGTCCTGGACCGCCCCGAGCACGAGCGCCCGTTCCTGCTCGTGCCGGTGGGCTATCCCGCGGATGGCTGCGAGATACCGGCCAAGGCGCTGGAGCGCAAGCCGCTCGAGCAGGTGATGGTGATCGACAAGGGGTGATCAGCGTGCGCTGGGGTGCGCTGCGAAGCGATCGACACGAAGGTGTTCGAGGATGGGGTCTGGCGCGCTCTCGACGAGCCCTCTGACCAGTTCCCCTGTGACCGGCGCGAGCGAGACGCCCAGGCGCGCGTGCCCCGTGGCGACGTGGAGGTTCTCGACACCATCGACCTGTCCTATCACGGGCAGCCCGTCGGGAAGGGCGGGCCGGCGACCGAGCCAGCGCGAGACGACGACACCCCGCTCCAGATGCGGCATCGCCTGGACAGCGCGTCTGTGCATGGTGCCGATGCGCCTGTCTGCGAGGGAGTCGTCGTCGCCAGTGATCTCGACGGTGCCGGAGACGCGGATGAAGTCGTCGATGGGTGTGAGGATGGTGTCTGAGTCGGCGATGATGACGGGCTTCGAGATCGGGATGCTCTCGAGACGGACGTCGGCGTGGTATCCCTTCGCGGCCTGGAGTGGCAGGTGGATCTCGAATGGTTCGAGCAGCGCTACGCTGGACATGCCCGTGGCGAGGACGAACGCGTCGGCCTCGAGCGTGGTGTTGTCTGAGAGTGATGCGCTCGTGACGCGCGCGTTGACGAGATTGAACGAGACGACACGCGTGTGCTCGCGGATGGTCACACCCGAGGCGCGCGCGTGGTCGATCATCGCGCAGACGAACCGATACGGATTGAGCGATGCCCCCTGTGGGTGCGCCTGGACGCACAGCCAGCCATCGCGGAGGGCGTTGGCGTCCAGCGTCGGATCGGGTGGCGAGACGAGATGGCATTCGTGCTGGCGCGCGTGCATCGAGCGGGCCTCGAGGTCGAGCGCCTGGATCGTGCCCTCCTCGTAGGCGACGTACTCGGATCCTCGTGCGTGGAAATCGCACTCGATGCCCGTGTCGTCGAGGAGAGTCTCGTATCGCGAGAGCATGTCGCGTCCGATGTGGTCGAGCACGCGGAGGCAGTGCTGCTCGTGCTCGTGCGTGCAGCACGCGCGGAACATCTCGAGCCATCGGCTGACCGGCTCGCTGGTTTCGGAGTAGATCCAGGGCGCGTCGGGATTGGTCGCGGCGTCGCACGCCTTGTCGAGTGCTCCGGGGACGCAGAGCGGGCCGTGGCCAGGCGCGATGAAACCCGAGTTTCCGAAGGAGCAGGCGTGTCCGATGGGTCCGCCATCGAGGAGTGTGACGTCGTGTCCCGCGCGGTTGAGCTCGTGTGCGCACAGAGCGCCGATGACACCACCGCCGACGATGACCACCTTCTGTGCCATGGCTGGATGATATCCCATCGCCATCGAGCGGGCAGGTGTCTATGCTCTGTCCGATGGCACGCGATTACACCGATGTGATTCGGCGCTGCGAGCGGATCGCCAGAGATCTGACGATCGAGGAGCGCGCGCAGGCCGTGTCCGACATCCTGTGGGATGCGTTCCATGCGCGGGGTGTGTCGTGGGTTGGGTTCTATCTGGCGCGCGAGAACACTCCCGAGGACGAGCGACTTGTGCTGGTGGCCTGTCGGGACAAGCCAGCGTGCTCGCCCATCGGGCTGCACGGTGTGTGCGGGCAGGGATACGTGCGAGGAGAGACCCGGATCGTCGAGGACGTGCGCTCGCTCGGAGAGGACTACATCGCGTGCGACCCGCGCGACCTGTCGGAGATCGTGATCCCGATCTTCGACCCGGCGTCGGGCGCGTGCGTTGGCGTGCTGGACCTGGACTCGTTCGAGATCGGTGCGTTCGATGAGAGCGACGACGTCTCGCTGCGCGAGGTGTTGCGCGCGTCGGGATTCGATGTCAGGAGCCGAGTTGCCCCGTCGTGACGTAGCGCAGGACCTCGACGACCTGCGATGCTGATTCGCAGACGGCGAGTGCCGCGGCGTCGATCTCCTTGAGCGCGTGCCTGTGCTCGGGTGAGTGGATGATGATGAGCTTCTTGCCCAGTGCTGCGGCGTAGCCGGCGTCGAAGGCGGCGTTCCACTGCTTGTATTTCTCGCCGAACTTGACGACGACGATGTCCGCCCTCTCGATGAGCGTGCGTGTGCGGATGGCGTTGAGGGAGGCGCCCTTGCGGTCGTGCCAGAACGGGTCTGGTTCGGGCCCGAGGATACGCACGCCGCAATCGTCGGAGGCGTCGTGGTCGGTGACGGGCGCGTGGCAGAAGACGTCGAGATTCGAATCGTCGATGGCTCTGGTGATCTCGTCGCGCCAGGGCGAGTGGATTTCTCCTGCGAGGTAGGCGTTCCAGGTCATCGCGACTCCAGTGTGTGGAGGTGTTCTCGGTCGTCAACGCGTGGGTCGCGTCGCGGTACACTCGGTGAGCCGGTACGATATCGCGCCTGCGAGCGGGCTCAAGGGACCCGCCCGGGGCGATGAGCACTCGACACACCCATCATCTGAAAGGATCGGACATGATCCGTCGCAGCCTGTTTCTTGTTGCCCTCATGGGCATCCTCGGAGCGTCCACGGCACTGGCGCAGCACGATTTCACGAGAGTGCCGATCCTGCCCAAGGAGATGCACGCGATGATCAAGGGGCGCCACTACACGATGGCGCAGATGGTCGAGGCAGCCGAGGCGCACGTCGGTGGGCGTTGTGTGGATGCGCGTTGGAACTTCCCGGGCGAGGAGAATCCCGCCGCGGCCACGGTCACTGTCATCACGGAGACGGAGAAGCACCGGGTTATTGTCAATGGCCTGCGCGGCGACGTGATCAGCAGCGAGGTGGTCAACACGTTTCCGGGCATGCCGACCGTTGGCCAGATCAAGCGTCGCCCCTCGGGCTTGATGTACTACGAGCTGAAGGAGGGCGACGGCCCGGAGCCGCCGACGTCGACGTCGAAGGTGCTGGTGCACTACACGGGCTACTTCAACAATGGTGTGAAGTTCGACTCGTCGTATGACAGGAACGAGCCGATCGAGTTCCCGCTCAACCAGGTGATCCGCGGATGGGGCGAGGGCGTGGGCTCGATGAAGGTCGGTGGCATCCGCAAGCTGATCATCCCGGCGGATCTCGGATATGGCGAGCAGGGGATCCGGCGCGGTGCGCAGGAGATCATCCCGCCCAATGCGTTGCTGATCTTCGACGTCGAGCTGATCGACATTACGGATCTTCCCGAGGAGGACTCGCAGGATCCGGTCGAGGAGGCTGGGGGCGATGGCTCCGAGTGAGTCGTGCGTCGTGTATTGAGGACAAAAAAAACACCCCGCGTCGAGTGGCGCGGGGTGTTTGTTGTATCGCGTGTGCGAGAGATTCAATAGCGGGGCGGGCGTGCCTCGCGGGGTCTGGCCTCGTTGACGACCAGTGCGCGTCCATCGACGTCCTTGCCGTGCATCGTCTCGATGGCATTCCTGCCGGCGTCGTCGTCCATCTCGACGAAACCGAACCCACGCGAGCGACCCGTCTCGCGATCCGTGATGATTTTTGCGGAGTGAACCGTGCCGTGCTCGCTGAAGAGGGTCTCGAGCGAGGAATCGGTTGTGGAGAAGGGAAGGTTCCCTACGTACAGCTTGATCATTGTGTGATCCTGACCTGTCGCCCGAGAGAAGTGATGCGAACTCGAGGCGTCGGGCGCGATCGTCGGGTCCACTGGCAAGGCCGGCTCTCCGGCCCTTCATGAGTTGGTGAGTATACCAAATCACCGTCGGGGTCAAGCAGAATGCTCCTCTGCGGCGTGCGTGGGGCGTTTTTTGGGGTCGAGGGGCGGTGAGGCAGGTAGACAGACGGGTACACGCCATCGGATACCATTCTGCTCTTCGTCGAGATGGAGGAATCAACGCATGGCATCGCACATCACTCCCGAGCTGTTCTCGTACCTTCGCGCGCTGAAGCGAAACAACACGCGTGAGTGGTTCAAGAAGAACCAGGACCGGTACGAGTCGGTGTTGCGAGAGCCGCTGCGGGCGTTCATCCGGGACTTCGAGGCGCCATTGGCGAGGCTGAGCCCGCACTTCGTGGCGGATGACTCGAAGGTTGGCGGCTCGTTGTTTCGCATCCATAAGGACACTCGATTCAGCAAGGACAAGACGCCGTACAAGACGAACTCCGGGATCCACTTCCGCCACGAGCTCGCCAAGGACGTGCACGCGCCGGGGTTCTACCTGCACCTGGAGCCGGGGCGTGTGTTCGTGGGCGCTGGCATCTGGCATCCGGACACGGACACGCTGCGTCAGATCCGCGAGCGGATCGTCGAGAAGCCGGCCGAGTGGAAGAAGGTGATGCGGAGCAGGGTGATCGCGTCGGGGACAGCCGAGCTGGCGGGGGAGTCGCTCAAGCGCCCGCCGCGCGGCTTCGATGGCGTGCACGAGCTGATCGAGGACATCAAGCGGAAGGACTTCATCGGGGTGATCGATCTCGACGAGAAGACGGCGTGCTCCCCGACGTTCGCGCGGACGATCGCTGGGCACTACAAGAGCATGCTGCCCCTGATGCGGTTCTGTTGCGACGCCATCGGCGTGTCGTGCTGAGCGGTTAGTGCACGACGTTCGCGTACGGATCGCCCGTGAATGAACTGCCGCCTGAGGAGCCGAAGATCCCAGCCGCGTTTGGTGCGGCAACGACGTAGCACTTGTTGTTCACCGCGGTCGAGAACGCTGTTCCGGCGTTTTCGACCACATTCCGGACGATCAGATTGTCGGACGACAAGACCCTTATGCCGGTACCAGCGAACGAGATCGTGTTCGAGTCGACGACGTTGCCACCGAAGCCGGCTACGTCGATGCCGTAGCCCGAGCTAGTCCCGATGATCTTGTTGCCCTGCACGATGGTGTCGAAGTTGTTGGGCAGATACACACCCCGTGCGGTGCTTGGCAGGCCGGCGTTGGTGTTGGGGCGTGTGATGTGGTTGTCGATAATGTGGCAGCGTGATTGTGCCTGGATGGCTGCACCGGTCACGCGATCGATGACGCACTCGCGTACCACGGAATCGGCCGTCACGAATATGCCCCCTGTGTTGGAGGCGGTTGTTCCGGTTGCGCTCACATAACAACGCAGGATCTCGGCGCCGAACGCGCCGCCGAGGATCTCGATGCCCCAGCTGCCGCAGTTGAGGACTCTTAGGTCCTCAAGTCGGCCAGAGTCGGTCGAGATGCTGATCCCCTGGTTGGCGAAGTTTCGCACGCTGCCGTTCTCGATCACCACGTCGGCAAGAAAGGCGGCTGTCCTGATGCCGATGGGCGCCGAGCCGGCGCCTTCGAGGACAAATCCGTTGAGATCGAGCGTGACACTGCTGGCGGCGATCCGTATGCCGTTCTTGCCGAACTCGGCCGCTAGGTTATCTGTCAGGTAGTAGGACCCGGGCTGGGTGATGATAAAGGTGTCGGTCGCGTCGCCCGGCGTGTTGGTCGCGTTGATCGCGATTCTCGGCTCGACCTCGGTGAGTGTTTTATAGGTCGGATCCGTCGGCGCACCAGGCGGCGAGAGGGGGCCCGCGAGAGTGGGTGCGCCGACAGCGAGCACGAGAGTGGTTACGAACAGAGTGCGCATTGATGTCTCCTCCGAGAGGTTGGATGTGCGTCCATCTTAGGATGTTGGGCGTTCGTCCTATAGGAAAAAGTTTGGGATATGGGACGTGTCTGCGAGCGCTGGTGCGCGGTGTGCGCGCGCGATCGCGATTTGTCATTTTGTTCTTGACACCGATCCGGCGTCGGATACTCTCGGAGCGGAGTCAGAATCCATCTTTCGGGAGAGTGTGATCATGCGCACAGGGATCATTCTCACGGCCACTGTTGCTGTGGTTTCATCGTTCTCGTCGAGCGGCGACACGCTCGTCATCGAGACATCCAGGTCGTGGAATTTCAGTGATGCTGGGATGAACAACGGGTTCTCCTCGCTGTCGTCGCAGCTTGTCGATCGTGACGACGACGTGCTGCTGGACAACGGCAAGGACCCGGCGATGCACGAGCTGACGGTCGTGCGGATCGGGCTCGCACAGGACATCGTGATATCGAACTACGTGGTTGACGGGGGCGGGGTGCAGGTGGTGACGTTCTTCACCGCGATGTCGTTCACCGACAGCGCGGGAACGGGGACGGGCATCGGTGTCAACACGGCTGCGTTCACGACGACGGGCAGCGCGATGACCATCGACGACTGGAACGCGCTGAGCATCATGCTGGACCCGTCGATCTACGATGGCACGGGGACGGTGTCGGTGACTCCGCAGATCGACTCGAACCTCAACGGCGCGAGTGGCGGGCTGGCGTTGTTCAATGGCGAGTTTCGCGTGCAGTACACGTGGGAGGTGATTCCGTCGCCCGGCACGATGGCGATGCTCGGGATGATGGGGGTGATGGGATCGCGCCGGAGGCGGTAGCGGGAGCGTGTGAGTTGGCATTCTGAAAGCCCGGGCCCCCTCTGACGTAGAATGGGGTCGAGGGCTCTGCCATGATCCAGTTCACGTGTCCAAAATGCGGCGGAAGGCTGAGCGGTGACGAGAGCAACGTCGGCGCGTCGATCGAGTGCCCGTCGTGCCAGAACGTGAGCGTGGTGCCCGCGCACTCGGTGGCGCCCGAGCGTTCCGCGCCGGCGCGTGTGGTGGTGCAGCGGACGGGTGTGCCGTACACGTTGAAGGTGGCGCTGGCGTTCTTCCTGGCGGGCTTCGTGGTGATGTTCTGGTACATGCTGATGACGGACCCGGCGACGGTCTCCGAGGAGGAGTTCGCGGCCCATGGGTTTGTTGGGTTCGTCACGCTGCCGACGGTGCCGGCGTCGATCGTTGGGCTGGTGGCCGCGTTCAAGCGTCGCTGGTGGGGGGCGATCGTGTTCTCGATCTCAGAGGGCTTCGCGCTGCTGCTGTATGCGGCGCTGATCGCCGGGTTCGGATGGCACACGGGCGACGGCCTGCAGGTGCTGGTCGCGGCGTCGTCGATCGTGTTCGTGCTGCACAAGGAGAGCCGCGCGTATTACGCGACGCGTCGAGTGAGTCCCGGCCGTGGTCTCGCCCACGCGTGAGTATTTTAGAGATCAGCGTCTGCGCGTTGCGAGCGAGAGCCCGAGTATGAGGGCAAGTCCGGTGGAGGGTGAGGGAACAATCACGCTCTCCCAGTCTGCGCCGGAACTCGATGAGATCGAGGAGTACGTGACATCCGTTGATCCGATCTTGACCGAATCGGTGCCGAGCCACTGGAAGGTGTTGAGCAGGTTCATTTCCGAGGTGCGTGCACCGGAGATGCCATCGTCGATGTTTGATGAGTCCGAGTATGCAAGGATGTTGCCGACGAATGGTGTGTCGTGTCCGAGCGTGACCTGGAGTGTGACCTGATAGATGCCGAACGGGTCTCCCGTGTAGCCGGTGTTGGGGTCATGCTGGGCTGCGTAGAAGGGCGATGAGCTGATGTCAGTGCTCATCTGCAGGTTCCACAGCGTGAGCGCTCGGTTCTGTCCCGAGGGATCCACAGCACTGGATGCCCCCGTGATAGCGAACGAGAACGTCCAGTCGGCGACCGTTCCTATATTGGCCGGGTTGGTCGGATTGATGTTGACTGTGTCGGACCAATCCAGCACGGCGCTCGCGGAGCCTGAGCCGTTGCGTGACGAGGATGTTGGTGAGACGCTCGCGGAGGTTTGCAGGCGGGCGAAGCCGAATGTGGCGAGCACCGATGATTGGTAGTCGTACGCCTCGCCGCGTGCGCCGATGCCCGTCGATGTAGCGGACACAGAGATCGGCCCGGTTGGGCCGCGCTGGGAATCAAAGTCGTTGACCAGCGGCGTGAACGTGCCGAAGAACTGCGAGTCCGATGATACGAGCAGCTCGTGCTGCGCGATTGCACTGCTTGTGCAAGCGAGCGTGATCGTAACAACGACGGCGATGCGTGCGTGTGCCATACGACTTCTCCTCGGTGTCGTCGGGGATGCCTCTGTGCGGTGCAGGCCATCCTGAATCATAGAGAATGTTCTGCCCCAAAAACAGGAAAAAGTAGAGAATCCAGACACGCGGATTGCACGAGTACGCAGCGAGGCACGCTGTGGAAGAATCGATCTCACACAGCATCTCGGGCGCGGAAGTAGACCACGCGTTCCAGTACGGGGTGTGCTCTACTTCAACAGATTCACGATCACGTTCGTGGTTGCCGCGGTCGCTGTCCCCGGTGTGGTGAGGTCTTCGATGTCGCCAAATGTCGTGTCGGTGCTCGTGCTCCACGAGCCGGACCCGATGGTGTTCCTGATGAAGACGGTGCCGGTTCCGAGGATGAACATCGTGGTGTGATCGCCGATGTCGTTGTTCTCGATACGGTTGTCCAAGCCAGACGAGATGCCGATGAATCCGTTGGAGCTTGTCAGGCATCCTCTGACAAGATTGCCATCGCCGACGCGGATCCCGCGGTTGCCGTTCGAGCGGGTGATGGAATCGAGGACCGATCCCTGGTCGTTCATGAAGATGCCATAGACGGTATTGCCGGTCGCGACGCAGTCGCGGATGGTTGTTCCGTCTCCCGCCTGGATGCCGTAATTGGTGTTGTTGAACGCGGAGCACTCGCGGATAACGGAGTTGACGCCAACGTCGAAGCCTCCAGCGGTGTTGCCCGTGGCGATGCACTCGGAGAGCACGGAGGTCTCGCCGAGCGAGAAGCCCTGCGTGGAGTTGGCGGTCGCGATGCAGCCGGTCAGCCTCGATGATGTGCCCGAGCCGAAGCCGGCACCGCCGGTGTTGAGCTCCGCGATGCAGTCAACGAACAGGCTCGAGGTGGCCTCGGAGTAGAAGCCGTCTGCGCCGTTGTCCCTCGCCTCCGATCGGAAGAACGAGGCGGACGTGCCATCGACCCATGCGCCTCTGTTGGTGTTGGAGTTGAACGTGCTGTCGAGCACGCGGATCGTCGAGGTCGGGTCTACCACGCGCAGGCCGTCACCGCACTCCGAGACCACGACGTCGCGCACCACGTGCGACTGCCCGGCGTTCACAAGAATGCCCGTGCCCGCTGCCTTGATGATCGAGCCGCTGTGGATTGTCGCGCTGTCGTGGTCGACAACGATGCCCGCGTCGGAGGCGCCCGAGCCACCGAGGATGCGGTACCCGTTCAGATCGATGGTCACGTTCGGCGCGTCGATGAGGATCGCGTGCTGGCCGGTGTCGGCCTTGATCTCGCCGGTCAGGTAGTACGAGCCATCGGTCGAGATGCGATGCAGCGCGCCGCCGCCGGTGGGTGCCGTGGTGAGATTGATCGGCCTACGCGGCTCGACCTCGGTGAGCGTCTTGTGGGTCGAGGTGAGTGCGCCGGGCGGCGTGAGCGGGCCGGCGAGCGCGGAGGTGGTTGTAACGAGTGCGAGTGCGATGGAAAGCAGATGGCGCATGATGGGGGTCTCCTCCGGAGGTTGGATGCGGTGCCATCCTACGTGGATAGAGGTTGTTCCCCTAAAGCAAAATATGGAATTGGGAACTGCGGGGCTCTAGTGCCCTTTGCAGTGAGCCTCGACCTCGATCTCGATCATGAACTCGGGCAGGGCGAGGCCCTTGACCTCGATCCACTTACCGGTCGGGAAGCGCGTGCCGTAGATTTCTGACCTATAGCTGGACGCCTGGAGCATCTGCGCCATGTCGGTGGTGAAGATGCTCTCGGAGACGACGTGGTCGAACGTGCAGCCGTAGTAGCTCAGGCTCTCCTCGATGTCCTGGTAGCAGTTGCGCATCTGCTGTGCGAGATCGCCCACCGCGGTAGGGTTGCCCTCGTCATCCATGCTGACGGCACCCGAGATCTTGATGGTGTCGCCTATGCGCACGGCCTGTGTGTATCCATAGGCGTCCTCGACCGCGGGGCGCAGCTTGAAGACCTCGGGGGTGTGCGTCGAGGCGCAGGCGGTCAGGAGAAGGGTGAGAGTGATAAGGCTGATGGTGCGCATGGGGGGCTCCGGATGTGTGTGTGAGGGGATTGTAGTGAATTATCATGTGTTTACCGATTGACTGGAGTGACAATACAAACTAGCTAATGACTCAAATACGTGCGAATCTCGTTTACAAATATTGTTTCGCTAGAATCTAGCCAACCAAAATGCTCCATAAAAAATTGAATAGCTTTAAGAGAATTTTGTTCGATGGTGCCTCCGAGTGCGTCACCAGTACTGGCAAATTCATATTTAATGCTTTCACAGGCGGTCTCAAAATAATCATGCCATAGACGATTCTTTGGCGCCATCAATGCCGTACGCTGAATTTGACGGAGTTCTATCGATACCTTCATCGTTAAGTGTGGATCCAATTTAATTGCGAGACGAGAGGAGAATAAGTACCAAAATATTATTTGTCTTAGAATTTGTTCAATATCTAAAAATTGCGGAGAGTCTGCCGCCTCAAATCGCTCTCTTCCGAAGACAATGCAGTCTTCCGCGCGGCTTATTAGTTCCTCTTGCCAGCCCTCATTGGAGATTTCGATGGGTGTACGCATGTACACAAATTGACCGGACATATGGAGCCTGCAATAGCTGTCTGCAGTGTATGGGTCATATGCTGGCGAGACCCATCCTTCACCAACATCAAATTGGGTTCTCGCTCTAGGTAATTCTGGAAATTCCCATCTCGCGTAGTGTATTTGGCAGTCCTGGAGAAGCTGCCGCGCATCTCGGTTGCCGCCAATGAGATCGTCTGCTTTCGTAGTAGGGTGTAACCTCATTAGCCAATGTGGTCCCTCCTTGATTAGCTCTGCTCGCTCAGGAAGACTCATTTCAGGAACTCCTCAATCTCACGATCATACTCTTCCCCGTCTGGGGGGATTGCTTGCTCATTAAGAAGGCCCACTCGAGTGGCGGTACTGATGAACTGGCGGGTCCGTTTTTCTGCAGCCAAGTCGAGAATCTCACGTAGTTCATGAGAAGTTTGTACTTTCTCAGTCCGAGGCCGCCCTCGAGGCCTGAAGTACATGGTGCCATTTTGCAATTCTTGTTCGAACGAGCGTTTGCATACGGTTGGAATCTCACGAAATTCTTGGGTATGAATAACAATCAACGTGTTGCCATCGAGTTCAATTGCGACAACGGATACATCTAAGGGTGGATCGGCAAATTTATTAATTTGGTCGATCACAACATCTGTGTCATAAGTAGCGATAACGTTGTCGTCTACACCAGTTATTGTTACTTGATCATCACGTTCAGATATACCTATTACTACAATACCCCCGTCGCGAAGATTTGACATTGCTAAGCAAGTGCGTGCTACTCGTGCTGACAGTGTTGACCAATCTTGGCTCTCTTTAAACTCAATTGATTGTGTTTCCTCTAGTCGTCCGACAGCGAATCGAGTGCGCTCGACAAGTTCTTGGTGCGACTCAGCGGTTACGATCGGCGGCCTAGCCATCGAAAAGATCTTAGCGTGCTTGCGAGCAAGCCCCAACCAGTCCACTCACTAACGGCTAGTTCAAGATTGCGAGGATGATTGGTAAGCCTCAATTTCATCCGCCCATGCATAGCCTTCGTAGGTCACGTCAAAAATCTCGCCTTTGTAGCCCACTGCTGACACCAATCCATGGTCAAGCAACTGCTCTAGCCCTGCAGCGTATCTACGATATTCACGGGGGCCTATGAGTCGTTCTTCAATACTAACCTTCCCAGCTTGTATGGTGCCCCCTCCAAAAGTAGTGAGCTTTGAGATAATAGGATGGGTTTGCCTGCATGCGTTTACTAGTAACTCTGCCGCCGCGCTAGATAGATTCAGAACTAGATCAGTGACCGTGGTTTCGGCTGCCACAAATTGCTCTTGTACAACTACTGGAGTTACGCTAGGTAACGTACCGTTTTCGACAAGATCGATTACATGATCTCGGCATTGTTTAAGTTCATTTTCGGTGAATCTCCGAGTGAACGGTACATTTGCATGTACGTCAATGTGACAGCTTACGCAGATTGCGATTAGATTGTCTGGCTCATCTAGCCCTCCCTCTGAAACGGGTTTTATGTGATGCACCTGCAAGTGCAAGGGCTTAAACCGACGACACAAACAACAATGACGCCCACACATCGACAGAAGATGGTCAACATGCTTTTGTGGAATAGTCATTGTGTACAGTTCCTTTCTAAATCAAAAAGGCCGACACCCTTTCGGATGCCGGCCCTTTGGTTAACTGATCGAGATGTGCCTACAAGTAGGCTTCATCGTTAGGTTCCTTAATAATCGAAGTCATCCATTCCGCCGGCGCCGGGGGCTGCCTTCTTCTTCTCCTTGAGCTCGACGATGGCCGAGTCGGTGGTGAGGAGCAGGCCCGCGATGGACGCGGCGTTCTGGAGGGCGATGCGCTCGACCTTGGTCGGGACGATCACGCCATCCTTGACCAGATCGCCGTACTCGCGTGAGAGGGCGTTGAAGCCGAAGTTATTGGTGCTGTTCTCCTCGACCTTGGAGGCGATGACGGAGCCGTCGAGCCCGCAGTTGGCGGCGATCTGCTTGATCGGCGCCGACAGTGCGCGGAAGACGATGTCCATGCCGACGCGCTCGTCGCCCGAGTTGGCGTTGGCGCGTGCGTTCTCGATGGCGCGACGGGCGCGGATGACGGCGACGCCGCCACCTGGCAGCACGCCCTCCTCGACAGCGGCGCGGCAGGCGTGGAGGGCGTCCTCGACGCGAGCCTTCTTCTCCTTCATCTCGACCTCGGTCGCGGCGCCGACGTTGACCTGCGCCACACCGCCGGACAGCTTGGCGAGGCGCTCCTGGAGCTTCTCGCGGTCGTAGTCGGAGTCGGTGTTGTCGATCTGCGCCTGGATGGTGTCGATGCGACCCTTGATGTCGCTGGACGAGCCGGCGCCCTCGACGATGGTGGTGTTGTCCTTGTCGACGGTGATCTTTTTGGCGCGACCCAGGTCGGAGAGCTCGAGCTTCTCGAGGTTGATGCCCAGCTCCTCCATGACGGCCTGACCACCCGTGAGGATGGCGATGTCCTGGAGCATCTCCTTGCGACGGTCACCGAAGCCCGGCGCCTTGACGGCGGCGATCTTCAGCGTGCCGCGCAGCTTGTTGACGACGAGCGTGGCGAGCGCCTCGGAGCCGAGGTCCTCGGCGATGATGAGCAGCGCCTTGCCCTGCTCGGCGACCTTCGTGAGGACGGGGAGCAGGTCCTTGGCGGACTCGATCTTCTTCTCGTGGACGAGGACGTAGGCGTCCTCGAGGACGCACTCCATCTCACCGGTGTCGGTGACGAAGTGCGGGGAGAGGTAGCCCTTGTCGAACTGCATGCCCTCGAGGAGCTCGACCTCGGTCTCGAGGCTCTTGCCCTCCTCGACGGTGATGACGCCGTCTTTGCCGACCTTCTCCATCGCCTCGGCGATGATGCTGCCGATCTGCTCGTCCTGGTTGGCGGAGCAGGAACCGACCTGCGCGATCTCCTTGGAGCCCTTGACGGGGTTGGACATGGAGGCGAGCTCGTCGACGACGAGGGAGACGCCCTTGTCGATGCCGCGCTTGACCTCGTTGGCGTTGGCGCCGGCGGTGATGTTCTTGAGTCCCTCGCGGAAGATGGCCTCGGCGTAGATGGTGGCGGTGGTGGTGCCGTCGCCGGCGTCCTTTGAGGCCTTGGATGCGACCTCCTTGACCATCTGCGCGCCGAGGTTCTCGTAGGGATCCTCGAGCTCGATCTCCTTGGCGACGGTGACGCCGTCCTTGGTGACGGTCGGCGAGCCGAAGGACTTCTCGAGGACGACGACGCGTCCCGAGGGGCCGAGCGTGACCTTGACGGCACGCGCGAGCTGCTCGACGCCCTTGAGGATCTTCTCGCGGGCCTCGTTCTCGAATGCGATCTGCTTCGCAGGCATGTGTGGTATCTCCTAAGTGTTCTCTATCAGGATGACAGTGTTGAGTTTGTGCCGATCTGGATCCATGCGACGCGCGGTGCGTCGACGATGTAGACGAGCGAGCCGTCGGAGACCTTGACGAGTCCGTCGCCCTCGTCGGGGACGAGGAAGGCGTTGGAGACGCGGAGCGTGTCCGCGTGCTCGAACGCGAAGACGGCGTTGCGCTCTCCGGTGAGCTCACCCAGTGCCAGTCGGAGTTCGTCCGAGGTCATGGGTGCGTCAGTCGAAGGTGGCGAGGATCTCGTCCTCGGACATGATGAGCACCTCGTCGCCCCCGACCTTGATCTCGGTGCCGGAGTAGGAGGTGAAGATGACGCGGTCGCCCTTCTTGAGGGTCATGGGGATGCGCTCGCCCGTGTCGTGGTTGAGCGCGCCGGTGCCGACGGCGAGGACGACGCCGGTCTTGGGTGTGTCCTTGGCGCCCTCGGGGAGGTAGAGGCCCGAGTCGGTCATGGTCTCGGCCTCGTCGCGCTGGACGATGACCTTGTCGCCGATGGGCGTGATGTTGACGTTGATCTTCTTGCTCTTTGTTGCCGTTGCCATTGTTCGGTTGGCTCCCTTGTCTGACGCCCTCCGCGGGCGGAGTTATGAACGGTGTTATCCGAGTCCGGGCCATCGCCCGTGGTAGTAGCGAGTGAGGAGTCGTCGCAGGACCTCGAGCATGAGCTCCATGTTGACGGGTCGGTCGACGACGGCGAAGACGCCGTGCTGGAGCGCGACGTAGAGGTCGCGCGCGTCCTCGCGCGACATGCGCGGCTCGCGGACGACGATGATGGGTGGGGGGTTCTTCACGCGCGCCAGGAGCTTGAGGAGTCGTGCCCCGCCCTCGGAGGGCATGGAGGCGTTGGAGTGTCGCTGCGCGTGGTGGTGCTGGACGCGCTGGTCCATGGGGAGGGTCAGGTCGACGATGGCGGCGTGGATGCGCGTGGAGTCGAGGAGCTGGGCCGCCTCGGAGCCCGACTGGGCGCGACGGGAGTCGACGCCCATGGGGGAGAGGAGGCGCGGGAGCCGGTCGGCCCATGACTCGTCGCGCCAGCCACCATCCGTGAGGAGGAGGTTGAGTCTGGCGGCGGGGTTGGCCGGGCCTGCCTGCATGTCGTAGCGCACGGACATCATCGTGGCGTGAGAGATGCAACACTGGGGCCAGTGGTGGAGGTGTTCTGGAGGGCAGAAAAGGGCGATTTTGAGGCGTGAGAAAGGGTTTGAGGGTGTCAGGGAGAGGTGAGTAAAGGAAGAGGGTGCCAGAGTGGCAGATGGCTACTCGGGAGGCTTCTGGCGGCGTTGCTTCTTCTCGGAGTGCTCGCGTTTGGCCTTGAGGCGGCGCTCCTTCGAGCCGCGGGTGGGCTTTGTTTTCTTGCGAGGCTTTGGCGGGTTGAGGGCTTGGATGAGCAGCTCGCGCAGGCGGTCGAGGCAGGCCTGTCTGTTCTGGCGCTGGGTGCGATGCTCCTCGGAGATGATCTGGAGGGTTGGGCCGAGGTCCTCGTCGTCGATGAGGCGCGAGCCTGCGAGGGTGCGCAGGCGACGTGTGGCGGCTTCGGAGATGGGGATGTCGGTCAGCGCGATGCGGAGCTCTGCCTTTGTGTCGCGCTTGTTGACGTTCTGGCCGCCCGGGCCGCCCGAGCGGGAGTACTTGAAGACGAGCACAGCATCGGGGACGCGCACGCGGGGCGCGATCTCGATGCCGGTTGGCTCGGGCTGTGGCGGATTCGTGGTCATGGGCGTCTGCGGGTAGTCTTGGCGCGATGCGGAACGGATTTCCACCCAACAGGATATGTGCGCTGGCGTTGGTGCTTGCATCGGCTGGTTCTGCGCGTGCGCAGGAGATTGAGGCGGACGCGGGCCTGGCACTCGAGGCGGAGCCGGTGGAGTTGGAGTTGGTTTCGCCCTGGGTGGTGCAGGTGGAGCCCTCGCTGTGGAGGCCGGGCCTGTTCGGGAGCATCCAGGCGCCGGGGTCGGTTGGCGAGACTGAGCTCGAGGACATCGACCTGGACGAGAGCGGCTACGCGGGCGCGATCGAGGCGAAGTTCCGGCTCGACGAGGAGTCGTCGATCCGGTGGAATGCGTTTGTGTTCGAGCAGAGCGAGCGATCGATCGCGAAGGACACGTTCACCTTCGGGAGCGTGTCGGGCGTGTTCGGCGACGCGGTGTCGTCGGAGGTGCGGTTCAGTTCGGTGGAGCTGGTCTACGAGTGGGAGTGGTGGTCGAAGGAGTTGCCGGCGAAGGATCCGCGCGACAGCGTGCGCATGAACGTGGACGCGTACGCGGGACTGCGCGCCTACGACATAGCGTTCGATGTGAGCGCCAACGGCGGGATGATGCGCGCGGATCAGCAGTGGATCGACGTGATCGTCGGTGCGCGACTGGAGGTGGACCTGGCGCCCGATCTTGCGTTCGACTTCGCGGCGGATGTTGGTGGTATGGGCCTGGGGGATTACGGATCGTTCAGCGGGAACGTGCTGACGGGATTCCACTGGCGTCCGGATGAACGCCTGGGTGTGCAGTTCGGGTACCGGTTTCTGTTCAACAGCGTTGTTGATGGCGACGAGCCGAGCCGGTTCGAGTGGATTGGCTCGACGGCGGGTGTGTACCTGGGCGCGGTGTGGCGATTCTGATGGGGTAAGGTGTTCGGATGGCACGACCGCCGATTCCTGAGTGCGCGCCGAGGCGATCGATCCCCACCAGGGGCGAGCTGCGCGTGCGCCCGAGGTACGTCGAGTGCGACCCGATGGGCGTGGTGCATCACTCGAGCTACCTGCCGTGGATGGAGATGGCTCGGACGGAGATGCTCCGCGAGTGCGGTGTGAGTTACGCGGATCTCGAGGAGATGGGCGTGTTCCTGGTGATCACGCGTCTGGACGTGCGCTATCTGCGACCGGCACGCTACGACCAGGAGCTGGTGCTGCGCTGCGAGGTGACTGGCGGTGGACGCGCGCGACTGAATCACGAGTACGAGCTGCTCGAGGTGCGCGAGGACGGGAGCGTGGGGACGGTGCTGTTGACGGCGTCGACGACGCTGGCGTGCGTGGACGCGAGCGGGAGGCCGACGCCTCTGCCTGAGTGGCTGACGCCGACGTCGCACGGCTGAGTGGTCAGCCCTCTCCCTCGCCCGAGCCACCACCGCGCGCGGCCTCGGTCTTGCGTCCCTTGCGATCGAACGACGAGAAGATGATGGCCTCGGGCGCGGGCTTGGCCTCGACCCAGGGTTGATCGCTGATGATTGTCTGGGCGGTGTCTCGTCCGAGTTTCTGCGCCTGCTCGGAGGCGTCGGATGCTGGTGCCTGCGGTGGCGGGGAGCCATCGTCCTCGGGGTTGACCCAGAGGGTTTGGGTTGGGAAGGCGAACTCGACGCCCAGTTGCTTTGCCAGACGGAGGACGTCGAGGAGGAAGCGCTGGCGCTCGCGGAGCTCGGTCTGCCAGTCGGGCGCCTCGAAGAAGGTGTAGACGAGTATGTCGAGGGAGTGTGCGCCCATGTTGTTGAAGTAGACGCAGTAGTAGTCCTTGCGGGTGTATGGATGGAGTCGGATGAGCTCGCGGACGCCCTCGCAGAAGGCCTCGATGGTGTCGGGCGGGGTGTCGTAGGTGACGTTGAGCGCGGTCTTGAAGCGTCGGTACTTGCGCCTGCCGTAGTTGTCGACGGTTGCGCGCACGAGCGTGGCGTTGGGGATGGTGACCTGCGAGTTGTAGAAGGTTCGGATTCGGGTGGAGCGGAAGCCGAGCTCCTCGACGATGCCCTCGACGCCCTCGACGACGACCCAGTCGCCGACCTGGAAGGGGTGATCCATGATGACGGCGACGGAGCCGAAGAAGTTCTCGATGGTGTCCTTGGCTGCGAAGGCGACCGCCAGGCCGCCGATGCCCAGGCCCGTGAGGAGCGGGACGATCTCGATGTTGAGCGCGCCGGCGATGTAGATGAGGCCGATCGCGAAGATGAAGATCTTGAGGGTCTTGCGGACGAGCGGGATGAGCAGGTCGTCGTAGCGCGAGGCGGTGAGCTTGGCGCGACTGGCGGCGACGCTAGAGATGAGGTCGACGGTGCGGAACGCCGCCCAGACGGAGGCGACGCTCATGACGAGGCGGATCGCGGGGATGACGATGCGCAGCGCCTCGGCGGGTAGCGCCAGCGCCCAGATGGAGGCGATCATGAAGAGCGATGCGGCGAAGAGCCCGAAGGGGCGCATGGAGCGTTTGATCTCGTCGGGCTCGGCCTCTTGTCCTCGCTTGCGGATGCGTCGCGTCGCGAAGCCGCGCAGGAAGAGCTGGACCGCGAGATCGATAACGACCGCGATGAAGATGAGCGCGAGCAGCCCGAGCCACTGCCAGCCGAAGAGCCCCATGATCTGCGAGCGGAGCTGCTGAGGCATCATGCGATGGATGCGGATGGTGTAGTCGAGCTCGGCCTCGTCGACGCCTGCCTTGCGGGAGAAGGACTCGACGGATGTGTAGAGCGCGTCGAGGTTGGCGATGGTCGCGCGCGAGAACCGCCACGCGCCGTCGGGCGAGCGTGTCAGGGCGATCTGCCCCTGCGCGCCGTCGCGCACGGCGATGGCGTGGTCGATGATGTCGGATTGGGGGAAGTAGACGAAGGAGGTGAGGTTCTCGCGCTCGACCTGAGAGGCGTCGGGGAGCTGGTCCTCCGTGACGAACCCGATGCGGTTGATGACACCAACCAGGCGTGCCGCGATGTTGCGGGCACCCGACTCGGTGCCGGGCGGGAGCTCGAGCGCGTTGACGGCGGTGACAAAGTCCTTCTCGTTGACGGCCTCGAGGAAGGAGAACATCGTCTCCTGGGGAGAAGAGAGCCCCGGCGGCGGTGGGGGTGGAGCCGACTCGGTGGGCTGGTCCTGTGCGAGCGCGGGCAGCGCCACAAGGAGCAGGGTCAGGAGTGCAAAAACGGTGTGAGCGCGTGATGGGTGTGCGAGTCGCATGGGATCATGCTACTGCGTGGTGTTCGTGTCTTCGAGTCAGGGTGTGTGCAGGCCGGCGGCGTGGGGGAATCGCTCGTGCCAGCCCTCGCGAGGATAGAAGGTGTACTGCGCGGTCGTGTTGTGCATGTCCGGAGGGACGTCGTTGGCGAGCGTCACGTGACCATCGTTGAAGGCGAGGGAGGCCTTCGTCGAGCCCGGGTGCCATCCCATGCGGTCGTCCTCGCCATCGTCGTGGTTGTAGATGGTTCCCTGCCCGACGAGCCACGTGTGGGAGGGGGAATCGACGACCGGCATCCTGCCGCCACGCTTGGGTATGAGTGTTGGGAATATCTCGACGAATGGGCAGGGGACGCGATCGAGCGCGTGGTCGTTGAGGAGGTAGCTGGTGCCGACGATGTCGTAGAGGCGGAGGGATGCGTCGGAGGCGCTGGTTCCAGCGATGGCGTGGAGGGTGAGGTCCGACGTGCCTTCGTCCAGCGGGTCGAGGCATACCTGCACGGGGTCGTTGGCGGAAGGGTCGCCCAGGTATGCGTTCAAGGGTCGACGATCGGCGCCCCAGATGTTGATGCTGAAGAGGGTCGTGTCGACCCGCTTGCCGGCGTAGAGCCACTCGAAGAGGACAGCGCTGGGATCATCGCCCTGGGTGCCATCGGGGAGGAGCTTGACCTGGGGCAGGTGGCTGTCGTGATCGTTCAGATATGAGAGGTTCGCCTGAGCCAGCTGCTGGAGGTTCGCGCCGCCCTGGGCGAGGCGGGCCTGGTAGTGGGCGCCGGAGAGCGTGGGCACGAGGATGCCCACGACAAGGGCGATAACCGAGACCACCACGAGCAGCTCGAGCAGTGTCAGACCCCGGGTGTTCATGCTCAGACGGTACCCGAACGCTCTCGGACGCGTTGCAGGGGGTCCCGATCTTTCCCAGATGGCATAGCTATGCCCACATGTGGGGAGTGCGTTAATTGCGTGCGCTCGAGGGAAAGATCCCCAGATGGGGTGACGACACTGACGGTGGATTCGGAACGCAGAGGTTTAGATCCTCGGAGGAGCGAGCTATGCAACTGGGTGAGATTCTCGTCGAGCGGGGGCTGCTGACCAGCGAGCAGGTTGATGAGGTGCTGGAGACCCAGTGCCGAACGGGCGGCGCGTTCGGGCAGATCGCCGAGCAGCTGTTTGGGCTCTCGATCAGTGATGTCGAGGAGGCGTGGTCGCATCAGTACGCGAGCCGGACGGACCTTCTCGATTTGGAGGAGCTCTCGCCCGAGGCGAGCGTGATGGACGTGATAGATCGTCGCCAGGCCTGGCAGTTCCGCGTGCTGCCGCTCCGCCGGGATGAGAGCGAACTCGTGCTCGTGACGACCCGCGAGCACCTGACCCGTGCGATCCGCTTTGCGCTGCACCACATCCCCGAGCCGTGCTTCTTCGTGCTCGCGGGCCCGGAGGACCTAGGCGACGCGCTGCACGAGCACTTCCCGATGGGCGGGATGACGTCACGCTTCATCCAGGGGCGCGGGTTCAACTGGATGATGCTCGACGAGGCGGCTTAGGCGCTGGCGTACGAGGCGAGGGCGCTCTTGAGCGCGTCTGCCTTGTCGGTCTTCTCCCATGTGAACAGATCGCCGTCGGGCACGCGTCCGAAGTGGCCGTGGAACGCGGTGCTCCGGTAGATGGGCTTGCGGAGTCCGAGCGACTCGATGATGCCCTTTGGCGTGAGATGGAAGTGCTCGCGCACGGCGCTGGCGATCTGCTTCTCGTCGGCCTTGCCGGTTCCGAACGTGGTCACGTGGACGCTGGTGGGCTCGGCGACGCCGATGGCGTAGGAGAGCTGCACCTCGCAGATGTCGGCGAGTCCGGCGGCGACGATGTTCTTGGCAACGTAGCGCGCCATGTAGGCCGCCGAGCGATCGACCTTCGTCGGATCCTTGCCGGAGAACGCGCCGCCCCCGTGGCGACCCATGCCGCCGTAGGTGTCGACGATGATCTTGCGTCCCGTGAGCCCGACATCACCATGTGGCCCGCCGATCTCGAAGTTGCCGGTGGGGTTGACGTGGATCGTGATGTCGTCGTTCCAGTGCGCGCCGAGGGTGGGCTTGATGATGTGCTCGACGACGAGCTTCTGGAGTTCCTGCTGGTTGTTGGTCCATTGCGGCGCGTGCTGCGTGGAGAGAACGACGGTGTCGACGCGTGTCGGCTTGCCATCGACGTACTCGAGCGTGACCTGGCTCTTGGCGTCGGGGCGGAGGCCCTCGAAGACGCCCTGCTCGCGGCAGCTGGCGTGGCTCTCGACGAGTCGGTGCGCCAGATAGATGGGCAGGGGCATGAGCGCGGTGGGGTCGAGCTCGTCGGTCTCGCGGCAGGCGTAGCCGAACATCATGCCCTGGTCGCCCGCGCCCTCCTTGTCGACGCCCATCGCGATGTCGGGCGACTGCTGCTTGATGGAGGTGAGCACGGCGCAGGTCTCGTGGTCGAACGCCATGGCCGGCTCGGTGTAGCCGATCTCGCGGACGGTCTTGCGGACGAGCTCGGGGATCTCGACGTAGGCCTCCGTGGTGACCTCGCCCGCGACGACGGCCATGCCTGTCGAGACCATTGTCTCCATGGCGACGCGCGACTTGGGGTCCTGCGCGAGCATGGCGTCGAGGATGGCGTCTGAAATCTGGTCGGCCACCTTGTCGGGGTGGCCCATCGAGACGGATTCGGACGTGAAGAAGCCTTCGAGCATTGGGGAGTCTCTCTTTCGATCGAGTGTGGGACCGACGACTGTAGAACCCATGCAGGTGTGGCACAAGCCTCTCGTGGGGTTAAGTGACGGGATGCTGCCCGATTCCGGATGCCTCGAGCTCGACACCAAGTCCCATCACGATGCGGTTTGCGTAGTTGAAGTATGCCACGATGCAGGCCAGGTCGAGGATCTCCCTGTCGTTGAGTCCCGCGTCACGGAGCGGCGAGAGGTCGTCCTCGTGCATCGACTGCGGTGCCTGCGTGAGCTTGATGGCGTACTCGACCATGCGCTTCTCTCTGTCGGTCAGGTGCGCGACGGAGCCGTCCACCAATGAGTCGGGCAGGTCCTCGCGGTCGTCGTCGAGCATGCGCGCGAGCCCGGCGGCGTGGTGGTGCGTGCAGTACTCGCACCCGTTGGCGCGAGAGACTGCCGTGCCGACGATCTCGCGCTCGTATCGCGGTATTGGTCCGCGTCGGTGCATCGCGGAGACGTAGACCTCGAAGTGTGCGTCGAGCGAATCGGGGTTGAGCGAGTGGATGCGCATGACGTTGTCGACTGTGCCGTCGGGGTTGCCAACGCGTTTGTAGAGAGGGGTGAGGATGTCGTCGGCGTTCTCGGGCTCGATTGTTTCGATCCAACTCATGGGCGTGCTCCCCGGATGTGAGGCTTGACGGGTGCGAGGCGTGATGGTTGACTCTTCAGATGCGCATTATTGCGGGAACACACAGGGGGCGTCGCCTGGTAGGTCCGCCCGACGATCGCGTGACACGCCCGATCACGGACATGGTCAAGGAGTCCGTGTTCAACATCCTGCGAGGGCACGTCGAGGGGCACACGGTCGTCGACGCGTTCGCGGGCTCGGGGAGCATGGGGCTCGAGGCCGCGTCACGAGGCGCCGAGTCGGTGCTGTGCGTCGAGCAGAATCGTCAGATAGCGGGTTTGCTGCGCGAGAACATCGAGATGCTGGGCGAGGGCGATCGCTGCCGGGTGTTGCAGTCCGACGCGCTGGGTGCGGCTGCGCTGGCGCAGTGCCCGGAGCCGGTGCATGTGGTGTTCTTCGATCCGCCGTATCAGTTGATGACTGATCCTGTTCGTCGTGAACGTGTGCTCGAGCAGTTGGGGCGTTTCATCGAGAAGCTCGATGACGAGGGGTACGCGCTGCTGCGCACGCCATCGCCGCTTCGCAATGACGGATCGTCCCGTGTGGGGGTGGGGAGTTCTGATTTGTCTCTGCGGATACCGGGCGCGCTGGGTCCGGAGACGCACGAGTACGGCTCGATGGCGGTGCATCTGTATATGCGCGACAGCGGCGCGAGCGGTGAGTAGGAAAGCACCTTTCGAGTGTGTATACTTCAACGATCCTCCGAGAGTGGTTCTGTCGGAGGCGTTCTGGTTCTGATTGATTTGTCGATCGCTATCGACATGGCCCTTAGACAACGCATCGAACACATTTGGAGACAGCATGTTGGATACGGCACGCCAGCCCCGACAGGGGGAGACCCGTCTTGACGACTCGACACAGGAAGCCATGCACGCCGCGATGCACCTGGCGTCGGCGTTGAAGACGCTCGCGGGTCGGGACGACTCGATCAAGCAATCGATGGTGGTGCTGGGTCGCTGGCTGCAGGACAGCGCGCTGTTCACGGGCACGAGCACGTCATTCACTCCTTCCTCGCGTGGTCGATTCGAGGACAGACGCTTCGAGCAACGTGAGCCGATCGACGTGCAGCGTGTGATCGATCGCGCGAGGCTGAAGTCGCAGGTGTGCCAGTTCATTCTGAATCCGGACGCGCCCGACGAGCTCGAGGACGAGTACGTCGAGAAGGCGCGCCAGCTGCCGCACTGCTGGCTGTGGATGCTGCACACCGACGACGAGGTCCCCGACGAGCTGATCGAGAACCTGGGCATCGTGTACGAGGCCCTCGCCAGATCTCTGGAGGTGGCACGCAAGCACCTGCTGGAGGGCTCGGCCAGCCCGGAGGATGCCACGGTCGTGTACACGCACGTGGCCGAGTCGCAGTCGGCCCTCTGGGCCGGCCTCGGTCGGGCTGGCGTGACTCGCGATCAGGACCAGATCGACACGTTCGTGTGGCTTCGCGAGCGGACGCGCATCGAGCGTGTGTACATCGAGCGGTTCATGCGCCGCGAGGATCCCGCGGATCCGAACGATGCGCGTGATCTGCTGCAGCGGATCGAGACGCTCGACGAGCGAATGACCGAGGGGCTGCCGGCGAGCGAGTCGGGCGTGGCTGCCGGTGCGTCGGATCCCGCCGAGGGATCGACTGGAGACGAGGGCCTGTAGCGGGTCCTGACAGCTCCTGTTGGGTATATTCAGGGCGTGGGAGCGCGACCACGAGCACTGACGATCTGTCTGGCGTCCAGCGGCGCGATGCTGTGGGGCTGCTCTGGCGGCGTGGTGACGGGAGTCAACAACGGAGATGGTGAGAGCGTGCTGGCCCTGCTGTCGCCACCCTCGCCCGAGGCGATGGTGCAGCTCGCCGCCGACGAGACCAATCCGGACAACAGGCAGCGCGGCATCTTGTTGCTTGCCAACTCGCCCTTTGGGGGTGAGGCGGTGTACATGCGCTTCTATGAGAGCGCGATCAACGACGACGACGCGAGAGTGCGTGCCGCCTCGGCGAGAGCGCTCGGGTATCACGGGCTGTCATCGCACGCCGAGACCCTGGGCGAGCGGCTCCGGAGTGACGAGAGCGACATCGTTCGCCTCGAATGCGCCAGGGCGTTGCAGCGTCTGCACAACTCAGCGGTCGTCGACACACTGATCGGGTCGCTGAACCCTCAGGCGGAGCGGAACGCTGACGTTCGCGAGGCGAGCGCGATTGCGCTGGGCCAATATCGAGACACTCGGGTCGTGCAATCGCTGATCGGCGCGCTGCAGGATCGTGATCTTCGCGTGAACGTGGCATCCGCTGGGTCGCTGACGCTGCTGACGGGGCAGGAGCTGGGCACGGACCCGTCGCTCTGGCTCGACTGGACACGCGCGTCCGGTGACTGGTTCGCCGGGGCGCAGCGGTACACCTATCCGGTGTTCAGGCGTAAGGCGCGATGGTGGGAGTACGTGGTGCCGTGGGCGTACCCTCCCAACGAGGTTGCCTCCGAGCCGATCGGCATGCCCGACGCGCAGGGTGCGGGCTGATGCTCGCCTGCTGCATGCGCGACCAGCGCCCGACACTCGTGGAGGATTTTCCCTCGCCGGAACTGCGTGACGGTGAGCTGCTCGTGGACATGACGCACGTGGCTGTCACGCTGCGAGATGGCGTGGCGATGCGACGCCATGCGCTGGGTGTGCAATCCATGCCGGATGTGCTCGGGCACGCCGGTGTCGGAACGATCGGCGACACGAACGGGCAGCAGGGATTCGTCCGAGGTGACCGGGTGGCGGTGTGGCCCGATGTCATCTGCGGCACGTGCGACATGTGCACTGGCGGGCTGCGCTGGCACTGTCGCTCGAAGAAGGTGATGGGTCTCGATGGAACGGACGGTGTTCTGCGTGGTTGTCTAGGTGTTGTGGCGGAGTGTTGCGTTCGTCTTGACAAGGGGATCAGTGACGATGAGGCGCTGCTGTGCTTTCCGCTCGCGTCGGCGTTGCAGGCGGCGCGGGCGCTGGGTGGTGGTGGCTCCGGGCATATCAGCGTTCTGGGTGCGACGGCCGAGGCCGTGCTGACGTCGTTCGTTGTGCACTCTCATCATCCAGGTGCGCGTCTTCTGAGCGCGTCGGAATCGGCACTGGACGCGTGCGAGAAGCTTGGTGTGCCGCATCGGGATATACGCGACGCGGGTCGTCGAGAGGATCAGGACATCGTGATCGACTGCACCGCCTCCGCGCGCGGGCTGGCCACGGCGCTGGAGCTCGTGCGCCCTGGTGGGCGGGTGGTGTTGGTCGCGAGCCCTCCCTCGGAGCCCTTCGATCTGGCGCCGATCGTGGATCGTGAGGTGGCCATCGAGGGATGCAAGGCGGGCTCGCTGCAGGCCGCGATCGACATGGTTCTCAGTGGAGGGATCAATCTCGAAGGGCTGATCACGTCTCGCGTGGCGATGCGCAGAGCGCCCGAGGCGTTCGAGAGGGTGTTCGAGCGTGGGCAGCTGCAGGTCGTTGTGGATATCGCGTAGGGCTGTCAGATCTCGATGATGTTGGCCAGCCACAGGGCGCCGATGACTGCGCACAAGACAAGGCGGTACCACCCGAAGGCGCCCAGCCCGTGCCGTGTCAGGAAGCCGACGAGCCACTTGACCGCGATGGCCGCCGAGACGGTGGCGACAAGGATGCCCACCATGACGGGGGCGAGCCCGAGCTGCTCGGTGAAGAGGGTCGCATCGCCGTTGCGCGCGTCGATGACGTTGGTGCCCAGCTTGTAGACGCACGCGCCACCCAATGTCGGGAGCCCGAGCAGGAACGAGAACTCCGCTGCCTGTCGTGGCTTGAGCCCCAGGAGCGTTCCCCCCGCGATGGTCATCATCGAGCGGCTGGTGCCCGGCCACATCGCGACGACCTGGAAGAGGCCTATGAACAGGGCTGTGTGCCAGCGCATGGACTCGATGTCGGTGGGCGGCGCGATGGTCTTCCTGCTCTCGCCGCGACCGAGCCAGATCATCCAGATGCCGCCAAGTGCGAGAGCAAGAAGGACCGGCCCGACATGGAAGAGACGGGCCTCGATCGCCTCGTTGAGCAGGACGCCGAGCACGGCGGCGGGCAGGAACGCGATGATGATGTTCCGCAGCAGGCGCAGGCCCTGCCTGTCCTTGCCCAGGATCCCGAGGATCATCTGCCAGACGCGCTGGCGATAGAGCCCGAGCACCGCGAGGATGGCGCCACCCTGGACGACGATTGTGAACGTGTCGACCGCGTTCTTGCTCTCTGGTGAGTCGAGGCCAAGGAGAGCGGATGTCAGGATCAGATGGCCGGTCGAGGAGACTGGGAGGTACTCGGTGATGCCCTCCACCAGTCCGAGGATGATCGCATCGAGCAGTGTCATGTGGTGTCTATCGGATGCAGCGTTCTGATCGGTCGGAGTGTGAATCGTCCCGATGCCGCGGTGTCCGCGCTCTGATCGAGGGAGCTCGCACCGATCCGGAGGCATCGTCCCTTGAAGGTGGCGGTGTCATCTTCCTGTTTAACCAACTCCAGCTCGACACGGAGCGAGTCGCCCGGTTTCACCATTGCGCCGTACTTGAGGGCCTTGACCTGGCCCAGAACGTGGCGTCGCGCGGTGTTGTCGTTGTTGGTGAGCAGGGCACGTCCCGCCTGCACCATCGCCTCGAGCATCATCACGCCCGGGAGGATGGGGAAGGTCGGAAAGTGGTCCTTGAGGTATTCCTCGGCGGACGTGACGTGCTTGATCGTGACGATGTGCTTCTCGTCGCACTCGAGCACGGCATCGATAAGAGAGAAGTGCATGCTGCGGAGGATATCGTCGAGATTTCATGGTTGCGAGGGGTCAGCCCCAGACGCTGAGCAGCAGCCCGAGATCACCACCGTCGACCTCGCCGTCCTGGTTGAGATCCTCGGGGCAGGCGCCCATGCACCCCCAGCTGGAGAGAAGCAAGCCCAGGTCTGCGCCATCGACGGTGCCGTCGTCGTTGAAGTCTGCTCTGCAGGCGATGTTGCATCCCTCCCAGTTGGAGAGGAGCAGCCCGAGATCGATGCCATTGACGTGTCCGTCGTTGTTGATATCGGCCATGCAGCGTGTCGGGCAGAACCCCCATTGCCCGAGCATGATGCCGAGGTCCTCTGCGGTGACGACCCCGTCTCCAGTGAGATCGAGCGACGGATCCGCCTCGATGCTCGAGACGACGATCGCCTGGGAGTTGTCGGTAAACGTGAGCTTGTAGGCGAATCGACCATCGTCGGTGAGGGAGAGGAATCCGCCATTGTCGCCCCCGCTGGAGAACGCGGCTTCTATGCCGAGGATCGTGCGGTCGTCGCCAGGGGCAACGGTGAACTGCTGCCCGGTCCGGGCGACGAGATGGATCTCGCCTCGTGAATCGGTTGCCCAGACCGCGATGCGCGAGTTTGGATCGATGCCCGGGGCGTCGATGTCGCCTCGGAAGGCGATCTGTGTGGTGGCATTGCCGGCCGGGGCGATCGGGAACGAGCTGATGTACTCGTCGGGTGCCAGTGCCGGGTGGTGGTTGCCCTCTCTGGTGATGAGTTGGAGCTTGTCGTCGGGGAGCAGGCGCACCAGGATCTCGTCGTTCGTGGCGTCGATGCCTGGACCGCGCAGGCGTGCGCGGAATGGGGCGCCCGCGTCGGGATCTCCGGTGGGCATATCGAGGGCGAATATGGTCACGCCTGGCGCCTGTGCCGGGGCGGGATCGTCGGTCCGCACGGCGACCTTGAGTCCTGCGCCTCGATCAGTGAGGAGTGTCAGGTCGTTGGTGAAGTCACCATCCTGGTCGTTGAGGTTGGCGAGCGTGACGAGGGACCCGGCGATTCCGAACCCTGGCCAGCCGACGAACGAGTCGATCCACTCTCCTGGCGGTGAGTTGATAGGAACGTGTCCCTCGAAGGCGGTCTGCGCGATGCTGCCGTCGGGGTTGTGGATGATCAGCCCCTGATCGACGAGCGCCGTGTACTCCTCGTTGGCGATGATGGTGTAGTACCCCATCATGCCGTTCTCACGCAGCGATGTGCGGCTGAAGGAACCGAATCGTCCGCCTGCGCTTAGTCCGGGTGGTGTGAGCATGCCCGTCGCGAAGTGCAGGTCGACGACGCCGGCGCTCGTTCGGTACCACTGCCCGGTGCCCGTGGAGTTCAGTCCCTTGGGCGCTGGGTAGACAACACCGAGGAACGTCGATTGCCCCGAGTTGTTGAGGGCCATGCTGATGAAATCGACATAGTCGGGGTTCCACATCTCGTCGAATTCGAATCCCACGGCATCGAGGACTTCGTAGGCTATGAGCTCGTATCCGCTGCTGTCGCCGATCCAGATCGTTGACAGATCGCTGTTCTGTGACGTGACGATCGCGTGGAAAACAAACGTGTTGTTGTTCCTGACTATGGGGACGAAGTTGAACTCGAAGGATTTGAATACGCCATCGAACTGTCCGAGCATTGTCGCGTCGCCCTCGCGAACGATGAGCGAGGCGGTCTCTGAGTCGTCGATCAGCACAAGCCCGGAGTCGATGGTCGGGTCCAGGGCGGGTCCGGTGAAACGGACTCGAAGGACGATGGCTCCCGAGTTGGAGATAGTTGGCCCGCCCACGAAGAAGCTCGCGACCGTTCCTGGCTCGGTGTTTGGGATCGGATCACCCGTGAGATACACGATCTCGTGGCTCACACCCGCGAGCGCGACGACAGGCATCGCGTGCGAGAGTAGGAGGGCGAGTGCCAGACGGATGGCCATGGGAACGGATCTCCGGGTGACAGATTGTAGTCCTGCAGACATAGACCTCCCGCCCACGTGAGCAGATTCGTTCGCGGCGCTCATCTGGTTCCTGTGCATTCTTCTCGGTCCTGGGCCTCACTCGAGCGCTGGGAGGGTATCCTGCGCCACCCATGACGGATCAGACACCCAGCACCAGCATGCCCCAGAGCCCCTCGGGGGGGCTCTCCTACTCCAAGGCGGGTGTTGATATCGAGCGCGGTGACGCCTTCGTGGGCACGATCCTCAACACGTTGCGCGCCACGCACGGGCCGAGGGTCATTCCGAATCCTGGTGGGTTCGCGGGGCTGTTTCGTCTGGATTACAACGAGCAGCTGTTCCAGCGGAACTACAAGGATCCCGTGCTCGTGGCGTGTGCCGATGGCGTGGGCACCAAAGTCAGGCTCGCGATCCAGATGGACCGGCTGGACACGATCGGGATCGATCTTGTTGCGATGAACGTGAACGATCTGGTGGTGCAGGGAGCCGAGCCGCTGTTCTTTCTCGACTACATCGCCGCGCACACGCTCGAGCCCGAGCGGATGGCGGACATCGTGAGGGGTATCGGCGAGGCGTGCGAGCGATGTCGGTGCGCGCTGCTTGGGGGTGAGACGGCCGAGATGCCCGGTGTGTACCCCGAGGGTGAGATCGATCTGGCGGGTTTTGCGGTGGGGGTGGTCGAGCTGCGCAAGGCAACAAATCCGCTGCGCGTGCAGGCGGGCGACATTGTCCTGGGATTGGGATCGGACGGGGTGCACTCGAACGGCTTCTCGTTGGTTCACGCCATCATCGATCGTGCCTCGCTGGACCTGGACGCGACCTACGAGGAGCTGGGAGACGATCGCACGCTCGGCGAGCACCTTCTGGCCCCGACGAGACTCTACGCCCCTCCGATTGTGCAGCTGCTTGGTTCGTACAAGGTCAAGCGTGTGGTCTCGGCGATGGCGCACATCACTGGGGGGGGGCTCGCGGACAATCTCGCCCGGTCGATCCCCGATGGTCTCGACGCCGTGGTTCGACGATCCACATGGGAGGTGCCGGCGCTCTTCTCGTTCCTTCGTGACCGGGGAGGGGTCGACGAGGACGAGATGTGGCGCGTGTTCAACATGGGGATTGGATACTGCCTGGTGGTGCGCCCCGCGTTCGCGGACGCGGTTACCGATAAGCTCCGCGCGATGGGCGAGCGGGTGTTTCGCATCGGGAAGGTCACCCGGGGCAGGGGAAGCGTGCGGTTCCGCTAGTCGATGCGATCTGATTCGCGGAGCGACGCCTCGTAAGCGTCGATCATCTCGAGCACGATCGGGTTGGTGGCGCTCTGGCGCGCGTACGCGAGGAACGGGTCGTCCGCTCGCGTGACGCGTGTGAGCATATAGGCGAGCTGCACAAGCGGATCGGTCGAGAGTGACATCGAGTTATCGAGCTGTCCGAGCTCGGCCTGGAAGTTGCTGGAGGTGGGCATCTGGAGCACGAGTAGCGCCCTCAGGGCGTCGGGGAGTGCTTGTGCACGCTGGGTGATCGTCTCGCTCAACTCGTTGCGTATTCTGAACTGCTCGTTGGGTTCAGAGGCGTCGTCTGCGCGGAGGAAGCTGTTGCCCGAGACGAGCACGGCATCGAGAAGCTCACCCGGGGTGCTCGATGAGAATGCTTCGATGAGCGTTCCGCTGGGGTCGTTTGCGAATCGCACGACGGGGCGCGTGAAGCTCGCGGATGAGTTGCTCACCGAGTGGGGGCCTGTGATGTAGCGCCCGCTCGCGTCCTGCGCGAATCCCTGTACGACACGCCAGCGGACGCTCGCCGGGAGGTAGAGGAGGCGCATGACCACCTCTCCAAGCTGCCCGGCGCCGAGCCAGGCGGTCTGCGTGACCGACTCTCCGGGCATGAGACGAAGGCGAGTTCCCATCTGCACGATCTCGGGTCGAGCGAGTTGGTGGGCCAGTTGCCCCGAGAGAGTCAGACGCGGTGCGCACAGCAGGCGTGTCTCGATCGGGCGACCCTCGCCGACCGCCAGTGGGAATGGTGATGTGTTGGTGATCGTGACTCGAAGCTCGATGCGATCTGTCGGGGAGACTCGAGACGGGACGGCCTCCACGCGCAGATCCTGCCAGCGAGACGGCTCGGAGGCGAACTCATCGATTGTTGTTGGGAGCGATCTGGCATACGACTCGAGCGTGGCGGACACGCTCGTGGGATTGAGCGATTGCTCGAGGAGTTTCTCGATCATTGACCGTGCCCAGAGCGCCGGGGGCTGTCCCTCGAGATGCTGGGTCGCGCGTGCGAACGCGCGAGCGGCGTTGACCGGTCTTTCGTGGTCCCGCTCGATGATCGCCAGCGCGAGATGCGCCAGAGGGTCTTGATTGATGATGCCATCGAGTAGCTGCTCGGCGCCGCCCGAGTCGCCGGTCCGGTGCGAGAGCAGCGCGTTGAGGCGCGACACAGTGCGACGAGCCTGCTCGAGATCGGGGATGACGAGCTCATCCCTCCAGCGTGCGGCCTCATCGATGCGCTTATTGGCGAGGAGTGACAACCAGATGATCTCGGCTCGAGCGGAGAAGATGCCCAGGGCGATCTCGTTCTCAGAGGCCTGTTCGGTGTCCCGGAGCGCACGATAACCCTGCACGCGTTCGTCGTTGAGCTGGACGAGACGATCGAGTGAGGTCGTGACGGCCTCGTCGTCCTCGAGGGCGAGCCCCAGATAGAACTGGAGTGTCTCGGAGGACTCGATCGGTTTGAACACCATGACCTCGGAGGGATCGATCAGCCCCTCCTCGACACCCGCGCGCTGCCGCTCGATCGTGTAGAGGAATCGTGCCTCATCGTCGCGCAGCTTCTGGAGCACCTGGGGAGCGCCGTGGGCGCCCCACTCGGCGAGCAGCGTGCGGAGCATGACGTGCTCGTCGAGCGTGACGTCATGGCTCGAGGCCAGCGCGCGCGTGGTGTCGTAGAAGCGGGCCGCGCTCATAAACGCGCCGTGGCGGAGGAACTCATCTGCCAGTGCCAGGTGTGATTCGAAGCGGAGAGGATCGGCGAGCACGACGTTGGCCAGGAGCTCGACTCGTGCGAGCGGATCTGCGGTCTTCTCGAGCCCGACTCTTGCGGTCAGTGTGGCGGCGTCGAGGTTCGTGCTGTCCAGTTGTGTCGCCAGCGTCAGCAGTTGGAGGAACCGCTGCCGATTTCCCAGCTCTCGATGGAGCAGCGACGCGTCAAGGGCCAGGCGGCTGCGGATGGACGGGTCCAGCCCGGACCCAGCGGTCGAGAGCATCTTGTCGTAGCGAGCGAGTCGCTCCTCGGCGGTGTCGAGATTCTCGATCGCGTGGTTGAGGAGTCGGAGCTGCGCGAGGGTGTCGCGTGGGTCGAGTCGGAGAACCCGTCGGAGCGCGCCGAGCTCGCGACGGGTGTCCTGGGCGGTGCGCCATGCTTCGGCCGCACGGCGCCAGAGATAGACATCGTCGTCACGATGGCGGGCTGCGAACTCGAAGACGAGCGCCATCATGCGGTGATCTATGTCGCTGCGATTCGGCGTGTCGCGATACTGGATGACAGCGGTGCGCACGATGCGGTCGACGACCGCGTGCTCATACACGGACTCATCCCATTGCGCCTCTTCCTGGGCGAGAGAGGACGTCACGAGCCCGCACGGGACGATCGTCGGGAGTGCCAGGGCCAGCGACGCTGCGAGGATACGTGTGCGGGGCATCATCCGGATATGCCCACGACGATGGTGATGCTGGCCGCAAAACCGGCAAGGAACAGCCCGGCGAGCGTGAGCTCGGTCCACATGGCCAGCTGGGCCTGGACGCGTGGGAAGAGACGGTCGGCGACGATGACGACGAACACGAATGAGCCGGCGACGATCGCGGTGCACCCTGTGAGCAGGATGACGGGGCGCATGTTGGGGAACTCGTTCCACCAGTGGGAGTCGAGCAGCAGTCCGCCGTTGACCACGAGGATGGTGGCAAGCAGGGCGCCAAGGGCAATGACCGCGTATCTCCTTGCGATGCGAACCACGTGGGCCTCCGGACGAATAAGCATATCGGGTCGATGAGCGGGATGGACTGATGGGGTGCCCGAGGGCGTCGATTGACGACGCTGTGCGAGGTAGATTACCGTCCCCCCGCCCTGGATGCCCGGAAGTGGCGAGCTTTGTTGGGTTCGTGGTGGATTTGCTACGATACCCGACCTCGCCCAGTCGCCTGACAGCAGTCCTGAGGAGTTCTCCTGCGCATGTCCCTCGTGATTTTTCCATATCGGCTTGTTGTGATACTCGTGGGCTGTCTGGCCCTCTCGCTCGCGACTCCTGTGCGTGCGCAGGTATCGATCGATGATCTGGACCCGTTCATCTCGAGCTCGAACGTGAACGCGGGCATCTCGGTCATCCGTCAGTACGCCAGGGCACACCTTGATGCACTCGGCGATGGCGACGCCAGCGCCCGATCCGGTGCTCGTGAGGCGCTCCGTGAGCCCCTCGTCGATGTGACGCTCCCGTCGGTGGCGTTTCGTCTGGCATACGACGCCGAGCTGCGTATCGACCTGCAGCGGATGATCGATGATGGCGATGCCCCGAAGGCGATCAACGCGATCTACATCATGGGCGACCTCGGCACGACGCAGTCGATGGGCACCCTTATCAGTGCGTTGTCCAGCGACGATGAGAGCATTCGATACGCGACCGCGGTCGCGCTTCGTCGCACCATGGAGATCATCAATTCCGGACGGGGCGCTATCACCGTGGACGACGTGCCAGGGCTGATTGACACGATCCGCCAGGCGATGGAACGCGAGACGAGCGTGTTGGTGGTCGATGCGCTGGTGAGAGCCCTGGAGCCACTCCGGACCGATGCGGAGTTACGCGATGCGGCGAACATCGCGATCTGTCAGGGCGTGGTGGCGGTGTTCCGTGCTCGGGCTACAAACGCCGACGCGTACCAGGATGCCATGACACTGTATAGAGCAATCGCGACAGTTCAGAGCACTCACATGGATCTGGGTACGGATCCGGATCGACAGTTGGTTGAGCAATCCGGTGATCTCGCGGGACAGACGATGGCGGAGTTGCTCAGGGTGCTCCAGAATGGTGGGATCGACGACTCCGCGTTGTTTGATATTTCTTTGAAGGGCATGCGTGCAGCGGAGACTCTGGCGGGACTGGCGGCTCCGAATCTCGACAGGAGCACCACGAGTGTGACCATCAATCGCGCTACGCGGGATCTCCAGGCGGGTGGTGACCTGTCATCACTCGAGGCCGCCGTTGACGCGTGGATCGGTCCGACGGGTTTGCTGACTCGTGCTCCGTTCCGGCTCAACGATGCGGATTTTGCCAACTGACTACTCCGACATCGTTGTGTGTACGCGATATTCTTGTGTCATGCTCGCGCGCGACGTGATCGTTCTTGTTCTCGGTATGTGCGCGTCTGTGTGCGCGCGTGCTGAGAGCGCCTCGTCGCTTCGCTTCGACTCGACGGAGGCGATGGCCGAGTGGCTCGTCTCGCAGGACGAGAACGCAGCGTCCGAGCCGGATCCGTCCACCGCAGTGGCCTCGTTCGGTCGCGAGGATGACTCGGCGTGGTCGATCAGCGCCGGCTCCGTGCTGCTCATGCAGGACGCGGACGCGTACCCGCACGTGGAGATCGCCTTACACGAGTTCCTCGTCGAGGGATTCGAGGTTGTCGGCGAGCTGAGTGTGTGGGAGTTCTTCCAGGATGGCGACGACGCGACCGGTGCCGCGCTGAGCGTGGACTTCCGCTGGCACTACTGGCACTCGGACGACTGGAGAGAGTCGTATTTCGCGCACGTCGGCGCGGGCGTGCTGTTCACCGACGAGCACGTGCCCGACGACGGCTCGTCCGTGAACTTCATCCCGAGGATGGGCCTGGGCTACACACGCCAGATACGCGAGGACGGCACGCGGTTCGTCGCCAATCTCCGATGGCAGCACGTGTCCAACGGCAGGATCCTCTCGGGCGACGAGAACCCCGGGCGTGACGGCGTGTCACTCTCCGCGGGCGTCATCATCCCGTTCTGATCAGCTCGCGTAACCCTGGGGATGCTTTTGCATCCACTCCCAGGCGCTGCGGATGATCTCGTCCAGATCAGTGATCGCGGGCGTGAAGCCGAGCTCGCGCTCGATCTTCTGGGCTGACGCGGTCAGCGTGGGTGGGTCCGCGGGATTCGACGGCGCGTCGGCGACCTCGATGGGCACGCCGGTGACGCGTTTGACCGCGTCGGCGATCTGGCGGACGGAGAAGCCCTCGCCGTTGCCCAGGTTGTAGATGAGTCGCATCTTGTCTTCGTCGTGTGGGTCGAGCGCCTCGAGCACCCTGACGTGCGCGTCGACGAGATCGTCGACGTGGATGTAATCGCGGACGCACGTGCCGTCGGGGGTAGGGCGGTCATTGCCGAAGATGGTCAGCTGCTCGCGCGTGCCTTGCGCGACTTCGAGGGCGATGGGGATGATGTGCGTCTCGGGGTCGTGGTCCTCTCCAAGGACACCCTCCGTGTCGCAGCCGGCGACGTTGAAGTAGCGGAGCGCCGCGTAGGCGAAGGGGATGCCGTCGTGGACGAGATTGTCCTGGGCGTCCAGGAGGACTCTCTCGAAGAAGAGCTTCGACCATCCGTAGGGGTTGATGGGCGCTTGCGGGCAGGACTCGGTGATGGGTATGAGAGACGGGTCAGGCTCGCCGTAGGTAGCACAGGTGGACGAGAAGACGAACCTAGTGATGCCTTGCTCGAGGCAGGCGTTGAGGAGCGTGATCGAGCCGGCGGTGTTGTTTCGATAGTAGCGCACGGGCTCGTTGACGGACTCCCGCACGTAGGCGAGGGCCGCGAAGTGCATCACCGCCTCGACGCGATGCTCGTGGAGGACATCCGAGACGAGCTCGAAGTCTCCGACCTCACCCTCGGCGAAGGGGACGGGGTGGCCCGTGTGCTCACGCAGGAGTTCGATGGCCTCGATGTTGCCCCGGTCGAGGTTGTCGAGCACGACAACGTCGTGGCCCGCACGCAACAGGCGCTTGATCGCGTGCGATCCGATGTACCCTGCACCACCTGTCACCAGCACCCGCATGTCCCGCTCCCGTTAGCGAAAGCTCCGAATGGACGCGATTCTTCGATGTCGATCGTATCGTCACATCGATAGTGTCGATGCAGAGCATATCCACCAGTGATCCAGACTTCTGACGCATCCCGAGACCCGAACCCGCCGCCTCGCACGCGTCGCTGGTCCGCGCGCGACTCGATCGGGGTGTTCGTGCGTGGATTCGCGATGGGGGCGGCGGACATCGTGCCGGGCGTCTCGGGGGGGACGATCGCGCTTATCACGGGCATCTATCAGCGGTTCATCGACGCGCTGGGGTCGCTGCATCTGGACTTCGTGGCACCGCTCCTACGTGGGCGAGTCCGCCAGAGCGGACGACGCCTGCGCTCGATGCACTGGGATGTGCTCGTGCCCATCGCGTTGGGCATCATGCTCGCGGTAGCGACGATGAGCAGCGCGTTGCACTATCTCATGGATGCGCACCCGGGTCCGACCTTCGCATTCTTCTTCGGGTTGATCGCCGCGTCGAGCTGGGTGCCCTTCAAGCTGATGCAGAGGCGCGACGTGCTGCACATCATCGTGTGCGGGATAGCGGCGGTCGTCGTGTTCCTGCTCGTAGGTATTCAGCCGAAGGATCCGCCCCTCTCGGTTGTGAATGAGCGCGACGGTGCGTCTGGAGCGATGCTGTACGCCGCTACGCTCCGGAGCGGTGATGAGGTTCACGCGTTCCAGGGTCTGGCGAGTGCGCTGGGGATGCACGATGGCGTCGAGCTGGTGGTGTACGACCCCAACGACAAGGTGCCCGGGGCGCAGATTGACTTTGGAGTGACGGTGCTCCGCTCCGAGAGCGAGCTGGCGTCATGGGCTGAGCTGCACCCCGATGCGATCCGCGTGGCGCAGCAGAACGCATCGAGGATGTGGTTGTTCTGCTGCGGGATGATCGCGATCAGCGCCATGCTGCTGCCGGGCGTGAGCGGCTCGTTCCTGCTGCTGCTCCTGGGGCAGTATTACGCCGTGCTGGGGGCGATCTCACGATCGGTGCATCGCGGGCTGGAGGTGCTCGGGCGTTCTCCGGATCCGCTCCACACGCTCAACGGCTCGACGCTGATGAGCGATCTGACGATCCTGATGGTGTTCAACCTGGGCGTGGTAACCGGTGTCGTGCTGTTCAGCAGGGTGATCAGGTGGCTCCTTCGGGTCGCGCACGATCTGACCATGGCGGTGCTCACGGGGTTGATGATCGGCGCGCTGCACCAGCCTGGGAGGGTCGTGGTCGAGCAGACGACCACTGGTGGGGATTGGCTGTGGGTTGTGCTGGCGTCGCTGCTCGGAGCCGTGCTGGTGGTGGTGATGAACAGGCTGGACACGGCCACGTCGGAGTGAGCATCTGCGAGGATCGCGATCGTCTACAATCGTCGCCCCGTGTCAGAATCGACGAAGCCAACAAGCAGCTACTCGCCCTGGAAGCTCTCCGGGCTGGGTCTTGAGTTGCTCTCATCGATCCTGGCGGGGGCGTTTTTTGGGTGGCTGTTCGATCGCTGGCAGGGAACGAGGCCCAAGGGGTTGATCGTGGGCATCATCTGCGGGCTGGTGGTCGGCATGACTGAGCTGATGCGCAAGGCGATCAAGGCGTCTCGCGAGGCCACCGCCGAGTACGAGGCACGACACCGTAGGGCGGAGGAGGGCGACGATGCCTGAGCGCTCGTTCGTAGCCGGTCCGGAGGCGCATCAGGGCGAGAAGATCTCGCTTCCGTCGGTTCAGCTGGTGGTGTCGGCGCTGCTTGGGGCGGGCCTGGTGTCGGTGCTGGGGTGGGCCCTGGCGGGGCAGTTCCGCCCAAGCGCGACGATCGAGGCGTGGGTTGGCGGGGGGTTGAGCGGCGGCTCGCTTGTGCTGGTGATCCTGGTGTTTCTCCGCCCCTGGCGGAGCCAGACGCGTGGGATCTGGAGCTTCGCCCTGCTCCACACCAGCGTGATCTCTATGGGCCCTGTGATCCTCGGAGTGGTGGTGCTATACTCGTCGTCCGGTCTGGATTCGGTGGTCGTCGGACTCACCGCCGCCGGCGCGTGGTGGATAGGATTTCTTGCTACAGTGTTCGTCTTCGGGCGAGTCGCCAGATCGACGACCCCGAGCCCGGATCCATCACCCGAGAAGTCATGAGCGTCCCCGCTTGGGGATTACGAGCAGACGGGAACGGTTCTCGTCAAGGAGGAATGTACCGCGATGCTTTGGACGACGGTCCTCGCCGCTGCCAACCCGATCGATCACGTGATCGACAAGCAACTCCCTGGCGGATTATCCATGCACGTGGTGACCATGGTGGTCGTTGCGCTGCTGCTGATCTGGGTCATGAATATTGCCGCCAAGGCGATCGCGACCGGCCCCGAGGAGAAGGGTGTCGATCGATATGTCACGAAGGGCGCACTGGCGCACATGATCGAGGTCATCGTCATCTACATGCGCGACAAGGTGTTCGAGCCGCAGCTCGGTGAGCGGACCATCACGTTCCTGCCCTACCTGCTGACGCTCTTCTTCTTCATCCTCTTTATGAATCTGTTCGGTCTTGTGCCGCTGCTTGATCTGCAGCATCTGGTTGGCATACACACGACGTGGCTGGGTGGCACCGCGACGGGCAACATCGCCGTGACGGCCGCGCTGGCGATCATCGCGTTCTTTGTCATCAACATCGCGGGTCTCAAAGAGTTGGGCGTCAAGGGTTACCTGATGCACCTGACCGGAGGCGTTCCGCTGACGATCGGCATGCTCCCCGTGGTGCTGATTCTTATCCCTGTCGAGATCATGGGCATCTTCATCAAGCCCTCTGCGCTGGCGATTCGTTTGTTTGCGAACATGACCGCCGGGCACGTGTTGTTGGCGGTGCTCATGGGTTTCACAGGCCAGGCTCTGTCCGGGCTTGGTTTCCTGGGCGGCGCCCCGGTCACGATCATCTCCGTGCTGGCGGCGGTCTGCATCATGTTCCTGGAGATCTTCGTCGCGTTCCTGCAGGCGTTCATATTCGCGTTCCTGACGTGTCTGTTCATCGCGCAGCTCTCGCACCACGACGATCACCACGAGGAGCACGCTCCCGCTCACGCATAAGCAATTGACACGTGTTGTGTCCCGACGACGGGAGGTTCCCGCGTCGATTGAAGATAGAGAGTCACACGGTCTAGTCGTCGAGAGCGTTCGGCGGCACCAACCTCTGGAGTTTCGGAACACATGAATCTCAAGAAGATCATCGGTCTTGGCGGGGCGACAGCCCTTCTCGCCCTTCTCTACGCGGACAGCGCACTGGCGCAGGACGCCGCCGCATCCGTCGACCCGATTGCGCAGGCGGGCAAGGCGGTCGGTGGCGGCATCGCGGCCGGCTTCGCCGTCATGGGTGGTGGCCCAGGCATCGGTCGTGTCGGCGGCTCGGCCGTCGAGGCCATGGCTCGCCAGCCCGAGATGCAGGGCGCTATCGGCACCAACATGCTGATCGCGGCGGCCCTTATCGAGGGCGCGACCCTCTTCGCCGTCGTCGTCGGTCTGCTGGGCGTTCTCGCCTGAGTTCACGGTATATCCCTCACGTCTCGGCGTGAGGGCCCCGCGCCACGTGGTGTGGCGTGCGGCCCACGCGCCGAGGTATTCGGCATTCGCACGCCCGCGCGATGCGGGCTCTCGCAGGTATCAGGAGAGACGCCATGCGTATTCGCTCCATGCTCACGACAACGATCTCGCTCGCCGCGCTCGTGCTCGCGTCCCACGCGCTCGGCGCTGGTGATGCCGAGGGCGGCTCCTCGAACCCGATGCAGTTCAGCTGGGTGCCGTTCGTCTCGGCGCTGATCGTGTTCGGTGCCGCGTTGTTCGTGCTGAACAAGACAGCGTGGCCCAAGATCCTCTCGGGGCTCGAGGAACGAGAGAACAAGATCCGGGACGAGATCTCGAACGCCGAGCAGGCACGCAGGGACGCCGAGTCGGCGCTGGCCGAGTACCAGAAGTCGCTCGCCGAGGCTCGCACGGAGGCCGGCAAGATCATCGAGCAGGCGAAGATCGACCAGCAGCGGGTGGCGTCGGAGCTCAAGGCCAAGACGGAGAACGAGCTGAACCAGATGCGCGAGTCGGCCAAGCGAGACATCGAGCACGCCAAGAAGCAGGCCGTCAGCGAGATCTACGACCACATGTCGTCGCTGGCGACGGACGTCGCCTCGAAGATCCTCGACAAGGAGCTGACCGCAGCGGACCAGCAGAAGCTCGTCGAGGAGTCGCTCGAGCAGCTCCAGCCGGTCGGCTCGGGCGCCTGAACCACCTGAGACCACGAGGTAGCGATGCCCACACTGGAACGACAAGCCGACTCGCTCGCTCGCGTGTACGCACGCAGCCTCTTTGACATGGCCTCGGAGCGAGGCGGGCAGGACTCGATCGAGTCGACGCTCGGCGAGCTCGAGGACGTGGTCGAGCTGGCCACGGAGATCCCCTCGTTCGCGGAGTTCCTGACCAGCCAGATCCTCTCGACCGAGAAGCGAGCCGAGTCGCTGCGCACGATATTCGGGGGACGCGCCTCCGACGTCGTGCTCAACTTCCTGCTCGTGCTCAACGAGAAGAACCGGCTCGATCGCATCGGCACGATCGCCAGCGCGTACGACGAGCTGATCCAGAGGCACTTCGGACGCGTCGAGGTGGACGTGTTCACGGCCGAGCAGATCGACAACGACATGGTCGAGTCGATCAAGACGCGCCTGCGTCAGGTGCTCGACAAGGAGCCGATCGTGCACCGCTACGTCGATCGCTCGATGCTCGGCGGGCTGAAGCTGCGCATCGGCGACCAGCTCATCGACAACTCCGTCTCCACGCAGCTGCGCCGCATCCAGGATCGCCTGCGTGTGACGGGCACCAACGAGATCCAGACCCGCGTCGAGTCGCTCTTCGACGACGCCGGCTGATTAGAAGAGAAGACAACGAACACACCACACCATCTTCGGACCCAGAGAATCACGACATGAAGATCAGAACAGACGAGATCGCGACCGTCATCAAGCAGGAAATCGAGCAGTACTCCGCCGAGCTCGAGATCTCCGAGGTCGGGCGCGTTGTGCAGGTCGGCGACGGCATCGCGCGCGTGTACGGGCTCTCGAAGGTCATGGCTGGCGAGCTCATCGAGTTCCAGGCCAGCGACGGCTCGTCCGTCATGGGCCAGGCGCTCAACCTCGAGCAGGACACCGTCGGCGCTGTGATCTACGGCGACTACCTCAAGGTCAAGGAGGGCGACCAGGTCCGCTCGACCGGCAAGCTCCTCGAGGTGCCCGTCGGTGACGAGCTGCTTGGTCGCGTGGTCAATCCGCTGGGCGAGCCCATCGATGGCGGGCCCGCGTTGCAGACCAGCCTGTCCCGTGCCGTGGACATCATCGCGCCCGGCATCGCCGAGCGTCAGCCGGTGCACGAGCCGCTGCAGACTGGCATCAAGGCCATCGACTCGATGATTCCCATCGGGCGTGGCCAGCGTGAGCTGATCATCGGCGATCGCAAGACCGGCAAGACTGCCGTGGCGCTGGACACCATCATCAACCAGAAGCGTTACTGGGGCACGGACGACGCGGTCGTGTGCATCTACGTGGCGATCGGCCAGAAGGAGTCGACCGTCGCGGGTGTCGTCGAGACGCTGAAGCAGAACGGCGCGATGGACTACACCATCGTCGTCAACGCCGGTTCGTCCGACCCGGCGCCGATGCAGTACATCGCCCCGTACTCCGGGTGCGCGATGGCCGAGTATTTCATGTGGCAGGGCAAGGAGGGCAAGAACCCCAAGCACGCGCTGGTGATCTACGACGACCTGTCCAAGCAGGCCGCGGCGTACCGCCAGATGTCGCTGCTGCTGCGTCGCCCGCCGGGTCGCGAGGCGTACCCGGGCGACGTGTTCTATCTGCACTCACGCTTGCTGGAGCGCGCCACGAAGCTCTCCGACGAGAACGGCGCCGGGTCGATCACGGCGCTGCCGGTCATCGAGACGCAAGAGGGCGACGTCTCGGCGTACATCCCGACGAACGTTATCTCGATCACTGACGGGCAGATCTACCTGGAGCCCGAGCTCTTCTTCGCCGGTCAGCGACCCGCGGTCAACGTGGGTATCTCGGTGTCACGCGTGGGCGGCAACGCGCAGATCAAGGCGATGAAGCAGATTGCCGGCTCGCTACGACTCGACCTGGCCGCGTTCCGCGAGCTGGAGGCGTTCGCGCAGCTGGGCACCGAGCTCGACAAGGCCACGCAGCGCCAGCTCGATCGCGGTGCTCGCATGGTCGAGCTGCTCAAGCAGCCGCAGTATGTCCCGATGGACGAGGTTGATCAGGTCATCTCGATCTTCGCGGGCAACAGCGGCTATCTCGACGATCTGCCTCTGGATCAGGTGGCGCAGTTCGAGCAGGGGCTGCTGGAGTACATGCAGGGCGCCGGTGCGGCTGTTCGCTCGGAGCTCGACAACACCCGCAAGCTCGACGACGCCCTGACAGAGAAGCTCAAGGAGGCGATCTCGACGTTCAAGACCCAGTACGAGGCCCAACACCAGAGCTGAGGCTAGGCTATCGAGAATTCCACTCGGCCTTCACCCGGGCTTGACACACGGCATGGATGATCCGTGTGGAGAGCCGGAGGGAGACGGAGCGAGAGAGACGACGCGTTCGGGTGACCGAGCGCGTCGTTTATTGTTCAGGCTCAGCCGCTACAATCTCCGCACATGCCCTTGCCCGGTGACGAGCTTGCTCCGATCGCCGACGCTCTCCGGGGGCAACGCGTCTGCGTCACTGGCGGCGCCGGCTTCGTCGGTGTGCATCTGTGCCATGCGCTGATTCGTCTGGGGGCGGAGGTCTGCATCATCGATGATCTGTCGGCCTCGGATGGTCAGGATATCGATGAGCTCTTCGAGCTTGGCGAGGAGAGGGTCGACTTCATCCACGGCTCCATCCTCGACCCGGCCGCGCTCTGGGACGCGATCGAGGGCTCTCGCTCGATCATCCATCTGGCGGCGATCACGACCGTCGGTGAGTCGATAGACAATCCCCGTCGGACCATAGACGTGAACACAGCCGGCACGGCGCGCGTGGCGGAGGCGGCGCGTCAGGCGGGTGTGGAGCGCGTTGTGTTCGCCTCGTCGTCGTCGGTGTACGGTGACCTGCCCGTGCCGCATCGCGAGGACGCGGCGCTGCGACCGATCTCACCGTACGCGGCGTCGAAGGCGTCGGGCGAGCACATCATCAAGGCGTGGGCGTCGTCGATGGGTGTCGATGGCGTGTCGTTGAGGTTCTTCAACATCTATGGTCCGAACCAGAAGCCGGACTCCCGCTACGCGGCGGTGATACCCATCTTCCTCGACCGCGCCTCGAAGGGCCTGCCCCTTGTCGTGCATGGTGATGGCGAGCAGACGCGTGATTTCATCTCCGTCCAGGAGGTGATCCGTTCGATGCTGCTGGCGCTGACAACCAAAGACCAGCTGCACGGCGAGGCGATCAACATCGGGTCGGGGAGGGCGGCTTCGATCAACGAGCTGGCGCAGATCGTCAAGCGCGTGAGTGGTTCCGATGTGCCCATCGAGCATGGGCAGCCCCGCAACGGCGACGTGGCGAGGTCGGTGGCGGACATGACCAAGTCGTTCGCGCTGCTGGGATTCACGCCTCGCGGAGATCTGGAGGAGAACCTCACACGTCAGCTGCACGTCGTCTAGCGAGATCAGCCGGCACGCTGGTGGGGGACCTCCTCGTCCTCCTCTTCGGACTCATCCTCGTACTCGTACTCGACGTCCTCGGGGTCGATCTCGTTGCCGTCCTCATCGACGTAGACGTACTCGACCTCCTCGTCGTCCTCGGTCTCGTCCGCCTCCGCGTATTCGACGCCGTCGATTGCGTCGACGAGCTCGTACTCTTCCTCCTCGTCCTCGAGCGCGTCGTCATCGGATTCGGCATCGGCGTCGAGGAGCTCATCGGTTTCGCTGTCCTCGGCGGGATCGATCAGCGCGGTGACGTCTGCGTGGATCTGCGCCGCGTCGGGGGCGCCTGACGAGGCGATCTGCTGGACCTCCTCGAAGAGCTCGCCCTGCTGGGCGTTCGCGTCCTGGGTGGCCTGCGTGACCTGCGCCTCTGCGCTGGCGGCGTCGGCCTCTGCCTGGGCCTTCATCGCCGCCCACTCCTCGGGCGTGATGGCGACCTCTCGTGCCACGGTGCCCTTGTACTCCCCGATGATGCCGGCCTCGCCCATCATGTCGATGAGGCGTGAGGCGCGCGTGTAGCCGATGGCCAGGCGACGCTGGAGGAGCGAGACGGATCCTCGCTTCGTTTCGAGGACAATCTCGACGGCCTTGTCGAACAGTGGGTCCTCCTGGGCGTTGATGAGCCCGTCGTTGTCCGGCTCGTCTGACTTGATCTGCACGAGCTGACGCTCGAAGGAGGGCGAGGCGATCTCCTTGAGGAATCGGACCACCTTGCGCGCCTCGCGGTCCTCGACGAGCGTGCCCTGTGCACGAGCGATCTTGTGCGAGCGTGGCGAGAGGTAGAGCATGTCGCCCTGGCCCAGCAGCAGCTCGCCGCCCTTCTGGTCCATGACGATGCGTGAGTCCATGCCCGATGCGACCTTGAAGCAGATGCGTCCGGGCATGTTGGACTTGATCAGCCCCGTGACGACGTTCGCCTGCGGGCGCTGGGTCGCCAGGATCAGGTGCAGGCCGACGGCGCGGGCCTTCTGTGCGATGCGCACGATCGAGTCCTCGACCTCCTTGTGCGTCATCATCAGGTCGGCCAGCTCGTCGATCATGAAGACGAGATACGGCAGCTTGCGAGGGATCTTGGCCTCCTCGAGCTCGGTCTGCGGGTCGAAGCGCTCTCGCAGCTCCTCCCACTCGAGCTCGTTGTACGACGCGATGTCGCGCACCCCCGCCTCTGCGAGCAACGCGTAGCGTTCGTCCATCTTGGTCACGGCCCACTCGAGGATCGCCGCTGCCTTGGACATCTCCGTGACGACCGGGCACATCAGGTGCGGGATGTCACGGAACATGCTCAGCTCGACCATCTTGGGGTCCATGAGCACGAGCTTGAGCTCGTTGGGCTTCTTGGTGTAGAGGAAGCTCATGATGATGGTGTTCATGCAGACGCTCTTGCCCGAGCCGGTGGTACCGGCGATGAGCAGGTGGGGCATCTGCGTGAGGTCCTCGATCATCGGCTCGCCCGAGGCGTCCTTGCCCAGGAACATGGGCAGGCGCATGGATGAGGCGCGCGTCTCGGCGAGGCTCATGAGTTCTTTGAGGCGCACGCGCTCCTTCTTGGAGTTTGGCACCTCGATGCCAACGGTGTCCTTGCCGACCATGTTGGGCACGATGCGGATGTTGATGGCCTTGAGCGCGCGAGCCAGGTCGGAGCTGACGGCGCTCATGCGTGAGACCTTCGTGCCCGGCGCCAGACGGACCTCGTAGAGCGTGATGACAGGGCCCGAATCGATGCCGACGACCTCGCCGTCGATCTTGTAGACCTTCAGCGCCTCCTCGAGCGCGTTGGCCTGCTCACGCACGAACTTCTCCATCTTCTCGGAGAAGCTGGCCTCGGGGTCCTCGAGCAGGTCGAGTGTGGGGAACTGGTAGCCCTCGATCTCCTCACCCTGCGATTGGAGCGTGGCCAGGTCGTCCTCGGTGGCCAGTCGCTGGTTCTGCGCCGCGAAGCGGACCGGGAGCTTGTTGATCTTCTCGCGGAGCGCTTCGGGGTCGAACACCTGCGGTGCGCCGGGGATGTCGTCCTCATGCTCGTCCTCGTGCTGCGAGCTGACGACGACGGGCTTGCGCACGGGGATGACGCGTCGCTTCGGGCGCTCGACACGCTCATCGTCGTCGACGTCGTTCTCGCGGATCTCGAGTTCCTCGTGCGCGTCCTCTTCCTCGAGCAGGGCGCGTGCTTCGCGGCGCTCCTCACGCCACTCGATCAGGCGCTCTCGTCTGTCCTTCGACCAGTACCAGATCGGGAGGCATCGATGGAACGCCCAGATCGGCGCCTCCAGGAGCCAGCGATCGAAGGCGACGACACCACCGATGACCAGCAGCAGCGCGACCCAGATCGTCGTGCCGAGCACGTCGAAGGAGGCCAGCAGACGATCGACGCCTGCGATGGCGAGTACGCCGCCGCCGCCTTCGGGCAGCGCCGAGGTGTCACGGAAGTACAGCGCCTGGACACCAGAGACACTCATCGCGAAGAGCATCAGGCCGAGCCCGCGGAAAACCGGCTGGGTGACGGCACGCCCCGAGATGCGGATGACCGACGCGATCGCGACACCCAGCAGCAGGATCCATACGCCGACGCCGAAGGTCGTGAACGCGTGGTGCGCGATCCACGCGCCCACGGGCCCGCACCAGTTGTCGAGGGTCTCGTTGAGTGGCCAGACCGAGTGCCCGGGAGGGTCGCCCGGGGAGTATCCCAGCAGGGACGCGGCCACGAAGAGCCAGCCGCCCAGGGCGATCAGCCACCCGACCCGGCTCGGGATGTCGAGGAAGGGTGACTCGGACTCGAATTCTTCACTCTGAGCTGTTGTGCGCGCACTCATAACCCAACAGATATCGGCGAGAACACCGGTGTGAGAGGAATGAGGGCTCAGACTCCGGTGGAGCCGAATCCTCCGTGGCCTCGCTGCGTCTCGTCGAGTGCCTCGACCTCGTGCACGCGAGCCGCTGAGACCGGCGCGATGATCATCTGCGCGATCCGCATGGCATGCTCGACCACGAACGCCTCGCGTCCAAGGTTGATGAGCGGCACCATCATCTCACCCCGGTAGTCGGCGTCGACGGTGCCGGGGGCGTTGGGCATCGAGATGCCGTGCCTGACCGAGAGACCCGATCGTGGACGAACCTGCGCCTCGAAGCCGACGGGGAGCGCCATCGCGAAACCGCACGGAATCAGCGCGATGTCGCCTGGCTGGAGGGTGACGGGTCCGTCCGGGAGGCACGAGGACAGATCCAGCCCGGCGGCGTGCTCGGTCTGATAACGCGGCAGGGTCGCTTTCTCGTGGATCCTGCGCACGAGCACATCCGGGCGCGTCGGAGCGTCCGAGAACGTGTGCGGGTCAGTGGAAGAAGCTGGCTGATCCGGTAGCGAGGTGGGCATGGACCGGAGCGTCCTCCGGGCGTGGGCCAAAGTCAAGCGACCGTTCCTGCGCCAGGTCCTGTCGGGTCTCACGCAGGACGCGATTGAGTGTGTCGATCATGCGTCGGGTGGACGCGATCGCGTCGTCCAGAGAGGTGCGTCCGGTGACCTGCTCGAGCAGGTCGACGCGTGACTGGCGCTCACGCTCGAGTTGTATCTCGTCGCGTGCGCGAAGGAGACCTTCGAGCAGGGCCTCGGCGCGATCGCGCGTGGCTGTGGTCTGGAGCAGCGTTCGTGAGAGTTCGTTCATGCGCGTGGGTGATCTACCGCTGGGGGGTTGGCGGGATTTCCTAGTGTCGGCATTTTCCCGACTGTCATCAGGAGTTTCAACCCGCGCGGCTCAGCACCCTATCAGATACCGAAATAACGCTCTTGCACCGATAACCTGTAACCCATCGCTCCAGGGCCTTGTGGACCTCATGATCCGACTCGTGACCACGGGCTCTGTCCAGATCTTCGAGCATTGCGTCCACATTCCACGAGTCGTCCGGCTGCGATCTCCAGGATCGAATCCCCTCTATTTCTGTGGGGAGAAGAGACTCGGCGATGTATGAGAGCTCCTCGTGGAGCTTCTCGCCCGGGCGGACACCCGTGACACGGATCCCCATCTGGTTTGGCAGGCTGGAAGCGTCCTCGTCGAGCAGCACAGGCTCGAGCCCGCATCGCTCGATGAGACGGGTGGCGAGATCCATGATGCTGATTGGCTCGCCCATGTCGAGCACGAAGACATCCGCGCGCCCTCCCGAGAGCCCGGCGGACTGGATCACGAGTGCCGCCGCCTCGGGGATTGTCATGAAATAGCGGGTCATGCGTGGGTCGGTGAGGGTCAGCGGGCCTCCCTCTCGGATCTGTCTCATCCAGATCGGCAGCACCGAGCATGATGAGCCCAGCACGTTGCCGAAGCGCACCACCGATGTCCTGATGTCGGCGTGCTGCTGGCGTGTGAGGACGAGAAGCTCCGCCAGACGCTTGGTCGCGCCCATGACGGAGGAGGGCTCGACGGCCTTGTCGGTGGAGACGAGCACGAATCGCGAGACGCCGGACTCGATGGACGACTCGAGCACGGAACGGGTGCCGAAGAGGTTGTTCGTGACGGCCTGCCCCGGGTGGTCCTCCATCATCGGGACGTGCTTGTGCGCAGCGGCGTGGAAGATCACGTCGGGCCTGTGACGCAGAAAGGCACGCCTGGTGCCCACCTCGTCGACGACGTCCTGCAGAAGGACTCTGTGCGCGTCTGAGTCGTGGTGCGTGCGGAGCTCACGATCGAGCTCGAACAGGGCGTTCTCGGATCGATCCATCAGGACGAGCGACGACGGATTGTGCGCACACGCGATGCGCGCCAGCTCGGAGCCGATGCTTCCGCCCGCGCCAGTGATGAGGACCCGCTTGCCAGAGAGCACGCTGTCGAGACGCGTGGGATCGGCGGGTCGGGGGGCGCGATCGATGAGCGATGCCAGATCAGCAATCTCGAGTGGGATGGCGTCCATGTGGCTGGGTATCGGCAGGTTGGGGGGGTGGGCGATACAGCAACCGGCTTTCAGTGCGGATGTAGGGCATACGTGGGGGGGGTATTGATGAACCACCCAACATTTCGAGGGGAACAAGATGAAACGATCGATTGTGAAGGCCGGTGCGCTGGCGTGCGTGGTGTGCGGGTGCTCGTCGGGGTACTCGGGTCAGATCACGGAGCACTCTCTGAGCAGGACGTTTCACGATCCTGTGATGCTCGACGAGTGGCGGCCTAGATTCAACGACACCGTGGTAGTCGATGTGGGGGGAGTCTGGATCGCCGGCCAACCCAGTGAGGAAGCGCTCGAAGAGCTGGCCGCAGACGGATTCACGACTGTGATCTGCCTGCGTGGTCAGCGAGAACTCGATAATCGGGACCGGATCCCGTACGACGTCAGGGAGAAGGTCGAATCGCTCGACATGGAGTGGGTCCACATTCCCATGACGGGTGAATACGGCGCGGAGTATCTGGAGCGTTTCGCTGAGGGTATCGAGGGCAGCGAGGGCAGGGTTCTCGTGCATTGCACCGTGGCGTGGCGAGCCTCGCACATGTGGGGGGCGTATCTGGCTCGTTACCATGGTTACTCATACGAGGGCGCGTGGGAGATCGCGGGGCGCATCTATCCCGAGAACCCGAGCCCGTTCGAGCGCCTCCTGGAGATCGAGATGGCACGTGTAATGGAGGACTGATGAACCAGAACGAGGGGTTTGTGTGCTCGGGTGAGTTGGGGCTCACTCGAAGGCAACTGATAACAACTGGAATTGGCGCAACGGTGGGCGCCTCGATGTATGGGTGCGCGACGGGGGCACGCCCCATAGCGAGCGAACGCGAGTCGAGCGGGCTGGCGCCGGGTGTGACCTATTTCAATCACGCCTCGCTGGGCACCTGCCCGGAGTCTGTCGTCCGGAAGCAGATCGAGATGATTCGGCATCGAGAGACGAACCCGTGGAGGTACATGCACGGGCACGGGTGGGACGACGAGAAGCAGGCGTACCGCGAAGCCATGTGCCGCTCGCTCGGATGCACCGACGAGATGTTCACCTGCACGCACACGACCCAGGAGGCGTGCCACATCCTCGCGTCGGGGCTGCCGCTGGGCCCGGACGACGAGGTGCTCTTCTCCTCGATCAACCACTTCAGCTGCGACCAGTGCTGGCATCGATGGGGCGCGCTGCGCGGGTACAGCGTTCGAGAGTTCGAGTTCCCGATCGAGCGTGCTCCGGAGCTCACGGAGAAGGAGATCGTGGATCTGCACATCGATCAGATCGGCCCCCGGACGAGCGTGCTCGTGCTGCCGCACGTGGATTATCTGCTCGGGCTGCGCCACCCGATCGAGGCGATCACGCGTGACGCCAAGCGCAGGGGCGTGCGGTATGTCGTGGTGGACGGCGCGCAGATCCACGGCATGCTGCCCGTCGACGTGCGCGCGCTGGGCGTCGATGCCTACGTCGGCAGCTCGCACAAGTGGATGCAGACACCCAAGGGCGTCGGCTACCTCGTGACGCGTCCGGAGCTGCACTTCGAGATGGCGCGGATGTGGACGCTCGGTCCCATCGAGCACGGGAGCGATCTTGAGGTCAACACCACGCGTGATTTCGCGTGCTGGTTCTCGTCGGTGGAGGCGGTCCGATTGCGCGAGACGTACGGCTACGAGCGCGCCGAGCGGGTTCTGTGTGATCTGCGCGACCACGCGTACGAGCGAGTGAGACCCAACGGGCGCCTGCGCTGGAACTCGCCGGTCGGGTGGGAACTAGGGTGCTCGATCGTCTGCTTCGAGGTTCGGGGCGTCGAGCAGCGCGACGTGCTCGCGAGGATGCGCGAGACGCATGGGTACGTGTTTCGTTCGTTCGATCGTGACTACTACAGAGGCATCCGCTTGTCGTTCCACGTGCAGAACACGCACGAGCAGATCGACTCGTTCTTCGACACGCTCGAGCGCGAGTTCGCCTAGTCGTCTGGGGCGATCTGGCGCAGGTACTCCCAGGTGTAGAGCCCCGTCCTGTGACCATCGGAGAAACGGATGCGCAGAGCGTAGTTGCCGACCAGCTCGGCATCGGTGGCGTGGAGGGGACCGGTGCTCCCCGCGGAGGGGAGCACGGTCAGGGGGTTGCTCTCGAGCTGCTTGCGCGTCTCGCGAGCGTCGGCGCTGGGCGACATGCGACGCAGGTACGCGATGGGATAGAAGGACTCATCCCCGTTATCCCAGGTGATCGTCAGGCCGCTGGTCTTCTCGAGATCAAGACTGGTGGGCGTGGGCATGCGCTATTCTTGCACGACGAGGCGTCGGGGTCACGACGAGCGCGTAGGCGGCGTGTACGATCGGGGTATGAGACTGATGCTCCCAGGCCCCACACCGGTCAGTGCCCGGATCCGAGAGGCGATGTCGCGCCCGATGATCGCGCATCGCTCGGAGGAGTTCGAGGCGCTCTGGGGCGAGCTAACCTCCGGGTTGCTGCCGATCTTCGGGCTCGGTTCTGCGGGCGTGGCGCTGGTGCTGTCGGGCTCCGGCACGGGTGTTATGGAATCAGCGATCCTCTCGCTGATGGCGCCGGAATCTGATTGTGTGGTGTGCGTGAACGGCAAGTTCTCGGGGCGCTGGGCGCAGGTCTGCAGGAGCGCTCGATGGCTCAACGCGCGCGTGCACGTTGTCGAGAGCGAGTGGGGGTGGGTGGTTGACGTCGAGGCGCTCGAGAACAAGCTCGTCGAGCTTGAGAATGTGCGCACGATCGTGGTGGTGCACTCAGAGACGAGCACCGGCACGCTGAGCGATCTGGAGGCGATCGGTCGGTGCGCGCGTGAGCACGCGCCCGAAGCGTTGCTGGTGGCGGACACGATCACGAGCGCGGGCGCGATGGACGTGCGGATGGACGATTGGGGGATCGACGCGTGCGTGCTCTCGTCGCAGAAGAGCCCGGGGATGCCGCCAGGGGCGGGGGTGGTGGCGTTGGGCACGCGGGCGCTCGCGTGCCTGGGTGAGTCGGAGGGGGGTGTTCCGCTGTCGATGGATCTGCGCTGGCACGCTCGTGCGCACGAATCGGGGAGCGTGGCGTGCACGCCTCCGATCGCGCACTGTTACGGCCTGCTTGAGTGGCTTCGAATCGTCGGAGAGGAGGGGCTTGAGGCGCGCTGCGTGCGCATCGAGCGTCAGGGCCAGCGCGTGCGCGACGCGCTCGTCGAGATGGGCATGGAGGTGTTCTCGTCGTCGCCGAGCCCGAGCGTGAGCGCATTGCGCGTAGGCGGGGGGATGGCCGATGAGATCAGACGAACGCTGCGTGCGGAGCACGGCATCGTTATCGCGGGGGGTCAGGAACAGCTCGGCGGAGGTGTCGTTCGCATTGGGCACATGGGGAGCGTGACCGACGACGACATCGACGCGCTGCTCGAGGCCATGGGGCGCGTCCTGCAACGTCCGGAGTTCGCGGGGGTGGGCGCGTGACGGACACGTCCCACTTCGGTGACCGGCTGGTGGATGCGCTCGAGCGGGTCGGCTCACCGGCGTGTGTCGGGCTCGACCCTGTTCTGAAGAGGATGCCTGGCGAGATTCGCTCGGGGCGCCCTGTCGACGCCATCGAGTCGTTCTGCTCAGGCGTGCTCGACGAGATCTGCGAGCGGGTGGCGGTGGTCAAGGTGCAGAGTGCGTGCTTCGAGCGCTACGGCGGCGAGGGCGTGGGTGTCTTGCAGCGGGTGTGCGCACGCGCTGCTGAGCGTGGGCTGATCGTCATCCTTGATGCCAAGCGGGGTGACATCGGGATCAGCGCGGAGCATTACAGCGCCTTCGCGTTCGAGGCGTGCGGCGCGGACGCGCTGACGATCTCGATCGCGATGGGGTTGGACACCGCGCAGGCGTATCTGCGTGATGATCGAGGCGTCTTTGCGCTCGTGCGGACGAGCAACCCCGGCTCTGATCGCGTGCAGTCGGAGCGACTGGAATCGGGCGACACGGTTGGCGAGCACTTCGGGAGACTGGCAGGGGAGCTTGGGTCCGGTCTGATCGGTCGGGCGGGGTACTCGAGTGTCGGAGCGGTGGTCGCGGCAACCAAGCCGGGGGACGCCGAGCGATTGCGCCAGATCATGCCCGAGCAGATCTTCCTCGTGCCGGGCTATGGTGCGCAGGGGGGGACGCTTGAGACGATCCGTCATCTGTTCCACGCAGACGGACGCGGTGCGATCGTCACGTCGAGCCGTGGTGTGATCTACCCCGACGCGGCCCCTGGTGAGTCGTGGCGCGAGTCGGTGCGGGGTGCCTGCCAACGATTAGCAGATGAGCTGCGGACCATTGCGGCGTAGCGCTACTGGCCCAGGAGCAGCTCCTGAGAGACTCTGGGTGCGAGCGTGCGACGCTGTCCATCGCCCCGTCGCGCGACAGCCAGCTCGATCGACGTGAACGAGGGTTGTGGTGCGAGGTGGGTCTGCACGAACGCATCGATGATTGATGCCGCCACGATCGGGCGTGACTGGTGGACCGAGTGCTTGTTCTCCTGGAAGAGCATGAGCTCTGCGTTGGGCAGGCGGTCCGCGAGCCTGTAGCCGATCTCGTAGGGGAAGACCGTGTCGCGCTTGCCCCAGATGATCAGGACCGGCGTCTCGACCGAGGCGAGATTGGCGTGCAGCTCGTTGATAGTCCTTGTGTCGAAGGAGTCTTGCGCTCTGGGGATCGCCTGTCGCAGCATCGCCTGCAGGACGCGTCGGAGGGATGAGTCTCGCAGCACCTCGAGGCGTTTGAGCGCGTCCTCACGCGGCGCGACCGACGGGTCGGAGTAGGCGTCGCGTGTGGCGTTGGCGATGGAGCGCTCGAGGATGCCCAGGTTCCACGCCAGCGAGACCTTGAACGCGTTGAGCCTGGTGATCTTGACGAACACAGGGTTCGGTTTGGTGTAGGAGAGATCAAGCGGGGAGAAGAGCACGATGCTCTCGACGGCGTCGATGGTGTTCTCGTACCGCAGTCGGAGCTTCGGGTCGGACATCGCCTGGAGGATGACCTGCCCCGCCAGCGAGTGCCCCACGAGCGTGAGACGGGGCGCGGTGTCGAGCTGGGCGATGCGCGCCTCGAGCGACTGGAGCATCCGCTCGCCCATGGCGCGCGGCGTGTAGAGCGCCAGGTTGTCGTCGAGTTCCGGAGTGCCGCTCTGTCCGCAGCCTGGCAGATCGATGAGCCAGAGGCGGTAGTCGTTCACCAGATTGCCGCGCAGGAATCGCCAGGTGGAGTGGTCGGTGAAGACGCCATGGACCATCACGATGGTGTGAGTCGCCTGGTCGTTGCCCGTCTCGTGGATGGCGATGTCGATCGACTCCTTGTCCTGCGGGAGTCGGGTCGAGACGAGTTCTGTGTTGTTGTGGTAGCGGTTGGCCAGCGCCTTCGACGAGGCGAGGTGGGGGATGGAGTCCTCCGAGGGCAGACGCATGATGGCCCCGGAGCCGCACCCCAGCGAGGTGAGGACACAGACAACGCAGAACAGGAGGAGTCCCGGATGTGAGCGACGTCGATCCATGCGCGCACCTCAGCCCACCCGATACTATCGGATATGGGGGAAATGTCGCGTGTTCTTGCAGAATCGGGACCAGATTGCCCTGAGCAGGGGGTTGGCTCACATGGGCTTCTTGTCGATCGTGGCGTCGAAGATCGACAGGAGCTTGTTCTTGTCGAAGACCATCTCCTGGCGTGAGAGGCCGGTGATGTCGTACTCGGGTGTGAGCTCGATGGCGTCGACGGGGCACGCCTCCTCGCACATGCCGCAGAAGATGCAGCGCAGCTCGTCGATCTCGAACTTGGCAGGGTACTTCTCGCGGTCGTCCCACGGCGACTCGTCCGCCTGGATGTGGATGCAGTTGGCTGGGCAGATGGTCGGGCACATCATGCAGGCGACGCACTTGACGCGTCCGGCCTCGTCGCGATTGAGCCTGTGAACACCCCGGAAGTTGCTGGGCTCGATGCCGCCCTTCTCGACGGGCAGATCCTCGCGACGCTCCTCTGGGTACTCCATGGCCCTGCTGGTCTTGCCCTTGTTGAAGCTGGTCAGCATGTGGCGGAGCGTCGTGCCCATGCCCTTGACGATCTCGGGTATGTAGACGTTCTCGGCCGGATTGAGCTGTGGCGACTCGAGACGCAGGATGTCGGACTCTTTGATGGGCATGGTGCGAGCAGGATAGCAGGATCGAGAGGGGCGGTCAGAGGAACGCGCGGAGCGCCTCGACAGCTCGTTCTCGGATCAGCTGCGGCGCGTGCTCGATGGAGTGGGCGGTGTGCTCGGGCGAGTCGATGAGCGTCTGGACAAGGATGCCCCGATCGAGCGCCTCGAGAATGGTGTCTCTGTCGCCCTGACCGGCGATCACCATCGTTGCCACACCGGCGCTCCGAGCCATCCCCGAGAGCGTGCCGACGGCCTTGCCAGAGAAGCTCGTGCTGTCGAGTCTTCCCTCGGCGAGAATGAGGAGGTCGGCGCCTTCCAGTCGCATGGCGATGTCGTGCTGCTCGATCAGGAAATCGGCACCGGGCACCATCCTCGCGTCGAGCGCGGCGGCGAGCCCGAAGGCGAGCCCGCCGGCGGCGCCCATCATCGGCTCGTCGGGATTGATCTCGATGTACTCTCGTTCGAACGCGCCGGCGAGATTCTCGAGTCCGCGTTCGAGGCGCACGACCTGCTCGGGGGTTGCGCCCTTTTGAGGAGCGTAGGTTCTGGCGGCGCCGTGCTCACCCAGGAGGGGGTTCTCGACATCACAGAGGAGCGTGATGCGCGTCTCCTCGAGACGATGGTCCAGCTCCGAGAGGTCGACAGTGCGGATGTCGAAGAGGTCCTCGCCCACTGCCCGGTTCGAGCGCGATGGCACGGGATTGCCCTCGGAATCTTTGAAGCGTGCTCCGAGCTCGTGGAGAGCGCCGATCCCACCATCGACCGTGCTGCTCCCTCCCAGGCCGATCCAGATCCGTCCGGTATTCATATCGAGCGCTCTCTTGATCAACTCGCCTAGCCCGGTTGAGGAACTCTTCAGAGGATTGCGCTTGTGCGGTGGAACGAGGTGGAGCCCTATCGCCTCGGCGCTCTCGATGGCACCGATCTTGTGATGCTCGAGTGTGGATCCTTCGAACAAATCCGGCACAAGGACACTCCCGAGGAGTGCCTTGCCAGCGGCGAGCAGTGGGTTCGTGGCAAGCCAGCCGGGATCGTCGTGCAGGACCCCCCATCGTGCCTCGACAGGCGCACCAGACGGTCCCTGCACGTTGTGGAGGTGGATGTCGGCGTCGTATCGTTCGAGCAGTGTGTCGAGCAGGCCCTCGCCGCCATCTGAGAAGGGGATCAGGTCGAGATCCAGATCGAGCGAACGCTCCTGCGCAACCTCCTCGCATGCGTCGGCGATGATGTGGGCCGCATATGTGGCGCTAAGGCACTCCTTGAAGCTGTCGGGTGCGATGAGTATTCGCATGCGTTCGTGACCCATGGCCCATGGATAGGAAGCTGGCTGATCAGATCAGTATCTGGGACCCGTTCTCCGCCTGGAGCTGTCCTGTGATGAGCCGCTCGACGACCTGAGCCACGTCGTCGGGATCGAGCGTGTCGGACTCGGGCAGATCGGTCGTGGAGACGATCGTGCGCAGCAGATCGGTTTCCACGGCGCCCGGCGCGATCTCGAAGGCTCGGATGCCCAGATGCCCACCCTCGTTGCGGACGCTTCGGCAGAGCGAGCCCATCGCGGACTTTGCCGCGGCGTAGGGCCCCAGCCCCGGGAACGGATCGACCACGGCACGGCTGGTGATGTTGATGATCGTGCCCGCCTGGCGCGAGACGAGGCTCTCCCACAGATCGTTGATGAGCATGGCGGCGCTCAGCGCGTTGAGCACGAACGCGTCGAGCAGCTCCTGTGAGGTCCATCGCCCGAGGGGGAGCAGGTGGCCGCTCCCGGCGTTGTTGATCAGGACATCGACATGCCCGAATGACTCGAGCGACTCGCGCACGAGACGCTCTCTCTGCTCGGGGTCGCACACATCCGTCGGGATGACCATCGCCCTGTTACGCAGCGTCGTGGCCAGGGACCGGAGGGGCCCGGCGCGGCGCCCGGCGAGCACGGTGCTGAATCCCAGGGCGTCGAGGCGAAGGGCGCAGGCTCGCCCGATACCCGTCCCTGCGCCCGTGATGAGAGCGACCTGAGTGGATTGCGTGCACATGAGTGCAGACCGTAGCATTGGGCTCCCAGCACGTCGAGAGTCTCGAGACGATGTGGGAGGCGTCGGGTGTGTCCGGACGATGAATGGGCTACTCTCAGGCCACGACGTCCAGGAGGTCGCATGACGCAGAGCTCGTATATCCCGTTCAGCCTGACGAAGATCATCGCGACTGTCGGGCCATCGTGCGATTCGGCGGAGATGCTGCGCCACCTGATCGAGGCCGGAGTGAGCGTCTTTCGACTGAATTTCTCGCACGGCACGCAGGAGGAGCACGAGGTTCGCCTGAGGCTCATCAGGGAGGTCAGCAGCGACATCCAGCGTCACGTCTCGGTCATGGGCGACCTGCCTGGCCCGAAGATCCGTGTGGGCGAGGTGCCCGGCGAGGGGTTCGAGGTGCGTCAGGGCGACGAGATCGCGTTCCGACGCGGGATCAGCGAGGCCATCGAGGGTGACGTGCCGATCTTCCCGTGCACGTACGAGAAGCTCATCGACGAGGTCGACCCGGGGCATCGGGTGCTGATCGCTGATGGCGCGGTGCGTGCGCTGGCGGTCGAGAGGATCGAGATCGATGCGAGCACGGGCGAGAGCGAGCTGCGCTGTCGGATCACGACGGGCGGAACGATCAGCTCGAACAAGGGCGTGAATCTCCCCGACAGCGACATCTCCGTGCCCGCGATCACCGAGACCGACTGGCGGTGGGCTCGATGGGCGTACGACCACGGCATCGATTATCTGGCGCTCTCGTTCGTGCGACGCGCCGAGGAGATCAGTCGTCTCAAAGAGACGCTGGCGGAGTGGTCGGAGGACATCACACGTGGTCTCTCCCGCGAGCCGCATATACCGGTGATCGCCAAGATCGAGAAGCCCCAGGCGGTGGACAACATCGAGTCGATCGTGCGCGAGGCGGACGGTCTGATGGTGGCCAGGGGCGATCTGGGTGTCGAGATGGATCTGGCGCTCGTACCGGCGACGCAGAAGAAACTCATCGGTGCCGCCAAGGCGCACGGATGCCCGGTCATCGTGGCGACGCAGATGTTCGAGTCGATGATTCACAGCCCCACACCCACCCGCGCGGAGGCCAACGATGTGGCCAACGCTATCTACGACGACGCGGACGCCGTCATGCTCTCGGGCGAGACCGCGGTGGGGCAGTACCCGAGCATCGCGGTTGAGACGATGCGGCGCATTGCCCTGGCGACCGAGTCCGATCAGCGAACGAACGAGCCCGCGGACTCGCCGATCCCGCAGCCCAAGGCACGCAATGAGATGCTCAGCGCTATGGCATCGGGCGCGTGGTATCTGGCCAGGGGTGTGAACGCCGGCATGGTCGCGTGCTGGTCGCAGTCGGGTGGCGTGGCGCGGTATCTGAGTCGCGCCGGCTTCCGCATACCGATTCTCGCGTTCACGTCCGACGTGAGTGCCGCGCGCCGCATGAGCCTGCTCTATGGGGTGATCCCTGTTCTTGAGCAAGACCCGCCCAGCCACCGATCCCAGTTTGCCGAGCGGATCGAGAGGCTCCTGCTCAACAAGGGCTGGGCGCATCGTGGCGACACGTACATCGCGCTGGCGGGCAAGCCGATGGGGCAACCCGGCGTGGTCAACACGATCGCTATCCGTCGGGTGGGCGAGATGGAGGAGGTCCTCGAGTCGGACTCAGTCGAGAAAGATCGACTTGTTCAGGCGTAGCGGCCCGTCGACGGCCTCGACGCCGACCCTGATGCGTTTGTCGCTCAGTGTCTCGGCGGCGTTGGGGAACTTGAACTGACGGACGACCGAAGCTCCCGGTGGGACGTTGCTCACGGGGGCCTGCTGGCGTGGAAACGAGGGCGCGATCGTGAACGCGTTCATCGTGACGGGCTCGTCGCTCGTGTTGCGAATGAGCATCGTCACCATCACGTCGTCGGGTCCACCGTTCTGATTCGGCGATCGACGGGCGGTCGCCGTCAGCTGCACGTGCTCGAGCCCGACTTCCACCTGTGTCGAGAGCTCGAAGACGGGATGCTTGGTGTCGGCCTGGAGCTCGATCATCGCGATGACGCTGTGCACGCCAGCCTCGCCTCCGACACCGATGGTGGCCGCCAGGGGGAGTCGCCGCGTGCCGTGCGGCTCGATGATGAACGACTGTGTGCGCGGCGTCATGCCCCACTCACCCGGTGATTGCAGTCGGATCGTTCCGGAGATGACCAGCGGCCAGGGGTTGTTGAGCACGATCTCGAGCTCGTGTCGAGCCGCCTGCGAGATGATAAAAGCGGGCTCCACGAGGAACTGCGATCGGAACAGGCAGATGTTCGTGTCGATACCCGTGATGATGATGGGCATCGTGTCGAGTTCGATTCTGTGGTTCCCGTTGTCGTCGGGCGAGCGTTCGACGTGATTACCGAACACATCGTGAATCGTCAGCGTGCCCTGCCCGAGATACTTGTCGATGATCGCGTCCTGTGGATTGGCCCACTCGTTCCAGGCGACGATGGCGCCGCCGCCCGGGCCGGACAGGATGGCGGCGTACGCGCCGTCGGGCATCGGCATCATTCCCACGATCTGGCGATCGGAGAGCTCACGCACGATGGTCCGCCACGCGGCGAACTCGGGGCGCAGCATCGCCTGGGATTTCTCCCAGCTCCATGGCTGCTCGAGCAGGATCGTGGCAGAGGGATCGGCGCACGAGAGCACGGCTCGTTTGACGACATCGGAGACTCGCGCGCGATGCGACGTCTCGCTGTCTTCGGGTCTGGCGAGCACCACACTATCGACCTGCGAGGCTCCATCGTTCCGGCGATCGAGCAGCGACGTTATCGATTGCGACGCCAGCCATGACGGGAGATAGAGCGAGTATTTCGCGTGGGGAACGGAGTCGGGCGTGCTGTCGACCGCGTGCCAGGGGAGGACGATCGACGGTTCCGGCGAGAGATTCGCCAGGATCGCGTGCAGCGCACCGACGTAGTGATCCAACGCTTCGATCTCGGTGTAGCGGTCCAGCCTGGAGCCGCCCGGGCGCCAGTGTGTCACACGCTGCCCGAAGCGAGTGAGGATCGGATCGAGATAGCTCATCCAGCGCTGGGCGGGAGCGTCTGTCAGCAGGAGGGGCATCTGTCGATCGACACGAGTGATAGCGGAGAGCTCGTGCGGGATGGCGGGCATGGTCAGCGTGACGTTCTTGCCCGAGTCGAGCAGGGTGTCGACACCCGCGTCGAGCTCGTTGAGGTATTCGTCGTGCTCGATCAGCGGCGCATCGACGTCCCAGATGGGGAGGTGGATGCTGCCGATGCCCAGCGCCTCGATGAGAGGTTCGAGGAACTCGAACTGCGGTGTGCCGATCGTTTCCACCGTGACCCCGAAGCGGCTGGGTGCGTCCATCGCGTCGCGCCCGCTGACCGGCGCCCACACGAAAGGAAGATTTGTCGTGGCGATGGTTCGCATGTTGCTCTCGATGTGGAGCTCTGCTCGGTACCAGCCGAACCGTGGGATCGTTGGAGTCCACTCGATGCCCTCGCCTCGCGACACGCCCCTGAACCCGAACTCGTCGACAACCCTGTCATCGAGGTCGAAGATCCTGATGGTGGCGTTGAGCGACTCGCCTGTCAGATCGCGGACGGTGGCGACCAGTCGAGGCACGTCCGGCGCGATGATGACGTTCGTTCTGGAGTTCGTGCTGAGCACGATCCGGGGAAGCTGGCGGACCGTCACGTCGTCGAACCATGCTCGCGCGTGGAAGTCTTCTTCTGGTATGGCGGTCTCGTCGAGGACAACACCCTGGAACTGGTCGGGTTGCAGTACCTCGAGGTCGACCTGGATCCACGCCGCGCCCACCTCCCGACCCGGGAGCTCGAGGTGGACGTTCATCCAGTCGTGCTCCGATCGGAGTGGCTCGGAGTGCGCCTCGGCGTCCTCGATGGGTGTGAGCGATTCATCGAGGAAGCGCATCGCCACGCGTGCGCGAGCGTGAACCATTCCCTGCGTCCGCACCATGACACTCAGCGCGTAGTCTGCGTCAGGGAGCGCCGGGATGACGCCGCCGGAGAGTCGCAGGCGGGTGGAGCCTCCCGAGACAGGCAGCATCATCGAGTGCTCGCCTGAGTACGCCAGAGAGTCGTCGTAGCGCGACTCGTTCCACGCGGGGAACTCCGGCAGGATGCGCGCCGGCGGGTTGTGGAGCACACGCAGCCAGTGGGGGGGGACGGGCTGTGTCGTGCCCGACGCCTCCTCGAAGTCGAACGTGCCCACGTAGCGTGTCGCGCCCCCGGGGCGAACGACCTCGCCGGTGCTGGGTTCCGTGCTCTGCCCACCGATCGACGATGCCCACAGAATGACCACACTGATAGCAAGCAACGTTGCACGCATACACGCGTATCGGCTCGATCGGCGGGCGCTCTGAATCCGCCAGATCGCCCTATGGGCTCACGATCGGGTGGTTGGCACCCACTCCGGGTCCGTACACGATCGCGTTGAGGAGCACGCGTGTGGGCGCCAGCGTCGCGCCTCGGAACGCGGGCTGGCTGGCGAAGAGGATGACCTGTCCGCTGCCGACCGACTCTCGCGTGACGAACGCGGAGTTGGCGAATCGCCTCGACGCTTCTGGCCAGAGCAGCCCTGACACCCTGACACGGAGCGCCTGCCCGGGAGGGACAATGGACCATCCCACGCGCGTGGCTTGCGGGGCGTTCTCGCCTCCGTCCGACTCGTCCTCGCTGGTCTCCTCTTCCGTCTCGGGCTCGGGCGCGTTCTCGTAGATGCCCACGCGGATGGGCGCCTCGACACCCTGCGCGGCCATCAGCACCGATGAGCCCGAGATGAGCACGGGCAGCTCGTCGCGCAGGCCGAACGTGAGGTAGTGGCGATCGTCGGTGCGCGCCGCAACGAACGCGCCCTGGGGCGAGAACATTCTGTCCCATGCGTCGCGGCGGGCGAGCTCCTCGTCTCCCTCGAGCCCTGGAGCGCCGTCCCACGGGTACTCGCCCGCGTCATCGGCGGTGTGATGCCAGACAGAAGACTCGTTGATATCGATGCGTCGAGCATCGAACTCTCGCAGCACCTGCTGCTCGTACGCCCCCAAATCGTCGAGCGTGTCGCGGAGGCGCTTGGCGCGCGAGATGCCGTTCTCGCCCATCAGGCGTGATGCCGATCCCGCGTAGGCGATGAGGGTGCCACCGTCTTCGACCCACTGCTTCAGCGCGGGGATCCTGTCGGCGAAGCTGGTGAAGGTGTTCGGGATGATGATGACGTTGTAGGGTCGCAGGTCGTTGAACCGGAGCGTCTCGAGATCGAGACGAGTGAACGGGATGCCGAGCTTCTGGTCGATCGCGTGCCACGTCTCGCCGAACGCGTTGGGGCTGACCAAGGAGTGCGAGGCCATCGCGATGCGCGGGCGACGGAGCGCCACGAAGTATCCGCCGCCTCCATCGGGATTCCACACGCCCGGGCCGTAACCCGTGTCGGTCGCGACGGCGCGGACTCCCAGCCCGCGGGTGACGTCGTCGATCGTCCTCGTCAGGTCGCCCTCGAAGCCTTGATTGTCGTAGATCGAGACGATCACCGAGCCGCGTGGATACGTGGTGTTGTTCCAGGTGAAGTCCCTGAGCGCCACGACGACGCGCACGTCTCTGTGCATCAGCTGCGCGGCGACGGCGGCGGAGCCGTCGTCGGTTCCGTTGATGACGTACCCCCATCGGGCGTCATCACGATCAACGCCTATGGCGTGCTCCTCGATCGCCAACGGCTGCATGGGCAGCGAGTTGGGCGAGGCGTCGATGGTGTACCCGTCCAGGTCGAACATCATCGTGATGTTCCACGAGGTGATGTCGTAGAGCAGCGATCCCTCACCCCGGAGGATGTCACGGCGTTCGCGTTGCAGGAACTCGGTCGTCATTCTGGGATCGAATCGCAGCAGTGCGGCGATCAGGTGCGCGTTGGGCTGCTTGTTCGCGATCAGCAGCGTGCCCGCTGGGAACGTGCGCGAGGTCTGACGTCCGAACCTGTCCGTCGCGCCGTGCTCGAACTCTCGCGAGGCCTGCATCACCTCGATGTCCTGCAGCTGCATCAGGTCGAGAAATTGTGCGAGTCGTGCGCCGTTCGCGTCGGGAACGATCGCGAAAACCCGGTTCGACCACCGCGTGTTGTCGCTGATCGACGCGCGACGCGCGTCGATCCACGCGCGTGTGATCTCGTCCTTGTGCGTGCGCAGCGAGTTGAGATTGGCGATCGAGCTGACGATCTGGTGGTGGACGGACTCGCGATACGAGAGCACCTGCCCCTCGCTCTGTGTGATGCCGCGCGGCGAGACCCCCGCCTGCTCGTAGAGAATGGGTATGGCGCCGCGGAACCCGGCCCATGCGTCGGAGTAGCCTGGGTACCAGCCCTCGTTCCACTCGCCCGTGTAGTACTGCCAGCCGTGCGCATCGAAGGCGTCGGCCTGCTCCTGCGCGAGCGTGTCGGCCCATTGGCGCTGCCAGGCCATCGCGTCGGCGTTGTAGGGATCACGCGGTGGGCTGAACAGATACGTGTTGAGCGGGCCCATCTCGTGCGCGTCGACGAAGAGGAGTGGGTTCATGCGGAGCACCTGGCGGATGCGTCCGCGCGTCTCGGGATGCACGCCGAAGATCCAGTCGCGATTGAGATCGAACTTGTAGTGGTTCGTTCGACCAGCTGACCACTCGCCCTGCGAGACGACCGACTGGTGATCGAGCTCGGGCGTCACGCCCTGGAGCTCGCGTTGCTGCGTCAGGTAGCGATCGCGACCGTCTGGGTTCATCACCGGATCGACGCACACGATCACGTTCTCGAGGAGCTCTGTCGTCGCGGGTGAGCGATCCGAGATCAGGTGGTGGATCAGGCTGAGCGCCGCGTCGGCTCCCGAGGTCTCGTCACCGTGGATCGAGTAGGCCATCCACGCCACGGTCGGGAGCGCAGACGCGTCCCGGATCTGCTGCTGGGTGACGCCGCGCTGGTCGGCAAGCATCGCGCGCGATGCGATGATGTCTTCCAGGTTCCGCAGGTTCTCGGGTGTGGAGATGATCGCCACGTGGAGCGGTCGCCCTTCCCACGTGCGCGCGTACTCGATCACCGTCACGCGATCGGACTGCTCCTCCCACGTGCGCAGGGCCAGCTCGATCTCGCCCGTGAACGCGGGGCGCGTGCCCTCTCTGAATCCGAGCAGGGCCGACGGAGATGACACGTCGGGGTTGTGGTCGGATCCCGGGAAGAAGGGCGCGTCGTAGTCCAGCCCCTCGATGGGCACGGGCGGGGCGGTCTGCGCCATAGCGGGCGCGCAGAGCATAATCGATAGAACGCAAGCGAGATGTCGCACTGGGATACCTCCTGGGGGTGATGGCGAGCACGAGAGTGTCGTCGTCAGTCGTGTGGGTCGTCAACCCGTGGCCGGGGCGCCAGGGCGAAAGACCACGATCGAGGCCGTGTGCCCGTGGAGGTACGACGTGTCCATCACCGGGCCTATCTCACCGGCAGCGAAGAATCCCGAGATTGGCACGGTGCTATCCGAGGTTCGCAGTCCGGCGCTGGCTCTGCTGGCGTCGTGGCCCGCCTCCCCGAAGAACTGCTTGCCGCGCGAGTTGCAGGAGATCAGCAGCGCGCCGAGGGCGGGTATGCGCAGGCTCTGTGGCGCGAGCATGAATTCCAAATCCTCTGTAGCGCTTCGGGCGTCGCGGACGTGCAGCTGCACGGTCTGCCCGACACGGAATAGATCGCCGACGGCGATGGCCCCGTGCTGCTCGTCGACACCCATCACGGCGCGGATCAGGAAGTCCCCCGGCCCGAGGCGCTCCTTGTACTCAGAGACCGCACGCCCGATGAACATGCCATTCGAGAGGAGTTCCCGGTCCTCCTCGTCGAGGCTCTCGATGGTTTCTCTGATGATCTCCAGCGCGGGGCGATTGCCGAGGGTGAACAGGATGTTGCGTTGGGCCTTGGTGATGATGTGCGGCGAGCCGATGGGACGGCAGCCTTGTGAGACGACCGTGTCCATGGTGATATCGCCACCGATGGTCACGCCGATAGCGCCCTGGCTCGTGACATCCTCGTTGATGACAAGCGTGTTTTCCCCTGGTTCCTTGGCGGCGCTGGCCATACCGCCCGAGATCGGCAGGGGGGTATCGATTCCCAACCCCTCGTGCGCCCGTGAGAGCGCCGGCAGGAGCCTGAGCAGGGGAGTCGAGAATGGATCACCGAAGAGGAGTGTGCCTCTCGAGTCGGCATCCATGCCCGTTTCCTGTATCAGGCGGCGCTGGGAGTCTCGTGTGAGTTCCTCGGGGATGACGCTGAGATTGCGGGACTGGAATGGTTTCAGTGTCATGCCGGGCGCTCTGAGCGCAAAGAGAGAGAGGCCAGTCTCCTCCTCGAGCTCGGTCTCGCCGCCGATCACGCCCTGCGCGCTGACGCCCATGACAACCTGTGGGTTGAACATCTCTCGCACACGTGTGCAGAGCTCAGGCAGGTAGAGCGTGTGCTTGCCGGACGCGAAGAGGACACAGAGGTCTGCCTCGGGTAGCCCGAGCGAGAGCCCGGTTTTCTCGATGACCTGCCCGCACGCGTCGTTGCGATCCAGGTGTCCTGACAACCCCGCTCCCGCGGCGGGTCTCAGTTCTTGTGGGGGATCGGGCACGGACATCTCACGTTCCTGGTGTCGTCAGCCGAACGTGCGTCCGGTCTCTGGATCCATCATGCGCCAGTGGAGCTCCTTGGTGATGCGCATCAGCACGGGCCATGCGTAGTCTTCTTCGCCGAGCGTCACCATGATCTGATTAATCGGGTCCTTCTCGTCGACGAAGGGGAACTCGAGGCGGATGCCCGGTCCCCACGCTGTCGAGAATCCCTCGCTGGATCCGTCGAGCGCGATGTTGAACCTGGCTAGCTCCTTCAGGATGTCCTTCTTGCGCCCCATCGGCTGCATGGAGCCCTCCGCGTCGGCGTTGAGCAGAACGATCTGTCGTTTGGTGGCCATGGCTCGATTTCGTCCCGAGAGCGAGCGGGCAGTATGGCCCGTGTCGCATGTGTGGGCAAGCCGGTCGTGTCAGGAGCTATGCTCCGACGCGTCGCGCGCGGCACGCTCGATGATCCGCTCGTACTGCGCCTCGCCCATCCACGGCAGCGCTCTGATCTTGTCGGCGAGCGAGCTCGGCACGGGTCTGCCCATGCGCTCGAACTTGGGGCGGGTCTTCCACGCTCGGTGCATCCATAGATACTGCGAGGGGTCGGCTCGGACCATCATCTCGATGGCACGTCGGTATCGCGCGCTGACGTAGAACAGCGGATCGGGCTGGTTCGACCAGTCTTCGGGCTTGATCAGGTCCGTCACGGCGAGCCTGTACTGGTAGTGCTGGGTCTTGCGATCGAAGAGACGCTGCGCAAAGCCGCACGCCAGCGGGAGTTGGTACTGGATTGCCAGGAGCCCGATCGACTTGTACGTCGATGCCAGCCGGTCGAAGAAGGGCACGTAGACGCCCTTTGCGCCCGCGTTCTGATCGGCGGTGAACCCGATCGACTCGCCGCGCTCGATGATCCGGTGGAACTTCTCCGCGGCACCGAACTTGTCGAGCAGGTAGAGCCCGTGCCTGGATCGTGACTCGTGCACCCACTTATCCAGCGGCTTGAGATCGAGAGGGCGGTAGAGCGCGTGCACTGGAAATCCCCAGTTGCCCAGCGCCATGCCCAGCATCTCCCAGTTGCCGCAGTGCGCCGTGATCAGCACGCATGGATTGTGCTCGCGCAGGAGATCGACGCTCGGCCAGATCGAGTTGTCGAACACGATGCGCTGCTCCCACTCATCCGATGCGAAGAACGACGGTGCGCAGGCGATCTCCGCGATGAGGCTGAACAGGTGCCGATAGCTCTCGATAGCGCGATCGTGCACCTCGTCCATCGCCATGTCCGGGAAGGCCCACGAGAGGTTCTCGATGGCGCGCTGGAGCCGGTGGCGGCTCCGGCTCGATGTGGCGTAAGCGCCGCCGATGTCCCGGAGCGTGCTGATGGAGTCGTCGACTCCCGCGGCGCGTATCAGGCCCGTGAGCGCACGCACACCCCCGCCAAAGAAAGGATGCGTCCATATCGGTGGGTTGAAGGCCACGTGGGCACATCGACCTGTTCAGCAGGTTCGGTTCAACGATCCCCCGTCAGACCTGTCATCGTGTAGAGACGATTCTGGTTGAGCACGGGAATGCTTGTCTGCGATGCCACGCGGAAGAGACGGTCGTACTCCTCGACCGAGCGCTTCTGGCGGATGTAGTTCTGGATCACGGGCAGCGGCGAGTCGGCGCTGGGCTCCGGCGGCAGCACCGGGCGCTCGCCGAGCACGAGGAAGTCGGTGCTGCCAGAGAGCTCGCTCTCGACGAGCCCGCCCCACTCGGAGATCACACCGATGATGTTCTGGGCCTCCTGGTTGGTGGCCTGCTCGTCGCGGTTGGTGTCGAAGTTGCCGTAGACGACGAAGCGATAGGTCTTGTCGGGGTCATACAACGCGTTGGCGATGATGTCGCCCTCGACGATAGGGTTGCGTGAGTTCGAGCGGATCACCCGGCACGTCGACGAGCCCTGGTTGATGCGGATCACCTCGATGGCCGCCTTGCCGAGCGGATAGTTGCCCTCGACATCGGGGCGGATGGCGGTCGTGTCGTCGTAGACCTCGAAGGTCATGCCCACGACCAGGCGGTTGTCACGCCCGAGGTTGACGAAGATCTCGTTGGTGCTCGGTTGCGTGCCGATCACGCGACCGTCGGCCAGGGCGTACTCGCCCTCTGCGCTGAACGCGATGCCGGATCGCTCCGAGCGAAGCTCCTCGACGATCGACTGCAGCAGCAGCTGCTCCTGCTCGAGCTCGGCGATGCGTCCATTGAGGGCGTCCTCGGTCTGGGCGGCGTTCCTGCGGATCTCCTCGACGCGCTCGTTGTTGTCGTCGAGAGTGGTTGTCAGCGAGGTGCGATACTCCTGCACGTCGGCGACGCTCTGGTCGATCTTGCTCTCGAGTCTTGCCAGCTCCGCGTCCTGCTCGGCACGCAGATCGTCCAGCTCCTGCGTTTTGGCGGTCAGCTGCTCCTGAGCATCCGCCAGGAAGGCATCGGAGTCGTCG
>JBICIA010000004.1:0-72770 GCA_043101425.1 Phycisphaerales bacterium JB043
CCGTTGATCGCGCTGCGGAACGCGTCGATGTCGGACTCGGGGATCGAGAGCATCGCGATCCACGGCACCTGCGGGTGCGAGTAGGCGCCCGACACGCTCGCGCCCTCGGGCAGGCCGGCGTTCTCGAGCGCGTCGATGAGCTTGCCCTGGAGATCGGCGATCGCCATCTGTCCGTTGGTCTCGACCGGTGCGCGCATCTGGGGGATGCCCACGTTCAGCATGCCCGTGAGCACGGCCAGCAGAACGAAGCCCGCGAAGACCGCTGCGATCGGCTCTCGTGCCTGGGCGTCGTAGCCCGAGATGGAGGCGGCCTGCTCCTCGGACGGAGCCTGCGCCGCGAGCATGATGACGAAGAGGTAGGTGATGAGGATCGCGCCCGCATAGATGATGATCAGCGCGAAGGTGAGAAACTCGGCCGAGAGCAGCAGGAACAGTCCCGCGCTCGAGAGGATCGTGAGAATGAAGTACAGCGCCGAGTAGACAGGGCGCGGATGGGTGATGACCCTCAACGCCGAGGCCAGCGCCAGGAAGCCGAAGACGTGGAAGAACACATTCAGCGTCGCGTCCGTGCGCAGCAGCACGACCGTCAGCGAGACAAGCACCAGGCCCGCTCCCGCAGCAGCAATCAGCGCGCCGAGGCCTCTGGGCCCGCTGCCTCGACGCGGCAGCGCGATGTACACACCAATCGCGCCCAGCGCGATGCCTGCGTACACGAGCAGAGGTGATATCAGGGTCTCCAACGGGGCGCTCCGTGATTCCTCCCGTGGTGAGAACGCACCACGGCGGGGTGTGCGTACCCCGCGAGGCACGCAGAATAGACGCCACGTGAATGCCGGGCAACAGCGTCGCAGCCGACGCCCAACATCTGACACCCGCCGGCGCCGAAGCACGCCACCGACTCCCACATCTTGCGGTACAGTTCCACTCGCTCCCATGCGACGCCACATCCCCAACGCGCTGACGATGGCACGTCTCGTGATGACGGGGGTCCTCGTTATCGTGCTGGCGCTCTTCGACGCGACCACGAACGCCTCTACAACCCTCCTGGCCATCGCGCTGGCGCTCTTCATCGGCGCGGCACTCACTGACGCCCTCGACGGCTACCTGGCACGACGCTGGAACGTCGTCAGCGTGTTCGGGCGCATCGTGGACCCGACCGCCGACAAACTCCTAGTTTTAGGTGCGTTTATCATGCTCGCCTCGCCCGGCTTCACTCGCATCGGTGGCGAGTCACTCACGGGTGTCCACTCATGGATGGTGGTCGTGATCCTGGCGCGCGAGCTGATGGTCACCGTCATCCGGGCCGTGGTCGAGCAGGAGGGCTCGTCGTTCGCCGCTGTCTGGACTGGCAAGCTCAAGATGGTTGTGCAGTCGATCGCGGTGCCGCTGATACTGCTGGTGCTCGTGCTCTCCTACGAGGGCGCTCTCTCACTGGATAAGGCGCGCTTCAACAACGCGGTCATCGCGTGGATTGTCGTGGTGATCACGATCGTGTCGGGCATCGACTACGCCTACAGGGGCGCGATCGCGCTTAGGAAAAGCGAGCCGGTCGCGTGAGCAGGGCTCTGAACGACATGCTGATGTCTGTCGGGCGGCTGGGGCACATGCGACCCGCTCCCGGCACGTGGGGCTCGCTGCCGCCGGTCGCGATCGCTGGGCTGCTGCTGATGTCGGGCGCGTCGTACGCTCTGTACTCGCTGGTGATAGGCGCAATCCTCGTCGTCTCATGCGTCGTCTGCGTCGCGCTCGGACCTTGGGGCGAGAAGCACTACGGGAGGAGCGACCCCAGCCAGGTGGTGATCGACGAGGTCGCCGGCCAATGTGTCGCGCTGCTGCTGCCCCCCATCGCGCTGCTGGGCGAGCCGATGACCCTCGACTGGTTCCTGCGCACCGGCGCGTATCTTGGCGCCTGCTTCGTGCTCTTCCGCGTCCTGGACATCGTCAAGCCACCCCCGGCGAATCAGTTACAGAAGCTGCCGGCCGGCTGGGGCATCCTCGTGGATGATCTCATCGCGGGCGCGATGGCCCTGGCGATAGTGCAGGTCGGGCTTGCCATCATCGCATGAAAAAAGCCCGCTCCTGGGAGCGGGCTTTGGCATGCAGAGAGTGCGAGGGCTCAGCCCTTGATCTTCGTGACCTTGGCTGTCATGTAGCGCTGTCGATGTCCGGTCTTGCGACGATAGCCCTTGCGACGCTTGAACTTGATCACGTCGATCTTCTCGCCCTTGACCTCTCGATCGAGGATGTCGGCCTCGACCGTTGCTCCATCGAGGTACGGCGTGCCGAGCTTGGGCTCGCCATCGCCACCGACCATCAGAACGCGATCGAACGTCAGCGACTTGGCCTTCTCGTCCAACTCGCGGATGTCGATGGTGATCTCATCGCCCTCCTGGACGCGAAGCTGGGTTCCACTGTCTTCGATGACGGCATACATGGGGCGTCTCCTGACCCTGTCAATCCAATCCGATCGCTCTGATTCGGGCCGAGAAGTGTACCAGAGACCATCAAAATGGCAAGCTGCGGGCTCTCAGGGAGCACGGGTCGCCAAAGCACCGGAGCCTGACGCCACCGCACCCCTTCTGGCGTAGACATCCTCCACTTCCAGGCATCCGGGGCACGCGCCGCACGTCTGGTCATTATCCCCCAGGCAGTCCCAGCAGGCGTCCAGCGGTACCTCCAGATCGATCGCCAGGTCTGCCAGCTGAGGCAGGGTGAGGTCAACGAGCGGCAGTTCCAGCAAGAGCGAGGGCTCGTCTCCTGTCATGTCCAGATTCCATACATGCTCGATAAGGCGCGCCCGATCGACATCGCGCGACATGCCCTCGACATCCTCGCCGTGGCATGTCGCCCATATCACCCGGTCGCACCCTCGCTCGCTGGCGACGCTCCCAGCCGACATCAGCATCCGGCTGAGCTCCAGTCCGTGGCTGGACTCGCTCGCAGGGCTGACCATCGGGTACGGGAAGTCGTTCTGGCTCCACGTTGCGCCCAGGAGCGTCGCGTGACGCTTCGAGGCGTTGTGGCGATGCGCCAGCGATGCCCCGTGCGACCACGAGAGCCACACATGCGCGACCGTCTGCTCGGGCTGCAGGTACCCCGCAAGCAGCGACAGCACGCCTCCATCATCGATCAGCAGTGTCCGGGGCTCCTGGCGATCCATATCCAGACGTTGTATCGGATCGTCAGCCCGGCGGGCATGGAAATCGTCCGCTCAGCTCCCGGCGACACCCTCTGGCTCGAGCATCACGCTGGTTCGTCCCAGGCTCTTGCCCAGCACCTGCGAGCGCAGCAGCAGCAGCGCAGTCTCGAGCTGGAGATCAACACCCTCAAGCAGATCCTGCGGGTCGGGGGTCGACTCGGCATCGACCACGATGTTGCCGTGCTCATCGATGGGGAGCACGTCCGCGTCCTGTCGGATGCGGAGCGCCTCTGAGATCTGCTGGGGGCGCATCTCGACGAGCACGTCCGGCTCGATGCCCCACTGCTCCTGGCCAACGCGCCGGTGGATGAGGCGTCCGCCTGGGAGCTTGTAGTACTGCGTCGTCAGCTTGAGCGACGCGGAGCCGCGACCGATGTCGTAGACGTTCTGCACCGAGCCCTTGCCGTAGGAGCGAGCCCCCACGACCAGTGCCTTGGAGTAGTCCTGGAGGCAGCCGGCGACGATCTCGGACGCCGAGGCCGTGCCCTCGTTGATGAGCACGACCACGGGCAGGTCCCTGGCCAGCGTGATGCCGGGCCTGGCGCGCTGGGAGTCTCGCTGCACACCAGACGCGTCGTGCTGGGAGACGATCACTCCCGCGTCGACGAACACGTTGGAGACGCCCACCGCCTGCGAGAGCAGCCCTCCTGGGTTGAATCGCAGGTCGAGCACGAGCCCCTCGAGCCCCTCGCGCTTCATGTCGAGGATCGCCTGCCGGAGCGTTCGGGTGGTGTCCTCCGAGAACTGCGTGAGGCGCACGTAGCCGATCGAGTTCTCCTGATCCACGAACCAGTCCCAATCGGTCTCGTGCACACCGACGCGCTTCCACCCCTTGACGGAGTAGAGCGGGATGACGTCGCGCACGATGGGCACCTCGATGAGCTCCTCGTCACGCTCGATGGTGAGCACGACCTTCGTGCCCTTCGGACCGGTGATGCGATCGACCGCCTGGTTCGAGCTGATGCCGATGGTCGACTCCCCGTCGACCGCGCGGATGAAGTCGCCTGGTCGGATGCCAGCGCGCTGCGCCGGCGTACCCTCGAGTGGCGTCACCACGTAGAGCTGCTGCGCGTCGTCGAGTTGGATTTGTATGCCCACGCCCGTGAAGCGTCCCTCGGTGGAGCGCAGGAAGCGGGCCTGCTCGTCGGGCCAGATGAACGACGTGAAATCGTCGAGGATCGTGAACGCGCCGTTGCCGAACTCGTGGAGGATCGCCTCGTAGGGCAGATCCACGGTTTGTTTGTTGTCTTTCTCGAGCTTGCGCAGCGTCTGCGTGAGCTCGAAGTAGCCCGAGCGTCCGACCTGGTCGAGCAGCGAGGCCTCCTGCGCGTCGAGCGTCTCGACGAACGCCTGGACGGCGTGCTCATCGCCCAGCCCCGGGAACGCCACCTTGAGGTCCGACGTCGTCACCATCGTCTCGATGGCGTACAGCCCCGACACGAGCATCTGCGCCATGTCGGCACCGTCAACGTGCGCCGACTCCGCACGCGTCAGCGCGCGGATGACCATCGTCTGATCGATGCCCTTGAGCCTGTCTCGCCAGTCGTCTGCCAGCGGGTTGTACGGCGGCAGTTCGCCGAGCCCCTGCTCCACGCGTCGCTCGTTGCGCATCTCGTGCAGTTGCTCGGGCACGTACAGGCGCAGCATCGTCAGTCGATTGCCCAGCCTGCGCACGTCCTCGCGATAACGCCCGTCGGTCTCGAAGAGCAGGTTGAGACGGTAGAACAGCTCGTGCGACTCGAACCAGTCGCCCTCGCTCTCCGCGTCCCGGGCGCGCGCCTCGGCGACAGGGAGAAGACGCTCGATGGTCTCGAACCCGAGCACCGACTCGGGGTCGTCTGACAGGCTCTGTATCTCCAGCGCTATCCGGAGGGCTTCCTCGAGATCCTCTCCATTGTCGTGCTCCTCGAGGCGGGTCATCGCGTCGTCGAGCTGCGTCAGGCGCTCCTGCTCGGATAGATCGAAGTGCGCACGATGCGACGTCAGCGAGTCGCGCAGGGAGGCGGCGGGCTCGCCCAGCCCCTCGCCCTGGAGACGATTGATCAGTCGAAGGGCCTCGTCGATGTCCCCGCGCTGCGCAGAACTCCATACGCGCGAGGCCCATGTCTCGCCGGTCAGCGAGCCCTGGCGCGCGTCCTGCGCCAGCGTGTGTGTGTTCAGGCTCAGCAGGCAGCCGCCCGCGAACGCCGTCGCCATCAGGCCGATTCTGATCTGTCTCAACACGCGGATTCCTTCCTGCTCTGAACCAGAACGTCCAGGAGCGCCTGTGCTCCCGACTCCGAAGCATCGGCCCGGATCGAGCCTCCGCTCAAGCAAACCACACCAGATTCTCCCCGATACCGGGGCGGCGGTGTGGTCCTGCCATCTGTTCGACGCTCCCCGTGGCGTGGATCCGTTCCCGGACCCGTCTCGTAAGGGTATTGTGCCCGAACCACCATGGCGACTCTCCTAGCCCAGTCCGACCAGGCAGAGCCTCTCGTGCGAGCCCTCTGGGGCCTGCTGCTTCTTACCATCATCGGGCTGTTCGGTGTCATCATGCTGTTGCTCGCTCGACGGGCGTATAGGCGCCATGCCAATGTGAGTGGTCGCGAGTCACCCGGCGTGACAGGCGCAAGCACGGACGTCTGGGCCGAGTCCGCACGACGGATGCCCGAGCCCGACGACGCACTCGAGGACGACGATGACTGAGACGGGCACCGAGCCGTCACGCCCGCGGGCGCTCGTCACGGGCGGGGCCTGGCGCGTGGGCGCAGCGATCTGCCGACGACTCGCACTCGCTGGGTGCGATGTCACCCTCACCTGCAACTCGCGCACACGAGAGGCCGAGGCGCTCGTCGATGAGCTCACGAGCCTCGGCACTCGGGCCACCGCACACCGGCTCGCGCTCGAGGATGAGGCAGCTCTCAGCGCGTTCACACGCTCGTTCGGAGACACCCACGACCGGCTCGACGTGCTCGTGCACAACGCCTCGACCTACTTTCCCTGTCCGCTCGAGGACGTCACGCCCGAGCGAGCGCTCCACGACTATCGCGTCAACGCGCTGGCCCCCCTGCTGCTGACCAGGGATCTCGCGCCGCTGCTGCGCAGCTCCACGCTCGACGGGGGAGGTTCCGTCATCGCGCTGCTCGACATCCACATCCTCGATCGCCCGCGCGCCCGATTCGCTCCCTACTCGATGTCCAAGTCGGCGCTGCACGAGATGGTCCGGACGCTTGCGCGCGAGCTGGCCCCGGACGTGCGCGTCAATGCCGTGGCGCCGGGCATCGTCGCGCTGCCACACGAGGAGTTCGTCGAGGACGCGCCCTGGGTGGACGACTATCGCGCACGCGTGCCGCTCCAGCGTCTCGGCACGCCCGACGAGGCCGCCGAGGCGGTGCGATGGCTGGCGCTCGACGCGACCTACACCACGGGGCAGGTGATCCGCGTCGATGGCGGCAGGTGGCTCGCCTGACGACTCGCAATCGGTGCCGGAGCGGGTATGATCGTCGCCCCGCTCGATCGCGAGCGAGACACCACAGCCCGGGTGGCGGAATTGGCAGACGCGCTACCTTGAGGTGGTAGTGACCGCAAGGTCGTGGAGGTTCGAATCCTCTCCCGGGCATTGAAAAAGCCTCCGTCGAATCGACGGAGGCTTGTGTATTTAAAGCGTGGGCTCAGTTACGGGCAAGGGCCCCAAGCGCCAATGAGTATGCCCAAATCGGCACCGTCTGTTGTGCCATCCTTGTCCAGGTCGGTGATGCCCGGAGCGCCCCAGTTGCCCAGCAAGATTCCCATGTCGGTTCCGTCGATCATGCCATCGCAACTGAGATCCTGAAAGCAATCAAAAAATGAGCGCTCGGCCGCGTAGCCGAATGTGAGCCCTGTGGGGAAATTGTCCATGCCGATGATGAACGTGTCGCCAGATACGGCGCAGCTATATCCGAAGGTAGTGAAGTTCGCGGCGCTCGAATCCGCGTCGAGCGCAGTGATTTTTGGCCCCAACTGATTCCAATTTGTTGTTGTCACATCGCGTTCGTACACAAATGCCGAGCCCACGCTCGCTCCCCCGTAATCGTTCCCAGGTGCGCCGACGATAGCCGTGTCGCCGGAGATCGAGACGCTCGTTCCGAATTTATCGTCAGAGCCTCCTGTGTTGTCACGGAGAATGAAATCGACCTCCCACTCGAGGGTCGGATCGGGTTGCTCGAAGGCCAGCGCTGAGCCAGCATTAGTCTTGCCCATCTGATCGGTTTCCGGGGCGCCGATGATCGCTTTGAATCCATCGATCGAGACAGAGTATCCAAATCGATCGTCGGTTTCACCTATATCATCGGTGAGCTTTTGCGTGAACTCCCAATCCCCCCCTGCTCCCACAGGTGAAAAGATATACGCGGCTCCTGTGCGTGGTATGATCTCTCCGTCGATCTCGCGCTCGCGATCTGCTTTTGGCGCGCCAACGAGAATCTCGGACGAAGATATCGAGACCGACTGCCCGAATTCCGCGAATATTTTGGGATCCGGAGCGATTAGCGCAGACTCAAGATCCCAATTCGAGCCGGTGCGAGTGAAAACGAACGCGGCCCCGGCGGGACCCACACTCTGCTGAAACGTGGGATGTCCGATGACAATGGTGTCGTTTTCGATGGCGACGGATATACCAAAGCCATTACTGCCAGCAGCGAGAGTTCCTATCTCTGCTTGCAGTGTCCATGAGGCACCGGTTCGCGTGTAGACGAACACTGTGCCGTTGCCCGAGTAGGCTCTTGGGGCGCCAATGACAGCGGTGTCGCCAGAGATCGCTACGGAACCGCCCATCTGCGCGCCGGAGGTAATTTGGGTAGGTGGCAATGGGCTATCGATCGTCTCCTGCAGCATCCATGTTGCGCCGCTCCGGACATACACCAACGCCGCCCCAACTGAGTTGCTGAGCGGAGCACCAACGATCGCAGTGTCGCCCTCGATCGCAACCGATGCACCCAGTTGGCTGATGGTTAGGTTCCCATCGCTTGTGAGCTTCACGCCGTTGGCGGCAAACGTGGATGTCGAGATGGCAAGCATCGACAACGCCGATGCAGTGACAACGACGCGGCGACCAATTGTTCTGAGAATGCTCATAATTCTCCTCCTTAGGCCTGTGTGTCCCGAACCCGGAAGACGGGCACCTCTTCGACGGCGCGATTGTGGCGCCGGTATCCGATGGCAACCGTGAGACCGCAGTCTCGATCCGTCCTATACGCAACGATGTCGGGATCGGTTTCTGCTTTGTTTTTCTAGGAATTTAGACTCGCTTGCACGCACTGAAAAAGCCCCCGCCAGTGCGACGGGGGCTTGTGTGTTGTCTCAGGACTGCTCTTCGCTTACGGGCATGCGCCCCACGCGGCGAGCAGGAGGCCGAGATCGGCTCCGTCCGTTGTTCCGTCGAGATTGATGTCGCTATCGCCAGGGTTGCCCCAATTCCCATTGAGCAAGCCCAGATCGGCGCCATCGACATCGCCATCGCAATCCAGGTCCCATGGGCAGTAGACCCTGTCGATATCCGTCGTGAACGCCTCCTTGACAGCATTCGTGAGATCCCATTCCTGACCAACCGCGATGAGACCCAGAGTCATATTCACCGCGTTGCCAAATCGATGGACCGTTGATGCGCTCTGCGGTGCTGTCAGAACATACGGATGCGTGCTCAGCCAGTCCGCTTCTGTCACGAACTCGCGCTTGAAGATCCACGCGGAGCCATCCCCGTAGGAGGGAATGGAGTGCCCAGGCGAACCAATGATCGCCGTCTCGCCATCAAGCCAGACACTGGTTCCGAACCCCGCGTTCGCCGATGTTGCTGGCACGGTCGGTGCGTATCGCGAAGTCGACGGACGAATAACACCCTCGGAATCCCATGCGAAATTGGTGCCGTTGAACGTGTACAGATAGGCCCGAGCCTGTCCGTTGTCGGTTTGTCCAGAATGGTCATGGCCGGGTGCACCAACCAGAACCAACGCGTTGTGGACAGCGACCGAGGCGCCGAAGTCATCGCCGCTGGCGCCGACCAGGTCTGTGATCTTGTCCCGCTCATAGAGAGTAACATTGCTCCCTATCACCTCGAACTCGAACGTGTGGACCGATCCCGCGAGGTTGACGCCGCTCAGCGCACCGCCCGAAGCGTCTGGCGCACCGACGATCACGAACTGACCGGAGAGTGCCACCGAGGCACCAAAATTATCAAAGACATCGGTGTCCTGACCGCGAATCATTCCCGTCTCGGTGCTGATGGCGACTATATCGGCGAGCTCCCAGGCCCAGGAAACCGTCGGGTGCTCGTGGTAGATCCACGCGGCACCGGCCTGAGCCCCCGTGTGCTGGTTGTAATTCTCGTTGACACCCGGGGAGCCGACGACGATGTAGTCCGCGTTCATCGCGACGCTCCAGCCGAAGTTATCGTCGATCGTGTGCCCGCCGAACCCATCCAGTGGATTGTCTAAATTCTGATTGATCTTGTTCCAGGGTGTGGGGTCGTTCGGATCGGTCGTCTTGTCGTACACAAATATTGCACCCCCCATATCGCCCCCGTACTGCGGGGCGCCGACCACGAGGGTGCCGCTATGCACCGCGACGGACCAGCCAAACAATGCTCGAGTGGTTGAAGTCGAATCCTGAAACGTGGGATGGGGGAAGCGGATGGTCTGCTCGTGGGTCCAGACGCCGCCCACGTTCTGATAAACGAACACCGCGCCCTCCGCCGTAATATCTTCTCCTAACTCACTGGCGTATGGGTCTCCGATGACGAGAGTCGCGCCATCTGTGGCGACCGACCTGCCAAACTGGATTGTGTTTCCGCTTGAAGTAGGAAACCCTGGATAGAAGCCTGAGTCAGGAAGAATCGTGTCGATCCCCCCCGCGACTGCTTCCTGTTGACACACAGCCATGCCGAGCGAACTCAGCAGACCCAGGCTAAGCGTGCGCGCAACAATACCCTTTCTGTTCATGATGTCTCCCCGAGAGTGTGGTGGCCGAGGCCACTGTGAATGAAGAAAAGTGGAACGGGCAATCATACGCGCACGTCCGATAGAGACAAGCGTGCGCGATCGAATTGTGGGTAATTTTTTGTAAGCGCACTGTCAGGTCACTAACAGCGCCCTCACGCCTGCTCTTTGCGTGCGCGCCTGAGTATCTTCCACGTCGGATTGCGCGCCAGCGTGTCGACGTGCCTCGCCTACGCCGGCGTCTTGTGGTGCGCCAGGCGCGTGGGTGATGACCCCGCGTCCTTTCCTGGCATTGAAAAAGCCTCCGTCGATCCGACGGAGGCTTGTGTTTTTTTAGTCGAGGTCTGTGCGCGTTATGGGCAGGGGCCCCAGAACGTTAGGAAGAGTCCCAGATCCGCCCCGTCCGTTGTGCCATCCTTGTTCAGATCGGTTGGACCAGGCAGGCCCCATCTGGAATTAAACAAACCCAGGTCACCCCCATCAACATCCCCATCTCCATCGAGATCGCCCTGACAGTGTGCCCAACTGAGTGTTGAAGCGAAGGCCACGCGTGGATAATCCAGATATGTGTCGATTCCGAATGCCATGTTATTCCCGTCCAGAGCCACTTCTGTGCCAAAGCCATCATCGGTTCCGATGGTGTGCGGCGGCGTGATGCAGATCGCTGGTGTGCTCTGCCAATCATCCACCTCTGCGCCAAGTGTGTATATCCAGGCGGCGCCCTTGTCTCCACCAATCTGGCTTCCGGGTGAGCCAACCAAGAGGTAACCAGCCTCATCGATCGACACTGACGTGCCAAACCCGTCTCCAGTCTTGATCAGATCTGGATTCGTGGCCTGCACGGGGCCAGCCGGGTTCGTTCGAATCAGGATTCCACTCGACAACCAATTGTCCTCGACGGAGTTGTAGTATCGCGTGAAAACTTTTCCGGTATTTGCAACAGGATTGTACGGGGAGTTTGGCGCGCCAATCGCAGCCCGAATTGTGTTCGAGAACTCCTGGATATCAACATCGAACCCGAACTGCTCGCCGTTCTGGCCAAGGGGATCGAAGACTCGCTCTTTGAACTCGTACTCTTCCCACGATCCGTCGTCCACGAATTGAAAAAGGAACGCTACCCCTTCGTCGTCACCAGTGCTGAACTCGGGATCGCCGCCATCGCCTGCGGGTGCACCCATGATCACCCAGTTCCCCGACAGCGCCACCGAGGTGCCCAGGTGATCGTTTTCGTCGGGGTCGGAAAGTCCAAATGTCAGCATCCCGGGATAGATGTTTTGGAGGTCTTGGGTACCATTCAGCTCGATGTCCGCCAATTTTAAAAAACCAGGATTAAAGATGTCAGGCTCGTAGAGGAACACTGCACCTTCCAGGGGATATAGGGCAGGATTGCCAAATAATGCCCCTATACCTTGGTTGGGAGCTCCAACTGCAATTAGATCGCCCTCTACCGCAACGCTGGCGCCGAACCGAGAATGGTACTCCAGGCCTTCGTGGCCCGGGTAAGTGGACATGGGGTAGAGGAACTCTTGATTGAATCCCTTCCAGGAGTTCTCTACCTCGTCGTAGTCGTATATGTAGATCCGACCACCGGAATTGCGCGTCGGGTTATACGTCGTAACGTACGTAAAGTATTCCGGTGCTCCGATGACAAGTCTGTTCTCGTGAATATCGACGGCCCAGCCAAAATTCGATTGAAAGTAAGGAGTTTGAATGCCGTAATCCGGGAATGTGATCCGGCCCCAGTAGATCCAATCGGATCCAACGCGCTCGTATAAGAAAACAATTCCTTTGTCCTCTGGACCACCATAGCCAGCAACCACATACGCATCGGGGTCTCCGATGGCCATCCAGTTGCCATCAATGGCGATAGATTTTCCGAAGCTGTACAGCTCCCCAATTGGAGGATTCGAGATAGGCAAGTTGAGCGTGTCCACTCCGTCCGCGTGGGCAAGCCCAGTGGGCACGCACGCTCCGAGTACAATTGCCGATGTAAGTGCCAACGCTCTGTGTGATCTGCGTGCCGATAGCATTGAGGATAGGTCTCCCAGAATGTTAGGTGGTTACCCCACGGTGAATTGCTTAGCGAAATATATATATCAGAAACACGACACATCTTCGACGAGAGGAAGTCTATTGTGGATAACTATGTGATAAGTCTCACAGGATATGTACAAAACTCTTACAGCTGATCCTTCAACGCACGTCGCATGATCTTCCCAGTCGGATTGCGCGGCAACGCGTCGACGTGCTTCACCCACGCCGGCGCCTTGTGGCGTGGCAGATTCTCGAAGCAGAAGTCGCGGATCTTTGATTCGTCGAACCCCGCGCCATCGACGAGCTCCACGAACGCCACGGCGCGCTCGCCACGCGACGGGTCGGGCTGGCCAAGTACCGCCGAGTCGTGCACGTCGGGGTGGCGGTTGAGGATTTCCTCGATCTCGCGTGGGAAGACGTTCTCACCGCCGATGATCAGCATCTCCTTGATGCGCCCGGTGATGCGCAGCTTGCCGTCGCCATCGAGCTGGCCCATGTCGCCTGTCTTGAAGTACCCCTGCTCGTCCATGACCTGGGCTGTCTGCTCTGGGTCCTTGAAGTAACCCCGCATGATGTTGGGCCCCGCCAGGCGTATCTCGCCGTCCTGCCCCGCCTCCAGGTCGTGCTCGTTATCCTGCGAGACGATGCGCACCCGCACATCGGGCAGCGCCAGCCCCACCGAGCCTCGCTCGAACTCGCTGGGGCGGAGCCAGTTGGTCACCGGCGCCGTCTCGGTCAGCCCGTACCCCTCGAGGATCCGCTTGCCGTACCGCTCCTCGAACGCGTCGAACACCGCGTCGGGCAGCGGCTCGCCCCCCGAGACGACGTACTGGAACGACTCGAAGTCGTCCCTCGTGGCGTCCTTGAGGCGCAGCAGCGCGTTGTACATCGAGGGCAGTCCCACGAAGAACGTCGGGTGGTGCTGGCGGATCAGCTTCAGCACCTTGGTCGGCACCCAGCGTGCCGTGTACACCGTCTTCATGCCGACCATCAACGGCAGCATGGTCAGCACCGTGAATCCGAAGCTGTGGAACTGTGGCAGCGCGCCCAAAATGATGTCCTTCTGCGTGAAGTGGATGAACTCCTGGATCTGGCGCACGTTCGAGGTGATGTTCCCGTGCGAGAGCATCACGCCCTTGGGCCTGCCCGACGTGCCCGAGGTGTACAGCAGCACCGCCAGGTCGTCGTCGGCCTTGCGCACCGCCCGCCTGATAGGCGGCAGCCCCTTGAACGACATCTCGTCGAGCCTGAGTGTCGGTATCTTCGGCTCGTACCCCAACGCATCGAGGATCGGCCCGACCGTGACCACGCAGTCCACCTCGGAGTGCTCGATGATCCAGTCGATCTCCTCGGGCTTGAGCAGATAATTCAGTGGCACGACCACCTTGCCGAGCATCCAGCCGGCCAGAGCCGCGGGCGCGAACAGCCCGCCTGTGGGCAGCAGGAGGGCCACGTGGTCGGCGTCGGAGCGTCGTGAGATCTCGCGCGCGATGTGCCATGTGGCCACGAGCAGCTCGAAGCCCTTCCAGGTGCGCTGGTCGTCGACGCAGACCACACGCAGCGGATGCCGCAGCAGGCGTCGCAGGATGGGGATGTGGACGCTCATGTCCGTCTATACAGTCCTCCACGCGTGACGGTCGATAGCGTACACCAGCAGGGCTCGGGCGCCTGCGGGTGAGGAGATCGCCATGAGACAGATCGCGCTGGTGCTCACGTGCGTGCTTGTGATCGCAGGGTGCCGGAACAACAAGACCGACGCCGCCGCGACCTTCGCCGAGGGGCGCTACGAGCTTGCCTACGTGCAGGCCAAGCACCAGGCCAACAACGCTCGCGCCAAGCGTCGCGACTCGGGGCGCCTGCTGGCGGGGCTCTCCGCCGAGGCGCTGGGGCTCGACGACGAGGCCACCGGCTGGCTCGAGCCGCTCCTGCACCACAAGGACGCCAACATCGCCGGCAGAGCGCGCGTCGCGATGGCCAAGATCGAGCAACGAAGGGGCAACGGCGAGCGCGCCCAGTCGCTCGTCAGGAGCGCCATGAGCATGCTCGACGGGGAATCCGCCCAGCAGGCTCGCACCATCGCCGATTCGATGAACATCTCGACCGGTGCCGTCCACGCCACCAGCGAGCGTGACGGCATCTACACCGTCCAGCTCGGCGCGTTCTCGACGTACCGCAACGCGTCCAGCAGAGCCGAGCAGGCACGCTCTGAAGCCGATCGCTACCACTACGGCGACCCGCGCGTCATCGCTATCACCGATGCGCGCGGACGCAACCTCTACCTCGTGCACGTCGGCAGGTTCGCGCTCAAGACCGACGCGCAGCAGGCCCTGCGTCACCTGGGCAACGAGGGCCTCATCGCGCTCTACCGCGAGTAGCCCGTCCACTTACGACGATTCGGGATTCCAATGGTCCTCGCCCCGAGGGGAGTCCTGTCTCGCACCGATCCGACGCAGCGCCTCGCGGTCTTCCTCGCTCAGTGCGTCCGAGTCCGGCGCGACGATGCGCACGAGCGCGTACATATCCCCCTTTGTGCCGTGCGCGTCCTCGACCCCCCTGCCCCTCAGACGCAGACGCGCGTGGCTCGACGTCCCCGCGGGCACCGTCAGGTCGACGATCCCACTCGGAGTCGGCATGGGCACCGTGCAGCCGAGAGCGGCCTCATCCATCGTCAGCGGGAGCGTCACCATCAGATCGAGCCCGCGACGCGTGTAGAGCGGGTGCTCTGCGATGCGAACGCGAAGAATCAGATCGCCACCCGACGGGCCCCTGCCCCTCACACGCAGGCGGGCTCCGTCCGAGGTGCCCCTGGGTATGGAGACCTCGATTGTCTGCGAGAGGCCTTCTGCGCTCAGACGAAGCGAGTGTGTCCCGCCGCTCAGGGCGAGATCGAACGGGATCTGGATCTCATGCTCCCTGTCGCGAGCCTTTGCGCGAGGGCGACGACGCGTGGAGTGGTGCTGCGCACGCGACTGGCCGCCGAACATCTCGGAGAACATCGACCCGAGATCGTCGATGTCGAAATCGAAGGACTCGGAGAAGGGGCCCTGCCCCGCCACGTTCGACCACGTGTACGTGCCACCTCGAGGCGATCCCGCGCCCGCACCAGGCATCGAGCCGAACCGATCGTACTGCGACTTCTTCTCGGGGTCTGAGAGGATCTCATAAGCCTGCTGGACACGTGAGAAGCGCTCCTGAGCGTCCTCGGACTTGTTCACGTCCGGATGCAACTCACGCGCCAGCTTTCGATACGCCGACTTGATCTCTTCGGCGCTGGCGCTCCGGCTCACGCCGAGCAGCTTGTATGGATCATCGTTGGCTGGCATCAGGCTCTCTTGGTCGGTCACCCTGTCGACCCGGGCTCCACAATAGGCGCAGAACCGATCTCGATCGCCTCTCGCTGATCGGGCACGCCTCGCACGTCCACCACCCAGGGACACACGCAGCCCAGCGCAGACGATGAGGCCTCCAGGGCAACCGGCTCGACGGATCCCCTCCCGACCGCCACGCGTCCGCTGGCATCCAGATCGCTCAAGCGGAGGCTGCCGACACGCGAGGCGACCAACGCCAGCTCGTCGTGGGGATCACGCCCGGACGCGATGATCGTCGCGGGGTCGAACCCGATCGTCAGACGCTCATCGTCTCGTGCGGGCCACGCGTGGTCAGACACGACCACGCCATGGCGCTGGCAGACAGCGTGCAGCGACTCGATGAGTGGCTCGCACTCGCCCTCCACCAGCGACATGTTGATGGAGCCGCCCTCATCAGAGATCTGGCGCAGACACGACGCGCACTGCTCGACGCTGTCCACGATGCGCTGCCAGTTCGACGACATTGCCACCTCCGCGGGTGGGATCCACAGATCGAACCCGCAGCAGGCCAGGCCTTCACGTCGGAGCGTCACTCCCAGATCCCGTCGCGAGGACCGATCGAGATCCCGCGGGCGTGTCTGCGGGTCCATCGCGTCGAGCGTGACGAACCGAAAGGCGTGCGCACGAGCGAGTGTGAGTCGCTGCCGCACTCCAGATGGCAGGCGCGCGTCCGTCCAGCCCGCCAGCGAGAGACCGCGTTGTGCCAGTGGCGACGCCATCCAGCCCCAACATCGGATCGATGCGCGATGAGCACTAGAATACGTCCATGCAATCCACCGCACCCCGACGCGACCGATGGCACGGGCCGCTCGACGCACTACAGACAGCCATGCTCTCGCTGTGGCTGGGATCGCTTGTGATGGTGTCCGCGATCGCCGCTGTCGCATTCCCAGCCATGCGCGATCTGGCTCCCACCCTGCCCGGGTATAGCGGGTATCCCAGCGGACACTGGGAGATCGCAGCCGGGCACATCATGGCACCGGCGTTTCAGATCGCGGATGGTATCCAGGTCGCCTGTGCCACATGCGTAGGCATCGCGCTCGCCATACTCATCGCAACACGACGTCTGCGTCTGACCAACCCGCTGAGCCTGTTCCGTCTCATCATCGTCGTCGTGCTCCTGGGGGCGCTCATCGAGTACCTCATGCGCGTGGCCGAGCCGATGCAGACGATGTTGCGAGAATTCTGGGCCCATGCGGCCAGTGGCGAGGTGACGCTGGCCGACAGTGTCCGCGAGCGATTCGATGCGCTGCATCCACGCTCCTCGATGCGTCTGGGCGCCATCATGATCGGCCTGATCCTGGCGATCATCGCGTCGCTGCTCGCCAGCGCCCGCGCACAACCAACAGAGCACACGACATGACAACCCTGACCGAATCCAATCCACGCCACCTCCGCGATCTGCCCTTCGAGGTTCCGCCTGTCAAGGCCTCGCAGAAGAGCAGAGCCAAACGCCTCCACGAGGCGCTGCGCGATCGATACCCGGACGCCACGTGCGCGCTGCAATACAAGGCCCCCCACGAGCTGCTCATCGCGACGATACTCAGCGCCCAGACCACCGACGCGAACGTCAACAGAGCCACGCCGGCGTTGTTCAAGAAATTCTCATCACCAGAGGCGTTCGCCGGGTCAACACCCAAGAAGATCGAGCCCTACGTCAAGAGCCTGGGATTCTTCCGCCAGAAGGCCAAGAGCGTCCACTCGTCGATGAGAGACATCGTCGAGACGTTCGATGGCAAGGTACCGCGCACGATGGACGAGCTGACCTCGCTCCGTGGTGTCGCGCGCAAGACAGCCAACGTCGTGCTGGGAAACGCCTTCGATCTCAACATGGGATTCGTGGTGGACACGCACATCAACCGCCTCTCGAAGCGCTGGGGCCTGGCACCGGAGGACGCCAGCGTCCAGATCGTGGAGCGGTACCTCTGCGTCCTGTTCCCGCGCGAGGACTGGTCACGCACTGGGCATCGTTTCATCGAGCACGGCAGGGCGATCTGCAAGGCGCGTGGGAACACCTGCGATCAGGACCCGTTCTGCAAGACCTTCTGCGTCGAGGGCGGGGCGAGGGTGACCTCGTCCTGGGTTCGCTGAGGGGCGATTGCTGGCAGGCACACACGCCCCCAGGCGGTGTCCGATCGACTCGCGTGGGGCATGTCACATCAGCCCGCGGGGTGTCACTGCTGTAGGTGACCGACCCCGGGGCGTTGGATGCAGGGGTTATCGGGGCACTCTCCAGGGAGTGCAGTGCCATGAGGAGTGACCCGGCTCGAATCGAGCGTATAGTCACACGAAAGAGTATCCCCTGCATCCTCGCGCCGGCTTTGGAACGCGTGTTAGGGCACACGCGTATCACACGTGTCACGATCATCGACGGGAGTGGACACCACCAATGAACCGCATGCTCGCATGCACAATCTCGACAGCCGCCCTCGTGCTCGTCCCTCCGGCCCACGCCGCGACTATCTCATGGAACCAGCCCTTGGGTGGCGACCTCAACGTCGGCACGAACTGGCTGGGAGGCGCGATGCCGGGTGCCACGGACAGCGCCCTCTTCGACCTCTCGAGTGTTGGGTATCTCGTTACTTCATCCTCGGTCAATTTCATGGAGAGGCTGCTCATCGGATCAGACACCGTGTCGATGAATTTTCTGAGCGTGGGGCTCGGGCTGACTCTCAGTGACTCCATGGCAAACCCCTCGATCGCGATAGGGCTCGCGCCGGGCGATTTCGCGCTGGTCGGGCTGTCCGGGGGTATTCTGGATGGCGAGTACGTGTCGCTCGCGATGGACCCGAACTCGAGCGCAACGGTCCTGGTTCAGGGATCGGGCACCGAGTTCTTCGTGAACGACGACACAGCCATCGGGTACGCGGGAACCGGCGTGCTCGATATCTCCAACCAGGGCGAGGCGGACTTCGGCTCCACATTCCTCGGCTTCCTCCCGGGGTCATCGGGAACCGTGGTCGCCTCAGACAACGCCACAATCTGGGGCAACGCGTTCTCGCTGCGCGTCGGCCAGGAGGGCTCGGGCGAGTTTACGATCACGGGCGGAGCGGACGCCGACGCGGGACGCATCGATCTCGCGTACGAGACCGGCTCGTCGGCCGTTGGCACTCTCACGAACATTGGATCGACGCTTGTCTCCCAGACCTGGCTCAACGTCGGACGCAGCGGCACCGCATCGCTGACGATCTCGAATGGTGCCAGAGTGGAGTCGGATACTGGAGGCATCGGGACGCAACCAACGGGAGTGGGCGACGTGCTCATCCAGGGGCTGACGAGCATCTGGAAGACGACGGACTCGCTGGATGTCGGTGTCGGAGGCCAGGGCACGCTCGAGCTGCAATCAAGCGGCTCCATCGAGGTCGGCAGCCTCACGGTCGGCGGGCTCTCGGGCGACGGACATCTGATCGTGAACAGCAGTTTCGTGACCTCAACGCAGCCCGTCAGAGTCGCTGTCGACTCGGGCAGCTCGGGCACCATCTCGCTCGACACGGGTCTCATTCTGGCGCCCTCAGTGACCAACTTCTCCACGGGCACGATCGAGGGAACAGGCACGCTCACGGGCGATCTCTCGAGCGTGGGCCTCATCGCACCGGGCAAGCCTGTTGGCACGCTCATCGTACAAGGCGACCTGTTCCTGCCCGCAGGTCTCGGATCGGGCTCGATAGACATCTCCATGGATCTTTCCGGCAACGACCTCATCGACGTCGTGGGAGCCACGACGCTCGGCGGCACGCTCATCCTCGACGTCCTGAGCCCGCTCGTGCCAACCGTGGGCACGACCTACACAATCATCGAGTCGAACACAGGCATCAGCGGCACGTTTGACACCATCACAACGTTCGGCCTCGATCCGTCCCTGGAGCTCGACGTCGAGTACACATCAACCACGGTGCTCGTGCACGTCGTCGACGCGACGATCCCGGGCGACTTGAACGGTGATGGCTTCGTCAACGGTGCCGACCTGGGCCTCTTCCTCGGCGCGTGGGGAACGTCCGATCCCAACGCGGACCTCGATGGCAGCGGCAACGTCGACGGCGCCGACTTAGGCATCCTGCTGGGCAACTGGACCGGCTGACCCTAGGGCGTTGGGTCCCCAACGTCATAGACCCTCAGCGATGTCAGGCGCGGACGCCATCGCGCAACAAACGCGACGTGACGCTCGTGCTCGACGTACCGTCGGAGCCCCTCCTCGCTGGCGAATCCCAGGTACAGCCCCACGTCGTAGTCTTGCAGGATCGAGTCACGCCCTATGTCGTAGTGCGTGCCGGCAAAGTAGGAGACCACCGACGGGATCGTGCCCAGCTCCGCGTCGCACGCGTTGATCAGATCGGGGATCAGCGATTCATCCTCGAGGGTCATGAAGACGATGTGATTGATGGACGCCGGGCGCTCGCCCCTGTTCGAGAGACGCTGAGAACTCTGGCAGCCTCCGACCAGCAGCACGAGAGCACACACGAGCACGATGGGCATGTGTCGCATCATGCCCACACACTACCAGAGAGGTACCATGCCACACAGCGGGCCCGTGGCGGAATCGGCAGACGCGGCGGATTTAAAATCCGCTTGGGAGCAATCCCAGTGAGGGTTCAAGTCCCTCCGGGCCCATTGCGCTGCAACTCTAATTGTTGCAGCACCAGTTCGCACGCGCTCTCCGAGGCGTTCGTGTTCTCGAACTGACGCCGCGCCTCGATCAACGCATCCCGCATTCTTTCGCGAGACGCGCCGTCCTCGATGAGTTGTCGCGCCTCGTCCGTCAGACGTGTCGCGTCGCCAAAGTACGGCATCAGCTCCGTCACGATCCGGCTGCCCGCGATAAGGTTCGGCAGTGAGAAGAAATCCGGCGTCAGCAGCCAGCGCGCCAGCCCGTGATAGAGCAGCCTGCTCGTCCTGAAGTGCACCACCATCGGCACGGCGTGGCGCAGCACCTGCAGCGTCACCGTGCCCGACACCGTCAGGCATACGTCCGCCCAGTGCAGGATCGCCTCGACCTCTCCCACGCGCATCTCCAGGCCCTCCGGCCATCCTCCGCTCGCGTTGGCGATCTGTTGCAGTCTGTGGGCGCCGGTCTCGTCGACAGCGGCAACCATGCCCATCAGCTCGGGATGATCGGCTCGCAGGCGTCGGAATGTCTCGAGCTGGATCGGGAAGTTGTGCTGGTGCTCCTTGGCGCGAGAGCCGGGCAGCAGCGCGACCCTCATCTCGCTCTCGGGATACTCGCTGGTCAGCGCCTCGAGCACGTCGGTGTCCATCGGCTCGTCGAACACCGGGTGCCCGATGAACGTCGCCCTGACCCCACGTGAGGCGAACCACTCCCTTTCGAAGGGCAGCAGGCACATCAGGTGGTCGGTCAGCCTGCGCAGCTTGCGGATACGCCACGGCGCCCACGCCCACAGCTGCGGGGCGGCCATGTGCATGACGCCCACGCCCCGGGCGCCCGCGAGCTTGCACGCCGGGAAGTTGGCCGCAGGCGAGTCCACCGCCAGGTGCAGGTCCAGGCCCCCACCGCTCACCAGATCGTCCATGGTGGCGCCGATCCGCTTGTTCAGAGCCATGTGCTCGCGGATGACTCTCAGGCTCGGGATGCCCATCACGGGGTTCGAGCAGGTGTCCTCAACGACCTCCGCCCCGCTCTCGCGGAGCAGCTCCCCGCCGTAGGCCACCACGCGTACCGGGACCTCCCGCTCGCGCAAGGCACGCACGAGCGATGCCCCCAGCCGATCGCCCGAGGGCTCGAACGCCGTGATCAGTACCGTTCGATCCGCGCCTTGATTCATTCCGCGCACGACCCGATGACCGATATACTCGCCGGATTCACACTCGTGTCTGTGTTCTTGATCAAGGAAGGCACCATGCCCGCGGCTCCAGCAACACCTGACTACGCCTCACGCACCCACTCGTGCGCCCAACTCCGCCCGCAGCATACCGCCAGTGAGGTCACGCTGGCGGGCTGGGTCGACTCCTATCGCAATCAGGGCAAGGGGCTGATCTTCGTCGACATCCGCGACCGCCACGGCATCACGCAGGTCGTCTTCGACGAGGAGGACTCCGGCGCCGAGCTCTGCCAGCTGGCCGATTCCATGCGCGTCGAGGACGTGATCACCGTCTCGGGCCTCGTGCGCGAGCGTGCCGCCCCGAACCCCCGTCTGGACACCGGCGAGGTCGAGGTCGTCGCCAGCGGCGCCACGATTCTCTCCAAAGCGCAGAGCCTCCCATTCCACCCGACCGATCCGGACTCGCTCCCCAACGAGGAGCTCCGATTGCGCGCCAGACATCTTGACCTGCGTCGCCCGCGCATGCAGCAGATCCTCCGAACACGCCACGCCGTCTCGCAGTCGATGCGCCGGTATCTCGACGAGCACGATTTTCTCGAGATCGAGACGCCCATCCTCTGCAAGAGCACGCCCGAGGGCGCGCGCGACTTCCTCGTGCCATCGCGACTCCAGCCGGGTGAGTTCTACGCGCTCCCCCAGAGCCCGCAGATATTCAAGCAGATCCTCATGTGCTCCGGGTGTGAGCGCTACTTCCAGATCGCACGCTGTTTTCGCGACGAGGACCCGCGTGCCGATCGACAGGCCGAGTTCACGCAGCTCGATGTCGAGATGTCGTTCGTCGATCGCGGATCGGTCCTGGATCTCGTCTCGGGGCTCTTCCGCGCCATCTGGCAGGACACGCTAGGCGTCGAGATCGGCGACATCCCACGCATGTCCTACCAGGAGGCCATGGACCGCTTCGGCATCGATCGACCCGACACACGCTTCGGGCTCGAGCTGGTCGAGGTCGGAGACATCGCCTCGCAGACCGAGTTCAAGGTCTTCCAGGGCGTGCTGTCGGAGGGCGGCGTCGTCAAGGCCATCCGCATACCGGGTGGTGCCAACACGCTCACGCGCAAGAACCTCGACACCTACGCCGAGTTCGTCAAGCAGTTCGGTGTCGGGGGACTCCCCTACACCAAGGTCGAGTCCGGCGCCTTCGCCACCGGCATCGCCCGCTTCATCGAGCCCGTCTTCGACGCGCTGCGGGAGCGACTCGCCTTCGAAGACGGTGACGTTCTCGTCTTCGGCGTTGGTACGTACAGCGCCGCGTCCAAGGCGCTCGGAGAGCTGCGCAATCAGCTCGCTCGCGACACGAACCTCCTCCCCGCGCACGGCGAGGTGTGGAACTTCCTCTGGGTCGTCGACTTCCCGCTCGTCGAGTGGAACGACGACAACAAGCGTTGGGACTCGCTCCATCACCCCTTCACGTCGCCCATCCTCGACCAGCTCGGGCTGCTCGAGTCCGACCCCGCGTCCGTCCTCTCGGAAGGCTACGATCTCGTCCTCAATGGCTCCGAGGTTGCCGGTGGCTCGATCCGTATCCACGATCAGCAGGTCCAGTCGAAGGTTTTCTCGCTGCTGGGGCTCAGCCCGGAGGACGCCGAGCACAAGTTCGGGTTCCTGCTCGACGCGCTCCGCCACGGCGCCCCGCCCCACGGCGGCATCGCCGTCGGGCTCGATCGCGTCGTGATGCACCTGTGCAATACCGACAACATCCGCGACGTGATCGCGTTCCCCAAGACACAGACCGGGGCCGATCTGCTCTCCGGCGCTCCGTCAACCGTCGACGATGCGCAGCTCCACGAGCTCAACATCGCCTCGACCTACAGGCCGGATTCGTAATCAGAGCAAGGGCACTCAGCGCCGACGACGGGCTGACGCTATCCCCGCAAGAGACAGCAGGCCCAGCGCGCCGGGCGACGGGATCAGCACCTTCTCGTTCACAAATGTCTCGCTCCCACCATCGGCGAATCCCTGGACGTGGATGCCTAATCGGGTCGAGCCATCCAGTATCCCGTTGACAAGATCACTCCAGGAGTAGCCATCCCTGAGGCTGATCGAGAGCACTAGCGACTCCCCCTGATCGACTCCATTGGGTCGCACCGGGGCGTTGGCGCGGAGCGAGAGTCCAGCCGTGGGATCAAAGCCAAACGGCTTCCCCCCCGGCAGCACCTTCTTGTTTGTAAAGCCAAAATCAACACCGTCGAAGTCTGAATCCATCTCGTTGATCGACGCGATGATGTCCGAGTCGAACATCACCATCGTGACCGAAGAGTCCTCGTCGCCGTCGTTAGTGATAGTGATCTCGAACCCCGAGAGCCCCGTGACAGCGTCAACACCCAGATCCAGGAAGTCGAAGCCGATCTGAGACGAGGCGATCTGCGCGTTCGTCTCGCTGTTAAACGAGACCGGCTCGAGGCCCACCATTGCCCCCTGCGCCTGAAACGCAACGAGCAGGGCTCCGCCTGTTGCAACAACCTTCTTTACGCTCGACATGACTGACTCTCTCTCGTTCCCTGTGCGAGGGATGTGGTACTAGCGACGGCGTCGTGCGCCGAGAACTCCAGCGATCGGGAGCAACACGAACGCACCCGGTGCGGGGATCGTTCCACGCTCGCTGACGAGCGTCTCGATCCCGCACAGCTCGAACCCGCGCACCAGCACGCCGATGCGTGTCGAGCCGTCGGCAATGGACTCGACCAAATCCAGCCACCCAAGCCCCTCGCGCATCGACATCGTGAGCGTGAGCGACTCGCCCGGATCGATGCCGTTGACCGGGATCGGCGAGACCGATTCGACCGACAGGCCCGGAGTCCCGACAAAGCCGTCTCCCTCGCCCCCTGGCAGGTCGGTCAGCATGATCGACCTGAATATCACGCCCGGATCGGGAGAGAACTTGCGATCGACCGAGCCGATGACGTCCGTCTCGAACATGACCATCGAGACAAAGGAGCTCTCGGGACCAACGTTCGAGATCGTGATGTCGAACTGCGCAAGACCCGTGATCGCGTTCACACCTAAGTCGACGAAATCGAACCCTATCTGATCGATCGCGATCTCGGAGTTGACCTGAATGTTGTTCGTCTGCGACTCAAGACCGAGCATCGCACCCTGCGCGTGCGAGGACACCAGCAGGGCGCCCGCAAGACCAACAACTCTGATGATGTTCTGCATACCGACTCTCTCTCGTCCCTGTGCGAGGGCGGAAAGAGGGCTCAGATCACAACGACACCGATAGCATCGCCGAAGCGTTTCTTGGGTTGTGGGTGCGATCTGACTCCTCGTGAACTCCTGAAATCCCTGTGTACGACGCGGTGTGTGCAGCACCGCTCACACAAGAGTACACGAGTCCGCTAATACGGCCAAGAAAAATCGACCGATTGGGGCACATTTTGCCTTGTCTGGACACAACGTGAACGTCGCGCTGGCAGCGCCAGGGGTGATTTTGCCCGACTCAGGCGAACGCGGCCTCGCGTTCCTCCTCCTCGTCCGGAGCCAGTCGAGAGATCGCTCTGGCTCCGACGGAATCGCCCCACACGTTCACTGTCGTCCGGCACATGTCCAGGATGCGGTCGACGGGCAGGATGAGACCGATCGCCGCCGCAGGAACCGGGTCGAATCCGGAAGTGCCTGCCATGGTGGTGTTCACCGCTCCGATGATGATGATCATCGTGATGAAGCTGGCCCCGGGCACCGCCGCGGTGCCGATCGCAGCGAGCGTCGCCGTCATCACGATCGCCAGATACTGCGCAAAGCCCAGGTCGTATCCGAACGCCTGGAAGAAGAAGATGACGGTCACGCCCTGATACAGCGCCGTGCCGTCCATGTTCACCGTGGCGCCAAGCGGCAGCACGAGACCCGTCGCCCGCTTGGAGCAGCCCGCCTCGTGGCACGTCTCGATCGTGACGGGCAGCGTCGCCATGCTCGACGACGTGCCGAACGCCGTCATCAACGCCGCGCGCATGCTCCACATGAACTTGTATGGGTTGAGCTTGCCCACGATCGCGAGCACAGCAGGCAACGAGATCGTCATGTGGATCAGCAATCCGACCAGCACGATGATCACGTACTTGCCCAGCGATTGGAACAGCGTCCCCAGTCCTATCGCGGCGACGGCCCACGCCACCAGGAACATCACCCCCAGAGGCATCAGCCAGATGATCCACTGCACGATGGTCATCAGCACCTCGTGCAGGCCCTCGATCGCGTCCTTGAACGGTTTGGTCTTTTTGTCCCCCACCACCACGATGCCGATGCCCAGCAGGATCGTGCCAGTGATCACCGACAACGCCTGCACCTCGACAGCGGCGCTCAGGAAGTTGTTGGGGACCATCTGGTACAGAATGTTCAGCCACGCGGCGCCGATGCCCTCCGACGCACGCTCAACGGCACCGATCTCCGCGACCTTCGTCTGGCCCGCGGCCAGCCCCTCCTGGATCACCTCCGAGGGCAGGTTCGACCCAGGCTGCAGCGTCGCCGCCATCGCCACACCCACGACGACCGCCAGGATCATCGTGGTGACGTAGAAGATCACCGTTGCGCCGCCCAGAATGCCCAGCTTCTTCGGATCGCCGATCGACATGATCCCGGTGAGCACGCTCGTGAACACCAGCGGGATGATCATCATCTGCAGCGGGCGGATGAACACCAGCTCGCCCGCGTTGCGCCACCCCTGGATCGAGTCGGTGTACGCGTCGGTGCCGATCGCGCTGGCGTCGTAGAGCACGAAGTGCCCGATCAGAACCCCGAGCACGAGACCCAGGAAGATCAATCCTGTCAGCAGATTCCGCGCCTTCATGCCCGCCAGATCCTCCAGAGAACCCCTGATGGGTGCGGCTATCAAAACAGGCGAGCCGATCGGTCTCGCCTGTCGAGGTCATGTGAGCACAGAGTGTACGCTCAATCGAGGCTCTCCGCCTCGCGAGCCCGGCTTGTCGCATCGAGCACGTCGATCGCGGGAAGGATGAACGAGCCCATCATCTCCGTCGGGTTCTCGGTCAGCTCCAGCTCCTCTGCGTCCGGAGCGTAGAGCACAACGAAACCCGCGAACGCGCCACCCTCACCGAACACAGGCGTGCCGTGCTCGGCACCCAGCGACGGGCTGGGCACCATCATGCGTCGAGGGGTCCTGATCTCTGCCGCAACGCGTCCTTCGGATACCACAGGCGCGCGCCCGAAGAACTCGTTGGTCTTGGCGACCGTGTAGATCTGCGACCCCGCTTCGATGTCCACGTTCTCTGAGACATCCACGAACGGGTAGCCGTTCTCCGAGGGCTCATCGATCTTCAGCCACGCCAGATCCATCTCGGAATCGCGCGCCATGATCGTCGCGGGCACGCCCTCGGTGTCATCACCTATCAGCACGCGCACGTCGGACTGCGACAGCGTCACCTCACCCATCCCGAAGGCACGCAGCAGCGCGGAGTTGCCGCCGATCTCCGTGTTCGAGCACAGCACCAGCCCGCCGGAGTCGATCATCACCCCGTTCGTCTCGCGCTCTTGCTCCTGCTCCTGCCCGCCACCGGACATGATCAGGATGTACTTGATCGTCACGACAGCGGGCGCACGATCGTTGATGATGCTCTTGTACGTTTCGCTGGCGTCCTCCGCCGACGCGCTGGTCGCAGGCCCGAGCGTGGACACGAGAGCTATCGCGCCGGCGAGCATCGCGCCGATTCTCCGAGGGTACTTCACGTCCGGTCTCCAGTCTGAACGCGCGACGTCGCGTCGCGTGAGGTGTGCTTACTCATCCCCGCGGGCGTCCGACGCCCACTCGGTCTCGATCACAAGATAGCGGGTCTGCGATCCGTGCAAGACGATCATCGGGAGGCGAGCCGGCTTTTCACGCTCGATCGTCTCCATCGTCGTGCGATACGTGTCGATCGAGTCGATCGCCGTCTCGCCGATCCGACGGATCACCTCACCACCGCGAAGCCCGCCCGACTCCGCCACGCCGCCGGTCTCCGTGCCCTCGACGAGCACGCCCTCCAGCGACTGGTCCCACCGATTGTCGTCCCTGTCATAGAAGGTCAGCTCACGCACCACGAGCCCGAACGAGTCCGTGCGCTCGCGTCGCGCCTCGCTCTGTGGCAGGGGCGACTCCTCCAGCTCCACCTCGACGCCCATCTGGCGACCGTCCCGCAGAACCGTCAGCGTCGTGGTCGAGCCGATCCTCATCCGTCGCAGAGCACGCGCCAACTGCCCGCCGTCCTCCTGCGAGCGGGGCGTCACCGCCCTGCCATCGACCGCCAGCACGATGTCGCCCACGCGCAGCTCGCTCTCGTGGGCGAGCGTGCCGGGGTACACCCGCGTGATGCGGTATCCCTCCGTGGAGTCGGACGTCAGCGCCGAAGCGAGTCGTTTCGTGATCGGCTGCGTCGAGATCCCGACCCACGCCTTGGGCAGCTCACGCGCCGGGTCGTTGGGCTTGTCGGGCTGGGGCTTGATCAGCGTAACGTTGTTCTTGCCGCCACGATCGAACTGGATCATCACGCGCTCGGGCTTCTCTTCCATCTCGCCGATGCGTGTATAGATCTCCAGCGCGTCGTCGAGCGTCTCGACGGGCGTCCCGTCGATCGCGAGCACCACGTCACCCCATGATAGCGCCGGCTGCGCCTGCTCGGACGGGCTGCCCGAGCGCACCGACGTCACCAGCACGCCGCGATCGTTCTCCAGGCGGCGCTCGCGCGCCATGCGTGGCGTGATATCCCGAACCGTGATGCCCCACGCGCGCATCGCACGCTGCGAGCCCAGATCCTGGAGCATCCGATCGGTGGTCAGTGTCAGCGTGCGCTGGCGTCCATCACGCTCCACGAGCAGGTCGAGCGATGAGCCGATCTCCAGGTCCGCGATTCGTTTCATGAACACCGGGATCTGCTCCAGGAACCGCACCGTGACATCCTCGCCGCGAATCCGCGTGATCACGTCGCCCGGCTCCAGCCCCGCCTCGTCCGCGGGCGAGTCCTCCACCACCGAGCCGATCAGCACACCACGATCCAGCCCCGTGTTCTCGAGCGTGCGCACGGAAACGCCGATCCAGCTCCTGGGGACCTCGCCGTGCTCGATGAGAAGATCCGTCACCTGGCGCGCGAGGTTCGACGGGATAGCGAACCCCATCGCGCTCCCCCCGAGCTCGTTGACGCCGACGATCTGCCCGTCGAGGTTCACCAGCGGCCCGCCAGAGTTGCCCGGCTGGATCAGCGCGTCGTGCTGGATCCAGTTCGTGAACAAGCCAGTGCGCTGCCCGCTCTCGAGCTCCATGCTCGGGATGTCCGCGCTGCCCACACCCCCGGCGAAGATGCGCTCCGTGTTCGACACGATCCCGAGCGTGACCGATCGAGACAGCGAGAACGGCGAGCCCATCGCCATCACGTAATCGCCGACCGTCAGCTCGCTTGAGTCGCCGAACGTGGCGACATACAGCGGGCCATCCGAGTCGTCGTACTCGCTCAGGTCCAGACGCAGCACCGCCAGATCGGTCAGCGGATCCTCGCCCACGAGACGCGCGGGCAGCTCCTGCTTGTCCGCCAGCGTGCAGATGAACTCCTCCCCGCCGTCGGTCACGTGCTGGTTCGTCACCACGTACCCGTCTGGGGAGATGATCGTGCCCGAGCCGGTCGATCGTCCCTTGACCGCCCTGCCGTCCCAGTACTGGACCGTCACGACCGAGATGTTCACCAGCGCCGGGTACACACGATCGCGGGACTCCGTGATCATCGCCCGCACGTCCTCGCGCAGGCTCTCGATGTCCCGAGATGCGTCCGGCGCAGAGACAGGGGCGCCCGACCCATGAGGGACCGCGCAGCCGACGAGCATTCCCGAGCAAACCAGACCGACAACCTGTGTCTTCATGCGTGCCGCTTCAAGCTTCTTGTGCGAGGTGTGAGGTTCCCATGCCGATCAGGTATACCGTGGGAGGGGCGCACGGATCTCACCCACGCTGATACGACACGAACGATTCCTCGAACCCCTTCGGCGAAAAACCAAAGTGGGCGTGAGCCTTCGCGTTCGAGCACGAGTTGTCCTCCGTGCTCATGATCACGTCGCTCTCGCAGAACGGGAGCAGCTCCCCCATGCCCAGCCCCGAGGCTAGCCTGGCGAGCCCGATGCCAACGCCGGCGGGGACACCCCATGGCTTGATCGAGCGCTTCGCCCCGTCGGTCAGGTCGCGGATCTTCTCCCACATCACGGGCCACGTGTAGGCCTGCGGGCCGCCGATCGGGTAGATCTCACCGATCGTCGCGTCCGTCTCGAGACAGGCACCCACGCACCAAGCCACGTCCGATGCCGCGACGGGTTGCAGGCGACCGATCCCCTGCGACTCGCCCGGACGGACCATGTCCATCGTCTTGGTGCTCGATTCGAAGTACGGGAGGATGAACGAGGGCTGGGCCTGGCCCAGCACGCACGACTGCGTCAGACGAACGAACTCACTGCCCTCGCCGTGGATCACCGACGGACGGAGGATCGTCCAGTCGAGCGTCGAGTGACGCACGAGCATCTCGCTGGCATGCTTTGTCTTGTGGTACGAACTCCGCGCCTCGTCACGCGTGCCCAGCGACGACATGTGCACGAATCGACGCACACCGCGCGAGGTCGCCGCCTCCACCATCAGGCGTGTCGCGTCAACGTGCAGGCGCTGAAACGTCACGCCCTTGCTGCGGATCTCCCGACGGATCCCTATCAGGTGTACGCAGGCATCAACACCATCGAGCAACGCGTCTCTCGCCTCGCCCTGGAACACATCACCCTCGACGATGCTGAGCGAGTCGTGCTGCGGTAGCGTCGAGCTCGCACGCTGCCTGTCGCGTGCAAGAGCCACCACACCGAACCCGCGATCGAGCAGCTCGCGCACGACATGGCGACCCACGAACCCCGTCGATCCCGTCACCGCGATTGTTCTCGAACCCTCTGGCGATGCCTCGTGGACCATCTCTGCTAATCTCCTGAGCAATCGATGCTCGTCTTAGCGCAGTGTACGCTCGACAAGCCTCCCACGCCGCACACTCACTCCTGCTCGCCCAGCCAACGCTCCGCGTCGATCGCCGCCTGACAGCCCATCCCGGCAGCCGTGACAGCCTGGCGATACTCGCTGTCGGCAACATCCCCCGCCGCGAACACGCCCTCGATGTTCGTCCTGCTCGATCTGCCTGGCAGGATTATGTACCCGCTGTCGTCGAACTCGAGGCCGGAGTCTCGCAGGAAGCCCGTCGCCGGCGTGTGCCCGATGGCCACGAACAGCCCACGCACGTCCAGCGTGCTCCGCTCGCCGGTCTTGGTGTCCTCCAACTCCACTCCCGTGATCGCGTCCTCCCCCAGCACGTCCACCACGACCTTGTTCCACAGCACCTCCGCGTTGGGTTGCTTCAGGAATCGTTCCTGCATCGCCTTGGACGCGCGCAGCTCATCGCGACGATGGATCACAAACACCCTGGAGGCGAACTTTGTCAGGTACATCGCCTCCTCCATCGCCGTGTCGCCACCGCCAACGACCGCGAGCGGCTGATCTCGGAAGATCGGCAGCGCGCCATCGCACACGGCGCACGCGCTCACACCACCGCCCGATGTGGCCAGCCGCATCTCGTTCTCCAGCCCGAGCCAGTTCGCCGTCGCGCCCGTGGCGATAATCACGCTCGCGGCCTCGACCACCTGATCCTCGCTCGTGGTGAGGCGGAAGGGGCGAGATGAGAAATCGCACGACTCGATGTCCTCCATGATCACACGCGTGCCGAACCGCTCCGCCTGCGTCTGGAACTTGTCCATCATCTCGGGTCCCGCGACGCCCTCGGGGAAGCCAGGATAGTTCTCGACGTCGGTCGTCAGCATCAGCTGGCCGCCCGGCAGGATCGGCGCCGGATCCTGCTTGGGCACGCCCGTGTACACGACGGGGTCGAGATTCGCGCGAGCGGCGTAGATAGCCGCGGTCCAACCCGCAGGCCCGGACCCGATGATCACCAGCTGTTCCACTGTGCCTCCAACTCTGCTGTCAATCGCACATCACCCTCATCTGTGACGAGCCTGTCCAACTCGTGACGCCCATGTCTTATTCCACGCCCAGCTCGTCCAGATTCTCACGCACGAGGCTGATCATAGGCGGCCAGAGCAAGTAATCGGAGCCGTACAGCCCCACCTCACGAGCGAGTTCGTCTGTCTGATCAAGACCAACGCTGTACAGCACGAACGCGTCGCGCCCGAGTGTAATCTCGACGAACGATGAGTCCCGCTTCGAGTTCTGGTAGAGTCGTAGACGGAACGCGAACTCGATCTCGAAATCCTTGACAAGATTAAGCAGCTCGTTGCGTGTGAGATCCTTTCGGCTGCGCGCCTTGTCGGCGAGCACACGCAGATTCGGTTCCGCCTGGAGCTCCTCGCGCACCGCGTCCAGCAGCTCCTCCTTCTCCTCGGGTGACAGCTTCGCCTGGCGCGCCATCACCTCGCATGGTGTTGTCAGAAACGAGTAGAGCCCGGACACCTTGCTGATCACCAGCGGTGAACTGGTGCCGCTCGGGTTCGATATGATCAGATTCGCCAGGTCCTGCTCGATCTTCTTCAGCTCGTCCGAGGAGAACTCAGCGAGGTAGGCGTCGGGGTCCGGGATACTGACCATGTTGTTGATCTGCATGCGCTGATCGCCGATCTCACCATCGGACGACACCCTCATCTCGTGCGGTGTTGGTGCCTCACGCGCGCCGCGCTCCTGGTCGCGGATGGGCACGAAATACGAATACGTGTCCTCAAAATCCGCACCATGCGGGTCCTCATCGATCTCGCGCACGAACACCGGACGCAAGGCGAACAGCGGATCCGGGTAATCGCCCATGCGCTGCTCGTATCCGACGCATCCCAGCGACAGGCGAGTGCCATCCAGCTCCATCCCGACGATCGAGCGAAGCGTGATGAGGTCCTCGCCGTTACCCAGCTGCATCAACAGCATCGCGTTCACGCCCGGATCAAGACGCATGTAGTCGCTCAGCGTTGAATGGAATCGATCGGACGGATCGAGACCCCACCTGAACTCCCAGTCGCCGAACACCGCGTCGATCGCGTCGGACGTGCGGTAATAATCACCGTGCTCCTCGATGGCTCGCACCCACCAGTCCGCCTCGCCGAAGAGCTGCAACGCACGCTCGCCCGTGGCGATCTGCGCCATCAGCGGCCCGAAGGCACTCGGGTCAGGATCGCCGAGCCTGAAGAACGATTCCCTCACGAGCTGCTGGAACGCCAGCTTGTCACCTAGCGGAAACCGAATCCGGTCGATCCGAAGCTCCCGGTCATCCAGCTCCTTGATGAGCTCCTGTATGTCCTCTGCCGAAACACTGTCCGCGTACAGATACGCCACATCACGCATCAGCTCGAGCGTCGTGATCATCGCATCGAACGACGTCCTCACCTCCACGAACATCGGACGGTCCGCGATCATCCGCCACGTGCGAAGCATCGAGGCGTGCAGATCCAGGCCTCCCTTCCCATCGCCCTCCGAGGCCCGACGCAGCGCCTCGAAATGCACCAGCCACTGGACATCCTCCAGCACGTCCAGGTACGCCAGATCCATGCCCGCCAGGAACGTGCCGTTCAGCAGGCGAGGAATCAGCGGGTTGCCCGCAAGATCGGTGTGGGCACTCGACTCGCCGTAGGAAAGACACCACACGTACCGAGCCTCGTAGGCGCCGATCGTCTCGATCGCCTCGATCAGCGCCCGCTGTGACTCTCCATCGATCCAACGCGCCACCGCGTCCCAGTCAGGCGCGCCAGGAGTCGACCAGAGTCTGACATCATCGGGCCTGGCTTCCAGCCCGGCCAACACCGGCAGCAGCACGAGCTCGGCGCGATCCTCGTCGGGGATGCTCGCGTACTGGGTCTGCACACGTGCCACCGGGTCGCCAAGATCGCGGAGCGGGTCCTCCTGGGCGAGCACCCCGCTCGGAGCCGCCATCGCGCCCCCCACCACAACACACGCCATTCCAGTCAGTCGCATCGGTGTACTCCGGTTTGTCAGCGTCTCGTCGTCAGACCCCGCACGCATCTCTCTACGCATGCTACTCGCATACGGGCGCACTGAAAAACGCCCGATCCGTCGGGCGTTTGCTCAGTTGAATGTGCTCAGGCGGACGCCTCAGCCACGCGAGCCAGCGATCGTCACGACACCCTCGGGCGTCTCGACCTCACCCTCGAACTCGTCCTCCTCGAAGGTCGCGCTCATCGCGGCGCCGTCGTCGCTCCCAGGCTCGGCGATCATCGCGGCGAATTGCCCGCTCTCCTCGTCGTAGGTGCCTCCCCAGATCACGAACTCCTGTCCGTCTCCGGTCTCCACTTCTCCGACGATCGCACCCTCATCCTCCTCGAGGAGCATGGAGAACGGCAGCTTGTTGCCGTCACCGAAGTCCGCGGTGCAATCCCATGTTCCCAGGATCGCCTCGGCGTTGAGGGCAACGCTCGCCTCGGTTGTGGGCGCGAGCGTGCTGGTGTGCGTTCCGATCGTGAGCCCACCGAGGCCCACCATCGACACTGTGATAGCTGTCAGCAGATGCATGGTCATCTCCTTTGGTAAGTCCACTTGGTTCTACACACGAGAATCGAGCGTGTGACGCTCAGCCTCGTGAACCCGAGAATGCGCTTTCCTCACCGCCGCCTTCAATGACGCCCTCGATGTCGTCACCATCGATGGTCGCGGTCATCACGCCGTTCTCATCACCATCGGGTGGGATAATCTCGCACGTGAACTCGCCGCTACCGTCGTCATACTCACCGTCGATGATCTCCATATCGAAACTCATCTCGCCCTGCGGAGTGTCGACGTTGATGGTGAACGTCCCGACGATCGAGCCCCCATCATCCTCGAGCTCCATCGTAAAGTTGATCTCGGGGAACTCTGGTGGAGCGTCCTCTGGCGGATCGACCGTGCCCTCCCAGGTGCCCAGGACGGCGTCGTTCCAGTACCCAACCGAGGCACCAGTGTCCTGAGCGCTCTCGATCTGTGACGTATACCCAACTCCAGCGAGCGTCATCGACGCAAGGACCACAGCAACTATGAATGGCATACCTTTGCCTCCTTGTGTAAGCGCAGCCCTATACCACGCTCGGTACTCGATTCTACGGGACCCTCGTCCCAGCGTTTCACTCTACTCGGAATCACCCCCGGAACCCCCCTGCGTTCACACAGAGGCCGTTTCGAGATCGTGAGCCTCCGCAACGGGCCCGTTTGTGAGCCTGCCCTCCCGACAGTTGATCGCCGGGCGGAAATACTCGTCCGACGCCGCCAGCGCCGCGCTCCCGTGATTGGCGATTTTGATCACCCACGGCTGTGTCGCGTGCGTCAGAGCCTGTGTGGACGTCCGCCCGACAGCCCCCGGCATGTTCGCCACGCAGTAATGCAACACGCCATCGACCATGTATGTCGGATCCTTGTGCGTCGTCGGCTTGGTGGTCTCCACGCACCCACCCTGGTCGACCGCCACGTCGACGATGACCGCACCGGGCTTCATCAGCCCCAGGTCTTTTCGTGTGATCAGATTCGGTGCCTTCGCCGCCGGGATGAGCACGGCACCGATCACCAGATCTGCAGTCTCCAGATGGCGTCTGATCGCGAACGGATCCGAGTACACCGTCATCACGTTCGCGGGCATCACATCCGACAGATAGCGCAGGCGCTCCAGGTCGATGTCCATGATCGTGACGTTGGCGCCCAGCCCCGCTGCCATCTTCGCCGCGTTCGTGCCAACAACCCCGCCGCCGAGGATCAGCACGTTCCCAGGCTCAACACCCGGAACGCCGCCCAGCAGGATCCCTCGTCCCTCCTGCGGACGCTCCAGATACTTCGCGCCTTCCTGCACGCTCATCTTGCCCGCAACCTCGCTCATGGGCGTCAGCAGCGGCAGCGTCGTGCGACCACCAGGCGCACGCGCCTCGAGTGTCTCGTACGCGATGCACGTCGCGCCGCTCTCGATGCAACCGATCGTCAGCTCCTTGTCGGCCGCAAGATGGAAGTAGGTGAACACTTCCTGCCCGGGGCGCATCCGCGCGATCTCCTCGGGCTGGGGCTCCTTGACCTTCACAATCATCTCCGACTCGCCCCACAGCGCATCGACATCGTCAACGATCTCGGCGCCCGCCTGGACGTACTGCTCGTCCGAGTACCCCGAGCCCTCGCCGGCGCTCTTCTCGACCAGCACCCGATGCCCGTCGCGCCTGAGCAGCTCGACACCAACGGGCAGCACGCTGACCCGGTACTCGTCCGACTTAATCTCTTTGGGCACACCTACGATCATGTCCGTCTCCAGATGGAAGTGAGGCTACGCTTGAGCTCCCCGCGCTGTGCAGGGCCGCCCATTGTACTCACACGCACGCCCCGCGCCACTCCAACGCATCCGAGCCCATGAGCACGCCCCAGAATCCCCACACACGACAGGAGATCGTCGGCTTCACCTACGCCATGGGCGCCTACCTCTGGTGGGGGCTCGTGCCCCTCTACTTCAGCGCCATCGCTCACATCTCCGTCTGGGAGATCCTTGCCCATCGCATGCTCTGGTCGTTCCCGATCCTCGTGCTGATCGTCCTCCTCAGGAAGCACTGGTCGCAGATCCGGTCGGCACTGGCGTCCCGTCGCGTCGTCGCGCTGCTGCTGCTCTCAACCGTCTGCATCGCCACGAACTGGCTGCTCTACATCTGGGCGGTCGCGCACCATCGCGTCACCGAGGCGTCGCTGGGCTACTACCTCAACCCGCTGATCAACATCGCCCTGGGCATGATCGTTCTGCGTGAGCGCATGCGCTCGCTCCAGTGGCTCGCGCTCCTGCTCGCCGGTGCCGGCGTCGTGTGGTACACGATCTCGCTGGACGAGCTGCCCTGGATCGCCATCACCCTCGCCGTCACCTTCGGGCTCTACGCGCTGATCCGCAAGGTCATCCACATCAACGCGTTCGACGGTCTCTTCATCGAGATCGCGCTGCTGCTCGTTCCCTCGATCGTCTTCCTCATCGTCGTTGAGTCGTCCTCGGGCACCGCCATGCTGGCTGGCAATCCGCGAGACACGATGCTCCTGCTCGTGGCGGGCATCGTGACCGTGACGCCGCTGCTCTGGTTCACCGAGGGGGCACGCCGCCTCCGCCTCTCGACTATGGGCTTCATGCAGTACATCGCTCCATCGATCCAGCTGCTGCTCGCGATCTTCGCGTTTCGCGAGCCATTCACGACGCCGCACGCCATCGCCTTCGGGTGCATCTGGGCGTCGCTATCGATCTACACAGTCGACGCGGTCGTCACGCTCAGACGCAAACGCCGGCTGCGTCTCTCGATGGAGGTGGTGGAGGATCTATGAAGGAGCCGAGTGTGGTGGTAGCAGCCTGTACTGCTTCGATGACTTCTAGGAACCATCCTGGTCATCTTGGTCCGTCGATTCCGACCCTGTAGAGCCCGTGTTTTGCTCTGTGGAGTCTTCGCCTTTGCGCTCGCTTAGTGCCTCGAGTAGGCCAACCATTCTTGTGTAATCAAGCTCTTTAAGAGCAGGGTCTTCGGCAAACAAGAGTTTGAGAGAGGTGGTTTTGTCTAGTGCGCTGTACGCACCGTCTAGCGTGCCCGCGCGATAATATTGCAGCAGATCTCGAACGGATTGGGATAGAGGGTAGTCGTCCACTCCCTGGCCGAATTTGCTGTAGATATTGTCTGAAAGTGCAATTCTATTGGCTTCCATCTGCTTCATTAGTATGCCCAGGGATTTGTCATAGAAATAATTTTTATTGATTGTGTTTTTAATGCCAGTGAGCCCCGTAGCGATCTGTGTAAGAATTGACTTTGTCGATGTGGGTGTCATGACCGTCGAAACACCTCCCAGCAAGATCACGCCAACGTCGACGGACGTGTCGAAGCCTTTTCGACTCGCGCTTAATTTGGAGATAAAAATATCGTAATTTGAGTCAATCATAAGCATCGTTTTTTCAATCAATTCATTCCTGATGCGCTGCTTGTCGTCAGGCGATGGGCCCGAGCTATGTCCCTCGATACTAACGACGCGATCGGGTGTGATCTGTGAGTATTTGTATGACCTGTGATGGCTTATGAGGTCTGCTACATCTTCCTCAAAGTACATGTCTACGAGCAGATAAATATCTGTTATCTGTTCCGAATCGTCGTTCACTTGATATCGATTAGTAAATTCTTTTGGATCTATAGATGGTTCGGGGCTGCCCGAGGACCATCGCGTCAACTTTGTATTGCAGCCGATCTGCCCTGACGCCGCGCACAGCAGGAACAGCATTCGGACTGTGCATATTCTATGTGTCACAGCGACACCTTTCTTACGATGATGGTGTGGATGTATTATTACTTATTGAACAATAAAATTCAAGACAAAACTAGATCGAATAACGCATCATAATATGACATTATTATCTGCGATATGGCGATTCTCTCCACCCCTCCATCTTCACATCCAGTAAATCCCAGCACGCCTCCAGCACCTCACGTACCCCCTGCGAGGTGATGCTCGAGATGCCTAGAACCCTCTGTTCACTCCGTATACCGAGCATCTCCCGCACCATCGCGATCGCCTCCTCGACATTCGAGATATCGCCCAGCAGGTCCATCTTGGAGAGCACCAGCACCTCAGGCTTGGACGCCAGCTCCTCCGAGTACGTCTCCAGCTCTCGCCTGATCGACGCGTAGTTCTCAGCCGGGTCGCTCCCGTCCGACGGCTCGATCTCGATCAGATGCACCAGCACGCGTGTCCGCTCGATGTGACGCAGAAAGTCGTGCCCGAGCCCGGCACCCTCGGCGGCGCCCTCGATCAGCCCCGGAATGTCCGCGACGACGATCCGCCTCTCTGGATCGAGAGCCGCGATACCCAGCTGGGGTACCAGCGTGGTGAACGGATAGTCGGCGACCTTCGGGGTCGCACGCGAGATCGAGCGCAGGAACGTGCTCTTGCCCGCGTTGGGCATGCCCACCAGCCCAACGTCCGCCATGAGCTTGAGCTCGAGATGCACCTCCCACGCCTCGCCGCTCCCACCAGGCGTCGTCTCACGCGGTGTCTGGTTCGTGGGTGACTTGAAGTGCGCGTTGCCAAATCCGCCACGACCACCCCCGGCGAGCACCACCCGCTCGCCACGACGCAGATCGCACACCAGACGCAGCGACGAATCCTCCGAGGGGCTCGTCGACTCGACCTCGTCGTCCTGCGTTCGGTCGTGAGGTGTCCAGGGCTTCACGTAGACCATCGTGCCCGCGGGCAGACGCAGCTCGATGTCTGTGCCGTTGGCACCGTGCATGTCCTTGCCACGCCCCGGCTCGCCATTCTTCGCCGCCCAGTGGTGCTGCCCGCGAAAGTCCAGCAGCGTCTGCACGTTGGGGTCCTCGACCAGAACCACCGAGCCGCCGTCACCGCCATCACCACCGTCCGGCCCGCCCTTAGGGACGAACTTCTCGCGTCGAAACGAGAGGCATCCGTCGCCTCCGTCGCCGGCCCGCACGTAGATGACCGCGTGATCAGCAAACATGGATTCTCCGACGACGCGAAGGTCGCTGCGGGTGTCGAGTGTGCGCACAAAAAACGCCGTCGATCAGCACGACGGCGTGGATGGTTGTGGTCTCAGATCAGGCGCAGAGGTAGGCGGGACGCTGCGCCTCGGGGTCGGCAGGGTTGATGTGGACAGTACGCCCACGGAAGACGACCGTGCCGTCGCACAGCGCGAACAGCGTGTCATCCTTGCCGCGACCGACCATCCAGCCCGGCTTGTGGTGCGTGCCGCACTGGCGAACGATGATCGACCCCGACGTGGCCCTCTGCCCACCGTAGAGCTTCACCCCGCGATACTGCGGGTTCGAGTCGCGTCCGTTTTTCGAGGAGCCCTGCCCCTTCTTATGTGCCATGTCGCACGCTCCTGATCTGTCTTATCGTAGAACAACCCCTTCGGGGCTCGTAGCAGGCCTCGCTGAGGGGCCGGAGATTGTACAGATTCCTCAGCGAAGAATCCAGCGCTGCTGGACCCGGTTGAACGGGCGATCGCCCTGTCCCAGCCGGTCGCCCGGTGTGTGATGGCGGAGCATCATGACCTTCCGGAGGGTCACCTCCTCCCCCGTGTCGGGGCGAGTGACCCGCTTGAACTCACCGGACAGCCCCGACGCGAAGATGATCGCCTCGTCGGCCTTCATGTCGCTCTGTCCCGCGGGCCAGATCACCAGCCCCTCGCGCGCGTTCTCCTCGCCCTGCTCCAGCGTCCCGATGATGCCTATCTGATCCAGCAGGAACGGATTGTTCAGTCGCTGCAGGAGCTCCCGGGTCACCGAGGCGGGCACGTTCTGGCCCGACTTGAGCAGATCGCCATCACCCATCGCCAGCTCGAACGACGGGGCGAACATCCGATCCTCGCCCGTGTTGTTCATCACGGTGTACGTGAAATACATGAACGCCTCGGGCTGGCGGACGACCGCCACCGAGCCGTTGGGCCCTTCCACTTGACGCTCGACCTCGACCATCGCGATCCTGAGCGGGCCAGGCTCGAAGTCGAGTTCCCATCGCGTGGGAATCAGCGACGGCTCTGGCGCGCCCGACGCGCTCTGCATCCAGGGGGACAACCCAACGAGCGTCACCGCCAGAAGGACGACGCCAAGCCGGGAAAACGAGTGAAAGTGTCTCTGAATGCTCGAACGCACGTGGAACTCCGATCGAAGATGTCGCGAGGGTGCCGACCAGCGAATAGTCTAGCCAACCGCCGCGTCTCGTGGTGACGACGCGACCATGGAAGACGAGCCGGTGACGCCACCCCCCAGGGAACCCAGTTCATCTACGGATATACCGATCCGATGGATCCGCGTGCCGGAGGATCGACGTGTCGACGCCGCCGACGTGCTCGTCCGAGAATCGTCCGGCGGGCAGCCCAGCGCCGGGCGGAGGTTCCTGGCCAACGCACGCCATCACGACATCCCGATCGACCACTTCTGGATGTCCCGGCGCGACGACGATCCCTCTCCCCGGCACGCGTGCCTTCTGGTCCCCGGCGCGGGGCGGACCTCGATGGTGTTCATATCCACGCCGCAATCCGATCGCGAGATCCTAGAGGTCGGCGCGCTGCTCGAAAGCGCCGGTGCCGGTGCGCCGCATCCCATGCTCGCCCAGGCGCTGCTCGACGAGCACGAGAGGCGTAGCCGCGCCGCGTTCGAGCACGCAGGGTACACGCACTTGGCGACGCTCCACTACATGCGACGCCGCTGGCGCGACGAGACTCCCGATCGGTCGATGTGCCGTCTCCCGTCAGGTGTGGAGATGCTCCACGTGGAACACTCTGGGGACGACGCACTGGCACGCGCGTTGGAGGCCAGCTACCAGGACACGCTCGACTGCCCCCAATTGCACGGGCTCCGACGCATCGAGGACGTGATCGAGAGCCACCGGAGCGCCGGCGTTCACGATCCATCGCTGTGGTGGGTCGTGCTCGAGGACCACGAGCCACGTGGCGCGCTGCTGCTCAATCCACAGGGCAGCGACCAGGGCGTCGAGCTCGTCTACCTGGGGCTGGCGCCCTCGCTGCGCTCACGCGGTGTCGCGAGCGCCGTGTTCCTCCGTGGCCTCGAAGCCATCGGCGACCAGCCCAATCGGACGCTGACGTGCGCAGTCGACGCCAGCAACGCGCCCGCCATCGAGTTCTACACACGCTTCGGCTTCGAGCCATTCCAGTCGCGAGAGGCGTACATCCGCTCTTACCGATAGCTCAATGCGTGTCAAGAATCCGCTATTTTTTCCACGACTTATTGATCGGTTGGAGAATCGGTGGAGAACTCGTGTTAGAAAAATATTTGCATCGCGTAAATCACTGTGCCGCAGGACCATATGAGTTGTCAAGAGGCTCTTGGACGCAATGGACTGTTGTATCGCGCAGCAATTACCCCTACGCTGCGGGTGTCGGTCAGGGAGTGACCGGCAGGAGATACTCATCCTCAGCCACCCTTCACGTGGCTGATAACCACACGCGAGCCACCGTCTGAGGGACGAGCCGAGGTCGTTCCAGAGGCTATCGGTGCGCCGCCTGTGCGAGTTCTCTTTCGAACGGAATCGAGTGACGGTACGTCGCGGCGGAGCCGCGATGGAGCAGGATGCTTGACGTGCGGAAGGGACAAGGCGGATGGGCACACGTGCGGTTGAGACGAGCGGGAGCGAGACGGCAACGCGGATCGCGAACCGGATCAGGGAGCACATCGGGGACGCGCAGTACGACAAGTACCTCGAGGACTCTGTGTCGATCTGTGTCGACGACAACCAGGTCCGCGTCCTGACTCCAACACCCTTCGACGCCTCCTGGATCAACAGGCGCTTCGGCTCCGCGATCCTCGACGCGGCTCGCCACGAGCTGGGAATACCCGACTGCTCACTCCGCTTCGAGACCGATCCGGCACACTTCCCCGGTCGAACAACGGCTCGCGCATCGATGCACGAGGAGATGCAGCGCGATCCGTCGAAGGATGTCTCGGTGCGAAAAGAGCGTCGCCCGAAGAACAGGCTGCGCTACTCGCTCGAGACATTCGAGGTCGGCAACAGCAACAGGCTCGCGCATGGAGCGGTGCGAGCGCTGTTGTCGGACCAGTGCGATCCGGGGCTCTCGCCGCTGTTCGTGCACGGCGAGTGCGGCGTCGGGAAGACGCACCTTCTCCAGGGCTTCGCCAGCGCCTTCCAGCAGGTTCGCCCCGGCGCGCGTGTCCGCTACGTGGACGGCGAGAGCTTCACCAACGGTTTCGTCTCATCGCTGCGCAACAACTCCATCGAGACGTTCCGACGCACCTATCGCGATCTCGACCTGCTCTGCATCGACGACATCCACTTTCTCTCTAACAAGAACGCCACCCAGAAAGAGTTCCTCCACACGTTCAACGCCTTGGGGCTGCGCGGCGCCACCATAGCGCTGGCCTCCGACGCGCACCCCAGCGTGATCGAGGCCTTCTCGAAGGAGCTCAGCTCTCGATTCCTCTCTGGCATGGTGGTGCGCATCGACGCCCCGGACGAGCAGCTGCGCGAGAAGCTCGTCCGCAGGATGTCTGCCTCACGCGGGCTCGTGCTCAGCGACAGCGCCGTGTCGCTTGTCTCGTGGCACGGACGCGAGTCGGTGCGCATGCTCGAGAGCGCGCTGACGCGCCTTGGCGCGATCGCGTCGATCGATCCACCGAGCGGCGCGATGGACGTCTCGTACGTGCGACGCGCGCTGGGCGAGGCCCAGAGGCCAACGCACCACAAGCCGATCAAGCTCGATCACCTGGTCCGTCACGTCACGCGCGAGCTCCAGGTCGAGCTCCCCGACGTGCTCGGTCGTGGACGCCATCGCAGGGTCGTGCTGGCACGCGCCATGGCGAGCACGCTCGCACGACGCGTGACCACCTGCAGCTATCCCGAGATCGCGCGCGCGCTGGGACGACCCAGCCACTCCACCGTGGTCAGCGCCGTCAAACGACTGAGCGAGCAGCTTGAGAGGGGCGAGCGGTTCTCGGGAACCGGCGCGTACGACGGCATGCTGCTCGAGGACGTGCTCGATGCGATCGAGCGTGGGCTCCACGACGCCTGATCGACTTGCGGGGCGGCGTCGTTCCCGCCAGACTCGTGGTCTGCACCGTCGTCCACACCGACCCCACCGATCGGACATCGATGATTGACGAGATCCCTCTGAGCAAGCCCGACATCGATCGTGAAGAGATCGAGCTGGTCACCCGCGTCCTGCATTCCGGGCGACTCGCGATGGGGCCCATGATCGAGGAGTTCGAGTCCCTCGTGGCGCGACGATCCGGCTGCGCCCATGGCGTGGCGGTCTCGTCCGGCACCGCGGGCCTGCACCTGGTGCTCGAGGCTCTCGGCATCGGCGAGGGCGACGAGGTCATCACGACCCCCTTCAGCTTCGTCGCCTCGAGCAACTGCATCCTGCAGGCGGGCGCGACACCGGTGTTCGTGGACATACATCCGACCTCCCTCAACATGGATCCCACGAGGATAGAGAGCGCCATGACCGACAAAACCCGCGCGATCCTCGCCGTCGAGGCGTTCGGGAACCCCGCCCACATGGAGGAGTATCGCTCCATCGCGGCGCGACACGAGATATCGCTCATCGAGGACTCCTGCGAGGGGCTCGGCGGCTCTTGGAGAGGTCGCCCCATCGGGTCGTTCGGGCGTGCGGGAGTGTTCGGCTTCTATCCCAACAAGCAGGTCACCACCGCCGAGGGCGGGATGATCGTGACCGACGACGACGCCCTCGCCGATCTGTGCCGCTCGATGCGAAACCATGGTCGTCCCCTATCGACGCAACCCGTGAACCAGGCCACTGGCCCCACCCAGCCGCTCCACCATGAGCGGATGGGGTTCAACTACAGGCTCAGCGAGGTGCATGCGGCGATCGGAGTAGCGCAGATGCGCCGGCTGGACACGCTCCTCGAGAAGCGCTCGATCGTCGCCAGGACGTACATCCACAAGCTCATGGGCAAGCCGGACGTGATGCTCCCGACTGTCGACGAGCACACCTCGATGAGCTGGTTTGTCTTCGTCGTGCGCCTCGCCAACACGTACTCGCGAGAGGACCGCGACAGGATTGTGCTCGGGCTGCGCCGCCATGACATCGGTGCCGCGGACTACTTCCCCTGCATCCACCTGCAGAAGCACTACCGGGAGCGGTTCGGGTACGCGGAGGGCAGCTTCCCGATCGCCGAGAGCATCAGCTCACGCACGATCGCGCTGCCGTTCCACACCCAGATGACACCTCGCGAGATAGACTTTGTGGTGCAGACGTTCGAGCTGATGCTCACACGCGAGAATCTCAAGCGCAGCTAAGGATCACGACCCCATGGGTTCGACACGCACAGAAAAGGACACGATGGGCGCGATGGAGGTGCCGGCATCGGCGCTGTACGGGGCCTCCACGCAGCGGGCGGTGCTGAACTTCCCGGTCTCGGGTCGCCCCGTGGCACCGCAGATCATCCACGCCTACGGGCACCTGAAGGCGTCGTGTGCGGAGGTCAACCGCGACCTGGGGCTCCTCGACGACGAGCGTGCCGGCGCGATCGTCAACGCCGGCGAGGCCATCGCGCGTGGCGAGCACGACGAGCACTTCCCCGTCGATGTCTTCCAGACCGGCTCGGGCACCTCGACGAACATGAACGCCAACGAGGTGATCGCCAATCTTATCTGTGTGGCTCGCGGCGCCCCCATCGGGAGCTCGAAGGATCCGTCCTACCTCGAGAGCGGCGGGGTGCATCCCAACGATCACGTGAACATGGGCCAGTCGTCCAACGACACGTTCCCCAGCGCGCTGCACATCGCCTCCGCGTGCACGCTTAATCAGCGAGTGCTGCCCAGCGTGCGACGCCTGCGATCGCTGCTCGAGGAGAAGAGCACGCTGTGGGACTCGATCACCAAGATCGGGCGCACGCACCTGCAGGACGCCACGCCGATCCGACTCGGGCAGGAGTTCTCGGGGTACGCCTCACAGCTCGAGCACGACGAGTCTCGACTGGAGAACGCCCTCGAGCAGCTCTGCGAGCTGGCCATCGGCGGAACCGCGGTCGGCACCGGCATCAACACACCCGCCAGCTTCGGGAGCAAGGTGTGCGAGCGACTGTCCTCTCGTGTGGGGATGACGTTCCGCGAGGCCGACAACCACTTCGAGGCGCAGCACGCCAGAGACGCGGCCGTGCAGGTGTCGGGCTCGCTGCGCACGCTGGCTGTGTCGCTCTCGAAGATCGCCAGCGACATCCGCCTGATGGGCTGCGGGCCTCGCTGCGGCTTCGGTGAGTTGCTGATTCCCTCGGTGCAACCGGGTTCGTCGATCATGCCGGGCAAGGTGAATCCCGTGATCTGCGAGTCGATGATGATGGTCGTCTGTCGGGTGCTGGGGAATGACACGACGGTTGCCAGCGCGGGGCTGGGCGGCATCGGCTCGCTGCTCGATCTGAGCGTCGCGATGCCGGTGATGGGTGAGGCGCTGCTGGACTCGATGGACCTTCTCGCCAACACCTGCGACATGTTCGCCGAGAGGTGCGTCAAGGAGCTGGAGCCGGACGTCGAGCGCTGCCGGGAGCTCATCGAGGGCTCGCTGGCGATGTGCACGAGCCTGGCGCCGGTGATCGGCTACGACAAGGCGGCCTCGATCGCCAAGCGAGCGTACGCGGAAGGCAAGACGGTTCGCGAGGTGGCGCGCGAGGAGGGTGTGCTCTCAGAGGAGGAACTCGAACGCCTCCTGGACGCCGACTCGATGACACGCCCCGATTGAGAACCGAATCAATCGTCCATGTCGGACGTGGTGTACTGATCGAGCGCGCGGCGCGCGTCATGGAGTGTCGCAGAGGCGCCCACAGCAACGCGTCGCTCGGACTGCGCGATGGACCGCAGATGCTCGAGACGCGAGGAGATGATCTCGATGGCGCGCTGGCTCGTGGGCAGCTGCGTCGAGAGCGTGTGGGTTGATTCGTTGAGCTCGCTCGAGAGCTCGATCAGCGAGGACGACGCGCTCGCCAGGCGCTCGATCGTCTGCTCGATGGCGTAGCTCGACGCGGAGGGGCTCGCGTCGCCCGCATCGCGCGACGACTGCTCCAGCGAGGTGGCCAACGCCTCGAGACGCAGCGCCTGGGTCTGAAGCGACGAGGTGTGGTCGTCCAGGCGCGTCAGTGTGGCGGACATCGTCGAGAGCGCGTGGTGCAGCTGCTCGGTCTGGAGCGAGGCGTCATCGATCGAGTTGCTGGACTCGGCTTTCGAGTCGCCCTGGGATTGATCCGGTGGATCGAACGACTCGATCGCGTCGCGAACGACGTGGATGTCGTGCATCAGCGTCTGGCGGAAGGTCTCCAGGTCGTCCGAGAGCTGCCCGAGCTCCGACGCGGATTGGATGGAAAGCGAGGTCGTGAGCGAACGCCCGGGCGAGAGCGCGTCTCCAAGTCGGCAGCGCAGCTCCTGGATGGGGCCGACGATGGCATTGATCGCGAACGTACGCCCGACAAAGAGCACAACGAAGCCGGCACCAACACAGGCAAGGGCCAGCTGCAGGCGCAGATCCCCCCACGACGACGCGACCGGCGACAGCGGTGTCGTGAGAAACGCGAAGCGATCGAGCATCGCGCGGTCCTTAATGGTCGCCAGCGGGTTGTCGCGATCGGAGAGCGTCGCGGGGCGCTCAATCGGGATGATCGTTCTGAGCGCGGGACCGAGCTCCGTGTGCGCCACCAGGTCGGTGTGCGCCTCACCTCTACGCCAGGCGAGGATCGCTCGATCGATCATTTCTGGAGATACCGGCGCACGCTGCAGATCCGCCGGCGAGTTGGCGTCGAAGACCTCCAGCGACGCGTCGCTGGAGGGCGTGAGGATGGTGTGCGCGGGTGCGCCGCTGTTCAGCTCTCGGATGATGTGGCTCTCGACGAGGCGCACCGATCGGCGCGTCTGCGAGAGAGCCATCTCCTCGTGGTGGTGATCGAGAATCCAGAGCGTCGCGCCAGAGAGCGCGACCAGCGGCGCCAGCATCACGATGAGCACCCGGCTGGCCAGATCCGGACGAAGGAATGTGGTCAGAGCACGCACCATGGAGATCCGATCCCAAGAGCGGTTCGTCAGCGCGCAGACAGTCTGCGCTCCTCACGTGCGCTATCGGTCGTGATTCGTGCGTGATTTACCCGATCCGACGGGTTCGTCTCACGCCGCCGAGACCAGCGAGCATCATCGCGGCGCCCACCCCAGGAGCGGGGATCGTGTTCAGATCGATCGAGTAGATGCCCCCGCTGCCGTCGGCGAACACCACGCGGAAGGCCACGAGAAGATCCTCGATCGAGTCGTTCCCGATGGCGACCTCATCAACAAGCTTCCCGTCGATGGTCGAGAGACGGTCGACGAGCGTGATCAGCGTGTCGTCGATGAAGACGAACAGGCCCTGCTGCGACTCCCCTCGCACGAGCGTCGAGCCCGTCGCGGTGAAGATCGTCGCCTCCATGCTGATGGAGGTATCCAGGAAGTCTGTGAACGTGCCGAACGCGGCGCTGGGAGAATCGAGCGTGGAGGCTATCTGTGTCACATCGCGTGTGGTCCGATCGATCGTGTTCATCGTCACGATCGACGCGCGGACGTCGTGCTCGTTGAGATCCGCGATGAACGCCACGTCGGTCTCGGAGGCGGAGATCTGGTCGCGGAAGTTCTCGTAATTGGCCGAGGTGCGCGTGGTCGAGAACGTGGAGTTATCGATGATGCGCTCCGCGGCGAGCGTACCCGTCAGGTAGATGCCCTCGGTGGTCGTGCCACGACCATTGAAGATCGTAAGAAACCCCTGGCTCACCGGAGCGCGTCCGAACGTCTGGAAGAAGTCCGAGGCCGCGGGCATGCCGTCTCCTGTCTTGACGGCAATGTCTCCGACGCCGGCGTTCTCGCTGGCGAGGAACAGCGCCTCGGGCCCGAACGGGACCTCCTGAAGCGTCGCCCAGAACGCGGCATTCCCGGAGTCCATGTACACGTTGCCGAGCTCGCTGAAGATCACCGTCCCGCCCAGCGTCGTCTGGGATGTCGAGGCGAGCATGATCTGGCTGGCGCCCGTGTCGCCATAGATCACCGGATCGTTGCTCACGCTGGCGTTGAATCCCACTCTGCCGTCTCCGGCCGAAACGTGGCTGAATCCGCTGAACGACTCCTCGTGGAGCGTGGCGGTCGTGACCTCGTTGGCGATCGAGAAGAGCGACCCACCCGAGTTGAACAGGACGCCCTGGAACGACCCGATCCGCGCGAGGAAGTAGATGTTCTCTCCGTCGATGGCCGGAGAGGCGTCGAAGCCGTCGATGTTCCCGGCAACGAACGGGAACCCATCGTTCGTGTCGGCAACCTTCTCAAAGACCTGCGCATGCGAGTGTGCGCACATCCCTAGAGCAACGATCGCGCCCACGAGCGATCGCGCATCAGCGCGTCTGGAATACATGGACTCTCATCTCCGGAAAATGGGGGTCTGACTCCTGGTGAATGCCCTGTGCGGGGGCGTACGGGTCGAGTATACGACGTGATCCGCGCGGGAGATAGCAAAAAAACAGGAATTCGGGTCTGAATCGATTCTGACGGGCGATAATCCGGACGCCCGTAGGGCCTGAAGACGGGTGGTTCATCGAACGATAGTGGGTATACTGTCCGGCCGAACGAGCGATTGGCGCAGTTGGCTAGCGCGCCTCGTTGACATCGAGGAGGTCACTGGTTCAAGTCCAGTATCGCTCACGTCACCCCGCCCCGCCTAGCATCGGGCGGGGTTTTTTATGGCGCTCATTCCGGCAGCCGGGCCAGCTCCGCCTCCGCAGCGATATACCCGAACGCGTACCCACCGCCCTCGCTCGCGACAATCGCCTCCCACATCTGACGCGCCTCCTCGGTGTCGCCATCGAGGAAGGTTCGCATCGAGATGCCGTAGGCGAGCGTGGCGTTCTCGACGTCCAGCGCCAGCGCCGTGTCGTTGTCCGCTCCCAGTACCTCACGCGGGGTCAGCTCACCCTTGTACAGCAGGCACAGATCCCGGTACCCGAAGTTCTCGATGATGTCCATGGATGAGGTGATGTGCTCGATGGCCTCGAGCGCCGCGTCATCGCGCCCCAGCCGGCGCAGGATCAGATACCGCCAGTACGCGGTCGAGCAGTGGTTGTCATCGTTGGCGTCGGTTTCGAGAAACCGCTGGTCGTACGCCCGGAGCGCACCCTCGAAATCACCCCAGAGATAACGAGCCAGGCCTAGGTGGTACCAGATGTTCCCCTGCGTCGTCGAGATCGGCGAGTTGCGCGAGTTCGGGATGCCGTCCTGCTCGATGCGAGGCGTCGTCCCACTGATGAGGACCGCGGCATGCTCCAGGTCCTCGATAGCCATATCAAGCCGGCGAACCGAGATGTATCGGTGCCCACGATGACGCAGTAGCCTGTAGCTGCTCGGGTGATGAGCAAGCCCCTCCGTGTACACGTCGATGGCTTCCTGATAGCGCCCCAGGTACGCGAGCCGACGTCCGTACCAGATGATGGCGTCCTCGCTGGTAGGAGTCCGCTCGTATTCTGCTCGCGCTCTCTCGAGATTCTCGAGCAGCCGCGCACTCGTGTCGTCATCAAACGACGCACGAGGCAGTGGCTCCCCCGACAATGTCCGTGAGTCATCCAACGGCGACGCGCACGAGCCCGTCAGACCGAGACACGTCCAGGCGAGAGCAACGAGCACGCGATTGCAGGCGTGCGGCACGGGTGATGATGCAGGCATGAGACTGTTCTCGGGAGAGTGTTGATGATGGCTGGTATCGCCCAGTGTACCCCGCGCGCACGATGGGCACAGCCCAGCAACTCAAGTGCGTGTCCTCACACGACGTCTCCACGCTGTTTTCCCGGACGTGCTCGCTTGAGCCGGCGATGTCTACGCAATCTCGCCTCGGAATCGGAAGGCCATGTGGATCGTGCGTGCGTTTCGTCCGACCTCATTTTCTAGGCCTCAGCGCTATTCGAGCAGGACACGGACGCACAAGGAGTTCCGAGATGAACCGACTGATGACATCCATGGCGGGACTGGCGGTGCTGAGTGTCAGCGCGATCGGAGCGTCTGCCTCAGGCGAGTCGTCCATGACACTCCGCCCGAAGCTCATGGAACTCCGAGAGACGCGCTCCACGGTCTTCTTCGAGAAGGACACACAGTTCTCGATGCCGCAGGAGAAGCCGGGCATCGTGATGAAGTTCGACCTCGATCTTCCCGAGGGTCTGACGATGCTCTCGCTCAAGCAGCCCGACGAGCTGTTCGCGCAGGACTCGACCGAGCGGAGTCTCACGCTGATCGAGGAGGGCTTCTCGGGGCGACAGGAGTTCGTCGAGATCGTCACCGCCTGGGACGAGCCCCCCACCGAGTTCACGTTCACACTCTCCTCGCCCTCGCGCTCCGCCACCCGCTTCACCGTCGAGTCGCAGTTCATGGGCGTCTTCTACGAGAAAACCCAGCCGCACACCATGAGCGTGGGGTCCGAGTGGGTCACGCTCCCGGCGCACCTCTCCAGCGGGCAGACGATCAAGTTCCGCGCCGAGCAGGGCAACGACTCGATCAACCTCCACGTCCAACCCGGCTCCGCCAAGGATCTCTTCGACAACCTCGTGATGACGACATCGAAGGGCGACATCGAGCACAACGGCACGATGTGGAACGACACCCAGGCCACGTTCTGGTTCGCCGGCGAGTTCGAGAGCAGCATGGAGCTGACGATGGACGTGCGTGTCGGGTTGCGCGAGCTGCCCATCTACGTGCATCTCGAGGACCAGCCCCTGCCATAAAGCCGAGCGTGCACTCAACGATTCATCCGATCACGCCGAGTGCGCTCGCATTCGATCGTGTATGATCCTGCCCACCTCGGTGGGATCTAAGGATGACGACGGCCTCTCCAGCACAGACAGATACTCAAGCGCCTCGCCAGAACGACATCACCGTCGTTGCGCGCGGGCTTGTCAAACGCTACGGCGATCTCGTGGCCGTCGACGAACTGGATCTCGAGGCCAGAGCCGGTCAGTGCCTGGGCGTCCTCGGGCCCAACGGCGCCGGCAAGACCACGACCATCGAGATGCTCGAAGGGCTCAAAAAGCCCGACAGCGGCACCATCGAGGTCCTGGGGCACACCTGGGACAACAACCCACGATCCATCCAGGAGCACATCGGCGTCCAGCTCCAGGAGACCGACTTCCAGGACAAGCTGACCGTCTTCGAGATGCTCCGCCTCTTCCAGAGCTTCTACTCGAACACGCGCACCATCGACGAGGTGATCGAGACCATCGGGCTCCAGGAGAAACGCAACGACTACGCCAAGACGCTCTCGGGCGGGCAGCGACAGCGCCTCTCGATCGGGTGCGCGCTGATCAACAAACCAAAGATCCTCTTCCTCGACGAGCCGACGACCGGGCTCGATCCTCAGGCACGACGGCGCCTGTGGGAGATCGTCGAGTCGTTCAAGTCAGAGGGCGGGACCGTCATCCTCACAACCCACTACATGGAGGAGGCCGAGATCCTCGCCGATGACCTGCTCATTGTCGACCATGGCAAGGCGATCGCCCGCGGCACGCCGCCATCGATCATCGCCACGCTCCACGTCGAGAACGTGGTCCGCTTCTCCGTGCAGGGGCACGAGGCCAGGATCCTCTCCGAGCAGGAGCTCCAGCGACTCGAGGGTGTCCACGAGGTCCGCTACGACGGCACGAGCGTCGTCCTCTCCGTGGTCAGCACGCAGGAGGTCATCTCGGGGCTCTTCGCCATGATGGACGAGCGGTCCCTCGTTCTCGAGGATCTCAGAACACACCGCCCCACACTCGAGGACGTCTTCGTCTCCATGACAGGAAAGCACCTGCGCGATGGGTAGGCTCAACGAGATCAAGGAACTCACACGTGTGCGCGCACTGGGGCTCTTCCGCGAGCCTGAGGCGGTCTTCTGGGTCTTCGTCTTCCCGCTCGTGCTCGCGGGCGTGCTGGGCTTCGCGTTCCGCACCGGCTCGCCGCAGCCCGCGTCCATCGCGATCGTCCAGAACGAGCAGACACAGCGCCTCCAGGAGATCCTCGCGGTCGACGAACTGCTCGAGGTCGAGGTCTTCGAGACCTTCGACGACGCCTACGTGCGAGTGCGCAACGGCGCTGTCGACGGCATCGTGCAGTTGGACGATCCCCCGAAGCTGACCTTCGACCCCGTCCGACCAGACTCCGAGGTTGCGCGCCTGCGCGTGCTGCGGGCACTGGCGCTCGATGCCGGGCAGACCGACCCGGCGCTGGAGGAGCTGCCCGTGACCGAGAAGGGCTCGCGCTATGTCGACTTCCTCTTCCCGGGCCTGCTGGGCATGAATCTGATGGGCACCGGCATGTGGGGCGTCGGGTTCGCCATCGCGGACGTGCGCCGGCGCAAGTTCCTGCGCCGCATGCTCGTCACACCCATGCGGCGCTCGTCGTTCCTGCTCTCGTTCGTGCTCTCACGATTGGTATTCCTCGTCTTCGAGCTGATCATCCTGACGAGCTTCGGCATCTGGGTCCTTGGAATACCTCTGCGAGGGAACATCCTCTCATTTGTGATCGTGTGCGCCATGGGTGCGATGCTCTTCGCCGCGCTCGGCGTGCTGGTCGCCTCACGCGCGCGCACGATCGAGGGCGTCTCGGGCCTGATGAACTTCGCCATGGTGCCCATGTGGCTGGCCTCGGGCGTGTTCTTCTCGTACGAGCGCTTCCCCGACGCGCTGCACCCGCTCATCCGTCTGCTCCCGCTGACGGGCCTCAATGACGCGCTCCGCGCGATCATGATCGACGGCGCTTCGCTGATCTCGCAGTGGTCTGAGCTGCTCATGATGGGCGTCTGGACCGCGCTGTGTGTTGTCGTGGCCCTGAAGATCTTCAGGTGGGATTGATGGCGTAAAAAAACTCCGCCCCCGAGTTGGGAGCGGAGCCAGTGCGCGATTCTGCGGTGTAACGGCTCAGCACGCGCCCGCGAGCACTCTCGCCGGCTTCTGCATCACGTACCAATTGTTCTGGATATCGTGCGGCAGCGTATTGACGTTGACGTTATCGAAGCCTGCATCGTTAAGCATCTCCGCCGCCAGCTCCTCGCCCCACGCCGCGCCGAGCCCTGCACCGCCCTGGGCCAGCGAGACGGTCATGCAGTGCATCGTGGAGATCGTGTAGAAGAACGGGCACAGCGGGTGGCCGATGTTCTCGACCACATTCGTGTGGCATCGCAGGTCCTGCATGAGGAACGTCCCCTCTGGACGCAACACGCGCTTGATGGCCTGCAGCACGCCGGCGGGATCGCGCTGGTCGTGGATCACGTCGAAGCCGGTGACGAGATCGAAGTGGTCCTCGCCCGCCATCTCGGTCACGTCGCGCGCCTCGAAGCTGACGTTCGTCAGCCCGAGCGACTCGGCGTGCGCGCGTGCCCTGTCGATCGCAGGCTGGCACAGATCGAAGCCCGTGAAGCGCGAGCTCGGGTACTCGCGTGCCAGCTCGCAGATCGCACGCCCCGAGCCGCACCCGACGTCGAGCACGTCGATGCCTGTCGACAGCGCAACGTCCAGGCCGGGAACCAGAGGCACGATGTGCTCGTGCAGCCCAGCCACCACGCTGAGGCTCGACTCCTCGGCCATCACCTCGTGGAAGCGCGTGAACGACTCGTAGGGCACGCCGCCGCCGTGCTTGAACACGTCGACGATCTCCGACTCGACCTCCGCAAGAACCGCGATCCACTGGAAGACGGTGCCCATCGACTCGCCGGAGCGGCACAGCAGCTCCGCGTGGCTGTGGGGCAACCGGAACGAGGGCACATCGGATTCGCCGTCGATCTCGACGACACGGCCCGTCGCCATGGCGCCGAGCCACTCACGCACGTAGCGCTCGTTGAGCCGGGTTCTGGAGGCGAGCTCCTCCGACGTGAGCCAGCCGGTATCTTGCATCGCATCGAGCAGACCGGTGCGATGCCCGATCGAGAGCATGAGGGCCAGCCCGGCGTCGTTGAGCACGTCGAGCAGGCGCTCCCCGAACGCGTCGGGTGAGTCTGTCAGGGCGAGGGCGGGTGTGCACGCGTTGCACATGGTGAGTCTCCTTGGGTGGGTATGAGTTCTCGTGTCGTTCTTGAATGCGAGATACAATACGACTCGATGCCACCCTGTCTTCTGGACTTGACGTCAAGTACATTGACCCGAGGTCAAGTTGACCGGAAGTCAACTCACAGTTCTCGACCGGCAGGAGCGCGCCATGTCCGACCCGCAGAGTGAGTACACCGCCAAGGAGCTGTTCGCGCCGTCTGAGCCGGTGACATCGACGCGCGATCGCATCATCGTCGAGGCGCTGGAGCTCTTCTACGAGCAGGGCTTCCACGCCGTCGGGCTCGACATGGTCATCCAGCGCGTGGGCGTCACGAAGACCACCTTCTACAACCACTTCGAGAGCAAGGACGACCTCATCGTCGCCGCTATCCACATGCGCGACCGCTGGGAGGAGAAGGCCTTCCAGGACGAGGTCGCCTCCCTGAGCGACGGCACGCCGCGGGGCTCGATCCTCGCCAGCTTCGATGCGCTCGACAGGTGGTTCAGCCACGACGAGTACCGGGGCTGCATGTTCATCAACGCATGCGCCGAGTACCCCCACCTCCACGATCCCATCCACGAGGCGGCGGCGAGCCACATCGGCACCTCGCGCGATGAGCTGGTCACGCTCTGCACCCAGCTGGGCGCCGACGATCCGGGCTCCCTCGCGACACAGCTCCAGCTCCTGCTCCAGGGCGCCCTGACCATGCGCCTGGTCAGCGGCGACGACTCGACCGCACGCGTCGCACGAGCGGCCGCCGAGCGACTCCTCGATTCAATCTCGTCGTGAAAACCGGCGGCCGAACGCTCTGATTACGGACACGCGCCCCATGCCCCAAGCAGCAGCCCGAGATCGGCTCCGTCTGTCGTGCCATCCGAGTTCAGGTCCGAGCCTCCGGAATTCCCCCAATTGCCAAGAAGCAGCCCGAGATCGGCACCATCCGTCATTCCGTCATCATTGAGATCTGTCGGGCAGGGATTCAGCACGTTCGCGAAGATCTGCGCCGATCCCTGGTCGCTGAAAGCCTCATCATCAGCTCTGGCCCCAACAACCGCGTTGTCGAAGTACAACGCAACGGACTCTCCAAGTTGATCGGTGAGCGCAGCATCATCATCGGTGAGCTTCTCTGTTTCACTCCAGACACCGATGCTCCGTGTGAAGAAGTACGAGGAGCCGGTTGCGTTCGCGGTGTCGTCGTCGAACGGAGCGCCGACCAGCGCATAGCTGACATGCAGCGCCACGTCCACGCCGAACCTGTCTTCTTCGCCACTGTCCGACGCGATGAGTTTCTGCGCAAAACCCCAGTTGCCACCGGATCGCGTGAAGACATACGCCGCCCCAGCATCGTCGCCACCCTCGTTGTCCGTCGGCGCACCGATCAGGAGCGTCGCATTGAAAATCGACAACGAGAATCCGAACTGATCGGATGGGTCCGCGTCAGGCGAGATTAGCTTCTGCAGCTCATTCCACTGCGACCCATCGTGTGTGAACAGGTACACCGCACCCTGATCGTCTTCACTCCCGATGTTGTGCGAGTGCGCTCCAACCGCGATTGTTGTGCTTGAGAGCGCAACACTCGTGCCGAACACGTCTCCCTCATCCCCATCGGACGCGAGCAGCTTCTGATCCTCCACCCACGTCCCGTTCTCAAGCTCGAACACATAAGACGCGCCCGCGAACGAGCCATTCTCATTCTCGAAACTGGCCCCGACAACGAGTCTCCCACCGAGAATCGCAGCAGACATCCCGAATCTGTCGTTGGCGTCAGCATCCGACGCTGTCAGGATCTGCTGCTCCGACCACATTGTGTCGGAGCGGGTAAAGACATACACACTGCCGTGATCGGTCGCTCCGGTGCCCGGCTTATCACGCGTCGGGGCGCCCACCAGCAGCGTGTTTGAGTGGATCGCAACCGACAGACCGAAACTGTCCCCACTCATCCCGTCGGACGCCGTCAGCTTGGCCTCCTCAGCCCAGCTCGTCCCATTCCATCGATACACGTAGACAGCTCCAGACTGTGCCCCCAGCTCGTCGTTAAAGGGAGCCCCCACCACTACGGTGTCATTCCAGATCGCAACGTCATCACCGAACTGATCGAATGCCGACGCGTCGGCAGCTAGGATCTTCTCTGAGCCGAGACCTAGCGACGAACCAGCCAGGAGCAGCGCGCATAACGCAGTGACACAACAGACACATCTGGAACCCACCAACACCAAAATCTCTCCTCCCAAGAGCTGATTGCCGAGGATAGTAGGTGCCCAGACTCGACGATGCCAACCGAATGGGCTCATCCGTGATCAATCTTCGAGATCGTGCTCGACGCTACGGGCACGCCCCCCACGCGCCGAGAAACAGCCCGAGATCGGCACCGTCCGTCGCGCCGCTGTTGTTCAGGTCGGCATCACCGGGGTCTCCCCAGTTGCCCAGGAGCAAGCCCAGATCGATGCCATCGACGTCGCCATCGTCGTCGAGATCCGCCCGACACGTATCGAGGGCGCTGATCGCCGTGCTGAGCGTGCTCGCGCCGTCGTCGAGGGCGGGCAGCTTGCCGATCTTGAACGCGTAGCCAAACGCCGGATCGATCTGATAGATCACATCGTTGAAAGGATCGCTCGACGTCGAGCCCGAGGGCCCGCGTCCCAGCCCATAGAGAAGCCCGTCGCGTCCGAACTCGAGCCCGGTCAGCTTGATCGGCAGCGCGCTGTCAACGTCTATCACGTCACCTACCGCGGTGGCAAGACCCAAGTCGAGATCAACCGTGTACAGAATGGCGTCCTGGCTCCCCGTGTTCACCGTGTACATGGTCCCGTCGTGGTAGGCGAGCCCACCGGTCTGGTTCAGGATTCCCATGGGTCCCGTCTGAGACACGAGCCCCGTATCCAGATCGATCGTGACGAGATACGAGGGCGTGAACGGCAGCGCACCCTCGCGCATTCCGCCGTACATAGTTCCCTCCGCATACTCCACCGATGTGAGCCCATCACCCGTGAACGGAAACTGAAGCAGGATCGTGTCTAGAAGGTCACCGGTCGCAGGATCCATCACGAACATCTTGTTGGTCGAGCCGAACGTCGAGCTCGGCACGTAGTAGACGCCGTTGGCAGACTCGAAGCTCCCGATGAACGAGTCGGCCGTGTTCTGGGTGACCGGATTGATCGCGTCGGGGATCGACATATCGATCTCGTAGGCGATGTTCGGCCCTCGCGATTCCCAGATGAGCATGCTCGGATCCAGGCCGTTGCCCGCAGGCGGAATCGGGCGCACGTAGACGCGCAGCTCGAAGTGGGCGTTCTCGATTGGCAGAAAGGTCGCCCCGCCATCGCCCGACTCACCCGACGCCAGATAGAAACCGTCGCCATCGTCGAGCGCGTCCCATCGATAGCCGGGCTGCCTGTCACCCGATGGCGCGTTGAGCATCCTCAGCAGGATCTCGTAGCTGGTCCCCGTGTGGAGAACGTTGCCCGACTCGAGCGAGTCCAGGTCGAGTATCGCGGGCGTGGGCGAGACGTCCGCGTATGGCACGACAATCGTCTGCACCACCGCGCCGCCGCCCGCCTCCCGCACGACAATCTCGAGAGGGCCATCGTCCACACCCTGGTAGAGACGCCCTATCTCCAGACGCGAGAGCTCGCCCTGGATGCTCGACGTGAACTGCTGCAGATACTGTGTGTCCAGGATCGTGCCGCCCGTGAGCCCGATCGGTGCAGTGCCGTGGAACGACGGCCCGGTGTCGAACTCATCGAACGCGAGCAGGCCAGCCTGAGCTGTCGTGGCGACGTGACACGCGATCACGACCGCGCCACACACACTCGACACTCTGGGCATGCGGATACCTCCCTCGAAGCTCACAAGCTCCGAAAAGCATACGCATCAGACTAATGCAGGATCATCTCGGTGATCTGGAAATCGTCGAGAACGAAGAAACGATCACTCGAGGAAGTGGCGATAGGTGGACTCGAACCACCGACCTGAGGTTTATGAATCCTCCGCTCTAACCAGCTGAGCTATATCGCCTGAGGTGACCCAACACCTTACCTGCGTCGTCACACCAGTCAAATCGACTCAATTCTCGTCTGGATCGAGCTGGTTCTCACCCTCTCAACAAGGTACAGCCGGGCCGCCGCGCCTGAGGAGGAGAGAGAGGAAGACACCGTTCACGACGAACCCGACTGCCGAACAAGCAGGCAAACCCACTGCCTGGACGTTTCAGTCCTTTCTATTCCCGGGAACCACACGGGAATGAATCACCGCCGCCCACTGAGATGGTTATCCGTCGGGTGGTCACAAATGTTCCATCGAAACGTCCCGAAAAATCCAGATGGATACCCCCGCATCGGGCGCCCGACGTAACCCACTGTCAGGACGAGCGTTGCTCGGCCCTCTCGCCGTCGGCCCATGTCAGAATCGTCTGCCAGGGCGATGGCAGCGTGGCCTCCGGTGACCTCCGCAGGATCGCGGCGCCCAGAAGGCCCATGAACATCGGCTGCGGACGCAGCGGCCTGCCCGTCAACTCCGGGTGGTACTGCGCCGCGACGCAGTACGGATGGATCGACTGGTCCAACTCGAGCACCTGCATGATCGGCTGCTCGGGGTGACGACCAGAGAAGTGCAGACCCTTTGCCTCGAATCGTTCTATGTACGCGGGCTCCACCTCGTAGCGATGCCTGAAGCGCTCACGGATGTTCGTCGCGTTGCCGTAGATGCGCGACGCCAGCGAGCCCGACTCCAGCACCACATCCTGACCACCCAGACGCATCGTCCCACCGAGTTGCTCGATGTTCTTCTGATCAGGCAGCTCCGAGATCACTGCCTCGGGCGTGTGCGGGTCGAACTCCGTCGAGTTCGCATCGCCAAGCCCCAGAACGTTGCGCGCAAACTCGACCACGATCACCTGGAAGCCAAGACAAATCCCCAGCAGCGGCACGCGGTTCTCACGGCAGTACTGCGCGCACGCGATCTTCCCCTCCACGCCACGACGACCAAAGCCGCCGGGGATGATCACCGCGTCCAGGTCGCCCAGATGCTCGCTCGCGGTGTTGGTCGTCAGAGAGGTCGTGTCCAGCATCCGCAGCGTGATGTCGCACGACAGGTGCGACGCGCAGTGCTCCGTCGCCTTGTCGATCGAGGCGTAGGCGTCCCTCAGGGAGGCGTACTTGCCCATGAGCCCGATCGTCAGGGCGTGCTGGCGAGTCGACGTCACCTTATCCATGAACCCCAGCCAGCTCGCGCGGGCGCGATCCTCGCGCGCGGCGTCCACGCGATGGTGCAGATCGAGAATCGTTAGCACCTCACGATCGATCCCCTCCTCGCGCATCGCCTCCGGGATCGTGTAGATCGACTCGCGATCGTGCATCGAGAAGACGCACTCCATCGGCACGTTCGAGAACATCGCTATCTTCTGTTTCACCGAGTCCGTGACCGGACGCGAGGCTCGGCACGCCACGATGTGCGGCTGGATGCCCGCCTCGAGCAGCCGCTTCACGCCCAGCTGCGCGGCCTTGGACTTCTGCTCGCCCAGTGCGGGTGGCTCGACGATGTACGTTAGCGCCACGAAGCACACCGAGTCCGGTCCCTCCTCGAACGCCAGCTCTCGCAGCGCCTCGATGTAGAACGCGTTCTCGTGGTCGCCCACGGTCCCCCCCACCTCGACGAACACCACGTCCGCCGATCGCGAGCCGTCTCCCTCCATCGCCAGCTCACGCAGCTTCCGTTTCACTTCACCCGTCACGTGCGGGATCATCTGCACGTCTCGACCCAGGTACCCGCCCTCGCGCTCGCGCGTCAGGATCTCGGAGTAGATCTGCCCCGAGGTGACGAAGTTCGATCGCTTCAGGTTCTGGTCGAGCATCCGCTCGTACGTGCCGAGGTCCATGTCGCACTCGGTGCCGTCATCGAGCACGAACACCTCGCCGTGGCGGAACGGGTTGAGCGTCCCGGAGTCGACGTTGAGATACCCCTCCATCTTGATCGGCGCGACGGTGAGCCCCTTGTCCTTGAGCAGCTTTGCCAGCGACGACGAGAAGATGCCCTTGCCCAGCCCGGAGATCACCGTGCCCATCACGACCACGTACTTGTAGCGACCCAGCTGGTAGCCAGGCGGGATGGGCGAATAGAACTCGGATGATTCCTCGGAGGCTCCGAGATCCGCCAGCGAGATCCGCCTGGGCTCGGAGTTGGACGCGCTCGTTTCCGTGTCGTCTGGTGAGTGGGGCATGTACGACTGTACCACGAGATCCCCCTCGCTCCAACCCGCACGATCGGGTGGTGACAGCGAGTTACTCTCCCCTCTCGCCCTCCAGACGCACCCCCTGGAGCTGCTCGTCGTCCATCTCCTCCAGGCTCGGCAGCGTGCCGCGCTTGTGCTCGCCCTCGAACAGCCCCTGCAGCGTCACTCGCCTGCGATCGCGCAGCACGAGGCGCACCGGCACCTCCGCGAACACCGTCCGCTCCGCGATCCGGTTCAGCATGTACCGCTGGTAGTTCGTCTCGAACAGATTCGAGTCGTTCACCACGAGCACGATCGTCGGCGGCTGCGTCGCCACCTGCGTGACGTAGTACACCTTCGCGCGACGACCGAGCTTCGAGCTCGGCCCACGCTCAGTGAGCATGTCGCGGAAGAGACGGTTCAGCTCGCTCGTCGAGATCCGCTGCTGCGCCTGCTCGTGCAGCTCGAACGCGAGCTCGACAACGTCCATCAGCCCGCGACCCTCCGTCGCGCTGGTGAACACGATTGGCGAACGCGGGAGCCCGCGAAGCTCCTTGGCCAGGTACTTCAGGTAGTCCTCGGGCGTCACTGGGATGCCCTTGCGCCCGCGCTGCCCCTCGGCCAGATCCCACTTGTTGACCACGATGATCGACGGCTTGAACCGCTCGTGGATCTCCTGGGTCAGCTGCTTGTCGATCTGCGAGACGTCCTGCGTCGCGTCGATGAGCATCAGCACGACGTCCGCCCTCTCGATCGAGCGCAACGCACGATCTCTGGCGAACCACTCGATCCTATCGGGAATGCTCTTGCGCTTGCGCACGCCCGCCGTGTCGATCGCCATGCACACGCGATCCCCGAACTCGAACCGCACGTCCACCGCGTCGCGTGTCGTGCCGGCGATCTCGGAGACGATCACCCGCTGCTCACCCGCCAGGGCGTTCACGAACGTGGACTTCCCCGCGTTCCGCTTGCCCACCAGCGCCAGCCTCATCACCGGCTCCGCCTCGGGCGCGTCGTCGCTCAGCTCGGGCAGCGCCTCGAAGATGCTCTCCAGGAACACGCGCCGACGGAACTTGTTCTTCGCGGACACCAGGATCGGCTCGCCGAATCCCAAAGCAGAGAACTCGAACGCGTGGGGCTCCCAATTCTCGCCGTCGCACTTGTTCGCGATCACGATGATCGGCACGTCGCGATCGCCCTGGTGCGCAAGCCTCTCACGCAGCAGCGACGCGAACGTCTCGTCCAGCGATGTGATCCCAGCCTGCGTGTCGAGCACGAACAGGATCAGATCCGACTCGCGCACCGCGAAGGCTATCTGCTCCTCCACCGCGTGCGACAGCGGCTCGAGGTCGACTCCTATCTCGTTGTATCGCCCGTCCTCCGCCGTGTAGATGCCGTAACCACCCGTGTCGATGACCTCCGCGAGACGCGGCGTCTCGGTCTTCAGCGGCCCCATCAGCTCCACCACCGACGTCACCCGATCGCGCGTGACACCAGGCGTCGGATCGACGATCGACACGCGCTCCTTGGCCAGCAGGTTCAGCAGCGACGACTTGCCCACGTTCGGGCGTCCCACGATGGCGACACGAGGCAGAGGCATAGGCGGGGATTGTAGGCCCTGGATTGCCCTGGGCGAGCCTCAGGCGTTGATCGAGACGAGCTGCCCGGCAACGAGACGCTGGTACAGCTCGCACGACCCGAGCAACTCATTGTGGGTGCCCGTGTCGACGATCCGCCCCTCGTCGATCACCACGATCATGTCCGCGTGCTGCACCGTCGAGAGCCGGTGGGCAATGATCAGGCACGTGCGATCTCTGGAGAAATCTCGCACGGCCTCAGCGATGCGCTGCTCCGAGTCGGCGTCGATCATCGATGTCGCCTCATCCAGAATCAGCACCGACGGGTCGCGTAGCAGCGCCCGCGCGATCGACAGCCGCTGGCGCTGGCCGCCCGACAGCGCAACGCCACCCTCGCCCACGTGCGCCTCGAGCCCTCCCTTGAGCTCGATGAGATCCTCCGCGTGCGCTCCCTCGATCGCGTGCCTGATCCGCTCCTCGCGCGCGTCCGGCGACCCGAGCGTGATGTTGTCGCGGATCGTGCCCGTGAAGAGCACCACGTCCTGCGAGACAACGCCGATCTGCTCGCGCACCGAGCGTAACTCCATCTCGCGCAGTCGCTGCTCGTCGAAGAGAATCTCACCCGCGTCGGGCTCGAAGAACCGTGGCAGCAGCGACAGCAGCGTCGTCTTGCCCGAGCCGTTCGGGCCGACGAACGCAACGGTCGTCCCGACAGGTATCGTCAGGCTCACGTTCCTCACCGAGGGCTCCAGGGCGCCCTCGTAGGTGAAGGTCACGCCGTCGAGGACGATCTGTTGCTGCGGCGCGCGCAGCGACTCGCCACCACCGTGCGCAACCTCATCGGGTGTCTCGAGCACCTCGATGATGCGTCGCGCCGCCGCGTCCGACATCTGCAGCGACTGCCACAGCGAGCTCACCGGCTTGAGCGCCCCACCCGCCGCCGCCAGCGCCGCGAGCGTCATGAGGAACTCGTCCGGACGCAGACTCCCTCGGAGGATCATCCTCGACGCGAAGATCGCCAACACCGCCAGCACGATCACCATCAGCCCCTCGGTGATCGGCGACGACAACGCCAGCGCAGTGCGCGCCCGCATCTCCTGGTGCAACGCCTCGCGGTTGATCTCGTCGAACGCGTCCTCGCGCTGGGCCTCGGCGTTGCACGACTTGATCGCGCGCATCCCACCGAACGTCTCGCCCGAGAGCCCCAGCAGGCCCGATCGCGCGTGGAGCAGGCGATCCGACGCCCGACGCACACGCTTGCCCAACTTCTTGAGCATGATCGCCATCGGAGGCAGCACGAGCAGCGCCCAGAGCGTGATCTGCCAGTCGATCAGCAGCGCGGCAACGAACGCCACCATCCCCTTGAGGACCTGCGCTACGAACTTCGACGTCAGCTGGTCGAATCCGAAACGCAGCAGGTCCGTGTCGTTGATCAACCGGCTCTGCGCCTCGGACACACCGTTGTGCAGGCGCGCCAGCGAGAGCCTTATCGTCTTGGCGAAGATCTCCTGGCGGATCTGAGCAACCCTCACCGCCGTGAGAGTCAGCGAGAGGTACCGATGCAGGAAATTCGCACCCGCGCCGAAGAACGTCAGCACCACGATGAACACGAGCACCGCCACGATCGCCTGGAACGGATCCGTAGGGAGCGCATCGAGCCAGCTCTGCGGAATCTGGATCTGCCAGCTCGATGTCTTCTCCGCGATGAATTGCGAGAGTGTTTGTGTGTTTGTCCGATCCAGCAGGATCCTGAGCACCGGCACCATCGCCAGCAGCCCCGCGCCCAGCCCCGACGCCGAGACGAGCGCCGCGACAAGAACACCCGCGAGCAGCAGCTTGTGCTCGAGCATGCCTCGCGCGAGGTTCCAGAATGCTCTGTGCTTGCGCACCGCGTGCTCCTCTTTGCTACAGCGCCGCCTCGTACAGCCTCGATAGATCTCGCCAGAACTCAGGGTACGTCTTGGCCACGCACACCGGATTCCTGATGAACACATTGGGTCTGCGCAGACCGACCAATGCCAGCGCCATCGCCATGCGATGGTCATCGTACGTATCGAACTCCACCGGCTCATCCGTCCATGTTTCAGGCGGTGTGATCCGCAATGCCGTGTCCGACGCCTCGATCACCGCCCCAATCTTCTCCAGCTCCGCCCTGGTCGCCTCGATGCGATCGCACTCCTTGTCGCGCAGCGTCCGAAGACCAGTGATCACCGTCGGCCCCTCTGCAAAGACAGCGCAGCTGGCCAGCGTCATCGCGGCGTCCGGCATGCTCGAGAAGTCCACCCCCACACCACGCAGAGGCAGCTCCGGGCGAGGCGTCTCGATCATGATCGCGTCGTCCATGATCTCTGGGATCGCGCCCATCGCGCCCAGCGTGTTCACGAATCGTGCGTCTCCCTGCCACGACACGGGAGAGATATACGGCACCCGACACACCGAGTCGGGGTTCAACGCCGCCGCCGCCCAGAAGTACGTCGCCCCCGACGCGTCCGGCTCGACGATGATGTCGAACGGCTCGATCTCGACGGGCTTGACGTGGATGCGAGAGAAATCGGGCACATGCTCGATGTCGGCACCGAGCTGCTGCATCAGCCCGACGGTCATCTGGATGTATGACAGGCTCGTCACCTCGCCCGAGATCGACACGTCGATACCCTGCTCCGTCCACGGCGCGATCATCAACAACGCGGATATGAACTGGCTCGACGCCGGTGTCTCGAAGCTCACCCGTCCCCCGAGCAGCTTGGCATCGGGGACACCGTGCACCCGAATCGGCGGGAACCCATGCTCACCAAGATCCTCGACTCGAAGATGCAGCGAACGCAGCGCGGTGACCAACTCATCGATCGGGCGCTGGCGCATGCGCGACGTGCCGTCGAGCGTCACGGGGCCGTCGGCGAGCGCCCCCATCGCGCTGAGAAAACGCACCGATGTCCCCGAGTTCTCCAGCGCCAGCTTCACGTTGCCCAGCGGCAGCCCGTGCACGCCAATCACGCGCAGGTACGGGGTCCCATCGTCCTCCTCGCGCAGCAGCACGTCCGCACCGAGCTGGGCCAGTCCGCGCATCATCACCCGCACGTCGTCCGCCTCCACAAGGGGGCGACGAATCACCGACTCCCCTCCCGCCAGCGCCGCCAGCACCAGCAGCCTGTTTGTCAGGCTCTTGGAGCCCGGCGGCACGATCTCAGCGAAGAACGCTCCGGGAAGCGGGCACAGCGGCAGCGGATCGGGCATGTGCTCCAGAGGCAGCCGGAGCGCCTCCGACACGGCCTGAGCCAGAGAGATGGAATCTGAGGATGGTGTGTCCATCGCGTGCCAGGAAACGCCCTACTCCGACGAGGACTCACGCCGGAAGACCGCCACGACGTCCTCGACGGGGATCACGAACAGCCTGTTGTCGCCCTCGAAATCGACCGGGATCGCGTTCTTGGGGTTGAACAGAACCCTGTCATACTGCTTGATTGGATAGTCCTCATCCCCCATCACCTGCACGGAAACCGACACCACACGCCCTGTCAGAGTCGGAATCTCGATCTTGTCGGGAAGGTGGATGCCGCTCTTGGTCTGCTTCTTGTCCTCATCCTTGCGGATCAGAACCCTCGCCCCGATCGGCTCGACCGTCTCGAGTGACTGGGATGCGGTTTTCTTCTGTGCCATAGTGTGTATCGTAGCCTGTTCCCTCGTAGTGAGTCTCACACGCAGAATCACCTAACCCATGCCGAACGAAACACTCATCACTCTCGGTTCCGCCCACGAGCTGCTCAGACGCTCCATCCGCGACGTCCCCGACTTCCCCAAGCCAGGCGTCTGCTTCAAGGACATCACGCCTCTGCTCGCAGACCCCAGCGCGCTGGCGCTCGCCGTCGAGCTCATGGCCAACCCCTTCCGCGCCTCGGGTGTCGAGCTCGTGCTCGGTGCCGAGAGCCGCGGCTTCATCTTCGGCACCGCCGTCGCCCAGGCGCTCTCCGCGGGCTTCGTCCCCATCCGCAAGCCGGGCAAGCTCCCCTCGAAGACGCATGGCGTCGATTACGGGCTTGAGTACGGCTCGGATCGCGTTGAGATCCATCAGGACGCGTTCCAGAGCGGCACGCGCGTCCTCCTCGTCGACGATCTCCTCGCCACCGGCGGCACCATGCGCGCCTGCCGTGATCTCATCGAGCAGCTCGACGGCGTCCTCGTCGGCATGACCGTGCTCATCGAGCTCCTCGACCTCAAGGGGCGCGAGTGCCTCGGCACTGACCTCGAGGTCCACGCCGTGCTGCAGTACTGACGGACCACCATCCCCGATGAGCTTTGGACTCTCACATGGCAAGTCGCTGGAACCCGGAAGCTGGCTCCTGACGCAGGACGACCTCCCTCCTCTGAGCGACGACGCGATCTCGAATCCGCAGTTAAGCCATGTCGATCCCCGCCAGTGGTTCGACGACCCATCACTCCCATTCGAGATCGAGATCGGCTCCGGCAAGGGGACGTTCCTCGTCGACGTCGCCCAGCGCCAGCGTGATCGCAACTTCCTGGGCATCGAGTGGGCGCGCGAGTTTGCGCTGTACGCGGCCGATCGGCTCCGTCGCCGCTCTCTCGATCACGTCCGCATGCTCCACACCGACGCCACGGAGTTCCTCCGCTGGCGCGTCCCGGCAGGCATCTGTCAGGTCGTGCACCTCTACTTCTCCGATCCCTGGCCCAAGAAACGCCACCACAAGCGTCGCGTCGTCCAGGACCAGTTCCTCGAGGATGTCCATCGCGTGCTCGTCGAGAGGGGCGAGCTGCGCGTCGTCACCGACCACGACGACTACTGGGCATGGATGCAGGATCACTTCGACCGCTACTGCGACCCCTCGCGCACCACATCCAGATTCGAGCGTGGCGCGTTCGACGCGTCGCACAACGCTGGCGACTCGGGCGAGATCGTCGGCACGAACTTCGAACGCAAGTACAGGCGCGAGGGACGTACCTTTAATGCCTGCGTGCTCAGGAAAATCTCTACTTCTTGACGCGCGTCAACTGCACCAGCCGGTCCGTGCGATACTCCTCGCCATCCTCCGGGATCACGAGGCGCTCCTCCGGCATCACACCATCCTCAGCATCACCCACCGGGATCGCTGTCATCACGTCCTCGATCGTCGAGGCGTTCTCGATGATGCCCGTCTCGGGGTCGATCTCCAGAACCCACTCGACCTGCTCAAGCATCGCGACGAGGCGAAGATCGTCGGATCTGAAACCGATCAGATGGTCCACTTGGATCGACGAGGGCTTCCAACGCACCAGCACCGAGTCCTCGTCCACCTGCTCCAGCACCAGCACCGAGTCGCCCACGAAGAACCGCTGCACGCGGATGTAGCGCCCGTACGACCACGTGAACGTGAACGCCGGGATAGCGATCGAATCGCCCTCCTCCCGAAGATTCTCGAGCGCCAGCGAGCCGTCCGTCGGGTACAGCATCAGCATCAGTTGGTGCATCATCGTGAAGCCGAACGACGGGATGTCGGGCGGCAGCACATCCTGCACACGCGGCGCACCGGCATGCTCGATAACGATGTCAACACCTATCGGCTCGTTCCCGCCTGGAGGCTTCACAGGGTCGATCGTGATCTTCTTCCAGGCACCAGGTGCCGGGAACGGCTCGAACCGCTCGGTCGAGAGCACATCGGCCCGATACCCCTCCTCGGGCAGGTAGTTCAGACGCACACGCGATCGCATCTGCAGCGAGGGCGTCGGTGCCCCGATGAACGTCTGGTACAGAAGCTCGTACTCGACGCTCGTCTCCTCCGTCGGCCTCAGCAGGAATCCCACGTCGCCCAGCACCGGAGTGCCAGCGCACCCCAGCAGCACCAGCGCCGCGATGCCCACGGCGAATCCGTCAAGTCGCCTCCGGAAGAATCTCTTCAGCCCGTTCGTCCCCAGCCTGTCCACGTGTGCGCTCCGCTCAATCAAAGTGCGAGTCCGTTCACCTCTCCTGAACTGTACCCGCCTTCTCACGGACGTGTTGCACACCCATTTCCGACATCCTCTCCGGATCGGGCCCGGCCGGGGCTCCTCCCTTGCGATAGTCGGACGACGCCGTGTACCCACCCTCCGGATGCCTCGCGATCGCCTGCACCGCACGCGAGGCGGTGAGCTTCCCAACGCGATGCCCCGCTCCTTCCAACGGTGTTGGACCACGCGGAGTGCATCTGACAAACGAGTGCACCTCGGATTCCTCCGCGAGAACCCGATCAGGAATCCATTGGTGATGCAATCGAGGAGCATCGACCGCCGCGCGTGCATCGTGCCCTTGTAAAAGAACATTAAGCACGACCTGGATCGTTCCCGTGATGATGCGTGGACCTCCGGATCCACCCGCCACGCAGACCACCTCACCATCCTCATCCAGCACAATCGTCGGCGTCATCGACGACAGCGGGCGTTTCCCAGGGCTGGGTAAGTTCGCGTCTGACTGCACAAGGCCGTACGCGTTCTGCTCTCCGGAGATTGTTGTCAGATCATCGATCTCGTTGTTCAGAAAGAATCCGAACTCCTCGACCGCGATCTTGCTGCCGAACGCAAGGTTGATCGTCTCCGTGCACGCCACCGCGTTCCCGAACCGGTCGATCACGCTGATATGGCTCGTGCCGCTGTCCTCAGACAATTGGGGCGAACTCCCGTAGTGCTCCGGCTTGAAAGTCCGGCCAATCTCAATCCTCGACGAGAGATCATCCAGATAAGCGTCCTCAAGCAAGTGCGACACATCCACACCGTCCGCGAGCCAACGCGCCCTGTCCGCGAACGCGTGCTTGAATGCCTCGATCAGCAGCAACGAATACTCGACAGGCTCAAACCCGGGATCTACCGCCGCACGTGCTCGCTCAATTAGACCCAGCACCTGCAACAGGGCCATACCACCACTCGATGGCGGCGGCATCGTGTAGACGTCGTACTCCATGAACGACCCACGCAACGCCTCGAGCGTCTGCAACTCATACGAGCGAACATCATCGAGTGTCATCCGTCCACCGGCACCCGCGACCGCCGCGACAACCGAGGGCGCAATCTTCTCGCGCCACCCTTCCAATCCCTCGTCCGAGATGATCTGCAACGCTCGCGCCTGCGCGGGATTTGTCAGCAATCGATCCTCTTCGAGGGCCCCCTCTCGCACGTACCGCTCCCAGAAGTATCGGTGACGCTCACTCCGATACCCCTCCTCTTCGAACCACGCACGCTTGTCTCGTGCCGACTTGTACAAGGCCCGATCGACAACAAATCCATCACGCGCAAGCTCGATCGCCGGCGCCATCACAGTCGCACGATCCAGCGTGCCGTACGTCTCCAACGCATGCAGCAGCCCCACCACCGTCCCCGGCACGCCGATCGCGTGCCCGGTGTGCGTCGAGGCCTCGGGCACATCGCCCAGCTTCTCGAAATAGTCGGGTCCCATCGCCGCGGGCGCCGTCTCGCGATAGTTCAGCGCCACCACCCTCGCCGCCTCGTCCCCTTGCCCTGCGAGCGCGATCACCATGAACCCACCGCCCCCGATGCCGCACGACTGGGGCCGCACCACCGACAGCGCAAAGCTCGTTGCCACCGCCGCGTCCACCGCGTTGCCGCCAAGCTCGAGAATCCTCGCGCCCGCCTCCGACGCCTGCGCGTGATCCGCCGCGACGACTCCGTGGTGATAGATCGTCGCGTCCTGCGCGTTGGCACAAAGCGCGACACTCGCCACGCACCACACCCATATGTGCGCGATTCTGTTGCTCCTCACGATTTCCTCCTTGAGACTATGTGAAAACGACTTATCCTACCATCGGTGCTCTCAAAGGAGGCAGGCCATGAACCGCTCACGCATACCCCTACTCATCATCATCGCATCTATGCCATTGAGTCTCTCGGGTTGTGTCGTCGCCGTTGCGGCAGCGGGCACAGGTGCTTACCTCTACGCGACCTCCGACCACGAAGGACTCGTTGAGATGACTCTCGAGCAGGCCCGGACGCGCGTGCCTCAGGCGATGAAGAGCAACGAGATCGTCGTCTCGGACTGGGAGCACAACGAGGCCAGCGGCTTCGTGCGCGGAGTCCACGACGTCGACACGAACGTGCGAGTCGACTACTCATACGACTCAGAGACAACCACACGCGTCAAGATCCGTGTCGGTGCCTACGGCAACGCGGATCTCGAGCTTGCAATCTTCAAATCACTCCAGGAAGGAACCTAAGTGAGAGCGTTCATCGCAGCCCTCTGTCTCGTCGTAGCAGCATCTCAGACATCGAGCCACCTCGCGCAGCTCTCCGAGCACGAGCAGACCCTGCTCGCTCTCCCCGACAGCGACTCCCTGCGCAGCTGGCACACCATGATGGCCTCCGAGCCGCATCGAGCAGCCACACCCGGAGATCTGGCCCTCATCGAGCGCATGTCCAGCGAACTCGAATCCATGGGCCTCGAGGTCGAGGTCCACGAGTTCTGGGCGCTCCTCCCCCAGCCCGTCAGCGCCTCGCTGACCATCCTGGGCGACGAGCCAGTGGAGCTCGACCTGCGCGAGCAGCCCCTCGACGAGGACGAGTTCTCACAGGATCCCGACCTCTCCATCGGATGGAACGCGTACTCCGCCTCGGGCGCCGCCGAGGGCCGCGTCGTCTACGCCAATCGCGGCACGAAGGAAGACTTCGAGCACCTGCGTGAACTGGGCATCGATTGCACGGGCGCGATCGTCATCGCGCGCTACGGCGGGAACTTCCGAGGATACAAAGCCAAGTTCGCGCAGGAAGCGGGCGCAGCTGGCCTCATCATCTTCACCGACCCGGGTGACTCTGGCTACGCGCAGGGGCCCATGTACCCAGAGGGCGGCTGGGCCAACCCAACCTCGATCCAGCGCGGCTCGATCATGACGCTCCCCTACCGGGGCGATCCCCTGACGCCGTTCATCGAGGCCACCGAGGACGCTCAGCGCCTCGATCCCGACGCGATCGATCTGCCTCGCATCCCCGTCCAGCCCATCGGGTGGGGCGCCGCCCAGCAGATCCTCAAGCGCATGACAGGCCTGCCCGTCGAGCGGCGCAGCTGGCAGGGTGGGCTCCCCCTCGTCTATCGCATCACGGGTGGCGATGAGCTGCGCGTGCGCCTCGAGGTCGAGCAGGAGCGCACCATCGCCCGGACAGCAAATGTCATCGCGACACTCCGTGGCTCGGAGAACCCCGATCAGCGTGTCATTGTCGGGTGCCACCATGACGCATGGGAATACGGCGCCCAAGACCCGACCTCCGGGCTCATGGTCGTCTTCGAGGCCGCTCGCGTGCTGAGCCAGCTCCGTGACGAGGGCTGGACGCCAAAGCGGTCCATCAGCTTCGCCGCATGGGGTGCCGAGGAGTACGGCATCATCGGCTCCAGCGAGTGGGTCGAGAAGCACCACGACGATCTCGCACGCAACGCGTTGGCATATATCAATCTCGACGGCGCCGCCTCCGGCACCAGGTTCGGTGCCAGCGCCTCACCCTCGCTCAAGCCATTGATCATCGAGATCGCCAACCTCGTCGACGACATTGAGGGAATGGGACAAGGCTCCGTGTTCGACAGATGGATCCAGGAGGCACACAACGAGTCAACGCCGGGTATCCCGCGCATCGGTCTGCTCGGTGGCGGCTCCGACCACGTCGGTCTCTACTGCCACGTTGGTGTGCCCTCGTGCGGTCTCGGCTTCCGTGGCGCAAAGGGCACCGCCTACCACTCCAACTACGACACGCTCGCGTGGTATCGCAAGGTCATGGACGACTCGTACGAGCCGGCCAGAACACTCACACAGCTCGTCTCCCTCATGCTCGCGCGACTGGCGGACGACGACGTGCTTCCGATTAACGCCGACCGCTTCGGCCCCGATATCACACACCACATCGAGACGCTTGCCTCACTCGCCGAGCAGCACGGACTCTCGCTGACCAGCGAGACGCTCCTCGCCTCCGTCGCCGCCCTGGCCATCCAGAGCGAGCGCACATCCGCGGCGCTCGATGCGAACGCGCCCACGCTGGATCCAGAGACACTCGACGCGATCAACCAGTTGCTGATCTCGCTCGAACGCATCTGGCTGGATCGCGAAGGCCTCCCTGGGCGCCCTTGGTATCGCAACACCTTCGCCTCGACGGATCCCTACTCCGGATACGCCTCCTGGGCCCTGCCCGCGCTCCGCGACGCCATCGAGAACAACGATCAGGAATCGCTGGACAGGGCTCTGGGCGACCTCAGAAGCCGCGTCGAGGCCCTCCGCGCGGGCCTGCGCTCCTTGGAAGCCCTCGCGACGACCGAAAAATGACCTTCCGATCACAGATTTTTGCGTGACCATCCCGCATCTCGCCCGTATTCTCAAGAGAGACAAGACGGGCCTAGGGTCCGGGAAATACGTGCAGAGCAGTGATGCAGGACGCCGGTACACGACTATCTCGATGGCGTCGGCGCATACACAGCATGTGTGTGCCCAGGTGTCTGTGCGTGATCCTCAGCACGCTGGCATTCTCATCAGCCGCTGAGGCGCAGATCCCGGAGAACCGGGTGCTGCTGCTGTACAACTCCAACAACGCCGAGTCGCAAGCGGTTCGAGACGCGTACGTCGCTGCGCATCCGGGCGTGCTCGAGTTCGACCTCAACAATGGTGTCGCGCCCGGCAACATCCCGCGCACGACATATCTGAATCACGTCCGAGCGCCACTCCTGGCGTACCTCCAGGGACCAGGCGACGGGATGCCCCTCTACGAGCAGGTCGTGGCCATCGCGACAACACGTGGGCTGCCGGCCCGCATCTCCGGAGCCAACGAGTTCACCGGTGGCTCCACCTACGCAAGCCTCGAGTCGGAGCTTGTGCTCCTCCATCAGGATCTCGAGGCTCTCAACCCGCTGGGTGCCCCGCTCGACACGCGCGCACACGGGCCGATCGACAACCCGTACCACGAGCTGCGTGAGTCGGTGCTCGCCTTCCCGCGATCGGGCATCACGACCCCTCTGTTCTTCGCGCTGGGTCCCGAGAACTCCTTCACGCCCCATTTCTGGCAGGCACAGCTCGCCACGCCCGGACACATGTACCTGGTGTGCCGTCTCGATGCCGCGCCGTCAGCCAGCAAGACAGCCCTCGAGAACACCGTTGCGCT
>JBICIA010000005.1:0-135972 GCA_043101425.1 Phycisphaerales bacterium JB043
GACTGACGAACAGCGATGTTGAACCATTCCTTCTTCTGGATACGCCACGGGCTCGAGGACGGGTGGACGTAGAACTTACCGAAGTTCGGGTCACCCGGCTTCGGACCGAGAATCAGCGGACGACGAATGACGTTGTCCGGATCGGCCAGAACCGTGAACGTGCCGTACGTGTAGCCACCCCAGTAGCTGGAGATGACGAAGAAGTTGCCCTCTGTCTCGGACAGCGGGGAGTACCACATGCTCGAGTCGAGACGGTCGTGGTACACGTCAACAATCATCGTGACAGGCTGGGTAGCCGTCGGGGCGAAGAACTTGGCGGTCAGCCAGCCCTCGAGACGGGAACCGAAGTCCAGAGCGGCCTGCGTGGTGTGCGAGCCGGCAGCGGCGTTGATGAACTTGCCATACAACGCGCCGGGGTCCGGACCACCAGCAATACCGTGCTGATCGATGTCACCAGAGAACGAACCCTCTGTGGCCGGGTTGCCGTCGTTGCCGTCCGGATCCCAGCGACCACCGGTCATCGCGCCAGCGTTGTCGGTGATACCGGTGTACGGAGCGGCGTCGCCACCCAGGAACCACGCCTCACCCGTCGGGTCAACAACACCCGAGAGCGAGATGAACGGGTTGGCCGTCGTCGGATCCAGTGTCGTGATCTGATACACGGGATCCTCGAGGTTCAGAACATAGTCATCGCCATCCAGCAACGCAGACCAAGGGCCGGTCACCGAACGCGAACGAGCGCTCGGTGTCGCGTCGGCTGAGCCTGCGAACTGGATGCGATCCTCGGCACCATTGAGGTGCGTCAGAAGGCGCATCTGGCGCAGACCAGCACGCGTCAGCGTCTTGGCCTCGTCAACCATCTGACGAAATTCAGCGGTACCCGGGTCCGGTGAGCTCGCGGCCGCACTCGTCGTGACAGCACCGCTCACCGCCAATCCGCAGGCACCAAGAAGGTAACCAATCTTCATGAGATGATCTCCTCACTACAGGCATGCACCACGCATGCCTCACAGCTTTGACATGCAGCCGAGTTGCTGCACTGTTTGTCCCACGCACGACGCTCACGCGTCATGTGTGTTGCTCAACTCGCACCCTTCCGGACCACGCCGCGCGACTCACGCCCGAGTGCTCTCCAACACCCGCACATCGCCAAACGAGACATGATTGTTCGGGAGGAACCAATCGCATCGATCGTGCCAGGTCTGTCGATCGATACTCCGGCAGCAAACCGCAGGGAGTCGGAGACACCCGACGCCAACAGCCACTGACGAGCTTCGCACAAATCTTCAAGCAACAGACAAACTCTCCTCAGCGGGTATAAAAACCCGTCCCTTGTGAACCGATCTCCTCCTCAGGTCACAGGGAACCCAGCACCATGACTATGCACCCTTCCGACGCTCCTTGCAAGAAGAAAATCGCGATTTCCCGGGATCTGAGGCCAGACACGCGTTTCTGCAACCCCAGCACGTTCTGGGACCACCCAGTTAGTGGCAAAAAACTTCCCCAGCCCCCTCAGGCCCCCTCGAGAGCACCAGTTCACGCCAGCCGATTGGGCACGTCCCGACCCACCGGGGTGCTCAGGATGTCCCGTCCAGACTCTCCTCGACGCCGCTCTCGGGATCACTCGCCTGGAGGCTCGCGTTGAGCTGACGCCTCAGCGACTCGTCCCAGAGCGCTGTCTCTGATGTGCTCAACGTCACGCTGTCGATCAGCGACCGCTGCGTCTCCTCGGGCAGGCCTCTGAGAAAACCCATCACCAGACGCGTGCTTGTGCTCCCCGCTCCGCCGGGCTCAACGCCCCGGCAGCACTCGATCAGCATCCGCAACCCGTGCGCGTCCGGGTGGATCGTGCGCAGCTCATCACGCACACGCACCAGAATCGTCTCGTCCGTTGCGCACGCCCTCGCCAGTTGCTCACCCATCACTCCATGTCGGAGCACCACGCGGATCGCCTCGAGACGCGTCACGCCTCCCATCGAGGGCAGGCTCTCGCACACACGCTCCAGCGTTGCTCTGTCGCCCAGCGCCCCGGCCAGACGGACCTCCTCGCTCGTGGCGCTGTCCCAGCGAACATCCCCGATCACGTCGAGGGCACGACGGCGCCTGCTGGGCTGGTCCAGCACACCACCCAACGCCGCTGACGTGAGCGCCTCAACACAACGCGCCCGCATCGTGTCCACGTCCACCCAGCGCCAGATCAGCTCCACGTTCTGCTCGCTTGGCCATCGAGCCACCAGCGCCATCAGCTCGAACGCGACGCTCTCCTGAGTCTCCTCCTCGAGTGCCCTCACCAGCGCATCGCCCGGAGGATCGCTCAGGGATCGCACCGCAACCACCGCGGCACGCGAGCGGACCGTCTGGTCCGCATCGCCGAGCAGCGTGACGATCAGACCCTGCACCGTCCGACCCGGCATCCGCCCGTTGACAACCCCGCGCTCGATCAGATCCAGCCCCGCCAGACGCATCTGCGCGCTTGGGCTGGACAACAGCTCCGAGACGAGCGTCCCACGCTGATCATCGCTCGACTGCGCATACACCTTGGAATACATGTCCACGATCTGGGCTCGCTGGCGCGCGATGATGTCCAGCGCCTCGCCCGCTCGCGTGGCGTGCGCCTCGACCAGCATCTCAAGCCACTGCACCTGCGGCAGCCACTCCACTTGAGACCACCAGCGCGTCCATTCCTCAGGATCACGCCCCATGCCGGTCTGCCCGGTCTGATGCTCGAGCACGTCCATCACTAGGCCGAGCATCACCGACGAGTCCCGGACCGCGTCGTGCTCCAGCAGCTCCACGCACACCCGGATCGCGTCTCGATGATGGTGCGCACGCACGATCGCAAGCGCCGTCTCCAGGTGCTCCTCCGGATCGAGCGACGCGCCACGCAGCACCAGCCGGAACATCTCGCTCGTGCGCTCGCTCGCGTCGACCGCCAGCACGCGCTCCAGCAGCGGACCGGCCACAACCCTCGGCGACCGTTCCAGCGCGCGCTCCAGGCTCTCATACGACGACGATCCCAGCAGCCGATCGATCATCCCATCGCGCTGCTGCGCATCCAGCTGCGGATCGAGCAGGCGACGAATCTCATCCTCATTCGCCTGTGCCCACACCCCACACGTGCTCACCAGCAGCACGAGCACCACCATCACCTGGAGCGGGAGATTCCGAGCGTTCATCACACTAGAGCATAGGCGATCTTCAGTATCGGGTTGCCTACGCGTACGAGTGCAATCCTGAAATGATGAAGTTGATCACGATCCAGTTGAACAGCATCGACACGCATCCGATCACCGCCAGCCACGCCGTCCAAAGCCCCTTATCCCGGGTGACGAGACGCACATGGATCAGCAGCACGAACACCAGGAACGTGTTGAGCGCGAAGACCTCCTTCGGATCCCAGCCCCACGGCCTGCCCCACGAGTGGTCCGCCCAGATCGCGCCCATCACGATGCCCGCCCACAGCAGCACGAACGAGAGCTCCATGAGCACCATCGTCACGCCGTCGAGCACCACCGGCATCGACGCCCCACGCCCCGCGTCCTCCTGCTTCTTCGGGAGCCACAACAGCGAGCCCGTGCCGCCCGCGCGCGCATAGTCACGCTCTCCACCAGCCGCGCGATGCAGCAGGTAGAGAATCGACGTCACCGACGCCATCGCGATCAGCGCGTAGCTGAAGATGATCACGTTCGTGTGGATGTACAGCCACACATCGTGCAGGATCGGCATCATCGTCCCGATCGCTGGGTTCAAGCTCACCGGCATCAGGTGCGCGCTCATCAGCGCCGCCATCGAGGCCACGCTCGACGTCAGATAGAACAGCCCGCGCATCGGGCCTCGGCGCACGAACCACTCGACCGGTATCACGAACACGGCCCCAAACCACACGCTCGTCGTCACCGCCTCGAACATGTTCGAGTTGGGCCATCGCCCCGCGACGTACCAGCGCAGCCCGATCGACAGCGTGTGCAGCGCAAGCGCGATCGCGAACACACCCACACCGCCCAGATACGCGCCACGCCACCGGTAGACGATCGACAGCAGCAGCAAGATCAGCGCGAGCATGTACACAAGCCACACCCACGTCATGTGCCCGCTGGCGTAGTACCAAGACTCCCATCCAAGACGCTCCACCGATGGATACAGAGCACCCGCCAGCGAGTCGCGGATGCCTGCCAGCGTCTCGAGCTCGTCGTGCACGATCTGAGCGTCCTGCGCGCGCCACGCGATCACGAGACGATCCCATGACCCTCCGAGTGTCACTCTCGCCCGCTCGTCCGGGACGATGTCCGCCTCCGCCAGGAGCGCCAGAGGCGCCCAGGGCGATGTCGCCGATCCATCGGACGGCGGGATCATCAAAAGATTGCTCGCCAGGTTCTGTGGGCTCCGCAGCTGCAGCGCGCTCTCCAGAGCCTGCACGTGCTTGGCTGCGCCGATGGCATCCGTCCGCAACCGATCCAGCGTCTCGAGTGTCGCTGGGCCGCGCTCCAGCCACCTGGGCGCGATGTACCCGCGCTCCAGGAACGCTCGCGCCTCCTCGTACGCCATGCCGTCACGCTCCAGCGCGGGCACCAGACGCTGTCGCAGCGGCTTGGATTTGACGTAGATGATCGCGACGTCCTCGTACGCCTCCGGGCGCAGCATCAGATCCATGTAATAGAAGCCGGGATCCTCGACGTGGCTCCCCGAGATGAACGACACGATGTCCGTCGCGAACGAGCGGTACGACTTGAGCCTCCCCTGCGACTGCACCGCCAGCGTGTCGAACGCGTCCATGCTCACCTGGCTGGCAAACGACGGCAGCTCGAATCCGGGGCGCGACCGCGACATCCGCGCCACCACCGCGTACGCCAGCAGCACAACCACGACAAGCGCGCCAACCCAGAACACCCACGGTCGCCTCAGCGTCGTCCCACGCGAAACCTCGCTCATGAGGACACCTCCACCAGCTCACGCTCCTCGACTGGGCCCGTGCGCTCTTCACTCCTTGTCCTCGCGACCTGCTCGTGGACGCGGTTGATGCGCCGCCGACGTATCACCGGCTTCACGTAGAACGCGTAGCACATGCCGATCACCGCCAGCGTGCTCGACGCCAGCATCTGGTGCACACCATTGCGATTGCCCACGCCTAGCCCCGTGTACAGAAAACCCCTGGAATTCTGCTGGGGCGGATCCCACGACGCCTGGAAGAACCACAGCCCGCCGTGCTCCGCCGGCTTGTTGGTGCTCACCGACTTCGGCTCGCCCCAGCCATCACCCTCCTCGAATCGGATGTAGCTCGTCCAGTCGCGGATGCTCGCCTGCTGACCCGTGAACCCACCGATGTTCGATGTCAGCACAAACTCCTCGAGCACGACCGACGCCGGCAGCCTGCGACGCTCACGCGAGAACAGCACCTCCACGCGCTCACCCGTTGTCGATGTCAGGATCGTCGGGTCGTACCGGAAGCGACCGGAGTACGCGTAGTCCTCCGAGTCGAACACGTACTGATGGAAGGGCAGCCACTGCGTCGCGTGCCCCCGCACGCTACCAAGCTCCAGCGCGATCATCGAGAACAGCTCCCCCGCGCCGCGATCACGCCGTGCGCGTGGCACGATCGCCGGCACGCGATCGACGTGCCCGCCGTGGTCGTACTCAACGACCACCGACGCGTCCGTGGGCAGCACGGCCTCGAGCTCGAACATCCCCATCGGGAAATCCATCACCATCGTTCCGTCGCTCGAATGCAGCCTCGTGAACTCGCGCTCTGGCGTGCGGATGTCCAGCCCGACCATCGGAAGCAGACGACCATCTGGAAAAACGAAATCATCCGCGAACATCGCGACGCGATACGCGAAGCCCGTGTCACCAATGGGCGTGAACTCGCCCCCGCGTCCCGCCGACACAACCTGCGACGGATCCACCTCGACGCTCTCACCCAACTCGGGCAGCGTGATGACCACGCTCCGCGTCCCGGGATGCAGCGAACTCTGCAGGAACGCGTATCGAAGGTACCCGCTCACGCTCGGATCGAGCGGAGCCAACAGATCCTCCCCGCTCTCGAGCACCGGTGTCACGCCCAGGTTCCGAGGAATGACAAATGTGCCTTCGCGTTGGGCATTCACACCTGCCGGGTTCGCAACAACGTCGCTGTATCTCGCCAGCCCGGGCAGACGGTACATCCGCCACTCGCCTCGCGTGCCGTCCTCGTGGACGCGCCGGGCGTACAGCGCCCTCGAGTCTTTTATATAGAACCACTCCTGCGACTCGTACGCAGGCTCGATCACCAGCGAATCGTCGAGCAGTCGCTCGCCAGTCGTGTTCACGGCACGCCCCTGCCCGGGAATGATGTCCTCCGTGTACTGCGGATACCCAACCAGCACCTGCCTGATGAAACTCTCACCTGCTCGCTGCACGCCAACGTTGATACTCAGTGCCGTCTCGCCCTCGTGCTCGCCCGATAGGATCGGCCAGCTCGGCTCGATCGACGAGATCGAGTACGTCGTGCCGCCAAGACTCGTCGTCGCGCCGGGGATCGCCGGTAGTCGCGCCGTACTGCCATCGACGTCAGTGATCACGACGCCACGTCGGATCACCGGCGTGTCGCCCTCGACCTTCATCAGAAAGTAGTACGCGCTCGAGAGACACAGCCACACCACGCCCGTGTGGATCATCCACACACCAAGAGTCAGCTTGCCGAGCGGAATCCGACGGATCGTGATCGACGACAGGTTCACGCACACCAGCACGATCAGCGCGATGAACACAGGCGTGTGGAACCACTCGAACTCCGTCATGTCGAACCAGGGATGCTGACGGAAGGGGGGTATCGCGCTCCCGATCGACATGTACACCAGCAGAAGGAACACGCACGTCAGCCCAAACCGGATCGAGGTGAAGGGCATCAGCAGGGGGTTCGACCGTCTCGACGCGTTCGATGCGTTGCTGGAAGTGACCATGATGCTGGCGTTGGGCTCCTGAGGGGGGGGACAACTCTAGCCCGTTTCCAGAGCCAGTGCACAGGAAGCGCGTGGGTCGAAAGTTGCGTCTCAGGCTGCTAGAATCTCCGATCCCATGCGCCGAGCGTGGTGCTCCCGCGTCGGGGGTGTAGCTCAGTCGGTAGAGCATCGGCCTTTTAAGCCGCTGGTCGTGGGTTCGAGTCCCACCGCCCTCATTCCACTCGTGCGATCGGGCAGGAAACCGGTCGCAAATCGCCAAGGAGGAGCGAAGAGACGATGCGTGTTGTGCAAGCGAACTGGACCCAGGGGCGTCTGCACCTCTGGGCCGAAGACGCCGCGCTCGCCTCCGCGCTGGACGATCTCCCACGCCACGACGGGTCACAGCGCCACCACCCCTTCGTCTGCGATCACGACACGCTGCGTGCGCTCCTCGAGGCCATCGGCATCCACGACGGGCTCCGCGATTCGACCATCGACGTGCGCATCCCCGTGCGAGCGTCGCTGCCCATCCCCTCGCCGCACCTGGCACACGCCTCCCCTGAGATCAACGGGCTCGTCACCAACCCACCCGATGACATCGCCACCTTCGAGGTGCCGACGATCTCGTTCCCGCCAGCCCTCGCGACGCGCGTGCTCGACACCCTCGAGGACCGCCTCCGCCACACCATGCGCGACGCCACCGACGCGCTCGACCGCGACACAACCCTCTCCGAGACCGTCCGCTTCTGGAGCGCCGCCGCCGGGCTCACCGCCACCCTCCTGGCCTCGCAGCGATTCGTGCCCATGCTCATCCACGCCTCGGACGAGACCATCCGCGCTCGCTGGCAGCCCTGGTGGTCCGACCAGCACAACGCACAGCGCGTCACCGAGCTGCTCGCCTCGATGCCGCCCGCCGCGCGCGCAGCAGTCGACTCGCTCGCGCACGACCCCTGGCGCATCGTCGAGGAGTGCATCACCTCCATCGCCGACGCCACCTGCCGACAGCTCCTGGCCGACGAGTCCATGGACGAGGCCATCGAGGACTGGGATCGAGACTCCGACGCCCACGTCGCGTGGCTCTCCGGGCTCCTCTCATCCCAGGAGGACGTTCGCTTCGGCGCCAGCCACCACGACGTCGCCATCCGCACGGTGCGCCAGTGGATCGGCCTGCTCGACGATCGCGGCGCCGACGTCGGCTGGCAGCTGTGCCTCCAGCTCCACGAGCCCGTCCTCCTTGAGGAGCAGGCCAACACGGGCGTCTGGGCGCCCGACGCCTCCACGTCCTGGAAGCTCAGCTTCCACCTCCAGTCCATCGACGAGCAGAGCGTCATGCTCAGCGCCGAGGAGATCTTCGCCACACACGCCGACGTCATGACCGTCGACGGGCGGCGCATCGAGTCGCCACGACAGGTGCTCCTGGCCGACCTCTCGCGCGCCGCGCGCATCTACCCCAAGCTCGAGGCCTCCATCGAGGAGGCCCACCCCGAGTCCATCGAGCTCTCCACGCGCGACGCCCACCGCTTCCTCGCCGAGATCGGACCACTGCTGCAGGAGCAGGGCATCGCGATACTCCCGCCCTCGTGGTGGGGCCAGCCGGCCTCGCGCCTGGGTGTCCGACTCCACATCGACTCAGACGACACCCTCGATCCCGACGAGGGCGACGCGCCCGCGGGCCTCTCCCAGGAGGTCCAGTATCACTGGACGCTCGCCGTGGGCGACACCGAGGTCACCGTCGCCCAGCTCGAGCAGCTCGCCAAGGGCACCGCCTCGCTCATCCGCGTCGAGGGACGCTGGGTCGAGCTGCGCCCGCAGGACATCGCCGCCGCCGCACGATTCCTCCGCGACAACCCTGGAGGCGAGCAGACCGTCGGCGACCTCATGCGTATCGCCTTCGCCTCCGACATCTCCGAGACCGGCGTCGAGGTCACGTCCGTCAACGCCACGGGCTGGGTCGCTCAGCTCCTCGGTCTCGACGACGGCGAGTCATCCTCCATCGACACACTCGGGGCGCCGGACGCCTTCGTCGGCACCCTGCGCCCATACCAGCTGCGCGGGCTCTCCTGGATCTGGTTCCTTGAGCGCTTCGGGCTCGGCGCCTGCCTGGCCGACGACATGGGCCTGGGCAAGACCATCCAGATCCTCGCGCTCCTCCAGCAGGAGCGACAGCAATTCCCCGACACGCACATAGGTCCCTCGCTCGTCGTCGCGCCCATGTCCGTCGTGGGCAACTGGCGCCGCGAGGCGCAGCGATTCGCGCCCGAGCTCCGCGTCATCGTCCACCACGGCATCGATCGCCCCTCGGGCGACGCCTTCGTTGCGCACGCCGAGCAGGCCGACCTCGTCATCACCACCTACACGCTCGCCTACCGTGACGAGGAAGACCTCAAGACCGTCAAGTGGCGGCGCATCGTTCTCGACGAGGCGCAGAGCGTGAAGAACCCCAACGCCAAGCAGAGCAAATCCGTCCGCTCGCTCTCGGCACCCCGACGACTCGCCCTCACAGGCACCCCCGTCGAGAACCGCCTCTCCGAGCTCTGGTCCATCATGGACTTCTGCAACCCCGGATACCTCGGTGGCGGCTCGCAGTTCAAGCGCCGCTTCTCCACGCCCATCGAGCGCCGCCATGACAAGGTCGCCTCCGAGCAGCTGCGCAACCTCGTGCGCCCCTTCATCCTCCGACGACTCAAGACCGACCCCAACGTCATCACCGACCTGCCACGCAAGGTCGAGAGCAAGGAGTACTGCCCGCTCACCTCCGAGCAGGCCAAGCTCTACGAGCGGACGGTCAACCAGATGCTCACCCAGGTCGACCAGGCGCAGGGCATCCAGCGACGCGGCGCCGTCCTCGCCACGCTCGTCAAGCTCAAGCAGATCTGCAACCACCCCGCCCACGCGATGGGCGAGGACGCCCAGCCCTTCGACCCCGCGCGCTCGGGCAAGGCCTCGCGCATCCTCGAGATGCTCGACGAAGCCCTCGCTGCCGGCGACCAGGCGCTCATCTTCACGCAGTTCCGCGAGATGGGCCACATCCTCGTCTCCATGCTCACACGCGAGCTCGACCGCGAGGTCCTGTTCCTCCATGGCGGTACCACACAGGCCCAGCGCGAGGCCATGATCGACCGCTTCCAACTCGCCGACGGCACGGCGCCCATCTTCGTGCTCTCCCTCAAGGCAGGCGGCCTGGGCATGAACCTCACCGCCGCCAACCACGTCTTCCACTACGACCGCTGGTGGAACCCCGCCGTCGAGAACCAGGCCACCGATCGCGCCTACCGCATCGGGCAGACGCGCACCGTCCAGGTGCACAAGTTCATCGTCGCTGGCACGCTCGAGGAGCGCATCGACGAGATGATCGAGCTCAAGACCGAGCTGGCAGAGAACATCATCGGCTCGGGCGAGCAGTGGCTCACCGAGCTCTCCACCGAGCAGCTCCACGACCTGCTCTCGCTCCGACAGGAGGCGCTCGTCGAATGAGCGAGATCTCGCACGATCACGACCAGACTCCCCTCGAGGAAGCACCGCCAACCGGCGTCGACGCGCTCCCCGAGGAGTATCGCTCGCTCGCCTGGCACGCTCGCTCGCTACTCACGCAACTCGTCGCCATCGCGCCCGAGCAGATGCTCACCGAAGCTCTCGAGCTCGATCGACGACGACGCGCCACCATCCTCCAGGTCGAGCCGGGCACCATCGTCGCCGCGGTGCGCGAGTCCTCCTCGCGCCCCAACCGTGTCACGATCACGTGCGACTCCATCGCACGCGACTCGTGGGTCGGGCTGCTCGAGTCCTGCGTCGAGAACCACGCCCTCTGCGCCCAGCTACTCGCGGGCTTCGTCCCCGAGGACATGGAATCCATCGCCGCGCACCACTCCCTCTCGCTCGTGCCCTCGCTCCGCAGCGCCGTCTGCAAGCCCAAGCACCCCGAGGGGCTGCACCTCACGCGCGCCGCCATCGCCACGCTCCTGGCCCTGGCGCGATTCCTCGACGCGACACCGACCACACTCCTGACGCTGCGCGGCATGCCCGCCGACGAGGCCCTCGAACGACTTCATCAGCGGCGCTCGCTCAGGCAAAGCGTCTCGGGAGACGCGCCCGCTTACGTCCAGCGCCCCATCCAGCTCGACCCGCCCGCGCCACCGCTGGAGATGTGCCTCGACACCTACTGGCAGGGCGGCAAGGCCCTCGAGACCATCGACACCACACCGCGCCTTCCCGAGGTCGAGTGCCCGCTCCTGCGTCGACTGGGCCCCTCGCCCTTCGCGGACTCCAAGTTCCCCCTTCTGGGCCTCCTGGCCACGTGCTACAACGAGATCGCCAGGGCTCAGGTCGAGAGTACCGACGACCCAGGCGCGTAAAAAACCCCGCCACCGAGGTGACGGGGTTCGAAGCTATCTATTGGGAGAGAAAGCTCAGAGGCCGCGACGACGACGGGCGCCGACGCCGATCAGGCCCAGACCACCAAGAGCGGCAACGCTCGGCAGCGGGATGATGCGGCCGGTCGCCGTGGCGCCTTGGACGTAGAACTCACGGCTGTTCGGGCCATTCTTGAAGAGGAACGAGCTGCCGACGTGCGCGCCAGCGGCCGAGACGAACGCACCGCCGTCAACGCTCACGAGGATGTTGCTCGCGTCGAGAACGTTGTGATTGGCATCTCTAAACGAGAACACCGAGCTCACGACGATATTCGAGACAATCCTGACCATCTCGCTCAGGGCGCCCGAAGCGTTGTCCGCACTGCCAGGGTCCGCCTGGAAGCCGGGGTTCGTGACACCGTTCGTGCCGACAAACGGCTGAACGGCACCGATGCCGGCGGGCTTGCCACCCGAGTACGAATCGCCATAGGCGAAGATCTGGGCGCCAGAGGAATCCCACGCGGTCGCGGTCAGCGTGATGGCGTTCTGCGTCCAGACGTGCGAGACCCACGCGCTCTCGAAATCACCGGTCGAAGCCGTGCCGGCGTTCGTAAAGTCATACAGCCCACCAGCGAGCGTAAAGGCGCCGCCGTCAGGTTGAAAGCCGGTGTACGAGCCGGGCTGTGCGATACCCTCGAAGAGGTCGCCATAGTTGAATGTCTCAGCCGTTGCTGCGGCCGAAACTGTGAGTGCCGTCGCGGCAACAATCCCACGTGCGAAGTTCTTCATCTCTTTTTCTCCCAGAACAGACTCTAGTAACTCTTTCTCAGGTCAGGTGACCGCCTCCATAGTGCCCCAATCGCACTACCTATGCAAGGGGGAACCCCTAAGATTGTGCAAAAACTCACATTTACAGAACATTGCCTGCCATCGGGTCGTCACTCCAGACCGGTCGGTACTTCCGATAACCTAAAAAGATTAGGCATATTCTCCCCACAACGGGGCACACAATCAACTCATTCCACTCGTACCAACTCTGGGCCAACCCCAGCCTCGAGCAGGGTTTGAACCCACCACAGGGTCTGGTACAATCTCGCCCCGCTCATCAAAGGAGCCGCCCGTGACGCAAGGCGCGGGCCTGGGTCCACCACACGCGGCAAGGCGTGGGTCCAGCTCCCGAGCACAGTGCCGCGGCACCGCTGGTGAATCGCCCCGATCACGCGATCGGAGTCTCCGCCACGGACCGCGACGATGGTCCGTGGAAACCCGTGGCACACGCCACGACATATGGAGGCGCCGGCACACCAACGCCGATCCGTCAGACGACACACTCGCAGTCAACCCACTGGCCCGTGGTGTAATGGTAGCACAGGGGTTTTTGGTACCTCTAGTCCAAGTTCGAGTCTTGGCGGGCCAGCTTTCAGTGCTCCACTGCGATCAGCGTTGAACCAAATGCCGGGCGCATCACGCCCGATGAGCCACCCACCCGCAGCCATCATCCTCGCCGCCGGCAAGGGCACGCGCATGAAGAGCGACCTGCCCAAGGTCGCCCATCGCGCAGGGGATATCCCGATGGTCCAGTGGGTCGCACGCGCCTGCGCACAGGCCGGCTGCGCCAGGATCATCGTCGTCGTCGGCTACCAGCAGGACGTCGTCCGCGCCATCTTCGAGGAGCACGACAGCGAGCTCGAGGGCTGCGAGATCCTCTTCGCCGTCCAGGACGAGCAGCTCGGCACCGGGCACGCGACGCAGTGCGCGCAACCCCTCCTCCAGGATTTTCAGGGCGACGTGTTCGTCCTCGTGGGCGACGGCCCGCTCCTCCGCAGCCAGACACTCAGCGCGCTCCACGACCATCATCGCGCCACCAACGCCGCCTGCTCGCTCGCCACCGCGCGCATCGACGACCCCACCGGCTACGGACGCATCCATCGCGATCCCGATGGCTCCTTCCTCGGCATCGTCGAGCACAAGGAGGCCACGCCCGAGCAGCTGGCTATCAACGAGATCAACCCATCCATCTACTGCTTCGACTCACCAACGCTCTTCACGTCTCTCTCGGGCCTCACACGCTCCGAGACCACCGGCGAGTACTACATCACCGACCTGCCCGCCATGCTCCTGGGCCAGGGCAGACGCGTCGAGGTGATTGGCGTCGCCGACGCCCAGGACGCCCTGAGCGTCAACACCCCCGAGCAGCTCGCGAGCGTCGACCGGGTGCTGCGATCCAGAACCGACTCACGCGATCCGCAACCGCAAGGCTGAACACCCATGTCAAGCTCCGACGCCAACAAGCTCAAGATCTTCGCGGGACGCTCCAGCCAGGCGCTGGCACAGAGCATCTGCGATCACCTTGACATCCCCGTGGCGCTCGGGCGCACCGAGGTCTTCCCCGACGGCGAGATCATCGTCAAGGTCGACGAGGACGTGCGCGGGCGCGACTGCTACGTCGTCATCTCCACCTGCGAGCCGGTCAACGAGAATCTCATGGAGCTTCTCGTCTACATCGACTGCCTCCGGCGCGCCTCCGCGTCTCGCGTCACCGCGGTCATCCCGTACTTCGGCTACGCCAGGCAGGACCGCAAGGACGAGGGTCGCACACCCATCACCGCCAAGCTCGTCGCCAACCTCATCACCAAGGCGGGCGCAGACCGCGTCCTGGCGCTCGACCTCCACGCCGCGCAGATCCAGGGCTTCTTCGACATCCCCGTCGACCACCTCTCCGCGGCGCCCGTCTTCATGGGGCACTTCGAGTCCATCCGCGACCAGCTCGACGACCTCGTCCTCGTCTCCCCCGACGTCGGCAACGTCAAGGTCGCCAACATGTTCGCCACGCTCCTGGGCGCCGACCTGGCCATCGTCGACAAGCGACGCGTCTCCGGCTCCGAGGTCGCCTCCGCCAACCTCATCGGTGATGTCAGCGGGCGCACCGTCCTCATGATCGACGACATGATCTCGACCGCGGGCACCGTCTGCGAGGCCGCTCGCATCGTCACCGACCACGGCGCCTCGCGCTGCGTCGTTGCGGCAACGCACCCCGTCATGGTCGGGCTGGCCACGCAGCGTCTGCTCGACTCGCCCTTCGACCCCGTCGTCGTCACCAACACCATCCCGCACACCGATCGGCTCGAGCCCCTCAAGGAGAAGCTCCACATCCTCGACGTCGGGCACCTGCTCGGCGACGCCATCGGACGCATCCACCACAACCGATCCGTCAGCGCCATCTTCCGACGCGCCGGCGGCACGAAACGATAACAACGCCAACAGGCCAAATAGAAAGCAAAGGAATCCAAACCATGGCAGCGCAAACATCGGGTCACGAGACCCACACACTCAACGCAACCAAGCGAGAGCGCGTCGGCTCGCGACACGCCCGCCGTGTCCGCACCGCCGGCGGGCTCCCCGCCGTCCTCTACGGGCACAAGAAGGACCCCGTCGCGCTCACGCTCGAGGCGCACATCGCGTCTCGTTACATCCTCGCGGGCGAGAAGGTCTTCACCCTCGATCTCGAGGGCGCCCAGGAGACCGCGCTCCTCAAGGACATCCAGTATGACTACCTCGGCAGCGAGGTCATCCACGTCGACCTCGAGCGCGTCGATCTCAACGAGGAGGTCAACACGCACCTACACCTCCGTTTCAAGGGCGACCCCGTGGGGCTCAAGAGCGCCGGCTCCATCCTGGTGACGCACGCCACCGAGCTCGAGGTCCGTTGCAAGGTCTCCCAGATCCTCGAGCACCACGACGTCGACATCACCGACCTCGAGGCGCACTCATCGCTCCACGCCGGCGACATCACCCTCCCCGAGGGCTACACGCTCCTCTCCGATGAGAGGATGTCCCTGCTGACAATCACAACCAAGGCCATCGAAGAAGAACCCACCACCGACGAGGCCGCCGAGGGCGAGGGCGAGGGCGACGAGCCCGAGGTCCTCACCGAGAAGAAGGAAGGGGAAGGCGAGGAAGGCTGACCCTCGCAGACGACGTGAAGGTGATCGTTGGACTCGGCAATCCCGGACGCGAGTACGAGAACACTCGCCACAACGCCGGCTACCTCGTGGTCGATCGGCTCCTCGATCGCTGCGCGCCCGGACAGACTCCCAGGTCGCGATTCAACTCGATGACCTGGGAGGCATCCATTCCCGGGATCGGCAAGTGCATGCTCACCAAGCCCCTGACCTTCATGAACCTCTCGGGGCAATCCGTCCTCGAGACCATCCAGTTCTACAAGCTCGATCCGGCCGAGGACCTGCTCGTCATCGTCGACGACACAGCGCTGGATATCGGCTCGATACGTCTCCGCGCCTCCGGCGGCACGGGAGGGCACAACGGGCTGGCCGACATCTCCAACAGACTCAACTCCGACGACTACGCGCGACTGCGCATCGGCATCGGCGACCGGGGGCGCATCCCCCAGAAGCACTACGTGCTCGGCAAGCTCACCGACGAGCAGCAGGCCGCCATCGAGCCCGCCATCGACAAGGCCGCCGACTGCGCGCTCCACTGGATGCGCTCCGGTGCCATCAGCGCGATGAATACCTTCAACACCAAGCCGGAAACCAGGACACAGCCTCCAGCAGAGGCAACGCCAGAATCAGAACCAACCACCAGCCGGGTGGGGGAATCCACCCCACCCCAAGATCAAGGACATCAAGACCATGGCTGAACAACGAAACGCCAACTACGAGGGCATGTTCCTCCTCACCCAGAACGCCGCCGCCGATCTCGGTGACGCCGTCGATCACATCAAGGCCATCCTCGCCAAGGGCAGCGCCACGCTCATCGCAATGAGCAAGTGGGACGAGCGCCGCTTCGCCTACGAGATCAAGAAGCAGCGCCGCGGCACGTACATCCTCACCTACTTCAACTGCGACACGCAGTCGATCGAGGTCATCGAGCGCGAGTGCAACCTCTCCGAGTCCATCCTCAGAGTGCTCTTCATCCGTGCCGACCACCTCTCCGAGGAGGAGATGCGCAACACCGACGCGCAGCAGGCCCTCGCCGACGCCGCAACCCTCCAGAAGGAGAGCCCCGAAGAGGCGCCCTCCGACACCACCCCGGAGGTGGAGTCGCCCGAGGCAGAGCCCGCAGAGGCCTGATGGCACCGCTTTCTCACACACCCTGTCGGAACGCGATACACTGACGCATTCCAATCAGGACAGGAGGTCCAGCTATGGCAGGCAGCTACAACAAAGTGCTCCTCATGGGCAATCTCACCCGCGACATCGAGCTCAAGTACGTCACGGGCGACAACGCCGTGGCGAACATCGGCATCGCCGTCAACAGACGCTTCAAGTCACGCGACGGCGAGTGGCGCGACGAGACAACCTTCGTCGACTGCGAGGCTTGGGGACGCACCGCCGAGACCATGAGCAAGTACCTCGCCAAGGGACGCCCCGTCTTCATCGAGGGGCGACTCAAGCTCGACCAGTGGCAGGACAACTCCGGCAACAACCGCTCGAAGCTGCGCGTCGTCGTCGAGAACTTCCAGTTCGTCGACTCGCCAGGCAGCTCGGGCGGTGGGGGAGGCAACAAGCCACAGCCCGCCGGCGCCCAGGCCGGTGGTGGCGGCTACGACCCCGTCACGGAGGACGACATCCCGTTCTGACCGAACGCCAACAATCAAACACTTCCGCCTTATGCCAAAGGCGGAGCGTTGGGGCTCGCGCGTGCGGGCTCCTCAACTTTCACGCCACCAAAGCTGAAAGGACAGCGACATGGCAAAGACCATTGAACTATTGCTCGTAGAGACCGTTGACAACCTCGGCATCGTCGGGGACATCGTCAGCGTCAAGCTCGGCTACGCACGAAACTTCCTGCTCCCGCGCGGCCTGGCCACGACCCCCTCCGAGGAGCTTGTCCAGGAACTCGCCGCCAAGCGAGCAGAGGCCGAGAAGCAGCTCGCCGAGCTGCGCACGCTCCGCGAGCAGATGATCGAGAAGCTCCAGGGCTTCGAGCTCCACCTCAAGCGCGCCTGCAACGACCTGGGCCTCCTCTATGGCTCCGTCACGCAGCGTGACCTCGCCGGCGCACTCGCCGAGGAGGGCTTCAACCTCCGCGAGCGCGACATCCGCCTGCCGCACACCATCAAGCGCATCGATACCTACGAGATCCTCATCAAGCCCGAGGTGGATCTCGAGGCCACCATCAAGCTCTGGGTCGTCCCCGATCGTGAACTCGAGGCCGACGAGAAGCCCGAGATGGAATTCGACGAGGAGGGCAACCTCATCGAGGTCGCGCCCGCCGGCGAGGAGGGCGAACAGCCCACCGAGAAGAAGCGAGAGATCCGAGTGCCCGCCGAGGCATCGAACCTCTGATCGGTCTCTCAATCGAAAAAGAAACACCCCCGCGTCCTCGGACGCGGGGGTGTTGTTTGTACTAAGACTGGCTCTCGTGACGCTCAGCGTGACAGCGGCGGATCGAACTCCAGCACCGTCTCCTGACCACCCAGTGAGAACTCCTTGATCAACGCGTCGCGTGGCACGACGAACAGCAGCACGACGCGATCATTCACCCTCGAACTCGACAGCGCAGGAAGCTCCTCCATCGCTCGGATGAACGTGGACGGGTCGAACCGCAGGAACTCAACGCGCCCATCGTCGTGGTAGTACCCACAAGGCGAGTACGTGTTCCCTATCGTGTCGATCAGCACCGGCGGCACGACCATCAGCGCCTTCTGACGCGCCATGCCGTATGGCGACGCCTTCTTGTTCATCGACACGTCGATCTGCACGATCTTCGAATCGGGCGGCGGCGCGAACGCTGAAATCCGAAGGTTCTGCGAGGCCTGGCCACCGCCGGCGTCCTGGAAGCTCGAGCTGCCACGCACGATGCTCTTCCCGTCGCTGCCACCGATCTGGAACCCACTGATCCGAGACTTGTGCAACGGGCCAGAAGGCAGATTGTTGGTGATCACGACGCCTGTGTCGCGGACCGCGGTCCTGTCAGTCGTGTTCACCGACGAGGATCCCGTCGTGATGCCAGCACTCAACCCGCCCTGAGGGATGCCCACCGCGTCGTCGACAGGCTCGCCGAACAGCAACGCGAGGTTGCGCACCGCATCATCGCGCGACTCGATGTCGAATCCCTCCGGGGGTGTGCCCTCGATGGTCATCCTGGAAATTGTCGACGCGGGCACCCGCGCGTTCTTCACGAGCAGATCAACCGGCTGCGCATTGGAAGGAATAAGGAATTCGAAGCTCATCCGAGTCTGGTCGGCGGCACCCGACGCGGCCATGAACACGTTCGGCCCATCGAACCGCCAGCGCCCCGCCGTCACCGTCTGCGTGCTTGCGCGGCTGACCATCGCGATAGGAAAGAACCCCTCGACGGAACCGTCATCGAGCTCGCACAGCAGACGCAGCTGATTCGGACCGAACACGTACTGGCTCGTTGTCTCCACAGCGCCACGCTCGAACGACGCCACCACGCCGTAGATCTTCGAGCTCCCCGATGGCGGCGAGCCATCGAAACGCGACACCGACTGGCGAATCGGCGTGCCCTCGCTGTCGATCTGGAACGTGTCGGTCAGCAACTCCTGGAGGCTGCCATGAACCTCGTACGAGCCGTAGATCTGCAGATCGTTCGGCGATAGCGTCGTACGCGAGTAGTCCGCGTTCGTCATGCGCACGAGCCCCGCCTGCAGGTGCACGTCGGGCTGGCGACGCGCCATCGCGCTCTCGCCCGCAGAGAACCCGCCAACGCTCAGCATCTCGTACGCCTTGGCGGTGATCGCATCAGCGGGGTACCACAGGCTGCTCGCTCGCACAACGCTCCCGTTGTCGGCGGTCTTCACCGGCTGATACCCGAACAGCCCGGCTCCCAATCCCAGGAAGCCCAGCGCGATAACCGTGATCCCGATCGCTATCGTCCCGGAGCACAAACCCATCAGGCCGCCCACGACAAACCGTGTCGTGTTGTCGACCTTCACGTCCCACGCGATCGTCTTGTCACAGATCAACCGGAACACAAGCAGGCACACGAGGAACGGGAGCATTAGCCCCAGCGTCCACGCCAGGGCGATTGTCTTCGGACCCATCAGCGCCGAGTACACCAGCAGCTCCCACACGCCGAACGCCACCGCTCCCGCCGCGATCGTGCAGCACAGATGCAGAAACGCAGAGACCAGACCCTGCTCGGTCCACATGTACGCGATGAACAGCACACTCAGAATCACAAGGATGTTCAGAATCATCGGGGGACTCCCTCTCGCTCAGCTCGACGCCGGCGCGGGCTTGGCCTTCGTGGACGAACTCTTCTTCGCTGTCGACGTCACGCGCGCGACCTCCTCGATCGTCGTGACGCCCTTGAGCACCTTCTGCACCGCCGCCTCCTGGATGAACGGCAGGCGCTTCTTCCGCAACTCCGATCGCAGGCCGGTCAGATCGCCGGCTCCGATCCGCTCACGCGCACCCTCATCCAGCGCGAACACCTCGAACACGCCCTCCTGCCCGAAGTAGCCCGTTCCCTGGCACATCGGGCACACCTCCTCACGATTCTTCGTCAGCACCTTCCCGCCCTTGCGATACAGCGACGACGGCGCCTTCTCTGGTCGCACACCAAGCTTCTTGAGCATCTCGGGCGTCGGCTGATACTCCACCTTGCAATTCGTGCACAGCTTCCGCACCAGACGCTGGCAGATCACTCCCCGCAGCACATTCGCCGTCTTGCCCGTGTCACCGATCGCCTTGGCAAAGGTCTGGACGGCTCCGAGCGCCGATTCCCCCTTGATCGCCAGATAGATAATCGTGCTCGACACGTCCGCGTCGGAGACCTCCTTGGCCGTCGCGGCATCGGGCAGCTCGCCCACGCACACGACGTCCGGGTCACGACGGATGATCGATCGCAGCGTCGTCGCGTAGTCCGGGCCCTCGGCCGTCGGATCCCACACGTTGTGACGCACGCCCTCGATAGTCCCTGCCTGCTCGTACTCGAGCATCTGGATGTTGCTGATGTACGCGTCGTGCTGGCGCGTCAGCGCGTACAGCGTCGCGGTCCTGCCCGAGCGTGCCGGCGACGACACAAGCACGACACCCTGACCAGCCTGCGCGATCGATCGCACCTCCTCGACCTGGGAGCCGTGCAGCCCCAGCTCCTCGAGCGCGATCGTCGCGTGCGAATCGGGGTCGAAGAGCACCTTCGCACGCATCCCCGCCGACGTGCCGCTCGTCGTCAGGCGGCAGGGCCGCCTCGTGTCGCCCACGCCGATCGCGAAATCACCCTGCTGGCGACGACGAAAGTCCTTCTCATCCAGCCCACCGGCGCGCTTGAGATAGTTGATGATCTGCACCGAGTGCTTCAGCTCCAACGCCTCGCCCTTGTGCGCCACGCCGTCGACGTAGAACACAACCGACGCGGCACTCTCCGACGCCGGCTGGATCGTGATGTCAGAGGCGCGTCGCTCCATGCCATCGATAAGGATCGACTCGACCTGCACGCGCAGGTCGTACTCGGGCGTGTCCTTCTCCGGCGCCCGCATCGCGCCGTCTGGACCGATCAGCTGCAGCGTCAGCCCGCGCGCCAGCTTGGCGTCCTTCTTCGACTCCGCCTTCTCCTTCATCGACGATAGGTCGAAGATGTTCCACTTGCCCGACTCCGGCACGCGATCGCTCTTGTTGTGCGCCATGTAGTACGCCACAAGATCGCCGCCGAGCAGCACGATGATCACAGGAAACGCGATCAGTGGCGACGGGCTCACCACGAACCCCAGCAGCGCCGCCAGGGCCACCGCAACGTGCGTGATGTTCCACTTGTTCCGACCCAGATACCAGCGCTGCGCGTCCTTGTCGAAGATCGTCGTCACCACCCACGCCCACCCGATGATCATCGCCAGGAAGATCACCGGCAGGAAGGGCGAGACGAGCATCAGCGCCGACGAGCCGACGCCGTCGCCCGACCCGCTGGCGCCTCCGCCGCCACCGCTGAGGGTGCGCTGCGCCAGCGTGCCCCACATCGGATCCGACATCATCTCGATTAGCTGCATTCGTGTCCGTGCCTCTCAAGCGTCCCGACCACAGGCGGGAGGGTGTCCTCGTGAACCTCGCTACCCGATGCCCTTGAGGCGCATCGCAAGCTCGTCCTTGTTCGGGGAGGCGTCCAGCGCCACTCGCATGTGAATGTATTCCTCCTCCACCAGCTTCACAAGCGACCCGTTGAAGTCGATCATGCCCTGCTTGAGCGACTCCTGGAACTTGATCACCTCGTCCAGCTCGCCCTCGCGAGCCTCCAGAACGTGCTTCTGCACGATCCCGTTGTTGATCAGAATCTCGAGCGCCGGAATACGCGGGATGTCCTCGTGGAGCGTCGGCAGCAGCTTCTGGTACACGATCGCTCGCATCTGGTACGCCATGATCTTGCGCACCTGCTCGCGCTCCTCGGCGGGGAACAGATCGTAGATACGCGCGAACGTCTGCGACGCGCTCGAAGCGTGGATCGTCCCGAACACAAGGTGCCCCGTCTCGGCAGCGTGCAACGCCGCCTCGAACGTCTCGGCGTCACGCATCTCGCCCACCAGCACGATGTCGGGGTTCTCACGCACCAGCGCCCGAAGCGCGATCTTGAAGTCCAGACAATCGATGCCGATCTCACGCTGGTGGATCGTCGCCATCTTGTCCTCGAAGATGTACTCGATCGGGTCCTCGATCGTGATGATGTGCACCGGCTTCCGCTGGTTGATGTAGTCCAGGATCGACGCGATCGTCGTCGACTTACCAGACCCCGTCACGCCCGCCAGGATCACGATCCCGTTGGGCTGCATCGCGATGTCCGCCATCACCGGCGGCAGGTACAGCTTGTCGAACGGCAGGATGTTGCTCGTGATCAGACGCGCCGCCACCGACAGCTTGCCACGAGACTGGAACATGTTCACACGGAAGCGATTCTTCTCGTCGTAGTCGTACGCGAAGTCCACCGAGCCGTACTTGTGCAGATCGTTCCACTGCTCCTCCGTGAGGATGTGCTTGGCGATCTGGATGTACTCCTCGTGTGTTACCGGGTCCGTGTCCAGCGCCTTGAGCGCGCCACGCAGACGTACCACCGGCGCCTTGCCCGTCTTGACCAGCAGGTCCGATCCGCCCAGCTTGATGATCGCGTGCAGGAACTTGCCAAACCGCGTCGCGTGCGGGTCGTGCTTCGCGTCCGGATCCAGCGACACGTGCCCCGTCGGGTTCTCCGTCGCCTGCTCTGTATCTAACGACATGCCTCGTGGCTCCTTCTGACCCTTCTCTATCCCGTCTGCGGTCACGGTGCGCACAGCACAACTCCTTCCTGTGCCCCCCGGAAAACCGCAGATACGCACCCGAACACATCCGGGTTGCCGCCCGAACAGAATCCGCACGACAGCCACAGAATCGGGACGTCCATCCTACCACCAACGGACCGATCACGGCTCTCGACGACCTGCTAAAACTCCGCGTTCTTGGGCGTTCTCGGATAGGGGATCACATCGCGGATATTCCCCATCCCCGTCACGAACAGCATCAATCGCTCGAACCCAAGCCCGAACCCCGCGTGCGGCACCGTGCCGTACCGCCGCAGGTCCCGATACCACCAGTAGTTCTCCATCGGCAGGCCCATCTCATTGATGCGCCCGTCCAGCACGTCCAGGCGCTCCTCGCGCTGCGAGCCCCCGATGATCTCCCCGATCCCCGGCGCCAGCACGTCCATCGCCGCCACAGTCCTCCCGTCGTCATTGACGCGCATGTAGAACGCCTTGATGTCCTTGGGCCAGTCCGTCACCACCACCGGCTTCTTGATCAGCTCCTCGGTCAGATAGCGCTCGTGCTCGCTCTGCAGGTCCTGCCCCCACGCCACGGGAAACTCGAAGCTCTTGCCGCTGGCCTCCAGCAGCTCGATCGCCTTGGTATACGGCACACGCTCGAACTCGCTCTCCAGCACGTGTGTCAACCGCTCGATCACGGTCTTGTCGATTCTCAGGTTGAAGAACTCCACGTCGTCCTGGCGCTCTTCCAGCACCGCGCGGATGCAGTACTTCAGCAGCGCCTCGCCCAGCGCCGCGTTGTCCGCCAGGTCCGCGAACGCGATCTCCGGCTCCACCATCCAGAACTCCGCCAGGTGGCGGCTCGTGTTCGAGTTCTCCGCGCGGAACGTTGGCCCGAACGTGTACACCTTCTCCAGGGCGCAGCAGTACGTCTCAACGTTCAACTGTCCCGAGACCGTCAGGTGCGTCTCCTTCCCGAAGAAGTCCTGCTCGAAGTCGCACTCACCCGCCTCGTTCCGCTGCGCGTTCAGCGCATCGAGCGTGCTCACACGGAACATCTCGCCCGCGCCCTCGCAGTCGCTCCCCGTCACGATCGGCGTGTGCACCCAGTAGAACCCGTTCTCGTGGAAATACCGGTGGATCGCCATCGACAGGCAGTGCCTCACACGCGCGATCGCCCCAAATGTGTTCGTGCGCACACGCAGGTGCGCCACCTCGCGCAGGTACTCGAACGTGTGACGCTTCTGGCTCACCGGGTACGTGTCCGGGTTCTCCACCCACCCGACTACCGACACGCTCTCGGCCTGCATCTCGATGCTCTGCCCCTTGCCCTGCGACTCGACGATCTGACCCGTCGCCTCGATCGCGCACCCGGTCGTCAGCCTGGCTATCTCGCTCTCGTAGTTGTCCAGGTCGCTCGGTGCCACGATCTGCAGCGTGTCGAACCGCGAGCCATCGTGCAGAGCGATGAAGCTCAGCCCCGCCTTGGAGTCACGTCTCGTCCGCACCCACCCCTTGAGCGTCACGCGCGAGCCGATGTCGCTCTCGCCGAGCGAGTCGATCATCCGCCATTCAGCCGTCGCAGTATCAGTTGTCATGCACGGATGATACCGCCCCCCTAAATCAAGAACAGCTACCATCACCGCATGCCCCGACTCATCGAGAACCCGGGCCTCATCCCGTGGCAAGGCTCCGCCGTCTACTCACCCTGCAAGAGGTACCGCACGCGCCTCACGCGCGTCTGGGACGAGTCCCTCCCCGTCTGCAACTTCTGCATGCTCAACCCCTCGACCGCCACCGCCGAGAAGAACGACCCGACCGTCCGTCGCGCCCTGGGCTACGCCCAGCGATGGAACCACGGCGCTCTCATCGTCACCAACATCTTCGCCCTCCGAGCCACCAACCCCAGGGAACTCTGCGAGACCCCCGACCCCGTCGGCCCGGGCAACGACGAGGCCATCCTCAACGCCGCCCGCGAGGCCGACCTCGTCGTCGGCGCGTGGGGTAACCACGCCGAGCTCAACAGCAGGGGAGCGCACGTCATCGAGATGCTCACCAACGCCGGCGTCGAACTCCATGCCCTCAAGACCACTGGCAAGGGACACCCTGCGCATCCGCTCTACCAGAAGGCGGACGCCGTGCCTCACAGAATGTGACCATGCCCGGCTACTCAGGAACACCGCTTCCGAAAAAACTCGGTATCAAGCCGAGCCATCGTGTCGCGCTCGTCGGTGCGCCCAAGGGCTTCGAGGATGAGCTCGTCGGTCTCCCCGACGACGCCACGCTCAGCCGCGGCCTGCGTGGCACCAAGCTCTACGACGTCATCATCATCTTCTCGAAAACCGAGAAGCACTTGACGGACAATCTCGACAAGGCGCGCGCCCTCCTTGATCAATCCGGCGGCATCTGGTGCTGCTGGCCGAAGAAAGCCTCTGGTGTCAGCACCGAGCTCTCCGATGGCACGGTCCGCGAGATCGGCCTCGCCACGGGCATGGTCGACAACAAGACCTGCGCCGTCACCGACGTCTGGTCGGGCCTGCGCTTCGTCATCCGTCTCAAGGACCGGCGCTGATCACCATCGATCACGACGACGCCTGCCGGCCACGAGACACGCCGCACTCAGCAGGCCACCAACACCCGGGCTCGGAACGATCGTGACCTCAACGCTCGTCAGCTCACCCAGAATGCTCGCGATGCCACCGCTGGCGCCGCCACCGGGCGGCACCTCCAGGCCGTAGGCCAGTGATTGGAAGAGCGAAGTCCATGGGCCCGAGGACCCGAACACCTCGGTGGACGTCAGAAACTCACCCTCATGGGAAAAGTGGCTCGTCCCTCCCCCCGGCCCAGGCAGCACCTCGGAGGGCAAGCCGGCAAACAGCGAGAAGAACTCGTTCGTGCCGGGGGGCGCATAGAGCACACCAGAATCATTCACAGGCAGGCTCGGCGATGTAGGTACCACGAAGCGTGCCGATATGAAGCCCGCTCCGTCGATGAGCGGTCCTCCGTGGGACATGAAGTCGATCTCCGCCGTCCCGCTGGCGACGCGACCGCCGATGTCCATCGTGATGGCCATCTCGGATCGCACGTACCAATAACCGGGGGCGAGAAACGGAACGCCACCCAGATCGCCCTCGATCGTGAGCACCATCGACTCCCCGACAGTGACATCATCGATCGTATCGGGTGCGTGAGAAGCGAACCTGCTATGGATGCTTGCTACAGATCCCTCGGCTCGCACCGTCACCTCCTGCGCACGCACGCTCAGGCTCGCGTGCGCGCACAACAACACACTCGCCCCCAACGGGGCGCATCGAAAGACTTTTCTCATGAGGGTGTACTCCTGTTGGCACTCCAGTTCTGTTGTGTGGATCTACGAGCCCGGGCCCGCATGCTCGATCCACACGACTCTTCTTCGCTCAAACACATCAGGAGGTTCCCGCCATATCCGCGCAAAAAAAAACGCCATGCCCGGAATCATGGCGTTCCTGTGAGGGAGGAGATTGTGTTCTAGGTATTACAGCGTCGGCACGCCGACGGTTCGTTCCATGTTCCATTCGATCACGCGGATCTCGACGTCCATGTCCTCGAGGCACTCGATCGACTCGAGGGCTCTGGCGAGATGAACCTCGGCCCACGCAGGAATTCGCTCAGGCGCCTCCACAGAACACAGTGCCACCGACGCCCTCCCCGTGACATCAAAATCCGAGACCGGCTCCAGCATCTCCGGCTGGTCCCACTCAGCACCCGCCACAACGGGCTCGTCAGCCTCCAGGGGCTTCTGACCGGCACGCCCGAACCCGAACAACCCGCCGAATCCCAGCACCAGCGTCAGTGCCACGCCCAGCACCAGATCGATCCGCGGCAGACGCGGCTCGAACTCCCTGTACTCGGCCTCGATCTCGTACAACTCCGACCAACGGCGCATCGTGCACCTCCTGCGCTCCAAAGAGCGGTTGCCCTCCCGTGGCAAGTCACCCTCTGATACACACAACCAGTCGCGCGGTGACGTCTATTCCGTCACCGATCGCGCACATTCACCCAATCTTGGCTGACACCCGTTATCGAACCAGAACGGTTAGTTCACCGACGCGCAGGCGCCATCAGCCCCTCGGGGCTCTGCAGCTGCTCGATCACGTCCGCAAGGAACAACGCGCCCTCGACGCCGTCCACGACACGATGATCGCACGCCAGGCTCAGCGGCATCAGCTTGGCGATGTGCATGCCACCGTTACGAACCACAACGCCCTCGCGCACCCGACCCGCCGCCAGGATCGCCACCTCCGGGTAGTTGATCACCGGCGTCGCGAAGCGACCAGCGTACGAGCCCACGTTGCTCACCGTGAAAGTCGAGCCCATCAGCTGCTCACGCGGGATCGACCGATCCCTCGCGCTGCCGGCAAGCTCGCCGATGATGCGCCCAAGCTGCAGCACGCCCAGCGCGTCCGCGTCGGGGATCACCGGCACCGTCAACCCGTGCTCCGTGTCCACCGCCAACCCGATGTGGATCGACGAGTGGCGCACGATCTCCTGGTTCTCGTCGTCCACTAGCGCGTTCAGCGATGGGAACTTCTTCAGCGATCGATTCACCGCCGCCACGACGAACGGCAGGAAGCTCACACGCTCCCCGCTGGCCGACGCAAGATCCTTACGCATCCGATCCAGCGTCGAGACGTCCGCCTCGTCCATCACCGTGAAGTGCACCGCCGTCTGCATCGACTGGCTCAGACGCTCGGCGATCTTCCGACGCACGCCGCGGAACGGGATCTTCTGTGTCTCGCCCGGCTTGGGCGGATCGACCATCGCGCGAGTGGGCGGCGCACTCGTGCGAGCCGCGCTCCCGTTGCTCGATGGTGCGGGCACGCTGGGCGTCACGCGTGACGGCGCAGCAGGCGCCGCGCCACCACCCGAGGCGGCAGCACGCACGTCCTTGTCCGTCACGCGACCGGCCAGCCCCGTGCCGACCACCGTGTTGATGTCCACGCCCAGATCCTTGGCCAGCTTGCGAACCGCCGGCGCCGCAAGCGCCTTGCCGCCCGAGGCCTGCTGGATCAGCGGCTCATCCGAGACCGACCCGACGACCGTGCCGGCGTCCTTCTCCTCCGCCTGCGCCGTCTCGGGTGCCGGCGCGCTCGTCGACGGAGCGTCGGCGCCGCCCTCGTACGTCACCAGCGGGTTGCCGACATTGAGGATCTCGCCCTCGCTGCCGTGCAGCTGCTTGATCACGCCCGCGCGCGGCGAGGGCACCTCGACCAGCGCCTTGTCCGTCTCCATCTCGGCGAGCGTCTGGTGCTCCTTGACCTCCTCGCCAACCGCGACCTTCCACGCGATCAGCTCGGCCTCGTGCACACCCTCACCCAGGTCGGGCAGGATGAAGACGTTCGGATCGGATGATGTCTGATGTCCCATTGTGCAATCCTCACCAGGTGCTCAGTACGCGGCACACGCGCCGATGGCCTCCGCGATGCGCGGTGCCTCGGGCAGGTAATCCAGTTCCAGCTTGTAGTACGGCATGATCGTGTCGAAGCCCGTCACGCGCTGCACAGGCGCCTCCAGCGACAGGAAGCAGCGCTCCATGATCGTCGTCGCAACCTCGGCGCCGAAGCCGCACGTCTTGGGCGCCTCGTGCACGATCACGCAGCGCCCGGTCTTGTTGACGGACTCCACGACCGTCTCGATGTCCCACGGGTAGATCGTCCGAAGGTCGATCAGCTCGATCGAGATATCGTCAGGCAGCGAGTCCATCGCGCTGATGCACTGCAGCACCGGCGCGCCCCACGTCACCACCGTCAGGTCCGAGCCCTCCTCGACGATCTTCGCCTTCCCGATCGGCACCTCGTACGAGCCCTCGGGCACCTCCTCGCGGAACGCACGATAGATGCGCTTGGGCTCGAAGTAGATCACCGGGTCGGGATCCTTTATCGCGCTGATCAGCAACCCCTTGGCGTCGTACGGCGACGCCGGCATCACGACCTTCAGTCCCGGATGGTGCGCGTAGATCGCCTCGGGCGAGTCCGAGTGCAGCTCCGGCGCGTGGATGCCACCGCCAACAGGCACGCGGATCGTCATCGGGATCGTCACCGCGCTCCGCGAACGCGTGCGATAACGTGCCGCGTGATTCACGATCTGGTCGTACGCGGGCCCAAGGAAGCCCTCGAACTGGATCTCCGGCACGGGGATCATCCCGTTCATCGCCAGGCCGATCGACGTCCCGATGATGCCCGACTCCGCCAGCGGCGAGTCGACCACGCGATCCTTCCCGAAGCGCTCCTGCAGACCCTCGGTCACGCGGAACACGCCACCGTTGATGCCAACGTCCTCGCCCGAGATCACCACGCGAGGATCCTCCTCCATCATGGTCGCGAGGGCGTCGTTGATCGCTTGTACGAGTGTCATCTGTGCCATAGTCGGTACGCTCAGCCTAGTGATGTCGACGCAGCGCCAGCGGCCTGTGATTGCTGTGCCGAGTGTTGTGTGTCAATCATCGCGACCAGCTCCTCCTGCGTGACGGGCATGCCGACATTGAGGCGTGTCGCGAGCTCATCGGGTCCGATCGAGAACTGAACGGTCTTGCCACCACCGAAGACCAGCTTGCTCCCCGCTCTGGTGGGCTTGATCTCGCGAACGTAGATGGGGTTCACCCAGCACACGCCGCCCTTGTTGTCCTCGAGTGATACGAGCATCGTGGTTCCTTCACGCGTGCGTCGGCGAGAGACGCAGCGTCTCCTGCGCGGGATCCAGCCCCAGCGAGTGTGTCTTCATGGCGTCGCGTTGGCGTGCCAGATCATCCGGAATCGACGCGAACATGTGGTCGAAGAAGTCCGACGCGCTCGGCGCCTCGATGTTCATCGCCCGATCGACCACCGCGTTGACCTCCGCCTCGACCTTCTCGTCCAGTGCCGATTGTCTGGCCTTGTCCCAGATCTTCTTGCTCTCCATGTACTTCCGCACACGGATCAGCGGGTCCTTCTTCATCCACTCCTCGAGCTCGTCCGTGTCGCGATAGCGACGCGCGTCGTCCGCCGTCGTGTGGTCGCCAAATCGATACGTCTGGCACTCGATGAAGCTGGGCGTGCCGTCCTTGCGACCCCGCTCCACCGCCACCTGCATCGCCTTGTACGTCGCGAAGATGTCGTTGCCATCCACGCGGATCGTCGGAACACCATACGCCAGCGCCTTCTGCGCGAACGTCTCCGAGCCCGTCTGCGAGCACGAGGGTGTCGAGATCGCCCACCCGTTGTTCTGGCAGATGAACACCGTCGGCGTCTTGTACGCGCTAGCGAAGTTCATCGCCTCGTGGAAGTCGCCCTCCGACGTCGCGCCGTCGCCGAAGTACGTCGCGACGACAGTGTCCTCCTTGCGGATCTTCGCCGCCCACGCGATGCCCACAGCGTGCAGCATGTGCGTGCCGATGGGCACCGACAGGGGGGTCACGTTCACGTCCTCGGGGATCTGATTGCCACGCTCGTCGCCCATCCAGTGCAGCAGGATCATTTCGGGTTTCAGGCCCATGTGGTACATCGCGATGTTCTCGCGATAGCAAGGGATCACCCAGTCGCTCTGGCGCAACGCGAACGACGTCCCCGCCGCCGCGGCCTCCTGCCCCTTGTTCTGCGGGTACGTGCCCATGCGACCCGAGCGCTGCAGCTTGAACGCGATCTCGTCGAGCTGACGCCCGAACGACATCCGCTCATACAACAGCAACACGTCGTCGTCGGACAGCGTGTCCTTAGCGAGCTTCGTGTCAAGCTTCCCATCCTCATCGAGGATCTGCATGTGCTCGATCTTGGTTTCGTAACACGTGGTAACGGGCATTCCGTGCGCTCCGTGGGGGTTCTCGGTCTCAGGCCGTCTGAAGCTTCCCGGCCTCGATCTTCGCCTTGGCGTAGTCGACAGCGGCAGTGTGCGCGTTGCCATTCGACTGCGCCAGTATGTCGACGATGGTCTGCTCGATCTGGGCGATCTTTGTGTTGATCTTCGGCTCGTCCCACCCGACATACAGGCCCGCCAGACGGATCAGCCCGCCGCCGTTGGCCACGAAGTCCGGGCAGTACGCGATGTTCCGATCGTGCAGCAGCGGCGCCTCCTCAGACGGCTTGGCCAGCACGTTGTTGGCGCCCGGGCACAGCACCTGGCACCGCAGATCCGCGATGTTGCCGGCGTGCACCACCGCGCCCAGGGCACACGGGCACAGCACGTCGCACTCCGTCGTGATGATCTCCTCCACACCAACGACCTCGACCTCGAACTCGTCGGTCACGCTCTTGAGGCTGTCCTCATCGATCTCCGCGACCACGACGTCCGCGCCCTCGTTCTTGGCGATGCGCACGACATTCGAGCCCAGCGCCCCCATGCCCTGCACCGCTATCTTCACGCCCTCGAGCGAGCCGGGGCGCCCAACCGCACGCAGCCCGCCCTTGATGCCGTTGACGACACCGCGTGCCGTGTACGGCGCCGGATCGCCACCACGCGAGACCGTCTCGCCGCCCATCACGAACTTCGTCTCACCCGCCATCCAGTCGATGAACTGCGTGTCGACGCCGACGTCCTCCGCCGCGATGTAGAGCCCATTCAATCGATCGACGAACCGACCCATCGCACGCGCCACAGCCTCCGTCGGCTCCTGGTCGTGCGAGTTCTTGATGATCACGCTCTTGGCACCGCCCATCGGCAGGTCCGCGGCCGCAGCCTTCCACGTCATCGCCTCCGACAGACGCAGCACGTCCGTCAGCGCGTCCTCCTCCGTGTCGTACGCCCAACGACGCGTGCCGCCCAGCGCCGAGCCCAGCGTGGTGTCATGCACCGCGATGATCGCGCGCAGGTCGGTCTCCTTGTCGTAGCACAGGAGGACGTTCTCGTGGCCCTTGGTACGAATCGTGTCGAACAGCATGAAGATCTCCGTCATCTCTTTCTGGAATCGCCGCGCGTCGTGCGTCGGCGTGGATGTGTCAGTGTGAACGCTCAGGCTCGGGACGTGGCAGCCTCACCGGGAAACTGCTCGATGTGATCTGTCTGGATGTCGCGTCCCTGCCCCTCGTGTGTCGGCGATTTCTCGTGGATGTAGAAGCGATCGTTGGGCAGCGTGTCCGAAAAGTCCAGCGCCGCCTGCGCCGCTTCACGCATCGACTCGTCCGCGTTGTCGTGCAGGCCAGCGTGCGCGCGTCTGATCTCGATGTCCGCCAGGTCGAGGAAGTGCAGCGCCGCCGCACGATCACGCGCAAACTCGATCCCGTCGTCCCCACGACGGATCTGCATGTCCAGACGGCTCAGCACGCACGCCATCGCGTGCAGCCAGATCGCGCTGTCGGCGATCCGCGCCTGCACCACCTGACGCGTCACGATCTTCTCCTCGTGCAGCTTGCTGGCCATCTTGAAGTTGTGCGTGTGCTCCGCGATCAGCCCCGCGAAACGCCTCGCCTGCGCGTCTAGCGAGCCGTGCAGGCGCGTCACGTCCGGCGCCGAAGGCGTCACGTTGAAGAACACCTCCCACGCCAGCGGCAGCGCCCGCCTCATCACGCTCCCGTTCAGACCGTTGCGCACGATCCGCCACAGGTTGCCGCCCATCGTCTGGTCCTTATCCCAGCCGACCGCGCCCTGGACGCCCAGCATCTGCTCGGCCAGCTGCTTGCCGCCGTACGCGAAGATGAACGACTGCATCACCTCGTTGGCGCCCTCGACGATCGTGTAGATGCGAGAATCACGGAACGCGCGCTCCAACTCGTTCTCCGTCATGTACCCCTCGCCGCCCATGATCTGCATCGCGTCGTTCATCACGCGCCAGCCCATCTCGGAGCAGAACACCTTACACGCGGCGGTCTCGACCATGATGTCCGTGTCCTGGCGATCCAGCATGCCCGTGGTCATGTACAGCATCGCGTCGGCCGCGTAGTTCAGCGCCGCCATGTGCGCGATCTTGCTCCGCACGAGCTCGAACTCCGCCAGCGGACGCTGGAACTGATGACGCGTCTGCGCCCACTTGATCGACTGCGCCATCCCAGTCTTGGCGCCGCCCAGCATGCCCGCCGAGAGCGTGCAACGCCCGTAGTTCAGGCACGACAACGCCACGTTCAGCCCGCGACCCTCCTCGTGCAGCAGGTTCTCGCGCGGCACGCGCACGTCCGTGAAGCGCAGCCTCGCCTGCCACGTGCCGCGAATGCCGCACTTCGAGCGATTCTTCTGGAAGATATCGATGCCGCCCATGTCAGGCGTGCAGATCAGCGCCGTGACCTTCTTGACCTCCTTGCCGGTCCTCGGATCTGTCACCATCTGGTTGGCCATGACGGTGAACACGCCCGACAGCGCGCCCGACGTCGCCCACTTCTTCTCGCCATTGAGAACGTAGTGCGATCCGTCCTCGCTCAGCACGCAGTCCGTCTCCTGCCCGCCCGCGTCGCAGCCGACGTTCGGCTCGGACAGACAGAACGCCGAGAGCGTGTCCTTCGCCAGCCTGGGCAGCCAGCGCTCCTTCTGCGCAGGCGTGCCGTACATCATGATCGCCTTGCACCCGATCGACTGGTGCGCCGAGACCACGACCGCGGTCGACGCGCACGTCGCGCCCAACCGCTCGAGCACGCGGTTGTAGCTCGTGATGCCAAGACCCAGCCCGCCGTACTCCGACGGAATCGTCATACCCAGCACACCCAGGTCGAACAGCTTCTGGATGCACCACTCGGGGATGTGCTGCTCCTGGTCTATCTCGATCGTCGGGTGCTCGGTGCGCAGGTACTCATCGAGCGCGGCCACAAGCTGATCCGCCCTGGCCGTCTCCTCCGGAGAGCTCTCCGGATACGGGAACACAAGGTCCTCGCGCAGATTCCCCCAGAAGAGATTCTTGATGAACCCCATCTCCTCTGGCTCCGGGCCGAGCATCTTCTCGGCGTCGCGGATCATCTCCTGATCCTTCGCCGACACGCCCTTCATCTCCGCAAGATTCGCTTTCTTCGTCATCGGATCACTCCATCGAACGCATGCTATCTCTCAGCCGGTCGCCCTCGCGCCACTCTTGGCGAAGAACGCCTCCAGAGCCCCACGCGCCGCCTCCGTGTGGCGCAGGCCCACCAGACGCTCACGCTCCAGCGCGATCGCCGCCTCCCAGCCTCTCTCGAGTCCGCACGCCACGCACTCCGCCACCGCTCGCGCCGCGTCCGTGTCGGGCAGATCGCCTCGCACGCTCGCCAGCGCCGAACCCGAAGCATCGCGCACGTCATCCTCGCCAATCCAGCGGGGGTGACGCGGGCGCGCCTTCGCACGCGAAGCCACGCGCGACGCTATGTCAATCAGTGAATCAACGTCATCCGTTGTCTCGACGAACAGCCCCGCCTCGCTCGCCTCGTGCACGAGCATCGGCTTGCCGATCGACGTCTGTCGTATCGCGCTCGAAGGGTCGATCCGCGCGCCCAGCATGTTCGTGCCGCCCCAGCCGGGACACAATCCCAGCCCCGCCTCGGGCAGCCCAACAGGGTACGGGCGCCCACCATCACCAGGCACGAACCCGACAAGATGATCGCAGTGCATCGCCAGCTCGAGACCACCCCCCAGCGCAGCACCGTTGATCGCCGCGACAGTCGTCCAGGGCATGCTCGAGATCCGCGCGAACACACGCGCCCCGAACTCCAGGTACTCGTGCAGCCCCGGATCATCCAGAGCATCGATCTCCTTCAGATCAGCGCCCGCCACGAACACCTTGCTCGACGACGACGCCAGCACGAGCCCCGCCAGATCCATCTCTCCGATCGACGCCAGCGACGCGTCCAGCCGCTCCAGCAGCTCGCGCTCCAGCACGACCACGGGCTTGCCCGCCTGCTCCAGACGAACCACGCCGACACCAGCAGCCTCGCCGTCTTCCAAGCGCTCGAATGGCAGCGGCGTCGTCGACATCACGTCGTTCCTCAAGTCCCGCCTGCCTCACGAATAGGCAAGCGTCCGGTTCCGGGGTGCAGCTTCCGGGGCCACGTTCAAGCCCGACTCCGCGTCAGGCATCCGATCCATCCGATCCAGCATCGAAACGACGCCGGGCCGGTTCCCCTACGCTGCGCACTAGTATAGCTCAGAGCCGCGAATCACGCGAAACCGGGCGGGAAACCCAAACAAAAACCAGCCTGGCGCCGCGCCAGGGCCATCCGGCCGGCGCGTCCTTCGCAACAGGATGCGCGCAGAAAAAAACCCCGTCGATATCCGACGGGGCAGGATCCAAGTCTCACTCGGTCACAGGCACGGGCCCCACTCGCCAAGGAACAACCCAAGGTCAGCGCCGTCGACATCGCCATCGTTGTCGAAGTCGCCCGCGCACGGCGCCGGGCAGGGGCCCCAGAGTCCCAGGAACAGACCAAGGTCAGCGCCGTCGACGTCGCCGTCGCCATCAAGATCACCCTTACACGTGAAGCTCACGAAGTGCGTCGCGTCGTCGAGGTTCACCCAGCCGGCGTTCTCGCTCCACGCGTACCCGCGCAGGCGTCCGGAACCAAAGTCGTAGCGCGCGCCATCGAGCGCACCGATGTGCGGCGTCGTGCCGAAGTTCACCCAGCCGAGATTCTCGTGCCACGCGAACCCGAACAACTCGCCAGTGCCAGCGTCCATGTTCACGCCGTAGTCGACGCCATCAAGATTCGCGTAGTGCACGAGGTCCGCCGGCGTGCCGTCGCCAAGGTGCATCCAGCCGGCGTTCTCCCACCAGACGTAGCCCTGCATGAACGTCGAGTTCAGCTTCACCTCGTCCGGGCCGGGCGTCTCACCCCAGTTCAGCCAGCCCGCGTTCTCGCTCCACGCCCACTTGTTCGTATCGCTCACGTCCAGCTGCGCAATCGCGCCCTGACCCGCAAGGAAACCACCAACCAGTGCCGCCACGATCTGAGTGCGCATGTCGAGCCTCCTGCTGAGAGTGCGAGCGCCAGCAACGCCCTTACTCATCTACTATAAAGGTCGACTCTCGGTCTACCAAGCCAAAAATCATCATTCCAAACCCAGATATCAGCAATCGCATGCCCATCCCAGCACCCCCAGGCGTGATCAGAACCCGCGAGGACCTCCTCGCCCAGATCCACGCCCTGGGCGAGCTGGAGCCCGTCTTCCGACGCATCCACGACGCCACCGACACCCCGCCGCTGCGCCTCGTACCCCTCTCGCTCGAGTCCCTCCTGTCCATCATCACCGACCAGATGCTCTCGCGCCACGCCGCCGACGCCATCTGGAAGCGCACGCGCGAGCTCCTCGACCCGCTCACGCCGCAGGCCGTCCTCGCCACGAGCGAGCAGTCCCTCCGCGACGTCGGCCAGTCGCGCGCCAAGATCCGCACCTTCCGCGCCATCGCTCAGGCCATGCTCGATCGCGCGCTCGACCTCGACGCGCTCGACACGCAGCCCGACGGGCGCGTCATCGAGACACTCACACAACTCCCGGGCGTCGGCGACTGGACGTCGCACATCGTCCTGCTCACCTGCCTCGGTCGCGCAGACGCCTTCCCCGCGGCAGACGTCGCCCTCCAGTCCGCAACACAGAGTGCATTCGGTCTCGACGCACGCCCGTCAACGAAGGACCTCGTGCACATCGCCGAGGCCTGGCGCCCGCATCGCGCCACCGCCGCGAGGTTGCTGTGGGCCTACTACAGATTGCACTCCAACTAAGCAGCAGGATCCAACCTCATACTCTGATTGGAGACAAATAGGTTTTTAACCGTACTACTAAAAAAAAGAATGGGATGAATTCAGGGTGCATCTAACCCTGTTCTGCAGCCCGCATCACCCAAAAATGAGGATTTCCTTTGTTAGCACCTGAGCGGTGAAAACACCTCTATACTGGTTGTCATGTATAGACGAGACCGTGCTGAATCTACAGAGAGTCTCAGAAGCGATACGGATCCAGAAATAAGGTTGTCAACACCTTATCATTTTATTGATCCTGGTTTTATAAATTTACGAAAATGCTTCTCAGTATTTGGTGAGCCATATATAAATTTTTATAACGAACACGCAAAGAAAGATGGTGATTGGCAAGATGATCTGCGGAACAACCACATCGCAGTTGAAGCTGCTTTGCAAATATGCTCTGCAGCAAAAGTGCCCGTTTTAGGTGAGCTCGCGAACACGCCTCGTGTAGGGGTAATTTTTTGCAGTACAGAGAGATTAGAAGGGGCGCCAGACGTATATGAAGAGGGAATAGAACGAGTCAGGAATAAAGTCTTGCTCGATGCTGAAACTGATCGCACAATATGGTTGGATTACGGTATCGAGCATTTCGTAGCTTCTACAGGTCGAAGTGAACAAAGTCATGAATCATATGTGTCCATCATCGGGCAAGTAAGATCTGTATCCGATGATGCCTTGATAATTCACCCTCTGATAATGGGTGCGCCAACATTTGACCACTGGAGGAACAGTGGCATTCCTCATTCACTAGCATGGTATGGGTTTGATCTCTACCAAATATTTCCTGAAGATATCGATCAGTTTTCACGTATTAAAACAATAGATAGAGAGAGCTGTAACGATTGGGAAGAAACTATGAAAGAGTTGTCTGAAAATTTTGTGAAGGAACAACTGGCGACAATTCTCGGTGATGAAACCTCAAGGGACTGGGGCGGAGAGCAGGCAGATCATTATTCAACTTCAATTTCTATCGGGGGTAGACGAGTTTCTGCGGCTTTTTTATTAAAAGGTCCTTCTAAATTTAGAGAAATGACACTTGAGATATGTGGAAAGCGTGCAGATCAAATCGTACGACTAAGCAAAACAAACGCTGATCTCCTGATCGTTCAACATTCGCATGATGTGGGCATTGCCGTTCGCGATACACTACGTGCATTTGCAGTCCAGCCTTCCAATCCGAGAAGATATTGCATCATAGACGGGCGAGATACATTTCGAATCCTAAAGAGCTATGGCAATTTACCCTGACTGAGGGGATGAGTGTTCTCACAGATCAATCTACTTTCACACTATTTCATGAGTAGTAACACTTTAAGCCAGTTCATTGATGCAGCGTAAGATATAAGCTCACATGTAACTGACGATCATGCTCACCCCACGAATCCAATACCATGTAAGCATGCCCACACACGTCACCATCACCGACGTTGCCCCACGCGATGGCCTCCAGAATGAGGACGCGCGCGTCCCCACGGACGACAAGGCCGCCCTCATCCGCGCCCTGGCCACCACCGGCGTCGACGCCATCGAGCACACCTCCTTCGTCTCGCCAAAGTGGATCCCCCAGCTGGGCGACGCCGAGGATCTGTTGACCTCGCTCAGCGACCTGCGCTCGCACCCCAAGGCACCCCGATGCATCGCCCTGGTCCCAAACGCCAGGGGCTACGAGCGGGCCATCGAGTTCCACTCCGACGAGGCACCACTCACCATCGCGGTCTTCACCGCCGCCTCCGAGACCTTCAACCAGAAGAACACCAACGCCTCCATCGACGAGTCCATCGCGCGGTTCGCCGAGTTCATCCCCGACGCGCTCTCGCGCAACATGCGCGTGCGCCTCTACATCTCCACCGTCATCGCCTGCCCCTACGAGGGCATCATCGAACCCGACCAGGTGCGCGCCGTCGCCGACAGGCTCTTATCCATACTCCCGCCCGACTCCATCGAATCCCGGCGCGCCGAGCTCGACCTGGGCGACACCATCGGGCACGCCACCCCCGCCTCCACGGAGTCGCTCCTCGACGCCTTCTCCGCGCAGGAGCGCGCCCACCTCGTCATGCATCTCCACGACACGTTCGCCCACGCCTCGCAGTGCGTCCGCACCTGCCTCGACATGGGCGTCCGATCCTTCGACGCCTCCGTCGCGGGTCTGGGCGGATGCCCCTACGCCTCGCAGCCCGGCAAGCCCGCGCCGGGCAACATCTCCACGCGCACCCTCGTCGAGACCATCCACGACGCCGGCTACACCACGACCATCGACCTCGACGCCCTCGCACGCGCAGAGCGCCTCGCGTCGGATATCCTGTCACGCGCACGACAGGACTCCCACGCATGATCCGCTTCGAGCCCCACTCGGACAACGAGCACATCGCCATCTGCACCCTCGACCGCCCCGAGAAGCGCAACGCGCTGACCGTCGAGATGCTCGAGACCATCTGCGAGTGCAACGACTACCTCTCCTTCAAGTGCAAGGAGGCCCGAGTCCTCCTCCTCCATGGCGAGGGCAGGACCTTCTGCGCCGGCTTCGACCTCACCGAGGCCAAGGCCAACCCCGACATCACCACGCCGCTGCTCTCCTCCCTCTCCCGAGCCTGCCGCGCGCTCCGACGACTCGACATCCCCGTCGTCGGCGCCGTCCAGGGCGCCGCCATCGCCGGGGGCTGCGCGCTCGTCAGCGCCTGCGACTACGTCGTCGCCAACAAGGACGCGAAACTCGGGTACCCCGTCGTCACCCTCGGCATCTCGCCCGCCGTCACCACGCCCCTGCTGAGCCGCGCGATCGGGCGGGCGCACACGCGCGAGCGCGTGCTCGACCCCGGTCTGATCGACGCGACGCGCGGCGCACAGATGGGGCTGTTACACCGGACCGTGGAGTCGGAATCCGACGTTTTTCCCGCGGCATTGGACGCGGCGGGGGATTTCGCACGCAAGCCGCTGCACTCCGTGCGCGAGACGAAAAAGTGGCTCAACCGACTCGATAACACCCACTCGGACGTCGATTTCGATGAATCGCTGGTGCGATCTATCGAGACCGCGCGGTCGGAGCGCGCGCACGAGGCGCTGGCGCGCATCTGGAAGGACTAGCCACGCATGGAAGACCTGGCCCAGCTCGAGCTCGACGGAACCGTCGCACGATTGACGCTCAATCGCCCCGAGGCGCGCAACGCGTTGTCGATCGAGTTGCTCGAGGCGCTCCACGGACGCGCCGACGAGCTGGCGCGCGCACACGACGCGACCGTGTGCGTCCTCACCGGCGCGGGCAAGAGCTTCTGCGCCGGCATGGATCTCAAGAAGGTGCTCGAGGAGCCCGGCGCGCCAGAGAGGCTGCTCGCGTCCCTCGCCGAGCTGACCCTCAAGCTCAGAAACATCCCCCAGGTGCTCGTGGGGCGGATAAACGGGGCGGCGATTGGCGGCGGGTGCGGGCTCGCGTGCCTCTGCGACCTGTCGATCACGCACGCCGACGCCAAGCTGGGCTACCCGGAGGTGGACATCGGCGTGTGCCCCGCCGTCGTGGCGCCGTGGCTGATCCGTCGGGTCGGATCGGGGATGGCGCGTCGGATCCTGCTGCGCGGGGGGACGATGTCGGGCGCCGAGGCGTTCGAGCTGGGGATGGTGACGTCGTGCGTCGAGAGCGTGGACGTGCTCGACGAGGCGGTTGGCGAGCTGGTGGATCGTCTGGCGGGCGCGGAGCCCAACGCGCTGCGGGCGACGAAGGAGTGGATGAACACAATGGACGGGGAGATGCTGGCGGAGCAGGTGCGCGAGGGGGCGCGGATCAGCGCGAGCATGGTGGAGACGCCAGAGGCGCGAGAGTCGCTGGCGCGGTTGTTTGCGCGCTGAGTTGTATTTGCGAGAGATTTTCTTGGTGATATGAAGCGACGCTGGTACGCTTGATCGGCGTGGGGTGTGGTGTTGTGCCCGTGGACTGCGTACACAACTGGAGGAGATCGAGATGGTTCGTTCGACGCTGGTCGCTCTGGTTCTTTCTGTAGTCGTGGGTGCATCGGTGCGCGGGGGCGAGTTGACGCCGCCCGCGGGGCCGATCGCGGGTACGGACGCGACGCTCCTGAATGCGCAGTGGACGACATTGCCGTTCACGATCACGCAGCCCGGGACGTATCGATTGACAAGCAACTTGACAGGGGTGGCTGGTCAGCACGGGATTGTCATTGATACCGACAACGTGACGATCGATCTCAACGGATTCACTCTCGTTGGTGTGCCGGGGTCCGACAGGGCCATCACGGCGACACGTGGCACGACGCGCTCTGGCATCACGGTCGAGAACGGGTTTGTCGAGAGTTGGGACGGGGGCGGCATCGATGGCAACCGCATCGAGTTCGACGGGCAGCTCTTCCGCACGGAGTTCGTTGACACGAGCGTGCGTCACGTGACGGTGACGAGTATTCCGGGCGGTAACGCGATCGGGTGCCACGACAACAGCCAGGTGGTGCATTGCATCGTGCGCGATAGCGCTGTTGGCGTGCATCTCGAGAAGAACGGATTGATCGACAGCACGAGCGTTTGGGATTCGACCTCGACCGGCATGCTGACAGCAGACGAGTGTGTGGTGCGTGATAGCAGCGTTCGATTTGTGTCGGGAACCGGGATAGCCAGTGGCAACTTCGGGTTGGTTCGGGGGTGCTCGGTGGTGGGCCCGGGCACCGGGAGCGGGTTTGGCATCACCGCTGGCACGAGCGTGATCATACGTGAGTGCCGCGTTTCGAAATCGGCTACCGGTATAACGGTGGACCCCGGGACGCTGATCGAGAACTGCACAGCGTTTGACAACGATAATTTCGGAATCGTGGCGAGCGAGAACGTGACCGTGCGCGGCTGTGCCGTCACGGGAAATGCGGGCGACGGCATACGCGGCTCGGGTGGTGCCGATGCCGCGAACGTGATCGAGAGCAACACCGTCAACGACAATGGGTTGTGGGGCATCAACCTCATGGGCACGACGGGCAACTTCGTCTATCGCAACAAGATCTTCGGCAACGGCTCGGGCACGATCAACGCGCCTGGATCGGATGCGCCGATCAGTGCGAGCAGTGTGGGCGCGGGGCCATTCGACAACATAGCGAACTAACTCCAAGGCCCATTCGATTTGGGCAAGGTCAGAGAAAGAGAGAGTGAGATGGTGCGGATTATTCGTGGTTGGATCGTTGGATCGAGCGTTGTGCTTTCTGCCAGTGCGATTGGCGGGCCCTTGACACCACCCGCTGGGCCGGTGCAGGCGACGGACGCCTTTGTGCTCAACGCGCAGAGCGTGACGCTGCCGTACACCATCACGCAGCCCGGGACGTATCGATTGACAAGCAACCTGACCGGCGCGACCGATGGCATCATCGTCGACGCCGACAACGTGACCATCGATCTCAACGGGTTCACGCTCGGGGGCGGCACCGGCTACGGCGTGCGGGGTGCCTACGGGCAGATCCGCACCGGTGTCCGCATCATCAACGGGCACGTCACAGGCTGGGGTTTTGCCGGCATCACTGGCGGCGCGATCGATACCATCACCTTTGACACCGCGATCCTCAACGAGATGATCGTCGAGGGCGTGACGCTCTCCAACTGTGGCACGGGCGTCCAGGGAGGCCAGAGCGCACTGATCGTCAACACGATCGCGTTTGACTGTGCGGTGGGCATCGCCTCGGGCGATGGGGGGCTGGTGCGCTCGGCCACGGTGCGAGGGTGCACCACCGCCAACGTCATCCTCAACCAGGGCGGCTCGCTGCTCGACTCGTCGCTCACCGGAGGCACAACCGGCGTCAGCGCGAGCGACAACGCTTCCGTTCGAAACACCACGATCAGGAACACCGGTGCCAACGGCATCACCTGTCTTGGACCGGGTGTCACGATCGAGAGCTCGACGGTCGACAACGCGGGCGCCATTGGCATCGAGGCGACGTGGCCGAACAATTCCATCCGCGAGTGCTCGGTTCTGAACTCGGCTGGCGTCGGCATCAAGGTCTATTTGCAGGGCATTATCCAGGACAGCACGATCAACAACTCGGGCTTCCACGGCATCATGTCCGACGAGCAACCGTTTCAGATCGATGGACGCAATGTCGTGATGGACAACATCATCATGTTCAGCACGGGCGACGCGGTGAACTTCGCCAACAGCCAGCTCAACTACATCTACCGCAACATGGTCTCCAATGCGATCACGTCAAACCTGGCCACCGACGCGCCGTTCACCATCGATCCAACCACGGCGGACCCGCTTGACAACGTGCTTCGATAATCCCTCGGGGGCTCGACCCTTGGGACACCATCATGAGCAGGGAGCGTCCGGTGTAGCATGGTCGGATGCGGGTTGCGATCACACGGGATGTTGCCTCATCGATTGTTCGGTGCGAGCTGACGGAGATCGCGCGCGAGCCGATCGACGTGGCGCGTGCGCGTGCGCAGCACGCCGTGTATTGCGATGTGCTGCGGACGCACGGGTGGGATGTGGCGGAGCTACCTGTGCTGGAGGATCACCCTGACAGCGTGTTCGTCGAGGACTGCGCGGTGGTGTTCGATGAGATCGCGCTGATGATGCGACCCGGCGCGGAGAGCAGGCGGGGCGAGGTGGAGAGCGTGGCGAGCGTGCTGGGGGAGCACAGGGAGCTGCGCTGGATCGAGGCCCCTGGGTGCGTGGATGGCGGGGACGTGATCGTGCAGGGGAGGCGCGTGTGGGTGGGGAGGACGACGCGCTCGAACGAGGCGGCGATCGCGCAGATGCGAGAGAGGCTGGAGGAGTTTGGCTACGAGGTGCGTGGTGTGGAGGTGCGCGGGTGCCTGCACCTGAAGAGCGCGGCGACGGCGTTCGGTGAGAGCCGCGTCGTGACCAATCCGGAGTGGGTCGATGTGAGAGTGTTCGAGGGGTGCGAGGTTATCGAGACGCCAGCGGGCGAGAGCGGCGGCGCGAACGTGGTGGACCTGGGGGATTGCGTGCTGGTGGCGAGCCGGTTTCCCGGTGTTGCGCAGCGCGTGCGTGACGCGGGGCTCGAGGTGGAGCTGGTGGAGGCGGACGAGCTGGCGAAGGCGGAGGGTGCGCTGACGTGCTGCTCGGTGCTGGTGGGGTAGAGATAGATTACGGCGGGTCGAGCTTGTAGAAGAAGATGAAGCCGGTGGATGCGCTCATTCGGCGGAATGCGAGCCCGTCCTCGAACCGCATGTTCATGGTGTACGTTTGTGAGGGTGTGTTAGGTGGCAGGGATATGATGCCGCGCGACATCGTGCCGTCACCGTTGTGGATGCGTAGGCCAGCATGAGTGACACTCGAGGTGTTTGTCAGAATAACAGCGTGGAGGACTCCTGATTGCGTGGTATTGAACACCGCCGCGGGTGACGCGTCCGCCGTGCTGTCGTTCTTCCCGTCGGAGTCCCAGCCGATAACGAAATCCCCAGCGCCCGTGATTGCCAGAGAATTGTTGGTGATAGCGTCGTAGATCTCGGTAAGCGTGTGGTGTGTCGGGGTGGGAGGTGAGGATGGGGAGAGTGGCCCGGCGAGTGCGACTGTTGTCAGAATGGCGGCAAGAATGATGCCGGCCGATGCGAGTGCGATGGTGGTGGCGCGTGACATGATGGGGTCTCCTCTTGGTATCCCAAGGATGGATTACGGTGAATCTAATTTGTACAGGATTGTGTAGGCGGTCTGGTTGTTGCGCCGCAGAATGGCGAGGCCGTCATCGAAACGCATGTTGATGACATGCTTGACTGTGCCTGCTCCTTCTTCTGTGCCGAATACTCCAAGGGCCGGGGCGCCCGGGCCGTCGTAGACATCCAATAGGCCGATGCCTGTGGTGTTGGTGTTGGTCACGATGACAGCGTGGACAACACCAGACATTCCTGCTGGTATTCGATTCTCAATCACGAGGCTTGGTGTGGTGTTCACATCGCCAACAGCCAACCACTCGGCAACAAGCTCATTGGCACCGTTGTGAACATGAGTGTTCGCTTCGATGGCGTCATAGATTTCTGTCAGGGTGTGGTGGGTCGGCTCCACCGTCGGGGTGGTGGGCGAGAGTGGTCCTGCGAGAGCGACCCTTGCCAGAATCGCGATGAGAATAAGCACTGCTGTAGCGAGAGCGACCGTTGATGTGCGTGTCATGGGATGTACTCCTTATTTATGGCGTATATTTATGATATATACATTTCTTAGAATTAGTACACTCTATGAAATCGAGTTGCGAATATATTATTAATTATTTACATACCGATTCTTATAGACAATTTGGCGGGCAATTTCACACAATAATATATGGAATGTGCCATTGTATTAGCTCTTTGCCCAAGTCAACACGAAGCTGACGGGGTGGTGGCGGTACTGCTCCCATTTGGGTTTGCGCGCGATCCAGACGTCGTCGATGATGCCCTCGCGCATCTCCTGGAGTCGCCAGCCTGCGTTGAGCGCGGCGGTGGTGTGGTCGCTGAGCTGATGGACGTAGCTCTCTATCGAGGTGGAGTTGCCATGCCCGTCACGGAAGTGCGTGGGGATGCCGAGCATGAGGAAGTGGGGGTGGTAGCCGACAAGGATGAAGGAGCCTCGTGGCTTGGTGACGCGCGCTGCCTCTGCGTACACGGGAGCGAGGTCTTCTATGTGCTCGTCGGCGAGTGACATGATCGACAGATCGAACGATGCGTCGTCGAAGGGGAGCGCGATGGCGTCGCCCTCGTGGAGGGAGTGGTAGATGTTGCGCTGTCGCGCAACGTCGAGCATGCCGGGTGTGATGTCGATGCCTGTGACAGGCGCGTTGGTGTGTTGGGAGAGCCAATTGGCGATTCGCCCCGTGCCGCAGGCGATGTCGAGGATGTTGGTGTGCGAGTTCCAGTCGACGGATTGCAGGCGCCCGAGGAGTCGGATGTCGAGCTCGTCGGGGACGGTGTCCTCGTAGGTGGGTGCCCACTGGGAGTAGCCCTCGGCGGGATCGAGGATGGGATAGCCGCGTGTGTCGAAGTGGGAGTGGTGCATGGGGGGATACTACAGGTTGCCCACGAGCGCGAGTATGGTGCTGGTGGAGTCGGATTGAGATTTATGCTTGTTTGATGCTTTCTATCGGGGTAGGTTTGTTGTGCCTGTGGAGGGGCGAGGGGGATCTATTACCAAGGAGAGATGTTGTGTCTATCTGGCGAGTGATGCTGGCTGTGGTCGTTGTTGTGTCGGGCGCGACGGACGCTCTTGCGCAGAATCGATGGCATCGCCCGGATCGCCATCCGCTGATCCAGCGGCTGGTGAAGCGGGATCGTGTCGAGCTGAACGCGCGGAACGTTGAGCTGCCGTTGACGATATCGAAGCCGGGCAGCTACGTGCTGACGAGCGACCTGCACGCGACGGGCGACGGGATCTACATCGCGTCCGACGATGTGACGATCGATCTGAACGGGTACACGCTGCATGGGAGCGGGGGCGATTCGATTGGGATCTCGCCGGTGCTGATCTCGCCGCTGACGGAGAAGATCGAGTTTTCGAACATTGCCATTCGCAATGGCGGGATCGAGGGGTTCGGCGACTATGGCGTGCTGGGATTCAGGCTTCTGGGTGGCAGGCCGCCGGCCCCAGAACTGTCGATCCGGCTGAGACAGCTCGTGATCAGCGATCTGCGAGTACGGGAATGTGAGACCGCGATTCAGTGTGATGGGGCCATCGTCGAGGATTGCCATGTCAGAGATTGTCGTGACGGCATCATAGTGTTCTCAAGTCTTGTTCGGAATTGTGTTGTCGAGCGTGGGGAAGTTGGGATCAGTGCGCAGAGTGGATCGCTGGCTGAGGGGTGCGTGGTTACTTCGATGGATTTTTATGGAATGGGTGTCTCGAGTTCTCGTGCCGTGTCGTGCGAGGTGTATCGCTGTTTTACCGGTGTGCAGTTGGGTTCGTTCGGCGTGCTCGAGGACAGCCACGTCTCTCACTCCGATCCGGATTCGTTCGGCGGGGTGGTGGTGATTGGCGAGCGTTCGACAGCGGTCGTACGGGGGTGCGAGATTTATGTGTGCCGTCCCGTTGGGATTAATTTCGGGAGTGCCAGATCTGGCCGCGTGTACAACAACATCGTTCTCTGGAGCGGGGGCATCCATCCGGGCTCGGGCAACGATGTGCCGATGTCGCTCTCGAGTGAGACAGCCGGGCCGCTGGACAACATCGTGGACTACATACCGAATTGACCATGTCCGCGGCACGCCCGTTCTGTAGCTCTCGACGTCATGGTGGGGGGAGGTGTGAGAGCAACAACAGCGCGGGGGCGTGGATGGTGATATCACGGCTTTGGTATACTGCCGCTCGTTCGTTACCTAACCCACGATAAAGGAGTGTCGTGTGAGCGCGCCAACGCTGGACATACATTTTGGGGATAATCTCACGGTGATCGGGCGGTTTCCGGATCAGTCATTTGATCTGATCTACATCGATCCGCCGTTCAACACCGGTAGAGTGCAGGCACGTACTCAGCTCAAGACTGTTCGTGATGAGAATGGAGACAGGGAGGGATTCAAGGGTAAGCGGTATAGGTCCGTGAGGCTGGGCACGAAGGCGTATGACGACATCTTTGACGATTATCTGGAATTCCTCGAGCCGAGATTGATCGAGGCCAAGCGGTTGCTCGCAAGCAACGGATCGTTTTTCCTCCACCTCGATTATCGGGAGGTTCATTACGCGAAGATTCTGCTCGATCAGGTGTTCGGGAGAGAGTCATTCATAAACGAGATTATCTGGGCTTACGATTATGGCGCGCGCTCGAAGAAGCGGTGGTCGGCCAAGCATGACAACATCTTGTGGTACGCGAATGATCCAGCGAATTACACGTACAGATACGACGACATCGATCGAATTCCGTACATGGCCCCGGGGCTTGTGACGAAAGAAAAAGCCGCGAGGGGCAAGACCCCGACCGACACCTGGTGGCACACGATCGTCAGCCCGAATGGCAAGGAAAAGACCGGTTACCCGACGCAGAAGCCGCTGGGTGTCATTAATCGATTGATAAAGGTCCACAGCAATCCGGGCGATCGGGTGCTGGATTTCTTTGCTGGCAGCGGCACGATTGGAGAATCTGCGATCAGGAACGGACGCTCTGCCGTGTTGGTGGATTCGAATGAGGAGGCGATAGAGGTGATGGTGCGTCGTCTCGGTTTCGCGAGCCCTCGCTTGCATGATTGTGATCATCAGGCGATGTCACGGGAAGAGACGCTCTATGACATGGTCGCGGATGCGCCCGGCGGGTAGATAGGCAGCGGCGATGCCTCAGCGGATACTCATCAACGCGGAGAGGTACGGGCAGGCGGCAGCGCTCGCCCTAGACACCTTCAGGAGATTCGCGAGAGCCAGAGGGCATTACAACAACACGCCGAATTCGCACTTGCGCGGGAAGATAGGAGAGATCGCGTGCGATTGTTGGTTGCAGGGAGAGGGAATCGAGACTGAGGCGGTGTTTCAGGATCTCGATCGGATGCGCGAGGCGGATCTTGTGCTCGGAACCCGGCGAATTGATGTGAAGACATGGGATGAGAGATACTGGGGCGAGATGGGCCGGTGTGTCGCGGTGGCTCAGATTGAGCGGTTGAGAGCCAAGGCTGATGGTGTGCTCTGGTGTGTCACACCGAGCGAGCTCGGGCCAGAGATCGAGGTTGAGATCGTGGGCTGGAACACCATCGACGATATAACCCGGGCGCCTCGTCGAACGACCGGTCCTGCCGGGCGACGGCAAGTGGACAATTACCAGGTAGATCTTGACGCTGTTAGACAGCTCGACGAGTTGCTGCGGTCCATCTGACAGGCTTGGTTCTCGGCGTCAGGCCAGTGCCGTGTCATAGCCAGAGCGAGGATGGGCCTACTTGATTGTCACCGTCTCGCTGGAGAGGATGTCGCCGTCGCGGTTGATGACTCGCACGGTGTACTTCCCGAGGCGGAGGAAGAGGCCCGGAGTTGGTCCGCCGGGCCAGACTATGGCCTGGTCCATGGGGATGGCGTCGTCGGACTCGCCCGGGACCATCGCCTGGAGGAGGACGGGCTCGTCGTGCGGTGGGATGTCGACGATGTGCGCCTTGCGGAGGCCACCCATCGCGAGCCATGACGGTCGGCTGTGGATGAGTGTTGTTCTGGGGTGGAACACGTAGGCGTCGATGGCGTGGGGGTTGAGGCTCCAGAGCTCGCCTTGTTCCTTGCGGAGCAGGATGGGTGTGGCGTCGAGCCAGCCGGCGTTCTCGACGAACGCGAGTTGCCAGCTCTCGAAGATCGGCTTGGAGTGCTCGACCATGACGTACTGGTTGATGGTGAGCGGGTCGATGCCTGAGATCTCTTTGAGTACGGCACCCATGGGGACCCAGACCTCGCCGGCGTACTCGGAGAGGTGGTCGCGCCCCGCGTAAACGAGGACGCGCGCGTTGGGGTCGAGCTGGAGCGTGCGCTCGAAGATGTGCTCGGCCTGTCCGCGCTCGCGCCGGTTCATGGCGTCTGCGGGTGAGGTGTCGTCGGGTCGTGGGTCCATGTCTTCGGCGTCGGCCTCGTATGGGACGAGGGTGTAGCCGAGCTCGATGGCGCGACGGACGAGATCGCCCAGCGCGGGATCATCGGTGTAGGTGCCTGTCGAGAGGACGGGATAGCCACGCGCGTGGAGGGCGTCGGCGCTCTCCTCGAGTGTTTCCATCGCCAGGTGTGTGAAGCCCAGCTCGCGGAGCGGCTCGAGGAGCTGGTTGGCGAAGGCGCGCTGCATGGAGGAGCGGTGCTCCTCGTTGATCATGACGATCTGGCGATCGCGTGCGGCCTCGATGATTGCCTGGAGTGCCGGGAGCGGGCGGTGTGTCTCGATGAAGGTGTTGGCATGGTCGGGGTCGACGGGCTCCTGCGTGCGTGGGTACGCCTCGTCGCCGAGGGCGGTGGCGCGCAGCTGCTCTCCCACGTAGGCGAGCTGGCCGGCGAGGATGTCCTGGTAGAACGTGCGGAGCATGTCGGACTCGAGCGCTCGTGGCTCGAGGTCCATGAGGTTGAGGACGGAGGCGAGGTAGCCGCGCGAGGCGAGCTCTTCAAGGGGTTTGGATCGCGCGTCGAGGAGTTCTTGTGGCGCGAGGGGCTCTTGTGCCAGCGAGGGGGCGGCGTGCGTCAGTGCGCAGCACAGCAACGCGAACAGAGTGGACCTGATGCGCATCGCGGTTCTCCTTGTGTTTGGCTGGGTCCCGGAATCCGGAGCTGCGAGGGCTGATTGTACTGCGGCTCAGGAAAAACATTCAACAGATAAATTACGTGTTTATGTCTGCAGCACGCCTGTTCGGAAGCTCTCGGCGTCGGGCCAGTGTTGGGTCATGGCCAGGGCGCGTGCGAGTTCGGTACGGGTGAGGTGGGGCTCGATGATCTTGTCGACCCAGCCGCGAGCGGCGGCGTGGCGGATGTCCTGCTGCTCGGTGTAGCTGGCCCTGACGGCGTTGAGGATCTGCTCGTGGGTCTCGGGGTCGATCTCCTCGCCCTTGCGCTTGCGTGAGGCCTCCTCGATCATGGCGAGCACGCCTGTTGCCTGGTCGGCGCCCATGACGGCGCACTTGGAGCCGGGCCAGGCGTAGGTGAGGAAGGGGTCGAAGGCTCTGCCGCACATGGCGTAGTTTCCCGCGCCGTAGGAGGAGCCGACGATGAGCGCGATCTTGGGGACGACGCAGTTGGACATGGCGTTGACCATCTTTGCGCCGGCGCGGATGATGCCGCCCTGCTCGGAGTCGCGTCCGACCATGAAGCCGGAGGTGTCGTGCATGAAGATGATGGGGATGCGCGACTGGTTGCAGTCCATGATGAAGCGAGCGGCCTTGTCGGCGGAGTCGTCGTAGATGACGGCGGGCATGTTGACGGACTTGGAGGGGCCCGCCTTGCCGCCGGGCATCTTGCGCTCGGTGAGCTTGCGCTGGTTGGCGACGATGGCGCAGGGGCGCCCCTCGATGCGTGCGTAGGCGCAGATGATGGAGCGTCCGTACTCGGACTTGTACTCGTGGAGGGTGTCGCCATCGACGATGGTGGCGAGCAGATCGAGGGTGTCGTACTGCTCGGCGCTGTTGGATGTGAAGATGTCGTAGACGTCGGTGGGCTTGCGTGCGGGGTCGATGGGCGGGAAGGGTGCGCCATCGTCGGGCTTGACGGAGAGCTCGAGCTCCATGAGGGAGCGGAGGCGTTCGAGGCAGGACTCGTCGGTGTCCTCGAGGAAGTCGATCGTGCCCGAGATTTCGGCGTGCATGCGTGCGCCGCCGAGGTCCTCGGAGTCGACGTCCTGTCCGATCGCGGCTTTGACCAGTGCGGGTCCTGCGAGGTAGAGGCCCGAGCCCTGTGTCATGAGGAGCTTGTCGCAGAGGACGGGGAGGTAGCCGCCGCCCGCGACGCAGTAGCCCATGATTGCCGCGAGCTGCGGGATGCCCATTGCGGAGATGACGGCGTTGTTGCGGAAGATGCGCCCGAAGTCGTCGGTGTCGGGGAAGACGTCCTCCTGCATGGGGAGGAAGACGCCGGCGGAGTCGACGAGGTAGAGGAGTGGGAGGCGTGCCATCATCGCGATGCGTTGTGCGCGGATGATCTTCTTGCACGTCATGGGGAAGAAGGCGCCAGCCTTGACGGTGGCGTCGTTGGCGATGATGACGCACTGCTTGCCCGAGACGGGTCCGACGCCCGTGATGACGCCGGCGCCGGGCGCGCCGCCGTGCTCGGTGTACATGTTGTGGGCGTACCAGAGGCCGAACTCGACGAACTCCTTGGGGTCGTCGACGAGCTGCTCGACGCGCTCTCGCGCGGTGAGTCGGTTCTTCTTGTGCTGGCGCTCGATAGCCTTGGTGCCGCCGCCGAGCTTGAGCTCGTTGGCGGTTGAGCGGAACTCCTCGGTGATCTCACGGAGTGGATTGATAGCGGTGGAGGTCATGGCCTTGGATGCGCTATCGGGTGATCAGCCGTTCCACTTGCGGATGTTTGGCCCTGTGTAGTTGGAGAGCGGCCTGATGAGGCGGTTGTTCTGGTGCTGCTCCATGATGTGGGCGCACCAGCCGGTGATGCGTGCGGCGACGAAGATGGGTGTGTACTGGGGGACGGGGATGCCCATGGCGAAGTAGGTCATGCCGCAGGGGAAGTCGACGTTGGGGAAGATGCCTTTCTCGGAGTCCATGATGGCCTGGACCTTCTCGCCGATCTCGAACCACTTGAGTGCGTCGCCGCCCTTGGTGTTGGCGTAGTCACGACCGAGCGCGTGGAGGATGGAGGCGCGATGGTCGCCATTCTTATAGACGCGGTGGCCGAAGCCCATGATCTTCCGCTTGGTGGCGAAGGCGCTCTGCATGAAGGGCTCGACGTTGTCGAGTGTGCCGACCTCCTTGAGCATGTCCATGGCGGCCTCGTTGGCGCCGCCGTGGAGCGGGCCCTTGAGCGCGGCGATGGCGCCGGCGACGCAGCCGTGCATGTCGGAGAGGGTTCCGGCGATGACGCGACCGGTGAAGGTCGAGGCGTTGAAGTCGTGCTCGGCGTAGAGGATGAGCGAGACGTCGATGATCTTCTCTTCCTGCTCGGTCGGGCGCGAGCCGGTCATCATGTAGAGCAGATTGGCCGCGTGCGAGAGAGAGGGATCGGGGTCGACGAGGTCGCGGCCGTCGATGCAGTTCTGCATGTGGCCGATCATGGTCGGGATGCAGGCTGTGAGCCGGATGGACTTGCGGAGTTCGCTCTCGGGGGAGTTGTCCTGGCAGTCCTTGTCGAAGTGACCCATGTAGGAGACGCACGTGCGCAGGACGTCCATCGGGTGTGTGGAGGGCTGCGTCGCGACGGCGCGGATGAGATCCTTGACGTCGTCGGGGAGCGCGCGAGCGGAGATGAGGTCCTGCTTGAACTGCGCGGACTGCTCGGGCGTGGGCTTGTCACCGACGAGAAGGAGGTAGGCGACGTCCTCGAAGCAGGCATTGTCGGCCAGGTCGTCGATCGGGAAGCCCCGGTAGATGAGGGAGTCCTGCATGACGGAGCAGATGGCGCTGTCGCCTGCGATGATGCCTTCGAGGCCTTGTTTTGGAGGAGATGCGGTGCTCACGATGGGGCTCCGATGGGAGTGGAGGGTTGATATTCGGTCAGCCGGGGACGGATTGTGTGTCCTCGGCGTGCTGTGGCGAGTTAGGAAACGTCCAGGGCTCTCCCGGATTGTACCCGAGAAGGGCGTAGAGGTCGTTGCGGGACTGCATGCTCTGGAGTGAGGATTCGATGGTGCCCTCGGTGCGCAGGCGTGCGAGGGCGGGGATGATGGCGCCCATGGCCAAGCGGAGGGTGGAGACGGGGTGTATGCAGCAGTGGTAGCCGAGCTCCCGGAGCCTGTCGTGGTGGATGACGGGGGTCTTGCCGAACTCGGACATGTGCGCGAGCAGGTATGGGCCACCGGTGGGGGCGTCGCCGGCAAGCTGCTGCATGGCCCTGGCGAACTCGGCGAAGTGGGATTCTTCGGTGAGCGCCTCGGGGAAGATCATGTCGGCGCCGGCGTGGACGTAGGCGGTGGCGCGTGCGATGGCGCCCTCGAGCCCCTCGATGGCGGCGGCGTCGGTGCGGGCGCAGACGATGAACTGCCCATTTGTTGACCCGTCGCGCGCCTTGCATGCGTACTCGAGCTTCTCGCAGAAGTGTTCGGTGGCGACGAGTGTCTTGCCCTCGAGGTGGCCGCAGCGTTTGGGGAAGACCTGGTCCTCGAGATGGCAGCCTGCGGCGCCGGCGCGGGAGTACTCGACGACGGTGCGCGCGGTCATCTCGCCCTCTCCGAATCCTGTGTCGGCGTCGGCGATGAGCGGGAGGCCCGAGCCGTCGGCGACCTCGCGGATGACGCGGGTGAAGTGGTCGAGGGTGCGGAGTCCGATATCGGGGACGCCCGAGGCGGCGGAGACGGCGCCCCCCGAGACGTATGTCGCCTGGAAGCCGGCGTCGGCGACGGCGCGTGCGACGAGCCCGTTGAATGCGCCGGGCATGACCGCCAGCTGGCGGTGCATGAGGGCGCGGAGGCGCGTGCCCGGGTGTTCCTGGGGGGTGTTCATACGCTCATGATAGCCCGTGGTGCGTAGAGATGCGGTATTTGGGGCTGTTGGCTGCATCGTGCAAGTGAACCTGTCGAAGAGAGAGACGCCACTTTCATGAGGGCCGTGCGCTGTGTCTACCTTCAAGTATCTGGATACGTTGAGGCTCTCGAGTGACGAGAGCTCGTACCTGCTCGACAAGCTCGACGCGGACGAGATGAGTCGAGCCGTGAGCGAGGCGTCGAGTGGTCCGGTGGCGCGTGTGCGCAAGAGCGTGCCGCTGCGTGTGTCGTTCCATGAGGGGCAGGTGCAGGGGTACAGGGTGCTGACGCGCGCGATCCGCCCGGAGTGCATCGATGTCCTGCACGGCGGGTATCTGCACGTCGGCCTGTCGGCGTCGATGACGCTGACGACGGAGGAGGGCGAGCAGCTCGAGTTGCAGTGCGAGGTCCAGGCGTGCGAGCACGTGACGGGTAAGGTTCACACGATCCGGCTGGCGCTGGCGAGTCACCTGGACAGCACGCTTCTGGGCCTGTTCGGGCAGAGCGAGCGGGGTGGCGAGGGAGGTGAGCTCCAATCGCTGGGTGGGAAGCTGCTGCACGTGGAGGACTCGGAGCTGGACGCGAAGCTGCTGCGTCAGACGCTGCGTGACACGTCGGTGCAGGTCGTTGATTCGGAGCACGGGTTTGGAGCGATCGCTGCGATCGAGCGAGAGCCGTTCGACGCGGTGCTGTGCGATCTGACGCTGCCGGACATGTCGGGCGAGTCGCTGATCATGGCGCTGCGCGAGCACAGCTATCAGGGCCCGATCGCGATCGTGACGGGGATCCGTGATCGCGGTCGTCTGCAGGGCGCGTTGTCGAAGGGGGCGTGCGACATCGTGCTCAAGCCATATAAGGCGGAGCGTCTGCATCGGACTCTGATGCGTGTGCTGCCGCGTGTCGAGGTGAAGGAGCCGGTGGCGGTGCAGGCCAGCCAGGCGCCCGCGAGCGTTGGTGTGATGCAGATCCTGGCGCGTGACATGGCGTCATTGCCGGCGGCGGTGGCGTCTCGTGAGTTCGATGTCGTGCGGTTCCGTCTGGCACGGATCCACGGCTCGGCGCGGAACGCGCGTGTGCGCCCGCTGGAGATCGCGGCGGATCGTGCGCTGCGCGCGCTGGACCGGGGTGGGTCCATCAAGTACGCGGCCCGTGAGATACAGGGCGTGATCACGGAGTGGGAGTCGCAGACCGTTCGCCACGCGGCGTGAGGCTCTGGTTTTAGTCGGATTGTGTGGGCGGATCGTCGAACTGCTCGTCGAGCGGGCGGCAGAGTTTTTGCAGGATGGGTTTGTCGTTGTATGAGGCCTTGAGGACGTGCAGGTCGAGCAGGGCCTGGATGGCGCGCGCGAGGATCATGATGGAGATGTGGGTGATGTCGGCGGGCGTGTAGGTGCCCATGCCGTGCGGGACGTAGTTGGTGTGCACGGCGTGGTGGAAGACGGTGTGCATGAAGTACTGTTCGTCGTGGTGGCGGGCGATGTCGGCGAGGCGGGGCTTGCCGAACCAGGTGCGGTCCGGGCGGGTGGAGTTGTTGATGCGTTTGTTGTTCTGTCGCCAGAGCGCGGCGTTCTTCTTGATGTGCTCGATGGCTTGCTCGGGGACGGAGGAGAAGAAGGACATGATGCGCTGCCGCATGGAGGTGCGCAGGTTGGGGAGGCTCTTGAGCAGATCGCGCTCGAGGAGGACGTCGATGTGGAGGGTGTACTGGGTGGCGCGATCGAGCTGGTCATCCGAATCTTCGCAGCAGATGTGCTCGAGGCTGAGGAGCGCCTCGTACATGCAGCGGATGATGGTGTGCTGGTCGACGAGGGTAAGGTTGGCAGGGTCGCTTGCCTGGAGGAAGCGGATGGAGTGGTAGGAGTTGTGGATGCGCCAGAAGAGGTAGGTGGTGGCGTCGTTGACGGGCTTGTGCTGGTGGCGAGCGTTCTGGATGATCCTGAAGAGGCGGTCGAAGAGGACATCGGCCTCGAGTCGTGCGCTCGTGCTGGAGCCATCGGATGGCATGGACGGATTGTATCGTGCGCGGTTGGTGGGATTGAGAGTGAACCGATCGCGATGGTGGGCGGTATCCTCGCGTGGGGGCTGAACAAAGGGGACGCCATGGAGCTCACGAGACGCGGAATGGTTGGTGGTGGTCTGGCGACGGCGGCGGTGTGCGCGCTACCGGGTGGGCGCGCGCGGGCGCAGGACTCGGAGAGCGGCTCGCTGCCGTCCGAGGCGGTGCGTGAGTTCGTGCTGGTGGCGCACCAGCGGGCGAACTTCGAGAGCTGGAAGGGGATGCTCGAGCGGATGCCCGCGCTGGTGAACGCAACGATGGACTGGCGTCACGGCGACTGGGAGACGGCGCTGGGCGCCGCGGCGCACATGGGATTCCCCGAGCACGCGGAGTTTCTGCTGGCGCATGGGGCGCGGATGGATTGTTTCTGTGCCGCGATGCTGGGGCACGTGAACGTGGTGCGTGCGATGGTGGAGGCGGACGAGCGTGTTCCGTTCGTGCTGGGGCCGCACGGGTTCTCGCTGATGCACCACGCCAGGCAGGGGAAGGCCGAGGCTGTGCAGGAGTACCTGCACTCGATCGATGCGAACGATGGGATGGAGGGCTGGACGTACGAGCGCGAGGAGTTCTACAGGGGCGCGTACGTGTTCCCGAGCGGTGCGCGGGTTGAGGTGCGCAAGGAGGAGAGCGGGTACGTGTTTGCGCACTCGGAGCTGGGCGAGCTGCGTCCGCAGCACATGCGCGCGCACGCGTTCAAGACGGATGACGAGATGTGGGGCTTCCGGATGACGTGCGTTGGCGCGTGGGGGTTGGAGATGCAGCGCGACGGCGAGAGAGAGGTTGGGATCCGTCAGTAGGGCGCGCGAGTGACTGGATTGGCGTATTCTTTGCTCTGCCCTGAACCGGAGGTGACGCGAGAATGCCAATCCTTATGAGTCTGAGTATGTACAGCACGGTGGTGCTGTCGATCCTGAGCTTTGTTGCACTTGTGTTCGTGATCAGATGGGTTCGTGTTCCTGGGAAGATATGGTTCGCGCTAGCGTTGTCGTTGATCGGCAGCGCGCAGATGTATTTTGGCATCACGCAGCTGGTGCTGTTTTATTCTCTTAATCCGGATGTACAGGAGTTCATCTTCGATGATCTGCGACCGCTCGCTTCGTTCGTGCAGATGCTGCCGATGGCTGGCACCAGTTTTATGCTTGTTGGTGCGATTCGGCTGGGTGGCGCGTTGCGCCACGGGGTTGTGCGGGAGCGAGAGGCGTCGGTGGGCGACGGAGGAGAGCCGGTGGAGGCGTTGCCGATCGGTGGATGGCTGATACTGCCTGCGATCGGGATGATACTGGGGCCGGTGCTTGGTCTGATCTCGTTGATCGCCGCGCTCGCGCTGTTTGATCGTGTGCAGCGAGCGGGGCTTGGTGGTTTGTTCGCCTTCGAGATCGTGGTAGACGTGCTCGTGCTGTCGTACGCGATTGTTGTGGCGGTGATGTTCTACAGGAAGAAGCGCGTCGTGCCGGTGCTGATCGTGGTGATGCTCGGTGCCAACATCGTGATTGCGGGCGTGTTGATGGGCATAGAACTCGGCATGGACGCGGAGCGGTTCGCGCTGCAGAGCGCGCGCCAGCTGGTGGGCGGTGTGATCGCGGGGGCGATATGGATCCCGTACTTCCTGGTCTCGAAGCGTGTGAAAGCGACGTTCGTGCGCTGATCAGTCTTCGGTGAGGAATCGGAGCAGCTCGTCCATCAGGCGATCGGCCTGATCGGATTCGAAGAGGAATTGCGCGTGGGCGTCGCCCTCGAGCAGGACGAGTTGTTTGGGTTCCGGTGCCAGATCGAAGTCTTCCTGGATCTCGGGCAGGCGCAGCGTGTCCTCGCCACGGAAGTCGTCGCGCGCGAGGATGAAGAGCTTGCGCCCGGTGAGTGTCTCGGGTTCTTCGACGGGGCAGGCGAGGAAGACGACGCGATCGACGGTGTTCGGGCGCAGCGCGATGGCCTTGGATGAGGCCCACCCGCCGAAGGAGGCGCCGATGATGGAGATGGGCTTCGCGTCGTTGGTTAGCGCGTGATCGATGGCTGCGACGACGTCGAGGTGGACGTTGTTGCCCTGGGGGTCATCGGGAGCGACGGAGTTGCCTCGCCCACGGAAGTTGATGGCGATGACCTGGAAGCCGGCGTCGGCGAGGACGGGCGCCTGCTCCGACCAGGATTCCTTGGTGAAGCGTCCGCCGTGGGCGAGGATGAGCGTGTGGCGCGATGTGCCGTAGACGTCGGCCTCGACGGTCGCGCCGTCGGGCGCGTGGAAGGTGATCGTGCGCACGGAGGAGCATGCGGAGATGAGGCAACAGGCGAGGAGGAGGGGGAGTTTCATGGGAAGATTGTAATGCACTACTGCGCCTATCTGCGATGCGCCGAAAAGTGGCGTCCAGGTGACAAGGGCTCGTCTAAGTCATCTCGAGCGAGCATTGTATTCCGAAGGATGTGCTTTGGAATAATAATACCAATACTTCTTATTGCTTAAATATATAGTGGCTACATGAGATCTTAGTCGCTCTTCTGTAGTCATTCGTTCGATCCCAACTTCATGTGCAATGTCTGAATGCTGAAGCGGCATCAAAGGTTCCACTGCATAATAGTAATAATAGGTCGCAGGCCCATTTGTGCTTGCCATCACATCATCGGGATGGAGCCAATAAAGCGTTTTGGCCGCGAAAGGGAGTGCGACAAAAAATAGTACGCTACCCACTGATAGAGCGACTGGGGCTAGCAGGCTCGCTAGCAATAATCGCCACTTGCTTGGTTCGTGGGACTTGCCTCCTAAAAGAACAATTGCGTAAGCAGGCAATCCAAAGCCGATTGCGTACAACAATCCAAAGACGAACGGAGCATAAATTGCGGCTAGAATCGAAGCGGTAAAAGCTTTCATACTTTGAAACGGATAAGAAGTCGCTAGCAAAAGTTGGAGGACCGTATATCTGAGAGGGCTAAATACAATTATGCAAACTAGTAGCCATAACAAAACTAGCCGTGGCACGCCATGCTCGTTATCAGAAATTGACTCGCAAACAAAACCGATAAATGCTAGAACTAGAAAAACAGCCGTAGTCCACACCAAAATGGTTGAAGCAATTGATGACGGGAAGGGATCTGGCATTATTAATATGCTCCCGGCCCAAACATAGACCGACGGGAGTATATATACTTAAATGCTAATATGTGAATGCATCTGCAAGCTAATGGCGAATCTGCCTTACTGCCCCTCGAACTCTCCAGTCACTCGGAGTGTCCAGTTGTTGATCTGGGCGATCTCGTCGGCGGACTTGCTCGCGATATTGGAGTAGCGGGCGAGTATGTCCTTGGGGGTGTCGCTGGCGAGCTTCGCCATCAGGGTGAACTTGTGGTTGAGGATGTCGTCGAGGTCGGCGGTGGTGTTGCGCGCGTGCCCGGCGGGGTACATGACGAAGCCTGAGTCGAGGGAGGCGCCGGTGTTGTCGGTGATGACGAGGGAGGTGGGGATGCCGTCGGGGTACTTGGCGTCGTAGTCTGGGCCGCCGTGCTCGAAGGTGATCTTCTGCATGAGGGCGCGCGTGCGCTCGTTGAAGACGGCGGAGTCGTGGTAGTCCATGGGCATGAGCATGAGGGACTTCCAGACCTCGTCGTTGGCGTCGCCACCCGTGGGAAGATTGCCGTGCTCGGCCTTGTATTCGAGGGCCTTGCGCAACAGCGTGGAGACGATGTATGCCATGGAGTGGTCGGCGGACTGGCGTGTCTGCGGGTCCATCTTGGCGGGGTTGCCGATGATGCCGAAGGCGGGCTCGTAGGCGAGGATGGTGATCTTGCTGATGTTGGCGCCCTCGATGTCGTCGAGCAGAGATGGGTTGTCGTGGACGAGGTTGATGATGCCCTGGAGCGCGCCGGCGGACTGGTGCTCGTAGAGACCGAGCTTGAAGTGCATGCCCATGACGGCGAAGTCGTCGCCAGAGTGTGACAGGTGCAGGTCAAAGGGTGAGGGCGCGAGCTCGGTCCATCGATCGTCGCCTGATGTTGTGGGCTCGAAGAAGCGGAAGATGGCCTCGGGGTTGCGGAAGATGTCCTTGGGGCCGATGAATCCGCGCATGGCGCGCTGCATGGCGAGCACGGCGACCTCCGTCGAGATGGCGGCCGACGAACCTTTCGAATCGGAGAGCTGCTTGCCGGCGCGGATGGCGCGCCAGGGGATGTAGTGGGCGACGACCATGCCGATGGCGGACTCGATCTGCTCGGCGGTTGCGCCGCACATGGCGCCGTAGGTGGCGGCGGATCCGATGGCGCCGTGGACGACGTGGTCGATCTTGTAGGTCTTGAGCGAGAAGACCTCGGCGAGGCGCCCGCGGATCTCGTCGAGGAGGATCATGCCTCGGAGCGCGGCGCTGCCGTCGAGCCCCATGACCTGCGCGGCGGCGATGGGCACAGCGTAGAAGTCGTTGTGGCCGAACTCGCCCGCCTGGCGCTTGTCGGATGAGGCGTGGAAGCCGAAGTTGGTGCCGTTGGAGTCCCACTCGCGGACGGCGGCGGCGTTGGCGAGGATCGCCTTCTCTGGTTTGACGGTCGTGGAGGAGGCGAAGGTTGTGGCGCCCTTCGAGACGCAGGCGTAGTCGTGGGCTTCCTGTCTGAGGATGGTTGGGGCGTTGGTGCCCATGGCCAGGGCGGAGAGGCCACAGAGGACGGCGTCTGTGTGGAAGCGCTCGGTGCGCTGGATGACGGAGGGATCGGGCTCGCCGGTGCCTGCCATGAAGTCGATGGCGAACTGCGCGATGCCAAGGGCCTGGTTGGAGTCTGCGGGGAGGTGGACGAGGGTGTCGGCGGTGGCTGTCATGGCGATCCGGTGTGTTTGGTGGTTGTGTGCGAAATGGATTGGGGGAGCTACTATACCGCTCCTGCGCTTCCCCACGGGGTGCGAGGCGCTGTTTTGCACGCATACGAGCCACTCTGACTGGAGGACACGATGTCCGAGGCTACCTCACCCGTGATTCTGTCGGCCAAGCGCACGGCGATTGGTCGTTTCCTGGGCGGTTTTTCGAGAGTTCCCGCGACGAGGCTGGGGAGCATCGCGATCGAGGCGGCGCTGGATGTGGCGCCGGGGTCCAGGGACGCGGTGGACGAGTGCATCATGGGGTGCGTGCTGCAGGCGGGGCTGGGCCAGAACCCGTCGCGACAGGCGGGCCTGGGTGCGGGGCTGCCGACGAGCCTGAACGCGCAGACGGTGAACAAGGTGTGCGGCTCTGGTCTGCAGGCGGTGATGCTGGCGGCGCAGAGCATCAGAGCGGGTGACAACCAGCTCGTGGTGGCGGGCGGCATGGAGAACATGACGCTGGCGCCGCACATGGCACAGGTGCGCGCGGGGATCAAGTTCGGCAATGGTGAGCTGGTTGACCACATGCAGGCGGACGGGCTGACGTGCGCGTTCGAGTGCTGGGCGATGGGCAACGCGGCGGATCACATCGCGGAGAAGTACTCGATCTCGCGTGAGGAGCAGGATCGCTACAGCGCGCAGAGCCACCAGCGCGCGGCGCAGGCTACGGAGAATGGTTGGTTCGCGGATGAGATCGTCCCCACCACGGGCGAGCAGCTCGGCAATCGCAAGAAGCCCGGTGCTGAGGGTGGCGTGAACGCTGACGAGGGCATCCGTGGCGACTCGACAGCCGAGGGTCTGGCGAAGCTTCGCGCTGTGTTCACGAAGGATGGCACGGTGACGGCGGGCAACGCGAGCCAGATCAGCGATGGAGCGGCCGCAGTCGTGGTGGCGAGCGAGGCGAGGGCGAAGGAGCTGGGCGTTGCGCCGATGGCGAGGATCCTGGCGTACCACACGTTCGGCGTTGACCCGAAGGATATTTTTGCGGCACCGATTGGCGGGATTCAGGGTGTGCTGGAGAAGGCCGGCAAGACGGTGGGGGATATCGATCTGTTCGAGATCAACGAGGCGTTCGCGGCGCAGGTGCTGTGCAACGTGAAGGAGCTTGGCATCAGCGAGGACAAGCTGAACATCTGCGGCGGCGGGATGGCGCTGGGGCACCCGATCGGCGCGTCGGGCGCGCGCGTGCTGACGACGCTGCTGCACCAGCTCAAGCGAACCGGTGGCACAACAGGCGTCGCGGCGCTGTGCCTCGGTGGCGGCAACGCGGTGGCGATGGTCGTGGAGATGTGCTGACTCGCACCTGATTCAGAGACAGGGGACTACTCAATGGCAGACGTCAAGAAGATGGGTGTGATCGGCGCGGGTCAGATGGGCGGCGGCATCGCGCAGGTCGCGGCGCAGGCGGGCATCGATGTGGTGTGCTTCGATGCCGCGCAGGGCGCGTTGGACGGGTGCGCGAGGCTGCGCGAGAAGCTGATGACGCGCGGCGTCGAGAAGGGGAAGTGGTCACAGGAGGATGCCGATGCGACGCTTTCGCGTGTTGCTTACACGACTGTTCTGGATGAAATTGGGGATGCGGACTGGGTTGTTGAGGCTATTGTCGAGAATGAAGAGGTAAAGACGGACTTGTTCGCAAGGCTTGCGGGGATGTTCCCGGATGAGAACGTGGTGCTGGCGACGAACACGAGCTCGATCTCCATCACGACGATCGCGACGGCTGCGGGCGATGCGGCGGAGCGCGTGATCGGGATGCACTTCTTCAACCCCGTGCCGGTGATGAAACTCGTGGAGGTGATCCGCGGGTTGCAGACGAACGACGCGGTTGCGGAGCGCACGATCGCGCTGAGCGAGCGTATGGGCAAGACACCACTGGTGGCCAACGACCGGGCGGGCTTCGTGAGCAACCGGATCCTGATGCCGATGATCAACGAGGCGTTCTACGCGTGGATGGAGGGCGTCGCAGAGCCCGAGGCGATCGATGGCGTGATGCAGCTTGGCATGGCGCACCCGATGGGGCCGCTGCGTCTTGCGGACTTCATCGGCCTGGACACGTGCGTGAACATCATGGATGTGCTGGCGGTGGGGCTGAACAACGAGCGGTATCGCGCGTGCCCGCTGCTGAAGCAGCTCGTGGCGGGTGGTCGGTTGGGCAATAAGACGGGTCGGGGTGTGTTTGAGTATTAGTCCGGCTGGGTAAGGCTGTGGCGGGTGTATTTGTATCCGATCGGGTGGCGATGCTCAGTCGTTCTCCGAGGAATTCCGATTCCCCCAAGTGAAGAGGTGTGCGCGTCGTGCGCATGACCGAGCGCTGAATGGGGGAGCATCATGTTGAAGTCAGTTATCGCGGGAGCAATCGCAGGCCTTGTTGGCGCCGCTATCTGGGCGGTGATCTCGAATATGACGGGATACGAGATTGGGTGGGTTGCCTGGGGTGTTGGCGCGCTGGTGGGAATAGCCGTGGGCGCGGCGGCGGGTCGAGACGCGAGCGAGGTCACCGGTTTTATTGCTGTGGCGCTGTCGCTGTGTGCCATCGGCGGTGGGAAGTTTGCTGATACGTACTACTTCCTGGCAACCGATCCGAGCGTGCCGACCTCGCTGTCGGACGAGAACGTGATCTCGTATTTCGCGGACGGTGTTGTGATCGAGTACCAGGCGCTCGAGAAGCCGGTCAACTGGCCCGAGGGAGTCGATCCCGAGAACGCGTGGGTGGAGTCGGACTATCCGGCGGATGTCTGGGCCGAGGCCGAGGCGAGCTGGTACGGCCTCTCTGCCAGCGAGCAGGAGGCGTGGCGCGCGGAGTACGAGGTCGATCCGCTGGCGCTGTCCATCGAGCTCTTCCCGAGCACGTTTTCTCTGTTCGACGGGCTGTGGGTGTTTCTCGCCTGCTTCACGGCGTACGGCATTGCCAGAGGTGGCAACGATGACGAGCTCGACGTCGAGGATGGGAGCGATCCCGGGGCTTCGCATGATTCGGCGGAGCGGCGGGATCCGATGGCGGCGTGAGATTCACGGGCTGACCGCCTGACATGTTGAATACTCGGCGTGTGGTATTGGTTGGTATCGTGTGCGCGGGGAGTGCGTTCGAGGAGTTTCTTCATGCGTTGTTCGAGTTGTGCGGCCAGGAGCTACGGTGGGATGCTCGTGATCCTGGTGGGGGTGCTGCTCACACATTCCGGGACCGAGGCGAAGGAGCCGCCCGCGCCGGATCGCGAGGCACGGATCCTGGTCGAGGCGCGTGAGGATCGCGCGCTGCTGGACGCGTTGCAGGGAGAGCCGGCGCCGTCGGTGACGGGCTCGGTGTGGCTGAACACAGACGCGCGTTCGATCGAGGATTTTCGTGGGAAGGTCGTGCTGGTGGATTTTTGGGGCGTGTGGTGCGCGCCGTGCCTGAAGGCGGTGCCGAAGCTCAAGGAGTGGCATGAGAGGTACGCGGACGACGGGCTCGTGATTCTTGGGGTGCACACGCGGCGCGGCTCGGAGCACGTGGAGGGGTTCGTGGAGGAGCACGGGATCGAGTACCCGGTCGTGATCGACGATGGCGACGCGACCTCGGGGCGGTACCTGGTGGATGCATGGCCCGACGTTCATCTGATCGATCACGAGGGCGTGCTGCGATACGCGGACGTGTTCAACCAGAGCTCCGGGAACGTCGAGAACGCGATCGAGCGTCTGCTCGAGGAACGCCGGGACGCGATCGGCGACACCTGACAATCGTTGCGACCGTCACGACCCGCACGCGGAGTGCGGGGGCTGAGATAATCGGTTTCCTGATTGTGGTCGATCCCTGAGTGAGGCCCCGGTTGCGGGGCGCATGAGTCAGGACAGGGGTGTCGCTATGCGATCGACGAGTGCTTGGATTGCCGGTTTCTTCGCTGGGCTGCTGGGTGTTGCGTTGTGGGCGAGTCTCGGCGAGTTGTTCGGGCTGGATGTCGTGTTTGGTGGTGTGCTCGTGGGTCTGTTCGTGGGCGCGGGTGTGGCGTTCTTCCGCGATACGGCGGCGAAGTCGGACCTGGCGTTCGCCGGGGGCTTGCTGTCGCTGCTGATGATCTCCGGGGGCACGGTGCTGAACGGGTATCTGGACACCCGCTACGGCGAGGAGTTCGTGCTTGGGAATCTGGCGGAGGGCGTGCTCGAGAGCTACGAGACCGAGGGGCACACGCTCCAGTGGCGCGAGGAGAGCGACGCGAGCGCGAAATATACAATCGACGGGTATCCGAGCGAGCTGTGGATGAAGGCGCGCGAGATGTGGCAGGAGGCGTCGCCCGAGCAGCGGATGGAGTATCGCGCCGAGATCGAGCAGAGGCACGGGCTGACGATCAAGCAGGTGGCGAGGTCGTCGTTCGATACCAACGCGCTTGTGTTCCTGGGCGCGGGTGCGCTGATCGCTGCGCTGCTGGGCGCGATCTTCGGCGGGCACGTGCACGAGGCGGTGATCGTGACGGCGTATCAGGATGCCGCGGAGACGGAGAACCCGGAGACGCATCCGTATCTGGCGCCGGGCAGCGAGTATGGGATGAACGAGGAGGAGCAGGCGCGTGCCGACGCGGGTGTGGAGGCGTCGAACGCGGCGCGCCGGGGTTGGGACGAGGCTCCGGAGACGCCCGAGGAGGGCGCGCCGTCGGATGATGACGGGGCATCCAACAGCTTCGCGGGCTTCGCTTCCGCGGAGGCTGAGGAGACACCCGAGCCGGGGTTTGGTGAGGATGGGGGCTTCGAGGGGGAGCAGAAGAAGGCCGGCTAGGGCTTTGTTCTGCGGTTGACGCGTCGGATACAATTGATTCGACATGATTACGACACAATCGACGATCACGGGCCCGGGGATCGGTGGCGACGGGCGGATTGATCCGCACGCGGTGACGATCTCGGGTGTGGTGCTGGACTCTGTGTACGGGCCTCTGGAGGCGGGTGGGTCGGGTGCGCCCGAGTCGCTGCGGAACATAGAACGCGACATCTCGATGCCCGGGAGTTATCCGTACACGCGCGGGCTGTATCCGGAGGGGTATCGCACGCGTCTGTGGACGATGCGACAGTTCGCGGGGTTCGGCTCGGCGGACGACACCAACGCGCGGTTCAAGTACCTGCTCGAGCAGGCGAAGGGGACGCACGCGAACACGGGGTTGTCGACGGCGTTCGATCTGCCGACGCTGATGGGTCGGGACAGCGACGATCCGCTGAGTATTGGCGAGGTGGGTCGCTGTGGCGTGGCGATCGACACGATCGAGGACATGCACAGGTTGTACGACGACATCCCGATCGACCGGGTGACGGTGAGCCAGACGATCAACGGGCCGGCCGCGGTGATCTGGGCGATGTACCTAGCGATGGCCAGGCAGCGTGGCATCGGGTGGGAGACGCTCGGCGGCACGCTGCAGAACGACATCCTCAAGGAGTTCCACTCGCAGAACGAGTTCCTGTACCCGCCCGAGGCGTCGGTGAAGCTCGTCGTGGACACGATCGAGTTCCAGAGCCGCCATGTGCCGCGATGGAACAGCGTCTCGATCAGCGGCTACCACATTCGCGAGGCGGGCTCGACGGCGGCGCAGGAGCTGGCGTTCACGCTGCGCGACGGGATGGAGTACGTGGAGGCGTGCCTTGAGCGAGGCATGGACATAGACGAGTTCGCGCCGCGCCTGAGTTTCTTCTTCAACGCGCACAACGAGTTCTTCGAGGAGATCGTGAAGCTGCGTGCGGCGCGTCGCATCTGGGCGCGGATGATGCGCGAGCGGTACGGTGCGAAGAGCGAGAAGTCGTGGTTCATGCGCACGCACGTGCAGACCGCGGGGTGCTCGCTGACGGAGCAGCAGCCGCTGAACAACATCGTGCGTGTGGCCTACCAGGCGATGGCGGGCGTGCTGGGTGGGTGCCAGAGTCTGCACACGGACTCGATGGACGAGACGCTCGGGCTGCCGACGGAGCGGGCGGTCACGGTGGCGTTGCGCACGCAGCAGATCCTGGCGCACGAGACGGGCGTGACGCGCGTGGTCGACCCGCTGGGCGGGTCGTGGTTCGTCGAGGAGCTGACGGACAAGATCGAGGCGGAGGCGCTGGAGCACATCGCGGACATCGACTCGATGGGCGGCGGCGCGTGGCCCCAGGGGCGCGCGGGCGTCGTGGCGGGCATCCACAAGGGGTACTTCCGCAGGCAGATCGCCGAGGCGTCGTACCGGTTCAGCGAGGAGTGCGAGGCGGGCGATCGTCTCGTGGTTGGTGTGAACGCGTATCGCGAGGACGACGGAGAGCGCCCGATCGATATCCTGCAGATCCCGCACGAGGTGGAGACTGTGCAGTGCGAGCGTCTGGCGGAGTTCAAGAGGCGTCGTGATGCGGCGGAGGTCGAGCGGGCGCTGGAGGCGATCCGCCAGGCGTGTCGGGATGACGAGAACACGATGACGTCGCTGGTCGACGGCGCGCTTGCCAACTGCACGCTCGGGGAGATGGTGCAGGCGATGGCAGACGTGTACGGGCGGTACATGAGCGGGCCCGAGTGGTAGGGTGCGATTGATAGACGGATTTGTCTGCAATCGTGATTCTGGCCCCTGAGGGCGGGTCACAATGCCCATATTTTTCTTGTGGTTGGACGATGGTCCCTGATATGATCGTGTCAGGAGGACGTTTCGCCCCGACCTATGTGCGGGGTGACATCGAAGAGGAGTGAACACGTCTCGATCCAGATTTGTGGGTGCGCTGTTGGTGGCTGTCGCTCTGTTCGCGTCGAGTGGTGCCAGAGGTATCGTGCTGGGGTTCGTGCCCGATACGACCGACACACGGTTCGACGCGGTGGCGGCTTTCAGTCAGACGGACTGGATCATCGGCACGGTGGATGATCCTCCCAACACGGTGCACAACTGGTTTGGTGCTGCGACGCTGATCGCGCCGGACACGGTGCTGATGGCGAGGCATCTGATCGGCGACCCTCATCAGGATCCGTCGAACCCGCCGGCCGATGGACAGTTCGCCGTGCGTTTCAGACGTCATACGGACGGCACGGTTGGTGACACGTCGAGTGGCTGGTGGTCGTTCCACAATGTCCGGATCTCGTCGTATGTGTATCCGGATGATCCATCGATCGACATGGTGATGGGGATTCTCGAGACCCCTGTGACGCACATCAATCCCATCCCGGTCAGTCCGTGGACGAGGCCACAGCCTGGAGATCCGATCTTCATCGCTGGTTGGGGATACGACGAGTTCGGATCGTGCAGCTACCCGGTAGGGGAGCGGAACATGCTGCGCGTTGCCGATACGACTATGAAAGATGGTTTCAACTGGTGCTTTCTTGTGGAGTACCCCTCGGCGTCCAATGAGGGCGTGAGCGGTCCGTCGTGCCACGACTCGGGCGGTGGTGTGATTGTCGAGAATGCTGATGGCACGCTGACGCTGGTGGGTGTTGTGTTCAATACGTCGAGCGCGTACGCCGTGGATACGTTCCACGTGATTAATCCCGATTACCACCTGGTGTGCTGCTTCGACCCGCAGAGCCGCTGCGCGGATGCCGACGGCAATGGGCTGGTGGAATACGCCGACGTGCTATTCATCCGGGCCAACTCTGGCCCCTGCCCTCCCGAGGGGGACTGTCCGGCGGATCTGAACAAGGACGGCGTGGCGGACATTCGGGACGAGGTGATGGTGTATGGGCAGATGGGGACGATGTGCGGCGTGCCGGACAACTGTTTTGGCGACGTGAACCGCGACGGCCTCGTCAACGGTGCCGATCTCGGGGTTCTGACGTTCGAGTGGGGACTCCACTCCTGCGGCATCACGTCGGACATCAATGGTGACGGGGTGGTCAATGGCGTGGATCTGGGGCTGCTGCTGGCGACCTGGGGCCTCTGCCCGTAGCGATGACCAAGAAAATGGGTGAATCTGGCTGGAAAGCTGTTGCACGGGACAATATGTGACGATATAGTCACATATGAGCAGTGACGGATTGGACCCGGTTTTCAAGGCGCTGGCTGACTCGACGCGTCGACGCTTGCTGGATGTGCTGCGAGAGGGACCGCGGACGGTGGGCGATCTTGCGGGGCAGGTGGAGGGCATGTCGCGGTTTGGAGTCCGCAAGCATCTGGAGGTTCTCGAGGGTGCGGGTCTGGTGATCACGCGCAAGGAGGGGCGGAAGCGTTGGAAGCATCTGAACGCGTTGCCGTTGCGGAGGATGTACGAGAGGTGGGTGAGCCCGTACGCGGACGTGTGGGCGACGAATCTTGAATCACTGGCGCGTCACGTGGAGCGTGACGACAGGGCATGAAAGGAGCCGTGATGGCTACGACGACACAGGAACCGACGGTCGACCAGTTTCACATTCAGATGGAGCGGACGTTCGGTGTGGACAGCGCGCGTTTGTTCGAGGCGATCACGGGCGAGATCGACGCGTGGTGGTTCGGGTGCTCCCACGAGGGCGCGACGATGAAGATCGAGCCGTTCGTGGGCGGGCGGTTCTACGAGGACGCCGGTGATGGCAGGGGGGTGCTGTGGGCGCACGTGGCGGACTATTTCCCGGGGCAGAAGCTGATCCTCATCGGGCCGATCGGCGTGCGCAAGCCGTGCCAGAGCGTCGTGACATTCGAGTTCGAGGATGTGGACGGCGGGTGCGTTCTTCGATTCCGGCATCGCGGAGCGGGCCTGATGGACGCGGATTACGAGAAGGACTTCGAGGGCGGCTGGAACGAGCTGCTCGACTCGCTTGCCAAGCACGTGGGAGGCTGATCATGAGGTGTCTGTTGTGTGTCGCGTGCGCGGCTGTTGTGTTCATGGGTGGGTGTGTTCGGATCCATCCGACGATGCGTCTGGCGGTCGAGCATGTCGAGCGGTTCAACGCGCGCGACATCGAGGGCATCGCGTCGGGTGTGACGGAGGATGTTGGGTGGTATGTGGTGGATGGGGACGAGATCACGCCGATGTCCGTCGGACGCGATGCGCTGGTGGAGGGGCTTGGCTCGTACTTCGAGTCGCTTCCGAGCGTGCGCGCGGAGGTGGATCATGTGCATGGCGATGGCTCGTTCGCTGTGGTGCGAGAGCGTGTCGTGTGGGAGGGATCGGACGGCGAGGAGCGGTCGCAGTCGTCGTACTCGGTGTACCGATTTCGTGACGGCCTGATCGAGAGCGTGTGGTATTTCGAGGCTGAGTGAGGGTTTGCGAGGTGGTATCATGTCGAGCCGGGGATTGGGGAGCACTCTCGAGGAGGCCTGTGGCGCTTTATGACCACGACGATCAAGACCGCGACGACGGAGTTCGAGAAGACGGATAGGTGCGCGGATCTGGACCATCGTCCGCGGGTGCTGCTGGGCAAGATGGGGCTCGACGGGCACGATCGCGGTGCGAAGGTGATCGCGCGGGCGCTCCGTGACTCCGGCTGCCACGTGATCTACTCGGGATTGTGGCAGACGCCGATCTCGTTGGCGATCAGCGCTCGCGATGAGGACTGCGACGTGATCGCGGCGAGCATGATGAGCAACTCGCACCTGGTGCTCGGGCCCAGGCTGCTCGAGTCGTTGGAGCAGATGGGGCGTCGAGACATTCCGGTGCACATGGGCGGGATCCTGCCGCAGGAGGACCTTGACACGCTCAGGGAGATGGGTGTTGCGCGGACGTTCACCACCGGGACGGGGCTGCTGGAGATCGTCGAGGCGGTGCGGGAGTCGACGCGCCCGCTCGGGGCGGTAATCGAGGGGTGCTCGCACCCGACTGCGCAGCTCTCGCGAGACATCACGCTGGCGCATCTGGAGCGACCGGTGCGCGATGGTGCGCCGAGGAAGCGTCCCGGTCGAGTGATCGGCATCACGGGCTCGCCCGGTGCGGGCAAGTCGACGCTGGTCGCGCAGCTGGCGAGCGAGTACACGTCTCGGGTCGGCTCGCGCGGCGATGGCGGTCGCCCCGCGGTGGTCGCGTTCGATCCGATGAGCCCGATCACGGGTGGGGCGCTGCTGGGTGATCGTCTGCGTGTGGATTTCAACGCGTTGCAGGAGGCGGTGTTCTACCGCTCTCTGGCGATCGCGGGGGAGGACTACCACGCGCTCGGGGAGATCATCGAGCTGATCGGCGGGTGCGATGACACGGAGCGTGCGCCGTTCGAGACGGTGTTCGTCGAGACGGTCGGCGCGGGGCAGAACGAGACGCGGATACGCGAGCACGTCGACGTGACGGTGGTGGTGTTGACGCCCGGCATGGGGGACGCGGTGCAGATGGACAAGGCTGGGATCCTGGAGATCGCCGACGTGTTCGTGTGCAACAAGGCCGACCACCCGGGCGAGAACGAGCTGGTGCGCGATCTGAAGGACATCGCGGGCAGACGCCCGGTGATCGAGACGATTGCGACGAAGGGGCAGGGAATAGGCGAGCTGCTTGATCGGTTGATTGGGTAGACGCGTCGCGGCGTGCGACGCGCGATCTTGGGCGGGATGTGTACAGAAGGGCTGGATATGACTCAGGCGTCGTTCGATGACGTTGGGCTGTCGTGCATGGAGATCTGGGGAGGAACGGAGGCAGCGCACAACGCGGTGTCGACGCCCGGTCTGGATTTCTACGTGCACGCGCAGCCGCACATGGGTGATCGCGCGGGCGGTGACATCCACTTCGTGTCGGTGTGCGGTGTCGGGCGGACGGTGCGCGCGATGCTGGCGGACGTGTCGGGGCATGGCGAGGCGGCGTCGGCGTCTGCCAGTCAGCTCCGAGGTCTGATGCGCAAGTCGATGAACACGTTCGATCAGACGAAGATGGCGCGTCGGCTGAACACGCAGTTCGCCTCGCAGCAGACGAGCGGGCGTTTTGCGACCGCGCTGCTGGTGACGTACTTCGGGCCGACGGGGACGCTGATCCTTTGCAACGCGGGGCACCCGCGTCCGCTGCACTTCGATAGCAGGCACGGGGAGTGGTCGCTGCTGGAGGGGAACGAGGAGTGGGGTGAGTCACTCAAGGGGCAGCTTCGGAATCTGCCGCTGGGAGTGATCGACGGCACGGAGTACGCGCAGCGGTATATACAGCTCGGCGAGGGTGATCTCGTGGTGATGTACACGGACGCGTTGACGGAGGCGCGTGATGGCTCCGGGAGGATGCTGGGGGAGGGTGGGCTGTTGGATGCCGCACGGACTCTGGACATTGAGCAGGACACGAGCGACGTGCTTGGGAGTCTGATGGGCAGGATCGACGAGCATCGAGCGGGGGATGCGGATGACGATCAGACGGTGATGGTGCTCAAGCGGAACGGCGCCAAGGCGAAGATGTCACTGGGTGAGCGTGCGCGCGTGCTGTCGAGGATGATGGGTCTCGCGAAGGTATGAGATCGATGTGTCAGGAGGGGAGATAATCCTCGGGGATGGGCTGGGCTGCGCGCTCGGTGTCCCAGAGGATGGAGACGATATACCAGCGGGTTCCGTCGGTGTAGAGCTGTATGGAGTTGATGCCGCGGGTGAAGGGCTCGTCGTCGGGCGAGCGTCTGGCTTCGTAGGTTGAGAAGACGTGGGCGATGTGCCCGAAGGAGTCGGAGGTCGAGAGGAGCTCGGACTCGAAGAACGCGTTGGACTCGAAGAAGCCGCCCGCGCCCTGGATGTAGTCCTCGACGCTCATGGTGCGGAGCGAGGGCTTGCCATCCTGGGTGAGCGCGATGGTGCGGAGGTGAGCGTCCTGGGCGAAGAGTGAGCGGAAGGCGTCCCAGTCGCGGGGGTGCCCGGCGGGACCGGAGATGACGTCGTAGAGGGCGTCGATTGTGGACTGGACGGTGGTGAGGTCGTACGTGTGCGCGCCGTCGTCCTGGGCTCGTGAGGCGGTGGACGCGTGGAGCGTCAGGGCGGCGAGCGTGAGAAGGGCGAGCGTGCGGGCGATGCGTGGCATTGCGGTCTCCTGATGGTGGGGAGGGACGGGGTGTGATGATCGTGATACCCTCTCGGGTCCATGAACGCTGCGGTGATAACTCGACAGGCGGAGGCGGGGGCGGTCTCGGGTGTGTGGGAGTGCGTCAAGGACTGGCCCGAGGCTCAGGAACCGGGGCCCGGGCTTGCGCAGGTGAGGATTGAGGCGTCGGCGTTCAACAGGATGGATCTGTGGGTGTCGATGGGCGTGCCGGGGCTGGAGCTGGAGTATCCGCGTGTGTCGGGGTGCGACGCGTGCGGCGTCGTGGAAAGCGTTGGCGCGGGGGTGGACGATTCGTGGGTGGGTCGTCGCGTGATCATGAACGCGGCGATGGCACTCTCGGAGCGATCGCGACCTGATAATCCGACGGGGGCGACGCTGGCGCCTCGCTACGAGCTGCTGGGTGAGCACCACCACGGCGCGCACTGCGAGCGGTTGAATTGCCCGGTCGCGAACCTGCAGGACGTTGGTGATGCTGATCCCACGGAGGCGGCGGCGTTCGGGCTGGTGGGGCTGACGGCGTACGGGATGGTGCGCAAGGCGCGGGTGCGACCGGGGCAGCTGGTTTTGATCACGGGCATCGGCGGGGGCGTGGCGACGGCGGCGCTGTCGATCTGCAAGTGGCTTGGGTGCCCGGTGGTCGTGACATCGCGTCACAGGTGGAAGCTGGATCGGGCGCAGGAGCTGGGCGCAGATCACGTGATTCACGATACGCGTCAGGACTGGTCGAAGGAGATCCGTGAGTGGACGCACAAGCGCGGGGTGGACGTGTGCATCGACTCCGTGGGGCGGCCGGTGCACATGCACTGCATCAAGTCGCTGGCGCGTGGCGGGTGCTTCGTGACGTGCGGGAACACGGCGGGCGCGCACACGGAGACGAACCTGGCGCACGTGTTCTGGAAGCAGCTGCGTCTGCTGGGCTCGACGATGGGCAGCAGGGACGAGTTCGCGGAGGTGTGCGCGTTGTATCGCGCTGGGCATGTCGGGCCGGTGGTCGACGAGGTGCTTCCGTGGAAGAGTGCGCCCGAGGGTGTGCTGAAGCTGGAGCAGGGCGAGCAGTTCGGGAAGATCGTGCTGCGCTGGAGCTGAGCGTGATCCGGGAGGTTCATGATGGCTAGTGAGATGTTCTCCGTAGTGGACAACGCGACGTCGCAGCGCGGCGCGAAGAACATCACGGTATTCGGTTGTCCGGCGGTGATCGAGTTCGAGGTGTCGAGCCTGCAGAACCGGGGCGAGTGGCAGCTCGAGCTTCGTGCGCTGAACAACGGCGCGGCGCAGTTCAACCTGGCGCGTGACAGGAGTGGGATTCTGTACATGGCGGTGGGCACGTGCCCCGCGATCGATCTGAGCGAGCACGTTGGGGACCTGGAGAGCAAGCAGCGCGATCTTGCCTCGCGGATCCTGCGGAATCTGATGCTCTACGGGCTGACGGAGATCCGTGTCATGAAGGGGCACGACGAGGTAACGGTCGTGCCGATCCTCGGCGAGCGCGACGGGACGCCGCTGGAGAACACGCACGACATGGGGCTCGACCACTCGAGCTATCTGGAGATCCGCCACTACGCGCCGTACGTGCGGTCGGGCGATTCTGACGAGCAGGAGCTGGCATCACCGGAGGAGCCGATCGAATGGAACTGAGGGACACGACGCACCTGGTCTTTGGCATCGCGAACGATCGCTCGTACGCGTGGCACATAGCCGACGCGATCCGACAGCACGGCGGCCGGTGTGTGTACACGTCGCTGCCGGGCGAGAAGAACGTGCGTCGCACGACCAAGGCGATCGAGAAGCTGGGCGAGGAGAGCCCGCTGGTGATCGAGTGCGATGCCTCGAGCGACGAGCATCTGGACACGGTGTTCGCGCGTGTGGGCGACGAGGTCGGGAGCATCGACGGGCTGGTGCACTCGATCGCGTTCGCGGACAGGGAGTGGCTCGCGCCGGGGAAGTTCAAGGAGACGCCTCGGGACGCGTACCTGTCGGCGATCGACGTGTCGGCGTACACGCTGGCGGGGATGGCGCGCCGTGCCGAGGCGCTGATGCCGGATGGCGGCTCGATCATCGGGATGAGCTACTACGGCTCCGAGAAGGTGGTGCCGGGCTACAACGTGATGGGCGTGGCCAAGGCGGCGCTGGAGTGCACGTGCCGCTACCTGGCGGAGGAGCTGGGCGGCAAGGGGATCCGCGTGAACACGATCTCGGGCGGGCCGTTCCGCACGCTGGCGGCGAGCGCTGTTGGCGGCATCGGCGATATGCTCGACGCGTACGCGGAGAAGGCGCCGCTGCGACGGAACGTGGAGGGGTCGGACGTTGGGGGCGCGGCGGTGTTCCTGCTCTCGAAGATGTCCGCGGGCATCACGGGCGAGAACATCTACGTCGATTGCGGCGCGAGCATCCTCGGCGCGTAATGAAAAACACCCGCCGGATGGCGGGTGGGTCTGAATGACATTCTGTTTGTGTTGTCAGCTCGTTGGCTGCGGCGTGGTGCGCAGGTACGGCTTGATCTCGGTGAAGCCGGCGGGGAAGAGATCCTTTGCCTGCTCGTTGGTGACCGCGGGGACGATGATGCAGTCGTCGCCGTGCTTCCAGTTGGCGGGTGTGGCGAGCTTGTGGGAGTCGGTGAGCTGGAGGGAGTCGATGACGCGGAGGATTTCGTCGAAGTTGCGCCCAGTGCTGGCGGGGTAGGTGAGTATGAGGCGGACCTTCTTGTTGTGATCGATGATGAAGACCGAGCGGACGGTGAGGGTGTCGTCGGCGTTGGGGTGGATCATGTCGTAGGCGTCGGAGACGCTCCGATCCGCGTCGGCGATGAGTGGGAAGTTGAGGGCGACGCCCTGGGTCTCCTCGATATCGCGGCTCCAGCCCTCGTGATCGGAGAGGGGGTCGACGGAGAGGCCGATGCACTTGACGTTGCGCTTGTCGAACTCTGGCTTGAGCCTGGCGACCATGCCCAGCTCGGTCGTGCAGACCGGCGTGTAGTCCTTGGGGTGGGAGAAGAGGACGCACCAGGAGTCGCCGATCCAGTCGTGGAAGCTGATGGTGCCCTGGGTCGAGTCCTGCGTGAAGTCGGGAGTGATGTCGCCGAGCCTGATGGCCATGAGATGTCTCCTGTGGAATATCGGAATGTCCCCACGTCGTTACTAGGATATCAGGCGCGGGCAGAAGGTGGGGGCTGCCACGGTTTTGGAGTGTGATGTGCCGAGTGTGTCATTGAAGCAGCTGATTGAGGAGATCCGGGAGTGCCGGGTGTGCGCGGAGCACCTGGAGCACGAGCCCAGGCCTGTGATCCACGCGGGATCGACGAAGGCAACGATCGCGATCGTGGGGCAGGCGCCGGGGACGAAGGTCCATGCGAGCGGTGTGGCGTGGAACGATGTGTCGGGCGACAACCTGCGCGGGTGGCTGGGCGTGGACAAGGAGACGTTCTACGACGAGCGTGTGTTCGCGCTCGTGCCGATGGGGTTCTGCTTCCCGGGGCAGAAGACGGTAAAGGGCAGGAAGCAGGATCTTGGGCCGCGACCCGAGTGCGCGCCGCTGTGGCACGAGCGCGTGTTCAAGAAGCTCAAGAACGTGGAGCTGGTGGTGCTGGCGGGGCGCTACGCGATCGAGCACTACCTGGATGTGCCCAGGGGGCAGACGCTGACGGAGACGGTGCGGGAGTGGAAATCGCACGGCCCCAGGTTCTTTCCCACGCCGCACCCGTCGCCGAGGAATCGGCTGTGGATGGCAAAGAATCCGTGGTTCGAGAAGCGGGTCGTGCCAGCTCTGCGTCGGGCCGTCACGAGAAGCCTGGCGCGTTGAGATCGTCCCGAGATATGGGCGTCACATCACCATCGCGCATGTCTCGCGCATGCGAGCGAGGTGGTAGTCGTCGTGGGTTGATTCGAATTCGCAGAGGTCGATGAGACGCATGGGTATTTTGAGGCGCGGGTGGTGCACGGCCCTGGCGAAATCATCCTCGCCCAACGCTCGGAGCGTGATGAGCGCCTCGCGCCGTTGCCGATGGAAGTCCTGGATGACATCCTCGATGGCGCGCTCGTTGTGATTGGCGCTCCAGGTGGCCTCGTTGGTCATGTCCGCCGGCGAGAGCTCGTCTGCGCCGGAGATAAACTCGCTGATCCGTGTCGTCAGCAGCGTCTGGAGGTCGCCAAGGTGCCCGACGTGCTCCTGCATCGACCACGTCTCTCGCGGGCGCGCGATCAGGATGCTCTGGGGGATGCCATCGATGAGGTGTCGGATCCGTGGTGTGGTGCCCTCGAGGCGCTCGAGCACCTCGGGCGCCCACGAGGGCGGGGTGTTCAGATCGAACGCGCGTGAGGCCCATTTGGATGGCGGCATGCGCACTCCTTCTGTTGGTCAGCTGCGCGGCACGATCATCATGGTGGATTGCATGAGCGCGACGAGCGTCTCGTCGTTGGATTCATCGATGGCGTGGACGTGCGCCTGGCAGACGGCGAGGCGTGCGCCGGGGCGGACGATGGTGGCCTCGGCCCGGAGGGTCGTGCCTCGCGCGGGGGCGAGGCAGTTCATCTTGAACTCGACGGAGACGACGTCGACGTTGTCCTGTTTTGCGCACGAGAGCGCGGTGTAGCCAGAGGCGGTGTCGGCGAGCAGGCACTGGACGCCGGCGTGGACGGTGTCGTGCTGGTTGGTGATGGCGTCGGTGATTGGGCAGGAGATGACGACGCGTCCCGTCTCGCAGACGTCGAGCGAGGCGTTGACGAGCGCCAGTGCGGTGTGTTTGGCGAAGCCCTCGCGGATGTGATCCTCGTGCATGGGAGGAGTGTATCGCGGGATTTGGTCTGTCGTTCGAGCGTGTGACGTACCGATGAGGGCGACATGACACCGCCGATTCCGGATTGGATTCGTACGTACACACTCGATGGGTACACGAGTATTTATCAGCTGTGCCCGGATGAGTCTCGTGTGTTCGGGACAGAGGATCTCTACGGTGATTGGAATGGGCGGATCTTATTGATGGCCAAGGATTTCGCGTGCTCGCGGTTGATCCATGAGCGCGTGGCGGGTGGGGATGTCAGGCCGTACAGGCACGAGCCGTCGGTGAAGGCGAACACAACGCTCAGGCGCTATGCGGAGCGATGCAGGACTGGAAACACGCCCGAGACGTGCGGGATGCTCTACGGCTCGGCATTGGGCGGGCTGCTGCGCGACGATGGGGAGATGAGCGGCACGCTGCCCAACAGGAAGGAGGCGATGGCGTTTGGCGCGCGGATCGTTGGTTTCACGATCGAGCACATGCCGAATCTCGAGGCCATCGTGTGTTTGGGCGAGGAGGCCTGGCGATGCACGTCGAGTGCGACGGGGCACCGAATGAGATGGCGCGACGCGAGGGAGAGTGGGGAGGCGGTGTGTGTCGGGGGGCTGCGTTTGCACGCGAGCTACCACCCGGCGGCGAGGGTCAGGCGGGAAGTGATGGAGAGTCTATGGAATAAAGTTAATGGGGAAGGAGGTAGCCAGTTGTCTGTGGTAAATCAGGCGACCGCAGGTAAAGACATAGATTGTTAATCATCCGTTATTCTGATTACGATATCTGAATTCTGCGTATTCTATGTGGGCGAGATTGTTGAGGAAGTTTTTCAATCCATCCCGTATTTTCATACGTTAATTTTTGCTCAAACTCGTGACCAAAGCCGGTTTTTCGATCAATCAGTCTTGTGTAAATGGACTCAGCCTCTGGATTAATTATATTTATTTTTCGTATGTGCTCATTGCGTGCGAGAGCAGACGCTATGAAGTATCGCATATGTGTATCAGTGCTCGGAAAACTGTAGCCAATAAAATGAATCTCTCGAGCCTCGCTTAAAGCTTTATGTGCATGGAGCCACTGCGCGTCAATCATTTCGGCGCTGTATCCCTTGCTAAATGTAGGGGGTATGATGTGGGCATTAAATTTTGGCATATCTGTCTCAGCGAGCAACAATTCAGGATATTTTGTCGTTGCAATAGGTCTCTGTGAACTACCAGTGTGAATTTGAAAACTTGTCATTGATCCGACAATATTTGTTATTACAGAATCATTATCACTGTCTTGTATGGTGCTAGCTTCCCAGTTGACCGAGCCGTGTAGTTTGCATATTGAATGCCGAGTATTGCCGGTTGTTCTCGAGTACAATGGAAATGTTGATGAACCCTCGTGTATTGCCTGTTCGGACCATACGCCAGGAAGATACAGTGGCATGCCAAGTGAAGCGTACGCTCCTTCGATAAGAATGTCGTAGTTTGTCGTAATGAAGCAGATGTTGTGCTTGTGATTCCACGCATCAAACAGATTGCAAATTTGATGTAGTGATAACAGGCCGCTATTAGTCAGTGATCTTGTATAGACTTTTGATATAATATTAGCAAAATAAGTATCGTATTCGTGCTCTGCGTCGTATGATTTATTGAGCGAATCAAATGTGAGCACGTGCTCAAGGTTGTTGTGTGGGCCTTCGAGCATGCTACCCGCCCGTCGACAATGTCTGCGAAGCCAAGTTACAAGTTGTGATTCATTCGTTCCCATGTTGCCATAATCGTATAAAACATCAAAAAAATTATTCATCGTAGGAAACCCATATGGTGCCGAGAATCCCGCTCCGGCAAATATGACAATGTTCATTCAGGAATTCTATCACACATTAAACAGGAAGTGTGTGATATCGCCGTCCTGCATCTCGTAGGCCTTGCCCTCGGTGCGGAGCTTGCCGGCGTCGCGGATGGACTTCTCCGAGGTGTGCTCCTCGAGGTCGCCCAGCGTGTAGACCTCGGCGCGGATGAAGCCCTTCTCGAAGTCGGTGTGGATAGTCCCCGCGGCCTGCGGCGCGCTGGCGCCGACGGGGATGGGCCAGGCGCGGACTTCCTTCTCGCCCGCCGTGAAGAAGGAGTGCAGGTTGAGGAGCTGGTAGATGCCTCGCGCGACGGTGTGGAGCGCGGGCTCTTCCAGACCGATGGACTCGAGCATCTCGAGCTTGTCATCCTCGTCGAGCTCCATGAGCTCGGACTCGATCTTGGCGCAGACGGGGACGCAGACCATGCCCTGCGCCTCGGCGTGGGCGCGCACCTTGCTGGCGTGCTCGCCATGGCCCAGCGCGTCGTCCTCGTCGACGTTGGCGATGTAGAGGACCTTCTTGGCCGAGAGGAGCGAGAGCCCACGGAGGGCCTTGAGGTCGTCGGCGTCCTCGAACTGGTTGATGATGGTGCGCGCGGGCTGGCCCTCGGCCAGGAGCGGGGCGACGCCCTCGAGGACCTTGAGACGCGCGAGGTCCTCGCGTTTTTGTGCGCGCGCGGCGCGCTGGGCCTTGGGGAGGGCGGACTCCACGGTCTGGAGGTCGGCGAGCATGAGCTCGGTCTCGATGGTCTCGATGTCGCGGATGGGGTCGACGGAGCCCTCGACGTGGGTGATGTCCTCGTCGCCGGCTGCCTTGTCGAAGCAGCGGACGACGTGGCAGATGGCGTCGACCTCGCGGATGTGGGAGAGGAAGGCGTTGCCCATGCCCTCGCCCTGGGAGGCGCCCTTGACGATGCCGGCGATGTCGACGAGACGGAGAGTGGCGTGGATGATCTTCTGTGTGGTGATGTGGGAGGCGATGGTGTCGAGGCGTGGGTCGGGGACCTCGACGATGCCGACGTTGGGCTCGATGGTGGCGAAGGGGTAGTTCGCGGCGAGGGCGCCGGCGTTGGTGAGCGCGTTGAAGAGCGTGGATTTGCCGACGTTGGGGAGGCCGACGATGCCCGCTTCGGTGGCCATGTGCTATAACTCCGGGTGAGATCCGTCAGTGATTGATTGATAGGGTGGGGTCGGCAGTGTAGTCAGGGTCGCTGGAACGGGCGAGGTAGCAGAACGATGTTGTTCAAGACGAGACGACTGGGGCAGGAGGACGCGCTGCATGGCGAGGCTGTCGCGATGCTGGAGCGTCTCGTGCCGCGCGCCTGGGAGCGCATGCGCGAGCTCGGCGTTCCGGTTGAGGGCGTGATCGCGGCGGTGATGCCGCACCCGACGGGGGAGACCAGGATCATCGGCGCGTCGATGGTCGTTCGATTGGATGGCGAGGATGGCATGCGCGGGGGCTCGGGGTTGGTGGTCGGGCCTGTGGTGGACGAGCAGCTTCGGCGGATGGGCGTGGGGAGGCGGTTGCTGACAGAGATCGAGAGAGAGGGGTTCGGAAGCCGGAGATTCGCGGAGCTGCACGCGCGCGTGCCGGAGGCGTCGGTGGCGTTTCTGGAGTCGCTGGGGTGGGCGAGGGTCGAGTGCGAGGGGATTCCCGAGGGGCTGTGCGACCTTGTGCTGCGGGTTGAGGGGGAGACTGGATCGTCCGACGTCGGGGGCGAATAATGGTGCTGGAGGTTCCTGGCGCGTATGTCGTGTTCCTGTGAAGAGATAAAGCAGTTGTTCGCCCGTCACGGGATCCGGTGCACGAAGCAGCGGGTCGAGGTGTACCGGACGCTGGAGGCGACGAAGGCGCACCCGACGGCGGAGGAGTTGTTCGGGCAGATGCAGGAGCGTCTGGCGTGCGACTGCATGAGCCTGGCGACGATCTACAACACGCTCGAGACGCTGTGCGGGAGCGGATTGTGCAAGCGTCTGCCCGATCGTGGTGGCGGCGCGAGATACGACGCCGATCGATCCGAGCACCTGCATGCGATAGACGGCGACGGGCGCGTGCATGATGTGCCGTCGGACCTGAGCCACAAGCTGATGTCCTCGATTCCGGGGGAGTTGCTCGACGAGGTGTCGAGGCGTCTGGGGCGAGATGTCAGCGGTGTGCGTATAGAGATTGATTGCGAGTAGGTGCGTGTGCGGCGCTGCCGTGCGAGCGCGCCCGCCGAAACAGGGTGCGTGCGTGGGAATATTTGACGCGCCGAAGGCCCGAGATTGAAGCGTCCGATCACCCGCGTCGATATGGGATATACCTCTGTTCGAGCGGGGTGGAATTCGGAGCCACAGCGATGGAGTACACAATCGACAGACGCGTGCACACGAGATTCTCGTTGCAGCCTGGGTACTCGCGGATGGTCGTCCAGCCGCTGGATTCTCCCGAGTGCATGTGGGAGGGGCACGCGTACGACATCTCGGCCGGCGGTGTGCGCTTCGAGCTCGATGAGCCGCTGGATCCGGGCACGAGGATAGCCATGCGGATCGATCTGCCGAACACGTCGGCGGCTCGTCATATCGGTCGTCGCTCGATCTTCGCGTTCGGCAGGATCCTGCGCGTGTGCCTTGACGACGAGGAGTTCGGTCGTGGCATCGGGCCGATGCGCATGGCGGCGGTGTTCACGGAGTTTGCGCGCGAGGAGGACCACGCGATGCTCATGGAGTATCTGGCGGGTGGTCGCTTCGCGGTCGCGGCGTGACGTCGCTTATTCGGAACGGATATTGAGGATCGCCTGGACGACCGCCTCCGTCGGGAGCGTGGCGTCGATGGTGTGGTCGGCGAGTCTGCGGTAGATGGGGTCGCGCTGCTCGTAGATGTCGTCGATCTCCTCGAGCAGCCCTTTGGCGGTGAGGGACGGACGCTCGATGTCGGATGAGCCGACGGAGTCGCGCAGCCTCTGGCGGAGGATGCCTGGGGGCGCGTGGAGATAGCAGATCTCGATGAGGCCCTCGTCCTGTGCGTGTCTGAGTGTGTCGAGTGCGTTGGGCGCGGTGGGTGTGCCGCCGCCGAGCGCGATGATGGACTCGGGCTCGGCCAGTGCGCGCCCGAGCTGTGTGGTCTCCTCGTTGCGGAAGGCCGGCTCGCCGAGCGTGTTCCATGCGTGCTGGATGGATGGAGCGCCGAGCGCGTCGCGGACGCGATCGTCGAGGTCGATGTGGGGGAGGCAGAGTGTGTCGCCCAGTGCGCGTGCGAGTGTGGTCTTGCCTGAGGCGCGGAGCCCGATGAGAACGAGGTGGGGCATGACTCGAGTCGTTCAGAAGCCCAGCGGCTTGACCTCTATTTCGGGTTCTTTGAACGTGCCGGTGATGGCGTAGCGCACGGCGCCGGTGGTGATGTCGGAGATGAGCGCGCCGACACGGCCGAGTCGGTTGGTGAGCGCCTTGACCGGTCCTCCCGCGACGGCGAGGTCGAGGGTCTGGTTGAAGTTGAGCCAGCCGGATCCTTCCGCGGCGATGACGTCGGAGTCGTACTGGAACTCGGTGAGGTTGATGCCCTGGCCCGTGATGTCGAACGTGGCGTCGACGGTGTCGGCGCCGCCGGTCTCCCAGCCGGCGGTCTCGCGGACCAGGTTGAGGATGTCGGAGATACCTGGGATGCCGACAAGGCTGCCTTCCGTGAGGTTGAAGGTGCCCGAGCCGGCGAGCGAGCCCATGCCGTCCTTGGCCGCCATGGTGACGTTGCCCTGAGTGGCGATGCGTCCTGCCATCCTCGGCCCCTCGCCCTCGGTGTGGGAGTTGAGAAAGTCCTCGAGTCGGAGGTCGGCGATGGTCCAGGTTGCGCCCGCGGGTAGCGACGGCATGGTCATGTCGGCCTGGGCCTCGACGCTGACGTTGCCCCCGAGGAAGTCGAGCGAGAGCGGGCTGACGGTCGCGATGCCATCGGAGAGGGAGGCGATGATCTGGCCGCGGGTGATTGGGACGCGGTACTTGTCGAGCGAGACGTTGAGGTCCTCGAGGGTGACGGAGACGCTCAGGTCGGAGGCGGGGATGTCGCGCGCGTCGAGGGAGCCCTCGAGCGAGATGGCGATGTTGCCGCGCGCGTCGTGGTCGACGGCGTACTGCTGGATCTCGGGGGGGAGTATGGAGCGCGAGTTCTCATCGAGCGTCATGGTGATGGTGGAGGGGAAGATCTCGGCGTTGAAGGTGTCGAGGTCGACGCGCCCCTTGAGATCGATCGTGAAGAGCGGCGCGCGATCGATGAGGCAGTTGAGCATGTGCCAGGTGCGCCCCTCTTCCTCGACGGTCTCGGAGGCGTCGAGCGTGACGTTGATGCCCTCGAGGAGCATTGGCGGCTGCCCGAGCCCGGGGTCGTACTCGAACGCGAAGTTCTCGAGCGTGATGGTCTTGATGCGCAGGATGTTGGAGAGCTTGGCGTTGTCGTCGACCTGCTCCTGATCCCTGAAGTTCGCGGTCTTGGCGAAGGGGACGAGGCCCTGGAAGACAACGTTCTCGTTGTCGGGATCGCGCAGGAGGCGCAGACGCCCGTTGACGATGGTGATGTCCTCGATCTTGATGGGCGAGCCGATGGAGGGGGTCTCCGCGAGTGTCAGAGAGAATGAGTCGGCCTGGACGACGCGCGGGCCCGTGGTTCGACGCGTGGACGAGGGCGCGTTGAACGCGACTGTGTCCATGACGAAGAGGTTCGGCGCCTCGTAGCGGAACTCGTCGACATCGATCTCGGGGACGAGATAGGTCTGCGTGATGGCGACGACCTGCTGGAAGAGCCAGTTGTCGAGCCCGCCGCGGGCGAAGATGGAGATGAGCAGCACCGTGGCGAGCAGGGCGATGGCGATGTAGCGGATGATGTTCCAGCGGGTCATGGCGCGGCGCATGGGATGCCCCCTTCGGGATCAAAAGTATGGACATCCACAGATTAGACGGTCGCGCTGGGTGTGTCCCGGCGTGGGGCTGAAGATCTGGCCTCCAGGGCGTTGACGCAGCGCTGTGCGCAGGCTCTGACCCGGATATCGGGCTCGTCGGAGGCGATCGCGGCGACGCGTTGTGTCAGCGGGATCACGCTGGAGCGTCGCGCGACCCACAGCGCGCTGAGACGGTGCGCGGGGCGGTCGTCGACGAGCATGTCGTCGAGGAGCGAGGTGGCCTCGTGGCGATTGACTCGGAGGTGGGCGCGGATGGCGTTGGCGCGGAGGCGGGGGACGTCGTCCGCGGTCGCGCGGACGATGATGGGGGCGTCTGGGGTGCTGATCGCGATGGACTCGATGGTGTTGGCGCGCACGCGCGCGTCGGGATGGGCCGAGGCACAGGCGAGAGACGCGCGGGCGCTGGCGGTCGGGATCCGTGCCGCGAGCCTGACGGCGCTGGCGCAGACACGCGGGGAGTCGTGCTCGAGCAGCGCGAGGATGGGCTTCTCGAGAGTGGGTGCGAGGGCGAGCCTGTCTATGGTCAGGAGGGTGTCGAGGATGTGCGTCTCGTCGGCGCTCTCGAGTGCTCCCCGGAGCGTGGCCAGGAGGATGTCGGGCTGGTGGGCGAGTTGGTGGCGGAGCGAGGCGTAGCGCTGCCATGGACGCGCGGGTAGCGTGTCGAGTCGCGCGATGCGCCTAACGGATGGGTGCGCCGAGTTGCGCAGCACCTGCATCTGCGGGTGGGGTGTGCTGTCTGAGGTGAGCAGCGCGATTGTCGAGGAGCGCGCGATGGCGTGGTGCGGATCGAAGGCCATGTCGCGCAGGCACTCGAGGGCGCCCGCCTGCGAGGGCATGGCGTCGGCGCATCTGGAGGCGACGGCCCAGCGGACCTCGGTCGAGGGGTGGAGCAGGGCCTGTCGGAGGACGACGTCGGGGAGCGCGTTGGCCGTTGCGTCGTGGAACCGCGTGCGCGCCACGATGGAGGTCGGGTCGTGGTCGTCGAGGGAGTCGAGCGTCAGCCTGTCGAGCGGGCGTCTGGTCGTGCGAAGGGCGCTGGATCGTGTGTGGGTGCGCAGCAGGTGGGCGGCTCGGAGGGCGCCACGGATGTCGTCGGGGCGTCGGATGGAATCCAGCGCGTCGAGCGCGGCGCCGGCCAGCTCGTCGATGGCGAGCCAGGCGACGCATCGGGTGGGTGCGTCGGGGTCGTCGGCACGTCGAATGGCGGTTCGCATCAGCATGCGCTCGGCGTCGTCCGACGTGGAGAAGGAGCGTTTCCAGTCGGGGCCCAGCCAGGGCGAGAGGCGCTCGATCGCGCGTATCGACTCGGATGAGTGGTGCTCGGGATAGGAGCGGAGGATCTCCAGGGCGACGCACTCGAGCGCGTCACGCTGCTGGTATCGCAGCGTGTGGCGGTGATCGGCGAGGGCGTGGAGGGTGCGCTCGGATTGGGTAACGACGCGCTGGTCGTCGTCGCAGAGCAGGAGGGGGAGCAGATCGATGGACGCGGGGACAGGTGTGATGCGAGCGAAGCCGGCGATGGCGGCCCGCGCGTGGGAATCCTCGGAGCGGGCGATCTCTCGGAGGCGCTCGATGAGACGGGTCTCGGAGTGCGCGAGCACGTGACGCCTCGTCTGACGGGTGAGGGAGGCCCAGTGTGTGCATAAGGTGTCGATTGCGCGTCTGGTGCGTCGTTTCGAGGTGATGAGCCTGGCGAACGCGGATCGGTCACGTGACGTAGCAGTCAGGATGAGTCGATGGAGTGGGCGCGAGGGAGCGGGAGAACCCCCAGTTTGGGCAAGTGCATGAAAGTGACTGTCTGATAGTGATTTAGTCATCACGCAAGGTCATTGGGGGTCGATCGCGGGGGTTCCGGGAGAGATCATCGGCGTTTGGTTGCGACCGTCAGCAGAAGGTCTGGGTACAACACCTTGGGGTGTCAGCACGAGAGGAAACAAAACTTCGTATGCCGGATTCCAAAGAAAATCGTTGCATACGCCAAACAAGAACCTGAAGATGGGTCTTGTCCCGGATCGTTGGAGCGCTACGATCCGTGCTCGCAGGAGGCGGGCGGCGGCGAATGGAAGATGGAACCGAGAGCATGACGCAGGCAGCACGAGCAATGACATCGCCGATGAAGACACCCAGCCTCCAGGCGTTCCGCCTGGCTCTTTATAGACGGGCGCTGCACCCGGAGCTGTTTGATATCAAGGGGCGTCGTGTGATCGTGCACGGCGACTACGAGTTCGAGGCGTGGGTGATGCCTGGGGCCCACCTGCTGCGGTTCCAGCACGAGGGATTCTGCGGCACGGAGTACCTGACGGACACCGACATCTCTGCGAACGATCGCGGGCTGGTGACGGATATTCCGTGTGCCGGTGAGAAGGACCACGAGCACCAGTTCTCGGACGCCATGAACTACATGGTCACGGTGCAGACAGAGACCCTTCCAGAGAACCTGTATCAGGACACCTACGAGGAGCTCGTCGAGTTCGGGATCGAGTCGGACGCGCTGATGCACAGGTGGGAGGACGCCTCCGGTGGGATGTGCGCCTCCATACTCGACACGCAGCGATTCCGACGAGAGGTGCACGCCCAGGCGTATCACCTCTTCTCGCAGGGCGGCATCGTGATTCGCTCGCAGACGCTCTTCGAGCACTCCTGAGCCCGCTTCACTGACAGCCGAGTCGATTGTGTGAAGGATCGGGCCCCGCCCGATACTGTGTGTGTTGGCGTCGCGTGGATGACGCCGCGAGCGTGTGAGAGATGGTGAGTTCGATGCATCGATGCGGACCTGTGTTTGATTCGGAGGCGACGGGCGCGGGTAGTGCGCCCGCGGGGTCGCGACCGAACTATAAGAAGACGCTGAATCTGCCCAAGACGAGCTTCTCGATGAAGGCGAATCTCGTGCAGAACGAGCCGTCGACGCTGAAGCGCTGGGAGAAGACGGATCTCGCTGGGCGGATTCGTGAGGCGAGCGGGGACAGGGACGCGTTCGTGTTCCACGACGGCCCGCCGTACGCGAACGGCTCGATCCACCTCGGGCACCTGCTGAACAAGTGCATGAAGGACTTCGTGGTTCGTTCGCGTCAGCTGCTGGGGTATCGGTGCGAGTTCGTGCCCGGCTGGGACTGCCACGGCCTGCCCATCGAGCACAAGGTGATGAGCGAGCTGGTTGAGTCGGGCAAGATCGAGAAGCTGACCTCGCTCGAAGAGGACGCCCGTCGGATGGCGATCCGCAACGAGTGCGCGAAGTCCGCGGGCAAGTTCGTGAAGCTGCAGGCGGGGCAGATGAGGCGTCTGCTGACGCACGCGCTGTATGACGAGCCGTATCTGACGATGCTGCCCGAGTACGAGGGCAGGGCGCTGGAGACGTTTGCGCGGATCTGCGAGAACGGTCTGGTGTACCGGGACAAGAAGCCGGTGCACTGGTCGCCGGCGAACCAGACAGCGCTGGCGGACGCGGAGCTGGAGTACTACGACCGGGACGACCTGTCGGTGTACGTGCTCTTCGCGTCGGAGCGTCCGGAGGCTGTGTTCGAGGCGTTCGGGCTGGCGCAGGGCGATGCGGCTGGCGTCGATGTGGGCTTCATGATCTGGACGACGACGCCCTGGACGCTGCCGGCGAACATGGCGGTGGCGGTGCACCCGCGCGTGCAGTACTCGCTCGTGCGTCTGGGCGATCGGACGGCGGTTGTGGCCAGCGAGCTGGTGGAGAAGATCGCGGGGCTGGGTGATGGCGTCGAGGCGGAGGTGCGCGCGACCTGCAAGGGCACGGCGCTGGTCGGGCTGCGGTACAAGCATCCATTCAATAAGCGTGATGGCCTGGCAGAGCGGTTCCCGAAGGAGATCGATCCGGCGCATATCGAGAGCATGTGGTCGGTCGTCGATGCGGAGTACGTGACGACGGAGGACGGCACGGGGCTGGTGCATACGGCGCCGGGCCACGGTGCCGACGACTACAACACCGGCAAGCGGTGCGGGCTGCCGATCTACTGCCCGGTGCGCGAGAACGGCACGTACGACGAGACGGTCGCGGATTGGATCCGTGGGAAGGACATCTTCGAGGCCAATGAGGTCATCGCGCAGCAGCTTGTGCGCGATGGTGTGATGTACCATCAGCACGTGTTCAACCACAGCTATCCGCACGACTGGCGCGGCAAGACGCCCGTGATCTTTCGTGCGACGGAGCAGTGGTTCATCGGCGTCGATCGCGAGTCGGGTGCGACGGGCAAGACGATGCGTCGGATGGCGCTGGAGGCGACGGAGGGCGTGTCGTTCGTGCCGGGTTGGGGGAAGAACCGTTTGCGCGCGATGCTGGAGCAGCGTCCGGACTGGTGCATCTCGCGCCAGCGCTCGTGGGGTCTGCCGATCCCGTCGTTCAGTGTCGAGGGCGCTGGGGTGTCGTTCATGACGCCTCGGAGCGTGCGCGCGGTGGCGAAGGTGGTGCGCGAGGAGGGCTCCGACGCGTGGTGGAGGCGATCCGCGGAGCAGCTGCTGCGGTATTACTCGGCGCACGACTGGGAGGCGGATCGTCACGACGGGCTGTTGAGCGAGTTCGTGGATGAGTCCGGTGATCTGCCCACGCGCGATCAGATGGTGTCGCGCCTGGAGAAGATGCAGGACATCTTCGACGTGTGGTACGAGTCGGGTGTGTCGTGGGCGTCGGTGCTCGAGGAGCGCGGCATCGGGGCGCCGGCGGAGCTGTATCTGGAGGGCTCGGACCAGCATCGCGGGTGGTTCCAGTCGTCGCTGCTGGTGGGGGTCGGCGCGTCGGGCGCCTCGCCTTACAGGACGCTGCTGACGCACGGGTTCATGGTGGACAAGCACGGGCACAAGATGTCGAAGTCGCTTGGCAACACCCTCGAGGTGGACGAGCTGATGAAGGACTTCGGCGCAGACGTGGCGCGCTGGTGGGTATCGTCGCTGGCGTACGAGAACGACATCAAGGTCGATCTGGAATTCGTGCGATCGGCGGGTGAGTCGTATCGCAAGATCCGCAACACGCTGCGATTCATGCTCAGCAATCTCGACGACTTCACGCCCTCGGGTGAGGGGTGCGAGGGGATGTGCGTGTCCACGGATGACATCGAGCCGACGAGCCTGGAGGCGTGGGTGCTGGGTGAGCTCGACACCCTCGTGGAGAACGTGCGCGAGGCGTACGAGATGTACGACTTCAAGACCGTGCATACGGCGATCTACAACTTCTGCAACGAGACGCTCAGCGCCGTGTACCTGACCGCCGTGAAGGACCGGCTGTACTGCGATGCGCCGGACTCGACGCGTCGTCGTCGGGCGCAGACGCTGCTGTGGGATCTGACGGATGCGCTGTGTGGGCTGCTGGCTCCGATCCTGCCCCATACGTCGGACGAGGCGTATCGCGCGCTGCTCAAGACAGATGACGCGAAGGTGAGCGTGCATCTGTGCACGATTCCGGGCGCGTTTGGCGTGGCGCGCGACGGGTCGTGGGTCGCCGTGATGGACGCGCGTGATGCGGGGCTGCTGGCGATGGAGCACCAGCGGGCCGACGGCGTGGAGAATCCGCTCGATTGCGGGCTGGTGCTGCCTGATCCCGATGGTGTGCTCGCGAGGTTCTACGCCAACGATCTGGCAGACCTGATCGGCGTGAGCCGGATCGAGATCGACAAGAGCGCGAGCGAGGTGCGTGTGATCGACCTGCGCGACGAGCCACGCTGCGAGCGGTCGTGGAAGCGTGACGGCACGGTGCGGGAGCGGTCGGACGGCGGGATGCTGTGCGATCGGTGCGCCGAGGCGGTGGGCGTGGCGTGATCAGCGGTTTGCGATCTGCTCGATGAGTTTTTCCGGCTCGAAGGGGAGCCAGCATGCGCTCTCCTGAGTGGCGTGATCGAGGCGCTGCTGGTAGCTGGTCGCGTCGATGGTGGTGCACCCGAGCGTGTTGATGTGCTCGTTGGGAAACTGCGCATCGAAGAGTGTGAAGCCCCTGGCGCGCAGGTGCTGCACGAGGATGAAGAAGCAGGCCTTGGAGGCGTCGGTGCCGTCGAGCGGGTGTCGCGTGTCGTCGTCCAGGCGGGGCTGGGGTGTGTGGAACATCGACTCGCCGAAGAACGCGGAGCCGAGCGTGACACCGTAGATGCCGCCGACGAGCGCACGCTGGTATGTCGCTGGATCCGTGCGCCACGCCTCGATGGAGTGTGCGTGCCCCTCGCGATGGAGCATGAGGTACATCGTGACGATTGTCTCGTTGATCCACGTCTCGTCATCGGTCGTGCGGGCGCGGGCGCAGCCGCGGATGACGCCCTCGAAGTCGGCATCGGTTGTGAATTCGAAGTGTTGCGAGCGGATGGTGCGTGCCAGGCGTGATGGGGGGCGAACATCGGGATCGTCGAGCGGGATGACGCCGCGCGTGTCGGTGGTGTAGAACAAGACGCCCGGTCCGTGCGGGTCGCCCATTGGGAACTCGCCGTGGGCGTAGGCGTCCAGCAGGATGTCGACGAGGGAGCGTGCGTCGTTGTCCTGTTCTGGGAGATCGCTCACGGGTCGAGTGTAGCTTAGGAGCTCCAGTTGCCCAGGAGGATGCCCAGGTCGGCGCCGTTGACGAGCCCGTCGTTGTTGAGGTCGGCGATGGCGCAGCCGGTGTCACCCCAGCTGCCCAGGAGCAGGCCCAGGTCGACGCCGTCCACGGTGCCGCCCAGGTTGAGGTCGCCCAGCGACTCGTTTGGCACGACCTTGAGCACCTCGCCGTTGATGTAATCGAGGACGTAGAGCTCTCCGCTCGCGTCGCGTCCGAAGGACGAGATGTTGCGTCCTGTCGCGAGCATCTCGGTGTTGCCCGATGCGCTGAATGTCGTGTCTCCGTTGTCGACGAGCTCGAAGGACCAGATCTGCCCGGTGATAAAGTCGCCGAAGAAGAAGCGTCCGCGGTTGTGCGGCATCTGGACGCCGCGATAGACGAACCCTCCCGTGACCGACTGGCCCGCGACGCCCGAGTAGGCGTGGACCGGGTCGGTCATGGCGGGCGTGCCGAGGCAGCCGCCGAAGGACATGGTGCCCTCCTTGCAGCTCCAGCCGAAGTTGTGTCCCTCGTCGCCCGGGACGGCGTTGACCTCGTCCATGGCGTCCTGTCCGAGGTCGGCGACCATCATGGCGCCGGTGGAGCAGGGCCCTGTATCCCAGGAGAACCGCCAGGGATTGCGCACGCCGAAGTGCCAGACGAGGTCGTTGCCATTGATGTCCCCGATGAACGGGTTGCCTGGCGCCGGTGTGAGTGACGTGGACGCGGTGTCTGAGACATCGGCGCGAATGATGGTGGCCCAGAGCGTGAGGGGGTCCTGGCCGCGCAGCTGTATGTCGGATGGCGCGCCGCCGTCGCCCAGCGATGCGTAGAGGAAGCCGTCTGGGCCGAAGTCGATGTGCCCGCCGTTGTTGTTGGGGAAGGGCTGACCGAGCGTGAGGAGTGGTGTGAGATCGGTGATCTCGGCGACCTCGAGTGGCGTGAGGAGGTCTCGCGTGAATCGTGCGATGACAACGCTGTTGGAGGCGTCGGTGTAGGCGACGTAGCACGTGTCGACGTTCGCCGGGTCGATGGCGAAGCCGAGGAGGCCCTGCTCGCCTGTGGTGTTGCCAACCTCGGTGGAGAGGTCGGCGAAGTTCGTGCCAGACAGGACACCGCCCTCGAGGACGCGGATGAGCCCGCCCTGCTCGACGACGAACTGGACGTCGGGATCGTTGGGGTCCTGCACGAAATCGAGCGGGAAGGAGAACCCGGTGGAGACGGATTGGAGCGAGATTGGCTGCTGCGCGTGGAGCGTGTGCGATGACGACAGCGCGAGCGCGATGGTGAGTGCGAGGCGTTGGAGCATTGTGGTCTCTCTCCCCTGGAAGAAATGATGGCGTGGGTACCACTGTAGGATTCGGGTTGGGGTGATTCGAGGTTGCAGTCGGGTGTTGTTGATGGGCTGTATTGACTTGTGAGGGGGGGGCTCGGATGCTGGAGTGTATGGACTGGTTGACTGACCGTGCCGAATCGCCCGCGGTGGCGCTCGAGACGACGCTGCTGTGCCATGGGGTGCCCTCGGGCGAGGGGATGCCGCTGGCTCGTCGTCTGGGGGGGATCGTCCGGGAATGCGGGGCGCACCCGGCGGTGGTGGGCGTTCTGGGTGGCAGGGCGATCGTGGGGATGGACGAGTATGAGTTGGAGGCGATGCTCGGTGAGGATCGCGTCGAGAAGGCGAACACGTCGAATCTCGGAGCGCTCGTGCACTCTGGTGCTCCCGCGGCGACGACGGTGAGTGCCACCATGGAGCTCAGCGCCCGAGCGGGTGTGCGGGTGTTCGCGACGGGCGGTGTGGGGGGCGTGCATCGCGGGTACGGGAACCACTTCGATGTGAGCGCGGACCTGGCGGCACTCGCGCGGTTCCCCGTGGCGGTGGTGTCGAGCGGGGTGAAGTCTCTGCTGGACGTTTGCGCGACGCGCGAGGCGCTGGAGACGCTGGGTGTGACGGTGGTTGGCTTCGGGACGGACGAGTTCCCCGCGTTCTATTTGAGGCGGGGTGATGCGGGGAGGGTGGATCGACGGTTCGATGACGTGGACGAGCTCGCCGACTTCGTCCGCTTTGAGCTCGGGCGGACGGGCAGGGGGCTGATGGTGGCCAATCCTGTGCCAGCGGAGGACGAGATCCCGATAGGTCAGTGGAGCGAGTGGATGGAGGAGGCGCAGCGGGGTGTGTCGATGCACGAGGGATGTGGCAGGGATGTGACGCCGAGGCTGCTGAGTGAGCTGCATCGGATCTCGGAGGGCGCGACGCTGCGGACGAACATCGCGCTGGTGGAGAGCAACGCGAGGCTGTCGGGGCGTCTGGCGCGAGCGATGGAGGCGTGATGGCGAGTTTCTCGGTTATGCACGGGTTGGGCAATCGCTTCGCGATCTTTGATGGGTTCCGCGATGGAGAAGAGTTGATCGCGATCAACGCGGTGGAGCTGACGCGCGCGTTATGCGCAGAGGAAGCGGGGCTGCGTCTCGATGGCGTGATCGTGGTGGACGCGGATCCTGAGGGCGCGGCGGACGCGCGGATGCGGATCTGGAACGCGGATGGGTCCGATGGGGTGATGTGCGGCAATGGTCTTCGGTGTGTTGGCAGGCTGTTGCGTGATCGTGCGCATGTGGATGGAGAGGCTTTCGGTGTGCGCACGGGCAGGGGAGTCGTGGGTGTGCGCGTCGGGCAGGAGGACGTGGCGGTGGAGATGGGGACGCCACGGTTCGAGTTGGAGGAGATCCCCGCGGAGGGCTCAAGGCTGGAGGTGGTGGACGTGCTCGGGACGGGCGCGCACGTGGTGCGCGTGGATGGGTATGAGGGCGTGCTGGTGAACGTTGGGAACCCGCATCTGGTGATTCGTGCGGACGTTGGTGGGAGCGGGGGCGACGTGGCGAGCTTCGGAGCGAGGCTGGAGCATCACGAGGCGTTCGGCGAGCGGATCAACGTGATGGTGATGCAGGTGCTGGGGCGCGATCGTGTGGCGATGCGGAGCTGGGAGCGTGGCGTGGGTGTGACGGACGCGTGCGCGACGGGCGCGTGCGCGTGCGTCGTGGCGGGCGTGTCGATGGGCGTGCTGGATCGCGCGTCACGCGTGCACATGGTGGGGGGCGAGCTGTCGGTCGCGTGGGACGAGTCGAGCGGAGAGATCGTGCAGCGAGGCGGCGCGGTGATGGAGCGTGAGGACGTGGAGCTGTCGGACTACTGGAAGGGAGCAGGGGTGTGAGCGAGGTGAGTCAGGAGCAGGCGCAGTCGCAAGGATTGGTTGAGCTGTGTACGGAGCGGCTGCGGATGCGCGAGATCACGCTGGATGACGTGGACGCTGTGGTTGCGTTTTGTAACGACCGCGAGATCGCGCGCGGCACGTGCTCGATTCCACACCCGTACACGCACGAACACGCCAAGGGCTTCGTCGGGGATATCGCCAGGAAGATCAACGAGAACGAGGCGTACTGCTGGGGTATCGAGGTTGTCGAGACAGGTGAGCTGATCGGGGATATTGGGATCTGGTTCACGCCCGCCCACAGGCGCGCGGAGGTTGGGTTTGTGATTGGGCGGGATCACTGGGGAAAGGGGTACGTGCCGGAGGCGTTGAACGAGGTGATCCGCTACGGGTTCGAGGATCTGGGCTTGCACCGGATCTTTGCGCACGCGATGGCGTGGAACAACGCCTCGCGCAGGGTGATGGAGAAGGTGGGGATGGTCCACGAGGGGACGCTCAAGGAGGACCATCTCAAGTGGGGTCGGTTCGAGAGCTCGGCGATCTATGGCTTCACGCGAGATGATTGGGAGTCGTTCCACGCCTCGAAACAGGGCTGAGCGCCACGCGTACAATCGGGCATGGCGCGACCGTTCAAGGACGACGACTTCCTGTGCGAGCGGTGCGGGTACATCCTGAATGGATTGGGGCCCGAGGCGGACTGCCCGGAGTGCGGGAAGCCGGCGTGGGAGTCGCATCCGGGGAACAGGGTGGGGACGGCGTGTCGGGGACGTCCAGGGATATTGAGTTTTCTTAGAGTAGTAGGTTCAACAGTTCGGAAACCCTCGCGTGTGTTTGACAGGGCTCGGGTGTTACATGCGCATCGGGTCTGGGTTAGCTTGAGTATTGTTCTTGCGGCGTGTGCGATTCTTAGCAGCGCATCATACTTGTTTGATGAGATAGTTTTAAATCGAGAGTATGATATTCACATTATATTTTTTGTAGTAATTATGGCGTTTATTCTAACCCCCATTTTCCTCACCGTCATGATTGCGATTGAGATAGTTGGTATTCGGTTCTTCGGACAGAGGCGGCAATGGCGCATTAACTGGCGGTGCGCATCTAATATTTGCGGGATCAGTTCGCCGGGATGGTTTGTTGGGCTGTTATTCGGTTTTATTTGTAGTAAAATATTTATATTAATTGTATTGCCTTTGATCTCATTCGCGCACTGGACTGAAGCTGTCCCGTTTATACTTGCCGCTCAATGGGCGCCATATTTTGCCGGCATGCTCTGGTTCGAGACGCTGGTGTACATCGGCATGCGTCGGATGAAGTTTGCCAACCCTCCTGAGGCGGCGCCGGAGTGGAGCGTCGAGGAGGCGAGGCGGGCGAGGGGAGAACTCCCCGATTCGCCCGAACCCGAGCCCTCCGACAGCGATACGATGGGGGCATGAGGACGCGCCGACAGACACGTCAGATAACGATGGGTGACGATCGCACGGGCATCGTGCGCATCGGCGGCGATGCGCCGGTGAGCGTGCAGTCGATGACGTCCGTGTACACGCACGACGTCGATGTGTGCGTGACGCAGATCAACCAGCTGGCGGCGGCTGGGGCGGACGTGGTGCGGGTTGCCGTGCCGCAGCGGAAGGACACCGAGGTGCTGGGCGAGATCCTGGCGCAGACGCGCGTGCCGATCGTGGCGGACGTGCATTTTCATTATCAGAGGGCGTTGGAGGCGATCGAGGCCGGGGTGCACAAGATCAGGTTGAACCCGGGGAACATCTCCGATCGTGCGCAGGTGGAGGAGGTGATCGACGCGTGCAAGGAACGCTCGATCCCGATCCGCGTGGGGGTGAACGAGGGGTCGATCGTCGATCGCAGGGACAAGCAGAAGAGGCTCGAGGAACTCGGGCGGTTCTTTGCCGATCGTGAGCAGGGGCATCTGCTGGCGCTGATGGTGACGAAGCTGGAGGAGTACCTGGAGCTCTTCGAGGAGCGCGGCTTTCACGATATAAGCCTGAGCGCCAAGACGATGGACGCGGCGCTGGCCATCGAGATGTATCGCGAGGTGAGCGAGCGTTTCGATTACCCGCTGCATCTTGGGGTGACGCACGCGGGGCCCCGTGAGACGGGGTGCATCCGCTCGGTGGCGGCTCTGAGCGCGCTTCTAGCAGATGGCATCGGCGACACGGTGCGCATCAGCTACGCGAGCGACCCGGTGCATGAGGTGGAGGATGCGCTGGAGCTGCTGTACTCGCTGCACCTGCGCGAGCGTGTGGGGGCGGATCTGATCGCGTGCCCGACGTGCGGGAGGATCCAGGTGGATCTGTTCACGCTCGTGCAGGACGTGCGCGAGACCTTGCAGAGGGAGATCACCCTGCCCATGAAGGTGGCGGTGATGGGGTGCGTGGTGAACGGGCCCGGCGAGGCGGAGGGTGCCGATGTTGCGGTGTTCGCGGGGGATCGTCGCGGGATCATCTACGTGCAGGGCGAGCGGGTGGCGAACGTGAAGGAGGAGGAGATTCTGGGGCGATTGCTCGAAGAGTGCCGGGCGTTTCAGGACAGGGTGCAGCGCGGCGAGGCGAGACTCGGTGAGAAGAAGGTGGACATCGTGCCGCCAGACCCGATCGGCGAGCTGGGCTCGGGCTTCGAGAAGATTGCGCATCACGAGGTGGAACAGCGTGCCAATTTGACAGTCGGCGAGTCGTAATTTTTTTGGTTGTGCGCGATACGATGTGGGCATGGCCCGCGAAGGCAGGCAACAGAATGGCAAGGGTGTCTCGGCGTACCCGTCGACGGTGAACCGGTTGATCGAGGAGTTCGGTCGGCTGCCGGGGATCGGGAGGCGGACGGCGGAGCGTCTGGCGTTCCACGTGCTCAAGTCGTCGGAGCGCGAGGCGATGGGTCTCGCGGAGGCGATCGGCGCGATGAAGCGTTCGGTGCGTCACTGCTCGGTGTGCTTCAACCTGACGGAGCACGACCCGTGCCCGATCTGTGCCGATCCTGCGCGTGAGCATGAGAAGGTGCTGGTGGTCGAGCAGCCCAAGGACCTGCTGGCGCTGGAGCAGACGGGGATGTATCGGGGCGTGTACCACGTGCTGCTGGGCGTGCTGAACCCGCTGGAGGGCATCGAGCCAGGCGATCTGACGATCGCGCGGTTGATGAGGCGACTGGATGATCCGGACTCGACGGCGCAGGGGGTGAGGGTCGAGGAGCTGATACTCGGCCTGAATCCGACACTCGAGGGCGACGGCACCGGGTTGTATCTGGGCGAGGAGGCGCAGCGGCGCGGTGTGAAGGTGTCACGTTTGGCGCGGGGGCTGCCGGCGGGGAGCCAGCTGGAGTACGCGAACAAGGCGGTGCTGGCTGACGCGATAACCGGGCGTCAGTCGATGGAGTAGAGTGAAGGCGCGTCGACGGATCGACGCTGTGTGCCAACCGTGACAAAGGGATTTGAGCGTGCGTTTCGAGACCTCACAACAGATGAAGCTTGGCCAGCAGATGAAGCTGGCCCCGAGGATGATCCAGTCGATGGAGATCCTGCAGCTCGCGCTGCCCGCGTTGCAGGAGCGCATCGAGCAGGAGCTGGAGTCGAACATCACGCTGGAGCTGATCGAGCCGACGCGCGAGGGCGCACAGCCGACATCCGAGGACGAGACGAGCGGTACGGTGCGCGAACTGGACATCGGCGACGAGTCGCACGATTTCGAGCGTTTGGACGCGTTCGAGTCGTCGTACACGGAGGCCGCCGAGAACGAATACGGGTCGACGAGCTCGAAGCGGTTCGCGGATCTGGAGACGGGTCGGGCGCGCGTGGCCTCGGGCGAGCGCGACGCGAAGATGGACGCGATGGCCAACACGGCGGCGCGCGGGGAGTCGATGACGGAGCAGCTGCTCAAGCAGTGGGGGCTCTCGGAGCTCGACGATCGTGTGACGGCGCTGGGGGAGCTGATCATCGCGGCGCTGGACCCGGACGGGTATCTGCGGACGGAGGTCGAGACGCTGATCGATCAGGCGCCGCCGGTGCTCGCGCCGATCGCGGCGGACGAGATGGAGGAGGCGTTGATCGCGGTGCAGCACGTGCTCGAGCCCGCGGGCATCGCAGCGCGTGACACGCGCGAGTGCCTGCTGCTGCAGCTGCACGCGATGGAGGAGCAGGCCGACGACGTGGACCTGGGATTCGTGCAGGCGCTGATCGAGGATCATCTCGACGATCTGCTGCAGAACAGGCTGCCGAGGATCGCCGACGCGCTGGACGTGGAGGTGCAGCGGATCAGCGAGGCGATCTCGTGGATGCACAGGCTCGACCCGTCGCCGGGCCGGACGCTGGCGCCGGATGAGCCGAGCGTGATCATTCCGGATGCGATCGTGGAGTACGACGAGGAGGAGAATCGGTACATCGCGTACCTGAACGATCGCGTGCTGCCGAATCTGAGGATCAATCGCGAGTACGCCAAGATGGTTCGCGAGCGGGACACCGAGGCGAGCACGAAGGACTTCATCAAGACGAACATCACGAACGCGGAGTGGCTGATCGACGCGATCGAGCAGCGGAAGCGCACACTCGTGCGAGTGCTGAACGTTGTGGCCGAGGCGCAGCGGGACTTCTTCGATGAGGGTCCCGAGTCGCTGCGTCCGCTCCCGATGACACAGGTAGCCGATCAGCTGGGGATCCACGTGGCGACGGTGTCGCGCGCGGTGTCCGGCAAGCACATCGAGACGCCCCGGGGTGTGTTCCCCCTACGCCGGTTCTTCTCGGGGGGGACGCAGACCGAGTCGGGGGATGAGGTGAGCTGGGACGCGATCAAGGCCGCGCTGCAGGACGTGATCGCGGGCGAGGACACGAGTGCGCCGCTGAGCGACGAGGCGCTGTCGAGGGCGATGAAGGAGCGCGGCATCGAGATCGCACGGCGCACGGTGGCGAAGTATCGCACGCAGCTTGGCATCCCGTCGGCGAGGATGCGCAAGACGTTCAGCTGACAGCTTCATTTGGTTCCGGCGAGCTTGCGGACGGTCATGTCGAAGGACTTGACCATTGACGTGATGATCGCCCAGACGACGAACGCGTAGATGGCGGTGGCGATGAGCGCGCCGAAGAGCATTGTGTTGTTGAGCGCGCTGATCGAGTAGGAGGCGTTCTCGAGGGTCTTTTCTGCGCCGGTGTCCGGGTTGCACAGGACGTAGAGCGCGCTGGCGGGATTGAGCGAGGCGAGGATGGGTCCGAGCACGGCGACTCGTGCGCTCATGCTCCAGCCGCAGAGCCCGATGACACCCGCGATGGCGCCGACCATCCCGATGGTGCCTATCGATGCGCCGATGGTGCCCTTGCTCTTGACCGACCACTGGAGCCCGACGACGACGCAGAACGCCAGGAAGGGGAGCGTGATGAGGGGGTAGAGCAGCCCTGCGATGGGGAGGATGATGGGCGTTGTCGTGCCCAGCATCGCGTTGTTGATGGTGGTGCCCGCGGGCGCTCCGAAGCCGCCTGCCTGGACGTAGATGGCCGCCATCGCGATGGTGAGAGTGGGCACGAGCAGGAGCGGGATGAAGAAGGAGAGGAGTCCGCGGAGCTTGCCCCAGAGGTACGCGCGTGGGCTGATTGGTGTCGTCAGGAGGAGGTCCAGGGTGCCGTCCTCGCGCTCGCGCGAGACGGAGGTAGCGGACATGTTGAGTGCGAGCAGGACGATGATGAGCGTCTCGGTCAGGAGCGTGGCGACGAGGGTGAGACGCATCTCGTGGTTGGCGGTGATGGTCTGGGAGCGGTGGTGCATCACGAGGATGACGACCCCCCAGCCGACGCCGAGGAGGATGAAGACCCATCGAGAGAGGCGTTTGGCGATGGAGGTGGCTCGTGTGGAGGCCTCGCGCCAGGCGATGGGGTTCTTCCAGACGGAGCGTGCGGCGCGGTTCTTTTGCGAGCGAGCGCCGGGGCGCTGCCAGAGCGTGCCGCCGGTGGACGCGATGATGCGCACGGTCGTGGCGCCGAAGACGATGAGCAGAGCGCTGGCCAGGAGCGTCCAGAGCGCCATGGCGCCGACTGGGTTCGTGAGCCAGAGGCGAGTGAGCCAGCCAGCGCCGGTCAGATCGGTAGCGGCCAGCGGCGCGTAGCGCGTCGGGTTGAGAAGGGACTCCTGCACGAGGAAGGGGTTGAGAGGTGTCAGCCACGTGACCTGGAGCGAGTTGCCACGCAGGGCCAGATCGGCGGCCCAGGTCACTGCCAGGTACGTGACGACCGCGATGTAGAAGAAGAGCACGGATCGGCGCCCCGCGATGCGCACCACAGAGATCGTGATGGCGATAGCGCCGACGAGTGTCGCGGCGCAGACCGCGATGACATAGCTGTGCAGAACCGTGCGCCCGGGCACGCCGCCGAAGTACTGGGTGAGCGCGAAGAGTGGGAGGGAGGAGAGCAGGAGCGCGATGATGAGATAGAGACGTCCCAGGAGGTTGCCGATGACGATCTGCGAGGCGGAGAGGGGCGTGGTCAGGAGGATGTCCCAGGTGCGTGGGTTCGCCTCCTGGGCGATGGCGCCGGCCATGAAGAGCGGCGCGATGAGGCAGATGAGCCCGATCTGGAGGTAGGCGGTCGCGGCGAAGCTGGACGCGCCTGCGGCGGCGAGCTCCCGATAGCTCAGCTGCGACGGGCCGGCCTGCACGAGGAGCGACCAGAGCAGCACGATCATCAGGATGGCCAGATAGCCGGTGCGGATGTAGAGATGGCGCATCCGGCAGGAGGCGTTGTGCACCAGCCTGACGGCCACGGGGTTCGAGGGTCCCAGTCGCATGATCCAGTTGAGGAAGGTCATGGCGCGAGGGTCTCGGGGGCGTGTATATGTTCAGTGTGTGTTTGGGTGGCTGTCACGGTGAGTGTGAGTTTGGGGTTTCATGAGTATATTGTGATCAGACGGTTATTTGTTCACCATCCCATGCGACTCCCCTGTGGAGGTCGGCATGACAACGACGAACTGACCCGACCCCGCGTGGGTCGATGCTGAGATGAGTGTCGAGATCGACGCTCCAGGATGACGCGATGTATTCCGAACGATTGCATTCTCTCACCCACGAGGCCCCCGGAGCGAGTTGTTTGTCGGTCTGCGGGTGTTTCGTGAGGATTGGGTGAATCCGCGCGCGTTGATCCTCGTCGTGCATGCCGAGTTCTGACCGTCCCCGCAGGGGGAGCATGATCAGAGCGTGTCTGTGTGCGCACGCGAGGAATGTGACGTGGATCTGCTACTTCACGCTGGATTGAATATGTTTGGGCAGAGTACGGGGGACGGATCGAGCGGGCTGCTGTTCGCGGTCCTTGGGCTCGTCGTGGGCGGCGCGCTGGGCTTCGTCGCGGTGCGGCTGTGGCAGGGCAAGACGCTGCGCGAGGCTGGTGAGGAGCGAGAGCGTGTTCTGGAGCGTGCTCGCGCCGAGTCGGACACGATCATCGAGAAGGCGGGGATCGAGGCCGACAAGCAGGTTCTCGAGAAGCAGAAGGCGTTCGAGAGAGAGACAGAGAAGGTCAGGGGTGAGTTGCAGGAGACGGAGCGCCGCCTGGACAAGCGTGAGGATCTGCTGGAGCGGAAGCAGGACACGATCACGCTGAAGGAGGAGCAGCTCTCGAAGGACAAGGACGCGTTGCAGGGCGAGCGGAACAAGCTCGAGAGCGAGCAGATCAAGCTCGAGCAGGTGCTGCAGGAGCAGCGAGACGAGTTGCTGCGGATCGCGGACATGACCCCGGAGCAGGCACGCGAGCAGGCCCTGGAGCGTGTCGAGGAGGAGTCGCGTCTGGAGGCCTCGAAGCTGCGTCGGAAGCTGACCGAGGAGGCCGAGGAGTCGGCGCGAGAGAAGGCTCGCGAGATCACGCTCAACGCGATCCAGCGGTACGCCTCGGAGGTGACGAGCGAGTCGACGGTACGAGCGATCCCGATCCCGTCCGACGACATGAAGGGGCGGATCATCGGTCGCGAGGGCCGGAACATCCGAGCGATCGAGAAGGCGACGGGCGCGGACATCATCGTGGACGACACGCCGGGTGTGATCGTGGTGTCGTGCTTCGATCGCGTGCGCCAGACGATCGCCGCCGAGGCGCTCTCGAAGCTGATCACGGACGGGCGTATCCATCCGACACGGGTCGAGGAGATCGTCGAGCAGACCCGCAAGGAGATCGGCGAGGAGGTCATCAAGCGCGGCAAGGACGCGGTGCTGGAGTGCAATCTGCGCGGCGTGAGTCCGAAGATCTCGGAGGCGATGGGCAAGCTCCACTACCGCACGAGCTACGGGCAGAACGTGCTTCGTCACTCGGTCGAGGTGGCGTTCCTGTGTCAGATCATCGCCGATCAGCTCGGGCTCAATGGCACCATCGCGCGTCGTTGCGGGTTCCTGCACGACATCGGCAAGGCGATGGACCACGAGACGGAGGGCGGGCACCCGAAGATCGGCATGGACTTCGCCAAGCAGCATGGGGAGAAGGAGCCGGTGCTCAACGCCATCGGGGGTCACCACGCGGACATCCCATCGACGAGCTTCTACACGCCGATCGTGATGGCGGCGGATGCGATCAGCGGCGCGCGTCCGGGGGCGCGACGCGAATCGCTGGAGCGGTACATCCAGCGTCTCGAGCAGCTCCAGGGGTTCGCGATGGAGGAGAAGGGTGTCAAGGAGGCGTACGCCATCCAGGCGGGGCGCGAGGTGCGTGTGATGGTCGACGCCCGACGCATCTCGGACGATGAGGCGCACGCGATCGCCCAGCGGATCGCCAAGAAGGTGAGCGACGAGATGACCTTCCCAGGAGAGATCCGTGTGACGGTGCTGCGCGAGACGCGCGCGATCGAGTACGCGAGGTAGCACGACCCTCGATCGAGTGCGGGCGTGCCATCTTTGTCCCCGAGAGGGGTGGGGGCGAGTTGTAATATTGTTTGGTTGCGCGCGCGTGGGTCAAGAGCGTGGGAGGCTGTCTCGATATCGATGCAGGAGCCTCACGCGTGAGGCTGGTGTGTTATGAGACCGGCAGGACGTGCGTGCGGCGCAGAGGCGGATGAAGCTAAAACGTGAGCAATCCCGATTTGCACCGTGGTTCCGAACCTACGTGCTCCTCGCGCTGCTGTGCGTCGTGAGCGTCATGGCATCGTCGGAGTTCATGCGCTCGCTCGGGGCTCTGTATGAGGACACCATCGAGTCGCAGACCGATTGGAACACTCACCTGAGCAAGATCTCTTTGGCGACGAATGTTGCGATCGACGCGCGTGACAGCGTCGATCTCCTGCGCCGCAAGGAGCGCCTGAGCGATGCGGACATGGAGACGCTCCGCGCGTCCCGCGATGGCCTGAACGATCTGCTGGTGCATGAGCATGACAGCGTCATCGAGGGCGTGCATGAGGATCATGAGCGGGTGGTCGACGCCCAGCTCGCGCGCGCACACGAGTTGGCCGAGCAGATGCGCGTGTCGCTTGAGTGCCTGATGGATGATGCGCAGGGGGATTCGATGCAGATCCTGCACTCGTGTTCTGTGCAATTCGAGTTGGCGTTCCACAGCCTCCTGGATCATCTCAGTGGCACGATGGTGCTCTTCGGTGAGCTGCGGGATATCGACCTGCGTGCGCATTCCACACGAGCCGCGACGATGCTTCGTCGGGAGCGTGCGCTCGCGTTTCTCGGTCTCGTGCTGATCGGCTGCGCGATCTGGTACGGCATGTTCCTGAAGCGGTCGCTCGCGCGTCAGCACCGGCGGCAGCGTGTGCTGGAGTCCGCGGTGGAGTCGACGCAGGACGCGATCCTGATCATGCGGTTCGACACGCTGGAGATCGAGTACGCGAACCAGGGAAGCGTCGATCAGTTCGATACGTCCTACGAGGAGCTGTGCTCGTCGTGCCTCGAGGATCTGTTCTGCGGATTCGATGCGAGTGATTTTCGATCGTTCATGGCCCCGCTGGTCGACGACGAGGTGTGCTCTCTGCTCTTCGAGACGAGGCACCAGCGGTCGGATGAGGGGTTCCGCGACGTCGAGGTGATGATCCAGCCCGTCCCGCACGAGAGCGGGGTGCGACGATTCATGCTGGTGATGCGCGACATCACCTCGAAGAAGTGTGCGGAAGAGAACTTTCGCGCGATCGTGCGCGGCACGACGGCGAAGGGCGAGCAGTTCTTCGAGGATCTGGCTCGCGCGCTGAGCGAGGCGCTTGGTGTCAACCAGGTGTACATAGGCGAGACGCGTGACGGAGGCGAGAGCGTCCGCCTGCACGTGATGTTCGACAGGGGCACGTGCGAGCACTATCCGCACTTCGACATGACGGGTGTGCCGTGCCAGCAGGTCATACGCCATGCCACCCCGCGTGTCATCGGTTCGGGGCTCCAAGAGAGGTTCCCCGACCTGGACATGCTCAAGGAGATCGACGCGCACGCGTACATGAGCGTGCCGCTGATGGACACGTCTGGCGACTGCATTGGCATGTTGTCTGTGACGCACGACTCGCCCATTACGCCCGCTCTGGATCCGCTGGAGACGCTCGAGCTGTTCGCGGTTCGTGTTGTCTCCGAGATCAATCAGATGCGCGCCCACGAGCGATTCCGGTCCATCGTCGAGGGCACGACGTCCACCGGCGATGAGTTTTTTGAGCAGCTCGCGTCCTCGCTCGGGGAGGCGCTCGAGGTGAATCAGGTGGTGATCGCCGAGTGTTGTGCCGAGGACGACAACCTCAACGCCCACGTGTTCTACAACAAGGGCGAGCTCCGTCGGAACGTCACGTATGCGAGGAGGGGCACGCCGTGCGACATCGTGTGCTCGACAGGCGTTCCGTACTCGCAGCAGGAGGGGCTGCAGGAGTCGTTCCCCGAGGACGAGATGCTCGCGGGGCTCGATGCGCACAGCTACATCGGCCTGCCGTTGCTGGCCTCTGACGGGGAGGTGATCGGTGTGCTCTCCGTGCTGCACGACGGCGAGATCTACTCCGGACAAAACCCGGGTGAGATCGTGGGCCTCTTCGCGGCGCGCGCTGGCTCCGAGCTCGATCGCCTGCGGAGCGAGCGAAGGCTGCGTGAGAGCGAGCGTCGCTTCAACCTCGCGATCGAGGCCGCCGGCGCGGGGCTGTGGGACTGGGAGCCCGAGACCAACAACAGCTACATCAGCAATGTCTGGTACCGGATGTTCGGCTACGACAAGTCGGACTTCGAGACCGACGTGGGTGTCTGGATCGATCTCGTGCACCCGGAGGATCTGGCGAGGGTGCGCGGGGTCGTGAGCGATCACATCGAGGGGAAGACAGAGGAGTGCAGGTTCGACTACAGGATCCGCACGCACGACGGCTCCTATCGATGGGTGATGGACATCGGTCGGATCATCGAGCGTGATGAGGAGGGGAACGCGTCGCGTCTGACGGGAGTGACGATCGACATCGATCAGCTCAAGCGTCACGAGGCCGATCTCGAGCAGGCGCAGAGGAAATTAGGAGAGAGCGAGCAGCGTCTCGATCTTGCGCTGCGCGGCGCGAACATCGGTCTCTGGGATACCGACCTGAGCACGGGCGAGGCGTTCTTCAGCGACATCTTGTACACGATGCTGGGCTACACGCCGGGCGAGTTCCCCGCCGAGCTCGACTCGTGGCGGAGCATCCTCCACCCCGAGGACCTGGAGCGCGGGTACGCGGAGCTCGATCGACACATCGCCGGGGAGACTGAGCTGTTCAGCACCGAGTCTCGCGTGCGGACCAAGTCGGGCGAGTACATGTGGATCCACGACATCGGACGCATCGTGGAGTGGAACCCCGATGGCACTCCCCGGCGCATGATCGGTGTCCATCTGGACATCGACAGGCGCAAGCGATACCAGGGCGAGATCGAAGAGGCGCGTCGTCTCGCGGAGGCGGCAAGCCGGACCAAGACCGAGTTCCTGGCCAACATGAGCCACGAGATTCGCACGCCGATGACCGCGATCCTTGGCTTCACGGATCTGCTACGCCAGGAGGACACGACGGAGGCGCAGCGTGAGGAGTACCTGTCGACGATCCAGCAGAATGGCGGGCATCTGCTGCAGATCATCAACGACATCCTGGACATCTCGAAGATCGATGTCGGGAAGCTGCGGATAGAGTCCGTGGAGACAGACCCGGGCGAGATCTTCGGTGGTGTGCACTCGATGTTCTCGCAGCGGGCGAACGCGAGCGATATAGAGCTCGTGCTCGACCTGGCTCCGGACCTGCCGGCGCGAGTCCTGACGGATCCGATGCGTCTTCGCCAGATTCTGATCAATCTTGTCGGCAACGCGCTGAAGTTCACGCGCTCGGGCGCCGTGACGATCCGCTGCGGGTTCGAGCACGCGGGCACGACGAGGCTCGTGGTGACGATCGAGGACACGGGCATCGGTATGGATCAGGAGACGCTCCGGTCGCTGTTCACGCCCTTCACGCAGGCCGATGCGACGACGACGCGCGAGTTTGGGGGGACCGGGCTCGGGCTGGCCATCTCGCATCGTCTGGTGGGTCTGCTCGGGGGCTCCATCGACGTGGAGAGCGAGCGGGGTCACGGGAGCCGATTCCGGTTCTCGATTCCCGTTGGAGAGATCGACGGTGATGACTTGAGCACGAGTGCGCCGCGGCACGCTGGCGACCAGGGATCGTTCGGCACGGAGGAGCATGTGGCGCGCCCGGGAGCGGACACGAGCGCGATACGTGTGCTGCTGGCGGAGGATGGGAAGGACAACCAGCGCCTGTTCACGACGCTGCTGACACGAGTGGGTATGGACGTGACGATCGTCGAGAACGGGCGCGACGCCGTGGAGCGTGTGCTCGAAGCGGAGCGCGAGGGCGAGCCGTTCGACGTGGTGCTGATGGACATGCAGATGCCCGTGCTCGACGGCTACGAGGCGACCCGATCGCTTGTCGAGCGGGGCGCGCGGACGCCGATCATCGCGCTGACGGCGCACGCCATGGAGGGCGATCGGGCGCGCTGCCTCAGCGCGGGGTGCGTCGAGTATCTCACCAAGCCGGTGGATCGCCAGGCGCTGATCTCGATGTGCGCGAGGTTCGCGCTGGCGGGTCGCGAGGCGGCCTAGGCGCTGGCGTTGTCGATCCAGCCGCCTCCGATGACCCAGTCGGGATCGTCGCTGCTGTAGAGCACGAGCGCCTGGCCCGGTGCGATGGCGTCCTGCGGGGCGTCGAAGCGCACCTCGAAGCGTCCGACGCGCCCCGAGTGCGAGGGGTCGGTTGCGTCGTCGAGCACGCGGTAGCGGGCGAGCACGTCGGGTGTGTTGTATCGGTACTTGGCTCGGCAGGAGTGCCAGGCGTTGTCCTCTGGGGGGTCGACGAGCCAGTTGGCCTCGCTGACGACGCACCCTGCGCGCGACAGGGCCTGGCGTGACCCGACGGTGACGGTGTTGGTCGCGGCGTCTCGACCGACGACGTAGAGCGGCTCGGGCGAGGCGATGCCCAGCCCGCGGCGCTGCCCGATGGTGAATCGATGCTGCCCCTCGTGCGTGCCGACCCGCTCGCCCTCGACGGTCACAATCGCACCGGGAATAGCCGCGTCGGGTGCGCGACGCGACACGAGGCTCGCGTAGTCGTTGTCGTGGACGAAGCAGATCTCCTGCGAGTCCGGCTTGTCGAAGACGGGGAGGCCCAGCTCCTGGGCGAGCTGGCGCACGCGCTGCTTGGCAAGCCCGCCGATGGGCAGGAGCATGTGGTCGAGCTGATGGCGACCGACACCGAAGAGGACGTAGGACTGGTCCTTGTGGTCGTCGACGCCACGCATCAGGCGCGGGCCCGACGAGTGGTCGTGATCGATGCGCGCGTAGTGCCCGGAGGCGACGGCGTCGCACCCGAGCTGGCGGGCCAGCTCGTGGAGCTTGCCGAACTTGAGCCAGTCGTTGCAGCGCACGCAGGGGTTGGGGGTGCGTCCGCGTGTGTACTCGTCGACGAAGTAGTCGATGATGCGCCCGAAGTCGTCCTTGAAGTTGCTGACGTAGAAGGGGATCCCGAGTTCGGCGGCGACGGCGCGCGCGTCGGCGGCGTCGTTGATGGAGCAGCAGCCCTGCTTGCCGATTCGCGCGGGGGTGGTGTCGCACGCCTCGTGCCCGGGGATGGGCGTGTCGAGCGTCTCGCCTGGCGAGCCAAGGCGCATGAACACCCCGATAACCTCGTGCCCATCGCGCTGGAGGAGCGCCGCGGCGACGGAGCTGTCGACGCCGCCCGACATGGCCAGAAGCACCCTGGATCTCGCGGACGTCATAGCACCATCGTAGGCTGGGGAGGGTGTACGATGGTGGGAGCGATCGGGGGGATCGTGCCCCCGACGCGCGTGGGATCACAGGAGGAAGACGCCCGATGGCTTTGTTCTCGAAGCGCTCTAAGACAGCTGTGCAGGTCACGACTCCCTCGTCGGAGGCGCCACGAAGCGTGCCAACCGGGCCACCGGTCGAGCTTGGCAACGAGGAACGCATCCGCATGCTCGGCGAGGAGATGCTGGAGCTTGCGCGCAAGCACAAGACGGGCATCTTCTCGAAGCAGTTCTGGTCTGACAAGCTGATGGACTGGTCCATGAAGGACCACGAGTTCAAGGTGCAGATGTTCCGGTTCGTGGACGCGTACCCGACGCTGCGCACGCCGGAGATCGTGCACGACCATCTGGTCGATTACCTCTCCCAGCCGGGCGTGTCGCTGCCGGCGGGCATGGGCGCGGGCATGAAGGCGGGCGGGGCGGCCAAGGGGCTGTTTACCAAGACGATCTCTGGACAGATCACGTCGATGGCGCAGAAGTTCATCGCCGGCACCGATGCCGCCGACGCGCTGCCGCAGCTGGAGAAGCTATGGAAGCACGGCATCGCGTTCTCTGTCGATCTGCTTGGCGAGGCGTGCGTGTCCGACGCCGAGGCGGACATGTATCGCGACAAGTATCTGGATCTCGTCGAGAACCTGCCGGCGACGGTCGGCTCGTGGGCAGAGAACCCGACGCTCGAGAGCGATCACCTGGGGCACATCCCTCGGACGAACGTGTCGGTGAAGATCAGCTCGCTGAGCGCCAAGTGCGACCCGATCGACACGGAGGGCTCGATCCGCGACGTGATGTCGCGCCTCGTGCCGGTCCTGGAGGTCGCGCAGCGCAAGGGCGTGCTGATCAACTTCGACATGGAGCACTTCGCGCTCAAGGACCTGACGCTGGAGCTGTTCGAGCGTTGCTGCGAGACGGTGGACTTCGTGCCCGGGCTGGCGATGCAGGCGTACCTGCGCTCTGGGGACGACGACGCGGCGCGAATCATCGAGTGGGCCAAGCGCACGGGCAAGCAGGTGACGGTGCGCCTGGTCAAGGGCGCGTACTGGGACGCGGAGACGATCGAGGCGGAGCAGCACGGCTGGCCCTGCCCGGTGTGGGCGGTCAAGAAGGACACGGACGCGTGCTTCGAGCGAATGACGCAGGCGTTCCTGGACGCGACGCCCCGCTCCGAGAGCGAGGGCGGCGTGAAGCTGGCGCTGGGCTCGCACAACGTGCGATCGATCGCGTCGGCGCTCGATGGGCTGGAGCGGCGCAATCTGTCGCGCAACGCGATCGAGCTGCAGATGCTGCACGGCATGGCGGACCAGCTCAAGCACGCCGGCGCGCAGATGGGCCTGCGCGTGCGCGAGTACGTGCCGGTAGGGGAGATGATCCCCGGCATGGCGTACCTGGTGCGTCGCCTGCTGGAGAACACGTCGAACGAGTCGTGGCTGAAGGCGGGCTTCCTGGACAACGCGGACACGGACGAGCTGCTGGCCACGCCGCATCGAGCCAAGGCCGAGCCGCCCGCGCCGGACGAGCGTCTGGTCAACGCGCCGGGGCATCACGCGCTGTCGCCGGCGATCGAGGGGCTGGGCGACTCGCAGGCGTTCTACACGGAGCCGATGCGCGACTTCTCGCAGCTGACGCAGCGCGAGGACTTCGCCAACGCCATCGACGGCGCGACGGTGCCGCACGTGGAGAACGACAGGACGCCCGAGGACGCGTCGCGCGCCGTGGGCGAGGCGCTGGCGGCGTTTCCCGCGTGGCGTGACACGCCGGTGCGCGAGCGCGCCGCGATGATGATCAGGGCGGCGGACATCATGCGCTCGCAGCGCGACGCGCTGGCGGGCGTGATCATCCGCGAGTCGGGCAAGATCTGGCGCGAGGCGGACGCGGACGTGTGCGAGGCGATCGACTTCCTGGAGTACTACGCGCGTCACGCGGTGCCGCTTTTCGAGCGGGCGCGCCTGGGGCGCTTCATCGGCGAGCTGGACGAGGTGTGGTACCAGCCCAAGGGCGTGGCGGCGGTGATCTCGCCCTGGAACTTCCCGCTGGCGATCTGCACCGGCATGGTGAGCGCGGCGTTGGTGACGGGCAACACGGTGGTGTGCAAGCCGGCGGAGCAGACGCCCGGCATCGCGCGGATCATGTGCGACATCCTGCATGAGGCGGGCGTGCCACGCGAGGTGCTGCACTTCCTGCCCGCCCCGGGCGAGACGACGGGCGCGGCGCTGGTGCGCGACACGCGCGTGTCGCTGCTGGCGTTCACGGGCTCGAAGGCGGTTGGGCTGGACATCATCCAGGCCGCGGGCGTGACGCCCGAGGAGCAGCACCACGTCAAGAAGGTGGTCTGCGAGATGGGCGGCAAGAACGCGATCATCGTGGACGCGTCGGCCGATCTGGACGAGGCGGTGCTCGGCGTGCGCGACAGCGCGTTTAACTTCCAGGGGCAGAAGTGCTCGGCGTGCTCGCGCGTGCTGGTGGAGGCCTCGGCGTACGACCTGTTCCTCGAGCGTCTGGTCGAGTCCACGCGGGCGCTGGTGATCGGCGACCCGATGCACCCGGGCACGGACATCGGCCCGGTGATCGACGTCGACGCGCAGCGGAAGATCCGCCACTACGTGGAGCGAGGCGGCGCGCAGTCGACGCTGGCGCTGGGCATGGAGGTGCCCGCGGGGCTCGAGGAGCGCGTGGGATTGCCCTACGTTGGGCCGCACATCTTCGCGGACGTGGCCCCGGATCACGACATCGCGTGCGACGAGATCTTCGGCCCGGTGCTGGCGGTGATCAAGGTCGACTCGTTCGACGAGGCGCTGCGCATCGCCAACGACAACCCGTACAAGCTCACCGGCGGCGTCTTCAGCCGCAAGCCTTCGCACCTGGAGCGCGCCAAGCAGGAGTTCCGCGTGGGCAACCTGTACCTGAACCGCACGTGCACGGGCGCGCTGGTGGGGCGTCAGCCGTTCGGTGGGTTCGCCATGAGCGGCGTTGGCTCGAAGGCGGGCGGGGCGGATTACCTGCTGCAGTTCGTCGAGCCGCGCGCGTGCTGCGAGAACACGATGCGCCGGGGCTTTGCGCCGGAGTTATGAGAACCACTGTTGTGTAGAGGTGTTGGGAGCCACTAACCCCAACGTTGACGCATACTTAAACTCAACTAGGTTTTCCGTGACCACTTGTCCAGGCATTTTATCACGGTCTTGTAGTGGATACTTGTATGAATGTGCCTGGGCGCGTTCTGGGATGTAGACGTGCTGCTCTTCTAAGTCAGCAATCTTGAAGTAATAGCTAGGCGGAAGATTGCCTGGGCCCAAGAACAATCTTAGGTAAGAAAAATAGCATTCGTTGGTCTCGCCCGAGACGAGTAGGTGCTCCCAGTGCTCGCCAGTAATCCCTTTCTGGCGGCCGACTGGTCCGTAAGGTAGCTTTACTGGGCACTCACCCAGTCGCATAAAGGGGTTTGTGCCATGCCCAGTGTAAATGAGCTCTTTTATACTGTTGAACATGGGCTCATGGCCGGTTAGGCCGCGTCGATTAGCGCACAAAAAATGATGGAATCCTATTGCGATTATTGCACGGAGTGATTCTTTTGAATACCAATGAGAGATTGAGCCTTTGGACTTTGCGCCAGGACAGATGTGGCGAGAGAGCTTGATGCCTTGTTCTGGGAATAACTGATCTACGATTGCCTGATAGTGATCACGAAGACTCTCATTAACTAAGAACGTCATTTCGATGGGTCTCACTAGGCCCAGTCGGTCACAAATTCGTGGGATGTGCTTAGCGCTCAAGGTTGGAAAGAGTTCGATGAACTCTTGTCGACCATATTTATCAACAGCAATGACCTGATCGATTCCATCAACAAATAGATCTTCTCTTCCAACAAATTCAACAATGTGCTTCAGGCCGTTGTAGTCCGCAATGTACTGAGGCGGCTTGGCTCCTTTTGATCGACGGCGAGACGTGCCGCGATGCCGCCTAGAAATTAATGGGCTAACAATTTGCAGGTAGGTAGATTCAATTGTGCTTCTGAATAAGTGTTCTTGCAATTTCCCTATATGCGAATTGCACGATGTGCATATTCTCCGAAGCTTTAAGGCGTTATGAAATTGTCCGAATCGAGCAGGTATGACATGCTCGCCTTCACCTTTGGACGGATCAAATTCACGTTGGCAATAGATGCAGCGATCCATGCTGGCACCTCACTCGGTATGAATGACGGTAGCCAGGAGTCGATTGAAGTCAATGTGCGTGGGCGCTATTCGTCAATCGCCAGGTACGTCTCATGCAGCGCGACCCAGACGACGTTGTTGGGTGCCCACCGGTCGTGCGTGAAGACGGCGGTCGAGATGTACTCGTGGTGCTGGCCCATCACGTTGCTGCGGGTCGTGTAGGTGCAGACGACGGTGTTGCCCTGGCGCGAGACGACGCGGATGTTCTCGACCGAGTTGGAGGCCTGTGGGTCGGCGCCGTGGAGCGGGCGGAAGATCTCGAGGGCCTGCGCACGATTGGTGACGCCGCCCGAGGGGTCGACGAGCTGGAAGTCCTCGTGCATGCAAGTCGAGAAGCGGGCGAAGGCGTCGTTGGTGTCGGGGACGCGTCCGCGGAACCAGTCCTCGAAGAACTCGTGGAGGGTGACGATCTCGGCCATGGCGGATCGCTCGAGCCTGTCGATGTCGTCGAGGGCGAACTTGTAGCGATCGCGACGCGCGCACCCGCTCAGGGACGCGACGAGCAAAGTAGCGATGAGTGCTGGTAGAATGACGCTGATGCGACGACGAGCGACCATGGTGAGCCTCCTCCTGGCAACGGGTCTGATGTCCTCGTGTGCACAATACTACGAGATCACGGATTTACACACGGGAAATGTGTATTACTCGACGGGATCTGGCGTGGAACGCACGTACACGGGGCAGGTCGTGTTCTGGGATGCGTTCACCGGCTACCAGATATCGCTGTCCTCGTGGCAGCTTCGCGGGATGTCGAAAGAAGAATACGAGCGTGTGAAAGCCGATTTTGAGCTTGAAGAACGCTGATTTTCACGTCCAGAGCGTGTTATATGCGCTGATCAGGCTGACAAGTGAAATGCATGCTAGTGAATCCGAACAAGGGTTCGATGGCGGGCATTGAGCCCGACCATCCACGAACCATAAGGAGGTTCACTATGTCGAGCATGCAGAACACGAAGGGTCCTTCGGGACCGGCGAAGCTGGTCAAGGTTGTAATCGCCGTGGTTATCCTCGCGGCGGGTGGATACGGCGGCTGGTACTGGTATTCCAGCTCGCAGGACGCGGATGCCTCGCAGCCTGAGTCGACGCTCACGCAGAACGATGCCCCCGTAGAGTCCCCCGAGCAGGTCGCCAACTAACGTTTCGTTACGACTGCTCCGCGAACAGTCGAACGGTTCAGCAACGCCGAGGCGCGTGCCTCGGCGTTGTTTTCTGCGCCCGCCGGTGTGTGGTAGTCTTCGCGCATGGAAGACCTGTTCACGCTGAGCGCCCTGGCGGCGTTCGTGACGCTGACGATCCTGGAGATCGTGCTGGGCATAGACAACATCGTCGTGGTGGCGATCGTGGCGGATCGCCTGCCCGAGGAGCAGCGCGCCCGGGCGAGGAACATCGGCCTGCTGCTGGCGATGGTGTTCCGCATCGCGCTGCTGTTCGCGATCAGCGCCGTGATGAGGCTCGAGCAGGGACTGTTCACCGTCTTCGATCACGAGTACTCGGGCAAGGACCTGATCATGATCGGCGGGGGCGTGTTCCTGCTGGCCAAGGCGACGAAGGAGCTGCACGCGACGGTCGAGGGTGAGGCGCACGGCGGGGGCGGGGGCGTTGGCTCGTCGTTCGCCAAGGCGATCGTGACGATCGTGGCGATGGACGCGGTGTTCTCGATCGACTCGGTGCTCACGGCGATCGGGCTGAGCGACCAGCTGCCGATCATGGTGTCGGCGATCGTGATCTCGGTGATGGTGATGCTGATCTTCGCCAAGCGGGTATCGCTGTTCATCGCGAGGCATCCGACGACGAAGGTGCTGGCGCTGGCGTTCCTGCTGCTGATCGGCGTGCTGCTGGTTGTGGACGGGTTCGGGAATCACGTGCCGAGGGGGTATGTGTACTTCGCGCTTGGCTTCTCGGTGTTCGTGGAGGCGGTGAACATCCGCATGAAGGTGCGTCGCTCGCTGGCCCAGGAGCAGTTCGAGCGGGTGCGTGAGGAGTCGCGTGGGGGGCACTGAGACGGTGGGGGTGGCGCTCGTTCTGGGACGTTGGGGCTGTCGCATCGCCGTTTGAGACGTCACATCCTGCATGGGTTTTCGCGTTGCCCCGATCGTCATATTCAGGGAGGACGGGGTGAAACCGATGTGACTCCCAACGCCCAACGTGGCGTGCGAACCACCAACAAGGAGTCTGTCATGCTCACACGGAAGAACACGCGCGTCGGAGCCACGCTGCTGGGCGTCATCGCTGCACTCGCGGTCACCGGCTGCTCGAAGTTTTACAGGGTCACGGACACGCGCTATGGCGACGTGTACTACACGGAGAATATCGACGGCACGCTGGCCGACGAGAACGGGATGATCTCGTTCGTCGACGCGGAGACCGGCTCGCGCATCCGCCTGTACGACTATCGTGTCGAGATGCTCAAGCGACAGGACTTCAACTGGGAGGTCAGCGAGCAGCGTCACATGGCGTTCGTGCGCGACGAGATGGACTGAGCCGCCCCGCTCGAGGAGAGCTGGAAGACCGTTCATACGTGGCCCCCGGCGATCGCGTCGGGGGCTTTTTCGTGCGCGGATCGGGGATCACCCGATCCTGTGGAGCGTATACTCCTCGTGATCGGCACGGAAAGGACGACAGCGATGCACACGAGCGGGAGCGCACAGAATCGGTTGGTGAGAGTCTCGGTGGCGTTGCTTGTCGCGTGTGTGTGCGTCACGGGATGCGCCAAGAAGAAGTTCTATCGCGTCACGGATCTCAGCGACGGAACGGTCTTCTACACGAAGACGTTCGATCCTCGCGAGGCCGAGGACATCGGCATGGCGCGGTTCGTGGACGCGCGCAGCGCCGCGCTGATCCGTCTGGAAGAGTACGAGGCCGAGAAGATCTCGAAGCGGACGTTCCGTCGGTATCTCAGGACGATCGACTGAGCCAGAGCAGAGCGACCCATGCGATGGCGTGCAGCGCGATGATGGCCGCGCGAGCGAGCCTGTATGCGCGATCGCGGGTCTTGTGACGGATCACGTGGCCGACGACGAGTGTGCCGCTCCACCCGCCGGGCAGCTCGAGCAGATGCAGCGTGCTCTCGGGGATGCGCCGCGCGTTGCGGGCGGCGCGACGCTTGTCCACGATGAAGAGCGTGCCCGACGCTATGCTCCAGAGGAGGTACCAGGCCAGGATCGCCCACCAGTGGTCGAGGAGCGTCTGGGTGGCCGATAGTCCGATCGTGGGCACGCGGGGTCGTCTCCTGGTCGTTTGGGCGAAATCGTTGTCCAAGATTACCTAAGAATGAGCGGGGCTCCGTGGTGGGAGCCCCGTTGGGAGCGACCGGCATGACACACGAGAGCTATCCGCCCGAGTATCCGTCTCAGAACAACATCGGGATCACGGGGTTCGTGGTCTCGCTGCTGGGCATCTTCACGCTGGGCATCCTCTCGCCGATCGGGTTCATCATCTCGATGATGGGTCTGACGCGAGCGCCCCGTGGCTTTGCCATCGCGGGTGTGATCATCGGACTGATCGGCTCGATCGAGCTCTTCGCGGTGATCCTGATCGTGACGGCCATCGCGGGCGCAGGCCTGATGGTCTTCCTGATGTTCATGGGATTCAAGGAGTTCGGCGTCGAGGGTCTCGAGACCTTCGCCGACTCCGCGGAGATCGTGCACCAGATCGTGCTGTACGAGAAGGAGCACAACGCGTTGCCCGCGTCGATCGACGATCTGGCGCTCGAGGAGAAGACGCTGACGGACTACTGGGGGAATCCGTACATCATCACTCTCGACACGCCCGCTCGCCGGATGACGATCACGACCTACGGCGAGGACGGCCAGCCCGACGGCGACACGGACACGACGCTCTCGCTGCCGATCGATTTCCTCGATGACGACCCGGATTGGGAGGGCATCTTCCAGGACGATCGCATCGAGATCATCCGAACCGGTGACGACGACTCCTGAACCCGGGGCGTCCGAGGGCTACACTCCGGTCGGCATGTCGAGATTCAATCGCGCGTCACGCGTCCTCGAGTGCGTGACGCTTTTCTTCCTGGTGCCCACGTTCTACATCGCGATGCCCGCGATGGGTCTTGGCGCGTACCAGCCGAGTGTGTTTCCGGCGCTGGGGCTCGCGATGGTGGTGTGCCTGGCGATCTTCTTCCTGCATCGCATCCCGGCGCGATCGGATGTCGTCAGGATCCCGAGACGTCGCGATCTTGCGCGGGTGGTGCTGCTGTTCGAGGTGCTGGCGCTGCCCATCGGGGTCGTGGTGCTCGCGTTGATGCCGGAGAGCTTTCTCTATCTGCCGCGCGAGATCCCGGGGTTGTGGCTGGTGATCATGATCTTCTATCCGATGGTGTCGGTGCTGCCGCAGGAGTTTCTCTACAGGCGGTTCTTCTTCCGTCGGTACGAGGAGGCGTTGGGGAGTTCGTGGATGACGATCTCACTCAGTGCGCTGTTGTTCGGCTACGTGCACCTGCTGTTCGGCTCGTGGGTCTCGGTCGCGATGACCGCGGTGGGGGGCGCGCTGTTCGCGTGGACGTACCATCGGACGCGATCGCTGCTGGCGTGCTCGGTGGAGCACGCCCTGTATGGATGTTTCGTCTTCACGATCGGGCTGGGGCAGTTCTTCTATTACCCGGGCGCTCGCGAGTCAGACGACCGCGCCGTGCGTGAGCACGTCGACACCGGCTCGTTCGCTGAGGCGACCCTCGGAGACGGTCACGCATGGGGCGACGAGACGAACGGCGTCGTCCTCGAGATGGCACTCGATGGAGCCGCCACGCGCTGAGCACTGGTACGCCTGGAGCGCGCTCTTCGAGAGTCTGTTTGCCCAGTATGGCGTGAGCATGCAGTGTGCCGAGCCGCAGACGGGGTCCTCGTCGATGCCGGCGGGGCCGGCGAAGAACCGGGACTCGAAGTCCACCCCGGGCTCATCCGAGCGGGCGGTCACGACTACGCCCTGGGTTCCCTCGAGCGTTCGCATCGCGCCGTAGTCGGGCGTGAGCGTGCGCAGCTGCGCGCACGACTCGATCTCGACGAGGTACTTGTGATCGCTGGTGCTGCTCTGTCCGGTCCACAGCGGGGCCAGGTCGAGGGCCTCGATCGCTGGTCCGGGCAGCTCGCACTCGACGGGATCGATGCGTGGGAACACGATCTCGATGCGATCGCCAGCGCGTGCCGCTCGCATCGCGTCGCTCATCGCGGGGTGCAGGCGCACGTCACCGTCGGCCAGATCGCGCTCGAAGAGCACGTGCGCGCTCGAGAACGTCGCGTGCCCGCACAGCGCGACCTCCATGGTCGGGGTGAAGTAGCGGAGCGACCAGGCGTCCTCGAGGCGTGAGACAAAGACCGTCTCGGAGAGATTCATCTCGCTGGCGAGGGTCTGCATCCACTCGCTGGAGCGTTCCTCTGTGAGCAGGCACACCGCGCATGGGTTGCCTCTGTAGGGCGTGTCGGTGAACGCGTCGACCAGGATCATCTCGAACGACATGGGGTGCTCCTGCGGATTGGTGCGGCGTTACTCGCGTGCGGCACGCGGGAAGACGACGGGGCTCCGATAGCCCTCCTCATCGTAGGCGCGCACGCCGAAGAGCCAGTTGTCCTTGCTTAGATCGATGGTCGCCTCGGTGGCGATGCCCACGTCCATCGCGTGCTCCCACACTGGGCTCCACGTCTCGCGCCAGACGACCTCGTAGCCGGCCACGTCGGGCTCGGGCGAGGCGTCCCAGCGCAGGGTGGTGTCGTTGGTGAGCTGTGCAGCGATGACGCGCACGTTCGACGGCATTGAGGGGGCGTTGGCCAGGTGCGCCAGCGCGGCCATGTTGAGGCGGGCGACGTTGGCCATGTACTGGGCGTCGACGTGCTCGGCCACGTCGCCGTAGTCGACGCCGTCCTCGGTGCGCACGTCCTGGTGCTGGCGGTCGTAGTTCTCGTGGACCTCGATGAAGCGAACGGCGGGGTAGCCTTGCTCGTTGAAGCCGGTGTGGTCTCCGCCGCGGAGGAAGCGGTCGGGGCGGAACATGAGCACGGGCTGGACGTGCGTTCTGTGGCGCAGCGCGACCTCGTCGATGTAGCGTGCGAGCTGTCGTGAGGAGGAGTCGTTCTCGGCGCCGACGGATCGGATGCCGCGGACCTGGCGCTCGTCGGCGTTGGCGGGGATGCCCTCGGAGAAGACGCGGATCTCGCGGTCGGCGAGCTGCCCGCCCGGGCCGGTCGGGTCGCCCACGGTGTCGTTGGAGAGCACGCCACCGATGTCGACGCCGTTCTCCTTGGCTGACGCGGCGTGGCGTCGGGCGCCATAGAGGCCCTGCTCCTCGCCGGCGGTGGCCATGAAGACGAGCGTGGCGTCGAAGTGGAAGCCCGACATGACGCGCGCCAGCTCCATGAGGACGGCGACGCCCGAGGCGTCGTCGTTCGCGCCGGGGGCGTCGGACTCGGCGTCGTTGGGGTCGGAAGCGCGCGAGTCGTAGTGCCCGATGATGTAGTAGTGGCGGTGCGCCGCCTCGGGCATCGAGCCCGGGAGCACCGCGACGACGTTGGCGAGGTCGACCTCGCGAGTGATACGCCTGCCATCAGCCTCGATGGTGTGGAAGTCGAGGTTGGAGGTGAGACGCTCGTGCCCGTATTCGGCGGCGTACTCCTCGAACTGGGCGAGGATCCATCGTCGTGCGGCGCCGATGCCGCGCGAGTCGGAGCCTGTCTCCGAGAGAGTGTGCCTCGTTCCGTAGGAGGCCAGGGCATCGACGTTGGCCTGGATCGCGTCGGCGGAGACCTGCGAGAGCATCAGATCAACAACGGGCGGCGGTGAGGAGGCGACCTGCTGTCGGTAGACGCTGCGCGTCGTGGCGCAGGCGGGCAGGATGACGGCGAGGGTGATGACGGCAAGTGATCGTGTGGTGGTCATGCGACCACTCTACCGCAGGTATTGTGTGGGCTGTGAGCACTTCAGCTGGCATCCCCGATTCCGCTCTCGTGATGGGGCTCGGTCGCTTCGGCGGCGGGCTGGGGGTGTGCCGGTATCTGCTGGAGCGGGGCTGTCGGGTCACGCTGACGGACACACTGGACGTGGAGGCGCTCGCGGAGCCGCTGGGTGAGCTGCGCTCGTGGATCGACTCGGGGCAGCTAACGCTCAGGCTCGGCGGACACGACGTGGAGGACTTCCGCAACGCGGAGCTGGTCGTGGTGAACCCCGCGATACCGCCATTTGGGAACGAGTACATCGAGGCGGCGCGTGAGTCGGGGGCGCGGCTGACCAGCGAGATCGTGCTGGCGATCGAGCGTCTGCATCGCGAGCGGGTGATCGGCGTCACGGGGACGCTGGGCAAGTCGACGACGGTCTCGATGATCCACCACGCGCTCACTGAGCTGGGAGTTCGTGCGCACCTGGGGGGCAACATCGGCGGCTCGCTGCTCACGAGGCTCGACGAGATCCACGAGGACGACTGGGTGGTGCTGGAGCTCTCCAGCGCGCAGCTGCACTGGATCAACAACGAGTGCGGGATGGAATGGTCGCCGCCGGTTGCGGTGGTGACGAACGTCCAGCCGAACCACCTCGACTGGCACCCAGGCGCGGAGCACTACGAGCTGAGCAAGCGATCGCTGTGCGCGCATCAGAGACCAGCAGACTCGGCGGTCCTGGACGGGAGTCTGCGTGCGTGGGCGATCGACGGCGTCGATGCGCGCACGATCGACGATGGCGTGGGCGAGTGGTCAGAGAGCGTCTCGATGCGCCTGGCGGGAACGCACAACGCGCGCAATGGCGCAGCGGCGATGTGCGCGATCGAGTGCGCGTGCGCAAGGATGGAGCGTGCGCGGATCTGCGAGGCGATCGCGTCGTTCGGTGGGTTGCCTCACAGGTTCCAGCTCGTGGCGACGGACGCGCGTGGAGTGCGTTGGGTGAACGACTCGAAGTGCTCGACGCCCGAGGCGAGTTGCATGGCTATGTCGTCGCTCCGGGAGGGCGAGGCATTCGAGGGGACGATCCACCTGATCGCCGGGGGATACGACAAGGGGCTGGATTTGTCGCCCATGCTCGAGGACGCCGTGGAGGACAAGCTTCGTGTGTACACGATCGGGGCGACGGCGCAGGTGATAGAGGTGCTGTGCAGGACAAAGGGCATCCCCTGCGAGGTATGCGGGACGCTGGAGACGGCGGTGGAGCGAGCGAGAGCGACCTCGGAGGACGGCGACGTGGTGCTGCTGAGCCCTGCCTGCGCGTCGTGGGACCAGTTCACGAGCTTCCAGGAGCGGGGGGGGCGATTTGAGCACTTGGTGAGAGAGATGGCGTGCGCGCCAACTACCTGAATATGGTGGTGATTCTTTTTCTTCGAAAAGTACCCGAATTTCTCCCGAACGCCGATTGACAGTTCGGTACATGGTAGGGATACTGACATCTCCCGAACATTTGGCACACCAAGGAGGTCCCAGATATGATCGCCACCTCGAAGAAATCAGCCCCCAAGCCCAGCAAGAACGGGTCTGCTCGCTCCCAGGCGGGCACCCAGAAAGGCACGGACATGCCCAGCAAGGACGACACGGGACGCTCCCAGGCCCTCGATCGCACGCTCACCCAGATCAAGAAGTCGTTCGGCGACGGGGCGATCATGCGTCTGGACACGGACGCCTTCAACGCGATCCCGGGCATCTCGACGGGCGCCCTGTCGCTGGACATCGCTCTGGGCGGGCGTGGGTTCCCCAGGGGTCGCGTGATCGAGGTGTACGGGCCCGAGTCGTCGGGCAAGACGACGCTGACGCTGCACGCGGTGGCGAGCGTGCAGAAGGACGGCGGGGTGGCGGCGTTCATCGATGCCGAGCACGCGCTGGACCCGGTCTGGGCGCGGAAGCTGGGCGTGAACATCGATGATCTGCTGGTGTCGCAGCCGGACTGCGGCGAGCAGGCGCTGGAGATCTGCGAGATGCTGGTGCGTTCCAGCGCGGTGGACATCATCGTGGTGGACTCGGTGGCGGCGCTGATCCCTCGCGCCGAGATCGAGGGCGAGATGGGCGACTCGCACGTTGGTCTGCAGGCGCGACTGATGAGCCAGGCGCTGCGCAAGCTGACGGGCGCGATCGCCAAGTCGAACGCGACGGTGATCTTCATCAACCAGATCCGCGAGAAGATCGGCGTGATGTTCGGCTCGCCCGAGACGACCACGGGCGGACGTGCGCTGAAGTTCTACTCGTCGGTGCGGGTGGATATCAGGAGGATCGGCGCGATCAAGGATGGCGACCAGCACATCGGCAACCGCGTGCGCGGGCGCGTGGTGAAGAACAAGGTCGCGCCGCCCTTCCGCGATGCCGAGTTCGACATCATGTACAACGAGGGCATCTCGCTCGTGGGCGACCTGCTGGACCTGGCGGTGGAAGAGAACATCGTGGACAAGTCGGGCGCGTGGTTCAGCTACGGCGAGACGCGTTTGGGGCAGGGTCGCGAGAACTCCAAGCAGTTCCTGCGTGACAACCCCGAGCTGATCCCCGAGATCAAGCAGAAGATCCTCGACGCCAAGGGGCTGATCCCGCGCTCGCCGGCGCAGCAGAGCGAGCGTGCGACGAAGGATGCCGTCGAGTCGACGGGCGCTCCGAAGGAGTCGCAGAAGGTCGAGGTCAAGGGGGCCTCGAGAGGCGCCAGGGCGAAGTGACACGGTAGATACAGGGTCCGAAAAAAATGCCCCGCCTCTCGCGTGTGAGGGGCGGGGTTGTTTGTGTGCCCTTCGGATGCCCTGGGGCGGCGTATGAGCAAGTTTATGACAACAAGCAGTCAATAATCGCGTCATCTGCACCCTGTGTTCGTCGGGGTGAGGCCCAGAATTCAGGGCATCCGGGGGAACAACCCTTGTGATGACGCGAATAGTACGCTGAGCAGCTCGGTCTCATTGGTGGGGCCGAGCAAGGTATTCACCACTCATGTTCCACCACGCCCCTGCGAGGAGGGTTCGGTTGAGCCTGCACCCACGACAACGTGTGTACTGGTTTGAGCTTGGGCCCGGAGCGGGTAGACTGCTCCGCACGATTCTGGCGGCTGTGGCGGAATTGGCAGACGCGCTAGGTTCAGGTCCTAGTGGGGGTAAAACCCCGTGGAGGTTCGACTCCTCTCAGCCGCATTCTTGTGGTGGTGGATGGTTTGGTTCGTGGGCGATGGCCCACGCTCGTGTTGGGAGCAACCCGGCTGATCGGTGCCTGCAAGCGGTTTGCGCACACCAGCGATCCGGTCGGTGAACATTCATTCGGGGATGCGATCGTCGGCGCGTGACGCGATTGGCGGGAGCATCCGAGAGCATGGTTTATCCATGAGGAGTACACAAATGAAGACAATTCAGAAGCGCGGCTTCACGCTGGTCGAGTTGCTGATTGTCGTGAGCATCATCGCGCTGCTCATCGGCATTCTGCTTCCGGCGTTGGCCGAGGCCCGCCGGACCGCCCGTCTGGTCGTGGACGTCGCGAACGTCAACGAGCACGGCAAGGGTGCCCAGTCCTACGCCGCCGAGAACAAGGACGCGCTGCCCAACGGCGAGAAGTTCTGGCACTCGGCCCCGGATATCGGCACCGCGAGGCCGAAGCTCTGGCCCCACTGGGTCTACTGCGGTCCGTACTCGTCGGCGGGTGCGAACGGCGCCTCGGGCCCGACCAACGGCATCGGTCTGAGCCAGGAGATCCAGTTCGCGAACACCTGGAAGTTCTACACGCCGCAATTCGGCAACTACATCTACGACGCCGAGGGTGTTGATCTTCTGTTCGCCGACATCTTTACGTCGCCGGGTTCGAACCAGCGAGCGGCGCACAAGTTCTATCAGCGTACGTCCAAGGAGGATCCGCGCGGTTCTCAGGACTTCCTGATGGACACGCAGAACTTCAATGTGAGCCAGAACGCGTTCCGGAACTTCAACAAGCCCTGGTTCGGCGAGCTCGGGCAAGACGGCGACGCGTGGGCGCTGACAGGCAGCTATCGCTACACGGTTTCTGCGCTCGTCGGTGATTCGAACGTCAGCTACGGCAACTTTGGCGGGACGAACTTCTTCTCGGGATACAAGAGCCAGACGGCTGGCGGTGCCGGTGTCGGCGCTGCTCCGACACCGTGGGCGCAGGCGGGCGTCAACTGGGGTCCGTGGCGCACGTACGTCAAGACCAAGTCGTTCGCGTTCCCGGCCGAGAAGGTGCTGTTCTGGGATCTTGACGCCGCCAACACCCCCGCGGGTTTCTACGCCTGGCCTGGTGCCAAGATAGCGGTCAACACCATCGATGGCGGCACGCGTCAGGTCGAGCCGTACAAGATCATGCCGCTGAGTCGCGAGGACGTGCTGGAGGCCAAGGGGCGATTCAGCGAGTCGATCGCGACGATCGAGATGTACCAGCGCAACTGGAATTCCGCCGGACCGGACCCGAAGATGGCCGAGGGCGGTTACAACAGCGGTGCGCCGGCGTGGTTCGCGATGACGACGGACGGCCCCTCGGGACGCGATCTTGGTCTCGAGGCGTACATCGATATCTCTACGCAGTAAGCCCGATGCGGGGTGCATCGCCCCGTGTCGACACTAGAGCACTCAACGCACCAGCCGCTTGCTTCCGCAGGCGGCTGGTTGTACAAGTGGGGTTCTTAGTCACGTATCAGGAGTGTCAGCAGGATGGAAAAGAAGCAACTGATCATGATTGTCGTCGCCGTGGTGATTCTGATTGCCGCCGCCGTGCTCATTGCCATGCAGATGTTCGGTGGCGGTGACGGGTCGGGTGAGCGCAGGCTATCCGGTGGTGAGGTCGAGGGTGCGTATTCGGTTCTGATGTCCTGACCGGCTCGCGGGGTAGGCTCGCACGCCAAGCACGAGACGCTGATGGGCGCAGGGGTCCTCTATCTGGGCATCGATGAGGCCGGGTATGGTCCGCGCGTGGGCCCGCTGTGCGTGGGCGCGTCGCTGTTCTCGATTGATGGCATCGGGGTAGCGGAGGCGACGTCTTCCGATGCTCCTGATCTCTGGTCGCTGCTGTCGCACGGGGTGCGTCGTGGTGGTCAGAGCGATGACGGGCGGGTTGTCGTGGACGACTCGAAGCGGCTCCTGAGACGTCATCGGGGGCGGGCGGACCTCTCGAGCCTCGAGCTTGGCGTGCGCGCCTTTCTGTCGTTGGCGGGGCACCAGGCCGATTCGTGGGAGTCGATCTTCGAGTCGCTCCGGTGTGGGTGGTGCGAGGAGTGGTCGGGGCTGGCGAGCCCCGAGCTGGCGCACACGCCCACGGTCGTGGCCATCAGGACGAATCCGATCCGGCGCTGCGCGCGCGAGGCTGGCGTGCGTTGCCTGGGTGTGCGATGCGCGAGTGTGGACGCGTGCGAGTTCAATCGTCGCCTTCGCGAGCACGGCACGAAGTCGTCGCTGAGCTTTGCGATGGTGTGTGATCACATCGAGCGCGCGCTGGAGATGGAGCGTCCGCTGAGCATCGTGGTGGACAGGCAGGGGGGGCGCACGAGCTATCAGCGCCTGCTGCGAGAGCGGTTCCCATGGCTCGGCGTGAGCGAGACGTCGCGATCGCCCGAGAGGAGTGTGTACAGCCTCACGCAGCATGGTGGTCCCGACTGCCATCTCGAGTTTCGCACGCGCGCGGAAGAGGCCTCGATGGCGGTGGCGTTGGCGTCGATGTCGGCCAAGCTCGTCAGAGAGGTTCGGATGCACCACTTCAATTCGTATTGGTGCGATCGGATACCCGAGCTCAAGCCGACGGCGGGGTACGGGCTCGACGCGAGACGCTGGATCGAGGACGTCACGGGGTGTGTGGCGGACGACGAGCTGGCCCGGGTCGTGCGCACGCGATGAGTGAGAGGGGGCTGCACGAGCGGATGCTGGACATCGCGTCTCGTTGCGCGCTGCGCGGGCTGGGTCGGGTGGAGCCCAACCCGATGGTGGGGTGTGTGCTCGGTGATGGCGCGGGTGTTGTGTGTGGGATAGGGCACCACGCGCGTTTCGGCGGGCCTCATGCGGAGGTTGAGGCGATCGCGTCGTGTCGTCGTCATGGGAACGAGACGAGGGGGATGACGGCGTGGGTGACGCTGGAGCCGTGCTCGCATGTTGGCAAGACCCCACCCTGCGCGAGCGCGTTGATCGACGCGGGTGTCGCGAGGGTCGTGTACGTGGTGGACGATCCGCACGAGGAGGCGTCGGGTGGCGCGCGCGTGCTGCGTGATGCGGGGGTGGAGGTGGTGCGCGTTGAGCACGCTGCGTCGCGTCTGGTGTCGATGGGGTATCTGTCGAGGGAGTGCCTTGGACGCGCGTTCGTGTTGGCCAAGTTCGCGCAGACGTCGGACGGGTACATCGCGACGGGGGGTGGCGAGTCGCCCGTGATCTCGGGAGAGTGCTCGCGTCGCCAGATGCACAGGCTGCGGGGGTGCTTCGATGCGCTGCTCACGTCGATCGTGACGGTGCGGGCCGACGACCCGCTGCTGACGGTGCGCGGTGTGCACGCGCGACGCACGCCGGCGAGGGTGGTGATCGATCCGGAGTTGGAGATCGCGCGTGGGAGCAGGCTGGTGGGCACGCGCGATCGCGCGCCGGTGATCCTTGCGTGCCGAGAAGAGTCGCTTGACTCGTCGCGCGCAGGTGAGCTCGAGGAGGCGAGAATCACGCTGATGGGTGTTGGCGGCTCGGATGAGGGGATCGACCTGCAAGAGCTGCTGGAGCGTCTGTGGAGTGAGCACGGGATCGGGAGCGTGATGACCGAGTGCGGTGAGGGGGTGCTGCGCTCGCTCTTGACGGGGGATCTTGTCGACGGCGTGCTCCAGTACACGTCTGCGGGAGCGATTGGTGCGACTGGCGAGCGATTGGCGCGTGCGCCGCTCGATGTGATCGAGGCGGGGGGGCGTTATCCGAGTGCGCGCATGACGACGAGGGATGGCGATCGCGTCACCCTTCGTGTGTCGTCGCGATGGCTTAGCGGGTGAGGAACTGCTCGAGCAGCGAGGGGATCGACTGGTTGTAGGTGAGGACGACGATCTGTCCATCGAGAGTCGGAACGGCGGCGTGCATCACGCCCTGGGTGTCGATGCCCAGTGTGATCGTCTCCAGCGGTTGTTGAGAGAGATCGAGCAGCGTGATGTCGCACCATGTGTCCAGCGTGGGCATCGGGGCGATGCGGATGTCTTCGGCGGGTGCGTCGGTGAGGAATCCGATGAGCATGTCGAGGGCGCTGCCGTCGGCGTCGGCTGGGCCCTGGTCGGTGCTCCACCCGTCGATGGATCGGATGAACCGCCAGTAGGCGCCGGGGCGATCGAGCTCGATGCCGGCGACATCGACGTGGAGCGAGCCGCATGCTGTTGGGTCAATCAGCGTGAGCGCGTCGAAGGCTGCGAGCGAGTCGAGCGAGTCGCTGTCGAGTGTCATCAGTGTGTCGTGTTCGAGGTTGTGCGCGAGAACACGTCCGGCGGGTCCATCGGCTCGGACCAGGAGCGTGCGGGTGTTGCGCTGGGTGTCGATCTGGCCGTCGTTTTCTGCGACGCGCTGGACGGTCGTGGTCTCGATGACGAGATCCGGCGACGAGACGAGCTCGCGCGCGTTGGCGATCTCATCATCGCTCATGAGGAAGGTCTCGCATCCCAGACCGATCAGAGCCCGGAGCAACTCGGTGACGCGCTGCTGATCGCTCCGATACGCGATCGGCTCTGTGAGCTGCCACGAGTTCGCGACGCGTGAGAGCGTGATCGACTCGTTACCCCTGGTCAGGTGGATGCGTGAGACGTCGGCGTTCACTCCCGGGAGGGCCTGGGGCGCCCGCCATGCGCTGGGTCCGGGTTGGAAGAACATCGCTCGGATGGAATCGTCGACGAAGCTGGAAGGTCCATCGACCACGCGCATGGCCACGGAGCCGCCGATCCGCGCTTCGCCGAACTGGATCGTGCGTGTGGAAGAGTCGCTGAGTGTGAGCTCGACGTGTGGGCCCGTGGCTTCCTTAGAGGCGTTGCTGTTGCGCGGCGCGTGGAGATCGGCGAGCAGACGCAGAGCGCCGTTGATGTTGTTGGTGTTGACGGGCCAGCGCGAGGGGCTGCCCTGGCGGGAGTAGAGCCAGCCGGAATCGGTGCGCTCGACGTGCTCGATGGTGTGCGCGTCGTGGTGCACGCTGAGCATGGTGATTGAGGATGGGAGGATGTCGAGCATGGGGCGCTGGTCGGCGCTGCTCGAGGGGGGCGCGATGAGCGCGTAGAGGGACGCGATGATCAGAATCACGGCCGCAACACCAAGCCCCAGAATCGCATTCGTGTTCATGTGTCTAGTGTACCGGGAGTGTCAGCCGCGGATCAGACGGAGCGACACACCCGTTACCAGGACGAGGATGGGCAGACCGGCGATGACGCCCCAGCGCAGCGCGGAGAGCTGTGCGCTGGTCATCGATCGGATGCGTGCGACATCGCCCACGCGTGCGCCCGGGGCGATGAGGGAGTCCTTCTGCGCCAGCCACGCCAGCGAGGCGTCGAGGAGTTCGAGATTGCCAGGCGAGATCTGCACGGTGCGTCCGTCGACCTGTCGCGCCCGCTGGGTGAAGCCGTCGAAGATCCAGCCGCTCGAGCCGATGACGATGAGGCGCTGGCTGGCGTTGCCGGACGGGTGCGTCCGCTCGCTGGCCAGCCCGAGCGCCCACGGTCCCTGGGTGAGATCGTCTGGGCCTGCGGGAGTGGGCGGGTTGCGCAGCTGCTCACGCTGGGACTGTGGGAGCGTCCAGAACGGGAGCCACTCGGACTCGCCCCAGACGGTCTCGTCGTGGGGGAGCTCGAGGATCGTTTCGACGCTCGCGTTGCCCGCGTCGATCGCCTCGAGCGGGATCGCCCACGAGATGTTGGTCGTGAGATTCGCTACCGCGTTGGTGATCGCGTGCGCGCCCGTGACGGGGTTGAGCGTCATCGTGGGGCGCACTACCGGTCCGGAGGCGGTCGAGAACTGGCGGAGGAGGGGGTTCGAGGTGTGCGCCGTGATGGCGAATTCTTCGAGCAGGGTGACGAAGGGATCGGTCTGCCCGAGCGATGGGATGGTAGAGGGCGAGAGGCACAGCAGCGCGGCGTCGCCCTGCGCGAGGAGGGTGTCGAGCTCGGTGCGCATTGTCTCCAGGCGCGACGCGTTGTCTGCGCTGGCGCCGACGATCGAGGTGACGACCCAGACGAGCGGGAGGCTGTCTGCGCGCGCCTCGGCGATGCTCGCGGGCATCTGGGGGTCGATTGTCGTCGCCCACTCGAGAACCTCGATGCCACGCATCTGGAGGCGGCTGACCATGCCGACGACCTGGAGTCCCGAGGCATCCGGAATGGGAAGCCCGCTCTCATCGAGGAGCTTCTGCGGGAAGGGGTGCATGAGCGCGACGCGGAAGCGAGAGTCCTCCTGGAGGAGCTGGATCGCGGTGGCCAGGAGTTCTTCTGCGGCGAAGAGGATGTCGGCGTTGGTGCCGCCGTGGACGTCGACGACCTCCTGTCTCGGGAAGAGCGACTCGAATCGCACGGCGGTGGCGTCGGTTGGCGAGAGCGCCAGGACCGTGGAGCGCGACTCGAGCAGGCGTGCGATAGTGGTCAGGCGGAGCTGGGGGAGGCGCTGGAGTGCGTCGTCGTGGCGGGCGCCGATGTCGCGTATCGCGCGGAGACGCATCACGATGTCCAGGATGGGGTCGGCGGCCTCGTGCTGCTGCTGCTCCAGCGCGCGACCGAACTGCTCGAGCGCATCGGCGACGAGTTGCTGATCGGTTGCGATGGAAGCGAGCAGCGAGGCGATCTCCGCGGAGGCGAGATCGGTCTGGGGGATAGAAGAGGACGCGATCGTCTGCTCGAGGAATGCGATGGCGTTGGAGGAGCGCTGCGTCAGCTCGGTGGCGAGCAGGCGCGAGCGGGCGCCCTGTTCCAGGAGGCTCAGGTGTTGTTCCAGAGTCGGGTCAAAGAGCTGCGCGGACGCGTCCAGGGAATCGGCGATTGTCTCGAGTCGGGGTGCCAGCGAGGCGGCTGCCTCCGAGGCGGCGCGGATGACCGAGAGATGTTCGTCGAGCTGCTCGCTGTAGAGGGTCTCGAGTCGATCGAAGACCGCCGGTACCTGATCGCGTGATGATGGATCGCTGGTGTCGATGAGCGTGATGCGGAGCAGCTGCGAGGCGCGATCGAGTTCTTCGAGGACATCGTCGATGCGTTGCCACACCAGCGGATCGACGACGGAGCGATCGACAACCAGGAGGATCTCGTGCTCGTCGGTGAGCCCGTCGAGCAGGGCGCGCGTGCGTGGCGAGAGCTGGTGCTGGCGCGTCGCGGTGACGTCGACTCGCTTTGCGAATCGAGTGGACATCATGATGGCGGCCAGGCAGATCGCGCTCGCGGAGATGACCAGCACGATGGAGAGCGTGGCGTAGCGGATCTGGAGTGATCGGAGCCGGATCTTGGGAGCGCTCATCGTCGCCACCTCCGTGATTCGAGCCCGACGCCCGTGAGGACCACGCACCAGACGCTGACGACCAGGAGTGTGACGATGTCGCCCGTGTCGAGCACGCCCTTGGAGAAGCTCTCGAGGCGCAGGTCGATCGAGAGCGCGTAGAGCGCTCCGTCGTAGGGCGGGCCGAGCGCCGCGGCGCCGCTTGTCGTGGCCAGCTGCCAGAGCACGAGCGCGAAGAGCGTGGAGAGGAACGCGACGGTCTGGTTGCTGGTGAGCGATGATGCCAGCATGCCGACGCTGAGGTAGAGCATTGCCACGAGCGTCATGCCGAGGAAGCCGGAGAGGATGGGACCGTAGTCGGGGTTGGCGACGGACTCGAGCACGATCAGGTAGAGCAGGGTCGGGGCGAGCATGGTGAGCATGAAGATGGCTGCGCCGGCGTACTTGCCCAGAACGATGATCCAGTCGGAGACGGGGGCGCTGCGCAGCCCGTCGAGCGAGCCGGTGCGCTGCTCCTCGGCGAAGAGGCGCATGGAGACGGCGGGCGCGACGAAGACGAGCAGCCAGTGCGAGAAGGAGAAGAAGGGGCGCAGCGACGCGGGCTCGGCCGGTTGGAGCACGAAGAACCCGAAGACCACGCCGGCGAGCAGAAGATAGAGGGCGGTGACGACCCATCCGAGCGGGACGCGGTAGTAGGCGCCGACCTCGCGCCACGCGATGGCACGCAGCGCGCTCATTGGGACACCTCGCGGAGGAGCTGCATGTAGCGGGACTCGAGCGTGGGCGTGTCGGAGCGGAGCTCGCGCGCGAGTGCGCCCAGCTCGTGCACGGACTGGGCGAGCATCTCGCGCAGGTCGTCGGCGTCCTGGGAGGCGTCGACGAGGAGCTTGTGCCAGTCGTCGCCGTGCTCCTTGATCTCGACGTGGACCACGTGCCTCGTTGACGTGATGCGGTCCAGGAGGGGGCGCGCGTGCTGGGAGGAGACCTCCAGGTGGTAGCGTCTGGTGCTGGTGCTCTCGGTGAGCACGTCTCGCATGGAGCCCTTTGCCAGCAGCCGCCCGTGGGCGATGATGACGATGTCATCGCAGACGGCCTCGACCTCAGAGAGGATGTGCGAGGAGAAGAGGACGGCCTTGGTCTTGCCGAGCTCACGGATGAGCTGTCGCGCCAGAGAGATCTGCTCGGGGTCGAGCCCGTTGATGGGCTCGTCGAGCATGAGGGCGGGGGGGTCGTGGAGGAGTGTGGAGGCGATGCCGACGCGCTGGCGGAAGCCCTTGCTGAGGCTGGCGATGCGCTGGCGTGTCACGCCCTCGAGCCAGCAGCGCTGGATGGCGTCGTCGACCGCCTGCGAGACGCTCTTGCCCGAGAGCCCGAAGAGCATGGCGCGGAATCGCAGGAACGACGCGACCCGCATCTCGGGGTAGAGCGCCGGGGATTCCGGGAGGTAGCCGAGGCAGCGGCGCGACGCGAGGGAGTCTTCGACGGAGTCGAGCCCGTTGATGGAGGCGTGCCCGTTGGTGGGAGGGATGAGGCCCGCGAGGATGCGCATGGTTGTCGACTTGCCGGCGCCGTTGGGACCCAGCAGGCCCACGACGCGACCGCTCGGCGCCTCGAAGCTCACGTCGCGCAGCGCCTCGATGTGGGCGAATCGTTTGCTGAGGTTCTCGACGCGTATCACGTTCCTCAAAGCTCTCCGTGCGTGCGGGCCGATGTGAGCGGGTATGCCCGTTGGGTGTGGATCCTTTTCGTCGGCTTGGAGCGTCCCCGCTCTGGAGTGTGCCTCGCTACTACCATAGACTGTCCGCTGGCGGAGGAGCATGCCCGGGATGGTCGGATCGGGAGAGATCCCATCCAGAGCACATTTTTATGAGCGACTCGACTCGCAAGACCCTTCTCGTCATCCAGTCTCCCGGCGGTGTCGGCTCGATCTCCGTTGAGCATCTGAGCAAGATCCTCGACGACAGTATCGACGTTCGTGTTGTCGCCCCCGAGAACGCTCGTGCCGCTCTCCAGGCGGACGCCGTCTCCGCCGTGCTGGCCGAGACGGGGAGCTTCCTGCCCATGGCCCAGGAGGTCGCGAACCTGCAGACCAACTCGCTGCTGAACGCGCTGGGCGAGGGGCTGTGCATAGGTGACGCCGACGGCACGCTGCTGTGGTCGAACCAGCGATTCACGGAGTGCTCGGAGGCTATCCGCACGAGCGTCGCCCGGTGTTGCAGAGAGACGATCAAGTCGTTCAGGGCGATCCTCAACCGCACGGGCTCGCTGGCGCAGCGGGTGCGCAAGCATCAGGTCAGCGAGGAGGACGGCGATCGCGTCTTCGAGGTGGTGATCTCGCCAATCCTGGAGCAGACCGACGACGAGAAGCCGCTGGTGCAGAAGGTCGTTGCGGTGCTCTGGGACATCACCGCCACGAGCAAGATGCAGCGCAAGCTCAACGCGTTGGACCAGGCGGGCTCGGAGCTTGTGCGACTGGAGATCGAGCACGTGCGCAAGCTCAACGCCGCGGAGCGTCTGCACATCCTCGAAGAGAAGATCATCACCTACGCGCACGAGATCTTGGAGTTCGACCACATCACGGTGCACCTGCTCGATGAGGAGACGCAGCGGCTCGAGTTGATCATGGCCAAGGGTCTTCCCGAGGAGATCGGCGAGATCGACCTGTACGCGCAGGTGGAGGGCTCTGGCACGACGGGGTACGTGGCGGCGACGGGCAAGAGCTACATCTGCTACGACACATCGAAGGACGATCGGTACATCGAGGGTCTGGAGCAGGCGGGCTCGTCGCTCTCGGTTCCGTTACGGATGGGCGACAAGGTGATCGGCGTGTTCAACGCCGAGAGCGATGCGGTGGGCGCGTTCACGGAGGACGACCGCCAGTTCGCGGAGATCTTCGCTCGCTACATCGGGCTGGCGCTGCACATCCTCGATCTGCTGGTGGCGGAGAAGTACACGACGGGCGAGACGGTGAGCGACACGGTCGCGGGGGAGATCTCCGAGCCGCTGGAGGATCTGCTCCACGAGGCCGAGTGGCTCAAGACGCTCGGGAGCACGAGCGAGGAGGCGGCCGAGCACGCGGAGCGGATTCTCGCGGACGTGGCGTCGATCCGCTCGCGCATGAAGCGCGCGGTGCAGGGGCCGCGCTCTGTGCTCGGTGCCGAGCAGGCGCTGAAGGAGAGCAAGACCGACCCGCTGATCGAGGGACGTCGGATCCTGATCGCCGACGACGAGCCGATGATCCGCAACACGATCCGTGACGTGCTCCATCGGCGTGGTGCGATCTGCTTCACGTGCACGAATGGGAGCGAGGCGATCGAGCTGCTCGAGCGGGTCCAGCGGGGCGAGCAGGACGCGTATCCGTTTGATCTAATCATCTCGGACATCAAGATGCCGGATCGGAACGGGTACGAGGTGTACTCGGCGGCGAAGCGCTGCGACGAGAAGACACCCGTGATCCTGATGACGGGGTTCGGGTACGACCCGCACCACTCGATCGTGCGCGCGTCGCAGGAGGGGCTCCAGTGCGTGCTGTTCAAGCCGTTCCAGGCGAGACAGCTGCTCAAGGAGGTTCGGCGCACGTTCCAGGAGAAGAGCGGCTGAGTCAGGCCGAGTGGCGCAGGGCGCTGACGACGCGATCGAGAGCGTCGATGTCCTTGTGGATGGCGCAGTCTGCGAACGCGCCGGACTGTGCGAGCAATTCGAGCGCCTGCTGCGCGTGGCATGACGCCACCTCGATGCCCAGGAAGCCACCGGGGCGCAGGACGCCGGCGGCGCCCTCGATGATGGGGCGGACGACGTCCAGTCCGTCGGGGCCGCCACGCAGCGCGTGCGTCGGCTCGTGGCTCTTGACGGTGGGCCCGACGTCGTCCCACTCGTGGTCGGGTATGTAGGGCGGGTTGGCGACGAGAATGTCGACGTGCTCGCCATTTAGCGCCGTAAGCGCGTCTCCCTGGCGGAGCTCGAATCGATCATCCAGCTCGAGGCGCTGTGCGTTGAGGCATGCGACGTCGATCGCGTCCGGGTCGATGTCCGTCGCCAGAGCGCGCGCCTCGGGCAGATGCCTGAGCAGGGCGAGCGCGACGCACCCGGAGCCAGTGCAGACGTCGGCGATGAGGGGTGGGTGGTCCAGCGAGCGGGCGTGCTCGAGCGCGATCTCGACCAGAGTTTCTGTCGACGGGCGTGGCACCAGGACGCGCGTGTCGACGTGGAATTCCATCGAGAAGAACCACGCGCGCTGGGTCAGGTACTGCACGGGCTCGTGATCGAGGGCGCGACGCACGAGTCCTCGCAGGCGATCTCGCTCGTCGGTCGACGCGGGGCGGTCGGCGTGCGTGTAGAGCGCCAGACGCTCGCACCCGAGCACGTGCGAGACGAGGATCTCGGCGCTGAGACGCGGCGAGTCGACGCCGGCCCGCTCGAGGGCCTCGCGTATCCAGTCGAGCAGGTGGCGGGTCGTCCATGTCTTGCTGTGTGCTGGTGCGGTCGTCACGAGGCGAAGTGTAGGCGCCGAGGCGCACCGCTGCGCACGCGGAGGGGTATGATGGTCCCACGTCGAGCACACCTCAATCGAGACCACGAGATGACCATGACCGAGTCGAGCGCCGCACTTCCCGAGCACATCGAGGCCCTGATGCGTCAGGCCGTCCCGCTGCTGGAGGGCTGCGCGTGCTTCGCATCGTCGAGCCTCGAGGGAGATCGGCTGTCGCTGCTGGCGACGGAGACGCCCGAGCCGGTGTTCTTCTATTTGTCGTACGAGGACGGTCGGTTGTGGGGCGGGATGGCCACGCCCGATCGGTGGCTGTCGCAGTCCATCGAGGCGGATCTCGTCCACACGGGCGACTCGCTCGTCGAGCTGATCGAGGAGGAGCTGGCCGACCTGGGGTGCGCGCTGTCTATCGGCGGCATCGAGCACTTCCGCGACGAGCGGATGCGGTACACGTTCCGCTCGGCGCTCCCCGAGGCCATCAGCGCGTCGGACGCCTCGCTGGTGCTTCGCGCCTTCGACGCCGCCTTCCGTGAGCTGGGAGACATGAAAGAAACAGAAGACGAGTAGCACACTTCCGGACCGCATCATGCGCATCCTCATGCTCGGGTGGGAGTTCCCGCCATACATCTCAGGAGGGCTCGGCACGGCCTGCTACGGGCTGACACGGGCGCTCGATGCGCTGGGGCACGAGGTGATCTTCGTGCTGCCCAAGCCGGTGGACACCTCGCACTCATCGCACGTTGATCTGCGCTCGCCGCGCCATCGGTCGACTCGTGGTGGGAGCTCTGCTCCCGCGCCGCGTCGATCGAGCACGTCGTCGGATGCTGTCGGGGCCGGCGCCTCATCGAGCGCCGAGCGGACGTCAGACGAAGCCTCTCATGTCTCGCTCAGGGGTGTGCCCGCGATGATCACCTCGCCCTACCCAGGCATGCATGAGGGCGCACCGGAGCACTGGCGCTCGGTGTCCGTGCCTCTGGGTGAGGGGCTGACGGGGTATCGGGGGATGTCGCCCGAGGAGGCGGGGCTGCTATCGACGCACCTGCGTGACGCGGGCATCAGCGAGGAGGTGACGCGTCGCGCCATCGGCACCCTCGCGCAGGCGCAGAGCCCGGCGACGGACTACGGGGGCGACGTGATGCTCTCGGCGGCGCGCTACGCGGAGATGGTCAGCATTATCTGCGCGGACGATGAGTTCGACGTGATCCACGCGCACGACTGGATGACCTACCCGGCGGGGCTCTCGATGTCGCGTCGGACCGGCAAGCCGCTGGTGGTGCATGTCCACTCGACCGAGTTCGATCGCTCGGGGGAGCACGTGAACCAGCAGATCTACGACATCGAGCGGGCGGGCATGCACGGCGCCGACCTGGTCGCGTGCGTGAGCTTCCTGACACGCTCGATCTGTGCGTCGCGCTACGGCGTGCCAGATGGCAGGTTGCGTGTGGTTTACAACGGGGTGGATCTGTCGGGCGGCGGCTCGCTGGAATCTTCGCGGGTGGAGGCGGACGACAAGATCGTGCTCTTTCTGGGGCGGATCACGATGCAGAAGGGCCCGGAGTACTTCATCGCGGCAGCCAAGCGTGTGCTCGAGAAGATCGAGAACGTGAAGTTTCTGGTGGCGGGCTCGGGCGACATGGCTCGTCGGATGATCGAGCTGGCCGCCTCGACGGGCATCGGGCACAAGGTGCTGTTCACGGGCTTCCTGCGAGGCAGGGACGTGGCCAAGGCGTTCTCGATGGCCGACTGCTACGTGATGCCCAGTGTCTCGGAGCCGTTTGGCATCGCGCCATTGGAGGCCCTTGGGCACGACGTGCCCGTGATCATCTCGAAGCAGTCGGGCGTCTCGGAGGTGCTCACACACGCGCTGAAGGTCGATTTCTGGGATGTGGACGAGATGGCGAACAAGATCATCGCGGTGCTGCGTCACGCGCCGTTGAGCCGCGTGCTTCGTCATCACGGCTCGATGGAGGTGCGTCGCCTGACATGGGAGGGTGCGGCGACGAAGACGCTTGGTGTGTATCAGGAGGCGATCGAGCCTGCTGCGCCGGAGATTGTCGTGCGTTCGCCCGAGGGTGTGGCGCGATGAAAAACGGCATGGCGCGCGTGTAGACACGCTCCATGCCGTCTCCCCGGAACGCCCAGCGAAAATCAGTGGGGTTGCGAGGAATGGGGGGGTGGTTCAGCAGAGGATTCGCATCCGTTGCGGAGGTGGTTCCGCTTCCGGGAGCAAATCGGCGCGTACACTGGTGGCGATGTCCCGATCACAACACGAACACGGATCCGGCGCGATAGGGGAACTCCTGCGTGTGCGGGACTTAGGCTCGGTGCCCTATCAGGAGGCGTACGAGACGCAGTGCCGGGCACGCGACGAGGTGCTCTCGTGGCGGGACTCGTCGGAGTCGTCAGTGGGTGAGCTGCTGCTCGTCGAGCACAAGCCACCGGTGATCACGGTCTCGAAGCGAGCGGGCGCGTCGGATCATCTCGTGGCGACTCCGAAGATGCTCGAGGAAGAGGGCGTGGTCGTCGAGCAGACCGATCGCGGGGGCGACATCACCTACCACGGTCCGGGGCAGCTCGTGGTGTACCCGATCGTGGATCTCAACCGGCTGG
>JBICIA010000006.1:0-17913 GCA_043101425.1 Phycisphaerales bacterium JB043
GGGCTCTCCGGCACGCTCTCAGTCCGTGTCGGTCTTGGGGTGGCGAGCGTGCTGGCCCAACCACTCTCGGGACTCCGGTCAGGCTTGATGTCAGGCAGCACGGGCTCGAGCGGCCTGCTCAACAGGATGGCGAGCATCGGGGCATCCGGATTCCTCGTGTTCGTCATTGTCAGCATGGCGCTGTCGATCCCTCTGCAGCGCACCCTCAAGAACAGGCCCTCTTGGCAGCGGGCCGACAAGATCGGCGGAATCGGCATCGGACTCATAGAGGGCCTGATCTTCGCGCTCGGGTTCATCTGGGTTCCTCAGGCGCTTGAGCCGATCGCCTCCATGCAGACATCCTCAGATGCCACGCAGGCCACAGGCACACCGAACCCACTGGCGGAAAAGGTCGTGTGGCTCGCCCAGAGGTCTCGCGAGTCCTCGATCGGACGGGGAGTCGGATCGATCAACCCGGTCTCGAGCGCCCGTCCACTCACGATGGCAGACGATTTCCTGCGCCTCACTCGGGACGAGGAGGCCCTGCGCCGGTTCAACGAGAGCGACATCGCCCAAGAGATCCGCTCGCTGCCGAGTGTTGAGCAGGCCCTCACGATCCTGGAATCCGATCCTGCACTCATGTCACGCATCGAGGAAGAGGGAGCCTCGCCGGATGTCATTCGCGATCTGCTGGAGAGCCCCACAGTGCTGCGTGTCCTCGATGAGACCACGCTTGTCGCAGACCTGTCGGCGTCCGTCGAAGGTCTGCAGCAAGCCATGCGGGATGCCATGGAACCCGAGAGTGCGGCACGCACCAGACGCCAGTGATCGTGTGCCGATCGATGACAACATGATCCAGCACGCCTAGCCTGACACATCAGGAACACACATCGCTCGCAGCGGAGAACCCCATGTCAGCCAACACCGTCGTCGACTCACTCAGCACTCTATTGGCATCCAGCTACACGCTCTATGTCAAGACCCACAACTACCACTGGAACGTCACAGGCCCTATGTTCACGACGCTCCACACGCTGTTCGAGCAACAGTACACGGAGCTGGCTACCGCGATAGACGAGATCGCCGAACGCATCCGCTCGCTGGGATCGCACGCCCCCGGCAGTTTCACAGAGTTTCAGAAGCTCTCGGTGATCAAAGAAGAGCTCGGTCATCCGATCGACACCGACATGATCCGAACGCTCGTTGCCGATTCCGAGGCTGTCACAGAGGCCGCACGCGCGCTCATCGTCGCCTCAGAAAAGGCCGGCGATCAGGCGAGCGCCGATCTGGGAACCAGACGAGTCGATGTGCACGAGAAGAACGCGTGGATGCTTCGATCGCACCTCTCCTGAAGCCATCAAGCTCGTGTCTTACTCTGCCCCGGCCCATTCTCGAAGGATCTCCAGATCCTCCGCGGTCAGCCTCGCCTCCGGGTGCATGCGCAGGTAGCTCTCGAGCGGCATGGTTCCCTCCTGGGCCTGCTCGTACGCCTCCCTGATCCAATGCCTGCGCTGGAACGACTTGTACTCGTCCCACTCGGAGAAATTCAGATTCTGGCGACCATGATCAACGTGCCCCGCCACGAACCACGACACCGGTGCCACGTAGCTGTACCACGGCCAGCGCGTCTCGTTCGAGTGGCAATCAAAGCACGACTCGCGCAGCACCGCCAGAACTTCCTCAGGCGCGTCGACCTCCATCGTCACCTCAGGATTGGAGCGATCCACCGGCACGAACTGCATCGCGAGCAATCCCAGCACAACCACGCCCAGCACAACCAGAATCACACGCCCGCGCCAAGATCTCTTGCTGTCGGTGGGTTGCTCGTCCATCCGTAGGCCTCGCTTGGTAACCAATCATACCCACTCGCGAACCAGCACGGCGCGGGCGTAGAGAAGCCCGAATCCGAACCGCATCATGTTCTCCATCGACTTCGATCTCGCCTGCACGGTCGTCGTCGCGATCGTGCATCCCCGCTCGATCGCGTCGTGCATTCTCGCGCGTATCAGCGCGCTCTGGACTCCCCGGCGCCTGTGCTCCGGGAGCGTCGAGGCCCCGCAGAACTGCGCGACCCCGTCTCGATCGAACCGGACGCTCGCGCCTCCAGCGGCGACACCCTCCCGCATCGCCAGGTACTGACGCTTCGACTCGCACGCGGCGAGATCACGGATGATCCGCTCCAGAACATCACGCGGGAACCGCTCGTGCGTCGGCATTCCCTGCGCGTCGGGCGCAAGAAACCCCTCGACGATCACACGTATCCATTCCTCGATATCGCCATCGAGTCTCTCGATTGTGACACCAGACTCGCTCCCACCAACCTCGCATCGAGCGGGGTCGCATCCCACCACGCACTCGAATCCCTTGAGCGCGTAGCCGCGCGAGGTCAGAAGCTCTCCGACGGATGGCGAGGCGTGCGTCGAGAGCTCCACCTGCACTGGGCACTCCACGCGATGGTACGCCTCTTCCACTCGCGCTATCTCCTCCTCAGAGATATCGCGTCCAAGGCCAATCCCGGTCACCTTGTTCAAAGGCGACCCCGCCTCGCCAAATCCCGCGATGCCCCCGCCGATATCGAGACAGAACGAGCACGCATTGGCCTGTCGCGCGCTCGACGCCTCGATGCCCTCTCGTATGAGATTCGCCTCGGCGCGCTCGATCCTCGACACGATCTCCTCGCTCGGAAACATCATCCCTCTCCCAACGCGCGCTCCGCGCTCAGCGCGTCGCCCTCGGGCACGTCCTCCACACCCAGCCTGCGGAGCATGAACAAGATCTGCGTCCGATGGTGCATCGAGTGCGTAATCAGATGCGCGATCGCCCCGCCGAAGCTCTTCTCCCGCCCCGGCTCGTCCCAGCGATCGAACCACATCTCGTCCCACCCATCCCGATCCCGGATCTGACGCGCAAACGCAGCGAACCTCGGGTACTCACTGTCCAGTCGCTCGAGCATCGAGGCGACCGAGCCAGTGTCGTCTCGCTCGCCGCCCCACTTCTCGTCCCGCATGATCCGCGACCACCCCTCCACGTTGTAGACAACGTGCGAGAGCGTCTTCCGGAGCGTGCGGTACCCGATATCGAACTCGCGATCGAGCTCCTCGTCGCTCAGCGCCAGAGCCAGCTCCAGCAGCCGACGCGTCGTCCAGTGGTCATGGTGCAACAACCGATCGAGCAGGTCCACGTCTCTCGTCAGCCCTTCTTGGGCTTGACCACCAGCCCGATCACGACCAGCAACAACACCGCGCCCACGACCGCCGCGATCAGACTACCCAGCAGCCCCTCGCCGCCGATCCCGAGCGAGTCGAACACCGCGCCGCCAATCACGCCTCCAACAACCCCAACAACAAGATTCCCAACCAGCCCAAAGCCGCGACCCTTCATCATCTGCCCGGCAAGCCAGCCCGCCGCCAAACCGATCAACAAAAACCACACAAAGCTCATCGCACGCCTCCCTTCGAGTTGCATCCGAACGCGGCCATCATACCCGTGCAGCTATGATGCCACCCGACCAAGGAGACTCCGACATGACAACCGTCCACGCCTGGGCCGCCCCCGAAACCAACGCGCCACTCGAGCCGTTCGAGTACCAATTGCCCGCGCTCGACGCACACGAGGTCGACATCAAGGTCACCTCTTGCGGCATATGCCACTCCGACGTCTCGATGATCGAGAACGCATGGGGCATGTCCCAGTACCCCCTCGTGCCCGGGCACGAGGCCATCGGAACCGTCAGCGCCGTCGGCGAACACATCACGCACCTCAAGGTCGGCGACACCGTCGGTGTCGGGTGGCACTCCGGATACTGCATGACCTGCAGCACCTGCCTCGCCGGCGACCACAACATGTGCGCCAACCAGCAGGCAACCATCGTCGGGCGTCACGGCGGCTTCGCCGACACCCTCCGCGCACACGCATCGTCAGCCATCAAGATCCCGGATTCGCTCGACCCCTCCAAGGCAGGCCCGATGCTCTGCGGCGGCATCACCGTCTTCAATCCGTTCGTGCAGTTTGATATCTCTCCCACCCACTCCGTGGGCGTTATCGGCATCGGCGGGCTCGGGCACCTGGCCCTCCAGTTCGCCAACGCCTGGGGCTGCCACGTCACCGCCTTCACCTCCAGCGAGTCCAAGGCCGCCGAGGCTATCGAGATAGGCGCGCACGACACGCTCAACTCTCGCGACCCCCAGGCGCTCGAGGAGGCCGCAGGACGATTCGACCTGATCATCTCGACCGTCAACGTCCCTCTCGACTGGAACGCCTACCTCAACGCCCTCAAACCCAAGGGACGCCTCCACGTCGTCGGCGCCGTCCTCGAGCCGCTCGACATCGGCGCGTTCTCGCTCATCGGGAACCAGCGCTCCGTCTCGGGCACCCCCGTCGGCTCGCCCGCCACCATCGCGACCATGCTCGACTTCGCCGCCCGACACGACATCGCACCCATCACCGAGCACTTCAAGATAAGCGACGTCAACGACGCCCTCGAGCACCTCAAATCCGCCAAGGCCAGGTACCGAATCGTGCTGGATGTGTGACGCACGCCTCGTCGATGCCTTGACCCTCTCATGCTGGCATGTGCACCCCAAACACTCACGTCCTCATACGCTCCGCAACACCAGATGATGCCCTGGCCATCGCACGCGTGCGCGCCGAGGCGGTTGTCCACGAGGCGTTCTACTCCGGCGCCATCGACGTAAATCACGAGATCGAGTACTTCCTGCCCAGGGCGAGCGGGTACATCAAGGGCGAATACCATCCCTCTCATGCGCTCCAGGAGCGTGCCGTGTACGTGGCGTATCACCAGACAAACATCATCGGGTTCATCGCCGGGCATCGCACGACCCGGATGGAGTGCACGGGCGAGCTGCAATGGCTCTTCGTGCTCCCCGAGTGGCAACGACGCGGCATAGCCGCGCAGCTTCTCGCGCATCTGTCGGACTGGTTCGCATCGATGCAGGCAACGCGTGTGATCGTCGACTCACCGCCCGGGAATCCCACACGAGCGTTCTACATCAAGCACGGCGCCCAGGCACTCGATGAGCACTGGCTGCACTGGCCCAACATCACCTCCATCACACAATCCGCAGACTGATGGACGCAACACTCCTGTCGAGCCGACGTATCCTCACATCGAGAGGACGTTCCCATGACGAACATACAACCCGCGCATCCTACGCTGACGGCGTACGTCGTCTCAGACACGACCGACTGGGTCATCGAGCCCGCATCGCCCAAACGCACGTGGATGGACGAGCACTCCGATCGCTTCCCCTATCGATGCCTCCCACTCGTGATCGCCAACCAGGCCGGCTGGATCATCCGATGCCCGCTCACATTCGACGTGACATGGGACGGCACGATGCACCCCACCGATTGCCTCTCATTCAACTGCGATCCCGGTGTGCAGGACCCCGGTCGTTTCGTCGCATCGCACTTCGGTAACGGCATCCTCACCTTCCGACTGCCCTGGCTCTTCCGCACGAGCGACGACCTCGCCACGATAGTGCGCGGTCCGACCAACGAGCCCAAGCTCCACGCGATTCCGCTCGATGGCATCGTCGAAACCAACTGGGCTCCCTACACCTTCACCATGAACTGGCGCGTCATCGAGCCCCACAAGACCGTGCGCTTCGAGAAGGGCGAGCCCATCTGCATGATCCTCCCCTACCCCATCGCCCTGCTCAACCAGATCAGCACCAGCATCCGCCCCATCGACGACGACCCAGGCACCCACGACGACTACACGCGCTGGCGCGAGAGCCGCGAGGCAATGATCCACGACGAAAACCGCACCCCCGCAGACTGGCAGAAGCACTACTTCCAGGGCAAACGCCCCGACGGCCAGTTCGCGGAGAATCATTTTTCGAGGCTGAGTCTGGGGGAGTTCGCGACAAGCCAAGGGTGATGTCGGCCTGCCGATCCGGCTCAGCGCCTGCGCCGAGCCAGCGCAAGGGCGCCCAGCCCGAGCAGGGTGACGCTCCCCGGTGCGGGAATGTCGAACGCATTGAAGTTGTCGAACGCGAGCCCGATGCTCGAGGTCTTGGTGCCCACGAACGTAAACGTGATCGTGCTGATCATCTCGCCCGTGCCCGACACGTCGAACACGAACCCCCATCGCCCGGCCTCGTACGGGTTCAAGCCGTTGTCCACCGTCGTCCCCTCCGGGGACAGGATCGTGGCGATGACTGCGCCGGCGGCGTTGTGGGCCCTGATCTCCCACCGCTCGGTGCCGAAGAACGAGTTGCCATCGATGTCCCAGATCTCACCCGAGGCCAGCACAGTGCCGCCGCTGGTGTACTCGATCGCCAGAGTCGTCCCGTCAGTACCGGAGAGCCCACCGGGTGTACGGAGAAAGAAGTTTCCGAGCAAACCAACCTGCCCCACTCTCTCCTGATCGTAGAAGTTGGGCCCAAACGGGAAGTTGCTGGCCGCGTCGTTGAGGAAGCCCTCATCCGCAGTGCTGCCCGTGATCGAGTCGTCGTTACCGACGGCCTCGAAAAGGACCGACGAACCGACGTCACGGAAGCCGTCGCCGTCATCGTCTAGCCCGAAGAGCACGCCCAGCGAACTGTACTGGCTGTCGAGCACCATGTTGTCGGTTATGACGCCGCCACCCGGCAGTGTCTCGAAATCGATGAAGCTGGCTCCGGCATCGGAGGCAATGCCGCCTCCCAGAAGGGCAATGACGGCGGTACACACCACACCCCGTCCCCTCACACCATTTTTGGTATTGCCGTACGACTGACCAAATGAATAACGAACCGGGGCATAGGCCCACGAGCCATGGCGCTCCATTGTGCTCATCTCTGACTCCTCGTTGTGCAGCGCAGCCTGTGCGGGGCTGCGCTCAACCAAGCAATATACCGCAGACCCCCTCGATCTCCGAGAACTTTTTTTGAGAATTGCGGTGATTCGGCAGCACCGCAGATCAATTTTGGATCAACAAGCAGTCGCTAGCGAGCACGCTTTTCTTGCATCCTCCGTCGCGTTGGGATTCTGACCTCGCTTGCCAGGCCCACCTTCGACATCAGCCAGATGACCCCGTAGCTCACGTCCACCTGCCACCAGCGCAATCCGTGACGTGCTGAGGTCGGAAACGCATGGTGGTTGTTGTGCCACCCCTCGCCGAGCGCTAGCACGCCGAAGACCGCGTTGTTCCTGCTCTCATCATGGCACTCGTAGGGTCGCGTGCCCCAGATGTGGCACACCGAGTTCACGCTCCATGTCACGTGATGCACGAACAGGATCCGCACCAGCCCTCCCCAGAGGAACCCAAGCAGCACGCCGGTCCATGTGAGCGTCAACAATCCACCAAGCGCCGCGGGAATCACCATCCCCAGCACGACCCACAGCGGAAAGAGGTGGCTCATCACAACGATGATCCTGTCTCTCCGCAGATCTCGTGTGTACTTCTGCATGTCCAATGACTGCGTGCGGAAGAGCCAGCCCATGTGCGCGTGCCACATGCCCCTGACCATGCCCCAGAACGAGTTGCCGTGCGAATGTGGCGAGTGCGGATCATCGTCCTTATCCGAGTGCTGGTGATGGCTCCTATGCACCGCGACCCACTGCAGCAGCGGCCCCTCGACCGCCATCGAGCCCATGATCGCGAGCAGCGCCGCAACAACACGAGGAGTCTTGAAGCTCCTGTGCGTGAACAGTCTGTGGTACCCGATCGTGATGCCCAGCCCCGTGATCAGATACATCCCACCGAGAATCGCGAGGTGCACCCAGTCGAACGCGATGCCCCACAGCAGCGCGATGGCGACGATGAGCCCCGCGAACGGGATCACCACGCCGCAGAGATTCACAACGCGAAACAAAAGCGTCGTCGACTCGCGCCCCTGCTTCGATCGCAACACCACCAGCGATGGCGGACTCGTGACACCCTCTGACATGACGTCCCTGTCCTTCCCCCACGATTCGTGAGGCTCATGAGCGCAGGATCGCACCCAAATGGCGGACGCCGCCGTCTGGCGACGCCCGCTCGATATCCGTTTATCGGATAGGCAACCTCTCGATTACCAGCGACGACCGCCACCACCGCGATTCTCACGCGGCCTGGCCTCGTTCACCGTGATCTGGCGCCCGTCCAGATCCGTGCCGTTCAGCGCATCAATCGCCTTCCTGGCGTCGCCATCGCTCATCTCCACGAAACCAAAGCCGCGCGGACGACCGGTGTCGCGATCCATGACCAGATTCGCGCTCTGCACCTCACCATGGGCTGCAAAGGCGGCGTTAAGAGCAGATTCAGATGTGTCGAAAGAGAGATTCCCTACGTAGATCTTCATGATGAGATCTCCGGCCCGAGAGTTGAGCCAACGAGATCCTCGGGGTTGATCAATGTCGGGCTCGCCGAGTCAAATCAGGTCGATTCGATGCCCGGCGTATCAAAGTAAAAGCGGCCCATTGTACCCCATCGAGAGACGGAGAGACGAAATCCGCAAAAAACACCCGCGAGACCTATCAAGACGTGCCATCGCATCTTGATCGGGACACCCACTGACGAAACAGATACTCACCGAGAGAGACGCGCAACGATCTCTGTCTCGCCATCAGGATCGCACCGGAGAACGCGCAGATCCTCGATCGAGCCGTCGCCCACCTCCAGGATGTACACATCGCCCTCGTGGGGCGCGACACCGATAGGCGACCAGCGCCCCTCCGACTCGTGCACAACCTCCACCTCGCCCGACGGCGCCACGCGCATCACGCGTCGCCCCGCCTGGTACGCCACGAGGACACTCCCATCCACATCAACCTTGATCCCGTACAGCCGGTTCCTCGTCGTCGGCGGGCTCCGTCGATCGGGCGGGTTGTGCGGACGCTGATCGATCAGGCCCGACGCGATCGTCGAGATCCGCCCCGCATGCTCTCCCCCGATCTCGACCCGTCGGATGTGATCCCGATCCGCGAAGTAGAGCGCCCCGTCCGGCCCCATATCCATGCCCGTCACGATGCGGATCGTCGCGATGCCCGCGTCGCCATCCTGGTACAGCTCCCCATCGCCCAGGCCGGTGAACGCCTCGACCTCGCCCCCCATCGTGCGTCGCATGATCAGCGTCCGCCAGCGGTCGTCCGCACCACGCACGTTGTGCGCGTAATACACGCTGCCCTCATGATCGACACCGAAGTCACCGCCAGCGAACTGACGACGATCCGACTGCGGCGGGATCAGGCGCTCGTGCGTGCCATCGGGGCGTATGCGCCAGAACGAGGCGGGCGCGACGCCATTGGTGACCACCTCACGCTCGTAATACAGCGTGCCATCCGGCGCCAGATCCAGCGAGTGGGTCCACCGATCGGTGACCAACTCCTCGAGTGAGCCGGACGGGTCCAGGCGCCAGATCGTCTGGCGAGCCACATCAGCGAAGTACACCGTCCCGTCCGGCGCCACGTCGATGCCATTGCCAGGATGCGCACCAGCTCCCATCGACACGACACACGTCAGCACAGCAATAGCCGATCGTCTCATGCGGTCCTATACGAACCCAGGCCGAGCGGGTTGCTCCCGGAGCACCCCAAGCCCGTCAGAACAAGACACGGGATTCTGTCAGAGAGCCGACCGAAAGAAACCCGACAACCAGAGCCGCGCGTCATGCTTCTTGACTCGCAGATGTCGGAATCAGGGATGGATCTGACAATGAAGTATGTGTGAAACAGACTAACAGAATCTTTGCACGATCCATGCTGTTGTTCGGGGTTTGAACATCGATCGCGTTCGCGATGCGTTAGGACAATTTAGAGCCACATACATTTTCCTGACATAGTCATTTCTTTGTTTACAAAAATTATGATTGACAAACACCGAGCGCCCGCGCGATCATCAATTGGCAGGAGTCATTTTTTCCCACTCAACTCACGAAGGAGATCGCAATGAAGCGTAACACCCTTATGGCACTCGCTGCTGTGTTCTATGCACACTCAAGCAGCCTTGGCACGACGGATCAAGAAAAGATTCTTGCCGATGATCCCGGCGACGGGGACAAGTTCGGCGCGCAGGTCGCGATCAGCGGAGACACGATGGCGGTCGCCGCCCCGTTCTACGACACGGCCACAGTCACGGACGCCGGCGCGGTGTTCGTCTACGTCAGGAGCGGCACAACATGGAGCTACCAAGCAACACTCATAGCTAGTGATCCCGAATCCAGCGATGACTTCGCGGGTAACGAAAATGACATAGGACGGACAGTCGCGATCGACGGGGACACTATTGTAGTCGGCGCTCCCAATCACACCACACCATCACCGACCATAAATCCCGGGGTGGTCTATGTGTTCGTGCGATCGAGCAACATGTGGTCGGAGCAGCAAAAGATCGGTGGCGGGAACGATGGCTACCAGTTCGGATCATCAGTGGATATCGAGGGTGATGACCTGGTCATAGGCGAGCGCAGCGCGACAGACAACTCAGTGGGGACACTGGTGGGAGCCGCGTATCACTACACCAGAAGCAGTGGTACTTGGTCTCAAAATTTTCAATTTACGGCCTCGACTCCTGATATCGGTGATTTTTTCGGACACACGGTCGCGATCTCGGGCGACACCGTCGTGGTAGGAGCACCCGGATATGACATAGGCTCGGATGCGAACACGGGCGCCGTGTACGTGTTCGTGGATGGTGGAAGTGGCTGGAGCGAAGAAGACATACTCACCGCGGATGACGCCGCACAATCCGACGACCTGGCATCATCTCTGGATATCGATGGCGACATGGTCGTTGCCGGTGCGCCGGGTGACAACATCACCATAGATTCAGTCGAGCACCCGAACGCCGGCTCGGCGTACGTGTTCACTCGATCGGGAGCAAATTGGAACGATGAAGACAAGCTAACGGCGTCCGATCTGGAGGCCAACGACTCACTGGGCGAATCGGTATCAATCTCAGGGAATACGGTGGTAGTTGGCGCCCCCAGCGAGGACAACGGCGGGCAGTCAACCGGCATAGGAGCGATGTACGTGTACACGGAATCCAGTGGCGATTGGTCGGAACTCGCAAAATACAGGGCAGCGGACGATGCTGACGATGAAAACTTCGCTGTGAGTGTTGCTATTGACGGCAATACCATCATCGCCGGCGCTTTAAATGATGGCACAACACCTACGATGTATGGTGCCGCATATGTCCAGTATTTCGTTACATGCGATGAAGATTTTAATGGCGACTGCGTCGTTAACGGTGGTGACCTGGGCCTACTCCTCGCAAACTGGGGGAACCCGGGCGCAACCGATCTGAATGATGATGGAACAACTGATGGGAGCGATCTGGGTCTCCTCTTGGCCGCATGGGGAGTATGCACATAACTCCGTGTTGCCTGATTGTGTGAATCCCTAACCCGCTGTTATCAAGCGGGTTTTTTAGTACTCCGCGCGCTGAGTCCACGCCCCCTCGCATATCCCTCCTCGTCGCAGTGCCCTTCAGGGCCGCGATCTCCAACGACATTCCCAAGCGCGATTTGGCGTCCGTATCAGCCGCGCAACCTATTCTCAAACCAAAAAAACTCCCCGACAAGGACTCGAACCTTGAACCTAGCGGTTAACAGCCGCTCGCTCTACCATTGAGCTATCGGGGATCGAATGTCTCCTGGAAGTCCCCCACCGGGACCGCAGGACGGACAACTGTACCCCATCCATCGTCATTCGCAACCCGCCACTCAAGGGGCTCTTGCGCCCATTCACGCACCAGCAAAAGGGCCTGGCGTCGCCCTATCGCCCATCCTGGCGAAGGCGCAGATCCCGACGCCCAACGAGCACGCCCATCTCGTCCGGCTCGAGCTCGACGATCCCGCCGAACCGACCGGCGCGCTCGGAGGCGCGTCGCTCGCGCTCGCTGATCAGCGGATCGCCCTCGAACAGGAACGAGTCGATCCAGTGCTCCTCCCCGCCTAGAGGCATCAGCGAGACGTGCACGTGCGCCGACTCGGTCCGCCCCGGATACGACGCGGGGCGGATGGTGCGGATCTCGTACCGCCCGTCCTCGTCGGTGCGGAGCCACCCGCGCAGCGCGCCGTGGCGCCTGCCGTTGCCCGTCTCGTCCCCATCCATCCGGTACACGCCCGTGATGTCGGTGTGGTACGCGTAGAGCAGCACCCCAGATGCGGGCGTGACGCCATCGGTCTCATACACCACGCCACGCAGCACGATCCGCTCACCGGGCTCGTCGTCGTCCGCGATCTGGACGTGCCAGGTCAATTCCTCGGGGGCGTCCTGTGCGCCGCACCAGACGCACGAGGGCAGATCCTGCTGCGCCGCGACCCAGGGAGACACCGCCATCGCGCCAATAGCGCCCAAGGCGGCGGGCAGTGCCGATCCTGTCAGGCGTGCTTTCCGCATGATTCGCCCCTTCCAAAGAGATATATCGCACCCGCCAACCCTCGTTGCACGCCCAGGCGGGTCCCCCGCTGGGCCCGCCAGACGCCCTCTGCTGGACCCCTACCCCCCGCTGTGGTATCCTCCCCGGCTCGACTCGGAGCCCGGTGGGTTGGGCCCGAGACACCCCCAGAACCCCCAGACCGCGGGCATCCCGCCCCAGGGACGACACCATGAAAGATGGCATCCACCCCGAGTACCACCCCGAGTGCAAGGTGTACTACAACGGCGAGGTCGTCATGACCTGCGGCGCCACCGTCCCCGAGATGCACGTCGAGGTCTGGTCCGGCTCGCACCCCTTCTTCACAGGCAAGCAGGCCTTCGTCGACGCCGCCGGTCGCGTCGAGAAGTTCCAGAAGAAGTACGCCGGCAACTACTTCGAGCGCAAGCCCGGCAAGCAGAAGAAGATGGGCGGCGGTCGCAAGTAAGCCAGTCCAACATCGAACAGCACACCCAAGGCCGCTCGCACAAGGGCGGCCTTTTTGCTGCGCTCACACACGCACCCAGTCGTCAGGAAACGCCTCGGGATTGCCCGGCAGGCCCGAGTGGGGCCCCACGACAAGCTTCTCGGGATTCGGATTCAGCCACGCCCCCCACCACGAGAACGTCGAGTTCGATATCACGTGCGCCCGGCAGCGCGACATCAGCCACATATCAAGCACCGCCCCGTCGTCGCCACGCCCGTCGTTGACGCCCACGATCGTCGCACGCTCCACGTCCACCTGCTCCAGCTGTTTTCGCGCCCAGTCCTCGTTGTCCGTGAACACGTACAGTCGCGGCGTCTCGATCACCTCGCGCACGCGTTTCAACGCACGCTCCAGGAAGAAGTGCTCCATGCGCATCGGCGTGTTCTCGTGCGGGATCTCCCCGTAGCTGCGCAGGTGCACGCTGACCGAGTTCTCCTCCTCCGCCATCCGATCGCCCACCTGTCTGGCGTCCTGGTGCACATCCATGCTCAGCCGAAAGTCCTCGCGAATCGTCTCCTCGACATCCGCGAAGTACCTTGGATCCTGCCAGAGCCCGTCGAGATTCACGAACCCATCGATCTTCACGTTCAGCATCTCTGGCACGAATCCTCGCCCGAGCTCGAACAGATACCGCCCCGTCATACCTCCCGAACGCCTCGCCACGCGGCGCATGATCGAGCGTCTCGCCTTGCGCCACCCCCGATGGCAACCCTCCGAGAGTGGGAGCTTCTCGCCCTCGATCCGGAATCGATCGAGCATGAAGCGTCGCCGATACGGATCGTTGATCAGCCTCGACGTCGTGTCCAGCACCAGCTGGGCGTCGTGCACGATCGCCAGACGCCTCGCCGCGGCGTAGCAGAACATCTGGTTGCCCAGCCCCCCGAGGATCTGCACGATCACACGCGGACGCTGCTCGCTCGTCTTACCCATCGCGCTTCACGAGCTCCACGATGCCGCACCCATAGCGGCACCCGAAGTTGTCGCCCGCCTCCTTGCTCGTCCAGTCAATATCACCATGGAAATCACCAGCGTCGTCCACGTACGCGAATCCTCTCACATCACACCCCGCCTCGCGCTCGAGCATCTCCAGCAGGAAGGGCACACCGAACACGCGGTGCGCATGGAACTCCACCCGCTGGGGGCCGATCGGCGTCGAGACATACAGCCGACCACCGGATCTGACCATCGCACCCAGCGCGCGCACAGCACTCACGTGCCCCCCCGGGTCGATCGGGTCGCCATATCGACCCAGCCCAATGTGCTCGATCGTGTGCAGGCACGACACAGAGTCCGACGCGCCCAGCAGCTCGTCGCCCAGCGCCAGCAGGTCCGCCTGACGGAAACTGATGTCGTGGCATCGGTCCGTCTGCGGACGGATGTCCAGCACCTCGATCTGACGGAACGAGGCCACATGCGCCACGAATCCGTCGATACGCGAGCCCACGTCGATGTGGCGCTCCGGATTGTGCTCGAAGACCCGTCGCGCCACGTGCACGTCCTGGTGGAAATAGTGCCCCCTCATCGCGCCCGAGACCTGCCCACGCTCGCGCGGGTACGCCTTGCATCGCGTGATGGGAAATCCCCTGTCGTCGCCCGCGCACGCTCGCAGGTACTCCCGGAAGTCCCGCATCACAGCCAGCTTCTGCGACAACGATCCCCGCCCGGTCAGGCTCGAATGGAGCAGCGAGATGTACCGCAACGCTGGGTGGGACGCCATCGGGCACTCCGTGCATCACACAAGACCTCCCTTGTGTGCTCGTCGTGCGCTAGAATACCCGCTATGTCCGGCGCACTGGGAGTCACCCTCAACGACACGATCCGAGCAACGCTCGACGAGCTCTCCCGCTCGCACGATTCGCTCGCTTCGCAGCTCGAGGACCCCGAGGTGCTCGCCGATCACCGCAAGGTGCGTGACATCTCCATCCGCAAGTCGGCGCTCGAGCCAGTCGTCAGCAGATACCACGAGCTCCTGAGGCTCGAGACCGAGTCCAACGATCTCAGAGACGCCATAGAGGGTGGCGACGCAGAACTGGCGGAGATGGCCAGGGACGAGCTCCCCCAGCTCCAGCAGCGTGCCCAGGAACTCCTCGACACGCTCCTGGCAGACCTCGTCACGTCCGACGATCGAGCCGTCGCCTCCGTCATCGTCGAGATCCGCGCAGGCGTCGGGGGCGACGAGTCCTCCATCTGGGCCGGCGACCTGCTCGACATGCTCACGAGATATGCCTCGACACGTGGCTGGACCATCGAACTCGACGACGCCATGCCCGGAACCGCCGGCGGCTTCAAGCACGCGAGCGCAACAGTCCAGGGCGAGGGTGTCTGGACCGCGCTCGCCCACGAGGCAGGCGTCCACTGCGTCAAGCGCGTCCCCAAGACAGAATCCCAAGGACGCATCCACACATCCACCGCAACCGTCGCCGTGCTCCCCGAGCCCGACGAGGTCCAGCTCGAGATCGACCCCGGCGACGTCGAGGAGCACATCACCACCGCGCAGGGGCCCGGCGGACAGAACGTGAACAAGGTCGCCACGGCCGTGCACCTCATCCACTCGCCAACCGGCGTCGAGGTCCGCATGCAGGAGAGCAAGTCGCAGCGACAAAACCGCGAGAAGGCCTGGCGTCTCCTGCGCGCACGCCTCTACGACATCGAACGCCAGAAGCAGGCCGCAGAGCGCGCCGCCGAACGCGCCGGACAGATCGGCACTGGCGGACGCGCAGAACGCGTCCGCACCTACCGCTACAAGGAGGACATCGTCGTCGATCACCGCCTCAGCGAGAGCTTCCCGCTCGCCAGAACTCTTGGGGGAGAGCTCGAACCGATCCACGACGCGCTCCAGCAACTCACCATCAACCAACGTCTGGAAGCGCTCTGAGTGTCCACACTGCTCTGCGTGCCAATCATGGTCAACGACATCGAGCAGGCGCTCGACGATGCCGCGCAGGCACAACAGCACGGCGCCGATCTCGTCGAGTTCCGTGTCGACACCCTCTTCTCAGGCTCGGGCGAGCCCAGCGAGATCGACGCCTGCCTGCTCCTCTCGAAGCGCTCCGCGCTCCCGTGCATCGTGACATGCCGCAGCGCCGAGGAGGGCGGACACTACGACGGCCCGGACGATGCGCGCATCGCCCTCTACGAGGCGCTGGGCACGTCCGACCACCCGCCAGCGTACATCGACCTGGAGTTCTCGACCTGGCAACGATCCGCGAACCTGCGCCAGAAGGTTCTTCTGGGTGTCGCGCACAAGGGTCAGCAGAAACCAGGCGTGACGACTCGCCTGATTCTGTCCCATCACAACCTTGAGGGACGCCCTGCGGATCTGATCCGCACCCTCGCCCAGATGCGACAGGTCGAGGCCGCCGCGATCCTCAAGATCGCCTACACGGCGCGTTCCATCCGCGACAACCTCGAACTCTTCGAGATCCTGCGCGATCGCGACCGACCCACCATCGCACTGGGCATGGGCGAGCCCGGACTGATGAGCCGCGTGCTCGCACCGAAGTTCGGCGCCTTCCTCACCTTCGCCTCCCTCCGAGACAACTCCACGACCGCTCCGGGACAGCCGACGATCCGCGACCTCCTCGATCGATACCGATTCAGATCGATCACACCCTCAACCAATATCCTCGGCGTCGTCGGCTGGCCCGTCTCGCACTCGCTGTCACCACTCCTGCACAACGCCGGATTCGAGGACGTCGGCTTCGATGGTGTCTACCTCCCACTGCCGGTCGCACCGTCGTACGAGGGCTGCAAGGCATCACTCACCTCCCTGCTCGACGATCCCAACCTCGACCTCGCCGGTGCAAGCATCACCATCCCGCACAAGCAGCACGCGCTCCGACTCGCCGAAGAGCTCGCATGGGAAATCGACGACCTCGCCTCGCGTGCGAGCGCCGCGAACACGATCGTGCGCAATACAGACTCGATCGAAGTCCACAACACCGACATCGAGGGTATCACGAGCCCCCTCGTCTCGATGCTGGGCGATCTCTCGGGTGCGCGTGTGCTCATCCTCGGCGCGGGGGGCGCGGCACGCGCCGCGGCGTTCGCTATGCTCGAGCACGACGCCATCGTGCACGCCACGAACCGATCACAGGACAACCTCGACACACTGTGCGCACACCTCAACACCATCGCACCCGTGCCCTGGGATCAGCGCCACACCACCAACGCGCAGATCATCATCAACACCACCACCGTCGGCATGTCCACGGGCCCCGCACCCGATGAGTCACCCATCGATCTCCACGCGTGCAGCAATCTGCCCGACAACGCCGTCGTCTTCGATACCGTGTACGCGCCGCGTGACACACCGCTCCTGAGGCAGGCTCGCACCATCGGTCTCCGCACCGTTGGGGGCATCGAGATGTTCATCGAGCAGGCCGCCCGCCAGTTCAGTCTCTGGACAGAACACGACGCACCTCGCCAGCACTGGCGCGAGCTTCTCGAAGAACACTCCTAGCCCACGATCAACGACTGCAACGCATTGAGGCCGATCGGCTCCTTCGTGTAGAACGGCTCCGCGTGCGCGCACCCGATCCGTGATCCGAAGTACGTCGCCGACGCCTCCACCCACTCCACAACCCGACGGTTCTTCTCCGGCAGCACGAACTGCGTGTGATACGCGCGGATCGACTCCAGCTTCGTCTCCAGGTGCCCCGTGATGTCGAAGCAGAAGCTCGGATCCGCCACCCAGCGAAGATGCGTCGCGTAGTAGTAGAACAACCACCTCGGGTAGATCGGTTCACCGGGCAGATCGATCTTCGAGAGCTTCGCGTCGAACCGCGCGTCCTCCACGATCCGTGTCCCCGCAAGATGATCCGGGTGCGCGTCCTGGAAGTACGGCGTGAACACTATCTCCGCCTGGTGCTCGCGCATCACGCCCGCAACCTTGTGACGCGCCTCGATCGTGTGCTCCACGAACCGATTTGGAAGATCCAGCGCTCTCCTCTTGACACCCAGAATCTCGCACGCGCGTGCGGCTTCTTTCGCCCTCGTTTCCGGATCGCCGTAAGGCGTCGGCTCGCCGTCGGTCAGATCCAGGATCAGCACGTCGTGCCCCTGACGCGCCAGTGCCGCGATCGTGCCACCCATCCCCAGC
>JBICIA010000007.1:0-28482 GCA_043101425.1 Phycisphaerales bacterium JB043
GTCCGCGAGGCAACATTCTGGATGCCGATGCTCACCTTGCCGGCGATATCGACCTGCGAGGCAAGCTGGAAGTCGGCACCGCCACCGCTGATGGTGAACGCCTGGAGCGCACCGAGCGTCTGCGAGTTGGCCGTGCCGCCAGCAGTGCCAGAACTCAGATCGATCTCGACCGAGAGGAAGTCTGTGTTGATCGACGCCGCGGTGCCGCGTCCGGTGGCCACGATGCCGTTGATCGTCGCAGCGACGTCCTGCCCAAGGTCCTTCACCGCGTTCGACGCGTTCGCGAATGTCGTGATCGTCGCGGCGCTGGCCACCGCCGTGTCGAAGGCGGCGTAGTTGAAGATGCCAACGCCCGTGCCAGCGATGCTGCCATCGTCGGAGACCTTGATCGAGACGAACTCCTCGGATCCAAACTTCGAGCTGTCGAGACGCACGCCGTTGCCCGAGACAGTGGCGTTGACGCCCGTCACCTCGGTAAACGTGTTCACCGCAGCCGCGATGGAATTCAGACTCGCTCCCGACGCGAAGCTGAACTCACGCGCACCGATCGAGCCCTGCACCTCGAACACGAACCTGTCAGTGGACGCGCCAAGGTCGATCGACGTGCCAGCGAACGACAGGAAGAAGCCGCCGACCTGCGCCGAGTTCGTCACGACGACATCGACGTTGATGTTCTGTCCGAAGCCCGGCTTGGCGCCGTTGACCTTGAACGTGCTCACATCCGTGTTGACGTTGTTTGTTGAGTAATCAAAATTACCGTTGAGCAGACGCGTGCCCTGGAAGCTCGTCGCGCTTGCGATCCGGTCGATCGTCTGCAGCACCGAGTCGATCTGGAGCTGGTTCGCGTCCTTCTCCGCCTCGGAGAGACCCGCCGTGTTCGCCGTGGCCGTCACGAGACCCTCGAGCTCGTTGAGCAGCGAGGCGATCTCCTGCAACCCACCCTCGGCGATGTTGGCGACCTGCTCGGCGCGCTCGGCGTTATCGATGGCCTGGGCCAACGCCGTCTGCTCCGCACGCAGGTTCTCCGACGCGATCAGACCCGCGGGGTCGTCAGCGCCTCGGTTGATTCGTAGGCCCGTGCTGAGCCGCTCGAGTGAGACGCCCAGCGAACGATTGTTCTGCCCGAGCACTCGCTGAGCGATCAGCGACTGAACGTTTGTATTGATCCGGCTCATGGTGATCCTCCGTGATCGCACACGTGCTATCCGCTCGAATCACGCTCCACGCGCCCTCGCGGTGCTGCTTCTTCTTCCAGTCGCACCCTCTCGGGACGGGACGCCGCCTCCGCTCGCGTTCCCGAGCCTCGTCACCGAGACGAGACTGCTTCCTGGATGTCGTGCCCGGGCACGACGCCCCAGCGGGGTGTGTTTCGACAAACTCACCTCCGACACCACCAGGCGCAGGAACCGCGCTCTCGGGAGAACGTCTTATAGGACGCGCACGCAAAAACCCCACCGGTTTTCACCGGTGGGGCTCGGAGTATCGACGTATTCGGACCTTATGTTATAGGCCCTTTCTTATGGGTAATCTCTTACCCGAGCAGCGACAACGCGTTCTGCGGCTGCTGGTTGGCGATCGCCAGGACGTTCGTCGAGGCGCTCACCAGGATCTGGCTACGAGTCAGCGACGCCGTCTCGCCGGCGAAATCCGTGTCACGGATCACCGACTCGGCTGCCGTCGTGTTCTCGAGCGACGTACCCAGCGAGCGGATCGTCGCGCCGATCGTGTTCTTCTGGAACGCACCCAGACGACCACGCAGCGAGGTCACGTCGGAGATCGCGCTACGAACGGCCTTCTGCGCCGTCACGAGATCGCCATCGACCACGCTCAGAGCCTTACCACCGGCAAGATCGGCCAGCGTGTACGACACGTTGCTGTTGTCCTTGGCGGCACCGATCGTGCGCGAGGCAACGTTCTGGATGCCGAGGCTCACCTTACCAGCGATGTCGACGATGCCAGCCAGCTGGAAGTCGGCACCACCACCGCTGATCGTCAGCGCCTGCACCGCACCGAGCGTCTGCGCGTTGGCAGTGCCCGAGGCCGTGCCGGATGTCAGATCGATCTCGACAGCGAGGAAGTCGGTGTTGATCGCGGCCTTGGTGCCACGACCAGTCGCGACGATACCGTTGATCGTCGCCGTCACGTCCTGACCAGAATCCTTCACGGCGTTCGCGGCATTCGCGAATGTCGTGATCTGGGCGGCGGAAGCGACAGCGGTGTCGGACGCGGCATAGTTGAAGATGCCAACGCCGGTGCCCGCGATGCTGCCCGAATCGGAAACCTTCACCGAGACGAACTCCTCAGAGCCGAACTCGGAGCTGTCCAGACGCAGACCGTTGCCCGAGACCGTCGCCGCCACGCCCGTGACATCGGTGAACGTATTCACCGCGGCGGCGATCGACGCCAGGCTCGCACCCGACGCGAAGCTGAACTCACGAGCGCCGATCGAGCCGGCCACCTCGAACACGAAGCGGTCAGTCGAGGCACCCAGATCGATGGACGTGCCGGCGAACGACAAGAAGAAACCACCGACCTGCGCCGAGTTCGTCACGACGACGTCGACGTTCAGGTTCTGGTTGAAGCCGAGCTTCGAGCCGTTGACCTTGAACGAGCTGACGTCCGCGTTCACGCCCGTCGTGGAATAATCAAAGTTACCGTTGAGCAGTCGCGTGCCCTGGAAGCTCGTCGAGCTCGCGATGCGGTCGACAGACTGCAGGATCGAGTCGATCTGCAGCTGGTTCGCCTCTTTCTCCTCCTGCGACAAGCCGGCCGTGTTCGCCGTCGCCGTCACAAGACCCTCGAGCTCGTTCAGCAGCGAGGAAACCTCCTGCAGACCCGACTCGGCGATGTTGACGATCTGCTCGGCACGCTCCGAGTTGCTGATCGCCGTGGACAGGGCCGTCTTCTCGGCGCGGAGATTCTCCGATGCGATCAGACCGGCGGGGTCATCGGCTCCGCGATTGATACGCAGACCCGTGCTCAGACGCTCGAGCGAAACAGACAGACCACGGTTGTTCAAACCGAGGATACGCTGCGCCGTCAGCGACGTGACATTCGTGTTGATGCGACTCATAGTGTCGATCCTCCGTGACGTTCCATCCGCATCCCTTCAGATGCGTAGATCAAGCTGCCGGCGGCACGCTCCCGCCAGCCGGGAGTCCCACGGGTTCCGTCCCGTGGTCCCCACCATTCGGAGACGCTCCAAATGGTCTTGCGAATCTCCGAGCGCTTTCGCACGCCCAGACACGCGCAACCGGATAGACCGATCGACCCACTACAAGCCCGAATTAACCGCGACACCTCCCTTCGTCCCCGAATTCCCACAAACCCCCCGGTTTTTCACACGTAGAAATGCCCCGCCGACTTCTGCCGGCGGGGCACACGCGATCATGTCCTCATTATTGGACGAGCCCCGGCCCGTCCCCTCGTCTCGATCCCTATCCGAGCAGCTGCAACACGCTCGACGCCTGCTGGTTCGCGGTGGCCAGAACGCTCGTCGTCGACGCCGTCAGCACCTGCGCCCGCGTCAGCTCGCTCGTCTCGCGAGCGAAATCCGCGTCGCGGATCGACGACTCGGCCGCCGTCACGTTCTCCAGTGCCGACTGCAGCGATCGGATGTTCGTCTGCAGCGTGTTCCGCTCGAACGCGCCGAGACGACCCCTCATAGTGGCGATCTCGTCGATCGCCGCATCGAGGATGTTGTCCGTCGACGTGAAGTCGCGCCTGTCGACCGACTTCCGCAGATCGTTCGCCCCGCCCGTCTTCAGGCTCGAGAGGAACTGCACCTCCTTCGAGCCGTCGGTAAGCGTCGAGAGAGTCGCACCGATGCGCGACGCCGCGATCGACTGCACGCCGATGTTCACCTGCTGCGAGGCGTTCACCTCCGGACCAAGCTGGAACAGCGAGCCGCCACCGGTGATGTGGAACGTTTCGGGCGTGCCGGTGATCGTCTGGCTGAACGTCTCCTCGAGCAGCAGCTCCAGGTCCAGCTCCGTGTTCCGCACGCTCAACTCGAGGCCACGCCCTACCGCCAGCGCACCGTTGACGATCGCCACCACGTCCTTGCCCGAGTCCTCCGTCGCTTGGATGGCGTTCGGGTCGGCGAACACGTCGCTCGCCGGCACCGCCACGTCACCATCGAGCACGTAGGCGTTCCCCGAGAAGAACGTGCCGGTGTTGCTGATCTTACGCACCGAGATCAGCGAGTCAGCGCCGTACTCCGTCGAAAAGAAGCGCAGGCCAGAGCTGATGTCGCCGGCGTTGACACGCTCGGCGTTCACACCCGTTGAATTCGAGCGATTGCTGATAGCCGTCACCATCGAGTCCACAGACGTCCCCGACGCAAACGAGATCACCTCGACGCCGTCCGGCCCCTTCACCTCGAGCGTGATGGCCGACATCAGGATGCCGTCGGTCCCACCCGCACCGAAGATGCCCGCGTTCGAGAAGTCGGTCCGCATGAACACCTGCGCCTGCTGAGCCGAGGCCACCACCTCCACGTCCACCTGCACGCTCGGGCGCTTCAGGAAGTTGGCCGAGTTGATCTTGGAGATCAGCAGGTTCGAACCGTTGACGCCGCTCAGTCGATACCCGCGATCGCCGTTGAGCAGCTTGAGCCCTGCGAACGACGCCGTGTTCGAGATGCGCGTGATCGAATCAATCGCAGAGTCGATCTGCTTCTGATTCGCGGCCACCTCCTCGGCAGAGAACGCGCCCGTGTTCGCCGACTCCACGACCAACGCCTTGATCGTGTTGAGCAGATCACTCACCTCCGCCAGCGAGGACTCCGTCGTGGCGATCACGTTGCTCGCACGCTCCGAGTTCTTGATGCCCTGGCCCACGCCCTCGATCTCCGTGCGCAGACGCTCGGAGATGATCAGACCAGCCGGGTCGTCCGCGCCTCGGTTGATGCGCAGCCCCGTGCTCAGGCGCTGCAATCGAACGCCCAGGTCCTGGTTGGCCCTGTTCAGGTTCGACTGCGCGATCAGACTCGGAATATTCGTGTTGATCCTAGCCATGACAATCCTCCGTGATTGAGGCTAAGAGATGTGCGCACCCATCCGGCGCACCGAAGCGTTGAACGCGGGAATCGTGCCCGCACGAAAAGCGAATCGATGACTCTCTCGTCTGGTTCACGTGAGGTGAGCGTCTCATGCCCGACGCCTCCCCTCGCTCGTGTCCCCGCCCCGGGAGTGCCCGTTGGACGAGGCCGAGAGCAGCGCGCTCGGCACGACCGTCGTCGTCACGGGACCAGCGCCACCCGAACCGACACGACGCAGCGTGTCGTCGTCCAGCTCCGCGGCACGCACGTTCTCCGCTCGGATCGCCTCGTACACCTCCTTGCGATGCACGGCGATCCGCGTCGGGGCGTTGATGCCAAGACGCACCTTGTCACCCCGGATATCAACGACCGTGATCTCGACGTTGTCGCCGATCATGATCGTCTCATCTCGATGCCTCGAAAGCACGAGCATTGTCTTCGGCTCCTTCCTGACAGCACCGGCGCACGCGCACCAGTGGCGTCAATACCCGCGTCCTCCGTGACGCGAGCCGGGCTCGCAGCCCTCCACTCAGGTCGACGTCACACCACCGCTCACGCGGTCGCCTTGGCGGGCTCCTTCAACTCCACGAGCGTGTGGCGAGTGGTCCAGCGCTTGTCCGCGAGCACGAGCTGCTCACCGGATCGCTCAAGCGTGTTCACCACCAGCGGGCCCTGGAGATTGCCCGTCAGAGCGTCGTCGACCTTGTTGACGATCACGAACACCTGCGCGTCCTCGAGTGTCGACAGACCGAGATCCTCCATCTGGTCCTGCCGAATCGGGACCGAATACTCCGGCACGAAGCACGAAGGATCCGTCACCACAAACGCGAGCGTCGGCTCGTCGATCGCCTGCAGCCAGAAGAAGGCCGCGTCGTCCGTGGGCTCCAGCAGACAGTACCGCGTGTACGCCGAGAACCCGAGTAGTCCCTTCGGAAACGTGATCACCCGATCCTCCGGGATCTCGATCGTTCCGAACCGTGTCGTGCGCACCTCCATGAGAGTGCTCCAACCGTGCCGGCCCTGTGTCGTCCTAACCGTCCCCGTGTCCCTCACGGGTGACATCCTGTCGGCGACGCGACCAGGCCGATCAGTCGCGTCTAATCAAACCAACCCCCGCGCTAGCGGAGGAAGTTGAGCAGTGTCAGCGACAACGACTGCGACGTCGCCGCGTACCCAGCCTGCTGCGCCAGCTGCAGGAGCGAGTACCGAGACGACGCCTCCACGTAGTCAAGATCCTCGAGCTCGCTCATCACAGTCTGGTTCATCAGCTGGATGTCCTCTTCACGCGCCGACGCATCGCCGACACGCTGAGCCCGACCGCCCACGACCGCACGCGCGACCGAGAGACGATCCAGATGGGCCTCCAAATCCTCACTCGCAATCGAAATGCCAAGCGTGTCGTTCGATCGCAGCGCCTCAGCAAGATCCTTGAGCGCAGTAAACGCGCTGTTCACGCGCACCGTTGCGCGATCAGAGCCCTGGATCAGCGACGGCAGGCCGGGCGTCAGCGTGCCATCCAGCAATCCCAGATCCTCCGCCGCGTGCCCGTACAGGGTCGTCACCGTCAGCGTCCCGCCACCCCCCGTGCTGTCCTGCAGCACGATCCCGTTCGAGCCATCCAGCAGACGCGCCTCGAACTCGCCGGGCACGACGATCGGCGGCACCGCCGCCGCCGCCGCCGCGTTGATCGCCGCCAGCACCGTCGACACGTCCTGGATGTCCGCCTGCGTCAGGTCCACCTCGAACGAGCGACCATCGGTCAGCGTCACGCGGAAATCCTTGTTCCGATCCGGATCCGGCAGCCCCGTGATCGGGTCGATCTCGCCGTTGGCAATCTCGATCCCCCGACCGTCGTTGAACTCACTCAGCGACGTGCTCAGGTCCATCGTCCGGATGCCAAGGTCCGACGCTGTCCCCGTCGCGCCACCCGACTCGCTGATCGCCATCCGCCACCCGGACACCTCGTTGACCACGTTGATCGTGTCCGTCTCCTGGTCGATCTCCACTCGCAGCCCCATCCCCAGCGCGCTCACCTCCTTCTGAAACTCCGAGAGCGTCATCGTGGGTGTCACCGTCACGCTCCCGCTGCGCCCGCCGTTCTCGAAGTTGATCGTGCCCATCGTCAACCCGCCCGCGGGCGTCATGTCCCCGATCCGAACCTGCTCCGTGAGCCTCGGATCCAGATCCACCGACGTGTTCTCGATGTTGATGCTGGTGTACACGAACGAGTCGAGCCCGAGATCCTGCACCGTGGTCCCGCTCCCGATGTCGTTGAACGTCACGTTGTATCCCACCGACGCGTTGACCTCGAACCTGTCGCCAGAGTTGGCGATGTCCAGGCCCCCGACGAACGCGATGCTCAACGCGCCACCATCCAGCGCCAGGATCGCGGCCTCCACGGCATCGAGCACATCACCCACGTTCTTCGCGTCTGAGACGTCTACCTGCGCCGTCACGGGCGTGCCGTTGTCGATGGTGAACTCGATCATCCCGGGCTTGATGCCCACACCGCGATCGCCACGCAGGTCGCTCAACGGCGTCTCGCGCGTCATCATCGGATTCAGGTCCACGCTCCCGCTCACGCGCGACGACATCACGCCCAGCGCGTCCTCGGCGCCGATCGTGATGGGGATGTCCAGCGTGCTGCCCAGCTCGGTCCGCAACCCCTCGCGCGTCCCGCGATAGCGCAGCCCGTCGCCGATGGCCTCGAACGGCTCGATCGACGTCTTCGTCCCCCCGAGCAGATGCAGATCGCCGAACTTCGATCGCGTCAAACCTCCGAGCTCATCCAGCAGCGAGTCGATCACGATCGCGGTCGACGCGCGTGTGTCGCCCGTCGCACCGCTCCCCACCTGGTCAGCCCCAAGAGTCTTGGCCTCCAGGAGCAGGTCGTACATCTGCCCCAGCGTCGAATCGAGCGTCCCCAGCGCACCGTCGGCATGATCGAAGTTCCTGAATATCTGCTCCGACGTCCTGGCACGATGCTGCAGGACCGTCACGAGCGACGACTCGATCGGGCTGTCGCTCGGGCGGTTCAGCCGCTTGGCGCTCGAGAGCTGCTCCGTCAGGCGCAGCAGGTCCACGTTCGTCCGCGTCATGTTCTGCAGCGCCGTGCTCGTCATCAGCGAGTTGGGCACGCGTGCAAGGTTTGAAGGGATCGAGCTCATCGCACAGCCTCGCTACACCAGATCGATCAGGATCTGGGTCAACTCGTCCACGGTCGTGATCAGACGCGCCGCCGCCTGATACTGACGCTGGAACGTGATCATGTTGATCGACTCCTCATCAACGCTCACCCCGCTCACCGCCTGACGCTGCGCCTCGAGACTCTCACGCACCTGTGCCGCCGCGTCCCGGTTCGTGATCGAGGCGTTCGTGTCCACCGCGATCCGCGCCGTCGTCCGACGCCAGTGTTCCATCAGCGTCGCGTCGTTCAGCGACGACACCCCACTCTCACGCAGCGACGCGATTCCCAGCGCCGTCTCGTTCGATCCGGCATCGAACCCCGCGACGACTCCCGTCGGGTCGTCCTGCAACGCCTGACGGATGTCGATGTCATTCGCGCCGCTGCCCGTGAAGAACGTGTTCACGCCGATCATCGCCAGCACACCCGACGTGTCGTTCCCAAACCCGAACGTGAAACCCGCGTCCGAGTCCAGAGAGATCTGCCCCGACGTGTTGATGCTCGCGTTCACGTTTGGCACCTGAGCGTTGATCGCGTTCACGATGCTCTGCAGGCTCGTGTCGTCCGCGAACCCCGCCCCTCCCGCACTGTCGATCCCGTCAAGATCGACGTCGATCCGCACCGTCTGCGTCGCACCACTCACAGTGTCCGTCACCATGACCTCGAAATACCCATTCGTCGCACCAAACGGCATCCCGGAGAACACGCCATTGCTCGGATCGTTCAGCGAGATCGTCTGCGCGCTTGTCTCCACGTTCAGCGCGCCGACCATGGTCGTCATCCCCCCAGACGCACTCCCCTGGATGTGCAGACGATTCACCTCGAAGATCAACGACGACGCGAACGTGTCCAGGTCGTCCAACGCCTCGTCGATCGCTCCGTTTCGTTGTGCCAACAACGCGCCGATCCGTCCCGATGTCGGCCTCAGCTGCACCGCCGGCTCACGCACGACAACCTCGATGCGCGACTCCGGTGGAGGCGATCCCGTGCTCGTCGGGGGAGTCACCGTCTCCACTCCCAGCGTCTTGGGCTCCGTGCCAATCACGATCGGCGTCGAACCAACGAACACGTCCACCGATCCATCCGCCTGCTCCGCCAGAGAGATATCCACCAGCTCGCTCAGCTCGCTCAGCAGGACATCCCGCTTGTCCCGAAGCCCCGGGTTCTCCGCCACACCGTGCTCGGCGTTGGTGATCGCCATGTTCAGATCACTGATCTCGTGCATCAGCACGTTCGCGCGATTCACCGCCGTCTCCAGCTGGCTATCCACCTGCTCCCGCACCAGCGTCAGGTCACTCCGCAGCTGCCTGATGTACCCCGCCATCGAGTCGCCCTGCTCCACGATCAGCGCGCGCGTCTCGAACGACGCGGGGTTGTTCGCCAGCTCGCTGAACGCGTTGAAGAAGTCCTGCGAGCGATCGTCCAGGCTCGTCCCCGACAGCGGGTTCGTGATCGTCTCCAGCTGCGACAGCACGTCGAACTCCACCCGCATCGCCTGCTGGTGCGACACCGCCTCGCGCAGCCTCCGCTCCACCGCCGCGTCGATCTGACGCTGCACCGCGTCCGCCTGCACACCCATCCCGCGATACAGCCCCGCGCCATCAATAAAACCCTGCGCCGGGCTCAGGTGCATCACGCGACGGTGGTACCCCTCCGTCGCCGCGTTTGCCAGGTTGTCACCCGCCACCTGGATGCCAAGCTGGCTCGTCGCCAGCGCCGAGCGCCCGATCAGCAGCGAACTGGTCAGCGTCATCCCGATCCCCCTCTCACGACGTCACGTCCATCGCCGACACGATCTGCCCGCCTCGCGCATCGATCGTCCCGCGCTGCCCGTACGTCCCCGCGTGGTTCAGCCTCTCGCTCGCAGCCTGCAGGATCCCTCGGACGTGCGCACACACCTTCTCCGTCGCCAGACGGTCCGACTCCGTCCGGCGCTTCGTCGCCCGGATCAGCTCGCGCAGACGCTCCCCCACCTCCGCCAGACGCTCGCGCCGCTCTCCCGCTTCGAGGCGTTCCACTATCCAGCGAACACTCGTCTCGCCCCGCTCAGGCCTGCCAATCACTCCCTCGATAGCCCTCACGGCATCCATCCGACGCTGGTTCAGCATCACCAGCCGCCCAGTCAGAGACTGCTCTCCCTCCAGCGCATCAGCGAGCCCACGATGATCCACACTCCGGATCGCACCACGACGCGCACCGGCCAGCTCCTCGAGTCGCGCGTACACCTCGCACAACGACTCCAGAACCTCCACGAGCGCCTCGCACGCGCACGAGAACTCAGATTGTTGTATCGATTCCTGACGCTGACGTCTGCTCATCACTCGAGAACTCCGAGCCCAAAGCGGGGCCTATCGCGGGCGCAACACGCCGCGCTTTAGACAGCACATCTCGTGCCACCGCATCAACGAGCCCGAATCCCTCGGAGCGAACCAAACGCTGCGCAATTTCCGCATCCCACATCGCGCCGAACCGGCGCTCGCCCACGCCCGGCGCAAACGGCGGCGCGGCGTTGTTCATCTCACGCATCTGCGAAAGGATCGGCTGGACGAACGTCATCGCGACCAGCTCCTGCGCCGCGCCCCGCGCGTCCTCCTCGCTCATCACACCCCCGCCCTGCGCACGATCGCTCCAGCGTCCCAGCGCCGCCTCGAAACCCCCGAGGGAGCTCTCGACGCGCGTGCTCGCACCGCCGAACTCCATGACGGCATCGCTCTCGAGCACGCCACCAATCATTCGATCACGAACTCCGCCAGCAGACGACCAGACCGATGCAGCTGCGAGAAGATCGCGATCTGATCTTGCACCGAAACATCCAGCTGGCGGAACGCCGCCAGCAGATCCTCCACACGCGTCCCGCCCGACGAGCCTGCCCTCGTCAGCACGGGATTGGCCTCGTCCTCCGCGTCCCCACCCGACTCGCTCACGGTCGTCACCACCATGTCACCGTGCGAGATCACAACCGCCGTGATCCGCGCGTTGCCCGTGGCCACGATCACCCCCTCCCGCTCGTTGACCACCACACGCGCCGGAAGCTCCAGCAGTGAGCCATCGAACTGGATGCTCAGGATGTCCGCCAGGAAGTTCGCCGGGTCCGGCAACTCCTCGGTCGGGATCTGCACACGCACCGTCCGCTCGTCAATCGCATACGCGATCTCCTCCGCCTGCGTGTCGAACCCCAGCCTGTGCTGGTTGATCGTGTCCGCGATCAGCTGCGACGTCGTCCACCCGCCGAAGCTCGGTCGCAGCAGCAGCGTCACCGAACCGTCCTCCGCGATCGTCGGCATGTTGATGTCACGCACCAGCTGCGCCCCACCACGCACCCGACCACGCGCCACATTCGCGTCCTCCAGCACCAGCGATCCCTGCGCGAACGCGTACACCGGCTGGCCCGGCAACGGGCCCCGCAACGGCGTAATGAACAACTCGCCCCCCTCGAGGCTGTCGGGATTGTTGATCGCGCTCACCGTCACGTCGTACTTGTCGTCGACCTTCCCGCCGCTCTCGGGAATCCTCGCCGTCACCATCACGATCGCCGCCGAACGCGACGCGGCAAGCTCCTCGAACGAGCCCACCGCGTTGCCCGAGTTCGCCAGCAGCTCCGCCATAGGTCGCGCAACCAACAGGTCCTCGCCGCTGTCGCCCGTGCCGGGCAAGCCGATCACGAGCCCCATGCCCTGCAGCACCGACTCGCCCTGACCACGCAACCGCGTGATCTCCTGCACGCTGATCGCACGCACCGACACGCCGCAGACGAGCACGACAGCCAGCGCCACCAGGCGAATCAGCATCGAGCACACTCTCTCACATCGTTTGGGCATGGGCGTGTCCATCCGCCTCCACTCAGAAGTTGAAGATCGACTCCAGCACGCGTGGGATCAGCCCCTTGCGGGTCGCCTTGTGCATCTGGCCCTGGTGCTGCACGTTCAGCGTCATGTTGAACATCCGCCCGGACTCGATCGTGTTGGCCTCCGCGATGTCCTCTGTCCTGCACAATCCCGTGAGCGTGATGATCTGGATCTCCTCGTCGGTCTGCACCGTCGTGCGCGCCTCGAGCAGGATCGTCCCGTTCGGCTTCACCTCCACCACGCGAGCCGTCACCTGCGCGTAGATCTTCTCCTTGCGCTCATACTCCGACTCGCCCTCGAACTGCCTCGCGTAGTCGGCAAGGGGATCGGCCGCCAGCGTCGACGCGGGATTCACCCGCCCCAGGTACTTGAGCATCTCGCGCAGCTGCGACCACTCGATCATCTCAACGGAGCTGTTGTACGACTTGTCCTCCTCGTACGTGTGCTCACGCTTCATATTCGTGTTCTCACGGATCAGGATCGTCACCAGGTCGTGCGCCTCGAACGTGCGAGGCTCTGGCGGTTTGACCGCAAAGAGACTCATGCCGTACAGCACGGTCGCGCGATCCTCGTCCTCCGTCGCCACCTCCGACTCGGTGCTCTGCTTCTGAAACAGACTCTGCCCATAGGACGAGAGTGTCATCCCGCACGCCCCGATCACGCCCAGCACACGCCATCCAGTCATCGAACGTCTCCTCGGCCCTCGCTGTCGAGCACCATCACCGCAACCCCTCGATCACTCACCCGCGCCGTAAACGCACGCTCGCGTCCGTCCAGCACACACTCGATCTGCTCGCCCCGCTTTCCGTCACGCAATGCGCGTGCCTGCACACGCAGGGCCACCCCCCCGTTGAGGCAGTGCACCGTCACACGCTCCCCTCGCCTCACCAGCACAGGCTCCTCGATCTGGCTCACGCGCAACACGCTCCCGCCCGGGACTCGGGCCCGGGTCAGCATGCCGACCGCGTCCTCGAGGCGCGACACCGGCGCGGTCCCATCAGGCACCATCCACAGCTCCTCGAGCGAGACATCATCTCGATCGATCACCTCGCGACGTCCCAGCCCGCTTTTGATCACAACCACCCCACGACGGATCGTCACGTCCGCGCGTATCGTGCGCGACGCCACCAGGTGCTCGCCCTCGTACACCCGCACGGTCAGCGACTGACGTGACGAGTTGGCCACCGAGTTCGGCTGCACCTCGATCCGCCTCCCCCACTCGGGCGTGTCCAGGAACGCCTCGTCACCCTCGTCGAAGAGCACGCGCAGGTCACCGTTCTCCACGCCGAACAGGCGCCCGAGCAACAACGCCACACGCGTCCGCACCGTGGGCGCCCGATCCACATCCACGGACTCCGGCTGACGCACGCCACGCACGGGCTCGTCCGCTTGTCCATCCCGCACACCGCCCACGACACGAACGCCGCATCGCGATCCACGCAACGCGACCCGCCCCCAGTTCACACCATGCGCGTCGAGCGCCTCGCGCACCTGCTCGAGCGTGATCTCGAGCATCGCGCCCCCCTCGGACGCCGACGCGAGCACCACCTCCGAGAGCGCTCGCACGTCGTCACCTTCAAGCGTCGCGACATCGCCGATCATCACGCTCCCACCACGTTCCACAACAGCCGACGCACGCAGCGTGATCGTCCCCCCACGCGCAACGCACGCAGCGAGCATCACAACCATGAGCAGAGCCAACCGTGTCACGCGCCTACCCCCTTACCTGTTGAGCTGCGCCACGTTGCGCAGGATGTCGTCCGACGCCCGTATCGACTGGCTGTTCATCTCGAACGCCCGCTGCGTCTTGATCAGCCCGATCAGCTCGATCGTCGGATCCACGTTCGACGCCTCCAGGAAACGCTGCTGGATGATCCCCAGCCCAGTCTCCCCCGGAACGCCCGTGATCGGCGGCCCCGACGCCGCGGTCTCTATAAAGAGGTTCTCACCCACCTGCTCCAGCCCCGACGGGTTTACGAACCCCGCGATCTCGAGCTGCCCGATCTGCTGCGGCTGGTTCTCGCCGTTGACCTGGATCCACACCTCGCCCGACTGCATGATCTCGACCTTCACCGCGTCATCCGGGATCGTGATCTGTGGCTCCAAGATCCTCCCGTCACCGCTGGCCAGCACGATGTCACCATCAGCGTTCTTGGCGAACGCCCCCGCACGCGTGTACGCCAGCCCGCCCGCGGCACGCTCCGCGTCCACCTGCACCTGGAAGAACCCACGTCCCTCGATCATCAGATCAAGGTCGTTTCCCGTGCTCTGCGGCGCACCCTGCGTGAAGCTCAGCTGCGTGCCCGCCACCTTGGTGCCCAGCCCGACATACAAGCCCGTCGGACGCTGATCGCCGTTGGCGTTCTCGACGCCCGGCTGCGCCTTCTCGATGTACAGCAGGTCCTGAAAGTTCGCGCGCGACGACTTGAACCCCTGCGTGTTCACGTTCGCCAGGTTGTTCGCGATGATGTCGAGGCCCGTGCTCAGCGCCGACAGCGCCGAGGCCGAGGATTGCAACGCGTTGATAGCCATAGCCCGAGTGTCCCCTTATCGCGATCAGCCAACACGCGCGAACGTGCTGATGGTCGCCTGCATGAGCCTGTTGTGGATGTCAATCATCTGGATCCCGCGATTGGCCGCGCTCTGCGCCTTGCTCACCGCCATCATCGCCTGGATCGCGTCAACCCCCGATGTCTCCAACGCCTCGACACGCAGATCCGCGTCGATATCCGTCCGAACGTCCTGTCCCGCCAGCCTGCTCCGATACAGCCCGTCGCCAACCTTCTCGAGCGCATCTGTCGACGACACACCGGCGATCTGCAGACGCGCGATCTCCTCCCCATCCGCCAGCACTCGCCCGCGCCCGTCCAGACGCACCGACGCGCCCTCCGGCACCACGATCTCACGCCCGATCGTGTCCAGCAGCGCACGCCCCGAGCGCGCCTGCACCAGCCGACCGCTCCCGTCCAGCGACAGCGCCCCATCACGCGTGAAGTACAACTCGGGTGTCTCGTTCCGCCCCAGCCGCTCCTCGACCACGAAGAATCCCTCGTTCTGGATCGCCACGTCCAGCGGATTCCCCGTGATCCGCACCGCCCCCGGCGCAAACTTAATTTTTGTATCCGAAGATAAGATTCCGCCGCCGAGTTTTTCGAGCATCGCGTTCGAGGGCAGGTACGGGAGGTTGTCCTCGGCGCGCTCGTGCGCACGAGGTCTGTCGATGGCGATGTCGGGCATGAACGACGTCGTCTCGACGTTCGCGAGGTTGTTCGCGGCGACGTCGAGCCGGTGCATGGCGGTCAGGGCGCCCGAGGCGGAGATGTGCATGCCGTAGTTCACAGGGGTTTCTCCTGTGTGCGCGCGCATGACGTCCCTGCCTGTGCGGGTGCGTGTGGCGACCCGCCTCGCGAGTCGCTGGCGAGGGGTGGGGCCTGGGCCATGTGGATCGCGCTGGCGACGCGTGCGAGCGCGACGATGCGCGCGCCGATCGTTTCGGGCGATCTATCAGGACCGAGCCAGGTGGGCCGACCGTCGAATCGGGTTGTCTGCGCCTCCGTGCGCTCGATGCTCCGCATCGCTGGTTCTCCGTGAGCGTCCCGCTCGTGGTGCGGGTCGCAAGCGTCGTGCCAGCGCGGGTGTGCGCGCGCGGTGCCTCTATAAGGACGTAGTGGCGCGGATTGTGCGCAAGAACTGCGGTTGTGACGGGGTTCGTGCGCGTTGACGGCACGCGAAAAAGGGGTCGAACCGATAGAAAAACACGTGATATCGCCCAAAGCACCAACGTCGAATAACACGCTCGAGCACGATCTGTGCGCGTTCCTGGCGCACCTGAGGATCGAGTGCGGGCTCTCGCCCGCGACGCTGGACGCCTACGAGCGCGACCTGCGCGAGCTGCTGGACGACCTCGCTAGCCAACGGATCCGCTCGTCATTCGAGATCACACCCCGTGTTCTGGGGGGTCATATACAAGGATTGCGATCGGAGCGGGAGCTGGCGGCGAGCTCGGTGGCTCGCCACATGGCGGCGATACGGGTGTTCTGCCGGTGGCTGGAGGCTGAGGGGCGGATTCCTGAGAACCCGTCGACCTTATTAGAGCGTCCGACGATGTGGAAGCGTCTGCCGGGCGTGCTGAGCCAGCGGGACGTGCGGGCGCTGCTGGCGTCGGCGAGGCCCCCCGAGGGTGGTTCGGAGGGGGCGGTTCCTTTATGGATGCGTGACAAGGCGCTGCTGGAGCTGCTGTACGCGTCGGGCCTGCGTGCGTCGGAGGCGGCGGGGCTGCGGTTGGAGGACATCCACGAGACGCTGCGGGTGGTGCGGGTGCTGGGGAAGGGGAACAAGGAGCGTCTCGTGCCGCTGGGCGAGCCGGCGATGGAGGCGGTGGAGCGGTACGTGGAGGAGTGCCGGGGGCGGATCGTGCGGGACGAGGAGCTGGCGGACGGGCGTCTGCTGGTGAGCCGGACGGGGCGGCCTCTGGAGCGCGTGGCAGTGTGGCAGATCGTGAAGCGGTGCGCGAGGGCGGCGGGGATCAAGGACGTGCACCCGCACATGCTGCGTCACAGCTTCGCGACGCACCTGTTGATGGGCGGTGCGGACCTGCGGAGCGTGCAGGAGATGCTGGGGCATGCTGATATCTCGACTACCCAGGTCTATACCCACGTTGATTCGAAGCGCCTGAAGGAGGTGCATAAGAAGCACCACCCGAGGGCGTGAGGCGCACACCCGATTGATACGGTGTCATCTGAAGACCCGTACAATGCCCACGCGCAACGAGTTGTTGCGTGTCACGAGAGGAGCGGAGCGCGATGATCAAGCTCGTTATTTGTGTTCGCCGTAAGGCGGGGATGACGCTGGAGCAGTTCCAGGACTACTGGCTGAACTCGCACGCGCCGCTGTTCATGAAGTATGCGGACAGGTATAAGACGAAGCGGTATGTGCAGTGCCACACTGTGGACACCCCGATGAACGAGGCGATCCGTGCGTCGCGCGGGATGGAGGAGGGGTACGACGGCGTCGCCGAGGTGTGGTTCGAGTCGGAGGAGGAGCTGATGGGCGCGATGGGCTCGCCCGAGGGGCAGGAGCTGAGCGAGATGCTGTTGGAGGACGAGGCGAACTTCCTCGACCACGGACGCTCGTGTGCGTTTATCACCAGGGAGCACACGCTCTAGCCGGCGCGACGGTGTACACGCACATGGACAGCAAGCAAGACAGATCACAATTTACCTTCAACTCAAGGTGGCCATAACCAGGCGTGGATTACCGGTTTCCCGCAATCGTCACCCACTGCTGGACCAATTCTGGTAACCGTTCGATCACCTCGTATCCAAACAAGACTTCATCGACGTATCCCATGTGGATCATGTCAATCATGCGACACAAGTAGGACTTACCACAATCCCACCAAGTATAATGTGCGTCTACTATCAGGTAGTGAAGGACATCTACCCCCTCTGACTCGGACAACTCTTCTAGTTCCATTCCGTCAAGAAGAGTCTCGTATACCCCATCGGCTACTCTACTGCCAAACGTGGTAGTGTAGTAATACTCCTTGATTTCCCAAACAGCTATTGGATTCACAGCCGCGGGGAACGCTCCATCAACACGCCGAGCAAGTGTTCGGAGTGGCGCCTCATCGCGCGTGACAGTAGTGAGTTCGCGAGGATCGTAGTCGCAGGTATGCTCCCCCGCATTCGCCTCAATGAGTATGTTTACTATGCAGGTTAGGAATGCAGGAGCGCGCTTCTCGCCCTTTTGCTTGTTCATGGGCAGCGGACACTGTGGATTATGCTCTGCGTGCAATCTTTCGAACTCTGCCTGGGCCCTTTCGGCGTTCATCAGACGCGGTTCAACCTCATTGTTCAGAACATTGGCTCGAAACTCAAAATAATCTAGTAGCGTCTGCCCCTGGTCGGTCATTGTGCCGTTCTCATCGACAAGATGGCTGACACCTAAACCAATCTTCTCGTAGGCAGATCGGATCTCGTCAATTGTAGGTACGCGGATGATGCCTTTCCCACGTACGGTGTACCCAACCTCTTGACCTACTGTCCGAACGTCGGCCCAAAACCATTTTGGTTGCTCCAAGAATCTAGGGTCGGCCTTCATCGACAATCGCCTTCTAAAAAACGATTGACGAAATCATCGATGGAGATGTCACAACATTCGCAAACGTGAATCAACTCGAGGATGTCGAGACGGCGTTCGCCACTTTCGTACTTGCTCACGAACGATTGTGGTTGGCCGAGTTTTTTAGCCAAGTCCACTTGGCGAAGTCCTGCTTCACCTCGGATGTCACGAAGTAGCCGTTGTAAGATTTCCTGCCGCTGTGAGTAGATCGACTTGTCCATCAACAAGGCAGGTTATATCCCATTGACGGATATCCCAATCTCGGATATGCTCGACTCGGAGTAGTTGTCGCTTCGCCAACCTCAATATGGTGTAGTTCATGCCTACAGATCTCTTCGGACAACAGATCGCTACCAGCTACCGACGCCCGAAGGGGTCACTGCTCAAGTGGATTGGCAACAAGTACAAGATGGCCGAGCAGATTGCCTCTTACTTTCCTGAGGAATTTGGAACACTTTACGAAGTGTTCCTCGGCAGTGGCTCTGTGATCGCCACGGTTGCGCCGTCGAAGGGTGTTGGCTCTGACTCGTTTGAACCCCTAATGCAGATCTGGACAACACTTCACTCGCAACCAGAGGAATTGAAACGTTGGTATAGCGATCGCTGGAACTACGTGATGTCAGGGGACAAAAGAGAGCGGTACGAGGAAATCAAGGCTTCATATAACGCACAAGCCAATGGTCCGGATTTTCTATTCCTGACGCGTTCTTGTTACGGGGGCGTAATTCGATTCCGAAAACGCGATGGCTACATGTCCACACCAGTTGGCGTTCACAACCCAATGTTGCCAGATTCCTTTGCACTGCGGGTGGACGAATGGCATGAGCGTTTGCAAGGAACCGATTTTGTTCATGCCGATTATCTCGATGTTATGTCGATGGCATCTGATGGCGACGTCGTATATTGTGATCCGCCCTATTCACATAGCCAAGCAATTCTATACGGGGCTCAAGAATTCAGTCTTGAGAAGCTCCTCGACGCCATTGATTCATGCAAGGCGCGAGGTGTTCGTGTTGCTTTGAGCATCGACGGAAAGAAAAAATCGGGATTGATGAACTGCAATCTCCCGATCCCCGAAGGACTTTTTGAAAGAGAAGTTTTCATAGAGGTCGGGCGGTCGATGCTTCGCAGATTCCAGATGGATGGCCAGACGCTCGAATCGGAAGTTGTGACCGACCGCCTTCTGCTAACGTACTGATGTAAAAAAATGTGTGGCCTCGTTACGGCGACATTGAAATAGCTCAGTGCTATTGCGTTGCTCAACTAGTAGCGAGTTGCGGACCATCGGAGCAGGCAATCGATGGTATACATGTGGCAAGGAGGCACGGCGATGCGATCTGGACTGGCTGTTGGTGCGACGTTGGTGGTGTTAGGTGCTACGTGGGGTGTTCTGGCCCAAGACTCTCTCCACGACGACCTCCAATCACTCGTCGACGAGGCCCGTGCGGACATCGACGTGCCGGCTCTCGGGGCCATGCGGGTCGACGCGGAGGGGCAGATGATGGCCGCGGTGTCGGGCGTGCGGGTGGTCGGGGGCGACGACCAGGTCACGGAGAACGACCTGTGGCACATCGGGTCGATCACCAAGTCGTTCACGGGCACGCTGGTGGCCAGGCTGATCGAGCGGGGCGTCGTGAGTTGGGACGACACGGTAGGCGAGTTGCTGGGCGACCATGTCCCTGAGATGCGCGAGGAGTACGCGCAGGTGACGTTCGCGCACCTGCTGTCGCACAGGAGCGGGATGCAGGCGAACATCCCGATCGCGCGGTTCGGTGAGTTCGGGCTGCACCCCGAAGACATCATGGAGGAGCGCCTGCGATGGGCGGAGATGGCGCTGGGGCAGGAGCCGGCTGGACCGATGGAGGAGACGTTCGTGTACTCGAACAACGGGTACATCGTGGCCGGGGCGATGCTGGAGGCGGCGACGGGGCGCTCGTGGGAGGAGCTGATGCGGGCGGAGGTGTTCGTGGCGCTGGGCCTGGAGAGCGCGGGGTTCGGCGGGCCCGGCGAGGATCAGCCGCGCGGGCACGTGGCGGGGGAGGATGGCGACACGGCGATGGCGCCGGACTCGGACAACCCGGCGGCGCTGGGGCCCGCGGGGACGATCCACATGACGCTGGCGGACATGGCGCGCTACCTGCGTGCGCACGCGACGCGGGACGAGGGGTTTCTTTCGGGCGAGAGCTACGAGCGGCTGTGCGCGGCGCCGTTCGGCGGTCAGTACGCGCTGGGGTGGCTGGTGGTCGGCGAGGATGCGCGCTGGCACAACGGGTCGAACACCATGTGGTACGCGGAGGCGGTGTTCAGCTTCGAGGACGGGAGCGTGGGCGCGGTGGTGATGAACGACGGCGACCTGCAGCGGAACCCGCCCATGTCGCGCGAGCTGCTCGGGAAGGTGATGCGGCTGGGTGAGGAGGAGGAGTGAGCGGCTGGCGATTGGAGGAAACGATCCGTCTGGCGCGGTGAGAATCGGGGGCTGGGGGGTGCCAGAGAGGTTTCTGGCGAATATTCATCCAGATGGTTGACTAATCTCGCGGACTCGGTATAATCAACCATATGGTTGAGCATTCGGGCCAACTCGATCTGATCTTTGGTGCGTTGGCGGACCCGACGAGGCGTCGGATCCTGGGGATGGTTGCGCAGGCGGAGCGTCGGGTGTCGGAGATTGCCGAGCCCTTTGCGATGTCGCTGGCGGCGGTGTCGAAGCATCTGCGTGTGCTGGAGCGTGCGGGGCTGGTGACGCGTCGCAAGGCGGGGCGGGTGCATCACATGCGGGCGAACCCGGACGCGATGGCGTCGGCGCGGGAGTGGATCGAGGTGTACTCGAGAGGCTGGGAGGAGGGCTTCGATGCGCTGGCGCGCTACCTGGACTCCCCCGACGCTCCCGCGCGGGAGCGTGATATCAAGACAACGAACAGGAAAGGTGGGACGTGAGATGGCGGATCAGGCGGCGACGCAGAACGGATCGGTGGAGTTGACGCGCTTCTTCCCGCACCCGCGCGAGGCGGTGTTCGACGCGTGGGTTAATCCGGAGAAGCTTGGCAAGTGGTGGGGCTGCAACGACACGCACAGCGTGACGGCGGAGTCGGACCAGCGAGAAGGCGGGAGCGTGCGGTACGTGATGCACATGAGCCACGGGGACGTGGTGTGCGCGGGGACGTATGAGGCGTTCGAGCGCCCCGAGCGGCTGGTGACACGCTGCACGATGGGCGAGGGAACGGAGTACGCGTTCGAGTCGACGACGACGGTGGAGTTCGTCGAGGAGGATGGCGGGACGAGGGTGCGTCTGGTGCAGGTGGGGCTGCCGCCGATGCCCGACTGCGACAAGATCGTGAGCAAGGGGCTGCACGACTCGGTCGAGAAGCTGCAAGCGTTTCTTGCTTCCTGAGTGACGGAGGATTGCGTGATGGCTGCGAAGAGGGCTGCGGACGCGAGCGAGCGTCTGCGAGAGGCGGCGCGTGCGATGAAGGACGTGACGGAGGGCACGTCGTGCAGCCAGACGTCGTTCAAGGCTGGCGGCACGGCGTTTCTGTACGTGGGCGAGCAGGGTGGGCGCACGAAGGCGATGTTCAAGCTGGAGGCGTCGCTCGGTGAGGCGCAGGAGATGAGCGACGAGACGCCGAAGGATTTTCAGGTTGGCAAAAACGGATGGGTGACGGCGCGGTTCAGCGATGAGAAGCCGATGCCCGTGCGGTTGTGGAAGAAGTGGCTGAAGGAGAGCTACGCGCTGGCGGCGGGGTCGTAGATGAGAGAAATGGTTAGGTGGTGAGTTTGGGGACGTGCTGATCGATGAGGATCGGGTTGCCATCGGGGTCGAGGACGGCGAACGAGGCGGGCGAGTTGGGGTCGTCGGGATTGACCTGCTGCTCCTGGAGGATCTCGAGTCCGTCGGCTTTGAGTTTGGCTTTGAGGTCGCGGACGTCGGTGAATGAGTCGAGGGGTTGGGCGTTCTGGTCCCAGCCTGGGTTGAAGGTGAGGATGTTGTCCTCGAACATGCCCTGGAAGAGGCCGATGTTGGTTGTGCCGTTCTGGAGGACGAGCCAGCCGTGCTCGATGTTGCCGCCCTTGTCGGTAAAACCGAGCTTCTCGTAGAAGGCTTTCGAGGCGTGGATGTCCTTGACGGCGAGGGAGATGGAGAAGGCGCCGAGCTGCATAAGGATTCCCTTTCGTGCGGTGAGTGGATGTGACAACGCCATCAGGCGTGTGCTCTGATGGCGTTGGGTGTGTGGCGCTGAGTGTATGGGATCAGATGGGTCGCGAGAGCGGGTCGCCAGCCGATGGCGCTTTGATGCCCTTGAGGGGCGTGGCGTCCTGACCGGGCTCTGAGCGGTCGCCGATGGCGCGATTGAGAGCGCCGGCGGTTCGGCTGGTCATGCCGCCGGCCTTTGCGGCGGACATCTCGCGCTCGAGCTTCTCGTCGAGCTCGGAGACGGACGTCGCGATGACGCCCTGATCGATGCCGTTGAGGAAGTGGACGACGACGAACCAGGTGGCTGCGAGGACGAGCATGGGGATGACGAAGAACTCGCCGTAGTAGGAGAAGAAGCCGGGCGCCTCAGGGGATTTTGCTTTGACGAGATCTGAGGCGGCGGTCATGGACTCGTAGGAGGCGAAGACGCCGTGGACTGGGAACGCGGGAACGAGCTCGCCGATGGGCGCGCAGAGAAGCGCGATGATGAATGCCCACGAGGAGGCGGTAACGACTTTCTCGACGCCCGGCACGCTTGCGCCACCCGCGACAACGACGCCCTGGTGGACGCGGAATGCCATGAGCAGCGCGGCGAGGAACCCGATGGATGCGACGAGCGTGACGGTGGACTCGAACCAGGTGTTCTGGAGCGAGGGGACGCGATTGATCAGGACGGTTTGTGTGCGGATGGCCTTGGGGGCCGTGCCTCCGGGCGTGGCGCCCGCGGCGCGCGTTGACGAGGATGTGCCCGGCTCGGAGACGATGACGGGCTGCTCGTCGGAGACTACCTCTTCGACTTCCTTCCAGCGCACATCCGTGAAATGGACAAACGCCCACGTGAGCGTCTGGAGAGAGACGCAGATTCCGAGCACGACGGCGCAGGCGACGATGGTCGATCGCATGTGGCGTAGGGCATCGGAGAGATGTGGTGTTGTTTTGAACACGGCGCGTACCTCGTCTCTTGATCGCGCGTGGGCTCTGGGGGCGAGCCGACACGGGTTGGGTATCGGTCGGTGAGAGGGGCATCTGAACCGGTTGACGGGGATTGGTGAGAAGTACGGTGCGGTGCGTTCTATAGTGGTGTCGATCACGGGGCTCCTGGAGCAGGGTCCGGAAAGGAGTGGCTGGTCATCATGGGAGGTGGCTTTGGAACGGGAGCGGTGGAGCGCCCCGAGTGTGATGTGCTGGATCCGGGCTTTCTGGGGGGTGTGGCGCGTGGCGAGGTGCGGCTGACCCCGGAACAGGGGCTGCGATTGCTGCGCGAGATGCCCTTGATGGACCTGGGGCGTCACGCGGACGCGCGCTGCCGAGCGATCCATGGCGACACGATCCGGACATACGTGATCGATCGAAACATCAACTACACGAACGTGTGCACGGCCAAGTGCACGTTCTGCGCGTTCCGACGGGACCTGGGAGACCACGACGCGTACACGCTCGAGTATGAGGAGCTGTACGAGAAGATCGAGTATCTGCGCACGCTGGGGGGCACACAGATCCTGATGCAGGGCGGGATGAATCCCGAGCTGCCACTCGATTGGTACCTGGATCTGTTGCAGGGAATCAAGGAGAGGTATCCGGAGATCCACGTGCACGCGTTCAGCCCGCCCGAGCTCGTGGAGTTCGTGGAGTTCTTCGACCCGCCCGGAAGCAGCTTTGCGGACAAGGTTCGCTGGGTGCTCGAGCGCCTTCAGGAGGCGGGCATGGATTCGCTGCCAGGAGGTGGTGGCGAGATCTTCGCGCGCCCGGTGCGTCGGAAGATCGGTCTTGGCAAGTGCGACGCGGAGTCGTGGCTGACATGCATGTACGTGGCGCACTCGCTGGGGATGTTCACGAGCGGGACGATGATGTTCGGGCACATCGAGGGGTATGCGGATCGTGTGCATCACATGCTGCTGATTCGCGAGTGGCAGGACAGGGCGCTGCGTGATTTCGGGATGGGGACCGAGCGTATGGACGGGAGCGTCGTCCCCGGCGGGCGGTACATGGCGTTCATCTCGTGGCCCTTCCAGCCGGACAACACACCGCTTGGACGCGTCAAGGAGTGGGGCACACAGCTGGACGAGCTCGACGAGGGCGCGGTGTTTCCTGGAGATGTGGTCGCGACGCTAAGAGGGGATGGTGACCCGAGGCTCGAGAAGGAATTCGGGCGACGGATCAGGTTGTCGGGCTCGACGGACTATCTGCGGACGCAGGCGCTGAGCAGGCTGTTTCTCGACAACGTGTACTCGGTTGGCTCGTCGTGGGTGACGATGGGGCCGCACATCGGACAGGTTGGCCTGTGCTTCGGCGCCAACGACATGGGGAGCGTGATGGTCGAGGAGAACGTTGTGTCGAGCGCCGGCACGACGTACTGCCTCGATGAGGCGCTGCTGTGTCGGCTTATTCGCGACGCTGGTTTCGTGCCGGCGCAGAGAGACAACACGTATGATTTGTTGGGCGTGAAGGACGGTCCGGATGCGCCGGACCTGCGCGTGCGCGACTGGTCGGAGCATCGCGTGGAGCGGCTGCATCGTCAGGGAGACGATGAGACGGTCGTGTCTCTGGAGGTGTCGGCGGGAGGTTGATCAGCCTCGTTCGGCCATGATCTCGTCGTAGACGGCTCCCATGAAGACCTCGCGGAGTCGCCCGAATCCGTAATCACGACAGAACTTGGGCTTGATCTCGAGGATCTGGTGGCGGGGTGTGCCCTTGTCTATCTGGAGCCCGACGATCCGTTTCATGTTGCGGATGTACGTGATCTGCTTGGCGAGATCGTCTCGTACGGTGACCTGGCCGTGTCCGGGGACGACGATGGTTCCACCATCGCAGAGCTTGTAGATCTCGATGAGTGACTCGATCCACCCGTCCGTTGATGCGCCGTCGGAGAGGCGGATGAAGGGATGGAGGTTGTTGAAGAACAGATCACCCATGTGGAGGACGTTGTGCTCGGGGAAGAAGATGGCGATGTCGTTGTCGGTGTGCCCGCTGGTGACGTGGATGGTCTCGACGCCGTTGGCGAGCTCGTCCTGCCCGGGGAGGTGATGCAGCGGGCGTGTTGGCACGAAGTCATCTGACGTGAGCGAGGAGGCGTTCGCGAGCAGGTCCGCGACGTCCTTTCGGAGCAGCGCTGTCTCGGGGATGTCCTGATCGGGCGCGCCGAGGTAGGACTCGAAGCCATTGATTGTCTCGAGGTACGACTCCGTCTGGTCGCTGATACGCTGGAGCGCTTTGTGGTGCGCGGCGATCTCTGAGGAGGACGTGAAGGACTCGTTGCCGCCGGTGTGATCGGCGTGGTGGTGTGTGTTGATGAGGATATCTGGTGCGCCAAGGCTGGCGGTTGTCTCGCGCTTGAGGGAGGGGCCGAACCCGGCGTTCTTGGCATCGATGAGAACGATCGCGTCCTTTGTCTTGGCGAGAATAGCGTTGCCGCCATGATCGGCGATGAGGTGAACGCCATCGATGAGCTGTGTCCAGTCGAAGACGCTGGGGGCTGGCTCATCCTGGCGGAACGCGCCGAGAGCGCGCGAGAACGGGTGGGCTGCGGCGGCGGTCGAGGCGGCGAGGATCGAGAACTCGCGTCGGGTGAGGTTCATCGGTCGTCTCCTTGCGGGTCGGTCGGTTCTGGGACGTGGTGTTGGATGATCGCTACACTGGTCGTCCCCTACGGGATTCAACTATACAGAAAGGGCGATCGATCGATGCGGGCCAATGACATCAAGAGCGGTATGGCGATCAACCTGGACGGTCGCCTGTGCGTGGTGGTCAGGACTGAGCACGTCAAGCCGGGCAAGGGCCCCGCGTATGTGCAGGTCAAGGCCAAGGACATGAGCTCGGGCTCGACGGTCGAGAAGCGGCTGGGCTCGACCGACGATGTCGATGTCGCGACGCTCGATCGTCGCGAGATGGAGTATCTGTACGAGAGCGGCGACGCGTTCGTGTTCATGGACAACGAGACGTACGACCAGATCGAGCTCCAGGGGGACTTCGTGGGTGCGGGCAAGGATTTCCTCGTCGCGAATCTCACGATCGTGGTGCTGATGTACGAGGGGAACCCGGTGTCGCTGGAGTTGCCCGGCTCGGTGGAGCTCGAGGTGACGGACACGCCGCCTGGGATCAAGGGTGCGACCGTGACGAATCAGCTCAAGGACGCGACGTGCGAGACGGGTCTGCGGACGAAGGTCCCGCAGTTCGTGAACAACGGGGACCGGATCAAGGTCTCGACAAGCGAGGGTGCGTACCAGTCGCGAGTGACGGACTGACGAACCCTGAATGGGGTAGTCCGTAGAATCAGGTAGCTGGTCGAGTGGACCGGTCGCGTGCGAATTGTCGATGCGATGTGTGCTCACGTGGAGGCTTCCAATGGCGGACGTGATGATCGACAAGCTGGACCCGATGGGCTTCGAGACCATCGCGCATCTGTACAACCAGGTGTTTCGCCCGGAGCGTGACGAGGAGTACTTCGAGCGTCGTCTGGATGGGCGTCACAACGTGTTGGCCATGGGTGCGAGGATCGAGGACGAGGCGGTTGGGTTCATTGTCGGCATGGAGCGGACACCTCGCGTGTGGTTCGCGTGGCTTGTGGGCGTGCTGCCCGACGCGCGCCGGATGGGAGTGGCGTCGCAGCTGATGAACGCGGCGGCGGACTGGGCCCGGACGCGCGGATACAAGGCGATACGGTTCGAGTGCACGAACCGGGGTCGCGCGATGATGCACTTTGGTATAGCCGCGGACTATGACGTCGTCGGTGTGCGCTGGGACATGGACAGCGCCGAGAACCTGCTGATGTTCGAGAAGGTGCTCGTCGAGTAGCGTCAGCCCTCTTTGCCCTCATCGTTCTTCTTCGGCGGCGGTGCGACTGAGCCCGCCTGCTTCATGAGTTGCGATGCCGCGCTGGGTTTCGGCGGAGCGGGGATGTCGGCCAGCGGATCCTTCTTCGGCTGCTGAGGGGGCGTCTTTTCGGATTCCTTTTTCTGCTGGGGTACTCGTTGGGGCGCGCCAACCTGTTGTGGCGCAGAGAATCCCGGCCCGGCGATGGTTGTCGCGCCGAGTGGTGCTGGCGCGGAACCGGACTTGATGGGCTTTGGTTGCTGCGCTTGCCTGCGCTGCTGTGGCGGCGGTTGCTGTCCTCCACCCTGCTGCTGCCGCTGGGCCATGGCCTGCTGGAGCTGGCGGATTTGCTCGGGAGTGAGCTGTTGTTGGGGTTGCTGCGGCGCCATGCGCATCTTGAAGACGTAGTCGGCGACGCGGTCGCGGACGGTCTCGAGCATGGTGTCGAATTGGGTTGCGCCCTCGCGCTTGTACTCGATGCGGGGGTCCTTCTGGGAGAAGGCGCGGAAGCCTATGGAGTCGCGGATCTGATCCATTGCGTAGAGGTGGTCTTTCCACGCGGGGTCGAGGACTTCGAGCAGGACGGTGCGCTCGAACTGGACCATCTCGGTGCGCGCGAGCGTCTCGACACGACCGCGGATGGCTCGGGTCCGAGCGTTCCCGCGGAGTGCGCGAAGCCAGTCGGGGAGCCTTGCGCCCGCGAATCTCTGCTGGATGTGCTCGTCGAGGGCATCGTTGTCCGCGTGCGCGAGTGCCTGCTCGATCTCGTCCTCGAGATCGAGGGTCTCCTGTCGCTCCTGTGCGGCCTGGAGCAGCTCGCCCTTGAGCTGCGCGGGCTGCTTCGTGCGCAGTGAGTCGGGAGTTAGATCGAGATCGAGGCGCGCGTTGGCCCAGCGTGCGAGTTGCTCGAACGCCTGGTCGGGCGACTGCTGCATGATCATGGTGGTCATGTCCATGGCGTAGTTGACGGGCGTCTCGATTTCTTTCTTCTCGTAGATCTCGGAGGCGCGCTGTGTGATGGCGGAGACGACCTCCTCGGTCGTCTCCTGGGCGGTGATGTCGTCGAGCGGGATATCGAAATCGAAGCGGTCCCTGACCCACTTGATGAGCTGGTTGGCGCCGTAGTGCTCCTCCAGATAGCGCTCGATGCCGTCGAGATTCGTGTTCGCGATCTTGTCCTGGGCCGCGGAATCGATCTTGCTCTCAAGGGCGTTCCGATCGAGCGTTCGGAGCTCGGAGGGCACGATCTCAAGATCGACGTGCGTGCGGATCCATCGTGCCAGGGAGTCGA
>JBICIA010000008.1:0-29361 GCA_043101425.1 Phycisphaerales bacterium JB043
TCCATGTCCGGGATTCGTGGATTGGCAGCGTGCGCATTGGGCTCGCTGGGCCTGCTGTACGCACCGGGAGCGAGCGCGAATCTGACGCTCGATTTCGGTGGCATCACCGAGAACGACGAGAACAACACCGGGACAGGCGAGACGCAGCTCCAGGTCGATATCCTCGACGGCGGCGGTGGCTTCCGCGCGGTCGATTACACCATCAGCTTCCTGGTCAAGAATCTCGGTCCGGCGCAGTCGACGATCACTGACATCTTTTTCATGGATCAGCAGGGGCTGCTCGAGTCGATCATCGGCATCGACAACTCCGACCCCGGCGTTGATTACTTCCACCCGTCGAGCCTGCCCAATCTGCCCGGCGGCGAGAATTTTGGTTTCTTCGCGACCCCGGGCTTCAGTGCCCAGCCAAGCGATCCGCGTCTGGACAACGGCGTCGATCCCGGCGAGTCGGTCACGATCATCTTCTCGTTTGCGCATTACTACTACTACGACGAGGAGTTCCCCGAGGAGAATGGCACGACGTTCGAGGACATCATCGCCGCGATCAATGATGGCTCGCTGCAGATCGGGCTTCGCGTCGAGGGATTCGAGAATGGTGGAGCCGAGTCGTTCCTGAGCATCCGCCCGATCCCGCTGCCCGCGCCGGTCTTCGCTGGCATGGCAGGACTTGGGTTGCTTGGCGTGCGTCGCACGCGTCGCTCCGTCTGAGCCGACTCTGATATCTCAGTTCGATCCAGCGCCCGTCTCAGAGGAGGCGGGCGTTGTCTGTTCTGTGGTGGCCTGTTGGTACGTGGTCAGCGTGGTCTCGTAGCTGGTGCGTTGCTCGCCCTCGGGCAGGAGGGCTATCGCTCTCTGGAGTGTCGACGCTGCGCTGACACTGTCGCCCGTCTCGTGTTGGGCGCGTGCGAGCGTGGCGAGGATGGCGTGGTCCTTCGACTCGGTCATGTCGGCGGCACGCTGCGCCTGCTGCACAGCGAGCGAGGGGTCGCGCAGGTCCTCGGGGACGCAGTCGAGCAGGAGAATCGCGTGGTCGTGGATTGTCTTCGACGACGCGTCCTGAGCGCTGGCGAGCTGCTGACGGGCCACGAGCAGATCGAGCGCCACACGCCTGGCGGTGGCGCTGTCGTCCAGCTGGTGGAAGAGCAGCATGAGATTCGTGGCCATCCCCAGGGCATTGGGATCCTGCTGCCCGTGCGTACGATGGCGTGAGTCGAGCCATCGCAGGAGGGTGGTGGCGGCGTCCTGCTGCATGCCGCTCTGGAAGTAGAGGATGCCCAGCGTGCGTCGCGAGTCCTGGGTGTCGGCGTGGTCCTCGCCCAGCGCTGAGGCGCGCCCCTCGTGGGCCTGGGCGATGAGCGTGCGAGCCTCCTCGAGCCTGCGCTGCTGGGCGAGAGTGACGCCGAGCGCGTGCGTGGCGCGCAGCGTGCTGGGGTGCGACTCGCCGAGGGTGCTCGCGTAGCCGTCGATCACCTCGCGCGAGAGGGCCTCGGCGTCCTCGTTGCGTTGCTGCGCCGTGTAGAGCGAGGCGAGGTTCTGCTTTGTCTGCAGGGTCGTTGCGTTGTTCTCTCCGAGCGTGCGCTTCTGCACGTCGAGCGTGCGGAGGTACATGCGCTCGGCCTCGACGTTCCGGTTCTGGTTCTTGTAGATCAGTGCCAGGTTGCCCATTGCCACGAGGGTGTAGGAGTGCTCCTCGCCGAGCACGCGCGAGCACTTCTCGAGCAGGTCGAGATACATCGGCTCGGCCTCTTCGAAGTTGTTCTGTCTCCAGAGGACGCCCGCGAGGTTGATGGCGATGCCGAGAGTGGTCGGGTGTTCCTCGCCGAGGGCGTTGGTCTGGTCGGCCAGCACGCTCTCGAAGGTCTCTCGTGCGCGATCGTGCTGCCTCAGGTCGGAGAGCACGTTGCCCAGGTTGGTGCGTGACGAGACGGTGCTGGCGTGGTCGGCGCCGAGCGTGCGGGTCTGGATCTGGATGACGTCCTCGTAGCGAGTGAGCGCCTCGTCGAGATTGCCGTTGCGTCGGTGCACGAGCGCCATGCTCGACTGGATGCGGAGGGTCTCGGGGTGCTCGGTGCCGAGCACGCGCGACTGGGCCATGAGCGCGTCGTCGAGGAGGGCGAGCGCCTCGTCGTAGAGTGAGCGCTGCGAGAGGATCTGCGCCAGGCTGGTCATCACCTCGATGGTGGCGGGGTGCGTGTCGGAGAGCACATCGCGGATGCGCTCCAGCACGTCCTCGTACATGGCCTGGGCCTTCTGGGCGCTGCCCATCTGCATGTACAGCCACCCGAGGTTCGAGATCGTCTTGATCGTCTCGGGGTGGAACTCGCCGAGCACGCGCTGCTGGAGCACGTGCGCGTTCTCGAAGAGCGACTCCGATTCCTCGTACTGCCCGAGCTCTCGGCGGAGCGAGGCGAGACGGCTGAGCGTCTTGAGCGTGTCGGGGTGCTCGTCCGTCAGCGAGCTCGATTGCGCCTCGAGGGTCTCGACGAGTATCGGCTCGGCCAGATCGAGGTTGCCCATGCGCATGTGGGTGTGGGCGAGCTGCTCGGAGGCGCGGAGCGCCTCGGGATGGGCATCGCCGTGATGTTCCCTGAGCGAGGCGATCGTGGAGGTGTACATCTCCAGCGCGTCGTCGAACTGGCCGTAGGCCTTGTAGAGCGTGGCGAGCTGGATGTTCGCGGCGAGCGTGTCGAGTGAGTGCTCGCCCGAGATCCGTGCGCGCGTCTCGATCGTCTCCTCGAGCAGCGTGCGCGCCTCCTCGAGATCGCCCTTCTGGAAGAGCATGTCGCCCATGCTCTCCTTTGCGGCCAGTGTGTCCTCGTTGAGAGGGCCATCGATCGACTCGAAGGTGTCGACGGCTTTGAGCAGCGGAGACTCGGCCGGCTGCCAGTGCCCGAGTGCCAGGTACGTGTCGCCGACGACCTTGTTGAGTGTGGCCTCGATGTGTGGCTGGTCGCTGAACGAGTTGCCGATGCGCGGGAGGGAGAAGTCGAGCACGTCGCGCACCGTGACCTCTCGACCGAGCCCGGCTGGGTCGACGGAGGAGAGCGTCTCGACGAGGAAGTTCGTGACGGCTTCGGACTCGTCGCGTGCGCGCTCGGCGGCCTCCCTGGCGGCGGTGGCCTCCTGGCGCGCCTCTCGCTCCTGGATGTAGGAGTACGTCGAGAACGCCAGGCCCGCGACGATGGAGATAGAGACCACGCTCGTGGCCGCGATGAAGGGCTTGTTGCGCTTGGCGAACTTCTGGAAGCGGTAGAGCGTGCTCGGGGGGCCGGCCATGACCGGCTCGTCGTTGAGATAGCGTTGGATGTCATCCGCCAGAGCGGTGGCGGAGTCGTACCGACGGGTGCGGTCCTTCTCGAGCGCCCGGAGGACGATCCAGTCGAGATCACCCTTGAGCTCGCGCTTGAGCTGCGTGCGGTTGACGAGGTTGTGGTGCCTGGCGATGTCGTCGGCGGCGGTGCCCATCTGGGTGATGCGCATCGAGGGCTTCTGCGTCTGCGCCTCGCGAAGCTTCTTGGGCAGGTCCGCGATGGCGGTGTGGCGGAGCTCCTCGGAGCTGAAGGGCGTGGAGCCGGTGAGCAGCTCGTAGAGCATCACGCCCAGCGAGTAGATGTCGGAGCGCGTGTCGATGTCGAGGCCTGAGTTCTCGGCCTGCTCGGGGCTCATGTACTCGGGCGTGCCGATGAGCTGCTGGATCTGCGTGTAGACGGTCTGCTCGGTGAGGGGCTGGTTCATCGCCTTGGCGATGCCGAAGTCGATGACCTTGGGAACCGGCTCGTTCTCCTGGATGGCGACGAGCACGTTGGAGGGCTTGAGATCGCGATGGATGATGCCCTTGTGGTGGGCGTGCTGGATGGCCTTGCAGACGTCGATGAACAGCTCGAGGCGTTGCGTGTTGGTCAGGTCGTGCTGGTCGCAGTACTCGTTGAGGGGGATGCCCTTGACGAGCTCCATGACGAAGTAGGGGCGCCCGGTCTCGGTCGCGCCGGCGTCGAGCACGTGCGCTATGCCAGGATGGTCCATGACGGCAAGGGCCTGGCGCTCGGCCTCGAAGCGCGCCATGACACGCTTGGTGTCCATCCCCAGCTTGATGATCTTGATGGCGACCTGTCGCTTGACGGGACGCGACTGCTCGGCCTTGTAGACGGCGCCGAAGCCTCCCTCGCCGAGCACGTCGATGATCTTGTAGGGCCCGAGCTGCTGGCCTATCTGCAGATCGACGGGACTCGAGTCAACAGGGAATGGGATATCCCCTGGTGCGGAGTCGGGCGCGAGCGTCTCCGCATCGTGTGGGTTCTGTGGCCCGAGCGTTGGATCGTCGTGCGGATCGGGCATGGCTGTTGAACACAAGTATACGTGCGTGCTCCCACATCAAGGTGGAGAATTATCTCCCTTCTTAGGGTATTGTTTGGATACATGGGAGATGCACCGCCACTGAGGATGCAGATTATCGCGGCCCCGACGGAGTACACAGGGGATCGCAAGTTTGTGTACACAAAGGAGCAGCAGCCGATAACCATCGGGCGTTCCTCCTCCTGCGAGTTGTGCATCACCGACGCACGCATCTCACGCTCGCACTTGCTGGTCGAGTTCAAGAACGAAGAGTGGCAGGTGCTGGACCTGGGCTCGTCCCACGGGACGCGGGTCAACGGGGTGCTGATCGACCCTGGTATACCGACGGTTATAGCTGATGGCGATCGGCTCAGGCTCGGGCAGACCCGCATCGACATCGGCGACGAGTCGACCCGCGGCGGACGCGGCACGGCGGTCGCACGCGAGGCGAATACGGCGGAACAGGCGCGGACCGTGGCGCCCGAGACGATGCGTGGTTTGCGCCAGGATCGGCTCGAGCTGCTGATCAGCGCCTCGGAGGTCTTCGGCACCGCGACGACGCTGGGTCAGCTCCACGAGCGGGGTGCTCGCTTTCTGGCGGGTGCCATGCACACGGGGCGCGCGCTGATCGTGCGCGAGGGGGCGGACGACTCGATCGAGGTGCTCGGGTGGCACGACGCGCACCAGGAGGGAGCAGAGCCGCCGCCCGTGAGCCGCTCGCTGATCCGGCTTGCGTCCTCTGGGCAGATCGCGGAGATGACCGGCGCTTCTGCGGGGGCGGATTACGGGCAGTCGATCATGTCGCTTGGGATCCGCTCTGCGATCTGCGCGCCGATCGTGCTCGACGACGCGCCGGAGGCGTACATCTATCTGGACTCACGCGAGCAGGAGCAGGCGTTGGCGGACGACGCGGCGACGTTCTGTCGCGCTATCGCGCAGGTGTATCGTCTTGCGATCCTCAACCTGCAGCGCAAGGAATTGGAGCAGCGCCAGCGCGTGCTGAGCCAGGATCTCGAGGCGGCGCGCGACGCGCAGCGCTGCCTGATGCCGGCGCCGGGGTTGTCGGTCGCGGGAGTGGAGTTCGCCTACTCGTACACGCCCGGTCGCATGGTGGCGGGGGACCTCTTTGATGTCATCGAGCTCGACGCCGGGCGAGTGGGGCTTTTTCTGGGTGACGTGATGGGTAAGGGCGCCGGCGCCGCCGTGGCGATGACGGCGATGCAGACGTGGCTGCGCGCGGGCGTGCCCGCGATGCGGGACCCCTCGGAGTTCGTTGCGCAGGCGTCGTCGTTCTGCTTCCAGACGTTCCAGGGCGCGCGCTTCGTGACGTTGTGGTTCGGCGTGCTGGATCCCGATGAGCGGACGGTGGAGTTCGTGGATGCTGGGCACGGGTTCTGCATCCACATTCCTGCCGGTGGCGAGCCGATGGTCATCACGACCAAGGGCGGCACGCCGCTGGGGCTGCTGGCGGACTCGGATTACCCGTCGGACTCGCTGCATGTTGGCGCGGGTGACCGTGTCGTGCTCTTCAGCGATGGTCTCGTGGAGCAGTTCGATCCGGGCCACACCGAGCAGTTTGGCATGACGCGTGCGTTGGATCTGCTCCTGCGATCCGACTCGCCATCGCGCGACGTGGAGCTGCTGGAGCAGGGAGTGAGGGAGTTCTCCGGCTCTGGAGCGCAGACGGACGATCTGACGATCGCGTCGATCCGGTTCGAGTGAATCAAACCGGTTCGACGGACGATGCTCGCACCCACGTGGTGTCGCCCGAGCGCAGCTCGATGTGCATCCACTCGTCGCGCCGCTCGAGTATGCGGCACTCGACACCCTGGGCCAGCGGTGTGGTGAATGTCTGGTCGTAGGCGCGAGAGTCGGGCCCGTTGTACGCGGGTGTGTCGTCGATGACAACAACACCGACGGGATCCGAGTAGAGCAGCTGTTGCTCGAGGATCAGCGCGCCGGCGCAGACGAGGCAGACAACGATCGTTCCCGGGATCAGCGCCGAGGAGATGTGTGCGCGCAAGCGTAGGCGCAGGATCGAGACGCACCAGAGCGTGAGCCATGAGAGGATCGCTAGCCACAGGAGCATCGATCGCGGGATGATGCCGCGCCAGATGGTGACGACGTCGGCCAGGCGGGTGCCGGGTGAGGGTGGGACCTGGATGGAGGCTTGTTGGCGTGCGTGCTCCAGGCCTGCCTGGATGGCGCTGTCGTGCGGGCGCAGGCGCTGCGCGCGCAGGTACGCGGCGATGGCACGCCCGGGCTGGGCGGAGAGGAGCAGCGCGTTGGCGTGGTTGTAGTGGGCGTCGGCGGTGTCGTATCCGTGGTCGTTGATGAGGCGCTCGAAGAGCAGGGCGCTGCGTGTGTAGTGTGCGCGAGCGGCGTTCGGATCGGACTCGAGCATCTCGTGTCCCTGCACGAACGCGGCCTGTGCCTCCTCGAGGATGATGCTTGGGGCGTCGTCCTGGGCGAGCGCGGGCGTGCTCACGAGGATCTTCAGGAGCAGCATGAGGATCAGTCGCATCGCAGCAGCCCCTTGTGGATCGTCGTGAGCGTGGCCTGGAGGAGGTCGACCTCTGGAGGTGGGGTTGTGTCGTCGGGCGGCGCGAGCTCGAGGCGTTCCATTGCTGTTTCGAGGGTGGCTATGAGCTGGTCTTCTGCCTTTCCCTCGAGGAGGACGCGCGCGTCGCGGCTGGTGACGGCGTCGGGCTCGAGGTCGAACCACTCTGCGAGGAACAGCTGCGTTGCGAGACGCGCCTTGCCGGATTGCAGGAGCGGCAGGGCACGCTTCAGGGCGGCGCGCTGGCGGACGCGAGCAGGGTTGCGTCGTCGCTGTGCGGTGACGAGCGCCAGCGATAGGGCGTAGAGCAGTGGGGGGGCGGCGGTGACGCCGATTCCTACAGGGGTTGTGATTCTGGCGAGCAGATCGACGCGCCCTCCGGGGCGCATCGAGCCGGAGGGGCGGTTGGCACGCACGCGCATCGGGGCGAGGGCGAGGGTCGTCTGGATGGGCGCGTTGGGCGACGGGGTAACACCGGGCGCGGTGGAGACGATGGCGTCCTGCGCGGTGATCTGGCGTGTTGGGTGGATGGTCAACGGGAAGGGACGCGAGTTGGCGACGTGGTACTCGCCCTCGGCAGGGTCGAAGTACGCCAGCTCGATGGGGGGGAGCTCGCTGATGGAGTCAGTCGTGGCGCGGATGGTCGTCTCGAAGATGCGAAGATCGGGCGCGGGGGACTCGACGTCGGACCAGCCCTCGTTGGAGAGGCGGAACGAGTCGGCCAGGAAATCGAGCGAGGGCGCCTCGATTCGCTCGAGCGGCTCGTCGCCGGCGATCTTGACGCGCAGCGTGAGTGGGTCGCCCACGTTGGCTTCGTTGGGAGAGACCTCGGTGGCGATGACGTGCGGGCCGACGAGTCCGTCGAACGAGTCGGGTGCGCCGGGCGGGAGGGGCGAGATGTCGATGGTGATTGTCTCTGACTGCGCGATGGAGCTCGAGTAGGAGGGCTCGCGGATGAAACCCCGGGTGCGGTATCCCGTGAGCTCCTTGAATGTGGCGCTCGCTGGGCCCAGGAAGAGATTGCCGGCGACCTTCGGCACGATGATGACGTCCCAGGAGAGGACGTAGTAGGGAACTCCCTCGTAGAACTCCTCGGAATAGTCGGGGATGACGTGTGCATCCTCGAAGTTGATCGGCTCACCGAAGTTGCCACGCGTGCGCGAGCGGTAGACGTCGGCGAGGGCCCGGTTCAGGTTGAGCTGGAAGGAGTGGTTGTGGGGTCGCTCGCGCAGGTACCACTTGACGCGGAGCCCGAAGGGCTGCCCGACGAAGATGGGGCCCTCCTGTGGTTCGATGACGATGTGGTTGGATTCGGAGACGGGCGGCAGCGTGACGCTGAACGTGACCGGGTCAGTGGTGTATGTGTTGCCATCGACGACAACGGTCTGCGCCGGGATGGTGTACGTGCCCTCATCGCGGACCGAGAGCGGATAGATGAGACTTGTTGTTACGGATTTGTGCACGCGTCCGTTGATGAGTGAGGTCTGGGAGTTCTGAATTGGGGAGGGAGTGCCGGCCTGGACTCCGCGCGGGAGAGAGAGGTTCTGGATGCTCGGGCTGCGTGCCTCCCTGACAGTGATCTCCAGATGTATCGGGTCTCCGAGCTGGGCACGCTGAGGGGAGACCGATGCCTGCACACGCACGTTCTGGGCGCTGGCGCCGAGCGTGAGGATGAGTGTCGCGATGAGAGTGAGAATGGAACGCATCACCAGTCCTTTGGCACCCTGATGGGGCGCGGCTTGAGAATCGTGCGCTGCTCGCGTGAGTCTTCCTCGCGCTGGATGAGGCGGTCGGCGAGCGACTCGGTTTCCTGCTGCTCCTCGGAGGGTTGCTCCTGCTGCTGCTCGTTGGGCTCTGATTCCTGCTGCTGGTCCTGCCGGAGTTGCTCGGCGGCCTCGCGGAGCGCGTCGGCGGCTTCCTGCTGGTGCTCAGCGGCCTCGTCGAGATCGCCACGCTCGAGCGCCTCCTGTGCGCGCTGCTGGGCCTGTTGTGCGCGATCGAGGGCTTCCTGTGCCTCCGACTGGTCCTGCTGCTTGTCGAGCTGCTCGGCGGATGACTGTGTTTGCTGGTTGAGCGACTGCTGGTCCTGCTGCTGCTGTTGCTGGCTCTGTTGCTGCTGGTTGTTCTCGTCGGATTCCTGCTGCTGCTGATCGGCGAGTTGGTCGAGCTGGTCGGCCATCTGCTGGTTCTGTTGCTGTTGTTGCTGCTGCTGTTGCTGATTCTGCTGCTCCTGCGTGCGTGCCGCGTCGAGCATCCTGCGGATGAACTCGATGTTGCGTGCGCTGTCGATGTCGGAGCGATCGAGCGCGTGGGCCCTGGTGTAGTGGGCCAGCGCGGTCTCGAGGTTGGGGATCGACTCCGGAGGCGACTGCGAGAACGCAGCGGCACCCAGTGTGAGGTACATCGCGCCGCGTGTCTTGTGCGCGCGCCACGCGAGTGTGTCGTGGAGCGGCTGCTCGAGCAGCTCCTGGATGGCCAGTTGCGCCTCCTCTGTCTGGCCCAGCTGGGCCTGCGCGATGGCTCGTGCGAGGCGGAGTCGTGGCGTGTCGGTGTTGTCGGGCGTGCCGTAGGCGACGAGGGCTTCCTCGAGGTGGCCCGTCGTGACCATCAGGTTGCCCTCGCGCAGGCGATCGGCCTCGCTGGCGTGCGCCGCGAGAGCGAGCGCAGCGATCATGAGCGTGATGGGGCTACGCACGGATCACTCCTTCGAGGCTGAGCAGGATGAGCGTGGCGATGAGGAAGTAGAGGAATCCCTCGTCATAGAGGATCGTCGACGCGGTGCCCAGCGATGCCTGCTGCGCCGAGCGGATGAGGTCCTCGTACACCTCGTCGAGGTTGATGGTGCCGGTGCCGACCTTGAGGAAGACGCCCCCGGGCGTGGCGCCGGCGATCTGCTCGAGAGTCTCGGCGTCGAGTTGGGTCTGGACATCCTGCCCCTGGTACCGCATGGCGGCGCCCGAGTCGGTTGGGATTGTCGCGCCGGCGTGCTCGGAGCCGATGCCCAGCGCGATGATGCGCACGGCGCGATCGGCGGCCTGCTGCGCCGCCTCGACGGGGAGCGATTCCTGATCCTCGCCGTCGGTGATGAGGATGATGTCGCGGAAGTGGGTGGAGTCGTCCTCGTCGCGGAAGACGGAGTTGAGTACCTTGCGGATGCCGTCGCCGATGTTGGTGCCGCCGCGTGGGACGGATCGTGGTGAGAGCTCGTCGAGGGTCTGCGAGAAAAAGCGGTAGTCCTGAGTGAGTGGGCAGACGACGGAGGCGCTGCCCGCGAAGGCGACGATGCCCACGCGATCGCCCCTGAGATGTGGTGCCAGGTCCTTTATCCACAGCTTGGTGCGATCGAGTCGGGAGGGCGCCAGATCGCGCGCGAGCATGGAACGGGAGACATCGATGAGGAAGACGACGTCTCGCCCCGAGCGCTCGACGTCCTGCGGCTGCGGATTCCACTGCGGGCGTGCCAGCGCGACGGAGAGGGTCGCGAATGAGAGGGCGACGCAGATGGTGCGCACGAGTGTGCGCGGGAGATTCCTGCGCAGGTTGAGACGGGTGTGGACGCGCGCGTCGGCGAAGCGTGCCATGGCGCGCACGCGCGAGCGGTAGGCCATGGCGAGGAGGACGAGGGCCACGGGCGTGAGCCAGAGCGCGTTGAGCCAGATCGGATCGCCCAGCCTCATGCGAGCCTCCTGAAGACGAGCGTGCCCAGGAGGAGCTCGAGCGCGAGCACGCCCAGCGCGATGCTGGCGATGGGGGCGAAGCGTTCCGTGACGTTGGTGTACTCGACGGTGTCGATGGAGGTGGTCTCGAGCTCCGAGATCTCTGCGTAGATGTTGCGGAGCGTGGAGGAGTCGTTGGCGTGGAAGTACTTGCCATCGGTGATGGAGGCGATCTGCTCGAGGAGCGTGGCGTCGAAGCCGCCGAAGGCGAAGCGTCGTGTGCCCGAGCCGATGCCGATGGTGTAGACCTTGATGTCCCACTCCTTGGCGAGGTTGGCGGCGCCGATGGGATCGATGGCGCCGGCGTTGTTCTCGCCGTCGGTGACGAGGATGATGGCCTTGGACTTGATGACAAAGTCCCTTGTTCCTGACGGCGCGTTCTCGTCTTGTTCTTCCAGGGCTTCCTCGGCGCTCCTGAGGCGAGCCGCGGCGAGCGCGAGCGCCTCGCCGATGGCGGTGCCGCCCTCGGAGCGGAGCTGGGCGAGTTCTATGGTGTCGACCAGCTCGACGAGCGCGTCGGTGGAGCGTGTGAGGGGCGCGATGGTGTCGGCGTAACCCGAGAAGGCGATGAGCCCGATCAGATCGCCCTCGCGTCCGGGCATGGATGCGCCCTTGCCGACGAGGAACTCCTTGACGATGTGCTTGACGACGGCGAGGCGCTGCGCGCGTGCGCTCTCGTACTGGATGGCCTCGTCCATAGAGGGTGAGCGATCGATGACGACCTGCATGGCGACGCCCTCCATGGTTGTCTCGACGCGTCCCGAGACCTCCTGGGGGCGGGCGATGGCGATGACGAGGAGGGCGATCGTGGCCAGGCGGAGCGCGCGCGGGAGCCAGCGGAGACGCACACGCAGGGTCGGGTGGATCGATATCGCGCGCGCGGCGTCGGAGAGGGTGGCGGCGTTCGAGTGACGGGCGCGCGACCAGAGGACGACCAGCACGGGCAGGAGTGCCAGCACGAGAAAGACCAGCGGGTAGGCGAAGCGCTCTGTCACGACGCCTCCCTGCGCATGGCGGCGTTCTCGTGGAGGCGGTCGGCGATCGACTGCGAGTCGGCGACGAGTGAGGCGAGGATGTCGGAGGATGGGGCGGGCGCGAAGGAGTCTCGCTCGTAGCGCTCGTGCCAGGCGCGCAGGTCATCGCGCAGGGCGTGTGGGAGCGAGACGAGGGGCGTGAGGGATTCGAGCTCGATCAAAAGACGGCGGGCCTCGCGCAGGTGGTCGAGCGAGGGGTCGTTGGCATCGATGAGAGCGAGCTGCGCGCGGATGGACTGGAGATGGCGTCGGCGAAGCGTGGCCTCGTTCTCGGGGCGACGCATGACGATGGCGCCCAACGCGAGCGCGCCAATCGTGAGCGCGCCGGCGACGAACCAGATCCACGCGGGGAGCGGTTGTGCCTCCGCCTCAAGTGGTTCGGGCGGATCGGGGAGCTGGGCGGGTGTGAAGTCGTCGACGCCCTCGAGGACGGAGGTGACGGCGAAATTGATGGGTTCAGACGTAATCTCATCGGGAACGTATGCTGGATCCGTCGAGGAAAACAATCGGAACGTGAGCGGTGGAATCGCTCCGTCCCCAGGAAGAAAAGGCTCCAGGCGGAGTATCCACATGCGTCGAGCGTCCCCGTGATACGGATCGAGTCCGGGTGGTAGCTCGTCGATTTCTCTGATTGTGACACCATCTAATTGACTATCTACTTTGACACTGTCAGGCAAGCCATCGGAGTACCAGCCATCTTTGAGACGCAGTGAGATAGTGACCTGGATGGTATCCACGACGGTGTAGCTATGTTTGTCAATTGAAACATTCAGCTCCGCTCGACCTGTTTCTACGGACGTGCCGGGTGTCAGTCGGAATGTTGCGACTGCGTCGGGTGCCCAACAGAAAAGCAGTGCCAGTATGCACAGGCGTGCGATCATCGCCTCATCTCCCGCATGTGGAAGTAGTTGGCGAGGGCGGGAACGAATGGCTCATCGGTCGAGATGTCGATGCAGTCGACCGACGCGCTGCGGAGGGCGCGATCGACGCTGGCATGATGGTCCTGTGACGACTCGAGGTACGCGCGCCTCGTGCGTCCGGACGACGTGTCGAGCACGACGGTCTGGCCCGTCTCGGGGTCGCGGACCTCGAGGATGCCGACGCGCGGCAGCTCGCGCTCGCGCGGGTCGGTGAGACGGACGGCGATGACCTCATGCTTCGATGCGAGCTTGCGGAGGGGGGTGAGGAAGCCGAGCTGGGTGTCGACGCCGACGGAGGCGAGTGACTCGACGGGCGCCTCGAAGTCGGAGACGAGGAAGACGATGGACCGTCGGTGGAGGACGCCTGAGAGGTGGGAGATGGCGCCGGCCAGGTCGGTGCCCGTGCCGGTGGGCTCGAAGTCGAGGAGGTCGCGCATGAGCCGGAGCACGTGCGCGCGCCCCTTCTTGGGCGGGACGAACTGCTCGACGTGGTCGGAGAAGATCATCTGGCCGACGCGATCGTTGTTGCGCGAGGCGACGAATGTGAGCACGGCGGCGAGTTCCGTGGAGATCTGGCCCTTGAGCTTCTCGCCCGAGCCGAATCCCTCGGAGGCGGAGCGATCGACCGCGATGATGATGGTGAGCTGTCGCTCCTCCTGGTAGCGCTTGACGAATGGCTTGCCGGTGCGCGCGGTGACGTTCCAGTCGATGGCGCGGACGTCGTCGCCAGGCTGGTACTCACGGACCTCGGAGAACTCGACACCCTGGCCCTTGAAGGCGGAGTGGTACTCGCCGCTGAACAGATCGTCGACACGACGGCGCGTGCGGATCTGGAGGCGTCGGACTTCCTGCATGAGCTCTTCTGTCAGCATGACAAAGGGGCTCCTTACGGGACGGGGATGTGTCCGAGGACCTGCTCGATGATGTGCTCGGAGTCGAGCCCCTCGGCCTGAGCTTCGTAAGAAGCGAGGACGCGATGACGCAGGACGTCGTGGGCGACGTGCTTGATGTCGGAAGGGATGACGTGGGCTCGACCCTCGAGGAACGCGCGTGCCTTGGAGGCTCGCAGGAGGGCGAGCGAGGCGCGCGGCGAGGCGCCGAACTCGATGAGCGTGGCGAGCTGCTCGCCGAGCTTGCCGCCGATGCGTTGCCTGGGCTCGCGCGTGGCGTGGACGAGGTCGACGATGTAGTCCTTGATGGCGTCGTCGACGTGGATGGAATCGACGAGCGCACGCAGCTCGAGGATCTTCTCGACCTCGATGATCGGCGTGACGGTTGGCGTCTCGGTGGTGGAACCCATGCGATCGAGGATGGTGCGCTCATCGTCGCGTGAGGGGTAGGAGACCGTGAGCTTGAGCAGAAAGCGGTCGACCTGCGCCTCGGGGAGCGGGTAGGTGCCCTCCTGCTCGATGGGGTTCTGCGTGGCGAGCACGAGGAAGGGCTGCTCGAGCGGGTAGGTGGTGTCGCCGATGGTGACCTGCTGCTCCTGCATGGCCTCGAGGAGAGCGGACTGGACCTTGGCGGGCGCTCGATTGATCTCGTCGGCGAGGACGATGTTGGCGAAGATGGGGCCCTTGCGCGGCGTGAACGTGCCCTCGCGCGGGTTGTAGATGAGCGTGCCGATGAGGTCGGCGGGGAGCAGGTCGGGCGTGAACTGGATGCGCGAGAAGGTGGCGTGCAGCGTGCCGGCCAGGGCGGTGACGGTGAGCGTCTTGGCGAGGCCCGGGACGCCCTCGAGGAGGACGTGCCCGCCGGTGAGCATGCCGACAAGCAGGCCCTCGACCATGTGCTCCTGTCCCACAACGACGCGTTCGACCTCATCGAGGAGGGAGCGGATCGTCGCCGCGTGCTGTTCGATCTGGTGAGAGACCACGTCGGGTGTCGACGTCATTGGCGCATCCTTCGCTGGTGGAGTCACTGGGTTTGTATATACCTGGTAGCTATTTTACCTCTGATCCGTCGTCTGGTTCGGGGGTATCCACGTCCGATGTGCGCAACCTTGCGGTGCTCGTGGGGATTGGCCTAGCCCCAAAAACAACAGGCGTCGAGCCCGTGACCCGACGCCTGAAGATCCCTCACTCATCGCGACCCCCCGTGTGAGATCAGGGGGTCTCGAGGTGTCTTTGAGTTGTCGGCGCTCAGGCGTCCTCGCCGAGCTGCCAGCGGACGAATCCCGAGATCGTCGCGCCCTTGAGCAGATCCTTGACCTTGGTACCGGGATCCTTGACGAAGGGTTGCTCGATGAGGGCGAGCTCCTCGTAGAGCTTCCGGACCTTGCCCTCGACCATCTTCTGGGCGATCTCCTCGTTCTTGCCCGACTCGATGGCCTGCTCGAGAGCGAACTTCCGCTCCTTCTCGATGACCTCGTCGGGGATGTCGTCGGAGGTGACGCCCTTGGGGCTGGGGACGACGGCGGTGATGTGCATCGCGATGCCCGAGACGGTCTCAGCATCGATGTCGCCCTCGTAGGCGAAGAGGACGCCGGTCTTGGCGTCGTGGTGGAGGTAGGAGCCGATGGAGCCGGCGGAGGTCATCACGCGGATGCGCGCGATGGAGGCGTTCTCGCCCGTCGAGATGCGGACGGAGTCGATCGTCTCGGTCATGGAGGCGGTCGGCTCGTGGTCGCCGGCGTCGAGTGTGAGGGCCTCGTCGGCGATCTTCCTGCTGGCGGCGACGAACTCGTCGTTGTTGGCGGTGAAGTCCGTCTCGGCGCGGATCTCGACGATGGCGGCCTTCTTGTTGTCGCTGGCGACGCTGAACTGGATGCGTCCCTCGCCGGCGGCGCGCTCGGTGCGGGTCTCCATCTTGCCCTTGAGCTTCTTGCGCAGGAGATCCTCGGCGGCCTCCATGTCGCCCGAGGTCTCGGCGAGTGCCTTCTTGCAGTCCATCATGCCCAGTCCGGTCTTGGCTCGGAGGGCCATCACATCTTTGGCGCTGATCGCCGTCATCGCGTTCTCTCCGTGGTTGTCGTGTCGCTCGCTGGTCGAGCGTGGTGTGTCACTCGTGGGTGATTAGCTTGTCGCGTTGGCCTCGCTGGGCGTCGCCTCGGGTGAGGTCGTCTCGACGCTGGGGACGTCGTCCTGCATGGGCTCCGACTGGTCGTCGGCGCGGAACTGGGCGCGGCTGGAGCGCTTGCGCTGCGGCTCGGCGCTGGCGTCGTCATTGCCCTCGCTCGCGACGGAGCGACCCTGGAGTCCCTCGGTGACGGCGGCACAGAGCTCGCGGACGATGACGTCCACGGAGCGCATCGAGTCGTCGTTGCCGGGGATGGGGATGTCGGCCATTGAGGGGTCGGCGTCGGTGTCGATCAAGCAGATCGTGGGGATGCCGAGCTTGCGCGCCTCGCGGATGGCGTTGGTCTCGCGCTTGACATCGACGATGACCAGGGCGCCGGGGAGCTTGTCCATGTTGCGGATGCCCTCGAGGTTGCGCTTGATCTTGCGCATCTCTCGTCTGAGGCGGGACTCCATCTTCTTGGAGTAGCTCTGGAAGTTGTCCTCCTGCTCGATTGCCTCGAGCTCCTCGAGTCGCTTGAGGCGAGAGCGGATGGTGCGGAAGTTGGTCAGCGTGCCGCCGAGCCAGCGCTCCGTGACGTAGTGCTGCTTGCAGGTGGGGATGTGCTCCTCGATGACCACGCGCGCCTGCTGCTTGGTGCCGACGAAGCAGATGTCCTTGCCGCCGGCGACGGTCTTTGCAATGTAGCGCTTGGCCAGGAGGAGTCCCTTGACGGTCTCGCGGATGTCGATGATGTGGATGCCCCCGCGCTTGCCGTAGATGTACGGCTGCATCTTGGGGTTCCACCCGGAGGTCCGTTGTCCGAAGTGGACACCGGACTCGATGAGGTCCTGGACGAGTGAGTTGGACATTATGAACGGTCCTGTCGTGTCAGCAGTGCCAGCGATCGGGGAGGTTCGGGCGCCTCGTCGATGGGTGAAGTCCGTTCCCATCGAGAGACCAACCACGAAGCGCTACAGGGCACGCTTGGGGAGTGCTCTCACGGAGCCTGTTGTGTGAAGAACGTCAGACGGGAGCCTCACACCACCAGAGTTTCCCGACGCCGCCCGCCGAACACGGGCAACCGGAAGATTGTACGCGAATGCTCGATTTTCGCAAGAGAGGGGCGTTTATCTGGTCAGCCGATCGCTCCGCCAGGCCCAGGCGCCTCCGACGATCGTCCCCACGGCTTTGCCCGTGACGTCCCAGCCCTCGAAGGGCATGGAGCGTCCTTTCGAGAGGAACTCGGAGGCGTGGATGGTCCACTCGAGGGTGGGGTCGATGATGGTCAGGTCGGACGGCCCCTCCTCGGAGATCGAGCCCAGTCCCCGGGAATCCAGATTGCAGAGGCGTGCGGGGTTGATCGTCAGCAGCTCGATGAGGCGGGGCAGGTCGATGTGCCCCGGGGTGACGAGCGCCCTGATGTAGAGGGCCAGGGCGGTCTCGATGCCGACGATGCCGAACGCCGCGTTGGCGAAATCGGTGCGTTTCTCGTCTTCGGTGTGTGGGGCGTGGTCGGTGGCCAGGACGGTGATGGTGCCATCGGCGACGCCGCTGACGATGGCATCGCGGTCGCGTGCGCTGCGCAGCGGTGGGTTCATCTTGGCGTCGGTATTGAAGTTGTCGCAGTCGTCATCGGTGCAGAGCAGGTGATGCGGGGAGGCCTCGGCGGAGATGAGCTCCGGGTGGGACGCGCGTGCCTGGCGGACGAGCTCGACGGATTCGGCCGCGGAGATGTGCTGGACGTGGTAGCGGGCGCCCGAGTCGATGGCCAGCGCGATGTCGCGCTCGACGATGGCGATCTCGGCCTCGCGTGGCCAGCCGGTGAGACCTAATCGCTGCGAGACATCGCCCTGGTGCATGACGCTGCCGACTGTGGAGGGCTTGTCCTGGCAGTGCTGCATGAAGACGGTGTTGGTCGCGGCGCATGCCATGAGGGACGCGCGCATCAGGCCCGGATCCTGGACGACGTCGCCGTCGTCCGTGATGGCGCACGCGCCGGCATCGACGAGCGAGGGGATGTTGGTGACACGCTCGCCCTGGCGCCCGACGGTGGCGCAGGCGCTCGTGTGGACGCGGCAGTGGCCCGTCTGCTCGCTCCGCTCGAGAACCCATCGGACGCGCTCGGGCGTGTCTGTGGGTGGGGAGGTGTTGGGCATGGCCACGACCGTCGTGAAGCCGCCGGCGGCCGCGGCGCGCGTGCCCGTGGCGATGGTCTCCTTATGCTCCTGCCCCGGCTCGCGGAGGTGGACGTGGGGATCGATGAGACCCGGGGTGACGAGGAGTCCCGAGCAGTCGATGGTCTCGTCCGCCCTGGCCTCGATGGAGGGCGCGACGGCGTCGACGCGGGAGTCCTTGATGAGGATGTCGCCCGGCGCATCGCGAGAGGACGCGGGATCGAGGACGCGCGCGGTTTTGAGGAGGATGGAGGCCATCGGGGTGTCAGGATAGACGATGGGGGGTCGGAGCGAGCGTTGGAGGAGGCGTGTGGTATACTCCCGACGCGTAACGCATACGGGGCGTAGCGCAGCTTGGTAGCGCGCTTCACTGGGGGTGAAGAGGTCGCAGGTTCAAATCCTGTCGCCCCGATTGGCTGCTTGAGCGGCAGGTGTGACATGTCCACGAGAACAGGTTTTCTCAGTGTTGAGCGCGCCACGCACCCTGGTGTGTGTGTTGTCAGGCTCGAGCGAGGCAAGGTCAACGCGCTCATTCCCGAGGTGCTGGAGGAGTTCACGGACCTCCTCGGTTCGCTGCGCCGCGAGGGCGCCCGGTCCATCGTTCTGACGGGCAGCGGGAGCTTCTTCTCCTTCGGCTTCGACGTGCCGCACATGCTCGACTGGACGCGTGAGCGCTTCGGCGAGTTCCTGCGTCGCTTCTGCGCGTTGTACCGCGAGCTCTTCCTGCTCCCGATCCCGGTCGTGGGCGCGCTCAATGGCCACGCAGTCGCGGGTGGGTGCCTGCTTGCGCTGACCGTGGACCAGCGTGTCATGGCGCGTGGAAAAGCCAAGATCTCCCTCAACGAGGTCACGTTCGGCGCCAGCATATTCGCCGGTGCTGTCGAGATGGCCCGGTTCCAGCTTGGCGACCGAGTCGCATCGAGGATGCTGCTCACCGGCGAGATGTTCGACGGCGACGAGGCACTGCGTCTGGGGATCGTGGATCGACTGGCGGACCCAGAGCGTGTGGTCGATGAGGCGATCGAGATCGCCGCGGGGCTTGGGAAAAATGCAGAGGCCTACGCCTCTCTGAAGCGCATGCTCCGCACCGATGCCGGCTCGCGCATGGAGTCGCGCGAGGAGGAGTCGATCGAATCGTTCCTCGATATCTGGTACTCACCGGAGACGAGACAGCAGTTGGAGCTGATCACAATTCGGTAGGTAGTTAGGTTGTGGGTTCAGATTCTGTTGCCTCTGATTTTTGACGGCAGCAGGAAAAAGCAGGTAGGCAAAAGTAGGCGAAGAAAGTTCGCGGCACATGACCGGTTTTCTAGTTTTTACGTTTCGTGAACATGCGTTTCAACAGTAGTGATGCAACCAGATTGGAGGTTGGCAATGGGTCTCGAGTACAAAAATCTAGATGACAGAACTAGGCAACTAATGCTGGCTGAAATAGAGCGCGATGTTGACATGTCAACACTGTATGTGAGTGATAATCTTAATGAACGTGGCAAAGCCGAGTATTCCGGGCTTCTGCGAGAGGCGGCAGAAGCCGGGTCAGACAACACGTTGGCGACATCGATTCAAGGCCTGCTCAATTCGCACGAGAAGCCGCGCAGGCTGAAGTCCGGTGGATTTTCAAAACCTCCTGTGATGCGGAGTAACGCACATATCATGTTGGCAGAAGGCGAGTTCAATCGTTTCTATATGCGTGCCGTTTGTGCCCGAGCGATTGAGGACGGTCAGTCGGACGTTACAGTGTTTCGTGCAAAAGCCGTTGAGAATGCCCGATCGGTGTCAGAGCAGATGATTGGCCAACGTATATCCGCCTCATCTCTGTTGGATGATCTGCGTAGCAGACCAGGTGTAGATACCGCGCTTGGTCTTCCGCCGGGTCCTAATTCAGGTCTTTCTGTGCATTTGTAGTAAAAAAGCTCACTAGATTCTGAGTTCAACTGTGTGAGCGTTGACCTGATTGCAGCGCGACTCGATGAGGCCGATCTGCTGTTCTGTTCCAGGCGTGAGCCACTGCGTATCATTAGCGTGCAGTTGTTCACACAACGTGGAACCCGCTCACGGAGCGCAACCCATGCCGACTACCACACCCGAGCACGATGAACGAGTCGCGAAGCTGACTTTCTCTTCGGTCTATCCGCATTACGTGACGAAGGTCGAGAAGAAGGGGCGGACCAGGGAAGAGCTGCACGAGGTGATCCGGTGGCTGACCGGCTTCAGCGACAAGCAGCTCCAGAAGCACATCGACGGTGAGACAACTTTTGAGGAGTTCTTCCAGCAGGCCACGCTGCACCCGAATGCGCACCTGATCACCGGCGTCATCTGTGGCTACCGGATTGAGGAGATCGAGACCCCCCTCACTCGCCAGGCCCGGTACCTCGACAAGCTCGTCGATGAGCTCGCCAAGGGAAAGAAGATGGAGAAGATCCTCCGCACCGGGTAGTGCAGATCGTGCGTCCGGCGCTGTAGAGTGGCCCGCCATGATCTTCACCTGGGACCCCGTCGGCGATTCACCCACGACACACAGAGTCAGGTGCGATCGCGTTCGTCCCGATCTGGCGGCACGACAGTTCGTGGATTCCGGGGCGGAGGGCTTGCTGCTTCAGAACCTGGAGCTGCTGCGGAGCGTCGGCGGGCGGGGGCTGTTCGAGCATCGCTGGTCGCCCCAGTCGTTCGCGTCGTACGTGTCGGGGCGCGTGATGCGACACGAGGCGCTCGCTGGTTGGGTCAGCAGATGTGCCGATGCGCTGGAGCGTCTGGGCGGGCGTATCGAGAGGCTGGTACTCGATATCGAGTGGGGCGTGGGGCCCTGGCACATCGAGTGGAAGGACCGCATCGAGGCGTGCCGGGGCGCGTTGAGGGCGGCGCCCGGTCACGCGCTGGCGGATGCATGGAGGCGCCTGTCGCGTTCTCCTCGCGATCGCGAGTCATTACAGGCGTGGATCACGTGGGCGTCCGAACATCGCGCGGGGTTGATTCGGCGTCTGATCGTTGATCCGCTGGTTGAGCGAGTGGGCGAATTCGCGTGGAGCAACTACAACGATGTTGGTGTGTGCGACCGGCCGGTGCTGGATCGCAACGGATGGGACACGCGGGGTAACACGTTCGGAGCGGAAGCATCGCCCGTGCTGTACATGGTCGATCTTGGAGGGTCTCGCTACAGAGGGCATGACGATCGACGATGGGCGACGATGGTGGACCATATCGATCGTGTGCGCGCGATTGTCTCGAGTGGGCGACGTGTCGTGCCGTGGCTGACGCTGCCGCATCAGGTTGGTGTGTCGGGCGGCGAGCGAGACTTCGCACTGGAGGGACTGTACCTCTGGCAGGAGATGGTGCATCACTGTGCGATGATGGGCGTGCGCGACTGGCTGGTGTGGTGGAACCCGTCACGCACGACGGACATGGAGTACGGGATCCAGGCGGCGCATCGGTTTATTGAGTACGCCGAATCGTTCGCGGAGGAGCACGGCACCATCGACGCGCGCACGCTCGATTCCCTGTCGCTGGATGTGGGCGTCGTGCGCACGGGGCCGGTCGAGACCTCACGCGACAGACTACTGGGGTTCTGAGCGACGAGCCCCGGGTGGTCACGCAGCACGCCCGCCCTTCTGCAGCTTCCGCGTGGCGGTACACTGACGACGAGGCCCGCGTGAGCATGACATCACTTCGAGCATCATCCGTTGTGAGAGCAGAGAACGAAGGCGGGGATGCTTCGGTTTCGCTTGGCGCTCACGCATTCGCGATCGTGTGCTATCTCGTTGTCAGCGAGCTGAGCGAGTCGCTCGCGACGCAGGCGGCGGGGATCTCCGCCTTCTGGCCGCCGGCGGGAGTGGGTCTTGCCCTCGCTCTCCTTTTTAACTGGCGGATATTGCCCGCGATCTGGCTCGGCGCCTTCCTGACCAACGTGATCGACCTCTCGCCCGAGACTGGAGTGACGCTGGCCACGCTGACACCCGGATGGTGGTCGACATCGCTCATCGACGCGTCGCTGGCCGTGGTGAGCGCGGTCCTCGGGTGGCTCCTGCTGGCCAGGGCTGGCGGGGCGCCGTATCCATTCAATAGGGTGCGTCACGTGGTGGTCTTCATCGTCGGCTCGGCGTGTCTGGCATCGGCGGTCACGGCGTTGGGCGGCTGCCTGATGCTCCTCGTCAATGGCAGCATCGGCTGGCCCGAGTTTGGAATGACATGGGCAACGTGGGCGACGGGTGACGCCGTGGGGATTCTGGTTGTTGCGCCCGTCCTGCTCGCGTTCGGAACTGGCGAGCAGGATGGCGTGAGGGTGAGCCTTGCCTGGTTTCTTGAGCTTCTCGCGGTTCTGGGTTCTATCGCACTCGTGGCTATTCCTGTGGCCTACGATCTGCCGCTCGAGTATCTCGCGCTGCTCCCATTGTTATGGGCTTCGTTCAGGCTCGGGCTGAAGGGTGCGTCGGTGGCGGTCGCGGCAGTCGCGGGGGCATCGGTTGTCATCGATATCGGTGGGCACGGCTACTTCGCTCGTTTCGACCCCGCGGTCTCGATGCTGCTCGTGCAGACGTTCGTGGGGGCGGTGGCGCTCGTGCCGCTCATGCTAATTCCCACTCTCGTCGAGCGTCAGCACGCCGCGGTGCGTGAGGCGAAGGTCAACCAGGATCTCGCCCTGGCACGATCGATCCAGCAGGCGCTGCTGCCGGTCCAGGCGCCGTCGTGTGACGGGTTCGACATCGACGGGTGGAACTGTCCCGCGGATGAGACCGGCGGGGACTACTACGATTGGTTGTCGACCACGACGTCACGTGTGCTCTTGGTGCTGGGTGATGTGACAGGGCACGGGGTCGGGCCAGCGCTCGTCGCGGCGGCGTCGCGATCGTACGTGCGCGCGATCGCGTCGGGTGAGAGGGAGGTCGGGCGTCTGCTGACTCGCGTGAATGAGCTGATTGCCGAGGACCTGCCGGGCAACAGATTTATCACGATGGCCGCGGTGCTGATCGACGATGCCAGTGGCGAGGTGCACCTGCGTTCCGCGGGGCAGGGCCCGATCTGCGTCTATCGGGCTGGTGGTCACGAGGTCGACATCATGCGAGCCGACGATCCGCCGATCGGCATCATGGGTGATTATGAGTTTGGTGAGGCCAGACGGATCGAGCTCGAGCCCGGCGATGTGCTCGTGCTCATGACCGATGGGTTCATCGAGTGGGCGAATCCGCATGGCGAGATGTACGGCATCGAACGCTTTGTCGAGACGCTCAGGCAGTCATCGTCGTTGTCCGCCAGAGAGATCATCGAGGCGTTGAATCACGACGTGCGGGAGTTTGCGTCGGATGTCGAGCAGCCGGATGATCTCACGGCGGTGGTCATCAAGCGGCGCGCGTACAAGGCGGGTGCTGGTAGCTAATAAAAGATCCCGCCGTTTCCTCCCGTGTGTATGAAGAGGACCGTCTCCGCTGCGTCAATCTCGCCAGTGGCAGCAGCGTTTTGCAACCAGGCGGCCGCTTTGCCGCCGTAGATCAGATCAAGGAGTATCCCCTCAGACTGGGCAAACAGGCTGGCGGCTTCTGCGGATTCTGGCGATGGGATCGGATAGCCCTCGCCCAGAAATCTATCATCCACGAGTACGTTGGAGTCATCGAGGTCGGTGCCCAGCATCGTCGCGGTCGATTCGGCCAGCTTGCGAACGCGTTCATGCTGCACATCTGCTGGCTTCGAGATCGCTACGCCAATGATCTCAGTTGCGTATTCGCTGATGCACTGCGCGAGCACCAATCCTGCCTGTGTGCCCGCGGATCCTGTTGGGAGAACTATCTTGTCGAAGCACGTGCCTGTGGATTCGCTGTAACGAGCGATCTGCTCGAACACACGGATGTAGCCCAAGGTGCCGATCTCGGTGCTGCCTCCAGGAGGCATCTCGTAGACGTTGCGCCCTCTCGAACGAATGTCTTCGATGATGTTCTGCTGCGAACGTGTGAAGTCCTCTTGTGAGGGAGCATCGACATAGTGGAGCGTTGTTTGGAACCGCTCGAAAAAGGAACGACTCAATGGATTGTGATCATGCTCGCTGCCGTTGAGAATGACATGGAGATCAAGACCCCGCGCCGTTGCTGCTGGCGCGGCATTTCGGCTGAAGCTGCTGGCTATGCTTGTGACGAGTGTGTCTGCGCCCTTCGAGACGGCGTCTGCTATTAGATAATCGAGTTTTCTTACTTTGTTTCCACCCAAGCCAAAGCCGGTCATATCTTCACGCAGAACAAAGATGTTCCGTGCAAGCGAATGAGAGATCGAGTTCAAGCGATAGATTGGTGTCGGCTCAACGGTGAAGCCGGCGTGGGGAATGTCCCTGAGGACATTGGCGATCTTCTCAGCATGGTGGGCCACAGTGCGATTGCTCCATTTGTGCAGTTATGCATGGCGTCTGCCGGGATTGGGTGGCCGGCATGGAGTGGAATTGCAGTGCGCCGAGCGCTGCAGGCAGGAGATGATATTCGCAGGTCCATGAGAAAGAGCCTGGTGGATCATCCACCCTCGAACACCCTCTCGTTCGTTCGCCGGATGCGCTCGCATCGGCTGGGATCGGGTGTGGTGGAGTCGTTGCCTCGCTCGTAGGTTCCTCCCAGGACAACGGCATCAGAACGCGGGAAGATATAGCCGCGATGAGACAGCAGCCAGGGCAGATCCTGGGGCTCGAGCATGACGAGCTGCCCCCGAATGGGGAGCAGGGACTCGTCTTTGAAGAGGTTGCGCGCGCCCATCCCGGCGCAGTTGACGATGGTGTGGTGGGGGAGCGCCATCAGCTCGTCGAGTGAATCGAATCGCGCGCGTTCGTGGTGGTCGCATCGCGCAAGGACGTCCTGGCTGAGGCGTTGCAGGAAGCGCGGCGGCTCGACGAGGAGGGTCTGGTAGACGCGCCCGCGTTTCGGGGAGCCCTCGAATGGGAGCCGCTCGAGGCGCTCGGGTGGTGGGAGGATGCCCGCGGGCAGCGCGCCGAACCCTCCGCCGCCCGGGCCGGTGACGTAGTTGGGTCTGTGGAAGATCCCGAATTCCTCGCCGGCATGCGACGAGTACCACTCGAGGGAGCGCACGCAGACGCGTCTGAATCGGTCGCCTGAGAATCGCACACCCGCCGGCGCCCACTGGCCACCGGCGACCCAGGAGGTCGTCTGCTCGAGCATGCGATCGTAGTAGAGCCAGACGCGGTAGCCGCTCTCGATGAGCGTGTGGGCGGACATCAAGCCCATGATGCCGGCGCCGATGACAGCGACCTCGTTCGATGTGGGCTGGGCGTTCCGGAGGAGTTCGGTGACCTCCATCGAGGAGCCTGGTGCGAGCGTGATGCCCGCGCCGCCGTGCCCGTAGTTGTGGATGATGAGCTTGTCGTGGAGTCGTTCCGACTCGAGGCGCACACCGTTGTTTCGGTAGGGACGCACACCTGCGACGCATCGCATGACGCGATCGGATGAGCAATCGGGCGATGGGAGGATCGCCGAGGCGCTCACTGGTGGCTCGGGGACTGGGGACGGGGCGATTGTTTCGGGAGTGGGCGTGGGGGTGATGGTGTTGGTCGTCTGCTCCACCTCGTGGCGGGAGGTGCGGCAGGCGGTGAGCAGGGAGAGAGCGGGCGGCACGCATGCGGAGGATGCGATGCGGATCAGTACGTCGCGGCGAGATGGCATTGGAAGATTCCCCGGGAGGTGTTGGTCTGAGGATTCGGATCGGCAAGGCGACGTCTGAGCGTTGAAAGAGTACATGCCGCTGTCGATTCGATATGATGCGTCGCGTCATACGCACACTCTCGTGGGGGACAGGATGACGTCAGCACAACTCGACGACGTTGATAGAACGCTGCTGTCGCGATTCCAGAATCGGGAGCTCACGCACGCGGAGTGGACGCACGCGATGCACATCCGCATGGGGTGGATCCACGTGCGCCTCCACGGATTCGACGAGGCGCTGGTGGCGATGCGCAGGCTGATCCCGCGTCTCAACGACTCCCACGGCGTGCCCAACAGCGACAAGGAGGGGTACCACGAGACGCTGACGCGCTTGTGGCTCGCCCTGATTGCGCATGCGGACGCGTCTGGCGACGTGCACGCAGAGTCGAGCGAGGCGTTTCTCGCGCGTCACCCTGAGATGCTGGACAAAGAACTGCCCTTGCGGTTCTACACGAGGGGGCACCTGATGAGCGTCGAGGCCCGGCTCGCCTGGGCAGAGCCGGATGTCGAGGCGCTACCTGCGAGTGTCTGAGGGCGAACGATCGGGAGTCCGCGTGCCGCGTGCGCGCCTGATCTCGTCTGGATGAACGAACTCGGGTGTTGGAACGGGCTCGCGCGTTGTGGGCTCGTCCTCCGCGCGGATGATCGTGACCCACCAGAGGTTGTCCCACGCATCGGCGGTGTCGGGGTTGCTGCTGAGACCAACTGGGATGATGTTGCCACCCGCTGTGTAACCGACCGTTCCGGCGGCATCGAGAATAGTGTTGCGATAGATCATCACCTCGCCGAGCGCCAGCCCGGCGCTGACCTCAATGCCAGGGTTGAATCCGGCCACGAAGTTGGAGTCGATGACTGACTGGCCGGTACCAATGTTGTCCTGGAAGATTCCGACACCGCTGCCGCTGTCGGCGCGAACCGTATTGTTGGTGACCCGACATTGCTCTCCAAAGATACGGATTCCATGGCTAGTCGTTGACGTGATCTGACAATTCTCCACGGTGCTATGATCATTCATATACACCCCGAGCGATGTGGCAGCTTCGCCTTGGACTTGGCAATCCGTGACGAGTGATCTGTCGGCCACGTAGATGCCAGTGCCGCCGCTGCCCGATGAGACGCAGCGTCTGACGATGGCCTCATCGGCCGCGCGAATACCTTCGATGGCGTTGTCGACGGCTCTCATGTCCTCGATGATCGCGCGAGTGGTATTGAAGAGAACAACGCCTCCGCCGACGAAATTCTTGACGGTGCCGTTCCGTACCAGCACGTTCTCGGTGGCGGCGACGCCTGAGATGATTCCTTCGACGCCGACACCCGCGCCGTCGAGTGTGAAGCCGTTCAGGTCGAGCGTGACATCCGACGCGCTGATGGTGATGCCATTGGTGGCAGCCGAGAGCGTCAGGTTGCCAAGCAGGATGTACGAGCCCGGCTGGTTGATGTCGATCGGGAAGGTCGCGGTCTGGGGATTGATGGGGATGAGCCCGGATGCCTGGATGGCGCCGGACGGGGGGGTCAGATCGCCGGCACGAGAGTTCGGTGCGTGGGAAATCAGCAGTGTTCCGCTGATGGCGAATGCCGTGAGGGTGCTGCGCATGGGTGGTTCCTCGTGGGTATAGGTTTGTTTTCCTATGCCATGGTAGAGCAAATGGGATGCTGCCTGAAACAAAAAAATATCGTTCTGGAGAGGCTCTACGTGGGTTTTTTGATTGTTTGGAATCGATTGCCAGCACGTGGCGGTGCCTCAGGCATAGACCTGGCACGTGCTCGCAGGCACAGGATGGTGTGCATGTGAGACGCGCTAGCGCCGTCGTCGGCAGAGCACAAGCCCCGCGCACGCGAGGAGTGACGTGCTCGGCGCGCCGGGGATGACCTGGATGGCTATCGACGTGAGCTCCGAGAAAACACCAGAGGAGTACGTCGTGTCCTGAAAGAAGCCCATGAATCGCGCGTTGCTGAAGCTGGCGGGGTTGAGCTCGATGGATTGCGTCGGCCAGTTCGTGCTGCTGAGCGAGGAGGTGGCGAAGGTCGTTCCGAGGGAGATGGCGCTCAGATCGACGATGAACCCCATCATGTCGTCGGTGTTCGTGAGCGTGTCGACGCGCAGTCGGAACGAGTCGACGGCGATCACGTTGCCCGGGATCGTCGTGTGGTCGAGGTCGTCGTTCCAGATGTCGGCCTCGGTCGGTGCGTCGGGCAGGAACGATCGTGTGACGGAGCCGGCCTGCGCGACGACGGACGATATCACGCCGGGGACTCCACCCCAGGACTGACGCGTCGCGTTGGAGGTTTGCGAGGGTATGGAGGTGTCGATCAGGATCTCGAGGCGTGTGGTGGCGCCGATGTCGGCGGAGGCGAAGGCGCCCGACGCCATCGAGTTCTCGTTGACCTGGCCCTCGAATGTGTACTGGAGCAAGAACGCGCGACAGGGGAGAGTGGAAAGGAGAACACACACAGCCACCACCATCGCACGCATATCTGACTCCTTGCCGAGAGGCTCTTTGCGGACCTCTCATCGTGATCCTATCGATCGAGATGCAGCGGACACAAGGAATTTTTCTCAGAAAAAACGAGCCCGAGTCAGTATGTCCATGACCGGAACCGCCAGCACAGGGCGGGCGGTGCGTACTTCAACGCGCTCCGGCGCACCGGCCCCACGAGCTGAGCAGAAGTCCAAGGTCCGAGCCGTCGGTCGTGCCGTCGCTGTTGAGGTCCGAGATTCCGGGCTGCCCCCACGACGACAGGACGAGGCCGAGATCAGCCCCGTCGATCGTGTTGTCGAGGTTGAGATCAGTGGGGCAGGGCGAGTTCGTCGCGGACTTCGATCGCGTGGTGATCGGAGGCGTGGTCGTGCCGGTGACGGTGAGTGTGTGCCCGTTGAGATCCACGACGCCGCCCGGCAGGATGGTGAGATCGCCATCGATTGTTGTAGGGCCGGTGAGTCTCAAAAAATTGCTGGTGAGCACATCACCTAGCAATAGCCCTGAGAGCCTCGCCGACGCCTTGAAGTGGATTTCCGGAGCCTCAACAGTGGCATCATCGAGAGTCACGGGAAGCGTGAGAGGGAGAGTGGCGCCGGATGAGATCCTAGAACCGTTCATCGCGCGAACCTGACGCGTGGAATCGCTTTCAACGGAATAGATAAGGGAAGAGCCGCTTACATTTATCGAAAGGATTTCACGCACAGCATCATCGTTTGAATCGATGATATCGGCATCGAAAGCTTTTGAGGACGGGAAGCTCTGCTGCTTCGATTTCCATCCCTCTCCAACGTGTGTGTGATTCTCGAACCACTTGATGTAAGTTTGATTAGGAACCAGCGCGACAATGTCTTCTGTGTTGTCGGTGTTGACATTGCTCACCAGGATTTTTTTTACGCCGATTATGCCACTGGCGATCGTCTCTTTCGTGTAGGTTGACGCTGTATTGTCAGGCCAATAGATGTCGAGATATATGTTGCCGGCGACGATCTCCGGCAGCCCATCGTCATCAAGATCCTTCACCGCGATTGCTTGTGCGAATTGTGAAGATGCCGTGACTATCTCAAGGGAGGGTGACAGATCGCCGGGGGAGCCGCTGCGGAGCACGTACAGTGTTGAGACAAGCGGAGACGCGATCACACAGTCGATGTCGTTGTCGTTATCGATATCGCTGGCCTGGATATCGCTCGGTTGGATGATGCTCGATGAGAGCGTGTGCTTGGCGAACACCCATGTCTGGGGGTCGACCAGCTCATAGAGAATGATCTCGCTCGCGTTCTTGAGACTCGCGATTAGATCGAGATCTGAGTCATTGTCGTAGTCCGTGACTCGAACCGCACTCACTCCGAGAGCCCCGGCATCCACCACATGCTCTTCGAATGCGAGCGTCGTGGGGTCTGTATTTCGATATACAATTATTTTATTCTCACCTGTTGAGAAGAGGATGATATCTGGATTCGTGTCGTTGTCTA
>JBICIA010000009.1:0-2774 GCA_043101425.1 Phycisphaerales bacterium JB043
CTCCGCTCTCGATCTCAAGCGGAGCGAATGCCGCCCGCCGATCCGTGAAGCGCACCCACGAGCACCATCCCGCACGCTCGCGCCAATCTTTTTTGGAGCAAGACCTCTGCCCTCGCGATCACCCGCTTCCGCCGGGACCCCCGATGCGGTACCTTCGCAGTCCGGGGCAACCAGTGGTGCAGGGAGCTGGCGGTGGGCAGATCGCAAGACCAATGGCAAACACTAGGTGATGTGGCAGAGGTCACCGCGGAGGAGCTTCGCGCGCTCGCGGCCGCCCACATGCGCGGCGAACGTCCAAGTCACACTCTACAGCCCACCGCCCTCGCCCACGAGGCCTGGCTGCGGCTTTCCAATGGCCTCGACAAACCAATAGAAAGCCCCGGAGCGTTCCTATCGCTCGCCTCCAAGGTGATGCGAAATATCTTGGTGGATCACGCGAGACGCCGCGGCGCGCAGCGACGAGGCAGCGGTCGCGTCCGGCGGCTCGGCGAGGACGACCGCGACGTCCCCGTGAGCCAAGGTCTGGACCCCACCGACCTTCTCGCCCTTGAGGACGCACTTGAGCGACTCGAACGCGAGCACCCCCGTGCGGCAACGGTGGTCGAACTGCGCTTCTTCGGTGGGGCGAGCTTCCCGCAGATCGCCGACGCTACGGGCTGGGCCCAGCGCACCGTCGAGAAGGACTGGGCGGTCGCCCGTGCGTGGCTCCGAGGAGTGCTGGACGGTGAGCGATCTTGCGCGGACATTTGAGGTCTTTGAAGAACTGCGCAGCCTGCCTTCCGGCGAACGCCTCGCGCTGCTCGACGAGATCCGCCGATCCGAGCCGGAACGGGCCTGCACGCTCGAGTCGATGCTGGGTGCACACGAAGACTCCACGAGCCACTTCCTCGACCGACCCGTGGCTCACCTGAGCGAACGACAGCAGGAAACCCCGACCAGGATCGGTGCCTATCAGGTTGTGCGAGAGCTGGGCAGCGGCACGTTCGGAAGGGTCTTCCTCGCGCAGCGGGATGGCCCCGTACCCATCTTGGCGGCGATCAAGGTACTGCACAGCTTCCGACGCAGCAGTCAAGCGGTACGTCGATTCGAGCGGGAGATGCGCATCCTCACCGAGGTTGACGACCCCGGAATCGGACGCCTTCTGGATGTAGGGACGGCCGATGATGGCCGCCCATACTTCGCGACTCAGTACATCGAAGGCGAACCAATCGATGCCTACTGCCGGAGCCGTCGCCTATCGCCCCTCAAACGAGCGGCCTTGGTCCGTGACACCTGTCAGATTGTGCACCACGCCCATCAGCGGGGTGTCATTCATCGTGATCTCAAGCCCGCCAACATCCTTGTGACACGTCAAGACGAGCGCGACAGACTGAGCGTGATTGACTTCGGCATCGCCAAGCTCCTCGACCCCGATGAGGAAGAACTGACGATCGAGGCCGCGATCATCGGCACTCCCGGGTACATGAGCAGTGAGCAGCGCGCGGGCCGCCCGGTGGACGCCCGCTCGGATGTCTACAGCCTCGGGGTCATCCTGACCCGTCTGCTGCTGGCTGACACCGAGCCATCGCCCACGACAGCCGGTGATCCGGGCGCCACGATTCAGGATTATCGCGGTCCATGCCGACGCGCACTCCGCTGGATTGTGCAAAAGGCCACCCGCGAGAAAGCGCAGGAACGGTTTCCCTCCGCGGCTCACATGGCGGAGGAACTCGATCGAGCGGTTCGGGGCCTCCCGCTGGTGTCCCGCCGCAACCCCGCGTGGCAGGTCGGACTCCTCCTGGCACGACGTCGTCCGGTGACAACCGCCCTCGCCGCAGGGTCTGCTGGACTAGTCACGTTCCTCGGCGCGCGCCTGCTGGTCACGAACGCGGAGTTGGAGCAACAGATCACCGGCCAGAGCGAACTGATCGCCGAGACCACGAGCATTGTGTCCGGCAACCTGAGTGTCATGGCCGGGACGGCGGATGCGCGCCGTCCCCTCGTCGATGATCTGCTCGATCGTGCCGCGGCACTCAAGCGCTCGGGAGTACAGAACCCCTCACTGGACATGGCCATCGCTCAGTTGCTTGGTGCTCAGGGCGATCTTGCTCTGCAGGACGGCGAGTTCGACGAAGCCATGCGGCTGCACCAACGAGCCCTAGAAGTGGTCGAGTCCATCGCCAACTTCGGGCAGCTCTCCATCGACGATCAGCGTTGGCGGGCTGAGGCACTCGTCAAGATCGGGGATGTGCACGCCAACCGCCGAGAGCACGAGGCCGCGATGGAGTTCTACGAACGGGCGCACGCCCTGCAGGAAGACCTGATGGCCGCGATGCCCGCGGACCACATCGGACTACTCGACGACATCTGCTGGAGCTACGACCGACAGAGCATTCAGATCAACGCGCTGCACGGACCGGGGCCACAATACAGTGCACTCGTTCAACGTCGACACCAACTCGCCGAGCGACTCTACCAGCTCAGCCCGCACCGCACCCTTTCTGTCTATAACCTCGCCAAGGCTGAGTACAACCTTCGTGATCTGGCGCTTCGGCAGGGCGACGAGGCTACCGCAAGATCGCACCTCGCTCGGGCCGTGTCGCTCACCGCCGGTCTCGTCAAACTCGAGCCGGGCCGGACCGCGTTTGAGGACCTCTACGCCGTGTGTCTGTGCCAAGACGTGACCTTTGCGCTCCGTGACGGCAGGACCGAGACTGCCCACCAACAAGCGCAACGACTATTGTCGCGCGCCGAGCTGATGCTGCTGCTGGAGCCCCAGAGATACAGCGCTCAGC
>JBICIA010000010.1:0-38308 GCA_043101425.1 Phycisphaerales bacterium JB043
ATCTTTTGTGGAGGGGTCACGCGGTCGGTGGTCGGCATGACGCCATGATAGCGACCATCACACCCTGGAACCCTCCCCAACGCACCACGTATGTGCTCCCTGACACACAACTCTCGGGAGCCCGCCATGCGCACATCATTCCTCGCTCTGCTCGCCCTCTCCTCTCCGCTCACGCACGCCGACGACGCGCTCTGGCTCGAGCGCGTCACCGTGATCCACGAGCACCAGGGCGAGGCCACCGGCGACATCTACGGCTGGATCGCGCGCAACCTCGGCGATGTCGATGGCGACGCTATCGACGACTACTCCACCAGCGCGCCCTTCAAGACCATCGACGGCGTGGCCCAGACCGGCAAGATCTACACCTATTCCGGTCGCACCGGACAGCTGCTCTGGGAGGCCCAGGGCAAGCCCGGCGCCTTCCTCGGCGTCGGCATCGGCGAGGCGGGCGACGTCAACAGCGATGGCATCCCCGATGTCGTCGTCGGCGCTCCCGGCGCACGCGAGACCTACGTCTACTCGGGCGACGACGGACGCGTCCTGCTCACCCTCGAGCAGCCCATCGAGCACGTCTTCTTCGGTCGCAAGGTCATGGGCGTCGGCGACGTCAACGACGACGGGCACGACGACCTCCTCCTGGGCTCGCCGGGCGTCCAGCCCCAGCAGGACGCCACCCACGAGTTCCACCCCGGCGCCGCGTTCCTCTACTCCGGCAAGGACGGCCAACTCCTTGCGACGCTCACCGGTGAGGAACCAGGCGACAACTTCGGGCAGTCCGTCGCAGGCGGCATGATCGATGGCGTGCCCCACCTGCTCGTCGGCGCCGGCAACGCCGGCCCGGGCGATCGCGGCACGATGTACATCTACACCTTCGAAGGCGGGCGGGCCACGCTCCGTGAGGCCATCGTGGGCGACGAGAAGGACGTCAACTTCGGCTGGATGTTCACCTCGCTCGTCGGCGACATCGATGGCGACGGCGCGCAGGACATCTACACCACCGACTGGAACTCTGCACGCGCCGGCACCGGCGCAGGACGCATCGCCATCTACTCCGGACGCACCCTCGAGATACTCCACGACATCGATGGGCAGGACGCCGGCGAGAACTTCGGCATCGGCACCTGCGAGACCGGGGATCTCGATGGCGACGGCTGCGACGACTTCGCCATCGGCGCCTGGCAGAACTCCGACGGGGCCGAGAACGCCGGGAAGGTCTACGTCTACTCGGGCAAGTCGGGCGAGCTGCTGAACACCATCACCTCCACCGTCGCCGGCGAGACCTTCGGCTTCGACGTCACCGACCTGGGCGACGTCGATGGCGATGGCACGCTCGACCTGCTCATCACCTCCGGCTACTCGCCCGCCAACGGGCAGCGGTCCGGTCGCGTCTGGGTCGTCTCCAGCGGCGTCTCCAACCCGCACAAGTAATCGCGCACGATCGTCCGATGTATCCTCGCATCGGACATGAGCGATTCCAACGACAGACCACACGTCGAGCTCCACACCGACGGCGCCTGCTCGGGCAATCCCGGGCCAGGCGGCTGGGCGTACATCCTCCACCATCCCGGGACGGGCAAGCGTGTCGAGCACTCCGGCGCCGAGCACGACACCACCAACAACCGCATGGAGCTCATCGCGCTCATCGAGGGCCTCAGCGCCCTGACACGCCCCAGCGTCGTCGACATCTACTCAGACTCGCAGTACGTCCTCAAGGGCCTCAACGAGTGGCTTGACGGCTGGAAGGCAAAGGGCTGGAAGAACGCGCAGAAGAAGCCCGTCAAGAACCGCGACCTCTGGGAACAGCTTGACGCGCTGCGCAGCGAGCACGAGCTCGACTACCACTGGATCCGCGGCCACTCCGACCACCCCGAGAACGAGCGCTGCGATCAACTGGCCGTCGAAGCGCGAGAGCGACTGGTCGCCGAGAGCTAGTCAGGCTTTGACGAGAACTCCGTCGGGTTCCCAGGGCGGATCACGATCTCGCCCTCGAAGCCCAGCTTCTCGCGCTTCTCGTGCCACTCACGCTGCTCGCGCTTGTTGTCGGTGTCGATGTCCGCCCTGCCCGAGCGGATCGCCTCGACCTCCAGACGCGTCAGATGCATCGAGCCCAGCGAGTAGTCCCTCCACGCCTCGACCGTGAGCGGCGCGATCGGCTCGATCAGCGCCAGCATCGCACGCGCGTACGCCTGGATCTCCTCCTGCGCGTGGGCGTCGATACGCAGCGATAGGAACCGCAACGTGTTGTGCAGGTCGCACTTCCAGTACCACTCCGTGTACGCGCTCTGGGGCAGCGCGATCCGCGCCAGCTCACGCGCGACACCGTGCTCGGTGAAGTCTAGGTACTGCCCGTAGGTCTCCTCGGCCTTGGTCAGGTAGTTCAGGAAGTCCTGAGCCGTCGCGTTCGAGACCGGCTCGTCGCCGCCCTGCCTGTTCGTCGTCGACTGCGTCCGTATCGATTCCGGCGTCGGCTGGTAGAAGCGGTCCGGCACGATCGAGTAGCGTGCCGAGTACTCGTTGACGTTCGCTGTGCGATGGCGGATCCACTGGCGCGCCACGAAGATGGGCATCACGCAGTGGAACTTGAACTCCACCATCTCGAAGGGTGTGGTGTGGCGATGGCGCAGCAGGTACCGGATCAGCCCCCGATCCTCGCTCACCTTCTTGGTGCCCTGCCCATACGAGACACGCGCCGCCTGCACGATGGCCTGGTCCGCGGTCTGCCCCTGGGGGATCATCCGAGGCATCACGTCCACGAGCGCCAGCATGCCGTGCTCGTGCACACGGATCTCGCGCCTGGCGCTCCCACCCATGGCGTCCACGAGCGGGGACTCGGGCTTGATGTCGGTGATCCTGACGTTCTCGTCCATGAGCGCACACCCTCCTTGAGAATGGCCCATCATACAGGCAGGCACGAGCCATCCGGATTGAAAAATGAGGGCAATGAAGAACTCAGTGCACGCCGCTGGTCGCACGGATCACGCGTGACGGCAGCAGGATGCCGCACACACCCGATAACGCCAGCAGCACCGCCAGCGCGCCGAAGCCGAGCGTCAGCCCGTCGTCGTACCGATCGTAGATGTGCATCACCAGGTACGGACCCGACGCCGATACCACCCAGCCGCACCCCATGAGCACCGACCCGACCATCCCCGTCGCGTGCGGGAGCAGGCGCTGCGCGCAGGCGATAGACAGCGGAATAACCGAGAAGTGCCCCACCGCCGACAGCACCGCCAGCGCCAGCATGGGCCAGTAGCCCACGTGAGGCATCAGCAGCAGCACCGGCACCGCCAGCACCCCCGTCAGGAAGATGGGCCACTTCTCCCTCCCGGGCCGCACGAAACTGCCCAGGCACAACCCGGAGATCGCCATGCCGATCGTCGTCGCCGACAGCAGATCCGACCCGCGCGAGTCGATGAGCGTCTCGCTCGACCCCTCGTACCTCGCCGCCGCCCACAGCGTGTAGAGCTTGTAGAGCCCCACGTTGACCGTGAACCGAAGCGAGTTGGAGATGAACAGCAGCGAGATCGCGTACCAGCGCGTGCCCAGCGGTATGTCGTCGACGGGCGAGGGCTCGTCATCACCATGCGCAACCGCCGGCTTGTGCGGGATGTGACGCGTCGCCAGCCACAGCAGGACGGCGCCGACGACACCCGGAATGATTAGGATCCACAGCCACCCGAGCCCGAGGCTGGAGTTGACGCGCGAGGCAAGGATCGGCCCGGTGAAGCCGCCAAGCATGCCCGCCGTGAAGAAGATCGACAGGCCCAGGCCCCGCGCCGAGCGCACGAACCGCACGTTGCGCATCGCCTCGGCACCAAGCGTCCCAGCCACCGCAGAGGCGATCGGGTGATACATCCCCACACCTGCCACACCAACGAACTGCATCACGAGCAGGTGCCAGTACTCCGTGGCGAATCCCATCGAGCCGATGCTCAGCGCGCCGACACACAGCCCGAACGCCCCGAAGAAGCGTGTGTTGTGCTTGTCGCCCAGCCACGCGAAGAGCGGCTGCACGATGCCCGAGATGATCGGCGAGACCGCCTGCACGGTTGTGATCTGCGCATCACTCAATCGCAGCGATGCGACGAGCGTCGCTGCGAGCGAGAACACGAAGAAGGGATAGATATCCACCAGCAGGTGCGAGGCCACTAGCACCCAGTAGTTCACCCTCTTGTTGAACACCGGCGTCTGCGTCTGGTCCACGAGCGTCGCTTCAGCATCGATCGCCTCGCAGGGCACCTCGATCGCTCTCTCCTCTGTGACGCTGGGGGGGCACATGGTCGCCAATGGTAGGCGACGTCCCTCTCAGGAGTGTCAAGCAGGCTCCGCCTCGATGAAGTGCCTGTCGCGCCGCACGAACGAGCCCGCGAGCAGCAGCCCTCCGCTTATCAGCGTGAGGATCGACACCCCCGCCACCGGCCACGTCCACCCCATCGCACCCAGTGCCTCGCGCACGTTCACGAAGTTCGGGTACGACATGGGCGAGGCGCTCCGCGCCGCCGGCGTGTGCAGCGAGGGAGTCACCTGCATCGCCGCCGCGAACTGCCATGAGTCGGGCATGTACGAGATCGCGCGATACGAGAGGAACCCCGTCTCCTCGATCTCGCTGCCGTAGTACATGTGCGTGCGGGTCTCGACGTAGGGCTCGATGCGTCCGTTCGGGGTCAGCTCCCAGAATCGATACCGCCACGACTTCGTCGACGCGTCCCCCCACCCGTCCGGGCCGATCTCGTCGGGAGTCTCACGCGTGACGACGGTCAGTCTGGGAACGATCGATCCATCCGCGAGCCCGCTCTCGAGCTCCTCGATGTCACCACGCTCGATCGACGCCAGCGCCAGGATCGCGATCCACTGCGAGTGCCCGCGCAGCCCGCTCATGCCCGGATACGACTCGCCCGTGATGGGAATCTCGACGCTGTCCTCACCCCATCGCAGCGTCGCGTGGGTCTGACCAAACTCGATCGAGCCCGCTATCGCCGGAACGAAGAACTCGAACGTGTCCTCCGCCGTGCGCACAGACGCCCATCGCGTGTGGTCGGGTCGTCGCTCGAGACGCTCGGCCATCGACGGGATCGTGACCGCCAGCGCGACAACGCTCGCCAGCGTCAACGCGATGCCTGCCAGGCGTGCCCTGCGTGATGTGCGTGCTCGCTGAGCCATCGATCTGCCAATTGTACCCCGACCGCGTCAGTGGGACTCCGCGTCTCCCTCGTCCGCGTGCTCGTCGTCGTGACCCTCTCCGTGCTCCTCCTCCGACTTCGCGATCGCGTCCGCGGCCATCGGGGGCTCGACCAGCGTCACATCACGCACGGGATCGATCATACCCCGTGAGGAGAGGTCCACGATGGTGAAGACGAAGAACGTCGCCACGGTGAGGATCGTGTAGAACACCAGCACCGCGTTGAAGGGCTTGTCGTGCGCCAGGTGCATGAAAAACGCGATCACCAGCCCAGCCTTCACGGACGCGATGATCATCGCCAGAACAAGGTTGAATCCTCCCAGGTCAACCTGTGTCGCCGTGAAGACGGTGAGCGCGGTCAGCACCAGGAGGATCGCCAGGATGGTCAGCAAGAATGGCACCGAGCTGACGTGATGCTTGTGGATGTGAACCGGATCGGTGTGTTCGGTGGCCGAAGCGCTCATGGGTGAACCTCGATGATGGTCACGGGACCAGATACAACAGCGGGAAGAGGAAGATCCAGATCAGATCGACAAGGTGCCAGTACAGGCCAACGTTCTCGACGGCCGTGTAGTGATTCGGGCCGAAATGCAACCTGAAGGCGCGCCAGAGCACCCACGCCAGCAGACCGGCGCCTACCAGCACGTGGAAGCCGTGGATCGCGGTGGCGACCCAATACACCGCCAGGAAAACCGGGTCATAAGCGCTCGGCTCGAAGCCATGGCTCCCCGCGTACGCAAAGTTCCCACCGGGCACCTCTCCCTTTTGGATCTTCGGGAAATACTCCAGCCATAGCTTGAGCACAAGAAAGAGCACCCCGCAGAGAATCGAGATTGCCAGGTTTATGCGTAGCTGGATCTGCTGCCCGAGCTGCGCGTTGCGCACCGCCATAGCCACCGTGAACGAAGAGACGAGCAGCACCACCGTGTTGATGGCACCGACCTCCCAATCCAGATAGTAGCGCGAGGCCTGATAGAACTGCTCCGGGTACCACATGCGCAGCACGAAGTACGCCACGAACATGCCCGAGAAGAGCAGGATCTCCGTCGCCAGGAACAGCCACATGCCGAACTTGGCGCCGTCGAACTCGTCGTCGGCGCTCCGCCAGTGGTGGCCCGGCTTGTAGGCCTTCCAGTACGGATCGTTGGGGTTTGTCTTATCAGTGGGAAGTGTCGTCATGGTGCGTCCCTTGAAGGATGGACGTGATCTCTCAGTGGTGCGATCCCGGGGCGGCCGGCTCAGGGAGCGGGAACTCGCCCGGCTCCGTCTGTGGCGGAACGTTGTCGTCGAAGTCGTACGGGCCGTAGCGAACCACCGGCTCGTGCCTGAAGTTGTGCTCGATGGGCGGCGTGTCCGTCTCCCACTCCAGCGACAGCCCGCCCCACGGGTTCGGCGGCGCCTTGGGGCCCGCCATCAGCGAGTGGATGAACACCACGAGGTGCACCACCATCCCCAGCGCCAGCACGAACGAGCCCACCGTGCTCATCTGGTGGTAGATCAGATACTCATCCACGTACGTCGCGTAGCGGCGTGGCATGCCAAGCGAGCCCATGATGAACTGCGGGAAGAACGTCAGGTTGAACCCGATGAACACCAGCGCAAAGCCCAGCAGCCCGCCCGCCTCGTTGTACATCTTGCCGAACATCTTGGGCCACCAGTGGTGCAGCCCTCCGATGAACGCGATCACCGTGCCACCCATCATCACGTAGTGGAAGTGCGCGACGATGAAGTACGTGTCGTGCAGGTGGATGTCCGACGCCAGCGTGCCCAGGTACAGCCCGGTCAGCCCGCCGATCGTGAACAGGAACAGGAAGCCCAGCCCGTACATCATGGGCGTGTTCAGGGCGATCGATCCCTTGTACAGCGTCGCCAGCCAGTTGAATATCTTCACAGCCGACGGAATCGCCACGAGGAACGTCAGCCCCGAGAAGATCGCGCTGGCCAGCTCGCCCTGGGCCGTGAACATGTGGTGCCCCCACACGATGAAGCTGATCGCCGCGATGCCCAGCGAGCTGAACGCCACGAACTTGTATCCGAAGATCTTCTTCCTGGCATGCACACCGATGAGCTCGTTCACGATGCCCATGCCCGGCAGGATCATGATGTACACCGCCGGGTGCGAGTAGAACCAGAAGAAGTGCTGGTACAGCACCGGATCGCCGCCCAGCGCCGGATCAAAGATGCCGATCTTGAACGCCTGCTCGATCGCCAGCAGCAGCACAGTGATGCCAAGCACGGGCGTCGCCAGCACCTGGATCAACGCCGTCGCGTAGATCGCCCACACGAACAGCGGCATGTCGAACCACCCCATGCCCGGCGCACGCAGCTTGTGCGTCGTCACGATGAAGTTCATGCCAGTGAAGATCGAGCTGAATCCCAGGATGAACACACCCAGCGTCATCAGGATCACCGCGTCGTGGTTGGCGCTGCTCGTTGAGTACGGCGTGTAGAACGTCCAGCCCGTGTCCACGCCGCCCGCCAGGATCGCAAACACCGCGAGCACCGCGCCGATGATCCACAGATAGAAACTCAGCAGGTTCAGCTTCGGGAACGCCACGTCCTTGGCACCCAGCATCAGCGGCAGGCAGAAGTTGCCCAGCGCCGCCGGGACCGACGGGATGATGAACAGGAACACCATGATCGCCCCGTGGAGCGTGAACACCTGGTTGTACCACTGGTTGTTCGAGAAGAACTGCCCCGTCACGACCGCGTTGCCGGCGTCGTCGACGATTGTCTTGGTTGGTGCCATCAACTCGATGCGCACCAGGATGGCCATCACGCCACCCAGAAAGAACGCGCTAAGCACGGCGAACAGGTACATCACGCCGATCTTCTTGTGATCGACGGTCGTGGCCCAGTCCCAGATGTTGGCCATGAAGCCCTTGTTGTTCAGATAGCTCACGTCGTGATGATCGTCGTGAGCGGGCTCGAGAGGTGCGTTGATGGTGGTCATGGTTCGGATCCCCGCTCAATAGCGGTGTGTGTCTCTCTCTGGGAATTAGTCCTGCGTCGCCAGCGTCTTGATGTACGCGATGATCCAGTCGATCTCCTGCTCCGTCAGCTGGCCCTGGTAGCTGACCATCTGGTTCGGGAAGCCCGCGACTAGCTTCGCCGCAGGATCGAGGATCGACTCGCGGATGTAGTTCTCGTCCGCCATCGCAGAGGGAGCGTTCGAGAACGTTCGAGCCGAACCGAACACACCCTGCCACGTCGGGCCCACGTTTGCCGCTCCATCAACGGAGTGGCACGCGTTGCAGCCCTTGACGCGATACAGGATCTCGCCGATCTCGTGTGGCGGATCCACATCCGGGTTATAGGGTGGCTGGTTCTTCCAGGCGTCGTAGTCCGCCTTGGGCATCACGCGGATGACGGCACCCATCTGCGAGTGACCGTCACCGCAGTACTCCGTGCAGAAGACAAGGTGATCGGAGTACCGCGAGCCGTCGGCTTGCAGCTCGGGCTCGACCGTCGGCTGGAACCACATCGTGGTGTACCGGTTCGGGAACACATCCAGCTTCACGCGAAAGTCCGGCACGAAGAACGAGTGGATCACGTCCGTCGAGTGCATCGTCAGCTTCACCGGCTTGCCGGCCGGCACCGGGAACACGGGCACCTCCTTGTCGGCGATGCTGATCGTCTGCGCCGATTGCGTCCCCGTGTCGTACGTCATCGTCCAGTTCCACTTCATCGCCTGCAGGTCGATCTGCTCCGCGTCCGACGGCGCAACGTGGAAGAACAGGTAGCCCTTGAAGCCCCAGACGAACATGATCCCCAGCAGGAACAGCGGCCCGATTGTCCAGGTCAGCTCGATGGCGGTGTGGTGCGCTGGCGAGCGCTGCTGCGCCACACCCTCACGACGACGATACTTCACCACGAAGTACACCATCAGACCCATCATCGGGAAGAAGAAGATCAGACAGATCCACGTGATGAACATGAACGGCTTGTCGACGTGCGCCGCAAAGGACGAGTCCGGGTCAGGGAGCATCCACGAGCGGAACGCCTCCTGGGCGAGTGTCGAGTTCAGCATGGAATTCAGAGCTTGCATGGGTTCTATCTCACAAGGGCGACACGCCCGGTTGAGTGATTACGCGGCCGTCGCTCCGTGGGGAATCGTTTTGTCTGACAAGAGCCCGAGACGTCGCTGTCGCGCACGCCTCTCACGCCTGAACAAGAGGAACACGAAGCTGCCCAGCGCGATCGCGACCGCTGTCGCGCCAATGCGCATGATCGTCATCGCCTCCCAGACGAAGGCGCCCGCCTCCAGGTCGTAGACGTGGCAGAACAGCAGCACCTTGTCGAAGAGGGAGCCGACCTTGCCCTCCGCGGCCTCGGTCAGCGCCAGTCGCAGCTGCTTCTCGGGGTACACGAGCCCGATCAGGTAGTTCGAGATCTCACCATCGGGCGAGAGGAACGTCAACGCCGCCGGGTGCGAGAACTCCTCCACCTCCGGAAGTGCCTTGTAGCTGAATCCGATCGAGCCGGCGAGCGCATCGATCGATGCCTGATCACCGACCAGGAACTCCCAGCTCTCGGGCGACACCTCACGCTTGTAACCGCCCAGAAGAGACTCCTGACGCTCGCGTGCCGCCTCGGGCGTGTCCTCGGGGTCAATCGACACCGTGACGACGCGATACTCCTTGCCCATCGTCCAGGCAAGGTCGTTGAATCCCTGCTGTGCCTTGTGGAACACGATGTCGCACAGCAGCGGGCATGTGTAGTACCCCATGATGAGGATCACAGGACGCTCGCCATCGAAGTAGTCGCCCAGCGTGACCGTCTCGCCGCGCGAGTCCGTGAAGACGATGTCACTCGGGACGACATCCCCGCGACGCTCGAACACGTCCACGCCCTGTCGCTCCTCTGGCAACTCCTTGAGGCTGTACTGCGCCGAGGCGCCCATCGCGCACACGAACACCAGCAGCGCGGCCAGAAGGCAGCACGCCAGTCGAGCGTGAGATGGAACGCGAAGTGTGCTCATTGCTGCGACTCGTACTCCCGCGCGACGATCGACACCGCCGCATCAACAGGGATCCGGACCACGCCGGCCTCCTGATCGATCCAGCCGTAGCTGGTCTGTTCTGCATCCCATCGCGCGCTGCGCTCGAGGTACTCGACGGCAACGTTCGTGCCCTCGACGACCTCCTCGATCTGAGCCCGCGTCTCCTGGTTGAAGTAGATAGCGAGCACCACCATCGTGGCGATCACGAAGACGGCGCCCACGAGCCCGACAAGCGCGATCAGCGCCGGGTGGATCTCGCCGTGCGACTCTTGCGACGGCGCCTCGCCAGTGTGCGAGTGCCACTGGTCGACCGCGGGCTCGTTCTCGAATGTGTGTGCTTCGGTCATAGATGTGACTCAGATCGTGTTCTTGTGGTGGAGCGACTCAGCGAGACGCGGATCGTTGGTGGGAACAAGCGGGCCGGAGATGATCTTGCGGACCAGCAGGCCCGCGAACAGAGCGACCGGCCCGACGAACGCGACCACGTCCTGCCAGGACAGCCCGATGTCGGCGCCAGTCTCATACGAAGTGAACTCCGGACGGACCATCCAGAACAGATCCAGCGCGTGGCACACGAGGATCCACACGCCCGCGATCGCAAGCACCCTGGGCGAGCGACGGAACGGGCGCGGCATCAGCACCACGAATGGGATCACGAATCGGCACACCGCCAGCAGGATCGAGTAGATGTACCACGTGTCCGTTCGACGCGCCAGGAACCACGAGGTCTCCTCGGGGATGTTCGCGTACCAGATCAGGAAGTACTGCGAGAACCCGATGTACGCCCAGAAGACGCAGAACCCGAAGAGCAGCTTGCCCAGATCGTGCAGGTGCTCCTGGGTGACCAGCGAGCGGAAGTCCTCCTGCCGGCGCAACGCCAGCATGATCAGGATCGTCACCGCCAGCGCGGCACCGAAGTTCCCCGCAAAGAAGTACACGCCGAACATCGTGCTGAACCAGTGGTAGTCAAGGCTCATGATCCAGTCGAAGCCGGCGAAGGCCGTCGTGACCGCAAAGAGAAGGAGCCCGTACGAGGACATCCTGCGAGCCTTGGCCGTCAGCCATTTGTCCGCCGTCGAATCCTGGATCCTCGAGTACCCATAGAGCTTCCAGGCCAGGAAACCCCAGATCACGAAGTAGGCGATCGTGCGAATCGTGAAGAAACCCACATTCAGGAACGGCTGCTTGTGGGCATAGATCAGATCGCCCGCGACGTAATCGGCATCCATCCAGTGCCACAGCTTGCCCGGCGCGACGAAGGTCGAGATCAGGATCGGCAGGAACAGCAGCGCGCAGACCGGGAAGAGCATCGACATCGTGTTCTCGACCTGGCGTCGAACCAGCGCCGACCACCCGGCGTTGACCTGGTGCAGGATCATCACGATGCCCATGCACCCCAGCGCCATGCCCACGCAGAACAGCACGCCCACGTGGTACGACGCCAGCACGATCATGGCGACGTCCTTCGAGCCCGTGAAGCCCAGGAGCGCCGCGACGATCAGCCCGATGCCCCCGACACCAATCAGACCCAGCGACAGCGAGTTGCCAACACCCTGCCCGAGCGTCACCGACCGACCAGAGAGCAGCGACGATGGTTGCGCAGCGACCTGGCTCATTGGCTCACCTCCTGGCTCGATGTCAGCGAGCCACGCATCGCCTCCGGCACGTCCGCGAGCGTCGAGTTGCGCGATCGCTGCAGCGTCCTCAGATAGAGCACGATCGCCCACGCCTCACGCTCGTTGACCTGCTGTGAGTACCCACGCATGCGGAACTCCGGCATGATGCCAGGCTCGTTGGGGACGCCGTTGCGGACCACGTTGAACAGGTAGCCGTCCTGCCCCTTCTCGCCGCCGCGCTGATACTGCGCGTCGTGCAGATTGGGTATCGGGTACGACCAGCGATCGCCGACGAGGCCCGCGTACTGCGTGCCCTGCCCGCCGACACCCACGCCGCCGTGGCACACGATGCAGTAGATGTTGAACTGCTGACGCCCCAGCTCGATCAGATCGGCAACACCAACGTCCGCACCGGTCAGCTCGCCGATGGGGGCGCGATCGATCCAATTCCCCGAGCCGTTCTGCCCGCGATACAACGCGTCGGAGTCACGCAGAAAGTCGACACGTGACGGGTCCTGACGCGAGAAGCGCCCGAACGCCACCGTGTTGGCGACCGGATCCTGCACAACGCGACCGTTGGCGAAGAACTCGCTCTCCTCCTGCGGGTCGTAGCGCGGCTGGTCGTCCAGACCGGGGAAGAACTGACGCGGCGCCTCCGACGAGCGATCGCCCCGGCAGCCCGCCAGCGCGACCAGCGCGACAGACGCGCCCATGAGAAATGTTCGTGCGAGTGTGCTCACGCGTCCACCTCCTCGACGTTCATCGCGCCGGCCTCGAGAAGGCTCGCCCTGGCCTCCGAGAACTTCGGGTCCGTGGACTCGATCGCGATGAAGAACTTGTCGTCGCTGGCACGTAGGAACTGCTTCTTGCCGAACAGCGGGTGGAACAGCATCGGCAGTCCGTTGAGCGCCAGCATGCCGAAGATCGCCCCGAACGACGCCAGCAGCACGCCGAGCTCGAACGTGATCGGCAGGAACTGCTCCCACGCGAAGAACGGCTTGCCGTTGACCACGATCTTGTAGTCCACCGCCGACATCCACCACTGCATCAGCATCGCGCCCGAGACACCCAGCGCCGCGCCCGTGCCACAGATCCACGAGACCCTCGAGGGCTTGAGCCCCATCGCCTCGTCCAGGTGGTGCACCGGGAAGGGCGAGTACGCGTCCCATCGCGAGAAGCCCGCGTCGCGGATCCTCTCGCATCCCTTGTAGAGCGCCGTCGGGGTCTCGAACTCCGCCAGCACACCCCATGTGGTCGTCGTCTCAGACATCAGTGCGCCCCCTCCTCGGAATGGTCATCCCTGTGCACGTGCGCCTCGGGCATCACGTTCTTGAGCTCACTGATCGCCAGCATGGGCAGGAACCGCAGGAACAACAGGAAGAACGTCATGAAGATGCCCAGCGACCCGATGTACGTCCAGATGTCGACCCACGTCGGCGAGTAATAGTCCCAGCTGGCCGGCACGAAGTCCGCCGACAGCGTCGAGACGATCACGAATCGCTCGAACCACATACCGATGTTCACGAAGATCGACATCACGAAGATGAACCACGGCGTCGTCCTCGCCCACTTGAGCCAGAACACCTGCGGCGAGATCACGTTGCACAGGAACATCGCCGCGTACGCCCACCAGTAGTGACCGAACATGCGGATCTGGAACGCTTGCGCCTCGTAGTTGTTGGCCCCGTACCAGGAGATGAAGAACTCCATCATGTACGCGAAGCCCACCATCGAGCCCGTCACCGTGATGATCTTGCACATGTTCTCGAGCGTGCGAGCTGTCACGAAGTTCTTCAGCCCCGGGTACATCGCTCGCGCCGGGATTAGCAGCGTCAGCACCATCGCGAACCCGGAGAAGATCGCGCCCGCCACGAAGTACGGCGGGAAGATCGTCGTGTGCCAGCCAGGCAGAATCGAGACCGCGAAGTCGAACGACACCACCGAGTGCACCGAGAGCACCAGCGGCGTCGCGATGCCCGCCAGCAGGATGTACGCCTTCTCGTAGTTCCACCACCCACGGAAGCTGAACCGCCATCCCAGCGACAGCACGCCGTAGATCGTGGCGCGCGCCCTGTCGATCATCCGCTGCACGGGCGTCACCGCGCTGGACGCGCCGTTGGCCAGACGCAGCATCGCCCTGTCACGCAGCGTCGCCAGATCGGGGATCATCCCCATGTACCAAAACAGCAGCGACACCGTGAAGTACGTGCCCACCGCGAAGACGTCCCACAGCAGCGGGGAGCGGAAGTTCGGCCAGATGGCGTTCGAGTTCGGGATCGGGAACAGGAACCACGCGAACCAGATGCGACCCACGTGAATACCCGGGAACATGCCCGCGCAGATCACCGCGAAGATCGTCATCGCCTCCGCGAACCGGTTGATGCTCGTGCGCCAGTTCTGCTTGAAGATGCACAGGATCGCCGAGATCAGCGTGCCCGCGTGGCCGATACCGACCCACCACACGAAGTTCACGATCGCCCAGCCCCACATCACCGGGTTGTTCAGGCCCCACACGCCAACGCCCGTGACGATCAGGTACAGCACCATCAGCGTGCCGATGCCCGCTATCGCCGAGCTCAAACCAAACAGCGGGTACCACAGCTTCGGCGGCTTGTTCTCTGCCCAGCCGCAGATCGTGTCCGTCACGCTGTGGAAGTTGGTGTGCCCGAGCACCAACGATGTGCGCACCGAAGGGTCGTCCACGATCGTGCCGTCGATCGTCACCGGGTCCGACGGGACCTCCCCCGTGCCGCTGGCGCCGGAGGCAAGACGCGTGGCCATGCTCTCATCGGGTGGGTTCAGCGTGCTCACGCGACACCTCCAGCCATCGCTGTGGCCAGCACATCATTCAGCACCGGCAGGCTCATGACGTGCCCCTCATCGTTTGTATGGCTGTCGCCAGTGTCGCTCGACCCGTGCGAGTCGCTCGCATGGTCATCGTGCCCGCCGCCGTGCCCGTGGAAGACGTCAACCTCCGGCTCACGTATCAGCGGGTTCGGATTCCGCAGCCCGACCATGTAGGTCGTGCGCGGGCGAGTGTTCAGATACGCCAGCATCGCGTACGTGCGACCGTTCGCCTTCTCTTGCGCCACGCGCGAGTGCTCGTCCAGGATGTCGCCGAAGCTGATCGCGTCCGCTGGGCACGCCTGCTGGCAGGCGCTCTGGAAGTACCCGTCGGGAATCGCGTGTTCGTGATCACCTTTCCCCTGTCGAGCGGCGATCTCGTTCTCGATGTGCGCCGCGTTGATCCGCTGCATGCAGTACGTGCACTTCTCCATCACGCCGCGCTCGCGCACCGTCACGTCGGGGTTGAACTTCAGGTGCTCGATCTCCTCGAGCGGCTCGCGGAGCCTCGGCGGGATCATGTTGTCGTTGTTCACGACTCCGCCCAGCACGCTCTTGCCCGTGTAGTCGCCTTTGTACTTCTTCGTCGCGTAGTCGAAGAAGTTGAAGCGACGCACCTTGTACGGGCAGTTGTTCGAGCAGTAGCGCGTCCCGATGCACCGGTTGTACGCCATGTCGTTCGTGCCCTGCGGGCCGTGCACCGTCGCGTTCACCGGGCACACCGTCTCGCACGGCGCCGCCTCGCAGTGCACACAGCCCACGGGCTGCACCGCCATGTCTACATCACCGTCCGCATCACCCGTGAAGTACCGATCGACGCGGATCCAGTGCATCTCGCGTCCCTTGTTCACCTCGGTCTTGCCAACGATCGGGATGTTGTTCTCCGCCTGGCACGCGATCGTGCACACGCCGCACCCTATGCACGAGGCAAGGTCTATCGACATGCCCCACTGCGGGCCCACGCTGTAGTCGTGCAGCTGATCCGGGTCGTACACATCCCTGTTCACCGGCGTGTGGCCCTCGGTGCCCAGACGCGCCGCGAAGTTGTTGCGACGATCGACGCCGTACGCATCCTTCGACGTGTCCAGCTCATCGCCGTGCTCGCGCCACGCCTGCACGTCCACCTCACGGAGCACCGCCCGGTCCTCCATCGCGTGGTGGTCCTGCGTGCTGGCGATCGGGTACGACCCACCCGCCCTGCTGATCGTCGCGCCCGATGCCGTGCGCATCGCGTCGCTCGTGCGGAGCTGGTACGTGTCAAAACCAGTGCCGGTACCGACCACACCCGACGACGTCCGCCCGTAGCCGACCGTCAGCACCACCACATCATCGGGCAGGCCCGGCTGACGCCAGACGGGAATCTCCATCGAGCGTCCGCCGATCTCCAGCGTTGCCATCGGGGCGCGCTGCACGCCGATCGTGTCCGACGTGTCCAGCAGCCCGAGCCGCTCGGCCGTCGCGGGAGAGACCAGCGCGGGGTTGTCCCACGTCAGCTTCGTCACCGGATCGGGTAGCTCCTGGAGCCATCCGTTATTCGCATCTGTTCCGTCACGCAGCTTCGGGCACGCCCTGAAGACGACCTCGAGTCCACTGCCCAGCGCCGTCGGCGTGTTGAGCATCGAGACCAGCTGCGAAGAATTGACACTCGGAGTGGCCGTCGCGCCGCCGGTTCCCGCGACGATGCCGTTGTGCAGCGATCGGCGCCACGTCTTGTCGTCGCCGGCCACACCAGCGCCGCGAAGCGCGGCACGGACCGTGTCGTACGCGTCCGGCGCGCCCTCGCCCTGCGCCAATCGCTGCAGGAAGCCCAGCTCGCACACGCCGTCGAAGAGCGGCGCGATCATCGGCTGGATCACGCTGATCGTGCCGTCCGAAGCCAGCGCATCGCCCCAACGCTCCAGGTCCTCGCACCCGTTGAGCTGCCACGACGCCAGGGCGCCCGTCTCGGTCTGCTTCGGATCGAGCGTGATCAGCGTGCCGACGCTCGCGAGCTTCTGCGCCAAACCAAGATTCGCCGGGGCGTCGTACGCCGGGTTGCGCCCGATGACCACCAGCGTCGAGATCGAACCCCCATCGATCGCGTCGCTCAGCGTCTGGAGCGACGCACGCGACGACACGCTGGCATCAGAGCCGAGCTGCTGATATTGAATCGTTGATCCCGTCGCGCCCAGCGCCTGGTTCACCGCGGCCACCGTCGCGTGCACGACCGGCGCCTGCGAAGCGCCCGCCACGATCAGCGACGTGCTCGATGCCGAGAGAAGATCGTCGGCGCACGCCTCGATCCACTCGCGCGGCGGCTCGATGAATCCCTCGGTCGAGTCTGTCGATCGCTTGATCCACGAGTCGACCGCGTTGGCCTGCTCGATGTTGCTCGAGCCGCCCAGCTTGCGGAGGATCGACGCGAGCACCTCCATGCCCGCCACCGTCACGCCGGAGGGCTTCAGGCGGAGCCTGTGGTCGGCGCTCCCGCCCGTGATCGACAGCGAGCTCTCGATCACGTAGAGGCGGTTCATCTCGGAGCCGTCGCCGTGCGTTGTCCGCACCCTCCGCCCCGAGGCGAAGCCGCGAATGTCGCTCAGGCGCGCGTCCTCGCCGCCCAGGAAGTCGTCATCGATCGACAGCACGCGCGTCGCGTTCTGGAACGTGCAGGAGCGCGACATCGTCCCGCCCAGCACGCTCGACAGGCCGTTGCGCTGATTCTCGTTATCGAGCGCGTCGTAGGGCAGCCATAGCGCGTTCGACCAGCGGTTGCGGATCACGTTGTCGCGAACCGCGTCTCGCGAGAGACTCGACGACGTGTCCACCACGAACGCCAGGCCCTGACCCGAGGTCGCGTCGTACCTGGCAAAGTGCGCGTCGGCGAACTGCCAGAAGTCACTCCATGTCGCGTCCTGCTCCTCGTCGCCACCGACACGCGAGACGGGGTGACGCAGACGATCGGGGTCATACAGATTCAGGATCGCGGCCTGCGCCGTGGCGCTCGACTTGCCTTGGTTGCCCGGGTGCAGCGGGTTGCCCTCGATCTTCGTCGGGCGCCCGTCGTGCGTCTCGACAAGCACGCCCTCCGCGTGCCCGTTGCTCATCACCAGCGCCGAGGCGTAGTACAGCGGCTTGCCGTGGATGACGTCCTCGGGCTTGCGGTCGTACGCGAGGATCTTGTGCTCCGGACGACGACATCCAGGGATGGTCGCGGCGCCGGCCAGCGCCAGCGAGGCCCCCATCACCTTGAGGAAGTTGCGCCGCGAGGGCGACGTCAGCTCACCCGCGAACGACGGGAACTCCCGATGCAGGAACTCGCCGAACTGCGACGTCGTCGCCAGCTCGTCCAGCGAGCGCCAGTAGGTGCGCCCATGCCCCGGAGGTGTGTTCTGATCTGTGTTGGTCATGTGTGGTACTCGTTCTCTGACGGGCTCAAAACCACCCGTGGATGACGCCCTGTGGACGACGCATGGTTCAGTAGTGGCACGCCCCGCAGTTCTGAGGCGGATCGACCTGCTGCGCCAGCAGCATCCCCGTCGTCTGCGCGTAGTCGCTCTGCGAGAGCATCTCCTGCACGCGTCGCAGATTCGTCACGTCAACCTCTGACGTGTCCACCAGGTGGTGCTCCGGCTCGCGATGGCAGTCCAGGCACCAGCCCATCGACAGCGGCTGCGATTGGTACACCTCCGGCATCTGATCGATGCGCGTGTGGCACGAGTAGCAGCTGACACCGAGGTTCACGTGGATCGAGTGATCGAAGTGGACGTAGTCCGGCAGCTTGTGCACGCGCGTCCACTCGATGGCCTCGCCGTGATCGTACGCGTCACGCAGCTTCGCAAGATTCTCGTTGGCCCAGTGCACCGAGTCGCCGCCCGTCGTCGACACCGCCTTCGCCAGATACCCCTGCGCGTTGTCCACGACCGTGTGGCAGCTCATGCACACCGACGACGACGGGATGTTCGAGTAGCCCGACTCCTCGACGTTGTCGTGGCAGTAGCGGCAGTCGATGCCAAGGGTGCCCGCATGCAACTGGTGCGAGTACGCGACCGGCTGCTCGGGCATGTACCCAACCTCCCAGTAAGAAGGCGTGAAGTACGTCCACACGATCGCGACCGTCACCAACAAGCCTCCACCCGCTGACATCAGGATCAGGAGCGGGACCGTGTTGGTCCACCGAGGGAAAAATGGTGTCACAGTGGACGCCTCCCGTTGTGATCTTGCATGCACATCGCGCTCTGTCGCCTCTCCATCTGGGTGCATACCGTGTATGCCCCACATAATGTGGGCGGTATCGGTCACGATGCCCGAGCAAGCCTAGTTTCTGTGAGACAGTAGTATTTTCAGTCTGACGGTTCTGTCAACCAGCAGGGAGGGCCCCATGCCAAATTCCACGCCTCGATCTGAGCGGGTGACACGCGCCACGGTCTTCGCCTTCGCGACCACCGCCGCCATGGCACTGGTCGGCTACATCCTCATGCTCCCGGTCCTCCAGATCCCCTCGCAAGGCATGGCGACCATCCTGCTGGCGATCATGGCGATCGGGTGCATCAGGGCCGGGCAATCCAGTGAACGCCCAGTCAGAACTAGCGCGATCGTGGGCGGGCTCATCGCCCTCTTCACGCTGCTGATCATCGGGTCGGTATTCTCCGACCTCGAGCAGGGAGATGAGACCCCGAGCCTCGCCATCATGGTCGCCGGCTGGCTCGTCTTCGGCGTCGTCATCGGGCTCGTCTGCGGATTCCTCTCAAGGCTGCTGCGCTCCCGATTCCAACCCAACGCACTCTGGACGACCCGCTTGGCACTCGTGACCTGTCTCGCCTCGCTGGCACTCCTGGCACTGGGAGGGGTCGTCACCAGCGCAGAGGCCGGACTCGCCGTCCCCGACTGGCCCAACACCTTCGGCACCAACATGTTCCTATACCCGCTCTCGAAGATGACCGGCGGCGTCTTCTACGAGCACGCCCACCGACTCTTCGGCGCTCTGGTCGGGCTGATGACGCTCTCGCTAACAATCGCCCTCTTCATCAATCGCCACTCTCTCCCGACCAGACTACTTGGCATCCTGGTCTCGCTCTGGGTCATCGGGCAGGGCATCCTGGGCGGGCTGCGCGTCGACGACAACCCCCTCGACACCTCCCTCGAGGGCGGCTCCCCCATCGACGCACTGGGCATCGTCCACGGCGTGACGGGGCAGATGTTCGTCGCGATGCTCTCCATGCTGGTCGCCATGACGCACACGCGCTGGCAGATGCCGCCCATCAGCGTGACGAAAGCAGCCACGACACGCATGGTGGCGCTCGTCGCGCTGATCACGCTGCTGATCCAGATCGCGCTGGGCGCGCTGCTCAGGCATTCAGACTTGTCCAGCCACGCGATCTTCACCCACGTCGGGTTCTCGCTCGTGGCCGCGGTGACGACGATCCTGATCGCGCTTCGGTTCCAGGATCACGCTCGCCAGGGCGGTGGCAGGCTCTACAAGAAGCTCGGCATGTCCACGATGCACACGCTGGTGCTCCAGATGGTGCTCGGGGGTGTCGCGCTCTGGGCGGTGATGACCTCGAGCGAAGCCGTGGAGGCGACCACGCGCGACCTGGTGTTCTCGACCGCCCACCAGACGCTCGGGGCGATCCTGCTGGTGCTCGTGACCCAATGCTGGCTGTGGTCTCGCAGGCTGACCTAGCACCGATTTCTCGCGATAATCGCCGTTTGAGCCCTTTCAGCCCCATTGAGGCTGTCCAGGGCAATTTTGATGTCAAATATTCTTGACATGCACTGATATGTCGCATATTTTTGACTTGATGTCAAAATTCTTTGACATATAACACCAGGAGATTCGGTGATGGATGCTTCATTTGAGGAGAAGAGCGTGTGGATCACGCTGCTCGGGCTGCTGATCGGCTTCGGGATCTACTTCGTGCTCGCCGGTCGCATGCTCAGCGACGGCGTGATGTCGGTCCCGTCGTACATCCCGCTGTTCGTGGGCGCCACGGTGGTGCTGGTGCTCGTGCTGATCGGCGGGCACGTGATGGCCGCTCTGGCGAGGAAGCCGGAGGACGCCGACGAGCGTGACCGGCTGATCGCCTGGCGTGCGGAGAACAACTCGTCGTGGATTCTGGGCGTGGGCGTGCTGCTGGCGATCGGTGCGCTGGCGGCGCAGGTCGAGGCGGCGTGGGTGGCCAACGGGCTGCTGGCGTTCCTGTTCCTGTCAGAGGTGGTCAAGCTCGTGCTGCAGATCTCGTACTACCGGCGGGGTCTGTGACGATGTCCCCCTCCAAGACGCTGGTGCGCAACCGGATTCGTCTGCTGCGGTTCGCGCACGGCGAGATGACGCAGAAGGACCTGGCCGAGCAGATCGGCGTGACGAGGCAGACGCTCAACGCGATCGAGGGGCAGAAGTACTCGCCCTCGCTCGAGGTGGCGTTCCGCATCGCACGCGTGTTCGGTGTGGCGCTGGAGGACGTGTTCCAGTTCGAGGCGCCAGAGATCGAGGCGTGAGCTACTCGGGCGCGCCGGCGCTCATGTCGTAGACCCAGGAGTCGACGGCACGCTCGTAGTCGAGCAGTTCAGACTCCTCGAAGAAGATCTCGAGCTCACGCTCGGCGGCCTCGGGTGAGTCGGAGCCGTGGATGAGGTTGAAGGAGTTCGAGACGCCAAAGTCGCCACGGATGGTGCCGGCCTCGGCCTTGGAGCCGAAGGTTGCGCCCATGAGCTTGCGGCAGACCTCGATGGCACCGACGCCGCGGATGGCGAGGACGAGCACGGGCGAGCCCGTCATGAATCTGACGAGGCCCTCGTAGAAGGGCTTCTCCTTGTGTGCCTCGTAGTGGCGCTCGGCCATGTGCTGTGAGATACGGATGAGCTTGCACCCGATGATCTGGAGGCCCTTGCGCTCGAACCGGGTCATGATCTGGCCCATGAGTCCTCGTTGGACGGCGTCGGGCTTGAAGATGATGAGCGTGGTTTCCATGGCGTGCGGGCTCCTGGTGTGTGGTCGGGATGCGCGGATCGATTGAAAGGGCGCCAAGCATACCGTGTGGCGCAGCTGGTTTCACCCTCGTCGGGGATCGATCGAGCGCAGCTCGTCGAAGAGTGCGCGGACGCGCCGCTCGAGGAGTGCGACGGCGTCGTCGGGATTCCCGGGGAGGAACCCGGGCATGATGGGTGTGCCGAAGAGCACGCGCAGGCGCTGCCCGAAGAATCTTGGGAAGGGGCGTGAGCGTGGCCACGCGTCGAAGGCGCCGTCGATGGCGGCGGGGATGACGGGTACGCGCGTGCGACGGAGGATGACACCGATGCCCCGCTCGAAGGGCTGGATCGTGCCGTCATGCGTGCGTGAACCCTCGGGGAAGATGAGAACGGGGTGCCCTGATTCGAGGCGGTGGATGATCTGCTTGATGGCGCTGGTGTCGACGCGTCCCTGTCGGATGGGGATGGAGTTGAGCATGGCGATGGCGGATCCGAAGAGGGGCACCTCGAAGAGCTCCGAGCGCGCGACGGGATAGAACTGGCGGTCCTCGAAGCAGTCTCCGATGAGTGGCGGATCGAAGAAAGACTGGTGGTTGGCCACGATCAGTGCGGGCCCGGTGTGCGGGAGGTGTCGCGTGCCGAGGCGCTCGTATGCGTACAACGACTCGAAGAGGAGCTTCGTGATCTCACGCCAGGTCGAGTACCAGAGCGGCTGCAACCACTCGTTGACTGGTGAGCCCATCAGATGGAGCACCCCTGTGACCGGCGCGAGCCTGTCAGGTGCGCCTGGACCTTCCCATAGAGCGTGTCGACCACCTCGTCGAAGGACATCGAGGAGGTGTCCACTCGTGCGGCGTCCTCGGGGCAGATGAGCGGCCCCACTTTGCGCGTGGCGTCGCGTTTGTCGCGCGCCTCGATCTCCTCGAGCACGTCGTCGAAGACCAGCGCCAAGCCCAGCCCCGCGAGCTGCTCTACGCGTCGTCGCGCACGCACCTCGGGGGAGGCGTCGAGGAAGAACTTGATCTGCGCATCTGGAAAGACGATGGAGCCCTGGTCGCGCCCCTCGGTGACCAGGCGCGGGTGCTGCTGCCCGATGATGCGCTGTCGTCTGACCAGCACGTCGCGTACCTCGGGGAGTGCCGCGACGGGGGAGACCGCCTCGTTGACGTCGATGTCGCGCAGCCTGTCGTCGATGGGCTTCCAGAACGCCATCATCGCGGGTGGGTCCTGCGTCCAGTCGAAGTGGAGGTCGGCCTCGAGTGCCGCGCCGGCGATGGCGGGTCCGTCGTCGAGGGGGAGGGACCGATCGAGAGCGATCGATGCGACGGCGCGGTACATGGCGCCGGTGTCCAGGAACTCGAGGCCCAGCCTGTTCGCCAGCGCGCGCGAGACAGAGGATTTCCCGGTGCCGGCGGGACCGTCGATGGTGATGATGATCGACGGTGGCGTGTCGGGATGGTCGCCCTGCGCGCTCATGCTTCCTCCTGGACGAGCTCGCCCGTGAGGGTTTCCCGCGAGATGTCGACGCCCTCGTCGGTCTCGCCCTCGCCCTTGTAGAGCAGCGAGATGCCCGCGTTGTACCCGATGACGCGGAGCGCCTCGCACATGGGAGCGATGTCGTACGGCGTGTGCCTCCCTTTCTTGTCGAATTTGACAGTCGAGGCGAGCACGATCGGCGCGTACGGGGCGAGCATCTTGATGTAGGAGAATGGATCGGCGGACTCCGCGGCGTCGGCGAAGTCGGGGAGCACGCCGAGGCGGAACCCCCCCACCTTCTTGATGATGTCGACGACGCGCTCGGGGTTCTCGGTGATGCCTCGGTGCGGGTTGAGCAGGAGGTTGAGCTCGAGGCGCTCGGCGCGTGTGGCGCACTGCCTGAGACGATCGACGGCGAGGTCGAAGTACTCGTCGGTGTCGGCGGACTCGATGGAGAAGCCCACGGAGCCGCAGCCCAGACGCTGGGCGGCGATGAGGACTCGTTCGAGGCGATCGAGTGCGGCGCCGGCAACGGCGTCGTCGCGCGAGGCGAGGCGCAGGCCGGTGAGCTCGTGGAGTGCCAGGGCGGGGCAGCCGCCCTTGTCGTTGTGGGCGCGGAAGGTGTCGAGGTCGGCGACCTCGAAGCCCTTGAGGAAGTCGGTGGGGACGACCATGCCGCGCAGGTGGTGGCGCGTGGCGATGTGGTTGGCGATCGAGTCGAGCGACAGCGGCTCGCGGACGAGTGAGAGTTCGCGTCGGTATGTCTCCAACGAGATGTAGAACAGCATCGATGGCACTCTACCGTCACCGGTGGCGTGCCGCGACCGGAGGTTGGCATGGCGTTGGCTGTTCGGTGCGGCTCGGGTAGCATGCGGGCCGGACGCGTCGGGCGACGCGCCGAGTCGACGTCATCTTCACGCAGAGGTTCCCTATGGCAAGCCCCACCGATCGTCGGTATTCCGAGAGTCACGAGTGGCACAAGCTCGATGGAGACATCCTGACGCTTGGCCTGACCAGGTTCGCCATCGACGAGTTGACGGACATCACGTACGTGGAGCTCAAGCCGGTGGGGACGACGATCTCCGCGGGCGAGGAGGTCGGCGAGGTGGAGTCGGTCAAGGCGACGAGCGACGTGTACTCGTCGATCGGCGGAGAGATCGTGGAGGTCAACGAGTCCCTCGACGAGGACCCGTCGGTGCTGAACTCGGATCCGTATGAGGGAGGCTGGTTAGTGCGTCTGCGGGTGGGCGATGCGGGGGGCATGGACTCTCTGATGGATGGCGCGTCGTACGACCAGAAGCACCCCTCGTGAGCGCCTGGAGGCGATCGGGGCTCACTTCTCGAAATTTCGGGCGTTGTGAGACGACTAATGAGAGAGTGCGTCGTCGTGCGCACGAGTGAGCCATGATCCACTGCCAGGACGTCCACAAGTCGTACACGAGCGGAGGGCATCGCGTGCACGCGCTGCGCGGTGCGTCTCTGACGATTGACACGCCCGGGTTCTATGGCGCGATGGGCGCGTCGGGCTCGGGCAAGAGCACGCTGCTGCATCTGCTCGGGGGCCTGGACGCGATCGACAGTGGGAGTATCCGCGTGGGCGAGCACGATCTGCACTCGCTCGATGAGGCGGGTCTGACGGAGTATCGACGCTCCGGTGTCGGGATCGTGTTCCAGAGTTTCAATCTGATCGCGACGCTGACGGCGCGCGAGAACGTGGAGCTGCCGGGTGTGATCGCGGGTCGTGACGCGTCGTGGCTGCGCGATCGATCGAACGAGCTGCTCGATGCGCTTGGGGTCACACACCGGAGCGACCATCGCCCCGACGCGATGAGCGGAGGCGAGCAGCAGCGTACGGCGATCGCGAGGGCGTTGCTGTTCTCGCCGCCCGTGCTGCTGGCGGACGAGCCGACGGGGAACCTGGACTCGCGTTCGAGCAGCAAGCTGTGGGAGCTGCTTCGCTCGATCGCCAGCGAGCAGCAGATAACTGTGTTCATGGTGACGCACGAGCCGGCGGCCGCCACGCACTGCGAGCGGGTGTTCGTGTTGAGCGATGGGACGATCATCGACACATTTGCAACGGAAGGTCTCGATGCGGGCAGCCTGGCATCTCGCTATCAGCACGCTACGAACGCGACGCCTGCGTAGCGCCCTGCTGGCAGCGGCAGTGGCGTTTTCATGCGCGTTGATCACCGCTATCGCGTGCGCCAGCGCGTCGGTGTCGGGCTCGCTGACGGAGCAGGTCGGCTCGGCGCTCGGGAGCGCCGACGTTCGCCTGCGCGACATCGGCGGCCAGCGGTTCGATATGTCGATGGTGGATGTCGTTGCGTCGTGGGAGGGCGTGGGCATCGTCGTGCCGCGCGGCGAGGGGCCTGTGCCGCTGCTCGGCGCTGACGGGCGGACAACGAAGACGGCGTACGGCAAGGGGATCGTTCCCGAGCTGGAGTACGCGATGCGTTCGCTGCCGCTGGGTCGTGGCAAGCCGGTGCGTGACGACGATGACGTCGTGCTCGACCCGATGCTGGCAGAGCAATTGGGGGTCGATGTTGGCGATCGGGTGCGCGTGGCGATCTTCGGTGAGCCGCTTGAGCTGGAGGTTGTAGGGATCACGAGGCCCAAGCCGTTCGAGGTGCAGTTCGCGCGCCTGGAGGCGTGGGTGACGATGGAGACGCTGGGGCGGATGACACCCGGGCGTGATCGCCCGATTCGTGTGGACATGACGCTGGAGGATGGCGTGGACGCGTCGTCGTTCGCGGCGACCCATCTGGAGGAGCTGGACGACAACTTCGTGCTCGAGCCCACGGAGCGGATCACGAGCGGGCTGGGCTCGACGGTGCGTGCGAATCAGATAGGGATGCTGATCTGGTCGGTGCTGTCGCTGATCGCGTCGGCGTGCATCATTCTGACGGGGCTGACGACGAGCGTGGCGGAGCGTCAGCGCGAGCTGGCGATCGTGCGGTGTCTCGGCGGGACGCGCGCGAGCATCGCGCAGGCGCAGCTGCTGCTGGGTGGGATCCTTGGCGCACGCGGCGCGCTGGTTGGGATCCCGCTGGGTGTCGCGCTGGCGTGGGTGGCGTCGATCGTGTTCGCGGAGCATCTGCCGACGGGGCTGGCGATTCCACCGTGGTGGCTCGTGGGCGCGCTGCTTGGCGGCATCGCGTGCGGTGTGCTGGGGGCGTCGTGGCCCGCGTGGCTTGCGTCGAGGACGACACCGATGCAGGCGGTGCGGTCGCGATCGCGTGCGCCGTCGAGGGCGAGCGTCCTGGCGATCGGAGTGATCGGGCTGGTGTGTGTTCTGGTGCAGCCGGCGCTGATGCTCTCGACGGATGATTCTCAGTTCGCGTACTGGAGCTACGTGACGGTGGGTGCGCCGCTGATGTTCATTGGGTACTTCCTGCTGGGTGTGCCGACGGTGGTGGTTGTGTCGCGTGTGATCGCGCCGGTGCTGGCGTGGGGGCTGCGCGTGCCCAGGACGCTGCTGCGTGAGTCGCTGAACGCGCATCCTGTTCGTCATGGGCTGACGTCGGGTTCGCTGATGGCCGGGCTCGGGCTGATGGTCGTGATCTGGACGAACGGGAGTTCGCTGCTGAACGACTGGATCGGGGCGATCCGCTTCCCAGATGCGTTCGTGCACGGGTTCCGTGGGCTGGATGACGAGTCGAGGGAGGAGATCGCGTCGCTGCCGTTTGTCGAGGACACGTGCGCGGTGACGATCCAGCGTCTGGATGGCGATGCGTTCGGTGTGCGAGCGATCCGGGCGCTGAAGACGATGTACATCGGGTTCGAGGTGGAGCCGTTCTTCCGGATGACGAAGGTCGACTGGATCCAAGGCGACCCCGAGACAGCGCGTGCGAGACTGCTGGCTGGCGGGGCGATTCTGGTGGCGCGCGAGTTCATGGTGGCGCACGAGCTGGGCGTGGGCGACGAGTTCCCGATCACGCACAACGGAGTGACGACGCCGTTCGAGATCGTGGGGGTGATCGCGTCGCCCGGGCTGGACCTGGTGTCGAAGTATTTCGACATCGGGCAGGAGTACCGGGATCAGTCTCTGCACGCGGTGTTCGGATCGAGGAGCGATCTGCGATCGATCTTCAAGAACGACACGGTGCACTTCATCCAGATGGATCTGAACGATGCGGTGGACGACGAGGTCGCGCTGGCGGAGATCCGATCGAGGCTGACGGGGACGCTGCTGTCGGCGGGGTCTGGGCGCGAGATCAAGCGGTCGATCGACTCGATCGGGCGCTCGACGCTGCAAGTAATATCGTCGATCGCGCTGCTGGCGATGGTGCTCTCGTGCTTTGGTGTTGGGAATGTCGTGATCGCGTCGATCGAGGCGCGCCAGTTCGAGCTTGGTGTGCTGCGCGCGATCGGGTCGACGGGGTCGATGCTGGCGCGCCTGATCACGGCGGAGGTGCTGCTGATCGCGCTGAGCGCGGGCGTGCTCGGGAGCCTGATGGGGCTCCAGGCGGCGCTGGCGGGCAACGGGCTGTATCGGATGCTGGTGGGGCTGGATCTGTCGTTCTCGCCCCCGGCGCTGCCGGTCGCGCTGGGGTGGGTGATGATGATCGGGCTCGCGCTGCTCGCGGGGACCCCCGCGGCGGTGGTGGTGGCGCGTCGTCACCCGAGGCGGTTGCTGGCGACTCCAACCGGATAAACAACAACGCACGCAAGGGACGCGGGCGCTGCTGGTGCAAGGAATGGTTCGGCTGATGTGCCTGCAGCCGAGGGGTGTTTAGTCGTAGAGAGAGGACGAGGGATCTCTGTACGCGGTCGTGCGCGTCAAGTCCATGTTCGTGCGGAGGCTGAAGTCGCTGTCCGTGTCGCTGCGATTGGCGAAGAAGAACTGGACATCGACGTCCTGACCATCGACGAGGTCGAGCGTGTCGAGATCCACACCCTGGGTGGCGTCCGAGCCGGAGAGCTCGATGGAGAGCTCGTCGTTGATGTAGACCATGACGTCGCCGTCGCCGCTGAACTCGATGAACTGGCCCGTGCCGGCGTTGTAGGTGGTGGTGGAGTGGAACTCGAGTGTGAAGAAGTGGTTGTGGGTGGCGCCCTGGTTGCCGTAGACCTCGCCGTCAACGGGGAAGAACTCGGTGGTGCTGTACTCGTAGACGCCACCGGACTCGGTCATCTCGAGTCTGTGGGAGACGCTGCCGTTGGCGCCGGGAACGTTGCGGAACCACTGACGCATGGTGCGTGAATCGGTGATGGAGGCGTCGTCCTTGGCGCCGAGCGAGGCGGGCGTGTAGGGCGTGGCCTCGTTGTCGATGACCTGGTGGAAGTAGCTGGGATCGTCGGCGAGCGAGACGAGCACAACCAGATCCTGGAAGTCGGCGGCGGAGCTGGTGGTGCTGGTGGTGCCGAGCTCGAAGAGGTAGATGGCCTGGTTCGTCTCGAGCTTCATCGTCTGGGTGTCAAAATCGATGTAGTCCTGCACAAAGACCTGAGCGGAGAGCTGGTCCTTGAAGCCATCCTTGGCGGGCACCGGATCGCCGTCACGCAGGACGATGACCTGGTTGGAGCCTGAGGACGAGTTGACGTTCATGTACTGCTCCCAGTGGTTCTCGGAGTTGCCCGAGTACTCGGAGCCCTTCTTGATCCAGCTGCGCCCGTCGATAGATAGGGGTGTGCCCGCGGGCATCATGACGGCGACGGGAAAGTCCATCGGCCCACCACCGATATTCAGATTGCCCGCGACGGCCATATCGAAGGCTCCGAAAGGCTCGACGGTCATGCCATCTATATCAAGGCATGCTGTGACCGGCATGTCGTATCCGGAGGCCTGGATCGCTGCGCCAAGAACGGTGACGTGAGCAGCGTAAGCGACATCGGGCGTGATCATCGCATCTGTGATCGTGAACGTGTCGATGCCGTGGGGGATCGGGGCATCGACGCGGTGCGCTGCGATGGACGCGCCGCCCTCATCGAAGGCGCCGGAGCTGACGATTCGTCCCATGTTGCGAAACGCGGGTCGTCCGTCCTCGTCGACAAAGAGTGACGCGTTGCCGGCGATCTGCGAGGCGGAACGCTTGATGTCGAAGTCCCAATGCGAGGCCTTGAAATCGCGCACCGTAGTGCGGATCGTGCGTGTGTCCTGGGCCTCGGCGGAGGGCGACAGAGCGATAGCGCCGCCCGCGAGGATTGCCAGCGCGGAGATGCGTCCGATTGCGTTTGCGGTGCCCAAGGTCATGGTGAACCTTCCTGACACAGGATTGTGTCGCTGCCCCAGTCGTGCCCGCACGTGCGGCCTCACTCCTGTCGCGTTCGTGGATCAATACAACGGTCGAATCCACTTTCAGAGATTGCACGCGGACTTCGGGATTCCGAGCGTCTCGCGGGGAGCGTGTGGGGGTGAGTGCGAGGTGGCAAGCGTGGGGGGACTGTGAAGCTCTGCGGGTTGTGAGGCCTGCGGGCTGGGTGTGCACATAAAAACGCCCGTGCGAGGGAGCACGGGCGTCCTGGCGCGAGGGATTTCGGGTTGGGTTCAGTCGTAGAGCGAGGTCGAGGGGTCGCGGTAGCCGGTCGTCATCGAGAGATCGATGTTGGTGCGGAGGCAGAACTTCTCATCCGCCGCGTTGCGATTGGCGTAGAAGAAGCGGATGTCGACCTGCTCACCGTGGGTGAGTGCCAGGGAGTCGAGGTCGATGCGCTGGACCTGCGCGGCCTGTGCGCCGGCGAGCTCCATGGCCAGCTCGTTGTTGATGTAGATCATGACGTCGCCATCGCCGTCGTAGAGGATGAACTGGCCCATGCCCTGGACGTAGTGGGCCGTGGACGTGAACTCGAAGGTGAAGAAGCTGTTGTGGGCCATGCCCTCGTTGCCGTAGAGGTCGCCATCGACGAGGAAGAACTCGTTGGTGCAGAAGGAGTACTCGTCGCCGACCTTGTCCATGGTGATGCGCTTCGAGACGCTGCCGTTGGCGCCCGGGACGGTGCGGAACCACTGGCGGAAGGTGCGGTCATCGGTGACGCCACCGTCGTCGTCGGAGCCGAGAACGGCGGCATTGGTCGAGGGCCCGGCGCCGTTGGTGACCTGCTGGAAGTAGCTGGGATCGTCGGCGAGCTCGACGAGGACGACGAGATCCTGGAAGTCGGCGGCGCTGCTCGAGGTGTTCGTCGTGCCCAGCTCGAAGAGGTAGATGGCCTGGTTGGAGTCGAGGCTCATCGTCTGGGTTGCGAAATCAACGTAATCGGTGACGAATGCCTGGGCGTTGTGCTGGCTCTGGAAGCCGTCCTTGGCGGGAACGGGGTCGCCGTCACGGAGCACGATGACCTGCTGCGAGGACGCGGAGGTGTTGACGTCCATGTAGGTCTCCCAGTGGTTGTTCTGGGTGCCCGAGTAGCCGCTGCTCTTCTTCAGCCAGGAGCGTGCGCGGAGGGAGATGGGCGTTCCGGCCTGGTACATGACGGTCGTCGGATAGCTGACGGGGTCGCCACCTGTGTTGAGGTTGCCCGAGACGGCCTGGGTGAGCGGGCCGAAGGGCTCGACGTACTCGGTGCCGACGTAGACACGCGACGTGACGGGCAGGTGCGTGGAGCCGGACTGGATGGCAGCGCCGAGGACGGTGATCTGCGCGGCGTAGTCGATCTGCGGCGTGATGACGCCGTCGTGGAGATCGAAGGAGGTGATGCCGTGTGAGGGAGGGCCCTCGACAAGGTTCGCGGCGATGGGGTTGCCCACGTCGTCGCGAGCGGGCTCGATGACGAGCTTGCCCTCGTTGCGGAAGGAGGGGACGCCGTCGTCATCCAGGAAGAGCGACGCGATGCCCGCGACGGAGGCCGGGCTGCGATCGACGTTGAAGTCTGGGTGCCAGGACGGGAAGTCGCGCACGATGCCCCGGACGGTGATCGTCTCCTGGGCGAGGATGTCGGTCGAGGTGCCGGCGATGGCGAGGATCGCGAGGCTGGTCAGAGCGGTGCGGGTCGTGCATCGATTCGTCGTCATGTGATGAATCTCCAACATTTGGTCACACGGGTCAGGGCGGGGTATCCGCCTCACACTTACAGCTTCACATTCGTTGGTGCGAAAACGAACCGTGTGGAGCGATTAGGTGGGGTTTTGATTCGGGCTGCGCGGGATGTTGTCGCGGGGCAACACTCAAAATGCACCATGGCGATTGGGCGAGATGATTCTCAGACCACGCATTGGCACGCGTTCGCGGACTTGCGCACAAAAGAACGCCCGTGCGAGGGAGCACGGGCGTCACAGGGTTGAGAGGAGTTGGGAGTGTTGGAGATCAGTCGTACAGGGCGCTGGAGACGGGCATGCCCGGATCAGAGAAGACGAAGTTGATGTTCGTGCGGATGGAGAAGGGGCTGGCGGTGCCCTTGCGCTGCGCGTAGAAGAAGCGGAAGGCGAAGAGATCGCCATCGTCCATGCTCAGGCGATCGAGCTCGGCGACCTGGGTGGCGTTGCCCTGGCCTCCCATGTCGATGACGAGCTCATCGTTGATGGTGACCCAGACGTCGCCCTCGCCTGTGAACTCGAAGAACTGGCCCGCGCAGGAGCTGTATTGCCCGATGGCGGTGACCTCGTAGGTGAAGTACCGATTGTGGTTGCCGACGTCATTGCCCAGAAGCTGTCCGTCGGCGATGGTGAAGTCGGTGGTTGAGTGCTCGAAGATGCCGCCCCCGGCGTGTGTGAGCTCGATGTGCTTCACGCCAGCGGCGTTGACACCCGGCACTGTGCGGAACCACTCACGGAAGGAGAACTGGTCATGGATGGCGCCATTATGTGAGCCCGCGTAGGCGCCCATCTGGTCCTTGATGGCGATGCCACACACAGTCGTGGAGGGCGTCGAGATGCCGTTGTCGATATGCACCGCGCATCCCTGATCGATCTTGAGTTCCTTGCTCAGGATGCGACCGAAGACCTGCGAGTCCTGCTGGAGTGTGACCATGCCATTGGGCGAGTAGACCTGTCCGTAGAACTCGAGGTCCTGGGAGAACACGACCTCTTTGTTTGACATGTTGTAGATGATGACGGCGGACGTGTCCTGGCCGATCACGTTGAAATCGAAGTCCTGTGCGACGGCACCGAATGTTCCGATGGTGTAGATCTCGAGTGTCGAGCCGGGCGTCAGCTCGATCGAGCCCTGCTGGTTCGCCTTGAACTCCTCATCGATGATCCACTGGAGATGCCCATCGACCAGCACGTCGGTGTTCTGCTCGAGGACGAGCTTCTTGGCCCGGAAGCTCTCGGTAACTGTGACGTTGCCTTTCCATATGACGTCGCCCTTGCTCGCGCCCAGATCGGGTGGGAGCTGCACGGGCTGTGGGCTGGGCGCTTCTGTGAGCGTCTCGATGACGACCCCGGGCACATCCTTGATCTGCTGGCTTGTGTCGCCGCCGGGACCGATCAGGATCTTGCCGTCGATCGTGACATTCTGGCTGCCTGTGAAATCGGACAGGTCGGTGCTCTGGAAGCCTATGAGCGCCTGATTGCTCTTCGAGACCGCGTACGGGCCGACACTCGAATCGTAGCTATCGATGAGTGTGTCCTGCGACATGTTGATGTAGCCGGTTGAGTAGATGCCCGTGCCATCTGGCCAAGGACTGAACGCGGCGAACTGCGCCAAGTGGGGCGCGATGTTCTGGCTGCTGCTGTTGCGCCACTGGGTCTGGATCTGTGATCCACCGCCCGTGAATGCAGGTTTGGAGTCGGCGTCGGCGAAGTAGCTGATGTTGCCGCAGTATTGCTCGTCGGCGATGCCGGCTGAGAGCCCGAAGTCGGGATGGGACGCGGTGAAGTCGCGCATGACGCCGAAGAAGCTGAACTGCTCGTTGGACGTGACGTCCGAGTATCCGGCTGCTGTGAGGTGGTTGATGAGGTCCTGCGTGGATAGCTGCGCGGGCGCCGTGGTGGTGATAGAGAGCGAAGCGCCGCTGATAGCGAGGATCGCGATAGCGCGTGATTTCCTGGTTTGCATCTCCAACCCCCTCTGGCACCAGCGTGCCGATCCGTAGCCACTCCGCCCGAGTCTCCCACGTAGGATTCTGACTGGGCTTGTGGAAGGCTCGAATGTGGATTGGACGGGTGCAATCTGCACTCGGAGAGGGACGTTCGATCGTGTGACAGTATCCAGAGCTGTCGATGCAGGCATCCCATAGCGCACATTTTCTCCAGCCTGACGGATGAGGATGGTGCGATAATGCCGGCGGGCGATTGAGTTCCTACAGTGACGCCATGCTGACGCTGGACAGGCAGTTCGAGCTCGAGGCGCCGTTCTCTCCCACGGGGGACCAGCCCCAGGCGATCGAGGCGCTCACGCGAGCACTAGGTGAACCGGAGACGGACGCGGCGTGCCTGCTGGGCGCGACGGGGACGGGCAAGACGTTCACGATGGCGAACGTTATCGCGCGTCTGCAGCGACCGGCGCTGATCATCTCGCACAACAAGACGCTCGCGGCGCAGCTCTACGAGGAGATGCGCGAGCTGTTCCCGCACAACGCGGTGAGCTACTTCGTGTCGTACTACGATTATTATCAGCCCGAGGCGTACATCCCGGCGCGAGACATTTATATAGAGAAAGATTCGTCGCGGAACGACGATCTGGATCGGCTGCGTCTGGCGGCGACATCGAACCTGCTGTCGCGGAACGACGTGATCGTCGTGGCCTCGGTGTCGTCGATATTCGGGCTGGGGCGTCCGGACGCGTACCAGAACAAGCTGATCTCGATCACGCGTGGGCAGACGCTGGAGCGGAGGAAGTTCCTGCTGGCGCTGAACGAGCTGCAGTACAAGCGCCACGAGATGGAGTTCGAGCGCGGGCACTATCGGGTGCGCGGCGACACGATCGACATCTACCCGGCGTACGAGCAGCACGCGATACGCCTGGAGCTGTTCGGCGACGAGGTGGAGTCGATCCTCCTGATCAACCCGACGACGGGCGAGGTGCTGGCGGAGGACACGCAGACGTTCCTGTACCCGGCGGTGCACTACGTGATCGAGCAGGACTCGCTCGAGGCGTCGCTGGCGTCGATCCGGGCCGAGCTCGAGGAGCACCTGGGGTGGCTGCGCGGGCAGGGCAAGCTGCTCGAGGCGCAGCGGTTGCAGGCGCGGACGAAGTACGACCTGGAGATGATCGAGGAGGTGGGCTACTGCTCGGGCGTGGAGAACTACTCGCGCCATCTGGACGGGAGACAGCCCGGCGAGAAGCCCTTCACGCTGCTGGACTACTTCCGCTACGGGCCGTTCGGGGAGGACGGGCGGTTCAACGAGGACTGGGTGTGCATCATCGACGAGTCGCACGTGACGATCCCGCAGATCCGCGCGATGCACGCGGGCGACAAGCATCGCAAGCGCACGCTGGTCGATCACGGGTTCCGCCTGCCCAGCGCGTACGACAACCGCCCGCTGGAGTTCCACGAGTTCGAGGCGCTGGTGCCCAAGCTTCTGTTCGTGAGCGCGACGCCGGGACCATACGAGCTGGAGCGGACGGAGGGGACGGTGGTCGAGCAGGTGATTCGCCCGACAGGGCTGCTGGATCCGGAGATCGAGATCCGCCCGGCGGACAACCAAGTGCCCGACCTGATCGAGCGCTGCAAGGAGCGCGTGGACAACGGGCAGCGCGTGCTGGTGACGGCGCTAACGAAGAAGCTGTGCGAGCGCCTGACGGAGTACCTGGACGACCAGGGGCTGCGCGTGCGGTACCTGCACTCGGAGATCGACACGCTGGATCGCGTTGAGATTCTTCGGGCGCTGCGCGCGGGGGACTTCGACGTGCTCGTGGGTGTGAATCTTCTGCGCGAGGGGCTGGACCTGCCCGAGGTGTCGCTGGTGTGCATCCTCGATGCGGACAAGGAGGGCTTCCTGCGGAGCGCGACGTCGCTGATCCAACAGATGGGCAGGGCGGCGAGGAACGTGGACTCGCACGTGGTGATGTACGCCGACAAGGTGACGCCCGCGATGCAGCAGGCGATCGACGAGACGCAGCGGAGGCGCGACAAGCAGCTGGCGTACAACGAGGAGCACGGGATCACACCGACGCAGATCCAGAAGGCGATCCGCCAGGGCATCGAGCACGAGCTGCGAGCGCGGAGGCTGGCGCGTCAGGCGGTGCACGCCAGCGAGGAGGAGCACGACATCAGCGAGCTGAGCGCGCAGCTGGAGACACAGATGCTGTCCTCGGCGGAGGAGCTGGACTTCGAGAAGGCGGCGGAGCTGCGCGACAAGCTGGCGCTGCTGCGCTCTGGCAAGGTCGGGCGCGAGGGCAGGGTGAGGGAGTCGGAGCTGGAGAACCCGGAGGGGCCGTCTGCGGACGCGAGCGCGCCCGGCTCGGCGCGGAGCAGGCCGAGGGGTGGCAAGAAGCGGAAGAAGCGACGCCACTGAGTCGAGTGCGGGCGTCCGCGATATCGTTGCGTCATGCAAACGATCATCTATGCCGTGCTCGCGGGGCTCTGCTGGGGCGTTGGCGAGTCGTTCACAAAGTCCGTGCTGCACACGCACAAGATCGGTCCGGTGACGGCGATCGCGGTGCGATCGACGTTCGTGCTGCCAATCCTCTGGGGGTTCTACTACGTGATGGTGGTTCAGATGGGGACCGAGCCGCGCCAGTGGATCGAGGCGATCCGGGTCGATCGGGCGTTGATGCTCAAGCTGTTCCTGGGCTCGGGGATCATCGCGGGGGCGGGCGGGATGATCTTCTTCTATCTGGCGCTCCACTCGGGCGACATCTCGCGGGTGAAGCCCATCGCGTTCAGCGTGGCTCCGGCGATCGGCGTGCTGATCGGCTGGCTGCTGATGGGGGAATCGATGAGCCTGGGCAAGGCGACGGGCATAGTGTGTGTGATCGCGGGTGTGTTTCTGGTCTCCTGGGGGTGACACGCCAGCGAGGGGATACTACCATATCCCTAACATTCTCAGAGCGAGAGATCCGTGACCTCCAAGCCCGACCCCTCGAAATACAGACGATCGATCACGATTCGCGGCGCCCGCGAGCACAACCTCAAGGGCATCGACGTGGACATCCCGCGCGATCAGCTCGTGGTGATCACGGGCTTGTCGGGATCGGGCAAGTCGTCGCTGGCGTTCGACACGGTGTTCGCCGAGGGGCAGCGGAAGTACATGGAGTCGCTCTCGGCGTACGCGCGCCAGTTCCTGGACGTGCTGGCTAAACCGGACGTGGAGGATATCGAGGGCCTGCCCCCCACCATCGCGATCGAGCAGCGGTCGGGCTCGCACAACCCCCGCTCGACGGTGGCGACGTCGACGGAGATCTACGACTACCTGCGTCTGCTGTTTGCCAGGGTTGGTACGCCCACGTGCTGGCACGTGCAAAAGAAGAAAAAGGACGGCACGGTCGTGTCGCGCTGCGGGCAGCGGATCGATGCGTCGAGCGCGTCGCAGATCATCGAGACGCTGATGCGCTGGGACGAGGGCACGCGTCTGATGGTGCTGGCGCCGGTGATCCGCGACAAGAAGGGCTTCCACAAGGAGGCGTGCGAGGACTTGCAGAGCGACGGGTTCGTGCGGATCCGCGTGAACGGCGAGGTGCGCGACCTGCGCGACGCGCTCAAGGAGGGCGGCGAGAACCCGCTTGGGCTGGGTCGTTACGAGAAGCACAGCATCGAGGCGGTCGTTGATCGCGTGGTGATCAACGACGAGGCGCGCCAGCGTCTGGTGGAGTCCGTCGAGACGGCACTGAAGCTCAGCGAGGGGCTGGTGATCATCGCGGCGCAAGGCGACAAGGACGCGCCGTGGGAGGACCACCTGTTCTCCGACACGTACGCGTGCTCGGACCACCCCGGGTGCTCGATCGAGGAGTTGGAGCCGAGGCTGTTCTCGTTCAACTCGCCTCACGGCGCGTGTAGGACGTGCTCGGGGCTGGGGACGCACGCTGAGTTCGACGAGTCGTTGCTTATTCCTGACGACTCGCTGTCGTTGCGATCGGGCGCGATCAAGCCGTTCCGCTTCGTGGGGCCGATGCGTCGCGTGTTCAAGCGCCGGCTGAATCAGTTCTCGAAGGTGTTCGGTGTCGATCTGGCGACACCATTCCGTGACATCCCGACGAAGCAGCAGAAGGCGCTGCTCTATGGCGATCCGAAGGCGAAGAAAGTCGAGCAGCGCAACTGGCCGGGCGTGATGGAGATCCTGCACGACTGGTGGGCGAGAACGGAGAGCGACAACCTGCGTGAGTGGCTAAGCCAGTACCAGCGCGAGATGCCGTGCCCGGATTGTTATGGCGACAGACTTCGCATCGAGGCGCTGTCGGTATTCATCCCGCTGTCGGAGGAGCTGCCCGAGGAGTTCGTCGAGATGCGCGAGGCGCACGGGCTGACGCGCGATCTCAAGATGCTGAGCATCGCGGACTTCACGCGGATGAGCATCGAGACGGCGGTGCGCGTGCTCGACACGATGGTGCTCAGCGAGGAGCAGGAGACGATCGCGGAGCCGATCCTGCGTGAGGTGGGCGCGCGACTCGGTTTTCTGGCGTCGGTGGGGCTCGAGTATCTGTCGCTCGACCGTCGCATGGGGACGCTCTCTGGCGGCGAGGCCCAGCGGATACGCCTGGCGTCGCAGGTGGGCTCGAAGCTGGTGGGCGCGTGCTACGTGCTCGACGAGCCGACGATCGGGCTGCACCAGCGCGACAACGCGCGCCTGATCGCGACATTGCGTCACCTGACGGATATAGGCAACAGCGTGCTGGTTGTGGAGCACGACGAGGAGATGATCCACGCGGCGGACCACGTGCTCGACATCGGTCCCGGGCCGGGCGTGCACGGCGGGCGGGTCGTTGCGCAGGGGACGATCAAGGACATCACGTCGTCGAAGCGCTCGATCACGGGCGACTACCTGAGCGGGCGTCGCTCGATCGACGTGCCCGGCAAGCGTCGGTCGCTGAGCGCGGAGACAGCTATCACGGTGCGCGGCGCGCGAGAGAACAATCTGCAGAGCGTGGACGTGGACTTCCCGCTGAGTGGGATCGTGTGCGTGACTGGCGTGTCGGGCTCGGGCAAGTCGACGTTGGTCAATGAGATTCTGCTCAAGGCGTCGCGCAAGAAGCTGCTGGGCTCGCGCGTCGTGCCCGGTGCGCACGATCGCGTGAACGGGTTGCACAGGATCGATCGGATCATCGAGGTGGACCAGTCCCCCATCGGGCGGACGCCTCGCTCGAACCCGGCGACCTACACGAACGCGTTCGACGAGATCCGCAAGGTGTTCACCAAGACCCCCGAGGCGAAGATCCGCGGGTACCAACCGGGGCGGTTCAGCTTCAACGTGAAGGGCGGTCGATGCGAGGC
>JBICIA010000011.1:0-133432 GCA_043101425.1 Phycisphaerales bacterium JB043
GCGCCCAGTGCTCCGGCGATCGTCTTGTTGGGGCTCGTGTTGGGGCAGAGCTTCCGACGCCCGAGCGCCTTTCCCGTGATGTACGCGAAGATGTCGTTGAGTGCCACCGTGAGGATGAGCACGATCATCAGCGCTCGGTAGATTTCGCTGTTCCCGATGAAGGCGAGGTGCCCGAGGCACACGCCGAACAGAAGGAACCCGAGCGAGCCGAGCGCGATCCGCTGGATGTACCCGGACGGGCGATCGGAGAGGATGCCGACGATGGCGATCGTGACCACGCCGAGCGGGGCGAGCGCGACGAACAGGCCGTACCAGTTGTCGAGAACGGTGAGGTTCACCAGCAGGATTCCAACAAGCACGGTCAGGGAGACGAGACGCTCCCTGAACAGGCCCGTGATCCGGGCGAACTCGGTGTACCCGAGGAGGCTGATGAGCAGCACGAGCGCCATCGCCCAGAACGCGCCGAGCAGTATCGGTATCAGGACTATCAGCGCGATGACGAGCCACGAGCGTGTGCGGATCAGGATGTCGCTTCGGGTGCTCTCCGAGATGAGGCCCGCGGATCCCAGCGAGAGCGCGGCGATGGGCGCGACCACGAGCATGGCACCGATCACGAGCAGCACCGTCACGGTGATCTGGTAGTCGAAGGCGCTCGTGGCATCGAAGAGTCGCTCGAGGGGAGTCATCCGTCAGTGCCCGCGGATTGTGTTGTGAATCGCAAGAGGTATATCCATCGCCTGAGGCAGGTCAGAATCGTGCCCACGAGCATCAATGCCAGACATGCCTCGACGAGTCCCCACGATCGCGCGTCCAACCAGTGTGCGGTCCAGAATGTGGGCAGTAGCGCGAGCGACACCAGCGCGAGCGTGAGCAGCGCCATCCGCTGTGGCTTTGCCATCGGTCCCAGAAAGGGAGGTGGCGCATCGATCGAGCGGGCGAGCTCACGTGTGTACGCGGCAAGCACCGCCATGCACGCGCAGGCCCACCCCAGCACGATCGCGTCCGGGGATTGCCCGACGAGTCCGAAGCCGACGATCAGCAGGATGTCGGAGATCCGGTCCGGCGCCTCGTTGTACAGCTTCCCCGAATCGGACATGCTCTCGCCACGCTCGGCGACCATGCCGTCGAGCAGATTCGCCAGCAGTCGCAGCTGCACGCACGCGGCAGCGCCTCCCAGAAGCACGCGGGTAACAACACCCTCGCTCATGGTCGTGAGGTAGAGCAGCAGGCAGCCCACGCCCGACGCGAGAACAGAGAGTGTCGAGATCGTGTTGGGCGAGATCTTCCGGCGGACGCACGACCATGCGAGCTTGTCGAATATCGGGATCTGCCTGGATTTGAGTGGGCGTCGGTCGTCCATGCCTCATTTTCCCATGAGATACATTCCGAAAACAAGGCACGCCATTCCGCAGACATGCACGAATCTGATCGGCTGGCCATACGCCCACCACGCGATGATCGCCCCGAATATGAACGTGCTCGCGTACACGGGGTAGAGCACCTGGAGCTGGCCGCCTCGCTTGAACGCCGCGATAAAGAGCGCCATCACGGCGATGTAGCACGCGACGCCCGCGAGTATGCGGATGTTCAGATAAGTCTTCCAGTCGGACGTGGTCTTGTCGGCACCCGACTTGTAGAGGTACTGGCCGATCGCACCCAAGACGGCTGCGGCGATGAAGAAGAAGTACGAGGCAAGGGGTGTTTTCATGATCGAGGAGTATACGACGTGTGCGGCGGCGTCCAAAAAAAGCGTGGCGTGGTTACCCGCCCGTCTCCTGGCTCATCACGTAGTGGTGCACCGTCGCCTCCTTGATGAGGTGCTTCTCCTTCGGATCGATGACCGGGTTGAGCCAATTCTCCCCCGCGAAGGTCTTGAGCGTATCGAGGCTCTCCCAGAGCGATGTCATCATGAACTCGCTGGGCGAGCTCTCCATCGGGAGGCCGATGCTGGCGCCCAGACAGCCGTCCCAATCGAGGATGATGGGCAGCAGCTCGTTCTCGAAGAGCGCCCGGAACTCGTCGTTCATGCCATCGTGTATCTGCGCGCGAAAGATGCGGATGATCATGCGTCGAGCATATCAGCAGCCGTCCGGTGCCGACCTATCGGGTGAGGCATAGGGGGTGGGCAGTGCGTTTTCGGTGAGATGTGTCTGGGCAAAAAAATTCGCACTCTCTCGTCACGTGTGCTACCGGGTGGGGTACCACGCGTAGAGCCCTTGCTCGGAAAGGTGTGGCTATGGTTGATTCGATCGGATGCGGGCGGCTCAGGCTGATCCTGGCGATCGGCTTGTCTGTGCTGGCGTTGGTCACGAGTGCATCGGGCATCGCGCAGGATGTGGAGCGAGGGGACGCTCTCGTGAAGAGTGTTCTCGACGAGGACGATCTGCCCTCGATCTCGGTGGCTGTCGCTCGCGACGGGGAGATCGTGTACGCACGCGCGTTTGGTGCCTCCAATCTGGAAGGCGAGCGTCTGGTGACGTCAGACACGCAGTACGCGATAGGCTCGATCAGCAAATCGATCACTGCGATCATCGCTCTGCAACTCGAGCAGGGGGGGATGCTCGATCTGGACACGCCGATCCGTGAGTATTGCTCCGACCTGCCAGAGTCGATGGACGGGATCACATCACGCCAGTTGCTGGCTCACACGGGTGGGATCAGGCACTACGACTACAGGCGATTCCAAGAAGATTTCATGAACACGCACCGGTTCGAGAGTCTCGAGGAGGCGTTGGGTAAATTTGTCGGCGATCCTCTGATCGGCGAGCCCGGGAGCCAGCACGAGTACACCAGTTGGGGGTACGTGCTGCTTGGGCGCATCCTCGAGTGCGCATCGGGCGTGAGCTACGACGAGCTGCTCGAAGCGAGGCTGGTGCGCCCCTTGCATCTGGAAGCGACAGGTCTCGACATCGCGGGCGAAGAGAACGAGGCCCTCGCGAGCGGGTACTACACCGATCAGAGCGGCGCGATCACGCCGTCACCGTATTTTGATTCCAGTGACAGATACCCGGCGGGGGGACTCCGCAGCACACCGACGGAGCTTGTGACGATCGGCAACGCGCTGTTGGGGGACGACCTAATGTCGAGCGACAGCAGGGATGTCATGTGGACGGAATCTCGCCTCAAGTCGGGAGAGTCGATTCCGTATGGGCTCGGCTGGCGTATCAACAGTGACGACAACACTGCTTCGCATGGCGGCACCAGTGCCGGCACCACGACGTTTCTCTACGTCGAGCCGGACACCGGGATCGTGATTGCTTTCGCTACAAACTTATCCAGGTGGGGTCGTGACCGGTACGCGCTGGCGCGCGAGTTGGCGTCGCTCTATCGAGACTAGAAGAGTATCTCTCACGCCCCCATCACGCGCTCGACCTCGTCGACGGACGTGATGCCCTGTGCGACCAACTGCCAGCCGGCCTTCTCGAGCGAGGTGAAGAGGTCGCCAGCGAGGGCGCGCTTCATGGCGGTGATGGATGGGTTGTTGAGGATGATGTCGCGCAGCTCGTCGTCCATGTCGAGCATCTCCATCACCGCACGCCTGCCTCGGAAGCCTGTGCGGAGGCACAGCGAGCATCCGACGGGCGTGCAGACATCCGTCACGCCCTGCCCGACCGTGCCCATGCGCTGGGTGATGGTTGGTGTGATGCGCGTCGACTGCTTGCAGCGCTCGCAGAGCACGCGCACGAGTCGCTGCGCGACGATGAGGTTGAGCGAGTTGGCCACGAGGTAGGGCTCGACACCCAGATCGAGCAGTCGGAAGATCGAGCCGAGCGTGTCCTTGGCGTGGACGGTCGAGAAGACCAGGTGGCCCGTCATGGCGGCGCGCATCGCGGTGCGCGCGGTGTCCTCGTCGCGGATCTCGCCGAGCAGGATGACGTCGGGATCCTGGCGCAGCACGGATCGCAGCAGGGAGGAGAAGGTGTTGCCCTTGGCCTCGTCGATGGGCATCTGCGTGACGCCCTCGAGGTAGTACTCGACCGGGTCCTCGATGGTGATGACGTTGCGATGGTCGCGATCGATCTCGCGCATCGCGTTGTAGAGCGTCGTGGTCTTGCCCGAGCCGGTCGGCCCGCAGACGAGCACCATGCCCGCGTCCTGTTGGCAGACCTTGCGGAGGCGATCGAGGTTGTAGGGGGTGAGCCCGATGTTGTCGAGCGACGTCGGTGTGTTGCGCAGGTCGAGGACGCGGATGACGATCTTCTGCCCGTGCACGGAAGGAGAGAACGAGACGCGGTAGTCGACACGATGGCCCGCTATGTCGGCGGAGAAGTGCCCGTCGAGCATCGCGTCGCGCCCGGCGGTCTTGACCTGGCACGCCGTCCGCACGAGACCCGAGGCGAGGTCTCCCACGTCGCGCGGGATGTCGGCGATGGAGACCATCTGCCCGTCGACGCGGATGCGCAGGTGGACGATGTCCTGCTTGGGCTCGAGGTGGATGTCGGTGGCGCGCGACTTCGAGGCGAGCACCAGCAGCAGGCGCACGGCCTCGGGGCCCTTGCCCTGCCCGGCCAGCGCCTCGGAGCGCTTGTTGCGCGCGTCGATGATGACCACGTGCTCGTCGCCCGTGGACTTGGGAGGCAGCTCCCGGATCAGCTCGTGCAGATCCAACGCCCACTGCTCTCCCGAGATGCTCCGCGCGGGCATCCCGCGCGCGGGGGCCTTGGCTGGCTTTGCGGCGTTGACGCGATAGGTGTACTCACTCGTCCCGATGGCGATCGTGTCGCCAGGCTTGAGGTCCTGTGTCTCGATGTGGATGGTGTTGACGCGCGTGCCGTTGCGCGAGCCCAGGTCTCGCACGCGATATCCGTCGTCGACTGGCTCGATGACACAGTGGAACCTCGAGGCGAGGTCATCACGCACGACGACGTCGTTGTCCGGGTGTCGTCCCAAGGCGATGGGATGGGCGGCGAGGCCGATCTTGTCGCCGCTGTCGGTTTGGAGGTAGCTCTGTGTCATCGCGTGGACGAGGTGAGATTCGGGTCCTGGTAGGGAATTCTGTTCTGATTGTGGAATGCGCAGTGTATGGAGGATGTGACTGGAATGCATGAGGGGGATGGTGTCACCCTCTCCTGGGGGTCGATTCGGCTTCGGCTCGTGCCGATGTGAGGGTGGAAGAACTCGTTGGGTACACAGGGAGTGGAAGCCATGCTCAGATCGATAGCCGTCGGATGCGTCGCGATTCTCGTCACCGGATGCACGTCAGTCTCGCACTCGCCGCGTCCTCGCCAGGCTGCTGGGAGCACGCTTCCTATCGAGGTGCGTGTCTCTAACACGGACGCGACGCCTAGCGGGTGGGTGCACTATCGCACGTCGGGCCAGGACGAGTTCCAGGAGCAGACGCTCGAGCCTCGTGGCGACACGCTCTGGACGATGCTGCCGACCAGCGAGCTGCTGCCCGACGAGTGGGTCGAGTACTACATCGACGTCGATGTCGATGGCTCGCTGCGAGCGCTGGGCTCGCCGGCCTCACCCTACGTGACGGTCTTTCTCGATGAGATCGGGATGATCCTCGCGGGTCTGCACATGCGCGTCTTCGCGAGCGACACAGCCAGCCCCGTGAGCGTCGTGGTGACGTCGGAGTACGGCGGCACTGGTGTGCCGGAGATCGAGTACGAGGTGCCTGGAGTGCCCGGACTCGTGCGCACGACGATGACACAGAACGGGTTTGGTCGCTACGAGATGGTGATCCCGAATCGTGCCGTGCAGCCTGGCACGTGGCGGTTCGTGTCACACGTTCCCGTGGGCGATGGGGTGTATCGAATCCCCGAGGATGGTTTCTCGGTCGTGTACGTCGAGGAGTACCTCGAGGAGATCCCACGCCATCCGCGACGACGCCACGGGCGTGACCACGTGTCGCGCGTGGACGGCGACGAGGGCAACTGAGTTACTGGGGTTGGATCGGGTAGATCTGTCCGGTGCGGGCGACGTTGAATCCGCGCCGGAGGATGTTCGCGCGCTCCGGCGACGCGGGGTGCTGCGCCGGGTTCGTGTGATTCATGTGGATGAAGTGGACCTTGGCACGCTCCGCTTCGGGCATGTGCTGGAGGCGATCCATCGTGGCGAGGATGCGCGGGTGGGGGATCTGCGACATGTCGCGGTTGGGAAGCTCGTTGTCGTCATAGAAGGTGGCGTCGATGAAGATCAGCGTGGACGAGGCGACGAGCGCCTCGAGACGCGTGCCCTGCGTGTCGAGCAGATCCCAGGAATCGATGTCGGGGATAAAGATGACAAGCGAGTCGCCCGCCTGGATGCGATAGCCGACGGTCTCCGAGTACTCATCGCGATGGGGGACGAGGAATGGGGTCGCCGAGATCCGGTGCGAGAGCGGCGTGGGCTGGCGATCGTTGATAGCACGCAGCTCGATGTTGTTGAGCACCACGAGCTGGTCCCACGGTCCGTTGGTTGAGAGAAAGTGCCTCATGCGTGGCATCGCGTACACGGGCACGCCTTGGGCGCCCATCGACTCGTGCCCCAGGTGCATGAGCCCTGTGTAGTGCCCCATGTGCGCGTGCGTCAGGAAGATGCCGGCGACGCCGAGCTCTAGGCCGAATTCCTGGAGCGTCGTGTCCAGCAGGTAGAGCTGCTCGGGAAAGTCCGGGGTGGCATCGAAGATCCACTGCTGGTTCGTCGTGGGGTCAATCAGCGCCAGAGACGAGACCATGTGGCGATGCGACGGGTCGAACCAGCCGGGCTCATCGTGCGTGCCGGTCTGCGGTGTGCCGCCATCCTGCGATGTACCCAGCACGAGGATGGACGGCCCATCCATGAGCGTCTGCGTGTGCGCACATCCCACAATCGTGAGCGCACCAAGCACAAGAGTGAATAATGCGCATCGCATGAGAATCACTCGGGGATGATCGCTATGCACTCGATCTCGACCCGAGAGCCCAGGGCGAGCCCGCTGCCGGCCATCGCGCTGCGGGCCGGCTTGGTGTTGGGGAAGTAGGTCGTGTAGACCTCGTTCATGGCGGGCCACTCGTGGATGTCGACGAGGAAGACGGTGCACTTGACGACGTGGTCGAGCGAGCTGCCGTAGCGTTCGAGAATGCTCTTGATGTTCTCGAGCGTCTGGGCGGTCTCCGGTCCGATGCCACCCTCGGGCAGCGTTGTTGTTCCAGGGATGGTGCCTATCTGCCCGGACAGGTAGAGCGTGTTGCCCACACGAACCGCCTCGGAGAATGGGAAGTCGTTGGCGGCGGCCAGCTCCCCCCTGTGGTACTCGACGTCGGGTGGGCTAGACGCGCACGCGCCGAGCGCGAGCAGGCCTATGAGCGCGATGATGTGTCGTGTCATGGGCGCAGTCTACTCAGAATTCTGTGGTGGTACACTGGGCGCATGAGAGTTGCCATCGCCCAGATCGCGCCGTGCTTTCTTGATCGCGAGGGGACACTGCGCAAGGTCGTCGAGTCTGTTGGGGAGGCTTGCGACCAGGGCGCGGAGCTGGCCGTGTTCGGCGAGGCGCTCGTGCCGGGCTACCCGGTCTGGCTGGATCGCACCGACGGAGCCAGATTCGACTCCGAGCTGCAGAAGCAGCTCCACGCGCGCTACCTGGCCCACGGCGTGGACATCGAGGCGGGCCATCTGGACAGCGTGTGCGCCGTCGCGCGGGAGCGGGCGATAACCGTCGTTCTGGGTGTGATGGAACGCCCTCAGGACAGGGGCGGTCACTCGCTGTTCTGCACGTGCGTGACGATCCTGAGCGATGGCTCGATCGGGAACGTGCACCGCAAGCTGATGCCAACCTATGAGGAGCGCCTGTGCTGGAGCGCGGGCGACGGCGCCGGGCTGCGGACGATGCGTGTCGGCGAGTTCACGATGGGCACGCTCAACTGCTGGGAAAACTGGATGCCGCTGGCCAGGGCGTCGTTGCAGGCGCAGGGCGAGAACCTTCACGTGATGACGTGGCCCGGGAGTGTGAACAACACCAGGGACATCACGCGGTTCGTGGCTAGGGAGGGGCGCTCCTACGCGATCTCGGTGTGCGGGCTGCTGCGTGAGCAGGACCTGCCCGACGATCTGCCCGCGCGAGACCGGATCGCCTCCACGTCGGAGGTGCTGCTCGAGGGGGGGAGTGCGGCGTGCGCCCCGGACGCGAGCTGGCTCCTGGAGCCGACACCGAACGAGGAGTTCGTGCGATGTGTCGATCTCGATATCGAGTGCGTGATGCGCGAGCGACAGAACTTTGACCCCGTCGGGCACTACGCGCGTCCCGACGTGCTCCGCCTGGAGGTCAACAGAGCCCGTCTGACTTCGGCGGTTTTCGTGATCGATGATGATGTCGAGGCGTCGCACGCCATAGAATGACCGCATGCCCACACGCGCCGAGGGAAGCCGAGTCACCTACAGGACGTATCGCCGGGAGGCCCGAGACGGGACGAACGAGGCGGCGCAGGCTCACGGACAGGGCTCGCACATGCCCCGCCCCAAGGGCTCGCAGAAGCGGGCGCGTTCCATACGAGTTCTGATCGCGAGGTTCTGGGCGCTGCTCGCGGGCAAGCACTGGCTCCTGGTGGTGGCGTTGTGCACGGTGACCATCGCGAGCGTGCTGAGCCTGATCATGCCCGCGTCGACGAAGGTCGTGCTGGACTATGTGCTGATGGACAGCCCCGGGCCGTCGGGGCTGCCGGACTGGGTGCCATATCGCGACGACAGGCGTGCCCTCTTGTTCGTGGTGTGCGGCGCGATGATGGTGGCGGCGGTCGTGAGCGTGACCATCGGCATGACGGGTCGCTGGCAGATGACGCGCCTTGTCAAGACGATGCAGTCGAGGCTCCGCAAGCGCGCTGTCGAGCACGCGATGCGTCTGCCCCTGCATCGCATCACGGAGCTCAAGAGCGGCGGGGCCGCGAGCCTCGTGCGCGAGGACGCCGGCGGCGCGGCCGAGCTGATCTTCAGTGTCGTGTACAACCCGTGGAAGGCGGTCGTGCAGCTCTTTGGCACGATGCTGATCCTCGCGCTGGTCGACTGGATGCTGCTGCTCGGCTCGCTGACTCTCATTCCCATCATCTGGCTCACGCACAGGAACTGGATCGGAAAGATCCGCCCGGTGTATCGCGACATCCGCTTCACGCGTCAGCAGCTCGACGCGCAGACGACCGAGTCGTTCGGCGGTATGCGCATCGTGCGCGCATTCGGGCGCGAGCAGGGCGAGGCGCTCGGGTTCGTCAAGAAGAACGACCTCATGCTCCGTCAGGAGATCCTGGCGTGGTGGCGAGCGCGCATGATCACGATCGCCTGGCAGCTGCTCATACCGCTGGCGAGCGTGGCGGTGATGATCTACGGCGGGCTGCGCGTGCTCGACGACACGCTCACGCTGGGCGACCTGATGATGTTCAGCGCGTACTTGTTGATGCTCCTGGGGCCGCTGGAGACACTGGTGGCCACGGCGACCGAGGCGCAGAACAACATGGCGGGCTTCGATCGATTCCTCGATCTGATGGACGAGGCGCGCGAGTTCGAGGACGACGATGGGAGCGTGCGTCTCGACGCGTCGCTCGTGCGTGGCGACATCGCGATCCGGGACGTGTGGTTCCGTTATCCCAAGAGCGAGCACGACGTGCTCTGTGCGATCGATCTGGACGTGCGTGCCGGAGAGACCGTCGCGCTGGTCGGCCCCAGCGGCGCCGGCAAGACGACGCTGTGCAACCTGATCGCCCGGTTCTTCAATCCGACAGGGGGCGCGATCGCTCTCGATGGCACGGACCTACGCACGATCGAGGTCGACTCGTACCGACGCCTGCTCGGGGTGGTCGAGCAGGACGTGTTCCTCTTCGACGGCACCATCGAAGAGAACATTGGCTTTGCGCGCCGCCACGCGACGCGTGAGCAGATCGAGGCCGCGGCGCGCGCGGCGCACGCGCACGAGTTCATCGTGGAGAAGGAGAGCGGGTACGAGACGATCATAGGCGAGCGTGGTGTGAGGCTCTCGGGCGGGCAGAAGCAGCGCATCGCGATCGCGCGTGCGATTCTGGCGGACCCGACGATCTTGATCCTCGACGAGGCGACGAGCAACCTGGACTCCGAGAGCGAGGGCCTCATCCAGCAGAGCCTGTCGCGTCTCATGTCGGGGCGGACGAGTTTTGTGATCGCGCACAGGCTGAGCACGATCCGCAACGCGGATCGCATCGTGGTCATCGAGGAAGGACGCATCACAGAGGTCGGCTCGCACGACGAGCTGATGGCCAGCGGAGGGCGGTACGCCGAGCTGGTGCGCCTGCAGACCGAGCCGTCTGCGCTGCCCACGCCCGATGAGGACGAGCTTCCCGCGGGGCACCACGCGTGAGCGAGACGGGCTCGGAGATCATCACGGTCAAGTTCATGGCCAAGGGCCATCGGGGCGACGACCACTGGCACTGGCAGCGCCAGATGCCGACGGGAGAGGAATCGCGTTGGGGTCGGTGTCGGTTCGTCTTCGAGCAGGACGCGCGCGAGTACGACTGGCTCGTGGCGTATGACGATCTGGCGCCGCGCGGGAGCGAGCGGTTCTCGAACCGTGTCGAGCGGCTCGCGTGCCCGCGTGAGCACTCGATCTTCATCACGCAGGAGCCGTCGAGCGTGAAGGTGTACGGCAGCGCGTTCCTGCGACAGTTCGGGCACGTGCTCTCGAGCCAGGAGCCCTGGGCGCTGGCGCATCCCAGCGTGCATCGCGCGCAGCCGGCGCTGCGATGGTTCTACGGGGTGGGATTCGACGGCACGATCAGCTCGTTCGAGGATCTGTGCAACGCGACGATGCCCGAAAAGACGAGCGTGCTCTCGACGGTGTGCTCGTCCAAGCGCATGGGGCACACGATGCATCGGATGCGCTACGACTTCACGCAGGAGCTGAAGGCGTCAATGGCGGAGCTGGATGTGTTCGGTAGGGGGGTGAGGCCCATCAACGACAAGGCCGAGGCGCTGGATGGGTACAGGTACCACCTGTGCATCGAGAACCATGTCTGCGACCACCACTGGACGGAGAAGCTCTCGGACGCGTTCCTGGGATGGACGCTGCCGCTGTACTGCGGCGCACCGAACGCGTTGGAGTATTTCCCCGAGGAGAGCTTCGTCCCCATCGACATCCGCGACACACAGGGTGCGATCGCGCGCATCCGTGAGGTGATCGAGGGCGGGGAGTTCGAGCAACGGATCGATGCGATCCGAGAGGCGCGCGAGATGGTTTTGCGTCGATACAACCTCTTCAACGTGCTCTCCGAGATCATCGAGGCGCACGACACGGGCGGAAGGGGCTCGCAGGGCGATGCCATCGAGGGCAGGCACGGCTTCCGGAATCGCCATCCGATTCAGGGGCTCGGTTATCTGATCGAGCGCCAGCGGGTGCGTGCTCGATCGAGGAGGCTCCACTAGATCACAGAATTGTCTTGGTTCCTCGTTCGAGGGCGCTTTACCATGGGCGGGATCCGCGCTGGCGTGCGGGTAGCACATAGAGCCTTGCAAGGAGAGAGAACATGAGATCAGTGCATTGCGGATGCCTGTGTGGGTTGCTCGTTGGGATCACGACTCCATCTGTGGGAGGCCCGCTGACACCACCGGGCGCACCCGAGTCGTCCTACAAAACGCTGGTTGAGGTCGAGCCCCGCATCGCGATCACGCAGGAGAACACGCCGGGGGACGCGAACTCGGTGTTCCATATTTCCGCGCCCGGCTCGTACTACCTGACGGGCAATGTGCTTGGCGAGGTCGGCAAGAACGGCGTCGAGATCAACGCGAGCAACGTGACGCTCGATCTCAACGGCTTCGAGATCGTGGGCGTCGCGGGCGCGCTCGACGGCATCAAATCGCTGGGCGGGCGGAACCTGCACGTGTTCAATGGGAGCATCCGCGACTGGGTTGGCGAGGGGCTCGATGGAGGCAATGGCGCAGATGGGCGGTACTACAATCTCTACCTGTACAACAACGGCAACTCTGGCATGGAGGTGGGCGCCAACAGCATCGTTGAGAACTGCACCGCTCGAGACAACGCGTGGCACGGCATCGAGACGGGCGGCCTTTCTCGCGTGGAGGGGTGCGTGCTCGATGGCAACGGCGCCAACGGCATCAGCATGGGCAACCGGGGAGTTGTGAAGGACTGCCTGGCGACAGGAAACAACCATGGCATCAGCGTTGGCAATAACACCACCATCACCGAGTGCTCGGTGTTCAGCAACTCGCGGGGCATCCACGGCATCCAAGGCGTTGTGGTCGAGTCGTGCGTTGCCGAGTCCAATACGACAGATGGTATCCAGATCGGCTCGGGCACCGTGGTGAATTGTGTCACCGAGTCCAATGGATGGAGCGGGATCGAGGTAAACAACTCCTCAATAGTCCGCAGCAACTCGTGCAGAGCCAACGATATTGGCATCAGCGTGACGGGGAGCGAGAGCCGCATCGAGGGCAATCAGTCGACGGGCAACACAGACGGGTACGACGTCTCGGGCTCGAGCAATCTGATCATCGGCAATTACGCGACGGGCAACACTGGCCTGAACTTCGATATCAGCATCAACAACAGGTACGGCGAGATCGTGGACTGGTCCCTGGCCGGCACGCCGGGCGTGTCGGGAAATTCCTCGATCAGCTTCATGGGAACAACGGATCCCTACGCAAATTACGCGCGGTGAGCTTGGGTGGCTGAGCGGAATATCTCGTTGTGTCTATCGTTCGTGCTGTGCGCGCCCGGGGCAGTGGTTAATAGCCCTCGCTCAGATCCGTCATGTGCGGCACCTCGAAGCTCTCGGGCGAGAAACGTCCGTTCACGTGCGCGCCGCCCGGCAGCGGAGCGAAGAGCTCGATCGAGACCTGTGAGATCGGGACCGGGAAGCCCTCGACACCCTGCGTGCCGTCCTCGCTCATGGTGATCGTGGCGATGACCATGATGGGTGTCTCCTCATCCTGGACGTGAGATAGCGGCTTGTGCTCGTACTCTTCTCCGAGGCCCATGCCCGTCATCATGTACTGGTGCGTGTCCGAGTAGTACCAGCGCTGGGCCGCGGCCTTGTTCTCGAACCACGCGACGATAGTGCGCTTGCCGCTCATGTATTGGCCGGCATCGACACCGAGGCATCCCTCGACCTGCTGGAGGCCCCCGATCAGCATCTGGCCCATGTCGGGGCGCTCGCCCTGCTGCTGATCCTGTGGCTGGGCGTTCGTGGTGTTGGTGATGGCAAGCTGCGTGACAGCGAGCACGCTGGCGATGGACGTCGCGGCGATGAGCAGGGATGTGGTCGGGCGCATGGCTGGCCTCCTCAAGGGGGTGAAAAGCTCGGGCTCTTCTGTCGCATTCGGAAACAAATCTGCCAGATTTCACGGGTATGGGGTACTCTCCATCCATGAAACGCCACAAGACCGTTGATGACTACATCGCCAGCGTCGCCCACTGGCAGGCGGAGCTCGAACGACTGCGCCAGATCGTGGCCTCCACACCCCTCGAGGAAACGGTCAAGTGGGGGGCGCCCTGCTACACGCACAACGGCAAGAACGTGGTCGGCATCGGAGCGTTCAAGTCGTATGTCGGGCTCTGGTTCCACCAGGGCGCGCTGCTCGGCGACCCGGAGGGTGTGCTGATCAACGCCCAGGAGGGCAAGACCAGGGCCCTCCGCCAGTGGCGCTTCACGAGTAACGGCGAGATCAAGGCACGCATCATCAAGGCGTACATCAAGGAGGCCATCGAACTGGTCGAGCAGGGCAAGGAGATCAAGCCCGATCGGAGCAAGCCCATCGTGATCCCCGATGAGCTCAAGGCCGCGTTCCGGAAGAACACAAGGGCGAAGAGCGCGTTCGGAAAGCTCTCAAAGAGCTGCCAGCGCGAGTACGCGGAGCACGTGGGCGACGCGAAGCGCGAGGAGACACGTGTGCGTCGTGTCGAGAAGATCATCCCGATGATCCTCGAGGGCGCTGGATTGAACGACAAGTACCGATGCTGAGATCATGCGCGATGCGTATTCCCTGTGGTAATCACGGGATCGGTGTGATCTTGTAATGCAATCGCAATGCGGTCTTGTTCCAGACTGACATCGTGTGGTCCGCGCGTAGAGTTTCCTCCTTGTCGACGTACACATGAATGCGCTCTCTGAATGACCGCAGGTACTTTGCGTGGTGACGCATCTTTGCATCATTGAGAAGGAAGTAGAATCCTGCGTCTCCAAATCCGGACCCGCTGGAAACGAGGTCGAGCGAGCCGTCTTCGAGCACTCCTATTCTCATAACCACGGTCGCGTTGCCCCTCGGCAGTGGAAAGATCACTTTGAGCGCGGTCTCTCCAGAGGGCAGCCTGCAATTCGAGTACACCCCGGAGTAGATCACGTCCCCGGTCGACTTGAGGTGTCGATACCAGATCGTGTGCCGGACACGCTGGGAGGTGTCGTAGAGCCTGTAGATCTGGCTGCGGATGCCTCTGGCTGTATCGAGTGGGTCCAGCGGCAGATTGAGTTGCTGCAGTCTCCTGCTATACAGGATTGATATGAGCTTGGCGCCAGGATGGAACAAGCGACACCACCTAAACCAGACCTCGAGCTCATACTCGATCGACCGCTCGTAGAATCTGCGGATCTCCGGGTGCAGGCTGGAAGCCTGCTCGGCTGTCAGGTTCCATTCGTCCAATGAGGGCACGAGGCCAGCCCCGGGCTCGTTCTTGCGAACATCGAGATTCTCCTCGCGCGCTAATCGCTCTACGTACTGGTCCTCAATCACATCGACGTTGCCAAACGGTCCCATCAGCCAGGGATGCTCATCAGGATCGATTCGCCGACCCGTGAAGATGCACCATTCCTGCGAGAGCCAATCCTGGACACGCTGCGATGGGTACGAGAAGATGCCCATACATCTACGAGTATAGGTATATATGTAGTGAACGACGCGAGTAACCAAGTCCGAGTCCTGGTTCGAACGAGCGCTCTCCACCCGAATCGGGTTAGCTTGGTAAGGGTGATCTTGTTCCGTCCGCGAAATGTTCGTGTGAACACGATCGAACCCGAGGCTACATTTGAGTTGCATATGATGGGGTAAACGGGGCCAACGTCACAATCTCAGAGCGACCGTGCCAGGGAGTTGGGCATGCGAGGAATCAGTCGATGGTGCGGTGTCGGACTGCCGAGCTTGGTGGTGCTGTCTATGCACCCGACGGTGCTGGCGCAGACCGTGATCGAGGTTGATGATGATCGGGAGCTGACCGTCGATGACATCCTCGCGGGTGAGTTCTTCGGGCAGCTCTTCTCACTGGGGCCGGCGACCAGCTTCGAGATCTACGACGGGGGGATCCTTGCCTCGATCGCCGAACCCGATGCCATCGATTTCCTGGGCAGCTCGATACACATCGGCTCGAACGGCACGCTGTTCTCGTCCTCGAGCGAGAGAAGCACGATCAGCAACGCGCTGATTCATCTCCACACATCCGGCACAGTCGGCAGCCACCTCCGGCTTGTTGATGGCAGCATTCTGAATGTGTTGGGTGGTCATGTGAATCGCAATCTGAGCATCTATGACGGGTCACACGTCAATCTCTTCGATGGAGAGATCAGCGGGCCTGTCGATGTCTATTCGGGCGCGGAGCTCACCATGCGTGGCGGGACTATCTGGTCCAGCAGCAGTAATAGCAGGCTGGTGGTGCATGATGGAGGCGTGTTCCGGCTGGAGGGGGGCGTGGTATCGAATAGCTTCCAAGTGCACGATGGTGGCATGGCGTACATCTCTGGCGGAGATGGCGCGAGTGTGGATATCCAGGGTGGCGCCGGGCTGGAATTCAGTGGCGGGTATGTCAACTCGATTACGCTGGGGGACGCGAGTGAGGCGTTGATCAGCGGAGGGACGATGCGCCACTCCTTCACGGCACTTGGCGGGAGCGTCGCGCACGTCCACGGCGGCGCGTTCGGATTCCAGTTCAGGGCCCTGGACACCTCGGATGTGACGCTACATGGCGGGTATTTCGAGCTCAACGGAAACAGCGTGCTGGAAATCGACGGTGGCATAGGCGAGAACGACCTCTTCACGGGCGTGCTCAGCGATGGCTCTGTGATCATCGTCAGTGGACAGAATCACAACACATCGATCGCGCCCGGCGCTGTCACGCTCTCGCAGGATGTCCCGACTCCCTGGGACACAACGCCCATCATGCTCGACGAGGGTGTGGGGCAGAGCGTGGGACTTCGCCCCGGAGAGACTATGTATCTATCTGGCAGCGCCACGCTCGATCCGAGCTATCGCGTGCTTGGTGCTGAACTCCATATGGACGGTGGTTTCGTGGGGCATAACCTGCTCCTCGCCAGGTCAACTCTCTCCATCCAGGGCGGCCTGATTGAACGGGACCTGTCCGCGTTTGATGGCAGCGAGGTGCACATCGCGGGCGGCGAGGTCAGAGGTGACGCACGCGCCTACTCGGGCAGCACCTTCACCATCACAGGCGGGCACGTGGGGCCGGGATTGCGCATCGAGCGGGACAGCACGCTGACCATGTCGGGCGGGCATGTGCAGTCGTTGCTCGCGCAGGACGGGAGCACCAGCCAGATCTCCGGTGGTCACATCGGTGCACGCTCGCGCGCCTACCCGGGGAGCACTGTGCACCTCAGCGGTGGTGTCATCGATGACGATTTCATCATTCACCCGGGTGCGAGCGTCTACATGTCCGGCGGCGTCATCGGGGATGATCTCAACACGTACGATGGCAAGCTGGTGATGTCCGGAGGCAGCCTCGGCAGGAACGCCGAGCTCGGGTATCGAACCATATTCAAGGGCATCGACTTCGCGGCGGATGGTGTTGCGCTGTCATCGATGACCGAGATTCCGCACGACTGGAGGCTGATCACCGGCATTCTCGAGGATGGCTCGCCGCTCATACTCAACCGCTATGCGTCCGACCGACTGTACGCGCCGATCGAGAATTTTCAGCACACGTCCGCGCCAACTGTTGACACAACACCAATCCATGTGCTTGACGGCTACGGACCGAGCACCGGGCTCCGCCCGGGTCAGACTCTCGTGCTTTCTCAGCAGGGAAAGTTGCGCGAGCATTTCGGGATGATCGGAGCGACTCTGATCATGCAGGGCGGCTCGATCGGTGAGAACCTCGAGGGCGTGGACACGCTGGTCACGATCAGCGACGGCGCCATCGGCGATTACCTGACGCTCTCTGGTTCCAGCCATCTCAACGTGTTGGGGGGCTCCATCGGGATTTTCGGCACCGCTCAGAACGTGACCATGACCGGTGGTGGGATCGGACTCGGTTTCACGCTTGGTCAGGGTGGCGTGATGACCATGTCGGGCGGAACGATCGCAGATCGCTTCCGGATGAACGAGGGTGTGCTCACGATTCATGGCGGTGTGATCGAAGGGCGCGCGGAATTCGGTGACGGAAGCATCGTGCATATGAGCGGCGGAACGTTTAAAGATGGTTCTCGTTTTGAGGATCAGGGTGTGCTCAATATGTCCGGCGGTGAGTTCGCGGGAGGCGTTGGTTTCGTTGATGGCGGGGTGCTGAACTTGACGGGGGGGAGGCTGCACAGGCTGGGGATGAGGTATGGAGGACGAGTGCTGATGAGCGGGGGCGACATCGGGGACTCCAGCAATTTTGGGTGGCAGAGCCAGATCTCGATGCTTGGTGGCTCTCTTGGCGATGAGTTCACGCTCGGGAGCGACTCGTTCATGCTGCAGTCCGGTGGCTCGGTCGGGCGTGCATTCAGTGTCGACGAGACCAGCACGCTGATCCTGCGGGGCAACGAGTTTCGGCTGGATGGCGAGGTGGTGTACTCGCTCGAGGGAGGTATGCCGGAGGGATCAATCTTTACCGGAACACTCGAGGACGGCACGGTTTTCATCTACAACACAGAGGTCGGCGATTCTCTGCCGGGTGGGACCGTCCTGCTCGAGCACGTCGATCTGCCGGAGACGGGCACACGATCGTCCGGAGCGGATTTTTCTGGTGCACGCGGTGCACGCCCCGGCGCAACGGTAGAGGTGCGCAACAACGAGCGGTTCGGCGATAACTACGCGAGTGTCGACGCGACCGTGCGCGTGACCGCGGGCGAGATCGGCAACAGACTCGAGTTGCTCAACTCGACTCTCACCATCTCCGGCGGGGGTAGCGTCGGCGATGAGCTCAACGCGTACGGCGGCAGCACGCTGAACATCTACGGAGGTGAGATCGGTGACGATCTCACGCTGTATGACAGCCACGCAGAGATGGTCCGTGGCACTGTTGGAGATGGTGTCACGCTCAATCGATCAACATTGAACCAGATCGGGGGTCGGATCGAGGGGCTTCTGTATCTCGGAGAGGGAGGCGAGTACACACTCACGAGTGATGGGTGGTTGCGCCGTGGGGTTCTAACGGCTGGTTCTATGTTGCATCAGGACGATGGCACGATCGCGGATGGCTTGTGGGCACAGCAAGGCTCGCGTTCGACCATCGTGGGGGGCTCATTCGGAAATCAGCTCCATACCGATGCTGGCAGCGAGGTAACACTCCGTGGCGGAGAGTTCGAGATAAACAAGCAGGCTATGGAGGATTCGTCCCGGACATTCAGGAATGGCGACATCATGACCGGGACGCTGGAGGACGGCACGGTGTTCATCCTCGCGTATGACACGTACGATCGGATTGCCCGTGAATCATTGGTCCTTGACCAGGTTGCCCTCGAAGCACCGGATACAGACGAGATCTGGCTCACGGATGGGAATGGCCCCAAGGGGCTTCGCGAGGGACAGTCGCTGAGGCTCCGTCCTGGTGCGCGTATCCAGGATGAGTTCGCGTCGGTCTCGTCAACGATACGGAATGATCTGGGTGATATCGGCGACGGATTCGAGGCCGCGTACTCGAACATCACAATGCACGGTGGTTCCATCGGTGACCAGATGGCGTTGCACGGAGACACGCAACTTACTCTCCGTGGCGGCACGATCGGGCACGGCGCCTCGATTCGGTCCGGGAGCGACGCGGTCATCGTGAACGGATCGATCGGAGATCTGTTTGAGGTGCACGGACGAAGCACGCTGGAGATGATCGGAGGAACAATAGGCAACAAGATGTATCTGTATTCCGCCGGTTGGGCTCTCCTCTGGGGAGGAAGCGTCGGTGATGATCTCGAGGCCGATCGGAGCAGCCGTGTGGAGTTGCGTGGGGGGGCTCTGGGCAAGAACGCGACGTTCACCAACCTGAGCGAGCTCGTCATGCACAGCGGCTCGGTAGGTGATGATCTGTACATGAGCTACGAGGCGTCGCTCACCATTACGGGCGGCACGGTTGGCAACGGTTTCAGCGCCTCCAGAGACGTGATCATCGATATGGCAGGTGGAACGATCGGTGATGGCATGTCAGTGTTCGCACGAAGCGAACTCAATCTTTCGGGAGGCTCGATCGGCGACTCGTTCGCGTTGCAGAGATCGAGCGAGCTCAATCTATTTGTCCACTCATACTCGATCGACGGCATCCTCCAGGAGCTCGACTACGGCGAGACGGTGACTCTGGCGATGCGTGAGCGTGAGATGCTGTCGGGGTATCTCCTCGATGGTTCTTATTTCGATTTCTCACTCGATGGCTACGGCGACGACGAGTCGATCGACTTCTTCCATCGGGACTCAACGGTGACCGTATCTCGCCCCATTCCCACACCGGCATCATGGGTCATGATCTTCGCTGGATTGGGTATTGGGCTCAGCAGGCGAGGACTGTTCCAGCCTCGAGGTCGGTAGCCGGCGTGAGGTGTTTTGCGAGCACGTGCTCGATGGCGCGAGCCAGGTGATAAGCACATTGAATGCTGGGTTTCTAGCAGCCAATACAAACAAAGCGGGTGACCGGAGTCGAACCGGCGACATTCAGCTTGGGAAGCTGACGTTCTACCACTGAACTACACCCGCTGGCGTTCGATCACAGGATTCCTCCCCAGGTCACGAACCGGGCCATTGTCCCGGAGTCCAGGCTGCTGGTCAAGAATGCGCTGTCGATGTGTTTAGGTGATGACTCTTGGCCACCTAATGCGGTTACGTACGCTCGGCGATCTCTCGGACGTGTTCGAGGAAGGACTCCCAGCCCTCGGGCATGCCGTCACGGTGCTCGGGATCGAGCGTGCCCATGGCGCGATGGATCAGCGAGACGCGCGTCGTGTCGCCTTCCGTCGTCAGGCGATACTGCACATGATTGATCGCTGGATACGACATCGGCATTGGGCCGCAGATCTCGATCAGCGTCGGCGGCTTGATGACCTGCACGTGACCCCAGAGGTGGCCGGCGTTATCGCCCAGATCGCGGAACCAGCGCCCGCCCGGCCATGGCTCCAGCGTGAAGGGGAAGGGTGTGCCGTCGGGCATCTGCCCGTCGGGGCCGAGGTGCGCGAGGACAGCCTCGAACGTAACGTCGATGGGCGCGTTGACGTCGATCTGCTTGTGGATGTGCAGTGTGCTGACGTCGTCGAGTTTCATGGTGTCGGGTGTCATGCCTATCCTTTCGTCGTGTCGGTTGACTTGGTGTTGCTGGTTTGTGATCGCGTCTGCGCCTCCGCACGCTCCTTGATGCGATCGAGCGTGTGATCCCAGAACTCCTCGAAGATCCCCACCCAGTCGTGCACCGGCTTGAGCTCATCGGCGTTGAGGGAGTACAGACGCTGCCTGCCCTTCTTGCTCGCGATGACGAGCCCAACCTCCCGGAGCACGCCAAGGTGCTTGGAGACGGCTGGTTGCGGCATCCTCAGTCGCTTCACCAGATCCCCGACGGCGCGCGGGGGACTCCCGGCGAGGATTTCCAGAATCATGCGCCGACGAGGCTCGGCGATCGCGTTGAAGACGTCTGCGGTGGTAGGAGCGCGTGCCATGTGTCCATTATATTCTCATATAGGAATATGTCAAGACGATCCTGACAAAAATCCGCGCGTTTCATCCGCCGGTCGGCGGGTCGAGCGTGTCCAGGTGATGGCGTGTCACCACCCACACGCGACCCACACCGCCATGCGCGTCGCGATGCTTCAGCAGGCGATACCCCATCAGGTGCAGCACCTGGCGGCGCAGGAAGCGCGCGACGTGCGTGTCGACGGTCAGCGAGTCGGGGTTGTCGTGCTGATCGACGCCGGGCATGCGACGCAGCAGCCTGTGCAGCCATTCCTGCCTTCGCAGCACCGCTGAGAGGCCCAGCCACATCGGGCCGATGCGGCGCACGATGAAATACCCATCGTCCTCGGGGCGCTTGTCATCGTGCCGGTTCGGCATGAACACCAGGCCAGACGACGACGCCAACACGGGCGCGCCCTCTCGATGCGCCACGACGCTCTGCGCCTCACGCACCGGTGTGTACGCTCCCATGTCGTCGCATACCACGAACGAACCGGCGCCCACCGGCTCGCGATGGCGCACGTCGCACACCCATCGACGATGGCTCCCTGCGGCATCACGCAGCACCTGCTCGGGCGAGACCTTGTGCGCTATCGCATCGAGCGGGAGGACGCCCGTCGCGTCGAGCAGCATCCACAGCGCGGCCTCGTGCGTGTCCACCGATGACGGGTCGTCGTGCACGCCAGCCTCGATCAGCATCGACACGGCGTCGAGCGCGTGCGTCGTCCAGTCGACCAGCAGCCCGTGGATCTCCTCCTCCATGCCCAGCACCAGCGGCAGCCCGAGGCGACGGGCCAGCTTGCGCGCAGGCAGAGAATCCTCGACGAACACGAAGGGCGGGCTCGGGGACGAGACGGTGTGCAGGTCCACGACCACCAGGCGACCGTCGGCGATCGATCGCTCCTTATAGAACAGGTTCATCAGATGATCGCGCTCGCGAGACTCGACGTTCTCGTCGCGTCCCTGTTTGCCGCGGCGCGGGAACGCGCGATTCAGATCCGTGTCGATGTAGCGCACGGGCCCGTCCGGCGCGTGGACCGCCTCGAGGTTCCCGACGACCGCCACGAGCCGTCCGGCAAAGGCGTCCGGCCTCTCTCGCTCGAGTCGATCAAGCACGCGCTCGCAGGCGCGAATTCCCGCGGGCTCGTTGCCGTGCACGCCCGCCACGCAGACGATGCTGATCCCCTCCGTGTGCGAGAACGAGCCGAGGACACGCTGGTGCTGCGAGGTCTGCGTCTCAGGCATGCCCCCGCCCCTCCTCATCCTGCGCTCTCAGCTGGATCTCGAGCAGCTCGCCCGCCACACGCATGAAGTCGTGCTCCGTCACGATGCCCACGAGCCGATCGTCGAGCACGACCGGCAGCGCCGAGTGCCCGCCGGCACGCATCAGATCCAGCGCCTCGAGCGTGGGCGTCTGGGGTGTCACGGTGACGGGCTCGCGGATCATCACGTCGCCGATGCGCACCTGCGACGTGTGCGAGCCGGATGCCATAAGACGCAGCAGCGTGCGGTACGTCACGAGCCCGACCAGACGACGCTCGTTGTCCTCGACCGGGATGTGGCGGATGCGCTCCCACTCCATGATCGACGTCACCAGATCAAGCAGCTCGTCCTCGTGCACGGTAAACAGGTCCGTCGACATGATCTGGCCGACACGCTCGCAGCGCACGCTCAGGCTCCCCGCGTCCTCCTCGTTGGCCAGCTCCCATGTGTGCACGGGGTCGCCCGCGTCCTGTCTGTGCGCGATGCCCGCCGTCAGACAGACGAGTCGCTCGGCACGCGTGCTCGTGGCGCGCATCTTGGACGCCGACTTGAGCATCCACCTGGCGCCGGTGTGCCCGGTGCGCACACGCTCCTCGATGGTGCCCAGCAGCCTGTCGATCGACGTAGCGTCCACGCCCGCGTCCTCCAGCCCGCGTCGGGCGACCGGGATGAGCTGCTGACGCAGGAGCGACTGCGCATCGATCGATGTCTCGTCGAGCCAGCTGAGTCGTGCGTCGATCCCCTGACGCGCCGCGTTGAGGAAGTTCGAGCGCACGCTGTCGAAGTCGATCCGCTCGCGCACGTCGCCCCACTCCTCGACGCCGCCGAGCACCAGACCTATCCAGAGCGCGGCGTTGGCCATCTCGTCCACGAGCGTCGGCCCGGCTGGAAGGATGCGGTTCTCGATGCGAAGGTGCGGCTTGCCTCCCCCGACGCCGTAGCACGGGCGCATCCATCGATAGCTCGTCGAGTTGTGGGTCTGCAGCGCCGTCAGACGCGGTGCCCTTCCCGCGTCGAGCATCTCGATCGGGCTCTCTGTCTCGTTGGGCGCAAAGAGCATTCGGAAGCGCGAGGCGTCGTCGCGATATAGCTCGAGCACCGATTCCTTCACCCAACGCTCCCCGAACCGCACGCGTGTGGGCATCTCGCGCAGGTACGGCTCGTTCGTGCGTGTGTCCACCGCCTGCTCGAAGATCGCGATGCGCGTCTCCTTCCACAAACGCTTGCCGAAGAGCACGGGCGAGTTCCCGCACGCAGCCATCAGCGGGCCTGCGGACAGCAGCGCCATGTTGTACATGGTGGCGAACTCGTCGGGCGCGACCTGCAGATGCACCTGGAAGCTCGTGTTGAGCGCCTCGACCATGATCGAGTCGTGGCGCACACGCAGGTCGTCGATGCCCTTGATGTGCAGCTCGTAGTGCTCGCCGCGCATCTCGCGGATCAGCTTGTCGATCAAGTAATAGCGCTCGCGTGGCGAGATGTTCCCGCGATGCAGGTCCTCGAGCCCCAGCGTCGGCAGGATCCCCGTGAGGATCTCCCGGCAGCCGAACTCCTGGCCCGCCTCACGCACACGCCCAAGGATCGTGCGGATCTCCTCCTCGAGACGCTCGAAGCAGTCGCCGCCCAACTCGTGCGGCTCGCTATTGCACTCGAGATTGAACCTCGCCAGCTCCGTCGTCAGGGAGGGCTCATCGAGCGCCTCGAGAACTTCCATCGCCCTGGGCGCGGGCATCCAGTGCGCATCGACGAGGGCCATCTCCTGCTCGACGCCGATGCGACGGACATCGGTCTCGAACAGACCCTCCTGGAGCATGCGTTCCAGCGCCCTGAGGTCCTCGAGCAGCAGCGCCATGTTCGCCCTGTACTGCTCACCCTCCGAGGTGTCGTGGATCACCTGCGTGCCCATACAGCCAATCCTATCAAACCCCCTGAGAGATGGGCGTGCGTATCCAGTTGTTGCTGGTATCGAGAGCCTCGTCTTGCAATGCCACGCGCACTCCATCGCGGGCGAGAAGTCGTGTGGAATCGAGAACCGGCAGAGAGCTGTTCTCATGAGTGACTATCAGCGGAATCTCCGTGCATCCGAGTATCACGCACTGAGCTCCGCGCGACGCCAGCTCATCGATCGCATCGAGAAAGACACCGGTCGTGTCCTGACGAAACACACCCTGGCACAGCTCTTCGAAGATCGCGTTGTGGATGATCGTGCGCGTGCTCTGGGGCGGCACGAGCCGCTCTATGCCGTGAGCCGAGAGACGTTGCTCATAGACCGCGCCTCCCATCGTCCACTCGGTCCCCAGCAGACCCGCGGAGGTCCAGCCGTTGCGGAGTATCTCACCACAGACGGCATCCGCGATGTGAAGACCGGGGAGCGGGAGTGAGTCGGCGATCTTCTCCAGCACAAGATGGGCCGTGTTGTCCGGGCAAACAAAGAAATCGGCCCCGCCATCACGAACAACCTCGACACCACGCAGCAGCTGCGCGCCAACCGCGTCATGATCGTCCTGTTCCCATGCACGCATGCTCAGACCCATCGGGATCGCGCTGACGACGATTTCCGGATGCATGTGCCCACCCAATGTCGTCAGGCCTTCCCGGCACAGTGTATGGAAGCACAATGATCCGCCCTCGGCACTGTGTGCGACCAGCCCTATCGTTCTCATGCACGAATTATACTTCTTGGGGACACTCCTGGACCACAACGCGCGGAATGCTACAGTGTCACCATGCCAGAGCCACTGATCATCGAGGGTGTTCCCACACGAGTCATCGGCATTCTCGGTGGCGTCTGCTCGGGTAAGACCGAAGCCGCGCTGACACTCGAAGAGGCTGGCTGCGCGCGCTTCGACGCCGACGAGCAGGCCAAGATCCAACTCAACGATCCAGAGGTGCGCGAGAAACTCGTCGAGTGGTGGGGGGACGAGGCGCTCGACGTCACGGGCCAGCTGCACCACGGGGCCATCGCAAAGATCATCTTCCGGGATCCGAGCCAGCGCCGTCGTCTCGAGGAGCTCATCCACCCGCGCGTGCGTGAGGCGATGCACCAGGCGATCCGCGACGCCAACGCGCAGAACATCCCCGCGATCGTGCTCGACATCCCGCTGCTCTTCGAAGCGGGGCTCGACAGGCTCTGCAACGTCGTGCTCTTCATCGACACGCCCGACGAGATCAGGATCCGACGCGCCGCAGACGATCGTGGATGGTCCCCCGATGAGGTCAGGCGACGGGAGTCGGCCCAGATAACCCTGGAGGAGAAGCACCGGAGAGCCGATCACGTCGTGCCCAACGACGCCTCCATCGAGGATCTTCGCTCGAGCGTGCGTTCCTGGTATCGGGACTGGATCGAGGCCACGAACGCGCCGAAAGAGTAGATAGCCCAGGGGGATTGCATTCCACCCCCGGATTGCATACAGTTGTCGCGTTGCCCCCGGAGCCCCTCAGAGGCCCTCGAGGGGGCGACTCCCTGAGACACAAGCCAACCGCACGTGGGCAGGTCCCCGCATCCGTTGGTTTCTGCAACAACCACTCATGTCGTTCGCGTGACACGCGGACCACAGCCCTTTCAAGGGTTTCCCGCACACATTGCCATACCAACAGGAAGGCTCTCCATGGCCACCAAGTCCTCTGCGACTGTCGAAGACCAGGACAACGCGCAAGCCAAGCCCACGAGACGTCGGCGCACCCGCTCGTCTACCAAGACCACAGGCGACAAGCCCGAGCCGGGCACGACGACTCCCTCGTCAGGCTCGACCACGCCCCCCTCGACTCCCGCGAACTCCGGGATGAGCCAGTCGGGTCAGCAGTCGCAGGGCTCCAGCAGGAGCGCCAAGCGACGCAAGAAGAAGCGCAAGAAGACGTCCTCCTCCGGCGCGTCCGGGCCATCCGGCGGCATCCCCGCGCACCTGCTCCCCAACGAGGAGGAGCTCGAGAAGCAGGCGGCCGAGCTCGCCGAGCACCTCGACACAAAGGAGGGCAAGGACGCCGTCAAGAACGCGCTCGTCCTCGAAGATCTCCAGAAGATGAACCTCAAGGAGCTCCACGACCTGGGCGACTCGCTCGGGCTCGAGGACTACCACCAGACCGCGCGTCCCGAGCTGATCTTCCGCATCGTCAAGGCCCACGCCGAGAACCAGGGCCTCACGATCGCCAACGGCACGCTCCAGATCGTCAAGGAGGGCTACGGCTTCCTGCGATCGCCCGAGTACTCCTATCTCCCGGGGCCGGACGACATCTACATCTCACCATCCATGATCCGCTCCGGCGCGCTGCGCCCGGGCATGATCGTGCATGGCATGGTGCGCGCTCCCAAGGAGGGCGAGCAGTTCCTCACCATGCTCAGGATCGACACGGTCAACGGGCGTGACCCGCAGGAGGTGCACAACCTGAGCACCTTCGAGGACCTCACGCCCCTCCACCCCGAGGAGCGCCTCGTGCTCGAGACCGAGCCCGAGAAGCTCGAGACGCGCATCATCGATCTCGTCTCGCCCATCGGCAAGGGGCAGCGCGGGCTCATCGTCGCGCCGCCTCGCACGGGCAAGACCGTCCTCCTCCAGATGATGACGCGCGCCATCGCGCAGAACCATCCCGAGGTCAGGATCATGGTGCTGCTCATCGACGAGCGCCCCGAGGAGGTCACCGACTTCAAGCGCAACACCCCCGACGAGGTCGAGGTCATCGCATCGACATTCGACGAGGAGTCCGCCAGACACGTGCAGGTCACGGAGATGGTCATCGAGAAGGCGCGACGTGCCGTCGAGTTCGGCGACGACGTCGTCATCCTGCTCGACTCCATCACACGACTCGCACGTGCCTACAACAACGAGATGCCGCACTCCGGCAAGATCATGACCGGCGGCATCGACTCGGGCGCGCTCCAGCGACCCAAGAAGTTCTTCGGCTCCGCACGCGCCATCGAGGACGGCGGCTCGCTCACCATCCTCGCCACAGCGCTCGTCGACACGGGCTCCAAGGCCGACGAGGTCATCTTCGAGGAGTTCAAGGGCACGGGTAACTCCGAGCTCCATCTCGACAGACGCCTCGTCGACAAGCGGGTCTGGCCCGCCATCGACATCTCCGCCTCCGGCACGCGCCGCGAGGAGTTGCTGATGGATCCCAAGGAGCTCGACCTGGTGTACAGACTCCGCAAGGTGCTCGCCGACATGAACGTCGTCGAGGCCATGGAGCTGGTCAAGGGTCGCCTCGCCAAGGCGCCGACGAACGCCGAGTTCCTGATGACCATGAACATGGGCTGAGCCCGCGACTCACTCGAACTCGAGCACCGTCCCCGACTGAAGATCCGCCCACAGCGTCAGCGGTTCGGGTATGTCCTCGCCGGTGAACTGACCGAGGCGATCGCCCTCGCGGTAGAGCACGCCCAGACATGATGCGCCCCACGACTGAGGCGCTATGCCGAGTCCCTCGCCCTCGGCGTGTGTCAGCGACTCGACGAACAGCACGTCGTTCTGTCCGAGGTTCGTCTGATACGTCGCGACCTGCTGGCGGATCGTGTCGCAGCGACCATCCTCGACGACCACGACGAGCCAGTATTCCGAGGATGAGGCGCGCAACGGCTCGAACCACTCGCTGCTCTCGAGACGCGTGAGCGGATCGATGCTCCCGCTCGACACGGAGATGTATCTCGACGCGACCTCCTCGGGATCCAGGAAGTCGAAGCCCTGCTGGCGTGTCACGACCTCGCCATCGCTTATCTCGAGCATGATCGGCGTCTCGCCCCACGACCACGACGGGATGCCCTGGCTCGCCTCCAGCTCGTAGAGATCGATCGTGCGCACACGGAACGTCTCGTGGCTGGCGCTCGACGCCTCCAGACGCTCCATCTGCGGCAGGTACTTCTTGCAGAGCGGGCACGTCGGGTTGTGCAGGAACACGTACCACGATGGGCCATCCTCATCGCCCAACTCGCTGAACTCGGACGCGGCGAGCAGCTGCGATACCTCGTCGCTCATGTAGTGCGACGACGGCGGGGGGGATGTGAGCGTCGCCCCGAGCATGCCCAGCGCTCCGGCCACGACGCCGGTCGACACGAGCGACGCCAGCGGCTGAAACGATCCCGCGTGCAGCAGCGCGCACCCGCCCGCGAGGACCGACGCGCCAACGTCAAGCCACAGCGTGACCTCGGGACGCACCGCGATGGCGCCGAAGCAGCCGCACGTCGAGGCTCCGCCGAGCCAGCGCATCAGGGTGAACCCGAAGAACGCGACGAACACGCCCATGACACCGAACCACATCAGCGCACGCCCTCGCCATGCGATCATCGCGCCGACCAGCACGACCTCGAACAGCGCGATCGCGATCTGCTCCCACTGCCCCGTCATCGACTTGGCCACCGACGCGAACAGCAGCAGCCCGCCCAGCAGCACGATCGCGAGCCAGCGCGTCACGAACAGCGTCGGACGCGCGTCGGCGCGCCCTCGTGCGTGTGCCGACGGTGCCGCCATCACTCGCTGGGATTGGTCCAGACGAAGACGTCGAACTCACGCGAGATCGCGCCCGAGGCGAGCGTGATCTTCTCGACCAGCAGCGACTCGTCCTCGCCCTCGATCGTGAACCGGATCGCGAACGTCCGTCCCTTGCGATCGGAATCGCGCTCCTCGACGACCTCCGCGTGGATCATCGGATGCGAGGACGTGACCGTTGGAACATCATCCTCCGCGCTCATCCCCACGATCGTGACCGTCACGTCGTTCGACTGCCCGTCGCTCATGCGACCCAGCGGGAATCGATCCTGCGAGACTGACCACGCGCTCCGGCTAGCCTGTGTGATCAGACCCTTGTGGATGACACGAAGGTCAAGCAGCGGCGACTCGGGGTGCGTCGTCTGGATCACGTAGAAGTTGGGAACCTCCGCGTCGGGCACGTCCGTGAAGTCGTAGGTGATCACGTGCTCGCTGCGCGCCTCGGCGCCAGCCTGCGCGCCCTGCGCGAACACAGGCGCCTGCCCGCCGGCCGAGAGCACCTTGAATGGCACGCTATCGGTCGAGGAGAGCGTCAACTGCCCGGAGCGGTCCTGGAGCAGCAGGTTCACATAGAACGGATCCGACTTGACCGGGAAGGCGATCTCACCCTTGATGGGCACCGCGATCGCCTGCTGGCGACCCGATGGCGTCTCGTACCAGATCGTCACGCGCTCCTCGACGATGCCCGGATTCGGACGCCCCTTGAACGTCACGGAGAACACACCAACCTCACCGGATTGGATGACCTTCGGAAGATCGCTCTCGTTCGACACGCACGTGCACGTTGTCGAGATGCGCGTCACCGGCACCGGGCGCTCTGACGCGTTGAACAACTCGATCTCGACCTCGGTCGGTGTGCCCGGGCGGACCGCACCGATGTCGATGATCGGAGACTTCATCTTGAACGGCTGGGGCTCCTGGTTGTGCGTCGGCCCACCTCCACGCTGCGCCGGCTGCCTGGCCTCGTCTTGATGATCATGGCCCTCATGGTTCTGCTCCTGGGCAGCCATGGCATGCGTGGGCAGCATCATCGCGCCGCACACTGCCAGCGCTCGCATGAACGAGCCCCACGACGGAGACAATCGTTTGTTGTGACATGATCGCATTCGTGCTCGTCCTTTCAGGCTGAGATAAACCCTCTCCATCCGCCTCACTGAGTGTACTCCACCCCCTCGAACGGGTTTCAGGCTCTCCCGTCAGAGTGCATCGTCAGGATCGGGTCAAGACTGGACGTCCGAGATCTCGACTGGATCCGCTCGCACCACCCGCACGTATCCCAAGCGGAACGGGAAGCCACACCAGAGCCCGATGGTACCGCGCCATGCTCACAACCCCCGATGCCAAACCCTATCGGACGCCGTCTCGACTACAAGATGGTACGCTGTTCGCATGGGGGGGCAGATGAGTAAATCCTCATTGACACCCCCTCCAGTGCCTTCTAGCTTTCGGCAGGCGACCCAGCAGGCGCCTCAACGGAGTCCCATGGATCCACAGGCAGACAAACAGGGAACAGAGCCCGAGAAGGTCTCCATGCCCGAGGATCCCACGGAAGCCACCGAGCAAGGCGTTCCTGAACCAGAATCATCAGAGGGCTCCAGTGTCGGCGGCTCGTCCATCGACACCATCATCGGTCGCATGGTCGTTGAGCAGGGCTTCGCCACCGCCGACGAGGTCCAGCAGGCGATCGAGCGCAAGGACACCACGACCGACGAGAAGGACGAGTCTCTCGCCGAGATGCTCATCCGCAACGACCTCGTCACCAAGCGCCAGATCCAACGCCTCAAGGGCATGGTTGAAGCGGAGCGCTCGGGCCAGCAGATCCCCGGCTTCCGCATCCTCGGCAAGCTCGGCGCCGGCGCCATGGCAACCGTCTTCAAGGCCAAGCAGCTCAGCCTCGATCGCACGGTCGCCATCAAGGTGCTCCCGCGCAAGTTCTCCAAGAACCAGGACTTCATCAACAGGTTCTACGACGAGGGGCGCGCCGCCGCACAGCTCAACCACCCCAACATCGTGCAGGCCTTCGACGTCGGGCAGGCGGGCGAGTTCCACTACTTCGTCATGGAGTACGTCGACGGCTCCACCGTCTACGAGCAGATCATCCGCCACAAGCGGTACTCCGAGACCGACGCCATCGACATCGCCATCCAGATCGCCGAGGCCCTCCTCCACGCCCACGAGCGACATCTGATCCACCGCGACGTCAAGCCAAAGAACGTGATGATCACAACCGAGGGCGTCGCGAAACTGGCCGATATGGGGCTGGCCCGTGCCATGACCGACAAGGAGGCCGCCGAGGCCGAGCAGGGCAAGGCCTTCGGCACGCCGTACTACATCTCACCGGAGCAGATCCGTGGCGAGAAGCACATCACGCCCAGCGCCGACATCTACTCGCTCGGAGCCACCCTCTACCACATGGTGACGGGGGCCGTCCCCTTCGATGGCAAGAACCCCACCGACGTGATGCGCAAGCACCTCAAGGCCGAGCTCGTGCCCCCCGACCACGTGAACCCCAAGCTCAGCGCCGGCATCTCGCAGGTCATCGAGATGATGATGGCAAAGCATGTCGCCAAGCGCTACCCGTCCTGCAGCGATCTGCTCACGGACCTGCGCGCCATCCGCAAGGGCGAGGCGCCCGTGATCGCACGCAACGAGATGGCCGGCATCGATCTCGAGACCGTCGCCAGCGCAGAGCAATCGGCGCAGGCCGAGATCGCCGAGGACAAGACATCGCTCCAGCAGGACTCTCCCCTGAGCCACCCGCTCGTCCAGGGTCTGCTGATCCTGCTGATCCTGTCCGTCGTGCTCAATCTGCTGATGTGGCTGCTCGGCGGCTGAGCACGCGCCCTATCGCACGGCAAAAAGAAACTCGACCTCAACGGGCGTGCCCAGCGGCAGCGAGACCGAGCCGACCGCCGCGCGCGCGTGCTGGCCATTGTCACCGAAGATCTCACGCAGCAGATCGCTCGCGCCGTTGGCCACCTTGGGCTGGTCGTTGAAATCAGGACCGCACGCCACGAAGCACCCCACTCGCACGACGCGCTCGATGTCGTCGATCGAATCGATCACCGAGCACGCCGCCGCGAGCCCGTTGAGAACGCACTGTTGCGCGCAGTGCTGCGCAGTCTCGATGTCCACGTCGGCACCCACATGGCCGGTTGCCATCAGCGACCCATCTCGCATGGGCAGCTGACCGCTGACAAACACCAGCGAGCCCTGACGCTGTGCCGGGATGTACGAGGCCACGGGAGCGGGCGCCTGAGGAAGCGTGAGACCGAGACGTTCGAGGTTCTGCGAGGGGAGGGTCATGGGGGTCCTTTTGTTAGGGAAATGATCGGAATCGGATGCGGACGCGAAAATCTCCCGTACGCCGGAACCTGTCAAGTCGGACAGGCGTATCGGAGGGTGCCTCGGGATCTCTCGCTCGCTTGACAGATCCCCACGGCAGGATACGCTTTCGATGCACACGCGCGTGCAGGTGCGGAACGGACCTGGTTCCCCGCTGTCGCGGATGCCCTGATCCGCGGGCTCAACGCCCGCCAGATAATTCATCTTTCAGGGTCCCCACGCACCGACATCTCGACCTCGTGTACCAGGGGCCGTCAGTGCCTCGTGGTACGAGATCCGGAATCGGCACACGACCGATGCCGTTCGTCTCGCGTGGAATCCTTCACATCACATCGGTGAGCGTGATCGAGCCGAACGCGTGCCCGGCAACACCCGTGTGCCCAGTCAAGGTGTGTGTTCACGGAACACAAGAAAGGACACTCATGAACTCGCGAACTCTTCGCAAGGGCTTCACCCTGATCGAGCTGCTCGTGGTGGTCTCCATCATCGCGCTGCTGATCGGCATCCTCCTCCCGGCACTCCAGCGTGCCAAGAGAGAGGCCGGTGCGGTCCGTGACGGTGCTCAGATCAAGCAGATCCACACCGCCATGGTCACCTGGGCGACCAACAACAACGGACGCTACCCCGTCCCGTCGGCGCTCGACAATCGCGGCTACACCGAGGCTCCGCTCGTGACCCCCGGCCAGCCGAACCCCGACGCCTACCACAAGAATCGCACGGGGCCGGTTTTCGCCATCATGATCTACAACCGACTCCTCGTTCCAGAGGTCTTCGTCTCGCCCAACGAGCCCAACGGCTCGATCATCTCGAAGACGAACTTCTACTACGGCACCATGCCCCAGGAGTACTCCAACGTCCCCGAGCGTGAGCTGGCGTTGTGGGATCCGGGCTTCTACGGCACCCCCGCAACCGATGACTACTCGACCGACGTCATCGGAGGCACGAGTTCCCTCCAGCAGGGCAACAACTCCTACGCCCACACGCCGGTGATTCCCACCACGTCTCGTTACAACCGCCACTGGCGCAACTCTCTGAGTGCCAACCAAGCTGTGCTCTCGAACCGTGGTCCGGTCTACGCCACATCCAAGGGCGGACAGGGCACCATCTCTCAGAACTCACCGACCGACGGCGTCTGGTATCTCTCCGGAAGCACGATGACCAGTGAGGGCGAGAAATCCGACGCGCTGCTCTTCGCCGGGTCCTCCAAGACCTGGGGCGGCAACGTGGCGTACAACGACAACCACGTCTCACGCGAGACAACGCACTCGCCCGAGTCGCTCTCGTTCTGGGATCCGCAGGCCGGCAACGGCGGCTCGCAGCTCCCCGACAACATCTTCGTTGATGAGGCGAACGAGAACGGCACGCCGCTCAACTCCGTGGACCTCCGCGGAAACGTGATCCTGCGTTCCTACAAGGACGGCGTCGATTGGAACAATGCCATCAACGCCAACGCTTTCAAGCAGTCCATGTGGTGGGATGGCAAGCCGGACAATCAGTAAGCGTACTTCTGCATGCATTCCATGCATTCTGGCACCCCCGTCCGTTGCTCCGGACGGGGGTGTTTTTTTGCCAATAAAAAACCCGCCACGGATCGTGACGGGTCGGGTCAACTGGGGATAAAGGATTCGAACCTTTACTGACGGTACCAGAAACCGTAGTGCTACCGTTACACCAATCCCCAAGGACATCGGCAGTATACACCGCTCCGGGGGCGTCGATCAATACGCGTCATTCTGGCGTCGTGCGGGGCGTGCCCGATCAGGCGGCGCGTGTCAGGGCGTCCATCGCAGAAACCGCGTCCTTGCAGATCGGGAAGGCACGGTCCATCCGGGTGATCCTGAACAGCGACGACACGTAGGGATTCACGCTGGCCAGCGCGATCCGTCCGTCGATCTCGTCCAGCGCCTTGAGCAGGCGTATCAGCACGCCGAGCCCCGCCGAGTCGAGATACGTCACGTTCTGCAGGTCGAGCACGAAGAGCCTGTAGTGCTCCTCGGCGATGTTCGCGACGAGCTCGTAGAGCTGCGAGGCCGCGCTAGAATCGACGCGCTCCGCCTCGACCGTCAGCAGGCACACGTTCCCGATCGCCTCGATCTCGGCGATGTTCGTGTTGGCCAGGGGAGGCTGCACGTGGCGGTCGTCGCGTCCTATGAACGGGCGCGCCTCGGACTCATCTTTATGAAAGAAACCCTTGAACATCATGCAGGCTCCATAGAAAGGTGCGCCACGCTGAAGAGCGATTCTGTCACGACTGGCGACGCGCCCGCTCGTGCTCGTTGGCATTGCTCGCCCCCAGCGTGCCGAACTGGCGATGGCTGGTCGAGTCGGCGTTGCGATCCTCGGGACTCCCTGTCCGGCGCTCACGCGCCTCGGAGATCCGATTGTCCAGTTGCTCCAGGATGCCCCGAACCGTCGAGAACGTCTGCTTCGATACAGCCATGCCCAGCCTCCTTGCCGTCCGAAGTATCGGTCCTGCGAGCGGTCGGCTTCATGCCACATCAACACTCGCATCCAAAAAATAGGGACGCAAGGCAATCTCAGATATTGGTGACGCCTGTGCGGGCTGCGCGGATGGTGACGCCTGACAATCAGCGCACACGGATACGAATGGCACGCAATTCGCTCTCCCCGGCGTCGACCAGCCCGTCCCACGAAGCGGGCACGAGTAGCGTGTCTCCGCGCGACAGGCGATCGCTTTGCCCGTCGCGCTCGAGCGAGCCCTCCCCCGAGAGCACCATCACGATCTCGCACGAATCAGTGGCGCCTGTCACCTCTCGGGTGCCCGGGTCGATCGACAGGCACTCGATCGAGTACGCATCCGTCGTCATCGTGGCTTCGTGATCGACGTGCCCGACACCCGCTCGCAGCGCGTGCGCGTCGCCCACGCACTCCATCGCCTGCTCGATGTGGATCTCCCGATCCGTCCGCCCCCAGTCGAACAGGCGGAACGTCGTGTCGGAGGCGGTCTGAACCTCCGCCACGAGCACGCCGGCGCCAAGGGCATGCACGATCCCGCTGGGCAGGTCCACCATCATGCCTGGCTCCGCCTCGAAGCTGTGGAGCAGCTCTGGGACACGCCCATCCCCGATGGCCCGCCCGAGATCATCCGTTGTCACGCCCTCCCTGAGCCCGGCGTAGATCCTCGAGGCTGGCTCCGCTTCCAGCACCACCCAGGTCTCACTCTTGAGATGCACCTCGGGGTGACGACGGGCGTACTGGGGGCTCGGATGCACCTGCACCGAGAGATTCTCTCTGGCATCGAGAAACTTCACGAGCAGCGGGAACGCGCCGCCCTCAAGGAGCTTCGTCTCACCAAGGAACGATTCACCCAGTTCCGCGAGCACCTCGCGCAATGTTTGGCCCGCGTGTGCTCCCTCTGCGACCACGCTCATCATCGCGCCGCCGCCGCCGCCGGAGGGTGATGTCGACGCCAGATCCGCAATCTCCCATGACTCGCCGATCCGATCGCCCGCGCGCACGCTCTTGCCGAAACGGCGCAGCCGATCGCCGCCCCAGACCTTGGGCAGCAGCAGGGGGGTGAATCGCAGAGGTTGGAGAAGTGTCATGGAGCTGCTACATCACCATGCCGGTGATCGTGCTCTCGAAGACGATCCTGTCATCAACGATGCCCTGGATCTCGGACACGAACAAGCGTGGGCGGTACTTCACCGCCCTGGAAAGGACCAGCAGCCGGTCGCCAGGCATCACCTTTCCGCGGAACACCGTCTTGTCGATCCGCGTGAACCCGGCTATGCAGGGCTCGCCCCGACGACGATAGAACAAAAAGCTCGCGAGTTGCGCCCCGGCCTCGATCTGGAGCACACCCGGATAGATCGGCTGATCGGGGAAGTGCCCGTCGGACCAGAACTCGTCGTGGCCAACGTCCTTGTATCCGACAGCCAGCGAGTACTCCTCGTCATGCCAGATGATGCCATCGACCTGCACGATGACCCCGCGATGGGGTATCCATCGCTCGAGACCCTCTCGCGAGACCATAACGGTCCGCAGATCTATCTCGGACAGACTGAACAGAGACGGGATCTGCGACCTGGAATCCTCGCCCTGAGGCTTCATAGCTGGGGATCCGGCCGATGACATCGAGACTGATTAGTCGTTGCCACGAAGCTCCAGAACCTGCTTCCGGATCTCCTGGGCCACGTTCTTGACGTCCTGCATGGACTTACGCACACGCGTGCCCGCGGCCTTGTTCCCACCCTCTGCCTTGCGAATGTCCTCTTCAACGTCCGCGATGATCTGCTTGAGCTGTTCGTATGCCTGCACGGCCGAGTCTCCCATGAGCTGGAGGTGAGTCAATGGTTCTTCCGACACGCGAAGAACCGGAGCATCATACCGCCAATTGCATGGTGTCACACAGGATTGCCTATATAAAACTAGGCAAACAGCCTTCGGTCTCAGTCGTCCACGTCGCCCAGCTCATCGTGGAATCGAAGCCGGCAGACCGTCTCCGCGCCGGGCCCAAGCGTGATCAGGCCCTTTCCGAGACGCTTGGATTCCAGCGCCAGGGCGTCCGCACGCTCCAGCAGCGACTCCGCGTCGCTCGCATCCCACGGGAACGTCGCCATGCCCCCCGAGATCGTCAGCGTCGATTCGGCATCCGGGCCCAGCTTGGGGAACTTGTGCATGCAGATCTGTCGTTGGAACCGCTCGCCTATCTCCGCGATCGACGTGGGGTGCTTCCCGTCGCCCCCCCGCGGGCCACGTGGATCATCGAATATGACCGCGAACTCGTCGCCACCGATGCGACAGACGCGATCCGTTGGGCGGATGCACGATTGCAGCAGGCGCACAGTCTCCGTGAGGATTTCGTCGCCGGCGGCATGACCGTACGTGTCGTTGTAGTGCTTGAAGTTGTCCAGGTCGTAGAGCATGACGGTCAGGTCACGCCTGTTCCGACGCGCCTGCTCGATGGCTTGGCGCAGGTACCGGATGCAATATCGCCTGTTCCAGGCGCCGGTGAGCTCGTCGGTCAGCGCCGCCTGCTGGAGCTGCCGGTGCTGCTCCGAGAGCGCCAGCCACGACCCCAGCCAGCGAGCGGCGTCACGAGCGCGCGAGTCGTCGGGTGCCAGCCCCACGAGCCAGCCGAAGACCACGTCCCCTCGTGAGACCTCCACGTGTCTCTGGTCGTCGAGCAGATGTCGATCTTGGGCGCGCACGAAGCGAACACGCGCGCCGTCGAGCATCTCTGAGAGCGTCGACAACGCCGGCTCCAGGATCGATCGCCCGTGCAGAAGCGACTCGATGACGTCCTGTGACTCCGACACCTGCGACATCTCGGCTGGTGTGTCGTCGACCACGTGTTCGATCGCGGGTGCGCGTGGCGTGGCGATCGCAGGGGGAGCGCTGCTCGAATGCGAGAGCACGCACCGCACCGCGGCATGGCCATCGCTTGGCAGACGCTCGCTGAACAGTGACTCGGGTGCCGCGCTCTGCGTATCACCCAGTACGCGCAGCTCGGGAACGATCAGCCTCGCGGCGTCGAGGAACTGTTGCAGCGCGTCGCCGCTGGGCGCTTCACGAGAGAGCAGCAGCACGACGCGGCTGTCGGTGTGCTGCTCGGAGGCGTAGCCCAGCTCGCCCAGCGCGTCGCACGCCTGGCGCGCACGGACGACATCGATTTGCGGCGAGCGGCGCAGCACGTTCTCGTGCGGGCTTCGCCCGAGGATGACCAGGCAGATCGACGCCTGCGAGCCGGAGTTCGTCGTTGGGGTGGGCACGCCGCTCATCCGTTCGGGTCGTCATCTAGGAGCATCGACAGCTCGTCCTGGCTCATGATCTTCGAGGGATCGATCGACTCGTCGAGACCGTCGTCGTCCAGCTGGCCCTGCGGCACCTGACCCTCTCCCGCAAGACGCAGCGAGGGCTTCTCGGATGACGCGCCCCTTCTCTTCAGAGACGCCTCGATCAGTTGCTCTTTTAACCCCGGCTTGACGTGTATCTCAGGTGCGGGGTCGGCGCTCGAATCGCCGTCGCCCGGCACGAAGCTGTGCAGTCTCGGAGAGGAGTCTTCGTCATACGCCCAGAGTGTTGTCAGCGGCGCGTAGCGGGCCAGCGCCGCCAGCATCCCATGCAACGAAGCATCCGGCTGTGATTTGGGCGCGACGATGACCAGCGCCATGCCGCGTCTGGAAGCGGGCACGTCGTCGTCGAGACGACGCACGAGATGCGCCATCGCCTCGAACGGATTCGTGGCCAGCTGGAGCGACAGCTGCTTGCGCTTGAGCGCCCTGAGCAGGTCTCCCGGCCCGTGATCGGACCCTGGAGACGTGAGCACGACACAGCGGACGAGAGGCGACTCGTCTGAGGCTCCCGATCCGTGCGGGCCGCTTGATCCTGTTCCTGCACCGACACCCTGCATCGATGGATCCTCCATCACACCCAAGTCTATCACCAATCTCAGGGGGAGCGCGAGAAAACCCCTTTCAGAACGCTCCCTGGAGCGTCCGAGAGGGGGTCACACTCGCGTGTTGTCCACCCGACGATTATTGGGCCTGGATCCAGGCCAGCATGCCCTTGAATGTCGGCGGCTTGCCGTACATCAGCACGCCGATGCGGAAGATCTTCGCCGCCGCCCAGACGCACACGATGACGCCCGCGATACCCAGCGCCACCGAGATGCCGACCTCCCAGAACGGTGGCGGAGACGCGGTGTTGCCAAGACGCATGGGCATCACGAACGCCGACAGACCCGGGATGAAGCTCATCACCTTCGTGAGGATCGAGTCGGTGTCCTGCATACCAGCGAACAGCGCCAGGTAGATGCCCAGCACGAGCACGCCGATCACCGGCGTCTGGAGCGCCTGCGCCTCGCGTATCTCGTTCACCGCCGAGCCGATAGCCGCCATGATCGCCGCGATCGTGAAGTACCCGATCAGGAAGTACACGACCGAGAGCGTCAGCATGTAGGGGGAGATCAGCTCGAGTATGTCGAAACGCTGGCCTACCACAGCGCCCAGCGCGCCATAGACGATCAGGATCAGCAGCCCCACCGCGCCCTGCCCCAGCACCTTGCCCCAGAGCAGCTCCAGCGGCGAGATGGCGCTGAGCAGCACCTCCATCACACGCGAGTTCTTCTCCTCGACCGTGCTCATCAGCAGGTACGAGGCGCCCGTGAAGATGGAGATTGAGAGCAGCACCATCATCGCGATCGGGATGATCTGCTGCGCCCTGTTGCCCGCCTCGACCGGTGCGCCCGACTCGGTCACGGTCTGGACCGATGCGCGCGGGCGCCGGTTCAGCGGCACGACCTCGTCATACTCGAGACCCGCTTGGGCGTAGCGCACGCGCACGACGGACTCACGCACGCCGCTCTCGATCTCCTCGGAGACCTGGCGCTTCACGCTCTGTCCCACGGACATGTCGAACTCGCCCGGTGAGGTGAGCGACTCGGCGTCGACGCGCACCGCCGCGATGAAGTCGCCCGCGCCGACACGCCCCGCGATGTCCTCCCACGAGTCCTCGTCGGGAAGGAGCTCGATGGACATGTCCGAGCCCTCGGGCAGGCCGAATTGCGAGAGCACGAACGAGTTGGCCATCTCGCTGGTCGGCAGCCCTAGCGCCTCCTGACGCGCCCGCATCTGCTCGATCTGACGCTCACGGCGAGCCTCCTGCTCCGCCGGATCGAGGTAGCGGGCCAGCTCGGCGCTGACGGCGTCGCCCTCGGTCAGATCCTGGACGGCGACCGTGCCGATCACGGGCTCCGTCTTGTCGTCGAACAGGCCCGCCATCCCGGCGCCGATGAGCACGACCCAGATGATCAGCGGAACGAAGAAGGTGCCGATGATGAACGCTTTGGTGAAGGCGGTCGCCTTGAACTCTCGTATCGCGGTGGCAAGGACCCTACGCATTGGCGGTCACCTCCTCTGTGCTCTCGGAGCCGAGCGAGGCCCTGAGCGATTCCTCTCCCTCGCCTGGCTCGACAAGGCTGATGAAGATGTCCTGCAGCGAGGCCTTACGGAGCCTCACGCCTCGCACGTCGGGCGACTCGAGGATCTGTCCCATGAGCGAGCGCGGGTCGCTGTGGTCGGTGATGTGCGCCTCGACCGAGCCCGAGCGATCGCCCAGAGAATGCACCTCGTCGATGCCGCCCATCGTTCGTAGCGAGTCCATCAGGCCGTTGCGTCCCACGTCGCCCGCGATGGGCTCGACGACGATCGTCTTGGGATCGAAGCGGTCGCGCACCGCGTCGACGCCGCCATCGAGCATCTTGCGTCCGCGATGGATCATGAAAACGCGATCGCAGATCTCCTCGGCGGACGCGAGCACGTGCGTCGAGAAGATGATGGTGCGTCCCTCCTGGTGCAGCTCGTCGATGAGCGTTCGCAGCAGGCGCGCGTTGACCGGGTCGAGACCGGAGAACGGCTCGTCGAGGATGATCAGCTCGGGCTCATGCAGGATCGACGCGAGGAACTGCACCTTCTGCTGCATGCCCTTCGAGAGCTCCTCGCATCTCTTCTTGATCTCCGCGCCCAGCCCGACGCGATCGAGCCAGTGCTTGATGCGATCCCTGGCCTCGGTGACCGGCACGTTCTTGAGCGTCGCGACATACTGGAGGAACTCGCCGACGCGCATCTTGCGATACACCCCGCGCTCCTCGGGCAGATAGCCGATGCGATCCTTGGCGTCCATCGCGGTCTTGCCCAGCACCTCGATCGAGCCCTCGTCTGGCGGGAAGATCGACATCACCATTCGGATGGTTGTCGTCTTGCCCGCGCCGTTGGGCCCGAGGAAGCCGCACAGGCTCCCCGTCGGCACCGACAGGTCCAGCGTATCGACCGCGGTCTTGTCCTCACCGAAGCGCTTGGTCACGCCCCGGATAGAGATAGCGTCGTTTCCCATTGCGAACCGTTCCCCTTGTGTTCACGGGCCGTGCGCAGACAACAGCCACGGGATCATTGTACGGAAAACCGAGAAGATCTTTCAGGGCAGGATCACTGCGTCAGCAGGACGTTGAGCTCGAATCGGTCGCCGCCCTGGTCCTCGATCAGCAGCGGTATCACGTGCGCATCGGGGCGATCCATCAGCGTCTCGAGCATCGAGAAGAACTGCTCGCGATCCTCCACTCGCTGCCCGTCCACGCGGACGATGAGCTGATCTCGTCGGAAGCCAAGCTCGGACGCCGCGGAGCCGCCACGCACGCCCGCGATCATCAGCCCGTCCTCCGTGTCGTCCAGGTTCGTGATGCCAAAGCGAGCCAGCGAGACCACGATGCCCTCGAACCGCTCCTGCTCCACGCTCGCCGCAATGCGATCGGGGTCGACCGGCACGAGATTGCCCGCCGCGTTCACGAGCGCGGCGCCCAACTCGACATCCACATCGACCGTCCGCCCGTTGCGCCACACCGTCAGCTCGATGACCTCGCCGGGCTCGCGGTTGCCGATCAGCGAGCGCGTCACGTCTACGCTGGGCGTGCGCTCGCCGTTCACCGCCACGAGGATGTCGTTGTTCCTGATGCCCGCACGAGCGGCGGCGCTCTCATCGGTGACACTCGTGATCACGGTGCCCAGGCCCTGATCGAAGCCGTTCTGCTCGGCGACCTGCACGTTCAGGTCTCCCAGCGAGACTCCAAGGAATCCCTTGAGCACGTATCCCTGCCCGATCACCTGATCCACGACGGACTCGATGGTGTCCATCGGGATGGCAAAGCCGATGCCGCCCGACACGCCCGTGTTGACCGTCACCTGGTCGCGCTGGCGGCTCGTGATGATCGCCGTGTTCATGCCGATGATGCGACCGTAGATGTCAGAGAGCGGCCCGCCCGAGTTCCCCGGATTGATCGCCGCGTCCGTCTGGATGTAGTTCGAGTAGGTGCTCGCCGAGTTGGTGCGCGCGCTGCGCCCCAGACCGGAGACGATGCCCTCGCTCATCGAGAACTTGAACTGGAAGGGCGAGCCGAACGCGAAGACCTGGTCGCCCTGGTGGATCGGCGTGGAGTTGGGGATGCGTCGCGCGGGCACGAGCAATGAGCTATCGGCGCCCACCTTGACGACTGCGATGTCCGTCGAGCGATCGATGCCCACCAGCGTCGCCCCGCGGATGCGCCCGTCGTAGAACTGCACGGAGATCTGCCCGGCGCCGTCGACGACGTGCGCGTTGGTCACGATGTGCCCGTCGGAGTCGTAGACCCAACCCGAGCCATTCGAGTTGCCGAACCGACCGCGCGGATCACGGATGACCGCGTCGATATAGACGACGGACGGGCCGACGGCCTGGGCGATGTCGCGCTTGGCCTGGTTGATCTGCTCGAGCACGCTCGACGCCGCCAGTCTGTCCTGGGCCAGCTGCACCAGCGCCGCGGTGCGTGCCGCCTGCAGGCGTTTGACCGCCGCCGGTCCGAACGCCAGAAAGACGACCGCCGCCAGCGCGACCACAATGCTCGGGCCGTAACTCGTTATCCGTCGCATGGTGACTCCGTTCCTCCGCGAATGATCCGATTCAGCACGACGTGTTGTGCGTCAGTTTCTCCGACTCGCCCTCTCGCATGCGGAACCTGTGCGAGGAGGAGCCGCCCTCCCGCACCTTGTCGATCCACACCTGTGACGCCTCCACGATCTGCGAACCAAGGCTGGCTACCGGCTCGGCGAACCGTGGTTGCCATCGGGTCAATCCCAGCAGGTCCTGTAGCACAAGGATCTCACCGTGGCACGCGTTTCCGGCACCGATGCCTATGACCGGCACACTCGTTGCGTCCACCAGCGCAGAGGCCACCTCCTCGGGCACCGCCTCGATCAGCAGCATGCTCGCGCCGGCTTGCTCCAGCGCGATCGCGTCCGAGACGATCTGCTGCGCCTCGGCGGCGGTCTTGCCACGCGACGCGTACCCGCCCGTCAGTCCGGCCTGCTGCGGCTTGGCGCCGACGTGCCCGCAGATCGGAATGCCGGCCCTCACCATCCTCGACACCAGCGGCGCAAAGGACGCGTCCGCCTCGAGCTTCACGACGTCGGCGTGGCCCTCGGTCATGAACCGCCCCGCGTTGCGCAGCGCCTCCTCGTCGGAGGCCTGGTAGCTCATGAACGGCATGTCCGCCATCAGCAGCGTGTGTGGTGCGCCACGGCGCACCGCCGCGGTCAGCGCGACAGCGATGTCCATCGGCATGTGGATCGTCGAATCGAAGCCGAGCACGATCTCCGCCGCCGTGTCGCCCACGAGCAGTAGGGGGACTCCTGCCTCGTCGAGCCACGACGCCGTCGTCGCGTCGTAGCACGTCAGGCATGCGAAGCGATCGCCCTGACGCGCCATCTTCGCGATGGTGCGCAACGTCACGCGCTCACGTGATTCCTGAGTTGGTGTGGTTTTCGTCACGTGCCAATTGTACCCGCTGGATATGCGGGATCGAGCGGATCGGGGAGCTTCAAGCCCCGAAAACGCACGAGAATCAGGCACTCGCGGGGGATGTGCGCACGTCTCCGTCCACCGGATCGAGGCATGGCTCGCTCCGCCCACGACGCCAGAGGTCGTGGACGCGATAGTCATCGCTCATCTCGGTGGCGTCGCGACGCCAGTGGCACCCGCGCGACTCGACGCGCCACTGGCACGAGCGCGCCACGAGCGCCCCGACCATCAGCATGTTCTGGGTCTCCCATCCCTCCGGCTCGTCGAGCACCTTGTCCAGGCAGTACCGACCCCAGAAGGAGAGCATGTCGACGAGATCATCGAGGCGTGTCCCGGCACGCTCGACGCCCGCGTTGCGCCACATCGCCGAACGCAGCGATTGGCGCACGTCGCCAAGATCGAGCACACCACGCTCCGACGACGGTATCTCCGATATCAGTCGCACCGGCCCGTCGTTCGCTCCCACGCCCCACGGGTTCTGATCCGAGCACATCTCGGCGCACACCATCCCGATCTGCGCGCCCATCACCAGACCCTCGAGCAACGAGTTGCTCGCCAGGCGGTTCGCGCCGTGCAGACCCGAGCAAGCGCACTCGCCCACGGCGTACAGTCCGGGAACGTCCGTGCGTCCGTCGATGTCCGTGCGCACGCCGCCGATGGTGTAGTGCGCCGCCGGATGCACCGGGATCAGATCCCGCGAGGGATCGAGATCGAACTGCTCGAGCTGCTCGTGGATGCTCGGGAACCGATCGGTGAACGTCTCGATCGATCGCGCATCGAGGAACACGTGCGAAGCGCCCGTGGCGCCGAGATGCTGCACGATGTGCCTCGAGACGACATCACGCGGCGCCAGCTCCTTGAGTGGGTGCGCCTGGGTCATGAACCGCGTGCCGCTGCGATCCACCAGCACCGCGCCCTCACCCCGGACCGCCTCGGAGATAAGCGAGCGAACCGCGCCCGCGATGTACAGCGTCGTGGGGTGGAACTGCTCGAACGCCATGTCGCCCAGCGAGGCGCCGGCGCGATACGCCATCGCCATGCAATCGCCGGTCGTCACGGGCGGGTTGGTCGACTCGCGCCACAGCACGCCCGCGCCGCCACCCGCGAGGACCGTCGCTCTGGCCCAGATGATCTGGAGCCCGAATCGCTCGTGGTACGTGATGGCGCCCAGGCAGGGGGATCCCGTCTCGCTCCCGGCGCTGAGCAGGTCGAGCGCAAAACAATCGTTGAACACCCGCATGCCGCTGGCGATCGCCCGCTCCCACAGCACGCGAGACAGCTCGCGCCCCGTGGCGTCGCCGCCCGCGTGCACGATCCGGTGCGACGAGTGCCCGCCCTCCAGCGCGTAGACGAGCTTGCCCTCCTCGTTGCGGTCAAGACGCATGCCCCAGTCGATGAGATTCTCGATCTGCTCTCTGGCGCCGCGCACGACGCGCTCCACCACGTGCGAGTCGCACAAACCACCCCCGGCCTCGAGCGTGTCGCGCACGTGGTTCTCGATCGAGTCCGACTCGGTCATCACCCCCGCGATGCCGCCCTGCGCCCACGACGTGCTCGACGTCTCCCTGGCACGCTTGGTCAGCAGGATCACGTCACCATGCTCGGACGCGCCGATCGCGGCGCGGAGCCCCGCCGCACCGCCGCCTATCACCAGCGTGTCACAGAATATCTGCGGGAGCAGGTTCCCCCTGAACGGGATCAGGTAGCGACGACTCTCGTAGGCCTCGTGCATCACCCAAGTGTACGCGCCCCGTCTCCATCGGGATGCACTTGCTCCTACCATGGGTCGGCATGACCCCATCACCATCATCTGAAGAGCACCTGGCGCTGCGTGTCATCGCCATGCCGCGCGACACGAACATCTATGGCACTGTCTTCGGCGGCATCATCCTCAGCTACATCGACCAGGCGGGGTTCGTCGAGGCGCGACGCCACGGCGTCCACCGCTGGGTGACCGCAGCCGTCGACCGCGTTGACTTCAAGGCGCCCGTGCTCGTCGGCGACACCGTCAATTTCATCACACGCACCATCAAGACGGGTCGATCGAGCGTGCAGGTGGAGGTCAGGGTCAGCGCCGAACGACTTAGGACAGGCGAGCCGGTGCACGTGACGCAGGCGAGCCTCACGCTCGTCGCGGTCGACTCGCGCGGCACACCCATACCCTTCGACTCGCCACCCACGTTCGACACGCACGAGGCATGACCAGCTCACCACCACGCATGGTCGTGATGCTCTCGGGGAGCGGTCGCACTCTGATGAACTTGCAGGACCGCATCGAGGACGGATCGCTCGACGCGCGCATCGTGCGCGTGATCGCATCACGCCCATGCAAGGGCGCGCAGCGCGCGCGCGCGCGAGGACTCGACGTCGAGATCGTCGAGGGCGACATCGACGTGAGTCACTTCGAGAGCATGCTGCTTGGGGTCGAGGCCGACTGGGTTGTGCTCGCCGGCTACCTCAGACGATGCCCCATCCCCAAGTCCTACGAGGGACGCATCGTCAACATACACCCGGCGCTGCTTCCAGAATTCGGGGGGCGCGGGATGCACGGCATGCGTGTGCACCGGGCCGTGCTCGAGGCCGGCGAGACGGAATCGGGTTGCACCGTTCATCTGTGCGATAACGAGTACGACTCGGGTCCCATCGTCGCCCAGGCACGTTGCCCGGTCATGCCCGATGACACCCCCGAGAGCCTGGCGGCTCGCGTCTTCGAGCTCGAGCTCTCGCTCTACCCCTCGTCCCTGGGCGAACTTATGCAAGCCGGTCGGGATTCTGCACGATAAGCTGGTCGAGATTGCAACACACCGATGGAATCTCCCAATTGGATCTAGGGGTCCACTGGAATGGCATGGGTGGCGTATCGTCGAGCCACCCGGAGGCAGGCACCTATGTCCACGTCGCATCACACCTTCTCGGGCGACTTCAAGAAGTTCTTCGTGCGTGGGCTGGCCATCCTGCTGCCGTCGGTGCTGACGCTCTGGATCGTGGTGCAGGCGTACTTCTTTGTCGATCGATCGGTCGCGGAGCCCATCAACGCCGGCATCCGGACGGCGGTCATCGAGATCCTGCCGCGCGTCGTCGACGACCAGCATCTGCCATCGTGGTTCCAGGTGACGGACGAGCAGATCGCCAGCCGGCGCGCGCGTCGCCTCGAGGAGTCCCGTCCCGACGCGACGGACGACGAGCTGCGCGCCGAGATCCGCGTGAACAACTTCCGCGAGTGGTGGGAGTCGCAGTGGTACGTGCGATCGATAGGGCTGATCGTCGCCATCGTGCTCATCTATCTGGCCGGGCGCCTGCTCGGTGGCTACATCGGGCGGCGCATCTACCTGCGCCTCGAGGCCATGATCACACGCCTGCCCGTCATCAAGCAGATATATCCGTCCGTCAAGCAGATCGTCGAGTTCCTCATGGGCGGCGAGCAGAAGATCAAGTTCAACCGCGTCGTGCTCGTCGAGTATCCGCGACAGGGCATCTACACCGTCGGTCTCATGACCGGCAAGTCGATGCGCGACATCGAGAGCGCCGCCACCGGTGACTGCATCACCGTCTTCATCCCGTCCAGCCCCACGCCCTTCACCGGGTACACCATCACGGTGCGCAAGGACGAGGCGATCGATCTGCCCATCACCATCGACGAGGCGCTCAAGTTCGTCGTCTCGGGTGGCGTGCTCGTGCCCGAGCGACAGAGCGTCGAGGACGACCCTGCCACGTCCCAGCTCATCGAGGGGGCTCGACAGGAGCTCGAGTCCCGTCAGCAGAAGGACGCGAACGGCGACAACCCGCCCCCGCACTCGCAGGCGTCGTAGATCGTCCCGTCGGCGCTACGCCCGCGATGACTCCGACGCTACAATGAACGCATCATGCGAATCGAAGTCACAGGAAAAGGCGTCAAGCTGACGGATCCCATCACGTCCTACGCCGAGAAGAAATGCGACAAGATCACCAAGTACTACGACGGGGTGCAGGAGATCGAGGTCATCCTCGACCAGGCCAACCACAAGCACACCACGAAGTTCCTCGTCGAGATTCTCGTCCACGCCGTCGGGCATGATCCGTTCGTGGCTCGCTCGGAGGACAACGACATCTACGCGGCGCTCGACCTGGCCTCGGATCGTATATCCCGACAGCTCAGGGACTACAAAGAGAAGATCCGCGACCACTAAGCCTGCTCAGAACGCACGCAGGGAGCCCGCTCCTCCATGAAGCTGCAAGAAATCGTCATCACGGAAGCAATCGTGCCGCACCTCTCGTCCAGCGAGCGCGACCAGGCGGTGCAAGAACTCCTCCAGGTGCTCGTGCCGCACACCAACCTCGACGACTCGCACGTCCCCACGCTGCTCGAGAGAGTCATCGAGAGGGAGAAACGCGGGTCGACGGGCTTCGGTCGCGGCGTCGCGGTGCCACACGTCAAGTACGAGGGGGTGGACTCCCTCTACGCGGCGATCGGGCTCAGCCAGTCGGGCATCGACTTCCAGTCGCTCGACAACCAGCCCGTCCACTCGGTCGTCCTGCTGCTCAGCCCGGGTGAGCGCCCCGACGAGCATCTGCAGGCCATGGAGATCATCTTTAAGAATCTCTCGAAGGACACGTTCCGCAAGTTCCTGCGTCAGGCCCAGAGTGTCGAGGACGTGGTGACACTGCTCGAAGAGGCCGACGCGCAAAAGTACGCCTGACCGTTCGGCTTCGTGACCCTGTTACACTTTTCGAACCACCTCACCCCGCATACGGGATCGGGAGACAACCATCGTGCCGGAGCGAGCGACGGCGATCGTCACCATTCTCAACAAGCTTGGGCTGCACGCCAGGCCCGCTATGTGCTTCGTTGAGGAGGTCGCCTCGACGTCATCGAGCGTCTCCGTCCGGCGGGTCGACAGCGAGGAGGTGGTCGACGGGAGCTCGATCATGCAGCTGATGATGCTCGCCGCGACACAGGGCACGAAGCTCGAGATCACCGCCGAGGGCGCCGACGCTGATGAGGCCATCGCGCGCCTCGCCCGACTCATCGAGAGCAAGTTCGACGAGGAGTAGCCCGCGCCTCAGCCGGCCATCCGCTCCGCCTGCGCCTCGACGCTCGTGGTCTTGGTCACGACCTCGACCCGTTGGATCTCGGCGCCGAGCGCCTGGAGCATCCGTTCGATCTGCTCGTACCCACGATCGATGTGGTACACGCGGTTGACTGTCGTGGTGCCCGTCGACGCGAGCCCGGCCAGCACCAGGCACGCCGAGGCGCGCAGATCCGATGCCATCACCGGCGCTCCGACCAGCTCGCCCACGCCGTGCACCACGGCCGTCGCGCCCTCGCGATGGATGTCGGCGCCCATGCGTGAGAGCTCGGCAACATGCAGGAACCGCTGCGGGAAGATGCGCTCCGTGATCACCGAGTTGCCGCGCGCGAGCGTCAGCAGCGACATCAGCTGCGCCTGCAGGTCCGTCGCGAAGCCGGGGTGAGGCTGCGTCGTCACCTGCACCGGGAGCAGGTCACCCTCGCGTCGCACGCGACAGATCGCACGCATCGGATCGGTCTGATCGATCACGTCGATCGACACACCAGCGCCGTGCAGCGTGTCGACGAACGCCAGCAGCGCATCGAGCGGGCAGTTCTCCAGCGTCACGTCGCCGCGCGTGATAGCGCTGGCGATCATGAAGGTCCCTGCCTCGATGCGGTCGGGCATCACGGTGTGCGTCGTGGCGTGCAGCGTGTCGACGCCCTCGATGGTGATCCTGGGTGTCCCGGCGCCGCTGATCTGCGCGCCCATCGCGTTGAGCAGCACCGCCAGGTCAGCTATCTCCGGCTCGCACGCAGCGCACTCGATCACCGTGCGTCCCTCCGCCAGTGTCGCCGCCGACATCACGTTCGCGGTCCCCAGCACGGTCGAGCCGAAGGGCCCGCCGAGGAACACCGTGCCGCCGACGAGTCTCCCCCCTGGCGCACGAGCGATCACGTCGCCTTGCTCCAGGCGGAACTCGGCGCCCAGGGCGCGCAGCCCGCGCAGGTGGATATCGATGGGGCGGTCGCCGATCGCGCATCCGCCCGGCAGCGAGACGCGCGCCTCGCCACGCCTGGCGAGCATGGGTCCCAGAACCGAGATCGACGCGCGCATCGTCCGCACGATGTCGTACCGCGCGTGCGAGCGCGTGGGGTCCACCGCCTGCAGCGCGACGGTCCTATACGGACCGGGGGGCGCGTCGGGCGACTCCAGATCGCCAGAGATGCGCACGCCGAGCTCGTTGAGCAGCCGGCACATGTTCCGGATGTCGTCGAGTCGCGGGATGTCGTGGAGGACGATCGGCTCGTCGGTCAGCAGGGAGGCGGCCAGCTGGGGGAGGGCGGCGTTCTTGCCGCCATGGATTCGAATCGTCCCTGAGAGGGGGTACCCGCCGGTGATGGTGAACGCATCCATGCGTTGCCTCCTTGGTGATGTCAGGTCCGAATATACACGTTTTCCCACCCGAGGACGTTGAGAACCTTCACCATCCATCACAATCGGCACAGCTTTGGCCGAAACCGCAGCCTTCCCGTGTTCCCCGGTTGGAGGGGGGACATCTGAATGTGACGCTCCCCTTGAGCCGTGTGATCTCGCGTGGATCGCACGACTCGGGCAAGCAAACGCAAGGGAGTGTGCGGCATGAAACGCAATCACACGAACAATGGGACAGCATGGGCAGGACTCGGACTCCTCACAGCCGCCGGCCTTGTCTACCTCTCATTCGCCGGCAACGCGCAGGGCGCCGTCGAGAATGAGGACGGATCGATCTCGGTTACCCTCACGGGCATCATCCGGGATTTCCGCGAGCGGTCGGTTACCGGTGGTCACACCGATTTCGAGCGCAAGCCATCCTCGGGCTTCGGCCACTACATGGGCAACGTCGATCTCAACCTCGACTCCGAGGGCAAGCCCGTCTTCACCGGCAACGGCTACAAGGTTGCCAGCCAGTGGAAGGACTCGATGGGCAATCCCATCCATCCCTCCCTCTACGACCCCGCCGAGGGCGACATCCCAGGCGCCTTCAGCAGCGCCGATCCGGGCGGCATCAGCAGCGAGCTCTCGTACTCGCAGTGGTTCCGCGACGTCCCGGGTGTGAACTCATCCATGCCGTACTCGATCACCCTCGTCCAGGACTCGGGCACCGGCAACTTCGTCTTTGACGATCGCGACGACGAGAACTTCTCCCAGATCGGCGGCTTCTTCCCGATCAACGGGCAGCTCTTTGGCAACTCCTCTGGCAACAACAAGAACTACCACTTCACCTACGAGATCGCCACCGAGTTCGTCCACGAGCAGGGCGCGGGCCACGTCTTCACCTTCCGTGGTGACGATGACGTCTGGGTCTTCATCGACGACAAGCAGGTCATCGACATCGGCGGCGTGCACGGCGTCGTCACCCAGACCGTGCCGATCGACAGGCTCGGGCTCGTCGATGGACAGAAGTACTCTCTCAAGTTCTTCTTCGCCGAGCGTCACCGAACGCAGAGTAACTTCCGCATCGAGACCACCCTCGATCTCCGCAACGGAACGATTCCAACGACCTCGGCCATGTTTGACTAAATCTGAACGATCCTCCGGCGACCCGCCGGACACTCCGGAGGGCGGGTGCGAGGGACTCGTTCCGCTTCTCCAACCACGCCGCTGCCCGTCACGATGGTCGTGACGGGTGGCGTTTTTTTGATGGACAATGGAACAAGGGCTACCATCCCGAGGTAGACATCGGGAGGGGTACCAGCCATGAGATCGCTGTCATTTCGCACATATATTGTCTCGCTGATCGGTGCGACACTCGCCCATGGCATCGCGATGTCCTGCGCGTCCGCCCAGGCGCCCTCCAGCCCCTTCCAGAACATCGCGAACAAAGACAGCCAGCAGCAGGCGGACAACGTCCAGGTCGAGCTCATCGCAGACACGACCCACCTCGTGCCCGGTCGCGTCCATCGCTTGGGCATCGTGCTGACCATGAAGGATGGTTGGCACACGTACTGGGCCAACCCGGGCGACACGGGCACCCCGACGACCATCGTGTTCGACCTCGCCGAGGAGCTCAATACGGGCCCTGTCCTCTGGCCCGCGCCGGAGCGATACATCGCCGCCGAGGGCATGATCGTTGACTACGTCTACACCGACACGGTCGTGCTGCAGGTGCCCGTCTTCGTCGATCCAGCCACGCCAACGGGCCAGCGCATCACCCTCGAGGGGAGGGTCGAGTGGCTCGAGTGCAACGACGTGTGCATCCCGCGGATGAAGGACATCGACATCACGCTCCCCGTCGCCGACACGACCACGGATATCGACACCAGGACCGCCGAGCTCTTCGCCGCATCCGACGCGCGATTGCCCGTTCGCGCATCGAAGTCCGCCACGCTCTCGACCTCCTGGAACGGCAACACCCTCATCGTCAGCTCACCCGGCGCCGAGCGCATCAGCGTCTACCCGTTGCAGCCGACGCACCCGTCGCCCATCGATGTCGCCACCGACGCCTCGGTCGACTCTGACACGCTCACGCTCTCCTGGCCCGACACGCTGCCGAAGGGAGCCTCGCTCACACTCGTCGTGGAGGTCGAGGGTGGGCCCGAGCCGGGCGTCTACGGCGTGCTCGTGGGAACCGATCCGCGTCTCAAAACAGTCTCGTCACCAACACAAACCACATCGGACATCACACAACAATCCAAGAAGGAGTAATACATGAACACCCGCACACGACGCCTCCCGCTGCTAGCGATGCTCATCGCCGCGATCGGCACGATCACGCTCATCGGCGCACCCGCGCAGGCGGACAAGAGCACGAAGGCCAAGGTCGGCCAGGCCGCGCCGGACTTCGAGCTCTACGACCTCGACGGCAACACTCACACGCTCTCCGAGTACACCGCGCAGGGCAAGATCGTCGTCCTCGAGTGGTTCAACCCCGACTGCCCGTTCGTCAAGAAGCACCACAAGCACCTCAAGACCATGAAGGATCTCGCCACCAAGTACGCAGATGACGTGGTCTGGCTGGCGATCAACTCCGGCGCCGAGGGCAAGCAGGGCGCGGGCACCGAGCGCAACCGCACCGCTGTCAGCGAGTACGAGATCGAGTATCCGGTCCTGATGGATCACTCGGGCGATGTCGGGCGTCTCTACAGCGCGCGCACCACGCCCGGTATGTACATCGTCGACACCGAGGGCGTGCTGCGCTACGCCGGCGCCATCGACGACAAGCCCAGCGCAAAGCCCCACCAGCTCCCGAGCATCAACTACGTCGATGCCGCGCTCGAGGCTATCCTCGCGGGCACCGAGGTCGAGTACACCGAGACCAAGCAATACGGCTGCTCCGTCAAGTACTGAACACCAACCACTGGCACGATCAACGCCCCGTCGACCTCGGCGGGGCGTTGTCACGCGCGTGCTAGAATACGCCCGATGCACACCGATCCATTCGAGCTGCTCGGGCTGGACCGACGCTTCGACCTGTCCTCCCGACAGGTCCGCCAGGCGTGGCGTACGCGCGCCATGTCCGCGCACCCCGACCTCCTGGACGACGAGACGCATGAGGTCACGCGCGGCGCCGCCACGCTCAACGACGCCATGCACACGCTGCTCGATCCAGAGCGACGCGCCGACACGCTCGTCGTGCTCATGGGCGGCCCGACGCGCGAGCAGGACACAGCGCTGCCCAAGGAGTTCCTGGGCCAGATGATGGAGGTCCGCGAGTCCTTCGAGAGCGCCTTGGCACGCAGCGACGCCGCCGAGATCCAGCGATGGACCGACTGGAGCGATCAGCAGCGATCGCGTCTGCTCGCGACGGTGGGGGAGCTGTTCGAGTCCCACGCCGAATCGACCGATGAGCAGGTGTTGCGGGACATCCGCCACGTGCTCAACCAGCTGCGCTTCATCGAGCGCATGCGCGAGCAGATCACACCGGTGGACCACTGAGACGCCACGATGGCACCCTCCGACACACCTCTCCTCCTGCTGCTGCCAGTGCTTCTCATCGCCTCCGCGTTCTTCTCCGGCACGGAGACGGCGCTCTTCGGGCTCTCCCAGCGCGAGCTGGCGTCCATACGACGCAAGGGAGGCCTCGCATCGTCCGCCGTCGACGCACTGCTACGCAACCCGCGTCGACTGCTCGTCACCATCCTGCTGGGGAACATGACGATCAACGTGCTCTACTTCGTGGTCGCCAGCGTCCTCATGCTCCACGCGACGGATCCAACGTCGCGGGTCATCCTCTCGATCGTCCCGCTGCTGGCCATCATCCTGCTGGGCGAGGTGCTCCCGAAGATGGCAGCCACGGCGCGCCGCGACGTCTGGTGTCGGCTCGCCTCGTCGCCGATGCTCGCGATCCACCGCCTGCTCGTCGTCGTGGCCCAGCCGCTCGAGTGGCTCGTGCTCGAGCCCGCCAGCCGCCTGGTCCGACCCATCGGAGCCAGGGAGACTCCGCTCAGCGTCCAGGAGCTGGCGCACCTGCTCGAGCTGAGCCAGCGCACGGGTGACATCGACGCCGAGGAGGCGAATCTGCTCGACGCCGTGGCCGACCTGGGCGTCCTCCGCGTGCGCGACGTGATGACGCCGCGCGTGCGCATGCCCTGGATCGATGGCGACGCGACACGCCAGGACGTCCTTGAGTCGTTCGACCCGCTGCCTCGCATCATGCACGTCTGCAAGGGTTCGCTCGACACGGGTGTCACGGGCGTCCTCTCGACCAAGCGCCTGCTCGTGGCCACTGAGGGGACACGCGCCGGCGAGCTCCAGTTCACGCCGCTCCATGTCCCAGAGACCGCCACGCTCGACCGGCTCCTCGAGATGCTCCGCAAGGCGCACCGACGCGCCTCCGTTGTCGTCGACGAGTTCGGTGCCGTCGTCGGCGTGATCACGATCACCGACGTCGTCGACCGGCTCGTCCAGAGCCTCGATCGCGCGCACGCCGACACGCCCGAAGACTCGCCCGGCGTCGAGGTGATCGACGAGAACACCTGGCGCGTCTCGGGCTCGCTCAACGCACACGACTGGATGGACGCGTTCTCCATGGAGGAGCGCGCCAGCGCGTCCACCGTTTCGGGGCTCATCGCCACCTCGCTCGGACGACTCCCACGCGTCGGCGACGCGGTGCGCATCGCCGACGTCACCCTGCGTGTCGAGTCCATGCAGGGCTCCATCGTCGAGAGCGTCCTCGTGTCACTTGAGAAGGATGACGACCGATGACCGGGCTCGAGGTGTGGATCATCGTCGCGCTTGTCGGCGTGCTGCTCAGCGCGCTCATGAGCGGCACTGAGACGGGTGTCTACTGCGTCAACCGCGTCAAGCTCAAGGTCCGCTCCCACAGGCGCGGCGCAACACGACTTCGACGTCTCGAGAGCGAGATCGACTCGACGACCCGCGTCGTCGCGTCCCTCCTGATCGGCAACAACATCGCCAACTACCTCGGCTCGCTGGGCATCGCCGCCATCCTCGCGTCGATGGCGCTCACCGACGCGCAGGCCATCGCGCTCAACGCCCTCGTGCTCACGCCGGTGCTCTTCGTCTTCGGCGAGACGATCCCCAAGGAGATCTTCCGCTCCAACGCCGACCGGCTCATGCCGCGTCTGGCGCCGGTGCTGATCCTGCTGCGCTGGGTGCTGACGATCACGCTCATTCTCCCGCTCGTGCTCATGGTTGTCTCGGTGCTTGGGCGCGCCTTCGGCGTCTCCCACGTCGGACTGCGCTCGACAGCACGCGAACGCCTGGCAACCCTGCTCCACGAGGGCGCCAGGTACGGCGCGCTCTCGGAGTCGCAGACGACGCTCGTAGATCGCGTGCTGGCGCTGCGCGGCACAAAGGTGCGCGACGAGATGACGCCCTGGTATCGCGTCCGCACGCTCCACGTCGACTGGCATCCACAGCGCGTGCGACGCCAGATCCGTCGCTACCTCTACACCCAATATCCCGTTGTCAACGATCAGGGCAGGGTTGTTGGTGTGCTCGACGCCGCCGACGTCTGGCGCGACGGCTTTCGCACCCCGCGAGACTCGATGCACGAGCCGCCACGATGCCGCCCGTTCGAGTCCATCCGCGACATCCTGCTCGCGCTCCACGGCTCCAACGCGGACATGGCGATCGTCGAGATCGAGAACAAGCCCGTCGGCATCGTCTCCGAGAAGGATCTCATCGAGCCCATCACGGGTGATCTCCAGGCGTTCTGACCGGTCAGCCGCTCACGGCTGGTACATGTACCGCTCCAGGTAGCTGATCGTCTCGGTCATCACCTGCACCTGCGCCATGTTCAGATCTCCGATCGACACCACGCCCAGCAGGGTGTCGTTCTCGAGGATCGGGATGTGGCGGATGCGGCACTGACGCATGATCGTGCGCAGCTCATCGGATGACGTCTCCGGCGGGCACGCGATGACCGGATGTGTCATCACGTCTTTCACACGCGTCGACTCGGGGTCACGCCCCTCGGCGACGACGCGCGTCAGGATGTCGCGCTCAGTGAACATCCCCTTCAGCGTGCCACCCTCATCGACCACGCACAGCGCACCGATGCGATGCTCGTTCATCAGACGAGCCGCCTCGAGGACACTCGAGTCTGGGGACGCGGTGATAGGAGCCGTCAGATCCGTCTTGCCACGCAGAATACTTGCGGCGGTGGGCATAGCGTGCCTCCTTTGCACCCACACGGACGCGCCTCGGCACATCGTGCGCCGACGCTGGCATACAAATCACATGCCGCGGCGCTGCCTGCGTACCCCCAAGTATGCTCATACCCCTGACAAAAAGCGACCAAAAATCATGGAAATCATGCGAAATCGACGCTCTGATCACGCCCAGCGGGTGATATGCCACGATTTCTTGCCCCGACGCAGCACGATGCACGTGCCGTGGAGCATGTCCGCAACCCCCAGCTGGCGATCCTCTGAGACACGCTCGCCGTTGACCGAGATCGCCCCGTTGGCGACGAACTCGCGCGCCTCGCGCTTGCTCGATGCGAGCGTCGTTGATGCCAGCAGTTCCACGAGTGAGACGCCCCGCTCCAGCTCCGACGTGTCGTGCTGGCTCGAGGGCGCTTCCGCGAACGCCTCCGTCAGCGTTGGCGCATCCAGCGACGCGATGTCACCCGAGAAGAGCGCCTCGCTGGCCGCCTGCGCCCTGGCGAGACCGGCCTCGCCGTGGAGCATCCTCGTCGCCTCCTGCGCGAGTGTCCGCTGCGCGTGACGCAGATGCTCCTGTTCCCTGTGGTACGTCATCACCGCCTCGATCTCCACCTCGGGCAGCAGCGTGAAGATCTTCAGGTAGCGATCGCAGTCCTCGTCGCTCGTGTTGAGCCAGAACTGGTAGTACGCGTAGGGCGACGTGCGCGCCTCCGTCAGCCAGATCGCGCCCGACTCCGTCTTGCCGAACTTCCCACCGTCCGACTTCGTCACCAGCGGCGCCGTGTACCCATGCACGTCCAGTCCCGACGCCCGCCGCGTCAGGTCGATCCCCGCGACGATGTTGCCCCACTGGTCCGAGCCACCGCACTGCGCCGTCACGCCGCGATGCTGCGCCAGGTGCAGGAAGTCGTACGACTGCAGGATCATGTAGCTGAACTCCGTGTAGCTGATGCCCTGCTCGCGATTGGCGAGCCGATCGCGCACCGAGTCCTTCTGCATCATCATGTTCACGGAGAAGTGCTTGCCGACGTCGCGCAGCGCGTCGATGTACGACAGCCCGCACAGCCACTCGCTGTTGTCGACCAGCTGGGCCGCGTTGGGTCCGTCGAAATCCAGAATCGATGAGTAGATCTCACGCTGGCACTCGACGTTGTGCTGAACCACCTCGCTCGTCATCAGCTGACGCTCGTCGGACTTGCCCGACGGATCACCGATCAGCCCCGTGCCGCCGCCCATCACGACCACCGGCGTGTGCCCGGACAGCTGCGCGTGGCGCAGCAGCATGATCGGCACCAGATTCCCGATCGTCAGCGAGTCCGCCGTCGGATCGAAGCCGGCGTAGATCCTGCGTGGCGACGCCAGATGCTCGCGCAGCGCGTCCTCGTCCGTGGACTGGTGCAGCAGCCCGCGCCAGCTGAGCTCGTTCAGCATGTCTGTTGTGGTAGTAGACATAGTCGTGAAACTCCGCGTGCGGTGCATGGTAGCTAGCCGCCTCCAGTATGCTCCTGCAAATTGCGCCATGCAGGAATAGGAATAATGTAGCTGCGAGTTGGTCTCATCTCTATCTTGGGATCTGATACAATGAACTCGCCTGGCAGGAGAAGAGATCACTTGCTTGGCATCCGAAGGCATAGCGGATAGCACTGCCGTCTTCGGAGGAGTCAGATCCGCCTGCAGGCGCTCAAAACACAGGAGAGAGTCTTATATGTTCCCCTCACGCGCTGTCGTAGCCACTGCCGCGCTCCTCGCCGGGACGTGTGCCCAGGCGAGTCTTGTAGGCACCTCGGAGATGTTCGAGTCCGGAGCATCGGGCTGGGACAACGGTCCCAGGAGCGGGCTGACGTGGTTTGGATCGGGAAGTTTCGATGGATCCGCGTACGTGTCCACGAGTGCCTCGTTCACCAGCAATGTGTTGCTCGATCCGGTTGTTCTGTTCAGAGGCGAGGCAGGAGCCAGCGGAGACGCATTCGACGGGAACTACCTCGCAGAGGGTGTGACGGGCATCAGCTTCCAAGTCAGCCACGACGCGTCGGTACCGGTGCACATGTTCGTGCGCTACTCGGTGCCCTCGTTCTTCCCTGGTGTGATCATCGAGCGATTCATCGATATCGATGCTGGGAGTTGGCAGGAAATTCTCATTCCGCTGACCCACAATCCACCAGATTTTGTTCTCACAGAAGAGGCGGTGGGCACGTTTCCTGCTGTGATGTCAGACGTCGGTAACATACAGATCGGTGTGACCGTCAGCGACGATTTGGCAGGACTCGCTGGCCCGTTCACCTTCAACCTCGATCAGGTCACGATCGTTCCCGCACCCGGTGTCGGCGCAGCTCTCGCTCTCTCGGGCGCGTTCGGATTGATGCGTCGTCGTCGTATTTAACGAAGAAAAGGCCGGCATGCGACCCCCATCGCAACACAGGGAACGAACGAGACCGAAGGCGTTCACGCTCCTCGAGTTGCTTGTGACCATCTCGATTATCGCGATTCTCATGGGACTGCTACTCCCAGTACTCTCAGGGGCCAGAGAGTCCGCGTACACGGTTGGAGAGATGGCCGCTGCGCAACAATCGGTCGTGGCGTATGTCTCTGCAGCCGAGGACAGACAGGGGAGAGTCCTTGAGGGATACTCACCCATGCCGGGTCCCGGGGAATCAGCGCTGGCATATGACGAGTTGGGCAATGAGGTAGCAGGCGTGCAGCATGTCGTAGGGAGACGATATCCCTGGCGTCTGTTGCCCTACCTCGAGTACGAGTTTCAAGGGCTCTATCGATTGGCCGGAGATCTCGACGAGACGAGATACACAGATCGCACGATGTTCCAGTACCTGGTGTCGGTGGCACCCCGCATGGGGCTCAACCAGGCTTTTCTGGGAGGCAGCTACGACTCGGATTTCACGGGCATAGTGCTCCGGAATCCGTTTGCGACAAAGTTTGTGCAGGATCAGATCGGGTCACAGTGGTATGTCGAGAGGATATCCATGGCCCCAAGCCCATCGGATCTGATCGTGTTCGCGTCGGGGTTCGGCATCGAGTCGTCTCCAGGCGAGGAAGGGCTTAACGGGAGCTTCAAGGTCACCCCGCCGTACTTTATTGACAGGATGTGGGTCGACTCGTGGAGAGCTCCGACACGCGGTCCTTCCGATCTGGGCAACGTGCGATTCAATACCTCCGGCAAGGCGGTTGCCGCGTTACTCGATGGCCACGCGGCGGCCTTGGGTTTCGAGCAGATGGAGGACATGCGCCATTGGGCCCCGCTGGCGGACACACCCACATGGACCATGCCACATCCTTGAACGATCAACAACAGACAAGAGCGAGAGTGATGCGACGATATACCGCGACTATCTTGGGTTTCGTGTTGGGAGCGTCGGCGTATGCGCAGAGCATTCATGTAAATTTTGATGAGCCTGACTTCGACAGATGGATGTACCCGTTCAATTTCTCGAGCGGCACGCGAGCCTCCGGCTCGGTCTTCAGCGCGTTCAATGAGCCGGACTTCGACGTGCGTGACGCTCAGATCATCGTCGGGTTCGAGACAAGCACGCAGGTTCCCTCTGGCGAGGGGCAGGGCAGGTACCAGATCTCGAACGCGGAGTTTCGCATCGCGGTCACATCTTCGAGCACCTTTACCTACGACGAGTCGTTGGATCCATGGCAGACAACACTCGATCCAGCTGATCCTGATTACATCGCCGATACCGATCCAGGCCATCCGCTGGAGCTCTATGGCACGGGTTTCCGAGGGGCCTGGTCACTCGCCACGTTCCTCGAGACGTCGCCATTCAGAGATGTGGGGGGTTCCAGTTACCGCGACGTGCGTAACGCCTTCGCGACAGATTACAACGCTCGAATACCGCGCGACATCTCAAATCACACCGACGATCGTGAGGAGGTCTATCCGTTCGCGATAGGGCAGGCAGCCATCACTCCCGGCACGCCCGTGCCTGCAAACACTGAGTTTGTCTTCACCTTCGATCTGGCTAATCCGGATGTCGTCGAGTACCTGCGACAGGCGCTCGATGCGGGCTCGCTGCGTCTGACGATCTCGTCAATGATGCCCGCCGTATTCGACGGCGGGTCAGGTGGCTCGGGCCAGGTCGCATCTTTCTATATGAGGGAAGATTTCTTTGCTCTCGGATTGACCGGTCGTCTGACACTCGATGTCTTCGTCGGCTCCTATGCCGATCTGAACATGGATGGCATCGTCGATGGCTCAGATCTTGGGCTGCTTCTTGGCAACTGGGGCAACCCCGGCAACTCCGACCTCAACAGCGATGGCGACACCAACGGGGCGGACCTCGGGCTACTGCTCAGCGAGTGGGGGTAGCCCGCCCGCCTCAGAAGTTCGCCTCGAAACCGCTGATGCGCAGCAGCGTGCGGAAGTCCTCGTGGAACACGAAGTTGTGCTCGGGGAACTCCAGACCGGACAGGTTCTGGTCCGCGTGCGCGAACATCAGGTCGATCGCCCCGATCCGCGTCCACTCGCTCGACCCCGCCAGCCGGCAATCGACGATCCCACGAGTCGACGCCCCCGCGCCATCGAGGCGCTCGACGGTCGCGGTGAATCGGATCACCTCACCGGGCAGGACATCGTATTCGAGCGTCGCGTTCGTGACCTTCGCCAGGATCACCTTCTCACGGAACTCGCTCGCGTGACCCACGAGCGTGCCGGCGGTCTGCGCCATGCCCTCGACGATCAGCGACGCCGGGTGCAGGGGCAGCGCCCTCCACTCTCCGTCGTCCTCAAAGTGAGCCTTGAGGTGATCCTCACAGGAGGCCAGGTTCTTGATCGCGACGATCCGCTCGCCCGGCGACAACTCGAGGATGCGATCGATCCACATCCACCGCATCGGTGATCAGCTTTCTACCGCCGCGAGCTTGCGCTCGACGAAGTTGATGATGGCATCGACCGTGAAGATCTCGCCGACCTTCGTCACCTGCGGGTCTGCCTCGAGCGAGGAGAGGTCGGCGTGCGGCAGGCGCTCTCGAAGGGTCGCCAGGCCCTTCTCCGTCACCTTGCCGTCCTGCACGAACTCGGGGTCCTGCGCCACGTTGTCGGGGAACAGCTCGCCCTGGTCGATCTTGAACCCGAACGCCTGCTCGAGCTTGAAAACGATATCGAGAAAGTCGATCGACTCGGCGCCAAGATCGCTCGTCAGCACCGCGTTGGGGAGCACCTCGTCCTCGTCGACCCCCAGCGCGTCGACCAGAACCTCTTGAACCTTCTCGAAAATCTCGTCGCGTGTCATCCTGATGTGCCTCATGGTCCCAGTTGCAATGATATCTCTCTGTGCGAAAGGGCTCGCACAGCGTCTCAAGCCGCATTCTACACCCACTCACACGACGATGCGACGTGTCAGCCAACGCCCTCCCGGGTCAGCGAGAGGATCGCCTCGGCGATCGTCGACGCTCCATCAGCCGGGCCCAGACCCTCGAGTGCCCCTCGCATCCGATCCCGACGCCCCGCGTCCCCGAGCAGCTCACGCAGACGCTCCCCCGCCTCGCGAAGGTTCGCCTGCGAGTCGACCTGGTCGCGACACACGATCGCGGCGCCGGCGTCGACCAGCGGCTGCGCGTTGTGACGCTGGTGCTCGTCGCGATGGTACGGGTACGGCAGGAACACGGCGGGCACACGGTTCGCCCATGCCTCGGCCACCGTGTTCGCCCCCGCCCGACACAGCACCAGATCCGACGCACGCCAGGCGCTGGCCATGTTGTCGACGAAATCGACCACCCGCGCCACGATGCCCGCGTCGCGGTACGAGGCCTCCACACCCTCCGACGCGTACGCCCCAGATTGGTGCAGCACCTGCCAGCCGCGCAGCACATCGGGATGCTCCGCCACGAACGCGCGCATGAACTGGTTGATCGAGCGCGCGCCCTGGCTGGCGCCCGTCACGAACAGCGTGGGCGTCTCCATGTCCAGGCCGAACTCGGCCCGGCAGGCGCTCCTGGGAAGATTCGACACCGCCGTCGCACGCACGAGCGGGCGCACACGCTCCCAGCTCGGCGGGCACTTGTAATCCGACGTCGTCCACGAGCGCAACGCACGACGAGCGATCATCCGATTCGCCTTGCCGGGCACGGCATCGAGATTGATCAGCACCACCGACACGCGCTCGGCGCGCGCCGCCTGCGCCACAGGTGCCGCAACGAATCCGCCGACAGTCACCACGATCACTCGCTCCGCCTCGCGCTTGCACTCGCGCAGCACACGACGCGCCTCGCGAACGGCCCGTCCCCAGTGCGTCAGGAACCGCCACAGCACCAGCGGCCTGGTCCCGAACGGCTCCGCGGGGATCACCTCGCCGACCTGCCCGTTCTGCTGCATGATCACGCTGTCCAGCGGGCGACGCGAGTGCAGGAACCGGACCCTCGTCTGCGGCGAACGTTCCACGATCTGCTCCGCGACGCCCAGACCAGGGAAGATGTGCCCACCACTGCCGCCACCAGCGAAAACAACACAGAGGTCGTCGCTGGCAACATCCGGAAGGTCGGTCTGGGTCTGCGGTCGTCTCACGTGGGAATCGGGCCAGGCGTGGCCAACTCGATCTCGCGGGGTTCCTCTCTCTCAGGCGAATCCACACTAACGGAATCCGCACGCGTCCGATCCATCGCTATCAGCACACCCAGCGACGCCGCTGTCATGACCCATCCCGTTCCACCCGCGCTCAGCAGCGGCAGCGCGATGCCCTTCGTGGGCCCGAGCCCCGTCACCGCAAAGAGATTGATCACGGCTTGGATGCCGATCGTGGCCAGAATCCCGAAGCCGTACAAGCGCATCGCAACGCTCCGCTGCGAGCGCGCGATACCCCATCCCGTCCAGAGCAGCACGACGTACAGGCTCAATACCAGCGTCACGCCCGCGATGCCCAGCTCCTCCGAGATGATCGCGAAGAGAAAGTCCGTTCGGTCCTCGGGCAGATAGCCGAACTTCTGCAAGCCGAAACCCAGCCCTCGTCCGAATCCCTCGCCGTTCGCCACCGCTACCATCGACTGGATCATGTGGTACCCGGCGCCCTCGGGATCCTCGTACGGGTTGATGAACGATGTCAGCCTTCGGACGCGGTAGGGCTCGAGCGCGATCGCGCCTGCCACAGCGGCGCATCCAACCGGCACGAGCGACGCCATGTGCCAGAGACGCGCGCCGCCCGCCACGAGGATCAGCACGCCCACGAGCACGATCAGCACCGATGTCCCCAGATCCTCCTTGGCGATCATCATCGCCGGCAGCCCGAGCGCCAGCAGCGCCGGCATCAGGCCTCCCCAGAACGAGCGGATCCGATCGCCGATCGACACCACATACCCCGCGATCAGCAGCGGCATCAGCCACTTGACCAGCTCCGACGGCTGGAATCCGAACCCGCCAATGCTCACCCAGCGCTGCGCGCCATTCGCCTCGCGACCCAGCCCCGGCACGTAGGGCAGCAGGCACAGCACGCACGCCAGCCCGACTCCCGCCAGCAGCCCTCGACGTCCGCTTGCCATCGTCTCCAGCAGCCATCGCACGAGCCGCTGTGCGCTGGGCAGGGTGGCCAGCAGCATGCACGCCATCGCCAGCGCGCCGTACATCGCCGGGCGAGACAGCACGATCGACTCCAGCGTCAGCCCGTCCGAGTGCCCAACCCGCATCCCCGCCGACGACACCATCACCACGCCGATGCACAGGAGCGCAAGAACCACCAGGCCAACGATCTCACCAGCACGCGGCATGATCCCTGCTATCGGGACACTCTCTCGACCGACTGCAACGCGTAACCAGATCAGCCCTGTTGTAGGTGGGAGATAATCGACGACGCCAGCGCCTCGCCATCGATCAGCTCTCTCGCGCCCCACTCGATCCCCAGACCGCTTCCGTCCGTGTGCCTTGGGATGATGTGGAAGTGCACGTGGAAGACCGCCTGGTGCGCCGACGCGCCGTTGTTCTGCAGCACGTTGTAGTCGCGCGTACCGACCGACTCGCACACCGCGCGACACAGCCTCGGCAGCACGCGTCCAACCGCCGCGCTCGACTCGTCGCTCAGCGCACCGAGCGTCGGTGCCGCCTCCCTTGGAATCACCAGCGTGTGCCCACGCGAGAGGGGGTTGATGTCCAGGAACGCGAACGTCAGCTCGTCCTCGTGCACCTTATGGCAGGGGATCTCGCCGCTGATGATCTTGGTGAAGGTGGTCTCGCTCATCCGTGCCTCCTCTCAGCCCACGCCCGCCTCGACCGCCGCGGCGCCCGAGCGCACGAACTCGTGCGGCGGCGTCAATCGAAGGTATCGAGACAGGCAGTACGAGCCCGCGTAGAACGGCAGCGTGTCCACCAGCGCCACGAGCAGCTTGAACACGTACCCCGCGCCGATCAGCACCGCCAGCTGCCACGCCACCGACGCGTCCTCGCTCAGACGCAGCGCGTCCGTGAAGAAGTAGGTGATCAGGATCACCGAGGTCGTGTCCACCAGCTGGCTCACGATCGTCGAGCCGTTGTTGCGCAGCCACAGATGACGCCCGCGCGTCAGCCGCTTCCAGAAGTGGAACACGTAGACATCGACGAACTGCGCCGCCAGGTACGCGATCATCGAAGCCGCGACCGCGCCGAACGCGAACGCGCGTATCGCAAAGAAGGGGCTCTCCGCGTCGCTCTCCGGGAACGCGCTGGGCCAGATGCCACCAACCCACAGCACCGCCAGCACCCACAGATTCAGCAGGAACCCCACGAACACAACCCAGTTCGCGCGCCGTCGCCCGTACAACTCGGAGATGAAGTCCGTGCACAGGAACGTGATCGGGTAGGGGAGCACGCCCACAGCGATCGCGATCTTGTACCTCCACTCCGTCGAGCCCTCGATGAAGAACGCCACGTTCAGGAAACGCGTGATCCCCAGGATGTTCAGCATCGCCAGCGAGCCCAGAAAGATCCCCGCGAACACCAGGAACACGCGCTCGCGACGCGCGTGCAGCACTCGCTCCGACAATGGCTCCAGACCCGGATAGTGGTGCTGCTCGCTCGGCAGGGGGGCGTGCGACGACATCCGCCAAGACTACCCGCTCCGCACGCGCCGGTACACTACACGCCATGACGTCGCACGCGCCACAACCTCAGATCCGTGCGCTCCCCACACAGCTCGTCAACCAGATAGCCGCCGGCGAGGTCGTCGAGCGTCCCGCGTCCGTCGTCAAGGAACTCCTCGACAACGCGCTCGACGCCGGCGCGTCGCGCGTCACCATCGAGCTGCGAACCGGCGGCATCGAGCTCATCCGCGTCACCGACGACGGCGCAGGAATCCCGCCCGACCAGCTCGCCCTCGCCATCGCGCCGCACGCCACCTCCAAGATCTCCTCCCTCGAGGATCTCGAGAGCATCCAGACCATGGGCTTCCGGGGCGAGGCCCTCGCCTCCATCGCCTCCGTCTCCCGACTCTCCATCCGCTCGCGCACCCAGGATGCCAACGAGGCGCACCTCCTCGAGCTCGAATCCGATCACGACGCGCAACCGAAGCCAACATCGGGCCCCGTCGGCACGTCGGTCACCGTTCGCAACCTCTTCCACAACACACCCGCGCGTCGCAAGTTCCTCCGCACGCCCACGACCGAGCAGTCCCACTGCACTGAGATTATCCGCAACCTCGCCGCCGCCCACGCGCACATTGGCTTCACCCTCATCGCCGACGGCAAGACGAAGCTCGATCTTCCCCCGAGCCAGTCCGTCCGCGAGCGCGCCGCCGAGATCCTCGGCAAAGAGCTCGACTCCCAACTTCTCGAGGTCAGCGCCGACGAGCTCGACGACGCGAGAGGTCTCTCTCTCTGGGGGCTCGTCGGCACGCCCGACATCGCGCGACCAACAACCAAGGGCCAGCGCTTCTTCGTCAATGGCAGACCCATCCGCGACGCCACCATCCAGCACGCGCTCCAGGAGGCCTATCGCGGTCTCATTGAGCCGGCGCGCAAGCCCACCGCGATCCTCCTGATCGAGATGACACCGCAGGGCGTCGACGTCAACGTCCATCCAACCAAGTCGCAGGTCCGCTTCCGCGACTCGGGGCTCGTCCACAAGACCATCTATCGCGCCGTGCGTGACGCTCTCCAGCGCGCAGACCTCACGCCCGCGCTCCGGTTCCCCCTCAGGTCCCAGCCCCACTTCGCCTCGGGCATCACCGAGACCAAGCCCTCCAACGCCACCATCTCCGCCGGCGCCTTCGTCGAGATGTTCAGCAAGCTCCAGCCAGAGACCGCCCAGCAGCTCCTCAGCGCCCAACCCGATGAGTCGCCAGCCGAGCCCCCCGAGCCCTCGCGCGTCATCCAGCAGCCCACACCGGTCTCCACTCCTGGCAGCGAGCCCGACATCCTCGCGCCACGCCTCCAGGAGAATGTCCTCCAGGTCCACAACTCCTACCTGGTCACCCAGGACTCCACCGGTGTCGTCATCATCGACCAGCACGCGCTCCACGAGCGCGTCATGTTCGAGCGTCTCCTCGAGCGCGTCTCGCAGGGACCGCTCGAGCAGCAGCGCCTGCTCACACCCATCATGCTCGAGGCCTCCGAGTCGCAGATCGATCTGCTCCCCAGGCTCGACGCGCTCTTCGAGACCATCGCCATCGACGCCCAGCCCGCGGGCCCGCACACCATCGCCATCCACGCCTTCCCGACCATCCTCCTCGACAAGCGCGTCGAGCCCGACGCCTTCCTCGCCGATCTCCTCGAGAAGGCCGAGTCCGACTCCTTCGCGCCCGATACCGAGGAGGCGCTCCGCGACGTCCTCGACATGATGTCCTGCAAGGCGGCCATCAAGGCCGGCGACCGCCTCTCCGACACCGAGCTCGCCTCGCTCCTCGAACTCCGCGAGCAGGTCGACCGCTCTTCCAACTGCCCGCACGGCAGACCCACCACCCTCCGCCTCACCCTCCAGCAACTCGAGTACCTCTTCGGACGCACATGACCTGTTTCGGCTGACCCGAACAGGTGCTCACCACCATCAACCACCCGCTCTCATCGACGAAATGGCTCACCCATTACCGGGCGAGAGTCGATGCAGTGACTAGAATGTCACGTTCCGAAGCAGTTCGGGCGGGCCATGTCGGGGCGGTCGGTGTGCGTCCCCCCGCTCTATGGTCTCCAAATCGGTGCATCGAGCAGCCATGAGTGCCCACGTCAACCCCGTGCGTCCCTCGGTCAACTCCTGGAGTGGCGAGTATCTCGAGGCGCAGTACCAGTCCTGGAAAGCAAACCCGGCCTCCGTCTCAGATGACCTGGCAAGCTTCTTCCAGGGCTTCGACCTGGCGCAGTCACTCGGCGCATCAACCACCTCGCCGCACGTCGATGCGCACCTGCTCTCCGTCCATTCCCTCGTGCGCGCCTACCGAACCAACGGACACCTCTGCGCCGAGCTCGATCCCTTCGGGCGCGAGCGCGACGTCCCCGCCGAGCTCCGACCCCAGCACCACGGGCTGACCGACTCACACCTCGAGCAGACCTTCACCCAGCCCGACATCGCCGGCAAGCCCGCCACGCTGAAGCTCCGCGAGCTCATCGAGGTCCTCGACAACACCTACTGCCGCAACGTCGCCATCGAGTACATGCACGTCGAGAACGAGGAGGAGCGCAACTTCTTCCGCGACCGGTGCGAGTCCTCGCGCAACCAGGCCGAGCTCTCGAACCCCGATCGCGCGCACATCCTGCTCCAGCTCCACAAGGCGGAGATGTTCGAGACATTCCTCCACAAACGCTACGTGGGGCAGAAGCGGTTCTCCCTCGAGGGCGCAGAGTCGCTCATCCCGCTCCTCGATCGACTCCTCGAGCAGGCCGCCGACGACGGCGTCTCCGAGGTCGTCATGGGCATGGCCCATCGCGGACGACTCAACGTCCTCAACAACATCCTGGGCAAGTCCTACGAGCAGATCTTCACCGAATTCGAGGAGAACTGGGAGGAGGACTTCGTCGACGGTGGGGGAGACGTCAAGTACCACCTCGGCTTCTCGGGGGATCGCACAACGCGCCACGGCAACCAGCTCCGCGTCGTCCTCTCCTCCAACCCGAGCCACCTCGAGTCCGTCAATGGTGTCGTCGAGGGACGCTGTCGCGCCAAGCAACGACTCCGCACCGACGCCGACCGCTCCAAGACCATCCCCGTGCTCATCCACGGCGACGCCGCCGTCATCGCGCAGGGACCCGTCCTCGAGGTGCTCAACTACTCGCAGCTCCCGGGCTACTGCACGGGCGGCACGATCCATGTCGTCGTGAACAACATGGTTGGCTTCACGACCGGTCCCGAGGACGCGCGCACCTCCCGCTACTGCACCGACATCGCGAAGACCATCGACGCGCCCATCATCCACGTCAACGCCGAGAATCCCGAGGCGGTCGTACACGCCTCCGACCTCGCGCTCGAGTACCGCCAGCTCTTCAAGAAGGACGTCTTCATCGACATGTGGTGCTACAGGCGATGGGGCCACAACGAGGGCGATGACCCCTCGTTCACGCAGCCCATCATGGCGGCGCTCATCAAGAAGAAGCCCTCCACGCTCAAGATCTACGCCGAACGCCTCCTCTCCCAGGGCGTCATCTCCGAGACCGACGTCAACGAGATCCGCTCGCAGCTCGACCAACAGATGGAGCGCGCCCAGTCGGCCGTCACCGAGAATCCCCACGACCCCTCGATCGACCCCGGCTCGTGGCGATGGCAGGGCATGTCCCACGCCTACGACTTCACGCCCGTCGAAACCGGCGCCTCCCCCGAGCACATCAAAGAGGTCGCCGAAGCGCTGACGCGCGTCCCCGAGGGCTTCAACGAGCACAAGACGCTCAAGCGCATCCTCACGAAGCGCGCCGAGCTGATCACCGACGGCACGTCCATCGACTGGGGTGCCGCCGAGACGCTCGCCTTCGGAACGCTCCTGCTCGAGGGCAAGGCCGTCCGCGTCTCGGGGCAGGACTCGCGTCGGGGCACGTTCTCACACCGCCACGCCGTCCTGCGCGACACGCAGACCGGCGAGCGCTACATCCCGCTCAACAGCATCCGTCAGATGGGCCAGCCCGGCATCGAGGGCCAGCAGCCGGGCGAGCCGGGCGAGGATGGCAAGCCAATGCAGGCGCGCCTGTGCTGCTATGACTCACCTCTCTCCGAGGCCGGTGTTCTCGCCTTCGAGTACGGCTACTCGCTGGCCGATCCCAACATGCTCGTCATCTGGGAGGCGCAATTCGGCGACTTCGCCAACGGCGCGCAGGTCATCGTCGACCAGTACATCGCCTCCGCCGAGATCAAGTGGCAGCGATGGTCCGGGCTCGTGCTCCTGCTCCCGCACTCCTACGAGGGCCAGGGCCCCGAGCACTCCTCCGCACGCCTGGAGCGGTATCTCAAGCTCTGCGCGGACGACAATCTCCAGGTCGTCTACCCGACCACACCCGCCCAATGCTTCCACATGCTCAGGCGACAGGTCGCGCGCGAGTTCCGCAAGCCGCTGATCGTCATGTCACCCAAGAGCCTGCTGCGTCTGCCCGAGTGCACCAGCTCGATCGACGAGTTCACCGACGCCAGCTTCCAGGAGATCATCGACGATCCTCACTTCGAGATAGAGGGCAACGACCGCAAGGGCGTCCATCGCATCCTGCTCTGCTCGGGAAAGGTCTACTACGACCTGGCGCGCAGACGCGACGAGCTCGAGCGCAACGACATCGCCATCATCCGCATCGAGCAGATCTATCCGCTCCACGAGGAGATGCTCGACACCACGCTCGCCAAGTACCCCGACAGCGCAGAGCTCGTCTGGGTCCAGGAGGAGCCGCGCAACGCCGGCGCCTACCACTTCTTCAACGGATACTGCATGGAGTACTTCGAGTGGGACCCGATTCCCTACATCGGACGCCCCTCCAGCGCCACGCCCGCCACCGGCTCCAAGAAGAAGCACGCCCAGGAGCAGGAGGAGATCCTCACCGACGCCGTCGGCCCGCTCCCAGCGACCAAGAAGAACACACGCAAGAAGCAGACCGCAAAGGCCGGCGCCTGATCGACCACCACAGGACAACGACCCATGGCTACCGACATCGTCATCCCGACACTTGGTGAATCGATCTCCGAGGGCGTCATCTCCGCCTGGCTCAAGTCCGAGGGCGAGTACGCCGAGCGCGACGAGCCCATCCTCGAACTCGAGACCGACAAGATCACCATGGAGGTTCCCGCGCCCGTCGCAGGCACCGTCTCCCACACCGCCGCGGAGGGCGACACCGTCGAGGTCGGCGCCGTCGTCGGCACGATGGACGAGTCCGCGCAGAAGCCCGCGAGCGCACCCGCCTCCTCCGAGCCCGCGAAGCAGGAGGCCGCCGAGTCGCAGGCGACCACAACTAAGGCGCCGCCCAGCGCGCCCGCGAAGGCCACGCCCGCACCCTCGACCAACGGCACGGGCGATGTCCACGCCACGCCCCTGGCGCGCAAGATCGCCGAGGAGCACGCCATCGACCTCTCCACCATCGCAGGCACCGGCGCCTCCGGGCGCATCCGCGAGCAGGACGTCCTCGCCGCCATCTCCACGCCAAGGCCCGCCGGATCACCGAGCCCCAGCGCACCCGTGTCGCAGCCCGGCTCACGCTCCATCCGCGTCGAGAAGATGTCGCCGCTGCGTCAGCGCATCGCCGCACGCCTCGTCGAGGCCCAGCAGACCGCCGCGATGCTCACCACCTTCAACGAGTGCGACATGTCCAAGTGCATGGCGCTCCGCTCGCGACTCAAGGACGAGTTCCTCGAGAGGCACGGCGTCAAGCTCGGCTTCATGTCCTTCTTCGTCAAGGCAGTCTGCTCCGCCCTCGAAGCCGTCCCCAACGTGAACGCTTCGATCATCGACCAGGACGGCACACCCGCCGTCCAGTACCACGACTACTGCGACATCGCCGTCGCCGTCGGCACCAAGAAGGGCCTCGTCGTCCCCGTGCTGCGCAACGCCGAGTCCCGCTCCTTCGCAGACGTCGAGCAGGGCATCCTCGACCTTGCCACCAAGGCGCGCGACGGCAAGCTCACCCTCGAGGACATGCAGGGCGGCACGTTCACCATCTCCAACGGTGGTGTCTACGGCTCCATGATGTCCACGCCCATCCTCAACCCGCCGCAGTCGGGCATCCTGGGCATGCACAACATCATCCGGCGCCCCGTCGAGAACCCCGACAAGCCCGGCTCGGGCGAGATGGTCGTGCGCCCCATGATGTACCTGGCCCTCTCCTACGACCATCGCATCGTCGACGGACAGGGCGCCGTCACCTTCCTCAAGCACATCAAGGAGTGCATCGAGGATCCCGACCGCCTGCTGCTCGATGTGTGATTAAGCATCAAGGATTCTTGAGTAAAGTTTTTTGACTTCCGCTGTTACCACATCGGTGCTGTGGTCACTAAAAAGTCCATGTGTATCGGCATCGAGAACGAAAAAATCCAGGGCTTCCGACAGTACGCTAATACAATCCGGTTTTCTCGGTTTGGCTTCTGAATCTTGTTCCAGTTCGGTTTTTGAATATATAGGTAGCTGGTATGTAACCGGAGCATTATGAGATGTAAATATGTGCATTTCATTTTTTGCCCCGTTATAAAATAGCTCAATGGGTTGATTGAGCTTCATGTTCAGTGATATATCTTGCAGAAAAGGATCGAAATCCGAATGAAATGTCGCTTTGCGGTGTTTTTTCGTATTGCAAAGATCATGTGTGATATGCACAGCGTCTTCGTCGGGGTACGAATAAGCAACGCCAATCACTTTGCACCACTGATAAATACGATCGTTCAAATGCCAAATAGAAGTTGCTGCCTCGAGTGCCTCATCTAGCACAATATCTGCTGGGTATATGACCCGCTCAGGCGAGAAAATCATCCCGTCTCCGCTAGGGACTTGAAAATTTCCTTCCTTTCTGTTTTCAATGTCCATGTAGTAGGGGGGTTTGCCTCGTGGTCTCTCAAGCCAATAGAACCGGCTAAATGGGATTCGTAGTCTTCGAACCTTCTCATGGCACAAACGAAGTTCCTTCAGCAGATCGAATTTGATCTCAGTTTGTAGTTTGGCTTTGTCTTTAGCCACAAACAATAGCCCTCGTATTACAGTTGATTCAGTTCAATGAGGATAACTACCAAAGTGTAGAGTAGTATGATTTGATGCCAAGTCTAGTGGAAGCAAAGGTGGAGCATCGGTATCTGCTTGATCAGCAGCAGCAAGCCGCCGTCGACCACGACACGGGCCCGCTCGCCGTCCTTGCCGGCCCCGGCGCCGGCAAGACGCGCGTCATCGTCCAGCGCATCGTCCGCATGTGCCGGCAGGGCATCGACCCCGACCGCATCGTCGCCCTCGCCTTCACCATCAAGTCCGCGGAAGAACTCCGCGAGCGCCTCATCGCGCAGCTCGATCCTTCTGTTGTCGAGCGCCTCTTCGTCGGCACGTCGCACTCCTTCGGCAGACGCATCCTCACCCGATTCGCCGACGTCGTGGGCGTCGACCCAGCCGCCCGCGTCGCCGACTCCGCCCAGTGCAAGCGACTCCTCCGCGAGCTGATCACAAGCCACGATCTCCTCCAGTCGCGCGCCGCCCACGGACGATTCTCCCTCATCCCCGACGTCCTCGCCTTCGCCGAGCGCTGCCGCAACGACGACGTCACCCCCCAGCGCGCCGCCCAATGGATCGAAGACCGTCGCGCCCGCCTCGACTCGGGCGACCACGATCTCGACGACGCGTCACTCGCGGCCGAGCGAGCCCAGCTCCCCCTCGACGACGATGTCGTCCGGCTCTTCGACCTCTTCGAGCGTCAGCGTCTCGAGCGAGGCATGCTCCTGCTCGACGACATGCTCGCCCTCCCGCTTCGCATCCTCCAGGAGAGCGAGCACGCGCGCGCCATCCTTCACGCCGAGCACCGACACCTCGTGGTCGACGAGTTCCAGGACTGGAACCCCGCGCAGATCAATCTCCTCTCGCACCTGGCACCGCCAACGTCTCCCTCGGGCGCGCCAGCGGACGTCTGCGTTGTGGGCGACGACGACCAGTCCATCTACGCCTTCCGCGGTGCCGACGATCGCGCCTTCGAGCGCTTCTCGTCGCTCTACCCCAGCGCAACCGTCATCACGCTCACCACCAACTACCGCTCCGATCCCGCCATCGTCGACGCCACCCAGCACACCATCACCCAGGCGCACCACCGCTTCCGCGACGACAAGGTCCTCCGCGCCGCCAACGACCACGACCCCTCCGCGTGTATCGAGTGTGTCACCTATCCCAGAGCCGCCGACGACGCGCCGACCATCGTCGCCCACCTGCTCCACGACAAGGCGCAGCGCGACCTGCCCTGGAGCTCCTACGCGGTCCTCGTGCGCACCAACACCACGCGCGATCGCGTCCTCGACGCCTGCGACCTCCACGCCATCCCAACGACCACGCGGCGAACGCCCACACCCCTCGAGGACGCAGCCGTCCAGGACCTCCTCGCCTGGTGCCGTCTTCTTACCGATCCATCGCGCACGCACGACCTCGAGCGTGTCCTCCTCCGTCCGCCCATTGGTGCGCCGATCGAGACCGTCCGCCAGTGGCGCTCCCAGTGGCGCGACGACTCGCCAGCCGACGAGTCCATGCTCGCCTGGCTCCTGCGCCGTCACGCGGACCACCCGATAGCCCGCCAACTCGCCTCCATCCACGACCCGCTCGCCGCCAGCGCCGTCTCCGCGAGCGCGCCGTCGACCATCCGCCAGATCATCCGTCGCGCCAACCTCGCCCACGCTGAGATCCTCTCGCCACGCGAGCACACCACGCGGGTCGAGGCACTCATCCAGGTTGCCACTTGTGTCGACTCGATGCACCACGCCCTCCCCGAGCCGGGCGATCTGCGCGCACTCCTGTCGCACTACGACGACCTCTCCGACCACGAGAAACAATTCACCATCCTCAACGAGTCCGCACTCGATCCGACCGAAGCCGACGACGACACCGACGCCGTCACCGTCCTCACCGCGCACAGCGCAAAGGGCCTCGAGTTTGACACCGTCTACGTTGTCGGCGTCCACCCGCAGGCCAAGGGCTCCTTCCCGTCAACGCAGAAGCCCGACGAGGCCATGGTCGAGCTCGACCGCGCTCTGACCAGCCGCCCCGAGCACGACCACATCGACGAGGAGCGACGACTCTTCTACGTCGCCTGCACACGCGCCGAGAAGCGCCTCGTCCTACTCGCCAGGCGCAAGAAAAACCGCGGCAGGTCCACAGACTTCCTCTACGAGATCATGGACGACGCCCCAGTCGAGACCACCGAATCGCACGCCGAAGACATCCTCGCACGCGCTGGCATCTCCCACACCACCGAGCAGGCGCTCCGCCAGCAGCAGGCCAGCGCCCGCTGGCTCCACGAGGAGATCGCCGGCGCCTCAAACCGCGCCTCGTCTCTCATCCATCGCGCCACCACCCCGGACCTGCCCGACGCGGACCTCACCGCGGTTCGCACAGAGCTCGACGACACGCTCGTCCGCCTCAACGCGCTGGCGGCTCTCGAGTCCACTGGCGCCATCCCCGACAGCGCCCGTGCCCACGAGCGCGTCGGTCCGTCCCTCGTCGCGCTCGCCGAGCGCCTCCACCGGCAGGAGCAGGGCTCGAAGCTCTTCAAGCCCATGAAGCCTCCGCTCGAGCTGAGCTTCACCAAGCTGCGCGCGTTCGAGAACTGCCCGCGCTGCTTCTACGCGCGACACGTCCTCGGATTCAGGGAAGAGCCCTCGCCCGCCATGGGCGTCGGCACCATCGCCCACGCCGCTATCGAGCGTTTCCTGCGCGCCCGCGCCACCGCCGAGGCCGATGGCCAGATTCCGCCCGACGCCGGTCTTCTTATCAGCCTCGGTCGCGACATGTGCCTCGCCGATCCACTCCTGCGCAGGGCCGACGATCGCGACGAGCTGCGCAACCAGGTGCTCTCGCTCCTGCACCACTACGCCGATCACTTCCACGACGACGACGCCGAGATCCTCATCATCGAGGGCACGACGCCCGATCGCTCATCGACCATGCGCGCGTTCCCCTACGAGCACAACGGACACACCCATCGCATCGAGGCCAAGCCCGATCGCGTCGAGCGCATGTCCAACGGGCACTTCCGCATCGCCGACTACAAGACTGGCCACGCCTCGAAGAAGCTCCTCACCCCGACGCCCGACGACCTCCAGCTGGCCATCTACGCGATGGGCGTCCAGCACCATCTCGAGATGGACGAGCCGCCCTTGGGCGTCGCCGAGTACTGGCTCCTCCGCGAGCGGACCATCGGCACACTCGACCTGGACACCATCAAGTGGGACAAGGTCCACGCGACCATCAACGGCGCCATAGACGACATGCTCGCCGGCACGTTCACGCAGGGGAAAAACTGCGCCGGGCTCTGCTTGATCCTCGTCGGCGACTAGGTGCTCGCCGGCTCGTTCAGCAGCATCTCCGCGTAGCTGTTCATCGCGTCGCGCAGCTGCTCGAAGCTCTCGAGCACGTACAGGATCGGCTGGTAGTGATCGATCTCGAACGCCGTGTCGCAGACCGTTTCCATGTCGAACGGGCGACGATCCACGTCGGGTGATTCGAGCGAATGATGCCCCTCACCCTCGCTCGAGATCAGCCCCGAGCCGTACAGCTTCAGGCGCCTATCCTCGCGGATCAGCCCGAACTCGACCGTGAACCAGAACAGGCGCGCCAGGCGCTCAGTGTGGTACGGATCGTCGGTGTGCAACGCCGCCTTGCCGTACGTCTGCAGGAAGTCCGCGAACGTCGGATCCGCGTGCAGCGGAACATGACCGAACACATCGTGCACGATGTCGGGCTCGGGCAGGTAATCGAGGCTCGTCTTGGGACGCACCGAGATCGTCGTGGGGAACTGACGCTGCGCGATGAACGCGAAGAACGCCTTGGGAGGCAGGTAGCCCGGCACACCGTAGCTGCCCCAGCCGGTGAGCTTCTTCAGGTTCGCGTTCACCTCGACCAGCTTGGGCACAGCGTTCGGGGTCAGGTCGATCGCGCGGAGACCCGACAGAAACACGTTCGACGCGTCCGTCTCCAGCTGCGCCCAACGCTTCTCCCACATGATCTTCCAGACCTCGTGGTCCTCGTCGGAGTACTTCTCCCAGTGCTGCTCGATCTTGAGCGAGTCGATGTCGATCTCGGACGCCGACTGGTTCTCAGCCACCTTCGCCGCCTGAAGGGCGCGCTGCGCCTCCTCCGAGTCGATCACGTGGTGCCAGATGCTCTCGCTCATACCCATGCGTCACCTCCGTGTGGATTGATCGCGATCCTGTCCCGCACGACATCAAATTATACCCTGAGATCCAATTCCAGTCGCGTCAGCGCCAGCGCGTCCCATGCCCTGTCGAGAGCACGGGCCCCAGCGCTCCCAGCAGGGGAGACAGCACCAACGCCACCACCGACGTGTACACCGCGATCAGCACGCCACGCCACAGGCCAGCTCCCGCGTGGATCGCCACGGATCCGTCGTACCACGAGCGAGCCTCGATCATCGACACCACGACCAGATGCACCGCCAGCACCGACACCCCACCAAGGAACGCCATCGCCAGCAGGCTCGATCGCATGATCGACCCACGCAGCGTCATCACCAGCATCGACGCCGCCACACACCCGAGCGCGTGTGGCCCCACGATCGTCACCGTCCCCATGCTCGCCGGCGAGAACGACTCGTGCGTCAGATCCATCACGACACCAAGCACCAGCGACAGCCACAACGCCTCCTGCCTCGGCGCGTGGCATGACACGTACGCCAGGACGATGATCGTGAACGCCGGTCGCACCCCCCAGTCGCCCAGCTGCAGCGCCGAGGCAAGCCCAACGTCCAGCCCGAGGGCGATCCACGACAGGATCGTCGCCGCGGCCCAGTTCACGTCGCACCTCCCTGCAGCGGGATGCGCAGCACGACGTCGCTCACACGAGCCGGGTCCACCTCGGGCTCCACACGGATCATCACACGCCCGTTCTCGCGACGATCAACGCGCGTGACACGGCCCAGCACCAGCATCTGCGCGCTGGCGGGCCACTCGTCGTCGTCCAGTCGCACGAGCTGACCCACGCGCACGTCCTCGAGCTCCACGCTCGCCTCCATGTCGCCGATCAGGTCGCCCTCACCGCTCGCCTCGAGGAAGCAGCGCAGGCTCGAACCGTCCTCCTCGCCGGACATCACCAGCCCGCGCGCAAGCCCGGACTGCCTCGTCGTGAATGGCAGCAGCGAGCACGTCCGGCTCTCCACCGACACCACACGCCCGATCAGGTACACGCCGCGCACGACGCCCACCGTCGCGCGTGGCACCACGCCCTCACGCGTCCCCGCGCCGACGCGCAGCAGGCTCGCCCCGTCGTTGCTCACCGACCCCGTCACCGGCGCCGCCAGCATCTCCAGGCTCAGCTCGGGCGCCAGCGCGATGCCTCCTTGCATGTCCGTGATCAGACGCTCCAGCTCCCCGATGCGATCGTGCGCCAGCGCCAATCGCTGCTCCAGCTCGTTCCGCTGACGCTCCAGCTCCAGCAGCGCCGGGTCGTCACGCTCGATCACCGACGGGCGTGACAGACGCGCCAGCGGGTCCGAGATCGGACGCACGAGGAACGTCACCGGCTCGCGAAAGATCGACACCCAGCCGCTGAACCGCGCCGGCAGCATCCCCACGACGAACACAACCACAAGCGCGATCGGAAAGGGCGTCAGTGCGCTGTGTCGTCCTCGTGCCATGCCGTTGCCAGCCCCGAACACCCAACGGTGGATCAGATGTCCATGTCGCTCTCGAGCGTGTGCTTCCACTCCTCGATGTTCTCGAGGTAGATCGCCGTCCCACGCGCCACGCACGTCAGCGGGTCCTCCGCGATGTTCACGTCCAGCCCGGTCGCGGCACCGATCACCACGTCCAGCCCGCGCAGCAGCGCCCCGCCGCCCGCCAACGTGATCCCGTTGTCCACGAGATCCGCCGCCAGCTCCGGCTCGGCACGCTCGAGGGTCCGCGTCACCGCCTCGACGATCTGACCGATTGGCTCCTGCAACGCGTCGCGGACCTCCTCGGCCTGCACGACCATCTTGCGAGGCAGGCCCGACACCATGTCTCGACCGCGCACCTCGATCGACTCGTCCGACCCGACCGACGCCGCCGAGCCGATCTCGATCTTGATCCGCTCGGCCGTCTGCTCGCCGACCATCAGGTTGTAGTTCTTGCGCATGTAGTTGACGATCGCCTCGTCCAGGTCATCGCCCGCCACGCGGACCGACTCGCACACCGCGATGTCCGCCAGCGACATGATCGCGACCTCCGTCGTGCCACCGCCGATGTCGACGATCATCGACGCCGTCGGCTCCACGAAGGGCAGCCCCGCGCCGATCGCCGCCGCGATCGGCTCCTCGACCAGATACGTCTTTCTCGCGCCCGCGCGCTCCGACGAGTCCAGCACCGCGCGCTTCTCGACCTCCGTGATGCCCGAGGGCACCGAGATCACGACGCGCGGCCCGAACAGCTTCCCGCGACCGTTCACCTTCCTGATGAAGTAGCCCAGCATCGCCTCGGTGATCTCGAAATCCGAGATCACGCCGTCCTTGAGCGGACGGATCGCCACGATCGTCCCGGGCGTCTTGCCCAGCATCTCCTTGGCCATCCAGCCGACAGCGTTGCCGTTGTTCAGCACCTGGTTGGTGCCCTTGCGCACCGCCACGACCGACGGCTCGTTGAGCACGATCCCCTCGCCCCGCACCGCCACGAGCGTGTTGCACGTGCCCAGGTCGATTCCCATGTCGACACTGAACAAGCCCATCAAACGATCAAGAATCACGAGGGGATATCTCCAATCGGTCGTCCACCGTGACAACCGCCCCATAATACTATCAAGTCATCAGACCACGCGCGCGCACAACAAATCGCTCCACACCCCCTCGCCGGAACGAGAAAACACACGAAAACACCCCGCCGGACGACCCGACGGGGTGGATGTGTCATGCGCAGTGTTCCACCTGGAACACTCAGTCGAGCTGGACCCTGCCCGGATCATGCACCTGCAGAGGATTCGATGCCCCGGCGGGAGCGATCTTCTGCGAGTTGACGTACACGATCACGATCGCGGCAACGAGAGCGATCGTCGCCAGGAAGCTCAGGCCCGTGTAGACGTTCATCTGCGGGCCCGAGTGGGCGCCGCCGCCTGGCATCTGCATGCCCTTGACCTGCTTGGCCTTCTTGGGCTTGGGCTCCTTGGGAGCCTTCTGCTTCTTCTCTTTATCTTTCTTAGCCATGGTCTCGCCTCCCCTCGTGCTCAGCGGACGCTGGTGACGACCGTGTCGCCAGGGCGGACCTCGACGTTGCGACCCAGCGTGTCGATGCGACCGACCGACTCGTTGAGCGTCACGTTCTCGAGGATGAGCTTGGCCACGAACGAGTTGTTTCGGACGATCGTCAACTCCTGGTTCTCGCGGAGCGAGTCGTTGGAGCCGGCGTCGATGGAGGCGAGCACCTTGTCGCCGCCACGCTCGCGCGAGACGCGAGTCACGCGTGCTCGCACCGACGAGTTCCCATCGGTGCCGGCGATCGTCGTGCCGCCCAGACCGGACTGCGTCTGTAGCGCGATGAGTTGCTCCTGGAGCGCCCGGTTGGTCTCCTGGGCGACCTCGAGCTGGCCGGCCACGTCGTTGATGCGATCCATCAGGTCGATCTCGCGCTGGGCGTAGCGCAGCTCGTTGTCACGGAGCAGGCGCACCTCGTCGCGATAGCTGGCCAGCAGATTGGCCTGTGTGTCGACCGCGGCGGTCAGCTGATCGATCTTCGCCTGCATGCCCTGGAAGTTGACCTGCAACGCGTTGCGGTCGGCCTCCAGCTTGTTGTTCATATCGAGCACCGCGAGTCGCTCGCGCTGCGCGTCCTCGAGCTGATCCTCGAGGTCTGCGATGACGCCCTTCTGTGTCTCGCGTGCCTGTCCACTCGTTGCCTCGACGAGCCCCTTGGCGGTCTCAATCGCGTCGGCTTTGGACTGGAGGTTCTTGAACTCGTCGCGAACGCGGTCCGCGTTGGCGGTGTACGCCACGGACAATGCCGCGAGCAAGATCGCCAGGACCGCAGAGAGCACCACCAGCAATTTTGTGACGATATGCACGATCAGCTCCTCGTTCGGTTTGATCGGTTCCAGCCTGTGATGCGGAACTACACCACCGCCCCGCGGCAATGTGTACGCACCGAATATCCGCACGGATCCCTCAGGAAGGCACCACACCCTCCCAGATGGGGTCTCCGAACGCCTCTAGTGTCGCCCAAAGGCCCCTGGGGTGTCAAGGCAATCGACCAACTGATGCGCTTCAGAGCAGTTCTCTTCGAGGATATCGGGCCTCGATCAGGGTGCCTGGGCCATGTCCGTCTCGAGCACTCGGACCAGCGCCGAGGCGGCAGAGATGCTGACCACGCCGTTGGGATCGTCCACCATCTTGGCCAGTCGTGGGGCGTGCTCGGGATCACCGATGACGCCCAGCGTGTAGGCGGCCTGCGCTCGAATGGCGGGTATGTCGTGGTCGACGTACTCCAGCGCGATGAAGGCGCCGCGTGGGAGCCCGAGCAGCGCGAGGCTCGAGGCGCAGGCGAGGCGGATCTCGGCGGGGAGGGGCTCCTCGCCCGACCCGGGCTCGCCGTTGCGTTCGGCCATGTAGACGAGCTGATCGATGGAGCGTCGGTCCTCGACCTGCCCGATGATCTGGATCGCCAGCACGGCCAGCTCGAGTTCCTGCTGGCGTGAGGGGAAGAGCGAGGCGCGAACGGGCTCGATGGACGACTCGTGCCCCAGCTTCACGAGCGCCTCGGCGATCTGGAGGCGCAGGATCTTCTCCTCGATCACGCTCGAGCGAGAGAGCGGGCGCTCCGCGGCGTCGAGCAGCATGGGAACGGCGCTTGGGTCGCCGATCTCACCGAGCACGAAGGCGGCCTGTGCACGCTCGCGCGACGAGCCGTTGAAGAGCACGCGCGCGATCGACTGCATGTTCGACTCGTGCCCCAGCATGGCCAGCGCGCCGGCGGCGGCGCAGCGGACGACCTCGGACTCGTCGTAGAGCATGCTCTCGAGGAAGGTCACGCTCTGCGGGATCTGCTGCTGGCCTGCGAGCAGCGCCGCCGTGAACCGCACGCCGAGGTTGGGATCGTCGAGCGCGTCGAGGACGAGCCGGTCGGACTCTGGGTGGTGTCCCGCCAGGCCCTCGAGGGCGTTTGCGCGGAAGAGAGGTGTGGCGCTCTGCGAGGCGCGTTCAAGCAGGTCGAGCGCGAAGGTGCGCATGGTGGGCGCGTCTGCGCGGCTGGCCTGACGCCCGGACTCCAGCGGGCCCGAGTAGGTCGAGCACCCGAGCGGCGCGAGCGCGATCAGGGCGAGTGTCAGCAAGTGGAGGGGAGGTCGAGTCTTCATGGCGAGGCCTCGGGTTCCGCGTTCGAGTCGGCGTCCGTGTGCGCTGTGTCCTTGCGGCGCAGGACGACGCACAAGACCATCCCGGCCAGGCAGACCCAGCCGACGTCGCCCGTGCGTGACGCGAGTGTACTGCGTCGCGGGAGGGGGATGTCCACCACGGCGACGCCCTCCCGATCTCGGGGGAGCGTGGCCTGGTCCTCGAGACGCCCCGTGTCGGGATCGAGCGCATGGAGCACGAGTCGTCTGCCGGTGTCGTCGAACGCGCACGAGATACCCGTGTTGGCGACGCGAACGACGGGCGTGCCAAGCTCGATGGCGCGCGATCGCGCGATGAGCGCGTGCGTCTGTCGTCCGCCGGCGATAGGGCCGAACCAGCCGTCGTTGGTGATGTGCGTCAGGACGTCGGCCTGCCGGCGTCCGTCGCGATGGACCTGCCTCTTGGCGACGTCCGGGTTCGTGGCCTCGAAGCAGATGAGCGGCGCGATGGAGACCGTGCTGTCGGGTGTGTCGATGCTGAACGCGTGCGGCGACGTGCCCGCGTCGAGATCGAACGACATGCCTCGCGCGCCCAGATCGAGCAGCGCCTGCTCCAGCCAGGGCCAGTTGGAGATGTACGGCATGACCTCGCCGAAGGGCGTGAGGTGGAGCTTGGAGTATGCGCCGGGGTCCACGAGCCCGTTGTCGAGCATCACGACGGAGTTGTAACGCGCGTCCCAGGAGAACAGATCGAGCGACTCGTCATCGAACGCTCGCACGTCGACCTGGAAGCTCTCGAATGTCTCGGTGCCCACGAGCAGCGGCACGCCAAGCTGTGATTGGGTGTCCTGAAGAATGGCGCGCATCTGCGGGCCGAGGGCGTCGAAGGCGGGGTACGCGTCGTCGGCGTCGTCGAGCGCGAGCACGCTCTGGTCGTCGAGCGCCAGCCCCGGGTACATCGTCTCGGGCCAGATGATGACGTCGGGACGCTGGTCGAGTGTCTCGAACGATCGCGTGAGCTCGATGAACCGAGCGAAGTCGTCGATGCGTCTGTCGAACGCCCAGCCGATCTTGTTGCTCTGCGGCAGGCTGGTCTGCACGATGCCGACGCGGATGGTGCGGGGCTCGGTCGTGTTGGCGGGTCGTGCCAGGATGGCGCCGGCAGCGCTCCAGGCGACGATCACGAGGCACGAGATCGCCAGCGCGCGTGCGAGACGTTGAGGGCCGCTCGATCGCGCTCGCTCGATGAGCAGTGGCAGCGAGATGGTGCACACGATGAGCGACAGCCCGTAGGCCCCGACGAAGCTCGCGAGGTACGCGATGGAGGAGGGACGCTCCCACTCGAGGGTGCGCATGGTGGCGTGGGCGAGGAGGTACCAGGGATAGCCGTCGAAGGCGATCTGCCCGCGCAGGAACTCCAGCCCGACCCAGCAGGCTGGCATGGCGAGCCAGACGGGCAGGTTGCGTCGTCTGGCGCGCGACAGGAGGAGCGCGTAGAGCCCGTAGAAGAGCCCGAAGAGCAGGCACATGAAGGGATAGCCGGGGAGCGTGACGTCGATGAGCCATCGGTGGTAGAGGGCGCAGACGATCGCGCCGGCGCCGGTGAAGACCATGAGCGTGCGCCACGGTCTGTCGGTGCGCCAGGCGGCGATGGTGATGGGCACAGGGATCCAGTAGGCGAGCCACCAGATGGCAATGGGTGGGAACGCTGCGCCGAAGAGGATCGCGAAGATGAGCGCGAGCCGGATCTCCGTGGCAAGGGTCTGTCGCTCGTCGTGCGCGTTCACGCGCAGAGGATACCCGCATCACGCCCGTCGGTGAGTGGGGGCTTACTTGCCGGCGTAGTCGATGATGCGCGCGATCTCGGACCGCAGGTCGTCGCGCCGGACGACCCGATCGACCATGCCCGACTCCTGGAGGAACTCGGAGCGCTGGAAGCTCTCGGGGAGCTCCTGTCGGATGGTCTGGGCGATGACGCGCGGGCCCGCGAAGCCGATGAGCGCCTTGGGCTCGGCGAGGATGACGTCGCCCAGCATGGCGAACGAGGCGGTGACGCCGCCCGTGGTCGGGTCGGTGAGGACGGAGATGAAGAGCCCGCCGGCGTCGTCGAAGCGTGCAAGTGCGGCGCTCGTCTTTGCCATCTGCATGAGCGAGAGCCCGGACTCCTGCATGCGCGCGCCGCCCGAGCAGGAGACGATGACCAGCGGTAGGTCGCGCTCGGTGGCCAGCTCGATGGAGCGAGTGAGGATCTCGCCCGCGGCGCTGCCCAGCGAGCCGAGCATGTAGGCCAGGTCGAGGCAGGCGAGGGTGACGGGGCGTCCCTTGATGAACGCGGTGCCGGCCTTGACGCTCTCGGATTGCTTCGAGGCTCTCTCGGCCGCCTTGACGCGATCGGGGTACGGCTTGAGATCCTTGAACTTCAGCGGGTTCCCAGCGTGGAGGTCCTCGAAGAGCGGCTCGAAGGAGCCCGGGTCGACGAGCTGCTCGACGCGCTGGGTGGCGTTGATGCGGAAGTGGTGGTCGCAGTCGGGGCAGACGTGGGCGTTGGCCTCCATCTGCTTGCGATAGATCATCTTCTCGCACTGGGGGCATCGGAGCCAGAGTCCCTCGGGGATCTCGGTGCGTCGTGTGACGGGCTGGACGTCGGCCCAGGTGCGCGGCGCCTGTGGCGCGGTGGCTGCCTTGTCGCTCATGTGCCGGCCTCCGTGGCGAGCGGTCGTGCCTTGAACTGCGCAGGCGACATCTGTAATTGCATTGTTGGTTCGTTGGTCTCGATCACGTCCCAGAGTTCCGAGAGCGGGATGTCCTTCGCCCGGCAGACGAGCACGCCCCAGGTGATCGGTCGGACGACGATGGCGATGGGGGAGGACGCCTTCTCGAGGATCTTGCGCACCGCCTTGGCGACTCGATGGTCAACGTCGGCGAGGGACTCGCCATCGGGCGGGGTGACCGTGGTGGGGTCCTGCTCCCATGCGCCGTAGGCCTTGGAGTATCGCTCCTGGGCGTCGGACTCGAGAAGACCCTCCCAGAGCCCGAGGTTGATCTCCTGGAGGTCGGAGCTCTTCTTGCGCTTGGGGCTCTCGAATCGCGAGGCGAGGACGTCGGCGCAGGTGATGACAGACTCCTCCTTACCGGAGGCGATCAGCGTGAGCGCGGGCAGGTCAATGTCGTCGAGATGCTGCTCGAACGCCTGGCGCGCCTCGTCGGTCAGTGGCAGATCGGTGTGACCCTGTATGCGATGGACCGCGTCCCAGGGTGTCGCCCCGGCGCGGACCAGCAGCACATCGAATGACTCATCCTTGGGCATTGTGCGCAACCTCGCTCAGGGGACGTATCGACAAGAAGTCGGAAGCATAGCAGCCGGAACGGGTGGAACCAATCAGATTGGGGCTTTTATGTCCGGTATTTGTACGGGTTGACCGCGGATTCTGGCTCATCCGTCACGCATGGCGCGAATCACGTCGATTCGCTGGTCTGGGGGTTTTGAGAAGATGGCGTTGCCTGCAACGAGGACGTCGCAGCCGGCACGCCTGACGTCGGATGCGGTGTCGGGCCCGACGCCGCCGTCCATCTCGAGTCGCTGGTCGTCGCGGAGCTGCGCGCTGACGGCGCGTGTCGTGTCGAGCGCTGTAGGGATGAACGACTGGCCCGAGAAGCCCGGGTGGATGCTCATGACGAGGACCATGTCGACGATGGGGAGGACGTCGATGAGCGTGTCGGGATGGGTCGGGGGGTTGATAGCGATGCCAGGCGACATGCCGGCGTCGCGGATTCGATGGGCGAGCTCGACGGCGTCGTATCGCGCCGGGCCCTCGACCTTCCCCTTGCTCTTATAGATGCCGATGGCGGGCTCGATGTGGAAGACGTACGAGTTGGCCCCGGCGTTCGCGAAGGCGTCAACGAAGCGCTGCGGGTCGGTGACCATGAGGTGGACGTCGAGGTAGACGTCGGGCAGCGCGCGGCGCAGGCCCTTGCACATGTCGGGGCCCATGGTGAGGTTGGGCACGAAGTGGCCGTCCATGACGTCGATGTGGAGCAGGTCGGCGCCGTCTGGGCCCGCGTTGCCCGAGGCGCTGCCCGCGAGGATGGCGGCGCAGTCGTCGGCCGCGTGGGCGAAGTCGCAGGAGAGCACGGAGGGCGCGATCATCGGCAGGCGAGTGGGATTGGTCAGCAGGTCGCTCATGCGGGAAGGGTACTGGAAAGAGAGCGTGTTTTGACGATGGGGACCGGTTGTGGTACGCTGCGTCATGGGCACATACCACGACAAGATAGTTGAGCAGGGCATCACGTTTGACGACGTGCTGCTGTTGCCGCGTCGCTCGGGAATCCTGCCGTCCGAGGCCGACCTCCGGACGCGTCTGACCCGGAACATCATCCTGAACATCCCGCTGGTCTCCGCGCCGATGGACACGGTGACGGAGGCGTCGCTGGCGATCGCGCTGGCCCAGGAGGGGGGCATCGGGATCATCCACAAGAATCTCGACCCGGAGGTGCAGGCGGGCGAGGTGGAGAAGGTGAAGCGCTCGGCGTCGGGCGTGATCACCGATCCGGTGACACTCGGCCCAACGCAGACGGTGGGCGACGCCTACCAGGCGATGCGACAGTTCGGCGTGAGCGGCTTCCCGGTTGTTGAGGGAGGCGAGACTGGGTCGCGGAACAAGGGCAAGCTGCTGGGCATCCTGACACGGCGCGACCTGAAGTTCATCGATGACGACAGCACACCCGTGAAGGACGTGATGACCTCGCACAACCTCGTGACGGCCAAGCCGGACACGACGCTCGAGGAGGCCAACGCGATCATCACGACCAACAAGGTCGAGAAGCTGCTGCTGGTCGACGACAACGGCATGCTGGCCGGGCTCATCACGGTGCGCGACATTGACCGGCTCTCGCAGTATCCCAACGCGTGCGTTGACTCGCTGGGGAGGCTGCGCTGCGGGGCGGCGGTGGGCGTGCGTCAGTTCGATCGCGTCGACGCCCTCGTCGAGGCGGAGGTGGACGTGATCGTGGTCGACACGGCGCACGGGCACTCGGAGAACGTGCTCGACACGGTGCGCCAGATCAAGGCCAAGCACAAGATCGACATCATCGCCGGCAACGTGGGCACGGAGCAGGGGGCGATCGACCTGATGGAGGCGGGTGCCGACGCGGTAAAAGTTGGGATCGGCCCCGGCTCGATCTGCACGACGCGCGTGGTGACGGGCGTGGGCGTGCCGCAGATCAGCGCGGTGATGCATGCTGTCGACGCGTGCGAGGCGCACGACATCCCGGTGATCGCCGACGGCGGCATCCGGATGAGCGGTGATATCGCCAAGGCGATCGCGGCGGGGGCCTCGACCGTGATGATGGGCTCGCTCTTCGCCGGGCTCGACGAGTCGCCCGGCGAGCTGGTGATCTCGCAGGGGCGGCGCTACAAGAGTTATAGAGGGATGGGCTCCGAGGGCGCGATGGGCGCCGGCTCCGCGGATCGGTACGGGCAGGGCAAGCGACTGACCGGCAACGACTCGCCCAAGTTCGTGCCGGAGGGCGTCGAGGGATTGGTCGCGTATCGCGGGCCACTGGCGGAGTACGTGTTCCAGCTGGTGGGCGGGTTGAGAGCGGCGATGGGCTACTGCGGGTGCAAGACGATCGAGCAGCTGCGTGCCGACGCGCAGTTCTGCCGGATTACGGGCGCGAGCATGGTGGAGAGCCACCCGCACGACATCCGTATCACGAAGGAGTCGCCGAACTATTCAGCGGAGGCGATGGCGCGGGCGTGAAGCAGATTCATCGATTCGGCGGCTAAAAAAGTAACATTTTTGCAGGGATACTAATTGACGGCAGCGCATGGTTCGGTGTGTAAAAACTCTCGGTGTTATCAGTGCTGCGTCCGTGTGACCTCCTCCTGAAGCTGCTGGTACGTGGCACAATAGTTAAGACCACACCCGTCGCCAAGAATCAGCACGCAGTTCGTCTGCTCCATCGCATCTGCCAACTTCTCGGGAAACTTCGACGAGAAGTCAGCACCATCCGAGGTGGCATAGGGCAACGGTGCCAAGTCAAAGGCAGGCGGTGGCCCCTCAATAATCCATACCTCATCGAAGCCTGTGAAAACATCATTGGACAGAGCGTTCTGAAGGGCGTCGAGAGACAAACAGATGTTCCTATTGATCACATCGTAAGCGATGCGATGGAACGCAAGCGCTTTAGTCAGATCGCCTGTTGTGCAGGCGCTATCGATACTTCGCACAACAGCCCGCCATTCATTCCCTCGCAACCGCAAGACGCGCGTTAGCGTTTCACAAACATTTGCACCAGGCATCATGCCGTGAGTAGGAATGATCAAGGTGCTATTCTCCTGGCCGGGTTCCACTACTGGCGATGGCGACACAGTCGCACAGTAGTGCGTCACTCGCCGCTCAGGTAGTCCCACAGCACGTGGGACATCACGCGCATGCCGGTGGGCACGGCCTCGTCGACGGCGCGGAAGGTGGGCGTGTGAACGCCTCCCGAGGAGCCGCCCGGCTCGCGCGTGCCCAGGAAGTAGAAGAACCCGGGGACCTCGTTGGCGAAGAAGGCGAAGTCCTCGCCTCCCATCGTCGGGCGGCGCTCGAAGACGTTCTCGTAGCCCAGCACGCGCTCGATGGTGGGGACCATCTTTGCGGTCAGCTCGGGGTTGTTGATGACCGATGGCGTGTAGCGCTCGTACTCGAGCTCGAAGCTGCCGCCGTGTGCGCTGGTGACGCCATCGAGGATCTCGCGCATGCGTGTCTCGATCTGGTCCTGGACGTGTGCGCTGTAGGTGCGGACGGTGCCCTCCATGTAGACGGAGGAGGGGATGATGTTGACGCGCTCGCCGCCGCGGAAGACGCCGACGGTGATGACGGCGGGGTCCAGCGGGTGGAGGTTGCGCGAGTGGATGGTCTGGAAGGCCTCGACGACCTGCGCGCCCATGACGATGGGGTCGATGGCGTCCTGGGGCTGCGCGCCGTGGGACTGCTTGCCGTAGATGGTGAGGTAGAACCAGTCGACGGACGCGAGGGCCGCGTTGGGTGTGTAGCCAACCTGCCCGACCTCGCCCTCGGGGGTGGAGTGGAGCCCGAAGATGACCTCGGGCGTGTAGCGCTCGAAGACGCCCTCCTCGAGCATCATCTTGGCGCCGCCGTTCTCGCCCTTGGGCGTGCCCTCCTCGGCGGGCTGGAAGATGAAGACGATCGTGCCGGGCAGCTGGTCGCGGAGCGACGCCATGACGGAGGCGACGCCCATCTGGACCGAGGTGTGGATGTCGTGCCCGCACGCGTGCATGACGCCGACCTCTTTGCCGTTGTAGGTGGTGCGGACTTTTGATGCGAAGGGGAAGTCGGTCTGCTCTGTCACGGGGAGTGCGTCCATGTCGGCGCGCACGGCGATGGTGGGCCCGGGCTGCCCGCCGCGTAGGACGCCGACGACACCCGTGTGCGCGACGCCCGTGACGACCTCGTCGAAGTTGAGCGAGCGCAGGTGATCGGCGACGAGGGCGCTGGTCTTGAACTCGCGATTACCCAGCTCGGGATTCTGGTGGATGGTGTGGCGGTACTCGATGGTCTGCGACGTGAATCGCTCGACCGCGTCGTCGATGGGATTGGCGGCTAGAGGGAACGAGATCCCGATCGAGGCCAGAAGAACACATGCTGGGTACAACGCGCGCATACTCGCACCTCCTAAAAGAGTTGACAGCCACTGTATGCTAGAAGATGTCGTGGGGCGACGCAGGAGAGGACGCGGAATATGTATCGCATCGGCACTCGGCTCATCACACTCATTCCCATCTTCTGGATGGGACTGAACGCCTTTGCGGGCGGCGTGCTTGTCACTGAGGAGTATTTCCCTACCGAGGCGGGCACGAGCACGCCCTACGGGAGCGGCGGGCTCTCTGCCACCATCGCAACGTCCTCGGCGGGCGCCACGACACGATTCAGCGTGACGAGCCCGACGCCAGGGTTCGAGTCGGAGCGGTGGTATTACTCGAACAACGCGTCGGGTCTGTTCCTGCACAGAATCGAATCTGATCCCGCCTTCATAGAGTTCGATGAGTGGGCGGTGCCCATGCGGATACTGCCGCAGACGTTCACGGTTGGTGGCGTGTATCCGATAGGGGGCACGTTCACGGGCGAGTACCAGGAGACGGAAGAAGATCAGTTCTTCACATGGGCGGGGACGTCGTCGGGAACCGCGAGCGTGCTGGATGAGGTGGTGCTCAACACGCCCTACGGCAAGGTCGTGACAGTGCGTGTCCGCGTTGTGATCGACGACTCGTTCGATATATCACTCGACGGAGAGGTCGTCGAGTCGGGCTCGTCGTCCGAGGTGTCGGACTGGTATCTGGCACGCGGGCTGGGACTCATCAGGCTGGATCGTTTCGTGCAGGAGTTCATCGGGGGGGCTCTCGACGATGAGATTGATTTTGATGTGACCGTTTCCCTTGATGATGAGGGCGGGCTCGCGGACGATGACGGCGACGGGCTGCCGAACTCGTGGGAGAACTTCGGCGTGCCCATCCTGGGCCTGAGCGAGCGCTACATCCTGCCAGGCGCGAACCCGAACAGGAAAGATATTTATCTCGAGATCGATGCGATGAGCGGGCAGAGCCCGACGAACGCTGTACTGACCAAGGTGATCAACGCGTTCGATGACGCGCCGGTGTCCAACCCGAACGGCGCGCCCGATGGCATAGCGCTGCACATCATCGGAGGATTCGGGATGCTCGATGACCCGAGCATTCCGCCCGCGACATGGAGCACGAGCGGGTTCGATAATCTTCGTACAACCAAGTGCGAGTATTTCGGCACCGTCAACGAGCGTGGTGAGAGCCACGCGCTGCGGAAGCTCTTCGCCAAGGACAAGGCGTATCGATACTGTGTCTTCGCCTTCGCGCGTGGGACGTCCAAGTCGTCTGGCAAGGCGGAGCTTCCGGGCGACGACATGATGGTGACGTTCGGGCTGTGGGCGTCGCCGCCATCTGTGAATCAGGTCGCGTCGACGCTCATGCATGAGCTGGGGCACACGCTGAATCTCGGGCACGGCGGCGATCAGCTCGCGGTCAACTGGAAGCCGAACTACAAGAGCATCATGAACTACTGGTGGCAGTTCCCGCGTCCGGGCCTGGCGGGGTGGGAGCTCGACTACTCGGATATCGCGCTGCCCGCGCTCGATGAGGGCGCGCTCTTCGAGGCGGCGGGGCTCGGTGCGCCAGTGGGGTCGTACCTAGGTATCAAGGCTCCGTACGCGCAGTCACCTGCCAAGATCGGATTGGCTCCGCTCGCGGGAACAAATCCGGTGACTCCCGTGGACTGGGACTTCAGCACCATCTTCGACGTCGCCCCAATCGCCAGCGAGATCAACGCGGATCCGCGCGTGGGCGGCAGCGCGCCCGTCGCTGGGCAGGTGCTCAGCGGGCACAACGACTGGAACGCGCTGCAGTACAACTTCAGGGGCGAGCAGGGTTACCTGGAGTTGTTCGACGAGAGCGCGCTGGGAGCGATTGAGCCGGAGATGACCGAGGAGGACATCGCGTTCCTGGCGACGCTCGAGCTGGGCGGTTGTCCCGGGGATCTCAATCTCGATGGTTTCGTTGATGGTGCCGATCTTGGATTGCTGCTGGGAGCGTGGGGCACGGGCGAGCCCGCCTCCGATCTGAACAGCGATGGCACGGTAGACGGTGCGGATCTCGGGTTGCTCCTTGGTGCGTGGGGAGCGTGCTGATCAGGCGTGATCGGGTACCATCGGATCTATCACAAAAAAAGGAGACGCACATGACCGAGTCGACATACCAGTACGCGCACGTGATCACGTGGGACGACCTGCCGGGTGACCAGCCGATGGAGAAGATCACGCGCAAGCGGATCATCGGCGTGAACATGATGCTCTCGCATGTGTTCCTGGAGAAGGACTTCGCGGTCGAGGAGCACGCGCACGCCAACGAGCAGTTCGCGATCGTGGTGTCGGGGAAGGTCGCGTTCGGTATCAACGGCAAGGGGACGGACCGGTTCCAGAAGGTGACGCTGAGCGCGGGGCAGGTGCTGGTGATCCCACCGAACTGCCCGCACAGCGCGCACGCGCTGGAGGACACGCTGATCATCGATTGCTTCTCTCCGCCGAGCGACACGACGGGTGTCGATCACGGGTAGGCACGCATGCCACAATCGTTCTCGCTCAAGCACGCGGAGATGATGCTCGCCCGCACGCCGGGGGCGGTGCGATGGATCGTTGAATCGCTGCCGCGCGAGTGGCACGGGTCGAACTACGGGGCGGGCACGTTCTCCATCCGCGACATCGTCTCGCACTACGTGCACAACGAGCACACGGACTGGATACCGCGCATGACGAGCGTGCTGGGGAGCGACGAGCCGCCGACGTTCGATGCGTTCGTGGTCGAGGACCACGTCGCGTGGAACGAGGGCAAGACGGTCTCGGAGCTGCTCGACGAATTCGAGACCACTCGCACACGATCGCTGCTGACGCTCGAGGAGTGGCAGCTCGACGAGGCGGCGCTCGCGAGGGTCGGCATCCACCCGACGCTGGGCGAGGTGACGATCAGGCAGCTCATCGCCACGTGGGTGATCCACGACCTGCACCACGTCTCGCAGCTATGCAAGTGCGCGGCGCGACAATGGACGGACGAGTCCGGCCCGTTCTGCGACTACATCGGCATACTCACACGGAGCGTCTGATCGTCAGAGCTGTGGGGCGTGCCGACGGGCTTCTTCCGGCGGATCGACTTGGATGGTACGTCCGCGCTGCGGCAGCTCGGGCGTGGTGACCGTTTCACCCCGCGAGAGCTCCTCGAGGCAGCGGCGCACCGGGCCGACAGGGGCGTTGTACGAGGGCTCGAGCGTGTGATCAACAAAGGGCGTGCCGTGGAAGGCGATGATGCCACGCGTGTCGAGCACGACGACGGTCGGTGTCATGTAGACGCCGAGTTGTCGGGCAATGAGTCCGCCGGTGTCGAACAGATAGGGATGGCGCATGTCGAAACGATGTCGGAAGCGCTCGATGGCTGGGAGGTGGTAGTGGGCGTCCCAGTCTGAGTTAATATGGAGCCACTGCGCGCCGAGTTGCTCGGCGACGTTGCGTGTGACCTGCGGCGTGCCGTATTCCTCGAGATGGCATGAGCGCTCGCACGCGACGTGTGTCCACTGGAGCACGATGGGGGCTCCAAGGAAGTCGGCGAGTGAATGGGGCTTCAGACACGTGTCATAGAGAGTGAAGTGGGGGATGAGCGGAGGGGCTAGGTGGGCGTGATTGGAGCGGACGGGATGGTGATTGTGCTCGGGGAGGCAACACTTCGTACAGACCATGTGTGACACTCGCTGGCTTCTGTTCCGTGGTGACTAGGTTGTGGCTGCGGGCGGATCCGTCTGGATGTAGCGCCCGAACGCGGGTGTGGACGGTGTGCGCACGGGTCGCCCCTCCTGAAGATCCTCGAGGCAAGAGTAGATGGGCCCCGGACGATTCAGGGAGCACTGTTGCATGTTGCTCGTGCGAGGCGAGCCGGAGTAGGCGACGCGCCCGGAGGCGTCGATCACGACGACCTGGGGTGTGACGTACACGCCGAGGCTCTTGGCAACGAGCCCTCCGGGATCGAGCAGGTAGGGGTGGGAGTGCGCGTAGCGTGCGCGGAATCGCTCGATGCGATCAAGATTCCTCGGGGCGCCCCAGTCGGAGTTGATGGCGAGCCAGCGTGCGTCGAAGCGCCGGGCCAGCTCGCGCGTGGCCCCCACGGCGACGACGAGCTCCTCGACACGATGGCACAGGCCGCACTCGTAGTGTGTCCAGTCGAGCACGACTGGCGCACCACGATAATCGGAGAGCGTGTGGGTGTTGCCCTGGGAGTCGGTCAGTGTGAAGTGGGGGATGACGCGATTCGGGCGGTGGTCGCGCACGGACTCGGCGCGCTGGGCGCGATTCTCTGGAAGGCTGAGTCGCGTGTCTGGTGCCATCCTGCCCATCCCGGAACGGTGCGCACCCTCGCGCACCTTGGGAGTGGATACGCAACGCCGGATCGAAGGGTTCCGTTGTGGGTTCTATAGTGATTCGTGAGATCGACACGATGCTTACACCCACCAAACAACGTGGTCGATACCAGGTGCTGGCGTGGTGCGCCGCGTGCCTGACGCTGTACGCGATGAGCGCGCTGGCGATGGCGATCGGGTGGCCCGAGGCGCTACCCGGCTTCGTGTTCTTGTACGTGGGCGCACCGCTGGCGTTCTCGGGCCTGTCGTGGCTGAACGCCGAGTCGATCACGCGTGTGCGCACGCGCGTGGTGCTGCTGGCGATGGCGATCCTGCCGTACGGGGCCGTGGCGATGTGGATCGTGTCGCGGACGCGTGGAACGCTGGACGCGGACGTCGGGAGAACGATCGCGATCGTTCACGCGCCGGTGGCGGGGCTGTACGCGTGGTGGCTGTGGTGGGTGATTGACAGGCGTATCAGAGACGCGTCATCGCGAGCGTCGGGCTGCCCACACTGTGGGTACTCCAGAGAGGGCTTGGAGGACGGTGTGTGTCCGGAGTGTGGGAATAGGATCTGAATTACTGTGGGGTCGTATAAGAATGAGCAGGCACAAGTGCGCTCTCAGATGACGAGCACGGATTCCTATTTTGAGGTGACGCGACAGGCCAGAGTGGTCACTGGGTGGTACATCCAGTGGAGTGTCTCAGCAGCCACGATCGTGATCAGCTTGTTCGCGTTGATGTTCACGCAAGCCTCGATATATCATCTCATGCTTTTGTACTTCGTTGGTTCGGCGATTGGCTCGTGCCTGGCGGGCTCTCTGTACAAAACCATCGCAGATTGTATGCGAGGTAGTTATGTCGTCCCAATTCCTTTTATCGTGGTAGCAATACTCGGTGTCTGGATCCAACAGCGCTTCGGAGTGGTATTTCTCGTATCGATACTACTGGCCTTGTTCTCGTTTGGCGTGTGCGTGATAGCCGCCCTTCTCGTAAGCAAGATGAGGAAGGAGCCAGTTCCGAGCTCTTGCTCCGCCTGCGGCTACTCCCTTGAAGGCCTGCAGAGCGACGTGTGCCCGGAGTGCGGAGTCATGTTTTCTAATGATGAGTGACGTACACTCTCACTATGAACGACCAGGCCCGCACCGACATCATCCTCCTCCACACAAAGCAGCGCGAGTATGGCCTCAGGCTTGTCGGCGACCTCTCCGACGACGACATGCTCGCTCAGCCCTTCGAGGGTGTCACGATGAACCACCCCGCGTGGATCCTCTCGCACCTGAACGTCTACGCGCCGCTGCTGGCGGACATGCTGCGCGCCAATCCCGTCGAGGACCCGATCAACGCGCGATACGGCAGGGGCTCGAGGGTCGAGTCCGACCCGTCGGAGTACCTGCCACGCGCGGAGCTCATACAGCAGTTCGAGGATGTGCACGTCGATGCGGTGCGCGCGCTCGAAGAGTGCCCGATGGAGCGGTTCGAGGCGCCCACGCCGGTCGAGCGCTGGCGCGAGAGTGTTTTCCCCACGATCTCGGTCCTGCCGGCGCAGTTCCTGGTGAGCCACCTGGGCACGCATCTGGGCCAGCTCAGCGCGTGGCGTCGGGCGATGGGCAAGCCGTCGGTATAAGAACCGAGTTTAGAACGTTTAAACCACGAAAAACCCCCCTGGCGCTCGCTGAGGTGGCTTTTTTGCGCGCCCGTGCTAGTATTCCGTTCAACGCGGGCGGGCGCACAGATCGCACCCGACACCAAACCCGCGGCGGCCCCCTGGAGAGTCACCTTCGACGAGGCAGGGCGGCTTCTTTTGTATCCGGACCACGCGGTTCATTTGAAAGGTTCCCAACGTGAAGGCCACCCTCGATGCCATCGAAACGCGTCTGTGCGAGCACCTGGCCTCGCGCGCGCGCGACATGCGCAACGATCTGGAGGACCACGTCGCCATCCCCACCGGGAAGAACCACGCGCCGGGGCTGGACAAGTATCGCGAGATCCTGGTGACGCGCTACGAGGCGCTAGGCGCGATCATCTCGACGCACGATGGCAGGCATCGCCCCGACTGGCTGGGCGGATCGCACGATGTGTTCCGCCCGCCACCCACCGCGGTGTGCGAGCACCCTGGCAAGGGCGAGGCGAGGATCCTGATCGCGTGCCATCTGGACACGGTCTTCGATCCGCGCGGCGACTTCACCGACTTCCTGGTCTCGCCCGACGGCGACGTGGCGACTGGGCCCGGCGTGGTGGACATGAAGGGCGGGGTTCTCGTGGCGTTGTACGCGCTGGAGGCGCTGCACGCATGCGGCGTCGACGCGCACTGGACGGTCGCGCTGACGAGCGACGAGGAGACGGGCTCGTACGCGAGCGAGCACATCCTGCGCGAGCTGGCCAGGCACCACGACGTTGGCATCGCGACGGAGCCTGCGATGGAGGACGGCTCGCTGGCGATCGAGCGCATGGGATCCGGGCAGTTCATGATCGAGGTGCACGGGCGCTCGGCGCACGTGGGGCGCTCGTTCACACAGGGGATCTCGGCGGTCAACGAGCTGGCGCGCATCCTGCTCGAGATCGAGCGGATGCCCGACCCGGAGCGCGGGAAGATCGTCTCGGTTGGTCCGATCAAGGGCGGGCCCGTGACGAATGCCGTGCCCGACTACGCCAGCGCGTGGGGCAACGCGCGATTCCCGGATCGCCAGATCGGCGACGAGATCGTCGCGCAGCTCGAGGGGCTCGCGACGGGCCAGGACGCCATACCGCGCGTGCGCGTGGTGCACTCGTTCAACCGCCCTGCCAAGCCGCTGATCGCGCAGACAGAGGCGTTCGGGCTGATGGCGCGCGAGGTGGCGGAGTCGCTCGGACAAGAGCTTCCCTTCGCGTCGACGGGCGGCGTGTGCGACGGGAATATCCTGCAGGACGAGGGGTTGCCGACGATCGACACGCTCGGTGTGCGCGGCGGTGGGCTTCACACGCCCGACGAGTGGATCGAGCTGGATTCACTCGTCGAGCGTGCGCAGCTCATGGCGGTGCTTCTCTACAGGCTTTCAACTCAGGGGTTCTCACCCGAATCAGCAGGTGCACGATGACACAGACACAGACCGGAACACACGCCGACGCCTTCTTCGCCTCCGACGTGCTCGCCTCGTCGATCGACGCGATCGTGAGTGAGCTGACGCAGCACGCGTCGCGGATCACGTCGATCAGGGGGCCCGAGGGCGAGCTGAAGGCGGACTACGAGCAGCTCGTCAAGCGAGCCGGCGAGTCGCGTGGGCGCGGGCTGATGCTGCCTTATATAGGCTCGGGCCTGGGCAACGGTGTGTTCGTGGAGCTGGCGGACGGATCGGTGAAGTACGACCTGACCAACGGCATCGGGCCCCACTTCTTCGGGCACTCGGACGCCGACCTGACACGCGTGGCGCTGGAGTCGTCCGCGAGAGACACGTCGATGCAGGGGCACCTGCAGATGAACGCCGACGCGGTGGAGTACACCGAGCTGCTTGTCGAGGAGGCGTCGCGGAACTCGAGGCTCCGCCACTGCTTCCTGGGCACGTCGGGCGCGATGGCCAACGAGAGCGCGCTGAAGATCTGCATGGCGCACAAGGCGCCGGCGTCGCGCGTGATCGCCTTCCAGGACTGCTTCATGGGTCGCTCGCTGGCGATGAGTTGCATCGGCGACAACCCGGCGTTCCGCGTTGGGTTGCCGAGTGTTATCGACGTGGACTACATGCCATTCTTCACGCCCGCGAACGTGCTCAAGCACGGCGGCGAGAAGAAGTTCATCGAGATAGCAGTGGCGCAGCTGAAGGAATACATCCATCGCTACCCGGATCAGCACGCGTGCTTCGTGTTCGAGCTGGTGCAGGGCGAGGGCGGGTACAACGACGCGCCCCGGGAGTTCTTCGTGGCATTGATGGACGTGTGCAAGGAGCACGGCATCCCGATCTGGATGGACGAGATCCAGACGTTCGGTCGCACGACGGAGATGTTCTGCTACGAGGCGTTCGATCTGGGTGAGTACGTGGACGTCCTCAGCGCCGGCAAGCTGACGCAGGCGTGCGCGACACTGTTCACGGAGGAGCTCACCCCGAGCGGGCCGCTGCTGTCGGGCACGTTCCTGGGCTCGACCGTGGCGCTGAACGTCGGCAAGCGCATGCTGACGCGCCTGCGCGAGGGCGGGTACTACGGGCCCGATGGCATCATCGCCAGGCACCACCAGACGTATCTGGAGCATGTCAAGACGCTGGCCGAGAAACATCCGGACTGCTTCCCGCGCAGCGAGGAGGTGCCCACGATCGCCGGCGGCCTGGGCGGCATGATGCGCATGACGCCCTTCGGCGGCGAGAAGGCGATGATCGCCAAGTTCTGCAAGACGCTCTTCGACGAGGGCGCGATCGCGATCTGGTGCGGGCATGGGCCCTACCACGCGCGGTTCCTCCCGCCGCTGGGCAATCTACCCTTCGAAGAGTGGGACGGCATCTTCGACGTGTTCGAGAGAACGCTGATGAGAGTCGCGGGCAAGTAAGAGACGCTGACGGGAGGCGGACGCATGTTCCGAATCAGACAGGCCCGCGTCGAGGACGTGGACACGCTGCTGAAGCTGGCGAGGATGGTGTTCTTCATCAACCTGCCGCCAGACGCGCGGGTGATCGAGGACAAGATCCGCTGGTCGAACGCGTGCTTCGAGAACGTGCGTGGCGGGAAGGACGCGCAGGACAGCTCGGCGCTGAGCGGGCTGACATCGCTGGGTGGCGCGGCGGGCCGATCGCCGCAGTTCATGTTCGTGATCGAGGACACGCAGACGGGCAACCCGATCGGGTGTTCGGCGGTGATCCAGCAGATGGGCTCGGAGGACTCCCCCTCGGTGGTGCTGCGCCTCGAGAAGAAGGAGTTCTTCTCGAGCGATCTCCAGTCGGGCACGACGCACGTGACCGCCACGCGCGAGCTCGTGACCTCCGGGCCAAGCGAGATCGGCGGGCTGATCGTGGCGCCCTCGTTCCGTGGACACAAAGAGAAGCTGGGCAAGCAGCTCTCGCTCGTGCGGTTCCACTACATCGGTCTGCATCGCGAGCGGTTCAAGGATCGCGTGATAGCCGAGATGATGGCACCTATCTCAGGCGGCACGAACCCGTTCTGGGAGCACTGCGCCAGGCGGTTCATCAATCTGACGTACGAGCAGGCGGACCGCTTCTGCCAGAAGTCGCGCGAGTTCATGATCTCGCTGATCCCGCCGGACCCGATCTACCTGACGCTGCTGCCGACTGCGGCGCGCGAGTGCGTGGGCAAGGTGGGCGACGAGACGCTGCCGGCGCGCAGGATGCTCGAGAAGATCGGCTTCGAGTTCACCGATCGCGTGGATCCCTTCGACGCCGGGCCCGTGCTGGTGGCGGAGACCGACAGCATTCCACATGTGACGAGCACTGTCCGCGGCGCGTACGCGGGCACGTGCAAGGAGGCCGAGGCGTCTCACGAGGGAATGGTCTCGATCGACGACAAGCTCGGCTTCCGCGCGATCCGCACGAAGTACAAGCTCGACGGCTCGTTCATCCAGGTGCCGGAGGGGGCGCTCGAGCTGCTCGACGCCCAGGACACCGAGACACTCGCCTGCACGCCGTTCTAGAGAGGGTGACACACATGCGCGCAACGGAATTCCTTGCCACGGGGCCGGCCAACCACGTCGGCGTCAACACGTACGAGATCGCGGGCGACGCGATCCGCTCCCACAACCCGGCGCGACCCGCGGAGACGATCTGGCAGGGCACGAGCGACCTGGCGCACGTGGCGGAGGCTGTCGAGGACGCGCGCAAGGCATTTAACACATGGAGCGCGACGCCCCTCGAGCAGCGCATCAGGGTGCTGCAGACGTACAAGGAACTGCTGGCGCGCCGCGTGGACGACTTCGCCATGCTCATCTCGCTGGAGACGGGCAAGGCGCTGTGGGACTCAAAAGGCGAGGCGGGAATCCTGGCGGGCAAGGTGGACATCACGCTCGAGGACGCGCAGAACTCGGGGCGTGCGCGCATCACCGGCTACGAGGTGGCGGTCAACGAGACGCGCCGGGGCGTGTGCTCGTTCCGACCGCACGGCGTGATGGCGGTCGTTGGGCCCTTCAACTTCCCGGCACACCTGCCCAATGGGCACATCATTCCAGCGCTGCTGGCCGGCAACACGGTGGTGTTCAAGCCATCCGACAAGACGCCCGCGGTGGGGCAGCTGCTCTCTGAAACAATCAGAGAGGCGCTGGCAGAGCACGACATGCCGGTGGGCGTGGTCAACACGGTGCACGGCGAGGCCGATGTCGCCAGCACGCTCGTCGCGCACGATGGCATCGACGGCATCCTCTTCACCGGCTCGTGGCCCGTCGGGCGGAAGATCCTCGAGGCGAACCTGGACAACCCCGGACGCATCATCGCGCTGGAAATGGGAGGCAACAACCCGTCGATCGTGATGGACAGCGCCGACATCCACCAGGCGCTCGTCGAGACGGCGCGCTGCTCGTTCGTCACGACGGGCCAGCGTTGCACGTGCACGCGCCGCATCATCGTGCACGAGGGCATCGCCGATGAGTTCATCGAGCGCCTGTGCGACGCGGCACGCAGCGCCACGGTGGGGGATCCGCTGGCGGAGCCGCCCAACTTCATCGGGCCGATCATCCGCGAGGAGTCACAGAGCGCCGTGCTACGCTACGCCGAGGAGATCGTGGCGGGTGGCGGCGAGCTGCTGGTCGAGCCGTACATCCCGGAGGTAGAGGGATGCGAGGACGGGCACTTCATCACGCCGGGCGTGGCGCGCGTGGACGAGTTCACATGCTCGCAGGAGGGGCCCGTCAAGGACGCGGGGTGCGACACGGAGGTCTTCGGGCCGTTGGTGCGAGTGAGTGTTGTTGATTCGTTCCAGGAGGCGCTGGCGCAGGCGAACGCGACGCGCTTCGGGCTGTCGTCGAGCCTGTTCTCGAGCAAGCAGAGCGAGATCGACGCGTTCCTGCGTCTGGCCAGGGCCGGTTGCGTGAACATCAACGCGGGCACCGCCGGGGCGTCGAGCAAGCTGCCCTTCGGCGGGCTCGGCATCTCGGGCAACCATCGCCCCGCGGGGTCGTTCGCGCTGGATTACTGCGCCTACCCCGTGGCGTCGATGATCGAATCGGGCGACGCGTGCATCACGCCGCCCGGCATCTCGTTCGAGCGCCAGAGTGTGTAAACTGCGCGCATGAAATACAAGACGCAGTTTCGGTTGGCTATACAAGCGATCGCGTTATGGTTAGCACTGAGTGAGTTCAGTCATCTGGCCGCTGTCATAGTGAATGTGCTGCAATCAGCTACCAATTCGGATCCATCGTTCGCGCCATTTCAAGATATGTGGTATTGGCAGATTCCTGGCAGTGTCGTTCCTCTCTTGTTGTATATATGGTTGTTCCTCCGTCCCGGAATTATTGTCAATATTGCCATCCCCTCCAATAAGCCCTACTGCCCCGAGTGCGGATACCAGCTCGTCAGACCTCTCGGGGCCCATTGCACCGAGTGCGGCACGGCGTTGCCGAACAGCCTGCGCGAGGCGGTCGACGACAACGCGAGCGGAGACTCGTCGCCGTGAGCGTGCTCGGGCACATAAAACGGATATGGAACGACCTGCCGCTGAAGGGCTGGCTGCTGTACCCGTCGCTGGCGATCGCGATCCTGGCGCTGGTCGAGAGCCGGTACGTGGGCGAGTACTGGGGCGGCGTGCTGGTGGAAGCCTCTGGCATCTTCCTGGGGCAGGGTGTCGAATCTCTACGACGCGTACAGGAATTATTATGGGCTGTCGCGCGACGAGCTGATCGAGCGCGACGGCAACGAGCACGTGGCGCAGTTCAGCGACGCGATCCACGCGGACATGACACGCGACCTGCGCGCGATGCTCCGCCACGTCGTGCTGCTGCTGGAGGCGTCGGAGACGCAACGGAACAAGCGGGGGGTTGTGCGGTAGGACGTGGTCAGACTCGCTCCAGCGCCCACGCCTCGGTGTCGATGCTCTCGGCGTAGCGCACGACGGGCTCGTCGGCCTGCTCGGACAGGCCGCACGCATCGAGCATCGAGCTCTGCAGCGTGCCCGTGTCGAGTCGTGCGTTGCGCAGACGCCACGGCTCGTGGAAGATGCGTCCTCGCCACAGCGCGCCCTTGCGGTGCGCGTAGAGGCAGTAGCGCTCGGTGAGGAAGTAGTCCAGCGAGTCGGCCTCGCTCGGGGGCAGCTCGTCGCCGATCTCCCAGACGCAGCTGAAGAGCGCCGGCTCGGCGCCGCGATGGGCTCGACGCGAGGTGTACTTGACGCGCTTGCCCGTGTTCTGGAGCGACATGGTGGCGCTGTAGTAGGGCAGGGAGTAGGTCATCCGGGCGACACGCACCGCCAGACGGCTGGCGGCGTCGAGGGAGAAGAACCACACGCCCGGCACGCCATCGCACGTGACGTAAGTGCGCACGTTGAGTTCGTGGAAGGAGTGCGTGCCCGGCACGGGCGGGCACTTGGCGTGACGCACACCCGTCATGGTGAATGGCACGATGCCAACGTAGGCGTTGCCCTCGAAGGTGTCGATCTCGAGCCCGTCGGGCAGCAGCGCCTGAACGCGCGTCGGGTCGAACGTCCAGTGGAGAAAGGCGAGCGTGCTCCACGTCATCTTCACGGAGGGCGAGCCCTCGGGTCGGACGCGTGCGCCCTGGCGATCGACGTGTGGAGCTGCTGTGCTCATCGGGCTCCAATGATACACAACAGCGGGGTTGCGACCCCTGATACAATCCGGTTATGAGCCCACGCACGATTCTCCCCGACGCTCGTCAGTTCCCTCGCTACGCCGGCCTCTGCACGTTCGGGCGCTACCCGCGCATCGAGGATGTGGGCGGGTCCGTCGACTGGGCGATCTACGGCGTGCCATACGACGGCGGCGTGTCGTACCGCCCTGGCGCACGCTTCGGCCCGCGCGCGATCCGCGAGGCGTCGCAGTACATCAAGACGTACCACCTCGAGCACGATCTGACGATCACCGAGGAGTTCTCGCTGGCGGACGCGGGCGACGCGCCGATCGAGCCCTACGCGTGCGAGGGCACGTCGAGAACCGTCTCTGACCACGCCGAGTCGATCGGCGATCCGTCGCACACGAGGCTCATCGCGCTCGGGGGCGATCACTCCATCGCGCTGGCCAACATTCGCGCGACGTACAACCGCCTGGGCAAGCCGATCGGGGGCATGCCGCTGATCCACTTCGATGCGCATCTGGACACGGTGGACACGCTCTGGGGCGAGAGGCACTCGCACGCGTCGCCTTTCATCCGGGCGATCGAGGAGGGGCTGATCGATCCGAAGAGGATGATCTCCATCGGCATCCGCGGGCCGCTGAACACGAAGAAGGATCTGGAGTACGCCCACGACCACGGCATCACGATCGTCTCGGCCGAGCAGTGGCACTGCTGCGCGGGGCACGAATCGCTAGACGAGTTCGTTGAGCAGCTCGGGGACCCGGCGTATATCAGCTTCGATATCGATGTGGCCGACCCGGTCTTCGCACCGGGCACCGGGACGCCGGCGATCGGAGGGCTGTCGTCGGTGCAGATACTCGAGGCGCTGCAGCTGCTGGCAAATCCCAGCTCGGGCAGGGGAATATCGGTGGCGGGGGCGGACATCGTGGAGGTGCTGCCGGATCGCGACCCGACGGGCATCACGACGCTGCTGGCGGCGCAGATCGTCTTCGAGATTTTGTGCGTTGATGGTGTTTCGAGGCGGAAAAGCTGAAACACGGCGAGTCCGACGGGGAATAAGTGAGTGACCACTACCCGGGAAGTCTGGGCGTGGTTGTCATGACAACGGCTCAATCCTCGGAGACAGAATCCATGCTCGGTTCACTCAGACGACATCGCTCGTATCTGGTCACGCTGTCGATCGCGCTCCTCTCGCTTGTCCTTGTTCCCGGCTGCATCGTGGTCGTCGGTGGGCGCGGGCACTCCGACTGGTGGGACGAGTGGGACGACGAGGTGCAGTACGACGAGACGCTCGTCGAGCGGTTCAGCTTCGAGCTGGAGCCCGGTCGTCCCGTCGAGATCAACACCGAGATCGGCTCAGTGAGCGTGACACGCTCCGACGAGGTCCAGAGCGCGACGGTAGTGGCGCGGATCAACTCGTACTCGCTCGAGCGTCTCCACGACACGACTGTCGTTGCCTCCGAGCGAACCGACGCCACGGTCATCGAGGCCCAGTGGCCCAACGCGCGTCGTCGCCACGGCGAGTCGTGCGATCTGGAGGTCGTGCTGCCCGCGACGAGCAGCCTGCGCGTGCGGACCGACGCCGGCGCGATCGAGGTCATCGGCTTCGACTCGGTCGTCGACGTCGAGACCGAGGATGGACAGATCACGGTCCGGGACGTCTCAGGACCGGTGTTCGCCACCACGCACAACGGGCAGATCGTCGTGAGCCAGGCACCGGGATCGCTGGCTCCCGTGAACCTGTTCTCGCATCGCGGCTCGATCCGCGCGACGCTGGCGCGCAGCTTCGAGGGCGCGCTGGAGATCCAGACGGATCGCGGGAGCATCACGCTCGTCAACGCCGACGACTTGAGCACGCCCGCCACCATCGACACGCTCTCCGATGATTTCGTGGCGATGTCGGTGGGCACGGCACCGGACGAGTCGCGCATCGCGACGCGCCGCGGCTCGATTACCGTCAAGTTTCACAAGTAACCCATAAGATCAAGATCGACACATATACACGGAGCACGCACCATGCGCCTCGCCACCACTCTCACTGCCATCGCGATCACAACGGTCTCTGGGTGCTCCTTCGGGAACGCCCGTTACAAGGAGACGCGCACCATCAACCGCACCTCGTACGACGCTATGCCTCTTCACGTCCGCTCGAAGAATGGCGGCATAGAGGTCGAGCGCTCCAGGGACGAGGGCGTCGTCATCGTGGCCCACATCAGGGCTCGAACACAGGAGCGTCTCGACGAGGTCGAGATCGTTGCCGATGATCTCGGCGACGGGGTCTTCGAGGTGTACGCCATATGGCCCGACAACCGACGCAAGAGCTCCGAGGGCGTCAGCTACGAGATCACGTACCCGTACACGGAGGACGTGACGCTGGCGACGTCGAACGGCTCGCTGCGTATCGGCGAGTTCGGTGGCGACGCGGATCTCCGCACGTCCAACGGGCGGATCACCGTCAACGGGCACGATGGCGATGTGTACGCAGACTCTTCGAATGGCTCGATCAACCTCTATGAGATCACGGGCGAGGTCGAGGCCGACACCTCGAACGGGCGCATCCACGTCGAGCTGACGCCGGACAACCCGGGCCCCGTGTCGCTGGACACGTCCAATGGCGCGATCTCGCTGGAGGTGGGCGAGGCGTTCGAGGGCGAGCTCGAGGCGGACACGTCGAACGGTCGCGTTCGTGTGGAGGGCACCGTGCAGGGTCGCATCCACTCGATCAGGAAGTCCTACGTCCGCCTAGCGCTGGGCGACGCCCCGCATCGTTCTGTGCTGGACACGTCCAACGGGTCGGTGACGATCCGCATCCGGGACTGACGACGAGCAACCAATCTCACGTCTCTACCGGCGGAGGCCTCGCGCTTCCGCCGGTTGTTGCGCGCGCAGCGCCATGACCAGCTCGACAGTGCCGATGGGCTCGTCGAGCTCGCGGGAGATCTCCATCGCGCTCTTGCCGGTTGCGGCGAGCTCGAGGATGCGTCGTGATCGCGGGTCCTTGACGCTCTGGGCGTCGAAGGGGTGGGGCGTGCTGGAGGGCGACGCTCCGGCGCTCTGGGTGAGCCCACGCAGCTCCTCGATGCGCTCGTCCGCCTCGCGGAGGAGGATCTCGAGACGGGCGGCCTTGTTGTCCATGTGGGCCGCGAGCCGTCGCGCCAATTCCTCGGCATCGACCATGACCGATTCGAGGCGACCTCTCGATCGCTGCTCGGCCTGGAGGTTGAGCTGCTTGGGGTTAACCCGCTCGTGTGTGCCACGCGCGAGGAGTTTCTTGCGGAGGGAGAACCAGGTGACGAGCACCAGCAGGAGCACGCCCACCGACATCAGCATGCCGGCCAGGGGTGACTGCGCCTCGGGACGCGATGGCAGATCCTGTGCCAGGTGCAGAATGATCGTCATCCCATCGCGCATGTGGCCTCCGTGCCTCTGATCGACCGATCCGATCTGTAGAATACACGAATGACCACCAGTCCATTCACACTCGAGCCGGGGCTGCTGGATCGCCTGAGCGAGCCCGATTTCAGCGCGTCCCGCCACGCCGACCTTGTCGCAAGGGCGTGGCGATCACTCAGCGACGGCGCCCGGACGCTTGTGGGGGTCTCTGGTGGGGCGGACTCTCTGGCGCTGCTGCTCTCGCTCCGTCGCGTCAGCGACGGGCTGGTAGCGGTCTACATCCGCCACGATCAGCGTCCACGCGAGGAGACGGATCGCGAGCTCGACGTCGTGCGACGCGTGGCGTCGGAGCTGGGAATCACGTTCGACTCGTGCGAGATCTCGGCGGGCGACGGAAACATCGAGTCCTCGTTCCGGAACGAGCGCTATCGCGCGCTCAGCGAGCTGGGCGAGCGTCACGAGTGCCCCTTCGTGGCGACTGGTCACCACGCCGACGACCAGCTCGAGACGATCATCCACGCGCTGATCCGCGGGGCGGGCGTGTCGGGGCTCGGCGGGATGCAGGCGTCGCGTCCGATCGACGATCGGCGCATGCTCATCCGCCCGATGCTGGAGATCACCCACGATGACGCGTGCGAGATCTGCCGCTGCGCCGCAATCGGCTGGTTCGAGGATCCGACCAACGAGCACCTGGATCGCACGCGCGCGCGTCTGCGCTCGCGTGTGATGCCCGTGCTGCGATCGCTCAACCCCAGCGCGTCGCTCAACGCGTCGCGCAGCGCCGCGCAGCTGCGCGAGGCGGCACGGGCGCTGGAGACGGTCGCCTCCGAGGCGCTTCGGGACGCGACCAGGTGGGACAGGGACCACCTGGCGTCGCTCCCCGACGCGGTGCTCACGACGGCGCTGCGTCGGAGGATCCTCGTCGCGACGGGGGGCGCTCACGCGGACACGCTCTCCTGGGCGCGTCTGAACGATGTCGTGCGTGCGGTCAGGGATCAGAAGGATCACCTGCGATCGTTCCACTTTGCCGGTGACATCACGATCGAGGTCCACGCCCATCGCGTCGAGTTTGTCGCGCCTACGATCTGACCATGAGCGACACACACCACATCGTGATGGTCGGCCACTGCGTGCCGGACCAGTTCCTGCTCAAGCGCGCCGTCAAGAAGGCGGTGCCCGGCGCGGAGATCTCCAAGGTCAACTCGTCGAGCGCGCTGGACGAGGCTCTCTCGAGCGCCAGCCTGCTGCTGATCAACCGCGTGCTGGATGGTCGATTCGGCGACGACGACTCCCAGTCGATGATCGAGCGCCTGTCGTCGCGTGTGGCGTGCGTGCTGATCTCGAACTACGAGGACGCGCAGCAGGAGGCCGAGCGTGCGGGGGCGCACCCGGGGTTCGGCAAGTCGAAGCTCGGCGCCGAGGAGACGCACGAGAGGATCCGCGGCGCGCTGGGCATCGCCAGCGCATGAGAAACACCCCGCGAGAGAGGTCGCGGGGTGCGTGTGGTTGAGAGGAATGGTCGGCGTGTCAGTTCAGCGAGACGCGAGAGGCCTCGTCGTCCTCTGAGCCCGGACGAGAGATGTAGTTCGTCTCGAGCTCCTCGCGGATCTTGGCCAGAGCCTTGTTCTGGATCTGGCGGACGCGCTCCTTGGTGACGCCGATGATCTGGCCGATCTGCTCGAGCGTCATGGGCTTGCCCTCGATGGGCTGCTCGATGCCGAAGCGGTACTCGATGACCGTCTGCTCGATGCTCGAGAGCTCGGCGCGGTTGGCCTCGACGATGCGCTTGACCTCCGAGGCGGCATCCTGCACGTACTCCTCGCGCTTCGACTCGAGGAAGTCGGACTTCTCGAGCTTCGGGTCGAAGTCGGTCGGGAACCGCTGGCGGTACTTGCTGAGCTTCATGCCCTGGCGCGAGAACGCCTTGAGGATGGCGCGGCACGCGTACGTCGAGAACTTGAAGCCGCGACCGGCGTCGAACTTGTCGACGGCGCGGAGCAGCGCCATGTTGCCCTCGGAGATGAGGTCGGCGAAGTCGACCTCGCTCATGCGCGTCCGCTTGGCCATGGCCAGCACGAGCGCCAGGTTGGTGTTGGCGATCTGCTCACGCATGCGCGAGGCGATGGAGTGCCAGCGGAGCAGTTGCTCGGCCTGGTCCTCGCTGGGCTGGCGATCGTCGTTCTGCGCGATCTCCAACTGCAGCTCGCGGATGCGGAAGCGGGCGTAGTTGAACTTGTGGAACAGGATCTTCTCCTGCGCACCGGTCAGGAGCACCTGCTCGCCGGCGGCGGGCTGGCGGTTCTTGGTGGGCGTCAGGTCGTCCATCAGAGGCTGGTACCAGGAGACGTCCGGCTTGCGGATGTCGTCACCCACGCCATAGATGGCCTCTTCGGCTCCCTTGACGTGGAATTCCGGGGAATCGATGTAGTCCTGGTCCTTCTCGAGGATGGCGTTGATCAGTCGCTGCTCACGCTCGCTGAAGCGGCGCGAGGACACACCTCGAGAGCGGACAACCGAGCGCTCCTTGCGCCGGATCTGCTCCAGGGGGCTTGTCATCTTTTTGCGGCTGGTAATCATCTGCGTCCCGTGTTCCCTGCTGGCGAGTTGAGAATCCGTCTCAGGATCCCGACTCAGAGTGTACCACCCCCTCCAAATGCGCCATTCTGGTGGGGTATGTGCCATCGGCTGTCAGGCTTCTGATGCCGCAGCATTCGCCCCTGGCGTCCCTGGAAGCGGGTTTTCCCGCCGAGCGACCCGCTCGAGACAGGCCGAGAAAAAAGTCTCTCGGAGTCTTTCTTACGGTTTCGAGCTGAGAATTGTTCCGGATTCACGCCGATAATTCAGAATAATTCCAAGAAAGACGTTATTTGACAACAGCGAATTGCTTGTATTTGCTGGTCCGGGGGAGTGAATACACGTTGACACTGAACAGAAGGGGATCTAGCGTCCCATAGTCGGACAATGTGTCCGGAATCCCAGAAAAACCCCCGGGACAGGAGACCTCCCGTGTCATTCACGCTCCCCGATCTGCCATACGCCCATGATGCCCTCGAGCCCCATATCGACGCCCGCACCATGGAGATCCATCATTCCAAGCACCACGCCGGCTACGTCGCCAAGGCCAACGGCGCCCTGGAGGGCACGCCCCTGAGCGGCGCGAGCGTGGAGGACGTCTGTCGTCGTCTCGGCGAGTTGCCTGAGGACAAGCAGACCGCGGTGCGCAACAACGCCGGCGGGCACGCCAACCACTCGCTGTTCTGGTCGATCCTCGCGTCTCCGTCGAGCGGCGGTGGCGGGGAGCCGTCGGGCGCACTCGCCGAGGCGATCAAGGGGCAGTTCGGATCGTTCGATGCCTTCAAGGAAGAGTTCGCCAACGCCGCAGCGACGCGGTTCGGCTCGGGGTGGGCGTGGCTGTGCGTCAAGGAAGATGGCTCGCTGTGCGTGTGCTCGACACCCAATCAGGACAACCCCCTGATGGGCAAGCCGTTCGTGTGCTGCACCGCGACGCCCATCCTCGGACTGGACGTCTGGGAGCACGCGTACTATCTGAACTACCAGAACCGTCGACCGGATTACATCTCGGCGTTCTGGAGCGTGGTCAACTGGTCGCGCGTGGCGCAGAACTTCGAGAACGCTCGGGCCGGCAACGCGGTCCTGGCCTGACCCGCTGACTCAATCGATCACGAGCACCCATCCATCGGTGGGTGCTTTTTCCCGCGCGGGATCTGGCAGGAGCGCGTACAGCACGCCCAGCACGCCCCCCAGCAGAACGATGACCAGCAGCATCGTTCGTTTCGTGCGGCGGACAACTCTATCGATATCGAAGTGATCCAGCGGGACTCCGACCAACTCGCGCAGCGCGCTCACGCGACTGGCGAGCGAGCCGTGTCTATACATGCGCTTGCGCATCGGGATGCCGTTGATGGCGGCGATGCGCTCGAGCGAGCCCGCCATCGCCTCGATGGCGACGGGCTGCGCAACGAGCCCGAAGCCCGTGGGGTTGTCGCCTCCCATGCCGCTGGCGTGCTGGACTGCGAACGCGTCGGCCTGTCGCTCGAAGCGTCTGCTCACGACGCCGAAGACGTGGATGAGCGCGAGCAGCCCGATCGACGTCGCGACACCCTGCGTCAGCAGGATCGCGTCGTCCGAGACGGAGTTTCCGAGGGCGAGCGGGATGGCTCTGGCGATGAGGTCGGCCAGGAGCGTGAGCCCGAGCAGCGCGCCCACGAGGAGCAGGAGCATCCACTGGATGTGATGGCGTTTGATGTGGGCGATCTCGTGGGCCATCACCGACTCGATCTCCTCGATGCGCAGCGTGGCCAAGAGCTCGTCGGTGAGCAGGATCATGCGTGTCCAGCGGAGAATGCCGATGACGGCGCCGTTGAGCATCGTCCCATGCGTCCACCAGACGAGGATGCTGCGCACGCGGACCCTGTGACGCTTGCACATCGACTCCAGCGTGTCACGCAGCGTGCCGGGCCCAAGCTCACTGGTGCGCCAGAAGAGGCGCAGCATCAGCGGCATGACAACGATCAGCACGACGATGGCGCCGAACTCGAGCGTGTTGGCGATCAGATCGGCGCGCGACTCGGTCAGGCCCAGCCAGCGCTCTCGGAGTGCGCGAGCGTGGAGGAGCGAGACCGTCTCCGACCAGGACACGAGCAGGGCTATCGGCAGCAGGATCAGCGCCGCCCGATGGCGGATCCTGTCCAGGAGGATCGACAGTCGCGAGTGGGGGGGGTGGATGTCCTGCCCCGCCTCGACGCGTCGGATGATCACCGCGTCGCGGAGCACCTGCTCCATGCGCGACGACGAGAACCACCCGCAGACGATGACCAGCAGCGCCGGCAGCACGGCGAGCGCCTCGTCCACCAGGATCATGTCGCCCACGTGCGTGCGGACCCACGCGAGCCATCCGTGTCCGAAGAGCGCAAGCAGGAACGCCACGAGCCCGATGGTCGCGCCCAGACGTTGCATCCATCGGACGACCTCGACCCAGCGCAGGTCGCTCGAGCGAGTCAGGCACCTCGTCGTGTGCATGATCGCCAGGTGTTGGAGCAGGATCACACCCAGCGGAACCGTAAGACCCGAGAGCCAGGGGGGAAGCGCGCTGTCGAGGGTCGGCCCCGTGATGCCCATCGCGTCGTGCACGAGCACCGCGAGAACGATCAGCAGGATGTGCGGGTCGACCACGGCGTCACCACGCTCAACGGGGCGACTCGAACACGCCCAGGTCCACGATCGCACCGGAGGGGAAGTACACGTCAACGTCGAGACGCTCGCGACGGATGAGCGTCAGCACGACGCACACACGCCCCGACTCTCGTGCGAAGCGTAGGTCGGCAGACGAGGGGCCCGCACGATCTCGATTCTGCACGCCGTTGGCGTGGAAGTGGTACATCGCCAGCGCACGTGTCGAGGCGACCATCATCTCGGGCGGCGCGATATACGTGGTGTCACCCCGTCGCTGAGAGGGTCTTGGTATGAACCGTCGCAGCCGGGTCGTCTGCCCGTCGGGATCGATGATCCCGCCGTGCTCGGTGGTGTTGTCGAACCGATCCTCCTGTGCCTGCGCGAAGAACGTCTCGAGAAGGGCAGGGTCATTGAGGATGTCGTCGATCATCACGAGCGAGAGGAGATCGCCCCACGAGAGGTCGTCCTCCCATGTCTCCAGGAGCTCCGGGTGATCGAACGTGTCACCGGTGCCCCGCTCGACGACGCTCCGCCCATCGAAGCGAGCGTGCAGCATCGAGAGCAGCGACTGTCGTGTCTCGCTCATGATCTCGGGCGCCACGGCGCTGGCGTGCGTCACGAGCCCGACGTGCGCGAGCGTGAGATCCTCACGCTGCCCATCCCGGAGGGCGCCGATGGCTGTGCTGGCGCTGCTCCAGAACGAGGCGTGCTCGGGCTGGCGCATCTGCTCGAGCCAGCGCATCTGCTCGGGCGTGGTCGCGATGGCGTGCAGATCGCTGGCGGCGGCCTGGAGATCGCCCATCAGCGGGTCGTCGGTCGAGCCGGAGGAGGCGAGCAGATCAAGCACCCGCTCTCGTTGCGGATCGAGACGCAGCAGGAGTGTCCAGGCATCCTGGCGGGCGCGCGTGCCAAGGTCGCTGGTCAGCGAGGTGTCGGCGAAGACACCGTAGATGATCTCCTCGATGGTCTTGTCGGGGTGCAGCGCGACGAGCGCGCGATGCTCTGGGCGATCGGTGAACGATGGCTCGACCACCTCGCGTCGGAGGCTGCGCACGAATGATGGGGCGAGTCGGGTCCAGTCGCGGACCTGCGCCTCGAGCGCGATCGCCTCGAGCACGACCCAGTCCGTCTCGCTGGGAAGCAGATACCAGAGCATCGAGACGGTGTCGTCCTCGTCGTGTGTCAGCAGCGCGTCGAGCGCGAGCAGGCGGAGGTGTGCGCTGAGCCCGCGGTTCCACATCACCGTCTTCAGAGGCTCGCGTGACTCCTCCCAGCCATTCTGGTCGCGCGGGACGAGCTCGCCAGCGAGCAGCTGGATGTCCGAAGCGGTTAGGGCGCGTGGCTCGGGTGTCTCGGGCTGGTTCTTCGACGCTCCCGCGCACCCGGACAGCAGCAGGACACTCATGATGATCGCGATCCATCGCATGCACGGAGTGTACCCGCCCCGATGCCACGCTCCGTCGCGGTTGCCCTATCATGTCGTGAGCAAACCACCATGAGCTCGACCGACAACACCATCTCCGAGGATCGCATCAAGAAGGTGCTCGAGGCCCTCCGCCCGATGATCCAGCGTGACAACGGCGACATCGAGTACGTCGGGCTCACGCCCGACAACGTCGTGCAGATCCGGTTTCTCGGCGCCTGTGTGGGGTGTCCCTCGAGCTCGATGACGCTCCGATACGGGATCGAGCAGAATCTACGCGAGCACGTGCCGGGCATAACGGGCGTCGAGGCGGTGGCCTGAGGGGTTTGGAATCGCCATTTTCAAGCCCCTGAGACCGAAAACCCGGTTCAGGGGACGAAAACCCAGCTTTTTCTCTGGAATTGGGCGTTTCGTGCTCGAATAGTGACATGTCGAGTGATAGGCTTACATCCGGTGGTACGTCTTTGGTCCGGAGGCTCCGGGCCTGACACGGGACAGGAGGTCCGCGACAGTGCTTGTCATCACGCGTCGGGAAGGCGAAGAGGTCGTCATCGGCGATCCGAGCAATCCGCTCGGCGTGGTACGCATTGTTGGCATGAAGGGCGACAGAGTGCGGATCGCCTTCGAGTTTCCTCGCGAGGTGGACGTGCACAGACGCGAGGTGGCCGATCAGATCCTCGCCGAGACCCCCGACATCGTCGCCAAGCTCGACCCGACCAAGCAGGCCTCGTCGAGCTAACCGAATCGATCACATCATCGACCCTGAACGCTCGGGTGGTGTCACTCCGAGGAGGCCGTCTCTCTGGGATCGATGGGCTCCCATCGGACCTTCGCGGCTCCGAGCATCGTGCCCGTCGCGACGGCGAGGTCGACTTGTGAGATCTGGTAGTTGGCGATCGCGCGGATCTCTGACGACTGCGCATCGGCCAGTCGTGTGGCCGCGTCGAGAACGTCCGTGCTCGTGCGCCGCCCGACGTCGTACTGGCGCTGCTCGGCCTCGAGGGTGCGCGCCGCAAGGATGGCGCTCTGCTGGGCGGCGAGGACTCTTCGCCAGCCGGCCTCGAGCGAGACGATCGCGTCGAGCACTTCCTGTGTGATCGTCTGATAGCGTGAGGCGCGTGTCCCGATGCGCTGGAGACGCGTGATCACGGCGCGATCGAGTTGGGACTCGGCGGCCTGGTTGCCCAACGGCAGCTCCGCGTCGAGCGCGAGGGACCAATCCTCGAAGTTGTCGTCGTGCAGCGCGCTGATTGAGTCACCGACGACGTCGGAGAGGCCGTTGCGGTTGTACTGGCCCGTCAGATCGAGCCTCATGAGCGACTGGTTGCGCTGGAAGTCGATCGAGCTCGAATCGATGGCGAGCTGGAGCTCGAGCTCGAGCAGCTCCATCCGATTGGCGAGCGCCGCGGCGATCAGCGTGTCCTCCTCGAGGTCGTAGACGACCGGGTCGGGCTGGCTGGCTGGTCGGACGCTCGTCTGGCCCTCGATGGGGATGTCCGGCGAGTTGACGATGCGCTTGAGCTCTCGCTGCTGGCGGAGCACGGTCTCTTGCGCGTTGATGATCGCCTCAAGACGCTGCGCGACGCCCTCCTCGGCGCGGATGACCTCGATCTCCGAATCGGCTCCGGCATCGACGCGGCGCTGGGCGCGCTCGAGCTGCGACATGGCGAGCTCGTATTGTTGCTGACGCACGTCGAGCTCCTGCTGCGCAGCGTAGAGCAGCCAGTAGGCGCGATCGACATTCGAGAGCTGGCGGATGACCTCGAGCTTCGTGCGGGTCTGCTCGATCTCGGAGTTGAGCGACGCGACGCGCAGCGCGTGCGTGTTGGTGCGGCGCCCAGCGTTGCGCAGCAGTGGCTGCGTGATGGAGAAACCGATGTCCGCGTCCGCAGCGGGGTTCAGCGTCGAGAACGGGTTGTTGGTCTCGGTGCGCGCTGAGAGGAAGTTGACGTTGACCGTGCCGCCGGTGCGCGTGGGGATGGTGACACCCGAGGTCAGTCGCGTGTTCTCGATCTGCGAGCCGACGGTGGAGACGGAGGTGGGCTGATCGGTCTCGACCTGGCTGAGATTGGCTGTCAGCACGGCCTCGAAGGCGGCTTCCGCCTCCGTCACAGAGGTCTGCGCGATGGTCGGACTGATCAGCGAGACGCGCAGATCGAGATTGTTCTGGAGTGTCAGCGCGCGTGCCTGCTCGATACTCAGCGAGTAGGCGTCGCCCTCGAGGAGCAGCTCGGTGCGCTCCAGGGTTTCCTCGGCGAGGACGTCCGTATCGTCGTCCATGGCCTCCTGGTCCTGGACCAGGTCGAGGCGCTGGACCTCGCGGACGTGAGATGACTCGACACGACGACCGTAGTCATCCGGGAGCGTCACGAAGGGGTTGGCGGCGCAGCCGATGATCGTCAGGGGCAGCGCGAGTGTCGCCGCCCCGAGTTGTGTTTTATTCATGTCGGAGTGCCTCGATGGGGTCGAGCCGTGCGGCCTTGATGGCGGGGAACATGCCGAAGATAACGCCCGTGCCGGCACTGAACACGAACGCCAACGCGACGGCCCATGATGGGATGTGCGCAGACTCCAGGTTTGCGTCGGGGATGTTTTGTATGCCGAACGTCATCAGCATGCCTAGGTCCAGCCCGATGACACCTCCGACGACGCAGAGAACGACCGCCTCGACGAGGAACTGCATGAGCACGATGCCGGGGCGAGCGCCCACGGCCTTGCGCAGCCCGATCTCGCGTGTTCGCTCGGACACGGAGACGAGCATGATGTTCATGATGCCGATGCCGCCGACGAGCAGCGAGATGCTGACGACACCGCCCGCCATGGCGGTGATCCCGGCGGCGATGCCGTTGAACTGGTCGATGAACGTCTGGAGGACCTGGACCTCGAAGGTCTCGGGGTCGTCGCCCCTGATGCCGCGCTTGGTGCGGAGGACGTTCTTGATCTGCGCGATGGCCTCGTCGCTCTCCTCGGGGTTGTGGATCGTGCCGACGGCGTAGTTGATCCAGCCCCAGGGGTTGAGCTTGCGCGCCATGGAGAGGGGGATGTAGATCTCGGAGTTGGTGTCACCCCCGCCGAACATGGCCGAGACGTCCTTGGTCTCGACGATGCCGACGATCTGGAATCGTCGCTCCTTGATGTTGATGAACTGGTTGACGGGATCCTTGTCGAGGTTGAGCTCCTCGATGGCCTTCTCGTTGATGAGGCAGACCGATCGCGCCTCGGCCTCGTCGATCTTGTTAAATGTTCGTCCGGAGATGACGAATCGCTGCTCGATCTCGTGCCACTCGGGCCAGATGCCCTGCGTCTGGACGCTCGTGAGCACCTCCTCGCCGTGACGCACCTCATAGGCCCCGAAGTAGATCGGGGTGAGCATGTCGACGGTGGGGCAGTGCTCGAGGATGGCGTGGATCTCCTCCTCCTGCAGCTGCACGGTCAGCCACGGGATCTGCCCGCGCAGATCGCGCGGGACGCGCCCGTCCATGAAGACCTTGTTGGCGCCGAAGGTCTCGAACTCATCGAGGATGAACGTGCGCATGCCCGTGAGGGCGGCGATGACTGCCGTGACGGACGAGACGCCGATGATGATGCCCAGCGCCGTGAGGGCGGCGCGCGTCTTGTTGGCCCAGATCTGCCCGAAGGCGAGGACGACTGTCTGCAGGAAGACACGGACGATCATGCCGTCACCTCACTTGTACGTGTGCTGTCGCAGATCACGGGCTTGAGATTGACCGCGTCGGTCTTCTCTCGCATGCCCTGCATCGCGCTCTCGAGCCAGCGAAGATGGATCGGATCCTCTCGCGTCGGGTGGTCCGACATGAGCTTGCCGTCGCGGAGTCGGACGATGCGCTCGGCCTGTGTCGCGATGTCTTCCTCGTGGGTGACGATGACGATCGTCTGCCCCTCGGAGTGGAGCTCGCGGAAGAGCTTCATGATGTCCTCGCTCGTGGTCGAGTCGAGGTTGCCGGTGGGCTCGTCGGCGAGGATGATGGCGGGATCGTTGACCAGGGCGCGAGCGATGGCGACGCGCTGGCGCTGGCCGCCCGAGAGCTGGTTGGGCTTGTGCCCGACGCGATCGCCCAGCCCGACGCGCTCGAGCGCCTTGCGCGCTCGTCTGCGGGCGCCGCGCCAGTTGGCCTTCGAGTAGAGCAGCGGGAGCTCGACGTTCTTGAGGGCGCTGGCACGCGGGAGGAGCTCGAACGACTGGAAGACGAAGCCGATCTCCTTGTTGCGCACGCTGGCGAGGGCGGAGGCGTTGAGCTTGTGCGTGGGCTGCCCGTTGAGGACGTAACCGCCGCGCGAGGGGCGATCGAGGCAGCCGAGGATGTTCATCAGGGTCGATTTGCCCGAGCCCGAGGCGCCCATGATGGCGACGAACTCGTTCTTGTCGATATCGAGCGAGAAGCCGTTGAGCGCGTTGATGGTCTCCTCGCCGACGCGATAGATCTTCTTCAGATTGCGGACGCTGATGATGCTCATCCGTCGTTCGTCGCCAGTTCGGAGTCTTCGGTGAGTGTCTCGGTGTCGTCGCTGGGCTCGTCGTCCTCGATGGTCGAGCGTGCCGTGTCGATGCGGATGCCCTGCTGGTGCTCGATGTTCTGGAGCAGCCGCCACGGGCCGACGATGACGCGATCACCACGCGCGAGACCCGAGGCGATCGAGGTGTGGCTCAGGTCGCTCTCGCCGATAGTGACGGGTGTCGCGACGGCCTTTCCGCCCTGATAGATGTAGACGAGATCGGTGAACGTCTTGTCGTTGTTGACCAACTCGTGGGAGACCAGCTCTTGCGGGAGCTCATCGGTGCGCATCTCGCGCACAGCTTGGCTCGGGACGGTGAGCACGTCCTCGAGGGTCTCTATCTCGATGTCAACGTTGGCCGTCAACCCCGAGTGGAGGACCTCGCCGTCGGGGAGGTGCAGGAGGATCTCGGTCTCGTAGATCTTGGCGCGATCCTGGTCGGAGTACGTGCTCTGGAGCGAGACGAGCTCGACGGTGCCGTCGTAGGAGCGCTCGGGGTAGGCGATGAGGTTAATGCGCGTGTGTTGCCCGGCGGTGACCTCTGAGATGTCGTTCTCGGAGACCTCGGCACGCACGAGCATCTCGGAGAGATCGGCGATCTCCATGATCACCGTGCCCGGGTTGTTCATGGTGCCCGTCATCACGATCTCGCCGACCTCGGCGTTGAGCGTGGTGACGCGACCGTCGATGGGGGAGTAGATCTTCGTGTATCCGAGATTCTCAGTGGCCTGATCGACGTTGGACTGCGCTCCCTCGACGTTGTGCTGCGCCGCGCTGAGATTCGCCTCGGCGGTGTTGCGTCGGGCGACGGACTGATCGAGCTCGGAGAGACTGATGTCGTTGGACTCGTAGAGCGCGTCGAGGCGTTCCCACTCCGCCGTGGCGTTGATGTACTCGGCGCGTGCGGCCTCGAGACGGGCCATCTCAGTATTCAGTTGGGCCTCGGCTCCCTTGAGTCGGGCCTGGAGTTCCTTGTCGTCGAGCTGCACGACCAGATCGCCGGCCTTGACGAGATCACCGTCCTCGTAGGGCAGCTCCGTGATGAGTGCCGAGACGCGGGCGGAGATGGAGACCTTCGTGCGAGGCTCGAGCTCGCCCGGGGCGCTCACGGTCCGCACGAGCCTGTCGGGCAGGATCTCGATGACCTGCGCGAGCTCGCCGCTCTCGTTCTGATTCATCAGTGATTTCTGGATCTTGGGGTACAGGATGGCGCCGGCGGTTGCACCGACGGCTCCGATGATGATGACCGTACCCGCTGTCCACTTGAAAACAGTGCCCAGAGTTCCCATTGCGTGGCTCCGTGCCCTCAGGCCTTTCTTTGGTTCGGCCCGCCAATGGGCCCCTCACACATGTCTACCATCAAAGTTGTGTCTCGTGACACGTCTCTGTCAGGTATTTAGTAGTTCGGAAGCCCCGTCTCGTGTTTTCAGGGGGGGTCTCCCGCAAGAGGTCGCTCGGACGCTCAGGCGGGTTCACGAGAATCCTCGGGCCCATCTGCTTCCTCGTGATGATCATTGGCGCCCACGATCAGAATTTCATCAACGTCGGTGTGCTGGATCACTCTGATCCGACGCTGGCGCGCCATCTCGAGCATCGCCAGGAAGAGTCCGATCATCTGCACGCGCGGGCGTCCGAGAAAGACATCAACCAGGCGCAACGCAGGCTCTCCCTCGTGCAGCATGGAGGAGCCCTCGAGTCGTGCGGCGATGTCTTGGGCGTGGACCTCAAGCGGCGTGTCGTCGGTCTCCATCTCGACGTGGTGCTCGCCGATGCGTCGGAAGTCGACCGCCGCGGTGATCCGGGCGAAGGCCTCGACGAGGTCGAAGGTGGAGAGATCCTCGAGCTCGTGCTCGCTCTGCTCCTCGAGGACCGTCCGGACGGAGTCCTTGTCGTAGGCGGCGCCGGGGGCGGCGAAGCGCTGCGCCCACGAGGTGGCGCGATCCTCCAGGTGCTCGGCGGCGTCGCGGTAGCGCTTGTACTCGAGCAGCTGCTGGACGAGCTCGGCACGCGGATCGAGGGCCTCGGTGGCCAGCTCGCCCAGGTCGGGCTCGCCCGCCTGCGCGTCCTCGTCGTCGGGGTCGGTGCTCGCGGGCGCGATGGTGCGCGACTTGATCTCCATCAGCGTGGCGGCCATGACGAGGAAGTCGCCGGCCAGATCGATGTCGAGCTGGTCGATGTGCTCGAGGAAGGAGAGGTACTGGCGCGTGATCGTGGCGATGGGGATGTCGGTGATCTCGACCTCCGCCTTGCGGATGAGGTACAGCAGCAGATCGAGGGGCCCCTCGAAGGCGTCGAGTCTGACCTGATACTCCGTCTGGCTCACCGGTGCGCTCCGTGTGCTGTCGATCGCCCTCGTCCGGGTCAGAGTGTACCGTGTAGGGTATGGAACGCACGATATCGGCGTCTCAGCGCCCCATCAGGGTGACCATGACAGACGAGTCCAACACCACAGATCCGGAGCAGGCTCTCGAGTATGCGCGTCGGGTGCTCTCGGCCGAGGCGCAGGCGGTGGCGTCCGTTGGCGACCTGCTGGACGAGTCGTTCGCGCGCGCCGTGGACATTCTGGTTGGCACCGTCGATAACCACGCGTCGGTCGTAGTCTCAGGCATGGGCAAGTCGGGCCTGATCGGGCAGAAGATCTCGGCGACGCTCTCGAGTGTCGGGATCTCCTCGCACTTCATGCATCCGGCCGAGGCGGTGCACGGCGATCTGGGGCGATTCAAGCCCAACGACTGCGCGCTGATCCTGAGCTACTCGGGCAACACCGACGAGGCGGTGGCGCTGGCGTCGATCCTGCGTCAGGATGGCATCGACGTGATATCGATCACGAAGGGCGCCGACGCGCCGCTGGACCGGCTGGCGACGGTGGCGCTGTCCGTCGGAACCGTGGAGGAGGCGTGCGACATCACGATGGCGCCGTCGAGCTCCACGACTGCGACGCTGGCGCTGGGCGACGCGCTGGCGCTGACCGCGTCGCGACGCATCGACTTCTCGGCGGACGACTTCCGCAAGCGTCACCCCGGCGGCTGGCTGGGTGAGCTGCTGCGACCCGTGACGGACGTGCTCCGGTTCACCACCGAGACCAACCTGGCGTGCGTGCGATCCGGCACGACGCTCATGGACGCGTTGGAGCAGACCTCGGGGCACGGCAGACGCCCGGGCGCGATGGTGGTCGTGGACGACGCGGGCGCGCTGATCGGTCTGTTCACGGACGGTGATCTCAGAAGGTTGATCCTGCGGGACACGAGCGAGTTGTCCCGCCCGGTCGACGACGTGATGACGCGCTCGCCGCGCTCGCTGTCGGACGATGCGGTGCTGCGTGACGCGCTGCGACTGGTCCGGGAATTCCGTGCCGACGAGATCCCGGTCGTGGATTCCCAGGGCAGACCCGTGGGCATACTGGATGTTCAGGATCTGCTGGCGATGAAGATCGCTCAGCAGGATGGCTGATCGGGACGCTCGTCGTCCGACGCGTGATACGATAGAGACGCACATGACCCCGATTCTTCGCACATTCCGTCGTGGCATGACGTCGCGGACACTGGGCATCGTTCTCTCGATGATCGTGCTCGTGGGTGTGCTGACGCTGATCGCGCTGGCGACGGTCCGCGGCTCGCGTGCCGAGCAGGAGCGAGCGCGTGCGGGGCGTCAGGACATCGCCCCGCCGGTCCTGCCGACGAACCGCCAGCCGACGGTCACCGGTGAGATCGAGGAGCTGATAGGCACTGCTGATGAGGGGATCATCCAGCTCGTGAACGAGCAGAACGTTGTCGTGCAGGAGCTGAAATACGAGACGTTCAATCCGCAGGAGGCGGGGCGGTACAACGTGACGGAGCCCGAGGCGTGGGTCTATATGAATGATGGCACGTCCATCTCGATCCACGCGGACGAGCTGAACTACGTGCAGCCGAGCGGCTCGCAGGAGCCCGAGAAGGGGCGGTTCTCCGGCAACGTGCGCATCCGGGTGTTTCCCGCGGTCGATGCCAGTGGCAATCCGGCGCCTCGCGCGGGCGACGACCCCGACGCGCTGGGCATCGAGGCGTTCTCCACCATCCGGACAGACTCGATGACGTTCGACTCGGCCATCGGCGAGCTCTCGACAGCCGACGAGGTGACGATCACGTCCACCGGCATCGAGGCAAGGTTCGTCGGGCTGACGATCGTTGCCGACGAGCAGAACAAGCGGTTGGCCTACTTGGAGGCGCAGCGCGATGGGGTGGTCACGATCGATCCCGATGCGCTCCAGTCGAGGCGCGGATCGAGAGGTCAAGACGGCGCGCCCGGACAGGGCGGTCCCGACGACGAGCCGGTGGAGCAGCAGTACCACGTGGAGCTAGCGGACCAGGTGCGCTTCGTCACTTCCACGCAGACGCTCGATGCCGATCGTCTGCATGTTTGGGCGACACTGCTCGATGGCAGCCTCCCCGAGAACGCGATCGCGCCGCTGGTGACGAGCACACGCGATGGCGCGTCAGGCGGCGCATCAGATACGGGGCGCCCCGATGGATCGGGCGAGTCGGAGCTGCTGACGGTGACGTGGACCGGGCCGCTGACGATCCGTCCGGTGATCGATCCCGTCGAGCAGCTCGAGCACGATCACGTGGCGATCCGGCTGGAATCGCCCGAGTCGGGCGTGGTTCGGATCGACGACTCGGAGACGGGGGCATCGCTCCAGGCGGTGGCGCTGGCCTACGGCATGACGACGCGGAGCACCTCGCTCATCGGCGCTGGCGACACCGGCGTGCGTGTCAGGCTTCCCGGGCAGGCAGACATCCTGGTCGGTCGTCTGGATGCGAACCTGACGACGGGGCTGGCGTCCGTGCATGGACCGGGCGAGATCCGCGCGTCCGATCCCGATGCACAGATCGATCGCGACCAGCGCATCGTGTGGCAGCAGGGGGCGCAGTTCACGCTGGCGACACGCGACGGCCAGGTCGATCTCGACGATCCGATGCTGCTGCGCGAGGCGACGCTGACGGGCGCCTCCGAGGCGCGGCGCGATGATCGAGTCGTGCAGGGCGAGCTAATCCGCGCGTGGTTTGGTATCACAGACGATCGGCAGGCGTCGATCGAGCGCCTGCTCGTCGAGGGCAGCGCGCGTGCCGACGCGGGCGACGACGGGCAGCTCAGCGCGCGTCGGATCGACGTGTCGTTCTCTCTCGATTCGACACTCGATGATCCGCGCCCGTCGCGTCTGATCGCGGAGGGCACGGTCCGGGGCTCGCGTGGCGAGGCGCTCATCGAGGGCGAGCTTCTCGACGCGACGCTCGTGGGCGATGCGCAGGGCAACCCGCAGATCACGGACGTGCACGCGTCGCGTGCGGTGCGCGTGCGGACGCCCCAGGGCGACGAGGTGAGTGCCGAAGATCTGAGGGCGTCGATTCCCGATGGCGTGTACGACATGACAGGCACACCGGTAACGCTCAGGCGTGACGAGGTGACGGTCTCGGGCGGCTCGATACGGCTCGAGGAGATCGCGCAGCGCATGACGGTGTTCGGCTCGGGCACGCTCGAGTCGACGAGGCGCAGTGAGGCGGGTGCGGGGTACGAGTCGATGACGATCGACTGGCAGGACTCGATGATCTACGACGGGCAGGCGGGCTTCGCCGAGTTCATCGGTCGGTGTGTCGCAAGGGCGCAGATGCCCGACGCGCGCGACAACGCGCGTGCGGAGCGTATCGTCGTGGCGCTCCAGCCCGACGCGAGCGTCGCGGATGATGGCCAGGAGGTGGACGCCCGCGACGTGGTGGACACCATCACGCTGTACGGCGCGTCGCACGAGGGCACGGGCGACGAGAGCGTGACCATCGAGAGCCGACGGTACACGCCGGACGCCTCGAGTGAGACGGGCGTGCGTCTCGAGGGGCTGCTGTACCTCGAGTCGCGTCTCGTTGAGGCGAACGTGCAGACGGACGTGCTCTCCGTGCCCCAGACCGGCAGGCTGCTTATAGAGAATCGATCCCAAAGCGACGGCGGTGACCAGGAGCCCGAGCGTGGTGCGCCCTTCGACGGGCAGGGCACGACGCTGCTGACGTGGAGCGGTGCGATGGAGCTCCAGCGTGCGGAGTCGCGCGCGATCCTGCGAGATCGCGTGCGCCTGCGCCATCTCCCGCCCGGCGCGGACGCGTACACGGAGCTCGAGTGCGAGCTGCTCGACGCGTCGGTCGATCTCCCGGGCTCGCCCGGCACGATTGGGCTCGAGCGCACGCAGCTGCGCAACGCGATCGCATCGGGCGCGGTGTACGCGCGCCGCGACACGAAGCAACTCATCGCCGATCGGCTCGTCTACGACGCCACGAGAGGTGTCGCGGAGGCGACCGCGGCGCTGGGCAATTCGGTCACGATGTTCGACGCCACGCACCCGACGCCGCTGACGGGCTCGCTGCTGCGCTGGGACGTCGTGCGGGACCGCGTGGAGTGGCGTGACGCCGGCGAGATGACGGTCCCACGCGATTAGGGCGTCCGCGTGGGCGCGTGGTTGATCGCGTTAGTGGTGGGGGCGTAGCATCAGCACGTCGGATTGTGTAGGCACGACTCGGGAGCGATCGCATGCGGATTCTCGTGACCATTCCTGTGTACAACGAGCAGCGGTACATAGAGCGTGTGATCCCGCGCGTGCTCGAGCACACGGACGAGGTTCTGGTGATCGACGACGGCTCGACGGATGCCACGCCCACGCTGCTGGCCACGCACCCGGTCGAGGTCATCCGCCACAGGGTCAACAGGGGATACGGTCGCTCGCTCCGCGACGCGTTCCTGTGGGCGGACACGTTCGGCTACGACTGGGTGGTCACGATGGACTGCGACGAGCAGCACGAACCCGACTCGCTGCCCGTGTTCTTCGACGCGATCGAGCGCGACGACGCCGACATCATCTCGGGCTCTCGCTACATCAACACCGACAACGCCAACGGCTCGCCGCCCCCGGATCGTCGCGCGATCAACGAGACGATCACGCGTGAGATCAACGACCGGCTGGGGCTGCGTCTGACCGACGCGTTCTGCGGGTTCAAGGCACACAGGGTCGAGGCGCAGCGGAAGGTCAGCTTCGACGAGAACGGCTACGCGTTCCCGATGCAGCTGTGGGTCCGCGGTGTTGCCGCGGGTCTGCGCATCCGCGAGATACCGGTGCGTCTGATCTACAACGACCCGAACCGCTCGTTTGGTGGCCCGCTGGACGACTCGTGCCACCGCCTCGCTCACTACCGAAAGGCGCTGCACTGCGAGATCGAGAAGCACGCGGGCCTGCTTCCAAACAGCGCCTCCTCGGCGCTGCTCAACGGGTGTTGTGGATGATCACGCTCGACCCGCCCGCGTCGCGATGGAGATCCCTTCTCGACGACGGTCCCTCGTGGAGGAACGGCGCGCTGACCGACATCGCTCGACACGCGCGTGAGCAGGCGGGGCTGCCGACAGACAGGCCGATCGTGATGACGGGGCACCAGCCGACGTTCTGGCATCCGGGCATCCTGGCCAAGTTCCTCGCGTGCCGCCACGCGTGCGAGGGGCTCGGTGCGCACAGCGCGTGGATCGTGCCGGATCAGGACGAGGTCGACCCGCTGCACGTGCGCGTGCCGGTCTTCGATGCGCGCGACAAGCTGATAGTGCGCCAGTGCGCGCTGGGCGAGGCGCCCCTGCGAGGCGCAGCGGTGTCGTCGCTACCGGCTGCGGAGCCCGACGAGACGGAGGCGTACGCGACGCTCGATTCCGTCAACGAGGGCCTGGCGCGCATCCGGGGCGCGCTGGCGAGCCACAGCGGCGCGCCGGATCTAGCCCGCCAGACGCAGGGCGCGCTGGCGGATCTGCTCGTGGATCGTGTTGGTCGGGTGCCCACGGTGTACGCGACGGACTTCCACTCGCTGGACGTGTACAACGCGATGCTCGACGAGATGGAGCGCCACCCCGAGCGGCTGGCGCACGCGTACAACAGCGCGGTCCGCGCGAACCCGGATGCCGGCGTGAACGGGCTCGTGGCCAACGAGGTCAACGACCGGTGGGAGCTGCCCCTGTGGCATGTGAGCGACGGCGAGCCGCGTCGTCGCGTCTACGCCGAGCAGTTGGACGATCTTCCCAGTGAGTCGATCGTGCCTCGGGCGCTGAGCATGACAGCCATCGCGCGCGCACACCTGTGCGATCTGTTCATCCACGGCACGGGCGGGGGACTCTACGACAGGCTCACGGAGCAGTGGATGGAAAAATGGAGCGGCACCAGACTGGCCCACGCGGCCATCGTGAGCGCGACGCTCACGCTCCCGCTGCGGGACGAGCAGCCGACCCAGGAGCGAGTGCGCCAGGCCAGGAGCAGGGCGCACGCGTCGAGGCACAATCCCGAGATTGTTGGCGACACGTCGCGTGGCGATGCCAAGCGCGCGCTGATCGAGCGGATCGAGTCGACCAAGCACCAGGGCGGAGATCCGGCCGAGCTGTTCCACGCGCTCCAGGAGTTGCTTAGCGAGCATCGTGAGGCGAACGCCGAGGCGATCGAGCGTCTCGCGTCGGCGGCGCCGCGCCCCCCCCCCCCCCGCGAGGAGCTGCCGATCGTGGAGGATCGGACGTGGGCGTTCCCGCTGCACGCCAGCGCGCAGATCGATGCGTTGGACGAGTGCCTGGCGCATCAGTTCCAGTCATGCGGCGCGAGCGTGTAGTGGGTCAGAGGGTCAGGGCGAGGACGAGCGCGCCGATCCCGACGACGAGCGCGCCGATCGAGATGATCGCGACCAGGCGATTGGCTCGCGCGATCTGGGCGGAGAGCGCCTCGATCTCGCTGGGCACCGGCTGGGCATCGACGCCGCTGGGCAGCAGCGCGCTGGGCGGGTCGTGGCTGTCCTGACGCATGGTTGAGATCATCTCGATGTGTCGGAGTGCCATCACGAGCTCGTCGTGACGCTCGCCGGCGACCTCCTCACGCTGCGCAAGTCCAGTGAGGATCAGGCGTTGCGCGTCGAGTGTGTCGCGGCAGAGACGCGAGACGTCCTCGATGGCCGACTGCATCTGCTCGTGCTGGAGGTGCCACTCGGAGAGTTGCGTGCGCATCCGCTCGAACGCGTCGAGGGCCTCGAGGATCTGCGGATCACGTCGTGAGCGCACATCCATCTGCGCGTCGATGCGCTTGAGCGTGTCGCGCATCTGCTCGCAGAGTTGCTCTATGGTCTGGGCGGCCTCGTGCATCTGCGCGCCCGCGTGGCGGATGCTGCGTCCGCCCGATGCTGCGGTCGCGCGACGGGGCAGCAGTGAGAAGCCACTCGAGGGCTGGCCCGACGCCAGGGCCACCGGCTCCGCGGGCGCGGAGGGGAGCCAGAACGTGACCAGCTTCGTGAAAAATCCCATCCGAGATTCTCCTGGCTCGACCACCCAACGCCCAACGAGGCGAAGAACAACGCGATCGGCGTTATTCTGCGTCGGTGATTTCGCCGTTCCGAGTCGAACCTTTGTATCGCAGGGCCTTGGCGTTGTGTGCGTGCCTGGTTCCCATAATCTGGGGAATCGCCTCCTGCGCGCCTGAAAACGCGATAGAAAACTCGGAAATTTCATCCGAGTATCGCATCGCGGCGCTGAGTCCCTCTGTCGGGCTGCTGCTCCAGCAGCTCGGGCTCGAGGAGCACATCGTCGGACGACACGGATTCGACACCTTCCTCGACGAGTCGATACCCGTCGTGGGCGATCAGGCCGGCATCGACTACGAGCGTCTGGCTGGTGTCCGTCCCACGCACGTCCTGATGGAGTGGGGATCGCGCGATCTTCCCGAGCGACTCACCCGACTCTCCTCGCGACACGGCTGGGTCGTGCGTGACTTCCAGCTCCTCGAGCTCGATGACCTGTGGACCTCGCTGGAGATGTTCGCGGTGCTGTTCGACGCCCAGCAGCAGGCAGCACTTCTGCACGACGAGCTGATCGAGGCGCTGGAGCCGCTCGAGAGCGTGCCCGAGGGCGTCAGCGTGCTGCCCATGTACTGGACATCGCCTCTCGGTGCCGCCGGTCCCGACTCGTTCCATGCGCAGATGCTGACGCGTCTGGGGCTCCGTCTTGCGCTCGACAGCGGGCCGTCGTACATCGAGATGGAATCGGAAGATCTGGCGCGTCTCGACCCGACGATCATCGTGCTCTTTGCGCCAAGGGTGGATGAGGGGTTCATCGAGGACTCACGCTCGACACTCGGATCGCTCGGGCTCGAGGCGATATCGACGGATCGGTTCATCGTCGTCGACGATCACACGTGCCTCTCGCTCAGCGCTCAGATCGCGCAGATCTGCGCCGACATCAAGCGGCGCGTCTCCACGATGTCGTTTGATTAGCTTTTGGCCTCTTCCTTCGACGCGCGTCGGCGCTTGAGCTCGGCGTCGATGAAGCCATCGAGCTCGCCATCGAGCACGAGCGCCGGATTCATGACCTCGAAGTTCGTTCTGTGGTCCTTGACGCGGTTGTCGTAGATCACGTAGCTGCGGATCTGCGTTCCCCAGCCACGATCGACGGCGCCGCCTGTTGCCTCGGCAAGCTCGGCGGCGCGCTTCTCCTCCTCGATCTGCTCGAGCTTGGCCTGGAGGATCGTCATAGCCTGGCGCTTGTTCTGCCCCTGGTCGCGATGGGTGCTGGAGACGACGCTCAGCCCCGTGGGCGTGTGCACGATGCGGCACGCGGAGGCAACCTTGTTGACGTTCTGTCCGCCCGGACCGCTGGAGCGCGCAAAGAACGTGATCTCCAGATCGCCATCTGGGATCTCCAGATCTGTCTCCTCGAACTCGGGCACGATGTCGACTGTCGCGAAGCTGGTCTGGCGTTTGCCCTGGGCGTTGAAGGGGCTGACGCGCGCCAGGCGGTGTGTGCCGCGCTCGGCGGAGAGGTACCCGTAGGCGTAGGGCCCCTTGACGTGGAGCGTGACGGTGGAGATGCCCGCCTCGGTGCCGTGCTGGAGAGAGAGCTCCTCGATCTTCCACTCGGTGTGCGACTGCTCGAAGTAGCGTGTGTACATGCGCAGGAGCATCTGGCACCAGTCGTCGGCCTCGGTGCCGCCGTCGCCCGACGAGATCGTCATGAAGCAGTCCCGATGGTCGTGCCTGCCCGACAGGAGCGACTGGAGCTCGATCTTCTCCATGCGTTGGTTGAGCGCAAAGAGGGCCTCGTCGGCCTCTGCGAGCATGTCGTCGTCGCCCTCCTCGCGTGCCAGCTCGTAGGCGACCTTCGCGTCGTCGAGGGCCTCACCGGCCTCGGTGATGGGCACGATCTGCGCCTTGAGCAGCTTCATCTGGGCGACGACGCGCTGCGCCTCCGTCTGGTTGTCCCAGAAGTCGGCTGCGCCCATCTTCTCCTCGACGTCGCTGAGCTGTGAGAGCTTGGTCTCGACGTTAAAGAGAGTCACGGATCGTCAAAATCCGCGCCTCGAGGTCGTCGATGACCGGCTTGTGCGATTCGTAGTGCATAGTGGGGGAGTATATCGGGACGGTGATTTTTTTCTCGCGGGCGCGAAATCGCCCGAGGGGCGACGTTCTACCCGCAGACACACCCGTCCACAGGAAGGAAACCACACCATGACCCGCCTGCTCCTTTTCATCCTCTTCGTTGTGCTGGGCGCGCCCCGGGGCCTCGCGCAGCCCGTGTACTTCTCGCTCGATTTCCCGGGCGGCACGCTGGCCCAGTACGTCGAGGCCATCCGAGACGCCAACCCGGACGCCGACATATTCACAGACGAGCGGATCGAGCTGTTCCCCGTCGCGCCGACGCGCCTGACGAACGTCGACCTGTACTCCTCGCTCGACCTGCTGTCGGGGTCTCGCATCGCGACGTCCGAGGGCGTGCTGGATTTGTCTGTCAGGGCCGCCCAGATTGGGGCCACGGGCGATCACATCGTGAGGCTCCAGGTGGAGGCGCCGGTCTCGATTCCCGACGCGACGGAAGTCAACGTGTGGAGCCTGCAGAATCTCACGTCGCTTGGTGTTTCAATCGACGACGCGCTCTCGGCGGTCGAGGTCTCGCTCACCGTGGCGCCGCACGAGGCGGTGATGAAGTTTCATGAGCAGACAAAACTCTTGATCGTCTCCGGGAACATCAGGACGATGCACCTGGTGGACGCGACGCTCGAGGCGCTCTCGAAGGATGCCACCGCCGCTCGCCAGAGCAACGAGAACAGCCAGTTCCGCATAGCGGAGCTCGAGTTCGAGATGGCCGAGGCCCAGGCGGATATGCAGCTGGCCACGCAGCACATGCACTACAACGTGTCGCGTCTCGACCAGGCGGATGAGGAGGTTGAGAATGGCAATCTGGACGAGCAGGTCCTGCTCGAACTCCAACTCGAGCTCGCGCGCAGCGAGCGAGACCTGTATGTAGCACAGCAGCGGGTCGATCTGGTCCGCAAGCAGCTCAAACAGGTTCGCGAGTCGCTGGGAACCCGCTAACACACTGGCTCGCGAAGGAACAAGAGTGGATGATGGACACGTGGACGACATCAGGAAGCTCACACAGGCGATCATCGCGGGCGACCGCGATGCCTGTGCGCGCTTCTACGACAAGACGTTCGACCTCGTCCACGACACGGCATACAAGGCCACGGGGTTCAACGAGCACGACACGCTCGACATCGTGCAGGACACGTATCTCAAGGCGATCCGACACATGAAGCGTTTCGACTCACAGCCCGTGCTCCAGGCATGGCTCGTGCGAGTCACCAAGTCGGTGTGCATCGACGCCTATCGCAAGCGAGCCCGGCGCCTGGCGCGCGAGCTCAGGCACGAGAGGCCCGAGCCCACGACGCGCGAGGGCGACTCGATCGAGTGGCTGCACGCGGAGCTGTCCTCGCTCGACAGGCTCAGCGCCGAGCTGCTCTCGCTGCGTTATCGCACGGGGCTGACGCTCGCGGCGATCGGTGATCGTGTCGGCCTCTCGACGGGTGCTGTTGATGGTCGCATCAATCGTGCGCTGAAGAAGCTCCGTGAGCGTGCCGGAGCACAGGAGGCGGACGATGCCTGAGCTGAGCGAGCACGGACGAGAGCGGCGCGATGCCATCCGTGAGTTGGTCGTCGATAGTGCGCCGGGCCTGGCACACCGTCGTCGCCAGAATGCGTTGGCGATGCGTGGCGCGCTGGGCACGTGCCTGCTCGTAATCGTGAGTGTCCCGTTCCTGACGCGAGCCCCCTCGGGCACGCCCGTTGCGCCGTCGGATCGACACCCTGTCACAAGCATCACAACGCGTGTCACCACAGACGCGTCGATCGTCGACAGGCTCGCGTTCCAGGCCGCCTCATCGCCCAGTCTGCAGACCATCTCGGACGAGCAGCTCCTCTCCGAGCTCCACGCGCTCGGCATCGAGACCGGCCTCATCCGCCAGGACAACACTGTCATCCTCACTGGTGACGTGCTGGCAGCGCGCCAGACGCCGATCGATCAGACCGGCGAGTCCTGACGCAAGCCGGCAACGAACGCGCCGAGCCGCTCCATGCCGCGCGTGATGTCCTCATCCGAGCAGGCGAAGCTGAAACGCACGCAGTTCCTGCCGACGCCACCGAACGCCTCGCCAGGCACCGCGGCGACGTGGTGCTCTTCGAGCAACGCCGAGGCGAAGTCCAGAGCCGACTCGATCACCCGACCGCCCGCGGAGACGGCTCCGAAGAACGACGACACGTCGGGGAACGCGTAGAACGCGCCCGTCGGGCGCGGGCAGGTGACACCCTCGATGGCGCACAGACGCTCGTAGATCAGCTCGGCGCGCTGCGCGAACGCCTGGCGCATGCGCTCGACGTCGTCGCCACACTCGTGCAGCGCGGTCGGGATGGCCAGCTGACAGAACGTCGCGGGTCCCGTGGCCATCTGGCTCTGGAGGCGACAACACGCCCTCACGAGCTCGAGTCCTCTGTCGCCCGAGGCGGCGACGTATCCGAGACGCCAGCCGGTCATCGCGTAGGCCTTGCTCATCCCGCCGACGGTGATCACCCGATCGGCGATCGACTCGAGGCTCCCGATGGAGAGGTGGTTGATGCCGCCGTAGATGATCTTCTCGTAGATCTCGTCGGAGATGACGATCAGGTCGGGGTGCTCGCGGACGACCTCAGCGAGCGCGCGCAGGTCGTCGGGCGTGTACATCGTGCCGCATGGATTCGAGGGCGAGTTGAGCACGAGCGCTCGCGAGTTGGGCGTGATCGCGTCTCGCAGCTGCTCGGGGGTCATCTTGAAGTCGTTGGCGCCATCGGTCTCGATCTCGACGACGCGCCCGCCAGCGAGCTGCGCGACCGGGGCGTAGGACACCCACGCGGGCACGGGGAGCAACAACTCGCCTCGACGGGAGTCGTCCTGGACCTCGTCGAAGAGCGACTGGAAGAGGCAGTAGAGCCCGCCCTTGCCACCAACGGAAACCATCACGTGCTCGGGCGTGACACCGACTATCTCGTTCTCCTCGCGCAGCTTCCAGGCGATGGCCTCGCGTGCCTCCGGCACCCCCGGGACGGGGGCGTAGCCCGTGCGTCCGTAGTCGAGCGCCCGCTTGGCGGCGTCGATGATCCGCTGTGGCGTCACGAAATCGGGCTCGCCGGCAGCGAAGGAGAGCACGTCGATGCCCGAGGCCTTCATCTGCTTGGCCTTGCCCGTCACCGCGAGCGTGGCGGAGGGCTGGAGCGACGAGATGCGTTCGGAGAGACTCATGCGTGTGTCAGGATACCCTCAGGGCGACTCAGACGCCCGAGGAGGACGTGGGGGAGTTGCCGATTCGGGCTCGTGCGGGTATCCTCTCCGATCCATTCCGCCGGATGTCACGGTGGGATCCTGCGCAGACCGACCACGCTTGATTGATTCGGACCGCTGTCTATGCCCCTTTCTCTTGAACGCAAAACCTCAGTCATCTCCGAGAGCCGTCGTCACGATTCCGACACGGGGTCGCCCGAGGTCCAGATCTCGATCCTGACGACGCGGATCAAGGATCTGACCGAGCACATGAAGGAAAACAAGCACGACTACCACTCCCGTCGTGGTCTTGTGCAGATGGTCTCGCGGCGCAACAAGCTGCTGAGGTACATAGCCCGCAAGGACAGAGAGGCCTACCTGGCGCTCATCAAGCGGCTGGGTCTGCGTCGATAATCAACAGTCACTCCACGAGCGGGGCGTTGCACCCGCTCGTTGCACATTCCGGCAGCTTCTTTTTCTGCTCGAGGTCGTCCCTGCAAACGGGCGGCAGTGAGCCAAACGCAGCCTGACGTCTGCCTTCGGCTTTCTGCCTCTCCGGAGCGGGTGCTCGAGCACCATCGCACCTTCCCCTCAGCACGACTCCCGACGCACGCTGCCGCGTCCAGGAGCGTCGCAGAAAGACACAGAACATCATGAAAGATTCCACACGCGTTGAGCGCACCATCGGCGGACGCACGCTGACCTTCGAGACCGGCAGGGTGGCCAAGCTCGCTTCCAGCGCCGTTATCGCGACCTACGCCGACACCACCGTCATGGCGACCGTCGTGCGTGCCGACCCGCGAGAGGGGCTCGACTTCTTCCCCATGCAGGTCGACTATCGCGAGCGCACGAGCGCCGTGGGCAAGTTCCCGGGTGGCTTCCGCAAGCGCGAGGGCGCCCCGAACGAGAAAGAGATCCTCACGATGCGGATGATCGATCGCCCGATCCGTCCGCTCTTCCCCGACGGCTTCGTCGACGAGATCCAGATCCAGTGCTGGGTCATGAGCCACGACGCCGAGAACGACGCGGACATCCTCGCCGGCACCGCGGCTTCCGCGGCATTGGCGATCTCCGACGCGCCCTTCGATGGCCCCATCGCCACCGTTCGTGTCGGTCGCATCCACACCGATGACGGTCCCGTCTTCGTCATCAACCCGACCAACACGCAGATGGCGTACTCCGATCTGGACCTGGTGCTCTCGGGCCACAGCGACGGCGTGAACATGATCGAGGTCGGCGCCGCCGAGCTGCCCGAGAAGGATGTGCTCGACGCCATCCGCTTCGGGTACAAGCACATCGAGGAGATCCTGGATCTGATCAACGAGCTGGCCAGCGCCGTGGGCGTCGAGAAGCGCCCGGGCGAGCTGCGCCTCCCCGATCAGGACGTGGTCGACCAGGTCAAGGCGTTCGCGGGCGACAAGATGCTCGAGCTGCGCCAGATCCCCGGCAAGGACGATCGCAACACCGCGATATCCGAGCTGCGCGACCAGATGCTCGAGGCGCACTTCACCGAGAAGACCGACGGCAACGTCGCCGACTGGCAGGAGTCAGTCAGAAGATGCTCGATGGCCAAGGAGGCGTTCCGCACGCTCGAGAAGAAGGCGGCGCGCAAGCTGCTCGTCGACAAGCACATCCGCGCCGATGGACGTGGGCTGACAGACATCCGCAACATCGAGGGCGAGGTTGCGGTCTTCGCCAAGACGCACGGCTCGGCGTTCTTCCAGCGCGGCGAGACGCAGTCGCTGGTCTCCTGCACGCTGGGCACGGGTCGCGACGAGCAGATCGTCGACGGGCTGATGCCCGAGTTCTCCAAGAAGTTCTATCTTCACTACAACTTCCCGCCCTTCTGCACCGGCGAGGCGCGGCGCATCATGGGCCCGGGTCGTCGCGAGATCGGGCACGGCGCGCTGGCCGAGCGATCGCTCCAGGGCGTCCTGCCCAGCGCCGACGACTTCCCCTACACAGTCAGGCTGGTCTCCGACATCACCGAGTCCAACGGCTCCTCGTCGATGGCCTCTGTCTGCGGCGGGTGCCTGGCCCTGATGGACGCGGGCGTGCCCATCACCAACACGTGCGCCGGCATCTCGGTCGGTCGTGCCACCGATGAGGACGGCAACAACGAGACGTACATCACCGACATCATCGGCGAGGAGGACTTCTTCGGCGACATGGACTTCAAGGTCTCCGGCACGCGCGAGGGCATCACGGGCATCCAGTTGGACCTTAAGGCCCGCGGCCTTGAGATGGACCAGATCGAGCTGATCTTCGACCAGGCCCGCGAGGGTCGGCTGGAGATCATCGACATCATGGAGCAGGTGATCGAAGCACCCCGCGAGGACATCTCTCGTTACGCGCCCCGCATCGAGACCATCAAGATCAATCCCGAGAAGATCGGCAAGCTCATCGGCCCGGGCGGCAAGACCATTCGCGGCATCC
>JBICIA010000012.1:0-45934 GCA_043101425.1 Phycisphaerales bacterium JB043
CATGATGGGCGCCCAGCTGTGCGTCGCGCGCGAGCAGCATGCGCTAGGTGAGTCCTTGCTAGAGCGCACCATCGAGCTCTATCCACGATTCGAGGAGGCGCACGCGGAGTTGATCGGGCTTTATTCACAGAGCGGCCCGCTCCGTGATCCCGACAAGTTCTCACAATCGATCATCGCGCTGCGTCGTGTCGCCCCGTCCAGCAAGACAATCCGCTGGCTCCGTGCGCAGGAGCTGCTTCGGTCGGGTCAGTACAACCGAGCCGAGCAGGAGCTGCTCTCGCTCGCCAGTGAGCGTCTCACGCGTCCCGTCGTGGACATGCTCGTCACCCTCTGGATTCGCACCGGCTCGCCCGAGCGTGCCGAGCAGTGGCTGCTCGAGCAGCGTCAGATGTCGCCGTCGGATCCGCTCTTCGTCTCGAAGCTGGCGGAGGTGTACTCCCAATCTGATCGCGCCCAGGAGGGTGCCGATCTGCTCGAGGCGTGGCTGGAGCGTCGCCCCGGCGAGATGGCGATCTCACGCCAGCTCGAGAGCCTCTATCGCACGCAGCTCGACAACCACGCTCGCGCCAATGCGCTGGCGCAGAGACGGCTCGAGCGGGCCCCCGAGTCTCCACAGCGATCACTCGAGCTGGCCGCGCTGTATCGCACCAACAGAGAGCTGTCGAGCTCGCTGCGCGCCCTCGAGGAGCTGCTGGCACTCCGACCGACCATGAGCCCGGGTCAGTGGAACCAGCTTTACCAGGAGTCACTCCTGCTGGCGCAGGGCGCGCTCAACGGCGATCTCGATGAGGGCGCGCGTGTGGCGCGTTTCTTTGGCATCGTGCTCGACCAGGCTGCCAGCCCACCCGATGAGTTGCATCGCATCCATGTGATGTTGCTGCTCGACACCGAGGCCGGGGTCGACGACGTGCTCGCATCCATCATACGATCGCACGAGGCCAACCCCGCTACATCCTCGAATCTCTTTGATATCGCGACGACACTCTACTACCAGCGCAACGACATGGGCAGCGCCATCACCATCGCGTCGCGTGCCATGGCGCAGCTCGACTCACCGTCCCAGACCCTGGTTTCCACGCTCATGCAGGCGTGCTACTTCGAGCTGGATATCGACAACGCGCTCCAGGCGGTCCGCGCCGCGGAGCGTGGCGGGTACGCGCGTGAGCTGACAACCATCGACCAGCGGAATATCAACATCACGGTTGATGAGCAGGCCGCCTCGGAGCTGCTCTACAACTTCGGGGTCTGGTTCGCTGTGAACGGGCGGATCGAGGAGAGCCATCGCATCTATCGTGCGGCCCTCGAGTACAACCCCGATCACGTGATGGCCAACAACAATCTGGGCTACTCGCTGGCCGACCTGGACATGTCGATCGACGAGGCCCACCGCCTGATCCTCCGTGCCTACTCACTCGATTCCACACAGGGCTCCATCACCGACTCGCTCGGGTGGGTCCGCTACAAGCTGGGCATCCTCGACGACACGCTCGACGAGCAGGGCGTCGTCACGCAGGAGGGCGCCATCACGCTCCTGACACGCGCCACCACGATGGACGGCGCACGCGATGACCCGATCGTGCACGACCACCTCGCGGATGCGCTCTGGGTTTCGGGTCGCGTCGACGAGGCGCGGAAGCACTGGACCACCGCGGCGTCCTTCCTCGACACGATCCCGCAGCTCGATCCGGATCGCGCCAACCCGGGAGAGCTCTTCCTCCAGGAGGAGTCCCGCAGGCTTCGCGAGAGCATCCGCCTGAAGCTCGACGCGCTCGACAACAGCCAGGCCCCGCCGGTTGCGTCGAGCGCCGCCACTCGCGACGATGATCCCTCGGGCATGTGACACGGCAGATCGATCTCAGGAGCACGTTCCAATGGCGGGTCATTCCAAGTGGGCCAACATCAAGCATCGCAAGGCGCGTCAGGACGCGGCCAAGGGCAAGATGTGGTCCAAGTGCGCTCGGGCCATCATCATGGCGGCACGCTCGGGTGGCGGCGATCCCTCGATGAATCTCTCGCTGCGATACGCCATCGAGGAGGCCAAGGCAGCGAACATGCCCAAGGACACCATCGATCGCGCCGTCAAGAAGGGCGCGGGCGAGCTCGGTGGCGAGTCCTACGAGTCGATTCGCTACGAGGGCTACGGCCCGTCGGGCGTCGCCGTCATCGCCGACTGCCTCACCGACAATCGCAACCGCACTGCCCCTGAGATGCGCACCATCTTCGGCAAGTACGGCGGCAACCTGGGGAACACGGGCTGCGTTGGCTATCTCTTCGATCCCAAGGGTGTCATCTCGATCGATGCCTCCGGCGCACCCGACGAGGACGCCATGATGGAGCTGGCACTCGAGTCGGGCGCCGAGGACGCGTCACTCGAGGACGACATCTGGACCATCACGACGTCACCAGACGACTTCCTGAGCGTCAAAGAGGCCATCGATGCCAGCTCGATCGAGTGTCTCTCTGCGCAGCTGACGATGGTGCCGCAGAACACCGTCGAGGTCGGCGGCAACGACGCAGAAAAGGTCATCAGCCTCATCGACGCTCTCGAGGACCACGACGACGTCCAGAAGGTCTATACGAATTTCGACATGGCCGATGACGAGTGATCGTGCTCAGGAGGACGTGGCTCCGAGCGCGTCATTGATCGCTCCGACCAGGCGCTCGTCGTCGGGCTTGATCCCCGGATCGAACTTCATGATCACGTTGCCGTCGCGATCGATGAGGTACTTCTGGAAGTTCCAGCGCACCTCTCCGCCGATGGGCTCGGGCATCCCCGTGAGCTTCTCGTAGAGCGGGTGTATGTCCTCGCCCTTGACGCTGATCTTGGAGAACATGGGGAACGTCACGCCGTAGTTCCGCTCGCAGAACTGGGCGATCTCGAGATTCGAGCCCGGCTCCTGGTTGCTGAAATTGTTCGCGGGGAACCCGAGGATCACGAGCCCGTCTTCCTGGCGCTGCTCGTAGAGAGCCTGCAGGCCCTCGTACTGCGGCGTGAGCCCACACTTGCTCGCGGTGTTCACGATCAGGACGACCTTGCCCTTGTAGTCCTCGAGCGACTCCGTTCCACCCTCGAGCCGCTCCATCTCGAAGTCGAGCACGTACCGGTCCACGTCCACATCGCTCTGGTTGATAGCGTGCACGCTGGCCATGGGCTGTGGCGTGCCCTCGTACGCCACGATGGCGCCAAGCGCGATAAGACCCGAGGCGATACCAACGAAAACGACTGAGATGCGGCGCATGGCGCGTCCTCCTGAGGGTGTGCCCACGAGACGTCACACAAGCATACCCGCTCGCGGGCGCGAGGCTACCATCATTCCCATGACGACCCTCACCCGTCGAGTCCGCCTCTTTATCGCCGCCAACGACGAGCGAGAGGCGACAGACGCCCTCAACGGCTACGCGGGCACACCCACGCCGCTGGGGCTCGGAGCCCATCTCGAGCTCGATGTCACGTGTGGGGGCGTCGTCGATCCTTCCAGCGGGTACCTGATCAACATCACGGAGATTGATGACGCGACCCGACGCGTCGTTCCTCGGATCCTGCGTGAGGCGCTGGTCATGGGTACCACATCTGACACAGGACGTGTCATGATCGAGATCAATGACGCGATTAGTCAGGAACTTCCCGTGCCGGTCACTCGACTCTGTCTGCATCTGACTCCAACCGCCCACATAGCATTACGACCCAGCGACATGAACACACCGATCACACATGTTCTCAAGACTCAGTCATTCTCCTTTGCGGCCTCACACCGACTCCACAATCCGACTCTCTCCGACGACGAGAACCGGCGCGTCTATGGCAAGTGCAATAACCCGAACGGGCACGGTCACAATTACCGCGTGGACGTCTCGATCAGAGTCCCGATCGGATTCGAGGAGTGCTCCTTCGAGAGATTGGAGGAGGTTGTCGGTGAGGTGATCATCGACCGCTACGATCACAAGCACCTCAACCTTGATACTGATGACTTCGATGGAACTCCGGCATCGGTCGAGAACATAACTGCCAGATGCGTCGATCTTCTCTCGTCGTGCATCCCGGAGCGTCTCTCGGGAGCAGCACTCGAGCGGGTGCGGGTGTGGGAAACCGACAAGACGTATGCCACGATCGAGCTCTCAGGCTGACGACGCGATGCTCCTCCTCGCCTCACGATCTCCGCGACGTCGCGTGTTGCTCGAGGACGCGAGCATCGAGTTCGACGTGACCGACGCGTGCGTCGACGACTCTCAGCTGAGTCCAACCCGCGTACCGCCCCACCACTGGGCAGCGTCGCTGGCGTACATCAAGGCGGAGTCGGCATCTCGAGAGCTCTGCGACACACACCCGGAGTGTGTCGTTCTGGGTGCCGACACGATCGTCGTCAAGGGCGATCGGATCATCGGCAAGCCGCGGGATCGCGAGCACGCACGTCGGATCATCGACACCCTTCGAGACGGGGAGCACAGGGTCATCACAGGCGTGGCGCTGCTGGATCGCGCCACCCGCTCCAGAGCGCTGGTGGCGGACGCTACCATCGTGCGTGTGGGTCAGATAACCGACGATTCCGTTGAGTCCTACCTGGATTCGGACGATTGGAGCGGCAAGGCCGGCGCGTACAACCTCATGGAGCGCGTCGAGGATGGCTGGCCCATCGAGTGGGAGGGCGACCCCACGACCGTCATGGGGCTCCCCATGCAACGTCTGGTCCCCATGCTCCGTCGACTGAGCACCGATTCATGACTCCTAACGTCATCATCCCGCCGCTTCTTGCGCTCCCTTTGTGTGGGCTGCTGATGATCGTCGTCGCGGTGCACATGGAGCACACGCTGGATTCGGATGCGCCCAGGTCGCGCAAGCGTCTGCGCATCGCCAATGGCTGGGTCATGCTCTTTGCGCTGCCCCTGCTGGCGACGGGGAGCTCGCTCGTGGGGCACGAGACCCACCCGCGCCTGTTCGCACTGGTCTGGAGCGGTGCGTTGATGCTGTTGATGCTCGCGCTGATGCTCGCCCTAGGCGACGTGCTCAACACGATGCGCCTGGCGTCCAGATCCCACGCACGCATGCGCGACAGGTTTCGATCGGAGCTTCTCGAGGAGATGATCGAGCGATCACGCCAGAGCGCGTCGAATGCCGACAAAGATCCACAGGGCTCGCATGATTCACCTCCCGCCTGAACCCATCTCTCCGCTCCCTCTGGGTATCGGTGCCCTGCTCTCGCCCTTCTACTCGCTGGCGATCGCGCGACGGAACAAGCGCTTCGACGCCAGGAAGGGCGTCGTCAAGGCGAGCGTCCCGGTCGTCTCCGTCGGCAACCTCTCCGTTGGTGGGACAGGCAAGACGCCGCTGGTCAAGCGAGTCGTCTACGCCCTCAAGCTCGCGGGATTCCGCCCGGGCATCGCGTTGCGTGGCTACGGCGCCAAGATCGACGGCGTCTCCGACGAGGAGGCCGAGCATCGCATCAACAACCCGGGTGTGCCGGTGATCGCCAACCCCAACCGTGTCAAGGCCATCTCTGAGCTGCTCGTGCGCACATCCGGCCCACGGGTCGATTGCATCGTGCTCGATGACGCGTTCCAGCACAGGCGCGTCGCGCGCGATGCCGACATCGTGCTCATCGACGCCACGCGCGATCCGTTCGAGAATCATCTGCTCCCGCGCGGATGGCTCCGGGAGCCGGTTGGATCTCTGAGACGCGCCTCGGGTGTGGTCATCACGCACGCCGAGTCGGCCTCACCCTCGTCCATCAAGGAGCTGGGCAAGAAGATCGAGGCGGTGCACAACAAGCCGGCGCTGGCTGTCACATCCCACGCGTGGGTGAATCTCACGATCTACCACGATGGCACCGACTGCGAGGAGCCCATCGAGTGGCTCGCGGGCAAGCGGGTTGTTGCCTGCTGCGCCATCGCGCGACCCCGACCGTTCCTGAATCAGATCAACTCGCGTGGCGCTCAGCTCGTTGACGCGATGGTGCTCAGGGATCATGCTCTGATCTCGCGCTCGCGTGGCGAGCAGTTGGCCCGACGAGCCAAGGCCCACAACGCGGATGCGATCATCTGCACCACGAAAGACTGGACGAAGATGCGCCACCTGCCCGATTCGATCTGGCCAGTGCCGATCGTGCGCCCGACACTCGAGCACCTGTTCCTCTCCGGGCTCCAGGAGTTCGACACGCACATCGTCCAGCGAATGGGCGGCAGGCACTAACGTTCCGACCCGTTACTATCGGGGCACCATGGCGCCCCTGGCACGCACATACCGCGACCCTAACGCGCTCGAGCCGCCTGAATTCTACGACGCTCTGGATGTCGCAAAGCAGGTCCGCACGCTCACGCAATTGGCGAAGCGTGAGGACCTCGACACACCAGCGCGTGACATCACCTCGAGCCTGCTCGATGATCCCGACGCGACGCTGACCGCCAGCCTGCGTGTCCGCCAGGACTGCCGTGTCGCCGGCCTGATCGCTCTGGGTGACATGCTTGCCATTCTGGCGCCAGATGTCTCGTTCTCGCTGGCTGCCAGCGATGCGCAGCCTGCCGAGAGCGGGAGTGTCCTGGCGACCCTCCGCGGCCCCGCGCGAGAGCTGCTTCTGGCGGAGCGCACCGTGCTCAACATGCTCTCTCGCCTATCCGCGATCGCGACGATAACATCACGATTTGTCGAGAAAACAGGCGGCACGAACGCGAGGATCTTCGACACACGGAAGACCGTGCCCGCGTACCGTGTCCTCGAGAAGTACGCGGTCCGCTGCGGCGGGGGGTGCTCGCATCGGCTGGGGCTCTACGACGCCATTCTGATCAAGGACAACCACCTCCAGGGACGCACGGGGGGCACGCTCACCTCCTGGCTCAACGATGTGCTGCCTGGCGCGCGCGCCTCGTCGCTCGCGTCGTTCGTCGAGGTCGAGGTCGACACGGTCGATCAGCTCGAGAGCGTGCTCTCGACACAGGCGGGGCTGGTCGACATCGTGCTGCTCGATAACTTCTCTCCCGAGCAGCTCCTGGCGTGCGTCGCTCTGCGGAAGGACATGGGTAGCGACATTCTGCTCGAGGCGTCGGGCGGCATCACCATCAAGAACGTCGCCCAGTTCGCGCGCACGGGAATCGAGCGCATCGCTGTCGGCGCCATCACACACAGCGCCCCATCGATTGACATCGGGCTCGATCTCGAGGGCTGAGGGCCTACTTGAGCTCCACCGACCAGTACGCCTCGTCGAGGAACGCCTTCCACGTCTGGTACCGCTCCTGCCCCAGACGCACGGAGATCAGCGGGTGGCGGTTCGGTCGCTTCGGCGGCGTGACCAGCTGCATCCTCGCCTGCTCGGGGGTGCGTCCTCCCTTGCGCGCGTTGCACTTGACGCACGCGCACACGAGGTTCTCCCACGACTCGCCGCCGCCCTGCGATCGCGGACGCACGTGATCGAGCGTCAGCTCGCTGGTCGAGAAGTGCTTGCCGCAGTACTGGCATCGGTTCTTGTCGCGCGCGAAGAGATTTCGTCTGTTCAGCTTCACACGCTGCGCCGGGAGACGATCGTATCCCAGCAGGCGGATAACCTTCGGCACCGCCAGGTGCAGGTTCACGGTGCGCACCCAGTCGTGTCGATCGGGCTCGAACTCGCGCTGCAGCTCGCTGATCTCGGTCCACGTTGCGAAGTCGTAGTTCGAGTACTGCCCGTCGTCGACGTGGATGACCTCGGCGAGCTCCTTGCACAGCAATGTGAACGCTCGCTTGGCCGACACCACCCGGACAGCCCGGTACACCTTGTTGAGCACGAGCACCTTGGCATCGAGCCCGCAGACCACCGCCCCGATACCGATCGGCACGCTCTCTCGGCCTGCCCTGACAGACTGACGGGTGCCGCGATGGGACGATCGACGTGACACGACACTGAACTCTATCGTCCACATGGACGACGTGCCACCCAATGATTTCCTTGCACGTCGTGATCGTGCCAGTTCCGATAGATTCCCGCCTCGCTCCCGCCCACGGATCCCGGAGGCGGGCATTGGCGCGCCTCAGTGCTTGAAGTGTCGCACACCTGTGAGCAGGCACGTCACGGCGCGTTCTTCACACAACGCAAACGTTAGATCGTCTCGTTTCGAGCCGCCGGGATGCACCAGCACGCTGACGCCCGCTTCGATCAGCAGCTCCGGTCCGTCTGGAAACGGGAAGAACGCATCGGACGCCGCGATCGCGCCGCGTGCTCGCTCGCCCGCCTTGTGGATGGCGTTCCTGCACGCCGTCACACGATCCACGCATCCCGAGCCCGCGCCGAACAGACGTGCGCACGAGCCGTCTCGACCGCCTATGGCCACGGCGTTGCTGCGCAGATGCTTCGAGGCGCACCACACGAGCGAGGCGTCGGCCAGGATCTGGTCGTCAACCAGCGGCCCGGCGGCGTGCTGCCAGGACAGACGCCCACCGCTGGCGCTATCGCGAATCTGCGCGAGCATGCCACCGGGTATCGAGCTGTAGTCCAGCTTGTAGCCGCTCGAGCCCGCGCGATCGCCGACCTCGAGCAGGCGCACATTCGCAGAGTGCTCCTTGAGGCGTTTGATCGCGCCGTCCTCGAACGATGGCGCGAGCACGACTTCCAGGAAGACACCTTCCTGACAGAGCACCTCGGTCGCCGACGTGGTCAGCTGTGTGTTGAGCGCCAGGATCCCTCCGTACGCGGCCATCCGGTCGCCATCCATCGCCCCCTGCACGGCGCTGAGGGCGTCTGGCCCTGTCGCCACGCCGCAGGGGTTTGTGTGCTTGATCACAGCGGCGCCGACCCGGCTCGGATCGTCCTTTCGCAGATCCTTGACGAGCTCCAGCGCGGACGCCGCGTCGTTGAGATTGTTGTAGCTCAGCGCCTTGCCGTGCAGCTGCGCCGAGTTGACGACCGTCGGTCCTGTCGACGCGGGGTCGCGGTACAACGCCGCGTCCTGATGCGGGTTCTCTCCGTAACGCAGCGCGTCCACCTTCGTGTAGCGCAATGTCAGCACGTCTGGGAATGGCGTGGTGACGTGGCGCCCGAGGTAGGAGGAGATAGCCGCGTCGTACTCCGCTGTGCGTGCGAACGCGGCCGACGCGAGTTCCGAGCGCAGCTCACGCGAGGTGCACCCATCGTACTTGGTCAGCTCGCTGACGAGCCGGTCATACTGCTTCGGGCTCGTCACCACCGCGACGTGCTCGAAGTTCTTTGCGCCCGAGCGGATCATCGATGGGCCACCGATATCGATCTGCTCGATGGCCTCACGCTCCGCCACGTCGGCCGACGCGACCGTCTGCTCGAACGGGTACAAGTTCACAACCACTAGGTCGATCGGCTCGATCCCGTGCGAGCGCATCGAGTCGATGTGCTCGCTGTTCTCTCTGAGCGCCAGCAGCCCGCCATGCACCTTCGGATGGAGCGTCTTGACGCGTCCATCCATCATCTCCGGGAATCCTGTCAGGTCGTCGATCGATCGCACAGGGATCCCCTCATCGGCGATCCGCTTCGATGTCCCACCGGTCGAGACGATCTCGACACCGTGCGAGTGCAGCGTGCGAGCCAGTGCGCCCAGATCGGTCTTGTTGCTCACCGAGAGGATCGCCCGACGAATGCGTATCAAACCAGCCATGGTGCGACCCCTCCGGCTCGTTCCGTGCTCATCGGGTCGCGAACTTCGCGATCGAGCCACCGCGCTCGAGCACGTAGACGTCCCCACTGACGTCATCGGCGCCGACGATACCCAGTGCCTGTGTCACGGACGCGCTCGAGAGCAGCGCGCCGTCATCGGCGTCTGCCGTCCAGAGCGTTGCGCCGGACCACACAAGAATCGTGTCGTCGTGCAGCGCCACGACCTCGCCGCGCAGCTCGCCCGACTGCCAGAACACCTCACCGGTGCCCGCATCGAACGCGCTCAGACCCTGACCGGGCACATCCAGGAACACGAGCCCATCGTAGTAGGAAGGGGTTGCCTCCAGCGCGGTCTCGGTTCGATAGCGCCACATGCGCTGCCCGTTGCCTCCATCGAACGCGTACAGCGACTGATCATCCGACGCGATGTACACGCCGCCGCCACCCGCGGACAGGCGTCCCTGCACGCCCCCGAACACGCGTGCGCGTCCTCGTGACGTGCCGTCGGTCGGATCGAGCACGATCACATCGCCACCCTGGCTGACAGCACCAATGGAGCCATCTATCACGATCGGGGCGGCGTCGATCGAGCCGCGGAGTTGATATCCCCAGAGCTTGAAGCCGCTGTACAGGCTGTGACCCAGCACCTCGCCGTTGGTCGTGCCGAACACGGCGACCTGATCGACTATCACAGGCGGTGTCTCCACCACTGCCGCAAGCGACTGGCGGTCAAGAACGTCTCCTGTGCGGATATCCAGCACGTACAGCTCGATGTCGCTGGCACAGTACACCTGCTCATCGGCGATCGTGGCGCCAAGAAACTTGGTTCGGCCTGTGCCGAGTTGTGATATCCACAGCGTCTTACCCGAGAGCGAGTCGAGCAGGGAGATCGTGCCCTGCGTGTCCATCACAACCACGCCCTCGTCGTGTGCGCTCAGGCTGAGAAATTCGCTCGAGCGCCCGAAGCCCGGGAATCCCCGCCATTCCATGCGATACCCGATGGACTGCCACGCGTCGTTCGTGATCGACGATGTGTCGGACGATCCGCTCGTGGTCCGGCTCGTCGCCCCGGACGTGGCTGAGCCTGCGGACGATGGGGAGCTCGACGCGGTGCTCCCCTTGCAACCGGAGATCACGCATAGCACGCACAAGCCCCCCACCAGCGACTGGATCTTCACGCTCCGTACGTTCCTGTGTCTCACACCAATCTCCTCGGGGCGCCCGCCACCCCTCTGTTATGCACGTCGATTCCTGCCAGACCAGCACCTACCACGAGAATACGCGTGATGGTCCACCCAACACCGGCTGGAATGGTCTTCGCACTCCTGCGAGTGACGGATCCTTGTCCGGCACTGCCTGAGGTCAGGCAGTATCCTCGTCGGGGCTCGGATGGGCAAGTGTGACACCCCAAACCTCTCATCCACCCCCAGCGCATGTTCACAGGCATCATCCACACCAGAGGGACTCTGCTCGAGTCGTGCTCGACCGAATCGGGGCGACGCCTCGTCATTCGCCCATCAGGTGGCTCGCTCGCCCCGCGCAGGGGCGATTCGATCTGTGTCAACGGTGTGTGTCTGACCCTCGTCGAGACACCATCCGATGGCCTGCTCGCCTTCGACGTCGTCGTCGAGACTTTGGAGAAGACCACGCTTGGCGGGCTCAAGCCGGGCGACGAGGTCAATCTCGAGCCGTCCCTCAGCGCGGGACAGGCTCTGGATGGACACGTGGTGCAGGGTCACGTCGACGCCACGTCGCGCGTGCTCGAGCTCTCACCCGGAGCCGATGACTACCGCATCCGGATCGCAATCCCATCCGAGTGCCAGGACTGGATCGTGCCCAAAGGATCCGTGACGATCGATGGCGTCTCACTCACCGTCGCGACTCTCTCGGACGAGTTCTTCGAGGTTGCGCTCATTCCCACCACGCTCGAGTTGACGACGCTCTCCCAGCGTCGAGTCGGAGATGGCGTCAACATCGAGTGCGACATCCTCGCCAAGACGATCGCGCATCTTTTTCACAAGTATCGCCAGCGCTGATCACCCGGACAGCACGCCGCGAGCACGAGGCGCCTCGAGTCCGAGACGCTCGTGGATCCACTCGAGCATGTGTCGTGCGGCGTGCGACCACTCCCGCTCGAGTGCCCACGACACAGAGTCCGCCATTGTCGGACAGACGCGTCTGTTCCTGCGCAGCACCTTCCTGTAGGCGAGCTTGATATCGTCGATGTCGGATGAGCTGAACCGCCCGCTCCGACGCAGGCCGATGACGTTGACCCCTCCGAGCACGTTGAGCTCACGCACGATGCAGAACGGAGGGACGTGCATCGTCGCGCCGGAGCCTCCTCGCATCATCACGAGCTCACCGATGTCCACGAACTGATGCACATTGCATGAGCCCGAGATGAAGCAGCCCGACTCGACGCGTGTGTGGCCTGCCAGCAACGCGTTGTTGGCGAGGATGACGTCGTCACCCAACCTGACGTTGTGCCCGGCGTGTGAGTTGGCCATGAACATGCAGGAGTTGCCTATTTTCGTGGCTCCCGCTTCCCCGCACCCCCTGCTGATCGTCACCGACTCGCGGAACACGTTCCCGTCGCCGATCTCGAGTCGTCCCGGATCGCTGCTCTCGTCGTAACCGGTGTCCTGGGGGTCGCCGCCGAGCACGGCGAAGGGGTGCACGTCGTTGTTGTGCCCCAGGAGAGTGTCACGCGTGATGATGCATCGTGTGCGCAGGCGTGTGCCATCGCCCACCCGACAGTTCGGGCCGACGATCACACCGTCCTCGACACGCACACCGTCGCCGATCTGCGCGCTGGGGTCGATGCTCGCACTCGGATGTACAAACGCTGTCGCAATCGCCATGAGCGCACTCCTCAGGGCGACAAGTGTAGTCGAGTTCCCTTGTCAGGATGCCTATGCGGCAACACCCATCGAGGTGTTCCTCGCGTCAGCGCCGATCGCCATCGGTGCCACGAGCAACGCCGTCAGGTCGTCGACCTGGTGCAGAGAACCAGCCTGGGCGTCGAGCTCTGCCTCGAGACGCCCGCGTGCCTGGCTCACATCGCCGGACTCGAGAACGCTCGCCAGCGACCCGAAGTGCTCGATGTACTGCTCCGTGGGCAGCTTGCGCTGGTGATCATTCTCGGAGCCGCCCGGGAACGCGGTCTCGAATCCGTCCGAGTACAGCATCAGCAGCTCGCCTGGTTCCATCTGGAACGTCACCTGCGGGAACTCCGCCTCGTGGAAGATCCCGAGCAGCGGACCCTCGGTCTCGATCGGGCGCACTCCATCCGCTCCGATCACCAGGGGTGGTGGGTGCCCCGCGCCCGCGAGCGTCACCTCGTGCGTGCGCACGTCGATGATGCCGTACACGCCTGTCGCGAATCGACCGTTCTCGCCTCCACCGCGGATCATCACCTCATTGAGACGCCTGAGCGCCGACGACGGCTCGACCGAGGCGCCGTCCTCGAGTCCCTGCTCCATCGAGGGCAGTGCGCGAGAGAGGATCATTGTCATCAATGCTGCGGGCACGCCGTGCCCGACCGCGTCGGCCAGCACGAAGCCGACCCGGTGCTCGTCCACACGCTTGACATCGTAGATATCCCCACTGACGTACCCGCACGGGCGGAACAGCACGTCGAACCCCACTCCCTCGATGCTCGGCATGGCGTCGGGCAGGAACTCGCGCTGGATGCGACCGGCCAGCTGCATCTCCTCGTGCAGACGCCCCATCTCCAGACGCAGCCCACCCTGATATCGCTGGCTCACCCGCAGCTCGGAGTGCAGCTCACTGAAGAACGGCTGCTGACTCACGAGCGTGTGCAGGATCGATGAGATAATCAGTGGATTGTCTCCCATGGAGACAGACATAACCGCACGACCCAGCGTCGACGACGGCTCACGCACGTCCTCGGGTGTGACCACCAGCATCGGCACCATGCGGGGCTCGAGAATATCCACGAGCTTGTACACCATCGAGTCCTGCGGCCCGTCGGCCACGATCAGCGCCACCCCATCGATCAATTCTGGTTCGGCCAGCGCGCTCTCGAACGTGGTGTGCTCGACCGGCGGGAACTCGCCCGACGTCAGCCACGACGACTCCACGCCCGCGAGGAACCCGCCCAACTCGGACGCGTCGGCGGTGTGGGAGATCACAAGAATCGATGTACCACGCATGGCAGGCTCCCTGGACCACAGGGGCGATAACCCGTGCCTCGCTCCCCTGTCCATCCGTGCCTATCGACTCAGCGTGTTCGCTCCTTGACGGACGCGCGATCAAACTCGATCGTCTCGCCCGCGACAAGCCCTATTTCCTCCCATGTGCCGCCCATAACCTCCACAGCGAATTCCGCGGCGTAGAAGCTCGGGTACCGCTTCAGGCGCTGCTCATAGGCGAGATCCGACTCGCCCTCCCGGCGCGGCTCGACGGTCATGGCGTGCATCGAGATCACCTTCCCGCTGCCGTCGAGATACGCGATGTCGATATCGAACTGGCAGTCGCGCATCACGAAATAACGCTGCTGCGCGCTGGGGAATGAGAACAGCATCCCTCCTTTCTCGGGAATGCTCTCACGCCCCGACAACCCCGCGATCCGCGACTCGTCATCCAACGCCAGTTCGAGCCGATACGTCTGGCCCTTGATCTTCACGGAGAACAGCTCAACCGGCTCCCCCTCAATCGCGCCATTCGCCTGGAGCGCTCCGCTCGTGTCGCACGAGGCGACAAGCAGAACGCACACGCAGGCGGCAGCAATCCCGATCACTCGCTCAGCCATGCCTCGTCCTCTCGTGTGCACGTCAGCGGTTCTTGCGACATCCTACCCAGATTGAACCGCTCCACGAACTCGTGGATGCCCATCTCCCGTCGAGGCCCACGCGCCCCCGGTTCCTCCGAGCCTATCCCACACCACGATGCCATGAGCCCGATCACACGCTCGCTGGGAATGCCCGCCTCCATGTAGCGCGCGATCCTCGTGTCGCCGTGACGCTTCGCGAGCCTGCGTCCATCCTCCCCCACGACCAGCGGCAGATGGCACTGCGCGGGCCAGTTGTCGAAGCCCAGCGCGTCGTACACGAGCCTCTGCCTCGCCGCTGAGTCGAGCAGGTCGTCGCCCCGAACGACATCCGTGATCCCCTGACGCGCGTCATCGACCACCACCGCGAGTTGGTAGGCGGGCATCCCCTGCTTGGTCCAGATCACGAAATCCCCCACCGAGTCGCTCACACGGATGCGCTGCTCGCCCGCGAACAGATCCTCGAACTCGATCACCTCGTCGGGCGTCACGAAACGCCAGCCCGTGTCGGGATCGTTGAATCGCTCCGGGAACTCCGTGGGTCGCAGCTCTGGCGGGAATCGTATCTCGCGCGAGTCAACGTGCGGGGCGTGGAGCGCGTCGAGAATCTGCGTCCTCGTCAACGCGCACGGGTACGCGCTCCGATTGGAGACCAGCACTCCCATCGCCTCCGCGTACCGATCGATCTCATGCGACTGGAAGACGGGCCCCGCGTCCCACTCCATCCCCATCCACTCCATCACGCGTATCGCCTGCTGCGACGCCTCGGGCTTGACACGAGGGCCGTCCAGGTCCTCGATCCGCATCAGCACGTGCCAACCGTGCTGGCGCGCCAGCGCGAAATTCACAAGGAACGTACGCGCGTTGCCCAGGTGCAGAGCCCCTGTTGGCGAGGGCGCCAGACGCGTCCAGCGCTCGACGCCGCCGTTCCCGTCCCGATCACTTGACGTGGGTGTCACATCGCCGAAGATACATTCGCTCACGTCATTGGGCACTCATCACATCCACGCAATGGGAATCTCCTCATGCAGGCACTCGACGACGCCTCGGTCCAATCCAAGCTCAAGTCACTCTCCGACTGGTCGGAGATCCAGGGCTCCATCCAGCGGACGTACCAGTTCACGGACTTCAAGGACTCCATAGCCTTCGTCATCGGAGTTGCCGATCTCGCGGAGGCACGCGACCACCACCCCGACATTCTTATCCGCTACAACAAGGTCACGCTCACGCTCTCAACGCACGACGCCGGCGGCATCACGGAGAAGGACTTCGACCTCGCCTCAGCCTGTGACGATCTGCTCTAAGTGTCAGCCCGCACAACCGGCACAACCCTCAATCCAGGGTGTGTCGGCGACCCGCTTTCTCCTACATCAGACTCTGGGTATGCGCGCGTCCAAATCCCCATTCGTGCTCGCTCAGAGCAGGGAAAGTGTCGATACAACCTCGCAGAGGGCACTCGCGACTTGATTGCGTGCGAGCGCGCCTATCATTGTCCACACCAAACGCGTGTGGTGAAGGACGCACAGGAGTTGAGACATGTTCGAACGTTTCACTGATCGAGCCCGCAAGGTGATGGCCCTGGCCAACCAGGAGGCCCAGCGCTTCAACCACGAGTACATCGGGACGGAGCACATCCTCCTGGGTCTCGTCAAGGAGGGCTCGGGCGTCGGTGCGAACGTCCTGAAGAACCTCGGCGTCGACCTCCGCAAGGTCCGCCTCGAGGTCGAGAAGCTCGTCAAGTCCGGCCCCGAGATGGTCACGATGGGCAAGCTCCCGCAGACCCCTCGTGCCAAGAAGGTCATCGAGTTCGCCATCGAGGAGGCGCGCAATCTCAATCACAACTACGTGGGCACCGAGCACCTGCTGCTGGGCCTGCTGCGTGAGCACGACGGCGTCGCCGCCCAGGTGCTGATGAACCTGGGCCTCAAGCTCGAGGAGGTCCGTGAGGAGGTCCTCAATCTCCTCGGTGCGGGCGTCGACACGGAAGAGGTGGACGCGGTCGGCGCGGGCGCGGGCTCTGGCGAGACCCGTCGCAATGGCAAGTCCAAGACCCCCGCCCTCGACTCCTTCGGGCGCGATCTCACAGAGCTCGCTCGCGAGGGGCATCTCGATCCGGTCATCGGTCGCATGGAGGAGATCGAGCGCGTGCTCCAGATCCTCTGCCGCCGCACAAAGAACAATCCCGTCCTCCTGGGTGAGGCGGGCGTCGGCAAGACCGCGATCGTCGAGGGACTGGCGCAGAAGATCGTCGCCAACGAGGTTCCCGAGATTCTCATGAACCGACGCATCGTCGTGCTCGACCTGGCCATGATGGTCGCGGGCACGAAGTATCGCGGTCAGTTCGAGGAGCGCATCAAGGCCGTCATGAACGAGGTACGTCGCGCCAAGGACGTCATCCTGTTCATCGATGAGCTGCACACGCTCGTCGGTGCCGGCGGCGCCGAGGGCGCCATCGATGCCTCGAACGTGCTCAAGCCAGCTCTCTCGCGTGGCGAGATCCAGTGCATCGGCGCGACGACGTTCGACGAGTACCGCAAGTACATCGAGAAGGACGCCGCGCTCGTGCGTCGCTTCCAGCCCATCACGGTCGATCCGCCCTCGACCGAGCAGACGGTGCTCATCCTCAAGGGGCTGCGCGATCGCTACGAGCAGCACCATCGCGTGAAGATCACCGACGAGGCCCTGGAGGCCGCCGTTGAGCTCTCCGACCGCTACATCTCCGGTCGCGTCCAGCCGGACAAGTCCATCGACGTCATCGACGAGGCCGGCGCCCGCGTGCGCCTCAAGTCCATGACCAAGCCGCCGGATCTCGCGGATCTGGAGGAGGAGATCGAGCGTCTCTCGATCGCCAAGGACGACGCCGTCAAGAACGCCGACTACGAGCGTGCCGCCGAGTTGCGCGACGCCGCCGAGAAGCTCCGCAAGGACAAGGAGCTCAAGCAGGAGCAGTGGCGCCAGAAATCCGAGGAGGTCGACGGCGAGGTCGATGACGAGATCATCGGCGAGGTCGTCGCCAAGATGACCGGCGTGCCGCTCCAGCGTCTGGCCAAGGAGGAGGCCGAGCGCCTGCTCCACCTCGAGCAGGAGCTCCACAAGAAGGTCGTCTCACAGGACGAGGCCATCAAGGCCATCTCGAAGGCCATCCGTCGCGCCCGCGCGGGGCTCAAGGATCCGAAGCGCCCCATGGGCTCGTTCATCTTCGTTGGCCCGTCCGGCGTCGGCAAGACGCTGCTCTCCAAGGCGCTGGCCGAGTTCATGTTCGGCGAGGAAGAGGCCCTCGTGCACCTGGACATGTCCGAGTACATGGAGAAGCACAACGTCTCGCGTCTGGTCGGCGCGCCCCCGGGCTACGTCGGCTACGAGGAGGGCGGCCAGCTCACCGAGCAGATCCGTCGTCGCCCCTACTCCGTCGTGCTCTTCGACGAGGTCGAGAAGGCGCACCCGGACGTGTTCAACATGCTCCTCCAGATCATGGAGGAAGGTCGCCTGACCGACTCCTTCGGTCGCCACGTCGACTTCCGCAACACCATCCTGATCATGACGTCGAACATCGGCGCCGATCTGATCAAGGGCGGTGGCGGCTTCGGCTTCAAGCAGCGCGACGCCGAGCACGACTTCGAGAACATCAAGTCCGTGCTCATGAAGGAGATCGAGCGCTACTTCCGCCCGGAGTTCATCAACCGTCTGGACGAGGTCATCGTCTTCCGCCCGCTGACGCGCGAGGATCTGGTCACGATCGTCGACTACGAGACCGCCAAGGTCCGCGCCCGCCTCGCGGAGCGCGACGTGGTGCTCACCATCGACGACAAGGCCAAGGAGTTCCTCATCGACAAGGGCTTCAACCCCGACTACGGCGCACGCCCGCTGCGACGCGCCATCGGGCAGTACGTCGAGGATCCGCTCTCGGAGATGCTCCTGGCCGGCGACTTCGCCGAGAAGAACACCATCAACGTCACCCGCAAGGGCGAGGAGGATCACCTCTACTTCGAGTCGAGTTACGTCGAGGCCAACGACCCGTCGAAGGCCAAGAAGGACGACGACTCCGAGAAGGAAGAAGAGGCCACCGCCGGCTCGGCGAGCTGAGGTAGGCTGACAACTCGAACTACACCCGCCACCCTCCGCATGGAGGGTGGTTTTTTACACAACAATTCGAATCTCGATCCCTTTCACATCAGCAAGAACAGCCGATGCTTCAAGAGCCCTGACCCGATGCGAGTGCGACGAGTACAGAGCACTTCCAGATCCAGTCACCCACACAAACCCGCCCAGTGTTTCCACTGCGTGACGCTTCGCACTGAACAGCCTGCCCTCAATATCGCATGCAGGTGCCTCAAGGTCGTTGAAAAGCTCCTCGGGCCGCACGACACCCTCGCGTGACGCCCTGGCCACCTCCACGTCGCGGAACGTGTGATCGTCTCCCACCATCGCGTCGAACGCGCGATACACCTCACCGGTGCTGCACTCGCAGCCCGGCACCATCAGGAGCACGTGCAACTCGTCCGAGCCCTCCACCACGGGGTCGGGCGTGACCTCGATGTCCTCGCCGAGTCCTCGCACCAACGCCGCCCTCGCGTTCTCGTTGAGCATCCGCACGAAGAAGGGCACGTCCGAGCCCAGCGAGCGCCCGATCTCCTCCAGGCGTGCGTCGCTCACGTCTAACTCGAACAGCTCACGCATCATCACCAGCACGCCGGCGGCATCACTCGACCCACCGCCCAGCCCTGCGCCCACGGGAATCCGCTTCCTCACGCGCATCCGCAAGGGAAGCTCCCTCCCGACTTCCTCTTCTAGCGCCCGATGCGCGCGCACGCCCAAGTCGCCGGCAATGGGCCAATCGATCTCGCTCGTCTTCTGCGCTTCCTCGTGCCACTCGATGGCGTACAGGCTCGTCAGCGAGTCGGGCCTGTGCTCGATCTCGATGTGGTCGCACAGCTCGATCGTGCACATCCACGACGCGATCGGATGCATGCCGTCCGCGCGCGGTTTGTCCACGGCAAGCATCAGGTTGATCTTCGCGGGGACCTCGCGCTCGAGCGTGCTCATGCGGCGATGGTAGACGACTCGCGCTCGCCCTTCTCGCTCGCGTTCGGGAGCTCCCAGGGCACGATCACGGGTCTCGGTTCATCGTGCAGCGCCTCTTTCGCATCCAGCATCGGGCCCGGCGAGAGCGTCCCCACGACTACCACCTCCGGGTCCTCACTGGGATCTGTCAGGACGACACCCAGTTCCACAAGCGCTCGCTCGATCAGGCGCACGTGCTTGCCCTCGTGGGCAACCATCGCGCGCGTGCCGGGCTTGATTCGCGTGTCCCGTGCCAGTGACGCGCGAGCGTGCGCCAAACCAGTGAACCGATCCCACAACTCCCTGCTCATCGGGCGCCTCGGCTGTCTCCACAGGCTCCACACCAGCTCCGCCACCCCGCGCGCATAGCCGATGGACGCGCCCTCATTCAACGCTATCCGCCCGTAGCGCGTGATCGTCTCCCACACGTGACCGACTCGCTCACCACGAGGCGCGTAGCGCATCATCACCCAGGCGTTGTTCCGCACGAGCCGTCGAGCGATTCCGCTGAAGTTTCGCCCCTGCGTCGACTTGGCGTGACGCACGCGGAACCGCCCGTCGTGCGCCACCCGCATGCCATCCAGCAGGAGCCTGGCGCACAGGTCGTACTCCTCCACGTAGTAGCCGAGCCGCTCGTCGTATCCACCTGCGTTCAGGAACGCGTCCCGTCGAATCGCCGCCCCGCAACCGATGAACACCTCCGGCAGCCCCCCCCGCTCTCTGCTGCCATCGGGCAGGAAGATCTCCGCTCCTATTGCCGCCACGTCCTCGCCGACGTCGCCCAACACGTCCATCACGCCAAGATCCACGAGCCACGAGTCGTCATCGAGCATGACCACCCAATCGCCACGCGCCCGCTCGACACCCACGTTCCTTCCCGCGGCACCTCGATTCTCCTCGAGGCGCACAACCTCCACGCTCATCCCGTTGGCAAGTTTGCGCGGCACGATCACTCGCTCGCGCGAGGCGTTGTCCACAACGATCAACTCGGCCTGGCAGCCTCTGAGATCCAGCTTCCCGAGGTGCTCTATCGTGTCGCGCAGCACCAACTGGCGATCCCGGGTTGGCATCACCAGGCTCAGCATCACACAACCAGCTTCGCGTGCGAGGTGCGCTGCACCGTGAGCGTCGCACCCGCCACCTTTGCGATACCGCGACGCAGATCCTCGCTGCCAATGACCACGTTCCCCAGGCGCCTCGCCTGGGAAGACGCCGCCACGCCACCGAGCACAGCCGCCACGCCGAGCGAGGCGCCAGAGCACAACGCCAGCACCGCGGCACTCAGCAGCGAGTCCCCGCACCCCAGCGCGTCGATCGGAGCGTTCGTCAGCGCTGGCACGTGCTCGCCATCGAGCCTGCTCCTCCACTCCTCGGCTTCGTCATCCGAGCCCGGCTGTCGTCCGAAGGCGATCAACCCCTCCTCAGCCAGCGTCACGATCGCCCGCTGGCTGCGTGTCTGCTCCAGCATTCGCCACGTCAGCGCGCTGAGTCCCTCATCGAACTCCTGCATGGCCTCGCGCAGCTCGCTCTCACTCGGGCAAACAAGATCCATCGCGCGCATCCGGAGCAGATTCGAGCGCTGGCCGCTCACGTCACCCGCCAGCACATCGACATTCTTGCGCATCACCCCGCACAGTCGCTCGACCGCCTGCCCACCGAGCAGGCCCCCGCCATAGTCAACGACTATCCCCGCGTTGCATCCGCTCGAGGCATCGCGTGCCAGGTCGACGAGACAACGTTGCTGCGCCCCGTCCACGACCATCGTCGGCACGTGGTCGACCTTCATCACCTTCTGGTGCCCGACGAGGTACCGCTCCTTCTCGGCCAACGCCTCCTCGACCTCCAGCCAATGCGTTTCGATACCCTCGGCGCCGAGGCGCTCGCGGATCGCCTCTGCCTCGCTCGTCCTCGGGAACGCGCTGACGAGCATGACGTGCGCTCCCATCGCGGCCAGATGTCGGGCGATGATCGACGCGCCGCCATCGAACTTCTTCTTCTCGACGGGTCGCAGCGTCATGACCGGACTCTCGCCCGCCACCACCGGGCGATCGCACATCACGTACGAGTCGACGATCGTCTCGCCAACCACGCACACACGCTTGCCGCGGAAGCTCTCAACGAGCACGTCGATTCTCTCGCACGTGATCTCGTGACGCTCTATCAGTTGCCTGAGTGTCGCCTGCACCGGCCCGAGCGATTCCTCCAGAGCCGCGATCAGAGCGGTCGAGCTGAACACGACATCGCCGGACGTGAACACCACCCGCCCGCCATGACGCTCGACCGCCTGTCGTTCCTCCCTGAACCGTGGATCATGGTTCGAGGCGTACTCGCGCCCCTTCACGTACACGTCGGGACGCACCCGCTCGAGCAGCCTCTCCGCGGTTGCTTCGTGGTGGATGACCACCCAATCGACACAATCGAGCGCCGCCAGGTTGTCAGCACGAAGCTCCTGCGGGATCAGGGGCCTACCGGTCCCCTTATCTATCGCTGAGTCACTGGTGATGGAGACCACGAGCACGTCACCCAGCCTGGCGGCGTGCTGGAGGTGGCGGATGTGCCCTGGGTGCACGATGTCGAAGCATCCGTGGCACTGGACGACCATCCTGCCCTGCTGGCGCAGATCCGCCCGGAGCGATTCCAGCCGCTCCAGCGAGACCACCTTTCGGGATGTCGTGAAATCTGCGGGCATACCCCGCCATGATCGACCCGTGCGGGCTCACATTGCCACTTTTCGGCTCTCCGACGCTCCTACCCGCGCGCGCGGCTTATCAGATCAGCCAACTCCCGGAAGCACCCCTGACCACCGCCCTTGCTCAGCACGACGTCCACGATGGTGCGCACGTCCTCGTGCGCGTCGCTCGGGCACACGCTCGCGCCCGCACGATCCATCGCGGGCAGGTCGTTGATGTCGTCCCCGATGTACACGGTGCGGTGCTCCTCGACACCCATCTGTGCGCACAGCTCCATGAAACGCACGCCCTTGTCGCCGTGTCCCACATCCACGTGCTCGACGCCCAGCATCTCGGCGCGAGCACGTATCGAGCCGGTGTCCCTCCCCGCGCTCAGCCAGCCCACCTTGATGCCCGACGCCATCAGGAGCTGCGTCCCCATGCCGTCCTTCATGTTGAAGAACCGCATGTCACCAGCGCGCGAATCGATGCCGATTCGCGCGTCGGTCATCACGCCATCGACATCACTCACGACCGCCTCGAACACCGACCAGTCCATCACGTCGTCTCCCGCAGATCATCGAGTATCAGGCGTGGCAGCCGTTCGACCAACGAATCATACGTGTATCGCTCCTGTACCACGCGCGCCTGTGACGACACGCACCGACGACGAGTCTCCTTGTCGCCCAGCGCACCCTCGAGCAGGCGCTCGAGCTCAGGAAGCTGCGCCATCGCCAGTGTCAGAAACCGCCACAAGTCCTCGCTGGCGCCGGCAGCTAGGAACCTCTGGCGCGTGACCGTCGCGACCTCGATCGGCGAGTGTCCATCCATCGTTCCGCTGGCCGATAGCATGAGAGTTCTATCGACGCTATCACCATGCGCCCGCCACGATCAGACATGCCCATGACGCTCACAACCCCGCCGGTTCTCATCGCCCTTCCTCACGGCATGAACGTCTCGGGCGTGACCCTCTGGGCAACGCGTCTGGCCAACGCGCTCGTCGGTGACGGTCACCCTGTCACACTGCTCACGCACTCCGAGCCGACGCACCAGAGACGTCTTGACATCCCCCTCGATGCGCGCATCGTTCGTGTTCACATCGACACCGCGACGCCTCTCGAGGGGTGCAATGGCGACCTGACGCCCTATCTGCCCCACTACGCGCGGGCACTGACCGACCTTGCTTTGCGGTCGGTGTTGCCCGTGGTCTACCTGCCAAACCTCGCTGGCGATGACTATGGCATCGGCGCCGCGCTCTCGATGATCTTCCAGGACCGCTTGCGCACAATCGGGTGGATGCACAACGACACGAAGTACGACGCCACCGTCCTCCACCACTACGAGGCGCTGCTCCACCGGTTCGTGCCCGTCTCGTGCCACATCGAGCGGGCCCTGCGCGATCGCATCCCGACGCGCGCCGAGGATATCGTGCGTATCCCCTACGCCGTTGAGATTCCTAGCTCGCTCCCCGAGCGTGAGCCTCTCGAAGGGCGCTCGATCCGCATCCTCTACACCGGGCGTATCGATCACTATCAGAAGCGGATCTCAATCATCCCCGAGATCTCTCACGCTCTTGATTCGATGGGCGTGGCGCACACGCTCACCATGCTCGGCGACGGGCCCGCGAGCGGCGAGATCGATGCTCGATGCGAGGAGCTCCCCCATTGCTTTCGTCTCGACGCCACGTCACCCGACGCGGTGCGAGCGCTGCTCGCATCTCACGATTGCCTGGTGCTCGCGTCCCGGTTCGAGGGGCTGAGCATCTCCATGCTCGAGGCGCTCGCCCATGGGTGCGCCCCGATCGTGGCGAACGTTGAGTCCGGAGCCTCGGAAGCCATCGCCCACAACAGCAACGGCATGCTGATCGACACTGGCGAGGACGACCCCGCTGCCATCGCGGGTCTCTTCGCAGAGCACATCGCACAGCTGGCGCAGAACCCGAGGCGCCTGCGCGACATGCAAGAGACCGCCTGGACCCACGCACGCGAGCACTACACCATCTCGCGTCACGTCCGATCGGTACGCGAGGTGCTGCACGAGGTGGCCCATGAGCCGACGCGTGTCTGGCCCACCGATCGTCCCTGCGCGTTCACGTCCGACGCTTCCATACTGGGCGACGCGACCGTTCCGTCCGATGCGCCACGACGGATGCGAGACACTCTTCGCAGGATCGCACAGAACTCGCCACACGCCCGCGTCGCCCTCTGGGGTGGCGGGCGTCACACGATCTCGCTGGCCACCGAGTTCGCCATGCCGCCGGTGCCCGTGGTGGCGATCGTCGATGACGACGAGAGCCGCCACGGCGAGACTCTCTGGGGCCTGCCGATTCTCGGCGCAGAAAGCCTCCGATCGTGCGGTATCACCGATTGTGTCATCTCGAGCTGGATGCACCAGCAGACGATGTGGGACCGACGCGAGCAGATCGAATCAGTTGGTGTGAGGGTGCACCGGATCTACCCGAGTGTCGACGGTGCCGCGCTGAAGCAGAGACCCGTCGGCATCGCCTGAACACAGACAGACCTGGCTGTATCTCGTCAGATAGCTTGACAGAATGGTCGATATCTGCTATCTCGAATATCGCATGTCAAATTCAAACAATAAAAAATCTGATGAAGGGAATTCACTAGGTGTTTGGCTGTTTGTAATTGCAATCGCTTGGATCGTTATGCGATCATTAGGTGGCGGGGAGTCCAGTTCAAGTTCTAGTTACACTTACGACAGCTTGCCTGCTTGGAGTGGAGAGCATTATGTCTCTCCATATACCAGAAGTGACGGAACAAGAGTTGATGGATACTGGCGAACAAACCCAGATTCAACAACCCTAAATAATTATAGCGGTCCTTATGGAGAGTATTACAGACGGCAAAGCGACCGCTGAAGACCCGTCGGCATCGCCTGATCCTCCGACGCTCCGATGAAGCCCAGTCGCCAGCAGTGGCGTTTGAGGGGCAGATGCCTGCGATAGTGCTCGTCGAGCAGCTCGGAGACATTCTCACTCGCGGGGTCGATCGGCTGGGAGTCGTCCAGCGAGCGGAACCACTCCAGCGCCGGGTCGAGCTCGGACTCGAACTCACGCACGAGCGAGCGGAACTCATCCAGTGTCCCGTCGGTTCGCATGTCGCGCGAATACATCGCTTGTGCGCACTCGGGTCGTTTCTGTGCGAGCCAGTACGCGCTGTATCCGTGACGCAGCTCGCGGACGAGGTAGCCATCGGGGTCCATGGGGTGGTCGTGCGGCGCTCGCGCGTCCTTGGCGTAGATGACGCGCGCGTTGTGATGCGTGCAGAGCCTGTAGGCGAGCTCGTCGTCCTCGAGAAAGGCCGAGGGGAACTCTGAGAGGCCGCCGGCGTCGCGGACAAGCTGCGTGGAAACAGAGAGGTTCATCGTCCAGGCGTGTCGGAACCCGAAATCGTGATCGGGTGGGAATCCCTGCATCCTGTTGTAGAAGAAGATCATCGAGGTCTCTCGCAGCAGCTGTGCGAAGAGCGTGTCGGGCTCGTGCACGACGAACGGCGAGTCACCTATGACCAGCACGGGTGAGGAGAGTGTCGTGAACCGATCCTGTGCCCTGAGGTGCGCCTCGAGCATGGTGTGATCGGGGATCACGTCGTCGTTCAGGATCAGCAGCGTGTCCGCCCTGGCACGCGGCAGCAGACGCTTGTGCACGCCCGCCCTACCAACGTTCGTGGCGCAGTCCACGTACAGGTTGCCCCTCGGGGCGAGGCTGACCCAGAGTCGCTCGATGTGGGTGACCAGCTCGGGATTGTCCTCGTCGACTCCGACGAGCACCTCGTAGTCCTGGAACGGGAGCGATTGGTCGCCCAGCGCACGCAGACATTGTGAGATCTTGTCCGGGCGTCCGCAGGTCGGGATGATGATAGACAGCCGCACGATACGAGTGCTATCGTAGAAATAACACCATTTTCACGACGAATTGGAGTCTGCGCCCAACAAGATCAGGCAGAGATACGCTGCTCGTCCTGCTCGGATTCCTCATCGGCTTTCTGCGGAACGAGGGGCGCGTCGGGCTCTCGCGTCATCGCGGGGATGTGATCGATCGGCGCAGAGCGTGGTGTGATGATGGGCGATCCCTCAACGCCGGCGTACTCGGGTGCCGGCTCGGAGTTGAACCGTCGAACGATGCCGAGAAGTCCGAGCACGACCGTGAGCAGGGCGAACAGCCCGCCAGCGCCGAGCTTGGCGCGAGCGACGGTGGCGCTCGGAGGTTTCTCGCCGAAGGACATGACCCAGATGCTGTCGATGTCGTAGCCCGCGTAGCCGGTCTCTAGGAGCTGGCGAGTCTCGGGATCGATCGGACGGTACTCGTTGACGATGAATCCAGGGAGCGTGTCCCGCTCGATGATCAGATCGAACTGGTCGTGCGTCCACACGTTGTTGATCTCGATGACAACGTTCGAGGTGATGCCCTGGGGCGTCTCGTCGTGGTGCTCGGCCTCCTGGATGGTCTGGTGGGCCTCCCCGCCGAAGGGGACCGCCATGATCCACGCTCGCCTGGGCGTGCCCCACTTGTTGAGCTCGACGACGTGGTTCTCTGGGATGGCGAAGTCGGTGAGGATGATGTGGTGATTGTCACCCGGGCCGTTGGTCGCCAGCTGCTCGCAGGAGATCTGCTGGGGGTGATCGCTGAAGATGCTCAGTTCCTGATGCTGCATGTATCCCGTCACGCCGAGAGCGGCGGCGGCAATCGCAGAGACAGCGGCGAGCTTGAGCATCGGTCGGACCTCCGGTTACTCCCTCAGAATCGGCATAGGCATGACCCGGGTTGGGGCGGGAGTGCCAAGCAGGTGTGAATCTTGCGTGCGCGTCGTTGCAGATGGCACGGATTGACGAGGGGCACCCCCGCTTTCAGTGGCTCCGAGGGGGATTTCAGGGGCTGTTTGTAAGAGAACACGAAATTCGGACCTTGCGGGAGACGATCCGGAGGGTGTCGGAGCGATTGTGCTTCGATCACCGATTGAGGATGCGGAGAATCGCCATGAACACCTCACCCGTGCAAGAGTCCGAGTTGCGTATCGAGCGTCGACGGGCCCCTCGCGTGCCCAAGATCCTGGACGCGAAGGTGTTCTGCCCGTTGCAGGGACGGTTCCTGCCCGCGCAAACGAGCAACGTGAGCGACGGCGGGTTGCTGCTATGGGTTGACCGCTCGCGGACGATCGACATCGGCGAGGAGATCGACGTGGCGGTGGCGGAGACGCCCAAGTCGCAGGTGGTCTCGCGAACGGGCATGCGCCGCGCGCGCGTGGTGCGGGTGGTGCCGATCGACTTCCACACGCAGGCTATCGCTGTGGCCTACGGCGTGCCCCACACGAACGCCGGGCTCGAGGGACTGACGAAGGCGGCGTGATTACGGCTGCGTCTGCCAGTTGTCGGTGGCGGAGGCGCCCGTCGGGACGTACTCCCAATCGATGATTGGGTAGGCGATATCGACGAACTCGATAACGGTCGGGAGCGACGTGCCTGGTGTAGAGACAGTTTCGTGCCTGATCGAGATCACGCTCGCGTTCTGCAACGTGATCCGATAGTACTCCTCGGGTGGATTACCAGGGTCGTCGCGCCACAGGCGCAACCTGAGAATGTTGACGGTCTCGTTGTTGACCAGCACGTTCATGAGCAACGGCGAGCTCTTGTCGATGCGTTTCATGATGGTGACGGGACGGTGCTGTCGGGTGCCTGTCTGCTGGCCGGTCTGCTGATCGTATGGCTTGAGCACCTCGTGTGAGAAGCTGAAGATCTCGATGGCGTTCTGGAAACCCTGCACCGTGTCCTCGCCCTCGATCGAGCCCTGCGAACTGGCCTCAAGTTCGGTGATGGCGATCTGACCGTGGTAGCCAGTCGGGTTGTGCGGCGAGTCGCCCTGAAGCGAGTTGTTGAGATCGTCGAGCGTGACCATCGTCGACGATGGTGAGGAGGGTGGCGTGAGGCTGCCCGCGTTGACGCGTGCGATGGCCACCGTGGCGAGCACGACGACGCAGATCGTCAGGATGGCGTGGAACGATCGGGTGGGCATCTGGCGTGGCATGGGAGCCCCCTTTCGTGAGGTATGCAGCGTACCGCGCCTGTGCATCCTCTCAAAGGAAAAAGTGGCTCTGCGATGCCTAGAATGGCTCCACAGCGGAGGAACCACGTGCAGCTCCACTACTGGCAACCGAGCATCGATGAGCGATACACGACGTCGTCGCCCGAGTCGTTGTCGCGCGATATCGAGGCGCGTCGTCGTGAGCTGGGCGACGACCTGGTCATCCTGGGACACCACTACCAGACGGACGAGGTGATCGCCCACGCGGACTTCACGGGCGACTCGCTGAAGCTGAGCCAGCTGGCCGCGGAGCAGGTGACGGCGCGAGGCTCAAAGCACGTCGTGTTCTGTGGTGTGCACTTCATGGCCGAGAGCGCGGACCTGCTGACGCCGAGTGATGTCAGCGTGATCCTGCCGGATCTGTCGGCCGGGTGCTCGATGGCGGACATGGCGGACTACGACGACGCGATCGAGGCATGGGAGCTGATCCACGAGTCGCTGCGTGCGCAGGGGTGGAACGGACGGATCGTGCCGGTGACATACGTGAACTCGACCGCGGCGATCAAGGCGTTCGTCGGGCGCAACGGCGGCGCGTGCTGCACGTCGAGCAACGCGCGGAGCGTGTTCGAGTGGGCGATGGCGGGAGGCACGGAGCCTCGCAGAGCCGAGGAGGACGTGAAGGTGCTCTTCCTGCCTGACCAGCACCTGGGCAGGAACACGGGCGCGAGCTTCGGTCTTGATGTGTCGACTCAGACGTGCGTGTACGACCCGAAGAGGACGCACGGCGGCGAGACGCTAGGTGGCGCGACGGATGAGGAGCTGCTGGCGTCGAGCGTGATCCTGTGGGCGGGGCACTGCTCTGTGCATAAGCTCTTCCGGCCCGAGCACTGCGATCAGGCGCGCCAGGCGGATCCGAGCGTCAGGGTGCTGGTGCATCCGGAGTGCTGCAAGGAGGTCGTCGACAAGGCGGATCTCAGCGGCTCGACGGAGTTCATCATCATGACGATCGAGAACGCGCCATCAGGATCGAGCTGGGTCATCGGCACCGAGATCCATCTGGTGAATCGCATCGCGAGAGCGGCGCGTGAGCGCGGCGTGCGGGTCCGCATGCTCAGCGATTGCCAGTGCCTGTGCACGACGATGTATCGCATCGACCAGGCGCACCTGCTGTGGGTGCTCGATGGCCTGAGCGAGGGCAAGGTGCTCAACCAGGTGCGTGTGCACGAGGATGCGCGAGCGGACGCATTGCTGGCGCTGGACCGCATGCTCGAGCTACCCTCAAACGCCGGCCTGAAGCTGGAAGAGATCGATTAGCTCAGACCCAGTTGTATGCGCCGGGCGCGATGACCCAGAACACAAGCAGGATCGAGCTGACGATCACGAATCGTGCGATGGCGTGCGGCAGTGTGCGCGTCCAGGTGATGGACGTGATCAGCGCGAGCGCGGTGAGCAGGAACTGCAACGGGAACGCGACGAGATCGATCAGAAAGAGCGCGTTGAAGTCAGGCGGCAGATTCATCTGGGCCAGCTCGAGAGCGCTGGAGCGCCAGAGGAGCTCTGCCTTGAGTGAGAGCGCGCGGATGGTTATCGGCGCCAGCGCAAGAAGGACCGGGATCAGCAGGTTGTATCTGCCGTCGGTGAGGAGCGAGGGCTTCCAGTTGATGGACCTGCCGCACTCTGTGCAGATCGAGGCATCGGGCGTGCCCGAGAGCTCGTAGCCGCAGGTCGAGCAGGGCGTGGCACGATTGGCCCACGTCCTAGAAACGCGTCGCCACGTGAGGGCGGCGTCAGATCTCAGGTATGCGATTGAGAGGGGCATGGAAGAAATCTACAACAGGATCTCATCCATGCGCTTGTTTACCCATCATCCTTCGCTTTTTTCTCGGCGAGGATCGCCTTCTGTGAGCGGGCTGTATTGACCTTGCCACCCATGCGCTTGGGAGGCATCTTCGTTGGAACGACGCCGCCTGGAAACTTCGTCTCGTCGACCTTGCCTTCTTTCGCCGCAGGGATGGCGGTCTCGTAGCGATTGAGCGACTGCGCCAGCTCGCGCTCTCGCCGCTTTGCCTGCTGCTCCTCGCGGATCTTGCGGGGTGGCTCGGCGGGCGTGAAGTCGGGGTACTCGAGCTCCGGGATGTGGATGTTGGCGAGCACCTCGACCTGCGTGAGCAGATCGCCCTCGTCGGGTGTGACGAACGTCCAGGCCTCGCCCTCCTTGCCAGCGCGCGCCGTGCGCCCGATGCGGTGGACGTAGACCTCGGGGTCCTCGGGGATGTCGTAGTTGACGACGTGGGTGATGCCGTCGACGTCGAGCCCGCGAGCGGCAAGGTCGGATGCGACAAGGACGGAGAGCTTGCCGCCGCGGAGCTTCTCCATGACGCGGTTGCGCTTGCCCTGCGGGAGATCACCGTGGATGGCCTGGGCCTCGATGTCGTTGTCGCGCAAGTGCTTGGCCAGGGCGTCGACCATGCGCTTGGTCTTGCAGAAGACGACGGTGAGCGCGGGCTCCTCGTGGGTGAGCAGGTGGACGAGGAGACGCTTCTTGTCCCAGCGGTTGATCGGGCAGTAGTGCTGGGTGACGGTGTTGACGGTGAGCGAGCCGGCGGTGGTGACGATCTTCTCGGGCTCGTGCATGAACTGGCGAGCGAGCGTCTCGATCTCGGGTGAGATCGTCGCCGAGACGAAGACGGTCTGGTGCTTCTGCTTGATGTTCTTGAGGATGGCACGGATGTCGTCGCGGAAGCCGATGTCGAGCATCCGGTCCACTTCGTCCAGAATGATCTGCTTGATGTTCTTGAAGTGGATGTGCCTGTGCTCGTAGAGATCCATCAGGCGACCGGGCGTCGCGACAAGGATCTCGGGATTGGTCTCGATGCGCTTGAGCTGCTTGGGGATTGGCTGTCCGCCGAAGACCGCCACGGAGTTGACCGTCGTGAAGGCGGCCAGTTCGTCGAGCTCGCGATCGATCTGGATGGCAAGCTCGCGTGTTGGGCAGAGGATGAGCGTCTGGAAGGGCGTGTCGCGCTCGATCATGTGGAGCGCGGGGAGCCCGAAGGCGGCGGTCTTGCCCGAGCCCGTGCGCGCCTGGCCCAGAATGTCCTTGCCCGTGAGAACGAGGGGGATGAGCTGGGCCTGGATCTGCGTGGGGTGCTGGAAACCGCACTTGTGGATGCCCCGCAGCACGGAGTTGCGTAGCCCGAGCTCGGGGAAGCCGGCCTGGTCGAAGATGTCGGCCTCCTCCTTGTTCAGCGGGGTGCTTGGGAACGCGTCATCAGGGAGAGGTGAGTCGTCGTCGGTCTCTGGGCGGGAGGTGCGTTCGCGCGCGGACTCGTAGTACTCGGGCTTACCCGGCTTGCCTCCTCGGTCTCCCCCGGACTTGGAGCGTGAGCGACGTCTCCGGCGGTTCTTCGGGGGACGTGAGTCGTCTTCGTTCTCGTTCTTCCTCTGCGAGCAGGAACGCTCAGCGTTGGACGATGCTTGGCTGCTCTCGCTCGAAGAGGACTTCGAGCGTGAGCGGCGCCGTCGCCGCTTCTTGGCTGGCTTGGGCTCGCTGGGGGACGAATCGTCGTTGGAGGAGGGCTCGGTGACGCGCTCGCCATGGGACGGCGGTGCCTCCGGAGCGGAGTCGAAGAGATCCTCCGGGTCGTGGGATGGACCGTGGGCGTCGGGGTCGTGCTCGTGTGTCATTGGATGGATGAGGGTGGATAGAGCCCGTGGCCCGAGGCGCTCGCCGTATTGGATGGCATGCTCGACGTGTCCTAGCGGGACAGGCGGAGCGCATCATCCTGGGCGTGCCCCGAGCGGTGAGGCGGGTGGCTGCCGGGTGGTCGCGTGCCCGAGCGTGTGAGTCCACGATGCGACCTGGAGTCGGCTTATCGTACGCGCCCCGGGTACCCGATACAAGAAGGAGGCACATTTCCGGGGTGGAAGTGTGGTATGCTCGTGTGTCCGGACCCAGGAGGGGTCCACGTATGTGCGGAGCAGGACGTGAAGCACCACAGCCGACTTGATGTTGATTTATCCGCGATCGAGCACAATCTCGAGGTGTTCAGGTCCCCCCTTGATGGAGGCGACCCGCTACGGGTGTGCGCCGTTCTGAAGAAGGACGCCTACGGGTTAGGTGCTGTGGCGATAGCGCATCGGCTGCAGCGGGCCGGAGTGGAGATGATCGCCGTCTACTCGCCCGACGAGGCGCGAGAGCTGATCGAGAGCGGCATCACGACGACCATCCTGATCCTGATGCCGGTGCGATCGATCAGCCGGGCGGATCCGCTGTACTGGTCCGCCGTGAACGAGCGCCTGCACCTGACGGTGCACGACATCGACCAGATCAAGACGCTGACCGAGACGACGGAGAGCCTGGGCATACGCGTGCGACTCCATCTGGAGCTCGACACCGGGATCGCGCGTGGCGGCATGAGTGCCGAAGAAGCGAGCAGCGCGCTGCAGCTGATCGCGGCGCATCCTCGTCTGATGCTCGATGGGGTGTACACACACTTCGCGTGCTCGCGAGGTGATCACGCCTTCACGATGAAGCAGCACGACAGGCTGCACGAGTGGATGGAGTCGAATCGCGCGCTGATCCCGAGTGAGTGCCTGGTCCACGAATCGAACACGTTCGCGTACTTCAGGAGCGGCTCGCTGCACGGATCGATGCTGCGGATCGGTGTCGGGCTGCTCGGGTACTGCGGCGAGGAGCTTTCGGACACGAACAAGTGCGAGCTTGTCGAGCGTGAGGAGCTTCTGAAGCCGTGCGTGCGCTGGGTGACCAGCGTGGTGCACGTGTGCACGATCAAGCGTGGGCAGACGGTCGGGTACGGCGCGCTGTGGCGCGCCAAGAAGAAGACGCGTATCGCGCTGCTGCCAGTCGGGTACGCGGACGGTTACCCGATGGGATTGACGAACAAGGGCGTCGTGCGATTCGAGACCGGTGACGGCGGTTTTGTCAGCGCGCCGGTGATCGGGCGCGTGAGCATGGACCAGATCACCGTCGACGTGACGGACATCCCAGAGGAGATCGTCGCGGTCGGCAGCCCGGTCGAGGTCTTCTCGGGCGACAGAGACGCGCCGAACTCGCTCGGACGCCTGGCCCCCCTCTCGAAGCGGCTGATCCACGAGATCCTGTGCGGGATGCATCCGAGGGTCCATCGCTCGCACCTGTCCCTGACGACGGCACTCGACGAGGAGCCCACGGTGGCGGTTCGAGTCGTGACCACCCGCCCGGGCGAGCATCGCGGCCAGTCGCGTGGACGCGCGCGAGCCGTGTGAGCCTTGTGCTAGTGTGAGGGCATGGACGCGCCGGCACGGAGTTCCTCAACCGAGTTGATCCAGTGGATAGGTCTTGCGGGTGGCGTGATCGCGTCATTCGCCGCGTACTGGGCGACCGGGCTTGTCGAGTCGGAATTGATGACACCCAGCGCACGCGTCGTGGCGAGCGTCGGCGTGGTCATGGCGCTGTGGTGGATGACCGAGGCGATCCCTCTGGCTGCGACGAGCCTCCTGCCAGTGATTCTGTTTCCGCTGCTCGGCGTGATGACGCTGAAGGAGACAACCGCGCCATACGCCAACCCGTTGCTCTTTCTGTTCGGCGGCGGGTTTCTGCTGGCTCTGGCGATGGAGCGTTGGGGACTGCACCGACGGATCGCGCTGCGCACGGTGATGGTTGTTGGCACATCGCCACGGGCGATGGTCGGCGGGTGCATGGTGGCGACCGGGATCATGAGCATGTGGGTCAGCAACACGGCGACGGCTGTCATGATGCTGCCGATCGCGACGAGCCTGATCGCGCTGCGTCAGAGCGAGGGAGAGGCCTCCGATCGGTTTGCGATCTGCCTGCTGATCGGGATCGGGTACGCCGCGAGCATCGGCGGGCTGGGGACGATCATCGGCACACCACCGAACGCGTTTCTCGTGAGCTACCTGAAGGAATCGATGGACATAGACGTGAGCTTCGCACGCTGGATGATCGTCGGCGTGCCGATCGTCGCGCTGTATCTTGCGATCGGCTGGTTCGTGCTGACGCGATGGATCGAGCCGGTGGGAAGTGAGCGAAGCGGCTTGGGGCGACAGATGTTGCGCGAGCGTCTGCGATCTCTCGGACCCACGACGCGTCCCGAGTGGATGGTGATGGTCGTTTTCGCCTGCACGGTGCTCGGCTGGCTGTTTCGGGGTGTGATCGAGCGGCTTCTCTGGGGCGAGGCCTCAACTGGGTTCCTGAGCGACGCGGGGATCGTGATGATCGCGGCGCTCGCGCTGTTTGCGCTTCCCTCCGGAGACGGGCGCCGCGTGATGGACTGGGAGACCGCCGAGCGCCTGCCGTGGGGCGTGCTGATCCTGTTCGGCGGCGGCATGAGCCTGGGTGCGGGGATACAAGCCAGCGGGCTCGACCTGTGGCTGGGGAGTGTTGTCGAGGGCATGGGTGGTGTGCCTGTGTGGGTCGTCATGGCGGTTGCTGTCGCCATCGTGATCCTCCTCTCGGAGGTGGCGAGCAACACGGCGGCGGCGATCACTCTCGTGCCAGTGATGGGCGCGATGGCAACCAGTTTTGGGATCGAGCCCGTGGTGATGGTGACCATGACGGCCCTCGCCGCGAGTGTGGGGTACATGATGCCCGTGGCGACACCACCGAATGCGATCGTGTTCTCATCGGGACTGATACCCATCCGCAGGATGATGCGCGCGGGAATCGTGTTCAATATTGTTGGCGGGATACTGGTTGTGATGGCGTCGTTGTGGCTGGTGCCGAGGGTGCTTGGGTGAATCAGCGGGACAGACGCATCACGAGCTCGCTCGAGCGCTGGTTCGATTCGAACAAGCGTGAGCTGGCGTGGCGACAGGTCGATGCTCGCACCAGCAGACGCAATGCGTGGGCGTCATTCGTGAGCGAAGTGATGCTCCAGCAGACGCAGGTGGCACGCGTGGAAGAGCGATTCGGCGTGTTCATGGAGCGGTTTCCCACACCCGGGGCGATGGCGTGCGCGGATGAGGACGCAGTCGTGGCGATGTGGTCGGGTATGGGATACTACCGACGCGCACGGAATCTGCATCGCGCCGCCGTTGAGATCACTGAGCGGTTCGGTGGTCGGGTGCCCTCGGATGTCGCCGAGCTTCGAAGTCTGCCGGGGATTGGCGACTACACCGCGGGCGCGATCGCGAGTGTGGTGTTCGGCGCACGCGAGCCGATCGTCGATGCTAATGTTGCACGCGTCGTGCTCCGTCTTGAGGGACGCGAGTTGGCACCAAGTTCGCGTGAGGGACGCGAGCTTGTCTGGAGACGGGCTCGCGAGTTGGTAGAGTCCGCCGATCGCCCGGGTGTGTTCAACGAGGGGATGATGGAGCTCGGTGCGCTCGTGTGCACAAACAAATCGGCGCGCTGCAACGAGTGTCCCCTTCGCGCCGAGTGCGAATCAGTCAAGAGAGGCATCGTCGGGCTGATACCGGTCGTGCTGCGCAAGACTCGGGGAGAAGAGGTTGTGCACGCGAGTGTCGTGATGCGCGATACGCGCGGCAGGGTGCTGCTCGAGCGTCGCGACGCGAGCGGACTGTGGGGTGGGATGTGGCAGGCGCCGACGGTGGAGCGGGCGAGTCGGCCTCGCGGTGTCGTGACGGTATTGAGAGAGCTCAAGCTCGCTGCCGAGAGCGAGGGAGCCCGTCGATGCAGCGGATTCGTGCATGGCACATCCAGCCGGGATGTGCGATTCGTGAGCTGGGCACTGGAGGGCGTCGATGCCAGGCGGGTGAGGGCGCGCGACGGGCGAGGGTGGTTCGAGGTTGATCAGATCGCGGATCTCGGGCTCGGCTCACCCCAGTTGAGGGTCCTGCGGGACGCCGGTGTGTTTGATTGACGGTCGAGAATTGCTACACTTGTTCCCCCCGCTGAGGATCCGCGGCGTGTGCCGAGGCAACGGGGAGACGTGAACCGCCCCAGAGGGGCCCGGCACTCCCGGCTGGCACGAACAGGGACGCTCGACTCGCCTCAGGCGGGCAGGCGAAAAAGGACACAATCGAACATGGTGGATTACAACCTTATTGCATCGCTCGGTGTGAGCGACGACGACGCCAGTGCGCTCCTGCAGGACGCGTACGGAACAGAGGTGGCACAGGGCGACATGTCCTCGCTCCTGGAGGGGCGCCTGGAGGACTTCCAGGCGGGCTCGATTCTCGACGGCAAGGTCGTCGGGTTCGCGGGTGACAACGTCGTCGTCGATGTCGGGCTCAAGTCCGAGGGGCTGATCGACAAGGGCGAGTTCGATGGCGAGCCGATCTCGATGGGAGACACCGTGAAGGTGCTCCTCGAGTCGCTCGAGGGCAACCAGGGCATCGTGTCGCTCTCGAAGCGCAAGGCCGATCGGATCATCAACTGGCAGCGTCTGCTCGAGACGACCAAGGAGGGCGACGAGGTCAAGGGCAAGGTCATCCGCAAGATCAAGGGCGGGCTGCTCGTCGACATCGGCGTGCACTCGTTCCTTCCCGCGTCGCAGGTCGATATCCGCAGACCGCACGATCTTGGAGAGTTCGTCGGTCGCGAGATCCGCGCGGAGATCCTGAAGATCGATCAACAGCGTCGGAATATCGTCGTGTCGCGGCGCAAGCTCATCGAGCACGAGCGTGAGACGGCCAAGAGCCGCCTGCTGGAGAGCGTCAAGGAGGGCGACACCGTCAAGGGACGCGTCAAGAACATCGCCGACTTCGGCGCGTTTATCGATCTGGGAGGCATCGACGGACTGCTGCACATCACGGACATGTCGTGGGGCAGGGTGAACCACCCGTCGGACATCGTGAAGCTGGACCAGGAGATCGAGGTCCGCGTGCTGAACATCGACTACGAGAAGGAGAAGATCGCCCTGGGGCTCAAGCAGAAGGAGGCGAGCCCGTGGGAGGAGATCGAGCAACGCTACCCGCAGGGCTCGAAGGTCAAGGGCACGGTCGTGAGCATCATGTCCTACGGCGCGTTCGTGCGTCTCGAGGACGGCGTCGAGGGGCTGGTGCATATCTCCGAGATGTCGTGGACCCGTCGAATCAACCACCCGTCGGAGATGGTCGAGGCGGGCCAGGAGGTCGACGTGGTAGTCCTCGAGATCGACAAGGACAAGCAGGAGATCTCGCTGGGCATGAAGCAGATCGAGATGAACCCGTGGGAGGTCATGTCGGAGAAGTACCCGCCGGGCACGATCGTGGACGGCACGGTACGCAACCTGACGAACTACGGCGCGTTCATCGAGATCGAGCCGGGCATCGACGGCCTGTTGCACGTCTCGGATCTCTCGTGGACCAAGAAGCTGGCCCACCCGAACGAGATGCTGGAGAAGGACCAGGAGATCAAGTGCGTGGTGCTCGAGGTCGATACCGACAAGCAGCGCATCAGTCTCGGCCACAAGCAGCTGACAGAGGATCCGTGGGCGAACGCGATCCCCGGCGCGTACCAGCCCGGCATGGTCGTGCGTGGCAAGGTGACGAAGATCACGAACTTCGGCGTGTTCGTGGAGCTCGAGGAAGACCTCGAGGGCCTGCTGCACGTCTCCGAGCTCGCCGACCACAAGGTGGACAACCCACAGGACGTGGTCAAGGCCGGCGAAGAGCTGGACGTCAAGATCCTTCGTGTGGACACCGTCGATCGCAAGATCGGGCTGTCGCTCAAGCGTGCCCAGTGGGGCTCGGGCGATGACGAGATCGAGCGTGGCGAATCGGGTGGAGGCGCACCGGACATGCCCGCACCCGCTCGCGGTGGCATGGACGACCACGGCTCGATGGGCACGGACAAGATCGAACTCTGAGCGAGCCGCTCATTCTAGAAACAACACGACCCAGCCTTCGGGCTGGGTTTTTTACTGGAAAGGCAGCATGTGCGGGAACGCCTCAGCAGAGGACCGCGAAGGAGAAGAGTGTCAGGAGCAGGAGCCGCTTCCTGAAGGGCGTCATGGTGATGACAGCCGTCGAGATGTCCGCAATGACAGCTTGCATGGTCGAATCTTCTATTGTTTCTCTAGAATGCCCCGTTGATCGGGTGCGTGCAAGCCAAAAGCCCGGAAAGATCGCGGAATGGGTATTCTTGGTTCTCGGACGGCGTGATCAGGAGGTGTCTGGCGTGTATCTAATGAGAGTGTTGAGGGCCCTGGTGCTGGTCGTGGGTATTGCGCTGGCGATGCCGACTCATGCGGTCGACGCGCAGGACGCGCTGACGGCGTACGAGAGCGTGCGCACATGGATCGACGGCTGGCAGATACCAGATGATGCACGCGTGTGGATTGGCGAAGACGCCGCGGGCGTGTGCGTGACGCTGCGGTATGAGGGCGTTGTGGTCGGACGAAGCGTGCGGATGCGCGCCGACGACGAGGCGTTGGTGGAAGCGATCCGCGAGGCGATGCTCGAGTCGGAGTACGCGCTTCCGGTGTGGCGTGACGCGACGCAGCGTGAGCAACTCATGGAGATCGCGCCGCTGGTGACACTGGACATACAGATCGCCACCGAGATGACCCCCGTGCTCGGTGGCACCGTTGAGGAGGCGACACGTGAGTTCTCGCCCGGGCGTCACGGCGTGGCGGCGCGGGTCGGTCAGGACATCGCGGGCGTGTTCGGCGGGACGATGCTCTCGACGAACCGGCTCCCCAGCGAGTCGCTTCGATCGGCGATGTCTGAGCTGGATCTGCCGCTACTCCCCCTCGCGGAACTCAGGGAGTCTCACGGCGTGATCGTGTACCGATTCGACGCGTTGCACCTGGCCCAGAGCGAGGCTAGCGAGCCGGCGCAGTTCCTCCGACGAGGTGGGCGCCATCGGACGATGCGGGATGTGAACACACGTGGCCTGCGTGAGATGGGCGACGGCCTGGCGGCGCACCTGCTGATGCGACGCGATCCCTCGGGCGGAGGCGCGCTTCGGGGGACGTACGAGCCCTGGACGCACAGGTATCAGAACGTGGAGGCTGACGATCTCTATGCCCAGGCACTGTCGGCGCTCGCGCTGGCGCGATGGTCACACGTGCGCAGGACGCAGGGGCTGGACAGCGCGGGACTCATGCGCGTCGCGGTGCTCGTGATGGAGCAGCTGGCGGCTCGACGTCAGGAGGTGACGAGCAGCGCGTCGGCGTCGTCGATGTACGTGATTGCCACGCGCGAGCTGAGTGTGGACGGCGTGAACCTGCCCCCGGGCGTGATGGCGCTGCGTGCGGAGTGCCTGGCATTCCTCCAGACGAAATATCACAAACGCCGCGGCTTCGATGGCGACGTGCGAGTGGGCGAGCGGGCGATGATGTGCCTGGCGCTGGCCGAAACGCCAGTGGGCGAGAGCGCGATGGAGCGCCTGCTCCGTGACCTCGGACCGACGGAGCTAACGAGCGCCATGCCGTGGCTGGGATGGACGACGATGGTGCTGGCACCGGAGAACGGCGAGAACGAATCGGCGGTCGCGCTGCGTGCGATGCGCGAGCTCGTGTGGCGTCACCAGCTCGAGGAGGTGCTGCTGCCCGTCCCCGACAGGGATCTCGCGGGTGGGATCGTGTTCACGTCGTCGAGCAACCCACTCCCGACCGCGCAGCTCGTGCGCCCGATGGCGATGCTCGCGACGATGCTCGGTGACAGACGTCTGACGAGCGAGGAGGAGCTCACGGGCGAGCTGACGAGTCTGATGCGGTCTATGCGATTCCTGCAGCAGCTCTGCGCCGGCGAGAGCGAGGGGCACATGTACGTGGATCCCGAAGCCGCCCGATGGGGTGTGCGGAGCGCGCTGTGGGACCAGCGGATGACGCTGGAGCACTCGGCGATGGGACTGCTCGTGGTGGCGGAGACGCTCGATTCGGTCTTCAGGCGAACCGGATCAGGGCGGTGAGCGAATACCTCGTCGGGCGGTTGATGCCCGCGATGGTCGCCTATGACCGGCAAAGGAGCCCACCATGCGACGCGCTTATGAGAGTGGTCCCGCTGGCAGGATTGGGAGTTTCTTTGTAGCACTTGCCATGATGCTGCTGGTGTTGCCGGTGGCTGTCGGGGCGACACCCCGGCAGTCCGACCCGCGGAGCATTGCCCTGGCCAGGATGCACAAGCAAGTGACAGTCGAGATCGATGGGAATCGGCTCGAGGATGTGATCACGTTCGTGGAGGAGTACACGGGCGTCACGATCGAGGCGATGTGGGCCAACGACCGCTTCGTCGATGGTCTCGACCCCGACAGATCGGTCGGTGTGCGCATCCGCAACGGCACGGCGCTGGCGTTGCTCGATGGTGTGCTCGGCACGCTCGACGACGAGTTCGTGCAGCACACGTGGCAAGTCAGCGGCGAGGGGACGATCCAGATCGGCACAAAGGAGCAGCTCAATCGTTTCGCGACGCTGCGGATGTACGACGTGCGTGACCTGCTGTTTGTGGTGCCGTCCTTCCGCGAGGTGCCGGATCTCGACTTAGGCTCGATCCAGCAGGGCGGTGGGGGTGGCGGTGCTCAGACCACTTTCGACAAAGAAGAGACGGACAAGCTCACGCAGGATGAGATGGCTGAGCGGCTGATGGACATCATCGTCAACGCCATCGAGCCGGACCAGTGGGATGTCAACGGCGGCACGGGCGCGTCCGTGCGGTTCCACTCGGGGATGCTGCTGGTCCGCGCGGCGGATTACGTGCACAGGCAACTCGGCGGGTACGACTTCTGGCCGAGCGATGCGATGATTCGCAGGTACTCGCGAAATAACTAAAGAATCGGCAGTGACGTGCTCTTCGTCAGTTCCTCACACGGCCTAGCGACGAGGTCGTAGCCATCTGAATCAACGATGGTGCAACGGACCAGCTCGCCAGGGGCAAGACGTGTCTGGGACTGCACGTACGTGACGCTATCGACGAGCGGAGCCTGGAAGTAGGCGCGACCCGAGGCGGTCTTGAGCTCCGCAGCGTCAGCCGATTGCCCGTCGAGATCCTCGGGGGCAACCGAGCCCTCGTCGATGAGGATGTCGAATTGGAGGCCCGAGTTGTCGGGATCATTGGGATCGAACTGCTCGGCGAGGAACTCGCCCTGCTCGAAGGCGATCCGCTGCTGGAGCGACATGATCTCGTCGCGTCGTCGCTGCTTGGTCTCCTCTGGCACGGCGAGAGCCGGGTCACCCTCCATCGTGCCGGCGACAGTGCCGTCCTCGTGTGAGTAGGCGAACACACCCAACGCGTCGAAGCCGATGTCCTCGATGAACTCGAGGAGTTGAGCGTGATCGTCTTCTGTCTCACCCGGGAATCCCGAGATGAGCGTGGTGCGGAGCGCCATGCCGGGGATCTGTCGCAAACGGTCGACGACATCGCGTTGCTGGGCGCTCGTGACGTTGCGTCGCATGGACGTGAGCATCGCATCCGAGGCGTGCTGGAGCGGCATGTCGATGTACTTGACGACGTGCGCCAGGCTGGAGATGGCGTCTATGCACTCCTGCGTGAACGTCGAGGGGTAGGCGTACATGAGCCGGATCCATCCCTGGCCCTTGCTGTGCGACTCGACGAGGGAGTCGAGTTCCCCAAGGAGCCTGGGGAGACCGTCACCCTGGGCAAGCCCCTGACCGATGTCGTCGCCGAAGGATGTGGTGTCCTGGCCGATGAGATTCAATTCAAAGACGCCGTCGTCCAGCAGCTCGCGTGCCTCGTCCAAAATCTTCTCGATTGGCTTGGATCGCATCTTGCCTCGGATGGAGGGAATAGTGCAAAACGCGCAGTTCTGATTGCAGCCCTCGGAGATGCGCAGGTAGGCGTAGTGGCGTGGTGTGATGCGCAGACGCGCGCTGTCGGACTCGTAGTACCCGATGCCCTTGCCATCCCTGCCCTGAACGGTAAGCCCAACGGTGTTCTGCCCACGCTCGCGCGCCGCGGTGAGAGCGTTGGCGTTGATCCAGTACGGAGCCGATTCCCCCCCATCGTCTGTGCCGGGACGATCGGGTCGTGTGCCGGTGACGGCGTCGAGAACACGATCGCGATCGAAGACACCGAGCATGGCGTCGATGCCCGGCGCCCAATCAAGGATCTTTGCCCGATGTCGCTGGACGAGGCAGCCTGCGACGATGACACGCCGGATCTCGCCCCTGCTCTTTCGCTCGAGCGCCTCCGAGATGACGTCGAGGGACTCCTGCTTGGATGCCTCCAGAAAGCCGCAGGTGTTCACGATGATCGCGTCGGGGCTCGTGTCGGCGTCGTCCGCCACGATCGTGAGTCCCGCCTCAGCGAGCAGACCCAGCATCTTCTCGGAGTCGACGGTGTTCTTCGGGCATCCGAGGTTGATGAGGGAGACGGATTGTGCGGACATGGTTGTCATCAGGCGTTGGACATTCTAGATGTGTTTGAGCGATCAGGCGTAGACCGAGTTGGCTCGGATATACCCCAGCACGCTGTTCCCCAGGTAGCGGGCGAGGTCGCTTGCGTGCCCGTCGGGATTCGATAATCCCCTGCGAAGCGCGGTGGAGGAGCACTCGACGGACGTGACCGGGATGAATCGCTGCCTCCACGAATCCAGCTCGTCGTCGGACCAGTGATCACGCATCTGATCGGCCATTGTTGTGGCGTGCTCGATGTCATCGCGGAGCATGACCACGGGCTCCGCGAGTGCGATGATCTCTCTGGCGTTGCGCCATTTGTGAAACTGGATCGCCTGGTCCGCGCCGATCAGCAAGCGCAACGCGATGTCCGGGTGCTGCTCGTGGAGGGCGAGCAGCGTGTCGTGGGTGTAGGACATGCCTCCGCGAGCGAGCTCGGCGCTCGAGATCGTCGCGTGCGTGGCGTCTTCAAGGGCGAGCCTGAGCATCTCGACGCGCTGGTGTTCCGATGCCACTGGCCCGTCCTTGAGCGGTGGTGATGCCGCAGGGATGTAGAGAACCCAATCGAGCCCGAGACGCTGTCGAACAACCTCGGGCAGTTGGACGTGTCCCGTGTGCGGCGGGTCGAAGGTGCCACCGAACACCAGCATCGAGCCGACGTGTGATGGGATCTCGTCGAGGAGCGGCGGCATGGTGGTATTCTAAAAGAAACAAAGGAGATCGGAATGGACTCGACTCGGCTGAGTGTCTCCACAGGATCGCCGTACGAACCGAGGGTTGGGTTCTCTCGCGCGGTGCGGATCGGATCGATGGTGTGCGTGTCGGGCACGGCGCCCATCGGGGCGGATGGTCAGAACGTGGGTGTTGGCGATCCGGAGACGCAGGCGCGCCGTTGCCTGGAGATCATCCGCGAGGCGCTGGAGCAGCTCGGCGCGCGTCTGGAGGATGTGATCCGCACGCGGACCCTCGTGACCCGCATCGACGACTGGGAGCGAGTGGCGCTCGTGCATGGCGAGTTCTTCGGAGACATCCGCCCAGCGAACACGCTGATGCAGGTATCCCGATTCATCGATCCGGAATGGCTTGTGGAGTTCGAGGCCGACGCCGTGGTTCAGTCGTGATCCGCGAGCATGAGAGCATCGTCGAGGATGATCGGCGAGTCGAGCAGCCCGTTGTCGTCGGCCGAGAGCGTCTCGATGTTGACATCGGGGAGGTAGCGGTACACCTGCTCGGCGGTCAGACCCGTGGCGATGACATTGCCGAGCCCGTCGAGCGCTGTGTAGCGCGGGCCCTCGCTCGTGGCGTGGATGATGACAGAGTGATCCCGACCGACCAACTCGCCCATGTAGGAACCATCGAGAGCGGTCGGTGCCGCGGGCCTCGCGCTGGCTCGCTGGGGGGTGGCTGTCGTGTCCTGCGGCTCGAAGACCGAGGCAATCGCCACGAACAGACCGACTGAGAGCGTGGCGATAACGACGCGTCCTGCGATGCGCGAGTAGCGACGTCTGCGCTGGGCTGTGGTGAGAGCCATGTGTCGAGTATCGGTGCGATCGAGGTACGGATTCAGGGGATTTCGCCCGAAGCACGTTCTCGGACATTGAGGATGCCCCTGGGGCGCGTCTGTGCGGATCTGGTGGCATGGGCAATCGTGGTCGATACAATGGTCCCCCACCATCGCCGGGGGGCGGCAGGCCCTATCGTCTAGTCAGGTCCAGGACGCCAGGTTTTCATCCTGGAAACCGGGGTTCGAATCCCCGTAGGGTCATTGATTACGTCGTAGGAGAATCGGTTTTTTCGGCTGGAATCAGCTCACGCACCTTGTGCGTTCTCTCATCGTCAGGCCCATAGAGACGGGTGTAGTCCTCGAGCACCCGCTGGAGCAGCGCGACCGCCTCCTGCTGTCGTCCCATGCCCAGCAGCAGCTCTCCCTTGGTCTTGAGATACGAGGCGTGCTGCGATGAATCGGTACCGAAGACCTCCTGCGCCAGCGCGATGGTGGCCTCGATCTGCGAGATCCCGTCCTCGTATCTCGCGTCGAAGAGGTAGAGGGCGGCGAGGTTCCCTCCCACCATCACCGTGTTGGGATGCGTCTCGCCCGCGACGTCGGTGAATCGGGTAAGCAGGGTCTGGACCATCGGGATGGCCTCGTCGTAGCGCTCCTGCTTGGCGTACACAGATCCAAGATTATTCAGCAGCACGAGCGTGCGAATGTTGTCAGGACCGAGCGATCGCTCGGACATCTCGAGAAGCTCCAGGAATATCGGCTCGGCATCGTCGTACCGCTCGGTGTTGTTGTAGAGCGTCGCCAGATTGTTCATGGATGTGATCAACGAGATGTGGTCCGGGGGGAGCACGCGCTGCTTAGTCTCTATGACATCTAACAGGAGCGTCTCGGCGAGGCCCCACTGCCCCGAGTCCATGTAGGAATCGGCGAGGTTGTTCTTGGTCATGAGGGTCTTGGGATGATCGAAACCGAGATTGATCTGCTGCCAGGCGATGACGGTCTTGTAGAGCTCGATCGCCGCGGGTCGATCTTCCGGGCTGGAGTAGGTGTGCGCCAGCGAGTTGCGCTGATCCATCGTGTCCTCGTGCTCATCTCCGAGGAGAACGATGTACCGCTCGAGCACGCGCTCGTGGAGCTCGATGGCTCTGTCCATCTCTCCTGTGTCCGCGAGGAGCTTGGCGAGATTCGATTGCGCGGCGAGCGTCAGCAACGAGTCGTGGCCAAGGGTTTCGATCGCTGCTTCGACGGCGTTTTCCAGCAGTGGGCGCGCGTCGTCGAACTTTGATTCCTGGAGCAGGACCAGCCCAAGGTCGGAACCGGCCGCGATGGCGTGGTCGCTCCGCTCGCCGTAGATATCGATGGCTCTCTCGAGCACCACTCTGAACATCTGCTCGGCTCGATCGAGCTGCCCCATCTTGCGATACACCTCGGCGATAGTTCTGCGCAGATCGATCTCGACATCCGGCTGGATGCTCGCGTGTCTGTCGAGACGCTCTGCCGCGTCCTCGAGCATCGCAGCAAGCAGCTGTGTGTCGAGCCCTCGCGATATCGCGGGATCGACGCTCTGGAGCATGGTCTTGGTGAACTGCGCGATTGCCTCGAACTTCTCGAGCTCGCGCTGCGCCTCCTCCGATGCCAGGAGCGCCTCCTGCTGAGCGGCGTCGGCCCGTTCGAGAGCCGCGATGGCCTCCTCCTTGGCGCGCTTGGCGCGATCGGCGTAGTAGACGGAGAAGATAACCGTCAGCACGAGCATCACGATGATCGTGGCGGCGGAGGCGAACTCCATCTTGTGGCGTGAGAAGAGCTTCGAGAGGTGGTAGATGCGTGAGGGCGGGCGAGCCTCGATGGGCTCGTCGCGGAGGTAGCGTTCGATATCGTCGGCGAGGGCGTCGGCCGTCTGGTAGCGACGCGCCGGGTCCTTCTCGAGCGCACGCAGGACGATCCAATCCAGCTCGCCGGCGAGCTGACGAAGGAGCGCCCGTATCGCTAGCTCGTTGCGATCCAGCGTGTCCACCCCGGTAACCAC
>JBICIA010000013.1:0-81166 GCA_043101425.1 Phycisphaerales bacterium JB043
CTCGACGCCGGAGGAGGCTCGTGCCAGCGGCAAGACGATCGTCTTCGCGTTCGGCAACATCCACGCGGGGGAGGTGTGCGGCAAGGAGGCGCTGACGATGATCGCGCGCCAGATGGCGCTGCACCCGGACAGGCGGTCGAGCCGGGCGATATTGGACGAGTGCGTTGTGCTCCTGGCACCGATCTACAACGCCGATGGCAACGAGCGGTTCGATCCGGGGAACCGACCCGGTCAGGACGGCCCGGAGACGATGGGGCAGCGTCCCAACGCGATGGGCTTGGATCTGAATCGTGACTACGTGAAGCTCGAGAGCCCCGAGGCTCGCGCGATGGTCGGCCTGTTCAAGGAGTGGGATCCGCATGTTGTGATCGACACCCACACGACCAACGGCAGCTCCCACGAGTTCACGCTGACGTACGAGGTGGCGCTGAACCCCAGCGCGCACAACGCCCCGATCGAGTACGTGCGGGAGACGCTCTTTCCCGATGTCACGCATCGCGTGAAGCGTCGCACGGGGTACGACATGTTCTTCTATGGCAACTTCGATCGAGAGAAGACTGGGTGGTACACGTACGATCCGAGGCCGCGATTCGGTGGAAGCTATATCGGTTTCCGGAACCGCCTCAGCATCCTGACAGAGGCGCACTCGTACGCGCCGTTCGAGGATCGCGTGTTGTGCACACGGGCGCTTGTCGAGGAGATATTCGCGCACGTGGCACGCAACGCGACCGAGATACGGGCGATGTGCGCGTTGGCGGATGCGGAGACGGCGGCGTCGAGGGACCCCGTGGGCCTGCGTCATGCGATCGCGCCCAAGGCGGGTGGCAGCACGGTGATCATCCCCGGGTATGTCGAGGAGACGGACGAGAACGGTCGTCGTCGCAAGACGGAGCGGAAACGCGCCTACGAGGTGACGCACTACGACCGCTTCGAGCCGACGCTGAGCGTGGAGCGGGCTGCGGGGTATCTGGTGCCTCAGGAGCTGGAGGGGGTAATCGAGCTGCTGGAGTTGCACGGCATCGAGTACGATCGCGCGGATGTGGGGCTGGAGGTGGAGGTCGAGCGTGAGACGGTGACGTCGATCAATCGGGCGCAGCGTGAGTTCCAGGGGCACAGGAACGTGCAGGTGGAGACCAGGGTGGAGCGCGACACGATGCGGGTGGACGAGGGATTCTGGTTCGTGCCCACGACGCAGGCGATGGGGAGCTTCGTCTCGTACCTGCTCGAGGCGCGCAGCGCCGATGGCGTCGTGGCGTGGAATTTCGTGGACGAGTGGCTCTCGGAGGGTGGGGAGTACCCGATCGTGCGGGTGGTCGAGGAGCGGGTCCGATAGGCCGATTTATTGAGTCTGATGGGTGAATCCTGGAGGGTCTGATTCCGTATACCCGAGTGTGGGGGCAGGTGTAGCCCTATTCGCACTAACCCGGGGAACGGAAGACCGAACCATGAGAAAGACACAGACAATGGGACGCGCGATGGTCGCCTCTTTGGCGCTTGTCGCGGGGACGGCGATGGTTGTCTCGGCGCCGACGTCGAGCTACGCGCAGGACTCAGGGGACAAGAAGTCGAAGAAACCCGACTTCCCGAAGTTCGAGAAGGTCGCGGGTGACCTGGAGCAGGTCGTCTCGACGATCGACGGCGCCGAGCCCTTGTACGAGCTGTACAAGGACGAGAAGACCGGGAAGCTGATGGGCGTGCTGCCTCGCAACTTCGAGAAGCAGCTGCTGATGATCGCGTGCACGGTCTCGGGCGGTGACTCGCAGGCCGGCGTGATGGGGCCGACGCACTACGCCAAGTGGCGTCGCTTCGACAAGCAGCTGGCGCTGATCGCGCCGAACTTCTTCGAGCGCACCAACGATAAGGAAGCCGCGAACTCCGTCGACTCGCTGTACACGGGTCGCGTGATGCTGAGCGTGCCCATCAAGGCGATGAAGGGCGGGCGCCCGGTCATCGATCTCGGCGAGATGGGACTCGGCCAGGCGAACGCGTTCTTCGGCCCGTCACCGTGGGGCCAGTACGGCCCGGGCGTTGGTCGCCTGAACACGAAGCTCTCGACGTTGACGAAGGCCAAGGCGTTCCCGGAGAACTTCATCTTCGAGTACGAGGTGCCGCGCAGCGACGGGCAGCTGATCAAGCTGACGTACAACTTCGGCTCTCTCGAGGGCTCGAAGGGCTTCAAGCCTCGCAAGGCCGACAACCGCGTGGGCTACTTCTATAACTGGTTCAACGACTACGCCAAGCCCGCCAACGCGGACGTGACGGAGCGCTACATCAACCGGTGGAACATCGAGAAGGCGGACAAGGATCTTGATCTGAGCCCGCCGAAGGAGCCGCTGGTCTGGTATATCGAGCACACGACGCCGATCAAGTATCGCCGCTACGTGCGCGAGGGTATCGAGATGTGGAACGAGTCGTTCGAGAAGATCGGCATCGTCGGCGCGCTGGAGGTTCGCCAGCAAGATGCCACGACCGGCGCGCACATGAACATCGACCCCGAGGACGCTCGTTACAACTTCTTCCGTTGGAACGTGAGCAATCAGGGCTATGCGATCGGCCCGAGCCGGACGAACCCGGAGACGGGCGAGATTCTGGACGCCGACGTCGTGTGGCACCAGGGCCTGACGCGCGCGGTGCGCAACATGCTCGAGAGCCTCTCTGAGGATCTGACGGAGCAGACGTTCTCGCCCGAGACGCTGGCGTTCTTCGACAAGAACCCCGACTGGGATCCGAGAGTGCGCCTGGCCTCGCCGGCGCGTCGTGCGCAGCTCGAGCTGCAGCGCGAGATGGATCTCGAGCTGGCGGCCACCGAGGAGCTCGAGTCGCATGATCACCCGTGGACACACGGGCTGAACGACCCGACGAACACCGCCTGTCGCATCGGCAACATGCTGGCGATGGACCTGGCGCTGTCCGACGTCGCGGCGACGGTCGGTCTGCTCGATCTCAAGAGCGACGCCACGCTCGACGGCATGCCCGAGGAGTTCCTCGGCCCGATGATCCGCTACATCTCGGCCCACGAGGTCGGCCACTGCCTGGGTCTGCAGCACAACATGGCCGCCTCGACGATCCGGGAGCTCAACGTGATCAACTCGGGTGAGTACGACGGCCCGACCGTTGGTTCTGTGATGGACTACGTCGCGGCGAACATCAACTACGAGCTCGGCGAGGAGCAGGGCCCGTACGCGACGCCGGTCGTGGGACCCTACGACGACTGGGCGATCGCCTTCGGCTACGGCCCGGACAAGGAGGTCGAGGACGTGCTGGCACAGTCGGCACAGCCGGACCACATCTTCGTCTCGCAGATTGAGACGTCGGTCGGTTCCGACCCGCGTAACCAGACGTGGGATTACGGCGCCGACAACCTCGAGTTTGCGCAGTCGCGCATCGGGCTGGCCAAGGATCTTCGCTCGCGTCTGGTCGACGACCTCGTCGATGAGGGCGAGACGTGGGCCACGGTGCGTCGTCGCTACCAGCAGCTGGTTGGCACGCAGGCGCAGATGATGTTCATCGCCTCGAAGTGGATCGGCGGCTCCTTCACGAGCAACGCGGTCAAGGGCGAGCCGGACTCGACCTCGCCGATCACCGACGTGCCGGCGTCACGCCAGCGCGAGGCGCTGAAGCTGATCATGGACAACTCGTTCGAGGACGACGCGCTCGGGCTGACCCCGGAGCTGATCCGCCACATGGGCAAAGAGTACTTCTGGGACCCGAGCGGCATCAACGAGCTGATCGCCGACCCGAACTTCACGGCGCACGATCTCGTTGGCGCGATCCAGGGACTGGGTCTGACACTCGTCATGAACCCACAGACCCTGCGTCGCGTGTACGACAACGAGTTCCGCTACGAGGGCTCGGACGAGTTCACGATGGCCGAGCTCATCAAGACGGTCACCGATCGCGTCTGGGACGCGGGCGGTGGCTCGAAGCAGGAGATGGGCAGCTTCCGCCGCAACCTGCAGCGCGAGCACGTCGGTCGCCTGATCGACCTTGCGGTGATGGACTCGAGCTCGCCCTCGCTTCGTGCGATCTCGACATTGGCGACCGCGGAGCTGCGTCGCGTGGACGAGATGGCTTCGCGTGCCCAGCGTGACTCGGGCGACGACTACGTCAAGGCGCACCTGACCGACGTCCGCACGCGAATCGAGCGGGCGCTGGAGGCGTCGTACTACCTGAGGCCGTGAGCGCCTGAGAGTTCGTTCTTCCGATAGCACCACCGTGGCCCCTCGGGGCCACGGTTTTTTTGTGGACGTGAAGCGAGCGCTGGATCGTGACGATCAAATTGGCATGCCCGATTGGCTTCGCTATGGATTGATTGGAATTGGTGTCTTGCTCGCGGTTGTCATGTGGATTCGTGTCGCGTGGTGGATCGCGAAAACAGGTGGCTGGCGCGACAGCGGTGGCATGGGGTCCATGTAATAAGCCGGGCACCCATGAGGATGCCCGGCCCGAGGGGTGCGCCCCTGCTGGGCAGGGGCACCAGTTGTGTGCTTGATGAGTTACTGTCCCACTGAGGAGACCCGCTCCGACGCGTCGCGTGCCTCCTGGTCGAGCGCGTCGGGGAGCGTGGTGAATGACTTGAGCTTGTGCCAGGGATTCACGGAGTCGTCCCTCGGATCCCAGATGTCCGTCCCGTAGTAGTAGGGCGGCTGATCGTTGACGTACATGAGCCTGAGCCTGCCGCGCGTGGAGGGCGTCTGCACGACCCAGACCTCGTGCGAGGTGCCCTGTGCGTCGGTCATGGTGTCCCTACCGACGACGTGGTAGGGGGTGGAGTAGGTCCCGTTCTGTCGTGTCGAGAGATAGGAGAGGCGCAGGGTCTGGCCCTCGTGCTTGTCCATGAGCGCCAGCGCGAGCTCGGCGTTGAGCGACTCGAAGACGGGCGGTGTCGCCAGCGTGCTGGATGATGCCTCGCCCTCCGTGTCGACGACGGTGGTCTGGTAGCCGGTGTCGGTCGAGCGGATGACGGCGTAGTCGGCCAGCGTGCCTGACTGCGGGAAGACGCCGAAGCGGAGCGCGTGCGTGGCGCCATCGATGACCTTGGCGTGCGTGCGCGCGGTCGCGTCATCCCAGCGTGGGTTGCCCGAGTCGACATGGGAGACCATGTACGCAGCATCACCGAACCAGCCGATCTGCTCGACCTGCCAGATGTACCAGTCGTTGCGGGTCTGCCCCTTGGTGTCGCCCGATGCGGACTTGTACGAGCGTTCGTAGACGGCGCGATAGGGACGCATCGGGGGCAGCTGGAGGTCGCTGGGCGACACGACGTCCCAGGAGGCCTCGGTGCTCCAGAGATCGATGAGCCTCTGGATCTCGGGAGGGGGGGCCTGGTCCTGGGCGTGTGCGTGGAGTGGGACGAGCAGCGTGGCGGCGCCAAGTGATGCCGTGAGTGCGAGGATTCTCATGGTGGGTGCTCCTGGGATGGGTGGCGGGAGTGCCACGGGTGTCCGGGAGCACTATTCGGAATCGGTGCGCTGGTGCTATCCGATTCGCGACAGCGATCGCGTCTCTGTGGGCAGTTGTCCGAACCGCTGCTTGTACGAGGCGGAGAACCGCCCCATGTGCGTGAAGCCCACGCTCCTGGCGATGCTGGAGACGGGCGCGCGAGCGTGTCGGGAGTGGACCGATCGGAGCAGGCGCTGGCGTGCGCGATGCAGCCGGCAGGTGAGGATGTACTCGCGAGGGGTGATCGCGAACGCCTCCTGGAACCAACGCTGGATCGTGCGCGACGAGACACGGAAGTGTTGCTCCAGCTCCGAGAGCCTCAGCGGGCGGTGCAGGTTGGCATCGATGTGCGCACGTACCTCCTGGGCACACAGGAGGTTCGGGGAGAGCGAGTCATGCTCCGTGGCGTGCAGCAGGAGCGTCTCGGTGATCATGCTCAGGAACACACGCTCCAGCGAGAGTCGCGCGTTCCTGAGTGACAGCAGCTCGGTCGAGGAGGAGTCGAAGAGCGCGTTGATGTCCACGAGCGCGGACGCGGGCGCGTGCGGGATGGAGAGAGCTTGCTTGTGCGCCGAACCCAGTGCTTCGCTCAGCAGCCCCGATATCGAAGAGGGAAGCTCTCGATGCAGCCACTGGTTGTCTATGTGTACGGTGACGGAGCCGAGGGGCGCGAGCGCGACGCCGTGTATGTCGAGCTCGGAGATGTAGAGGTGCGCCTCGCTGCCTCCGACAGGCACACCGTTGAGATGGGTGCCCGCTCGCTCGAATGTTGGCAGGCATATGGTGCATCTGTCCGAGGCGGTTCTGCCGTGGAGGAGCACGTCGCCGGTGGCGCGGTTCTCGCGTCTGATCTGCCAGGCGGGGAACGCGAGCGTGGCGGTCTGGCAGTCTATCGGGGAGGAGCTCAGGAGCGGGTACTCGATGTCCCACCCGAATCGCGCCATGGAGTCGGAGTACTCGTGGGTCTCGTGGATGCTCTGGAGCGTGGGGCGAACGTCGATGGGCTTCTGGGTGGCCTTCCCGTGTGATCTCTCATGTGCGTGGACCATGCGCGCACTCCGTGTGTGCCCCCCGTATCCATTGGGACTCGAGCTCTCGATCTTTCAGTGTGATTACGACGGATTCGTGCGGCTAGCGTGCGGGAGGCTTGGGAAAGGGGAGCCCAGCCTCCTCGAGCAGCTCGTTGATCATGCCCGCCTTCTCGCCCAGTGGCATGGCGGGGTGGAGCTCCGGGTGCCTGAGCTGCCCATCGGGGGCGATGATGACCATGCGCGGGATTGTCGTGACCTGGTAATCGATGAACGCCTGCTCGGGCGCGATGGCGGTTGGCCACGTGACGCCGAACTCGCGCAGGAACTGCTGGAGGAGCTGGATCTCGTGCTGCTCGCTCGAGGCGGTTTGAGTGCCGCGCTTGAGCGTGATGCGTCCGTAGAAGCCGGTGACCCCGATCACCTGGACGGGGTAGCCCTCGTAGTAGCGCGCGAGCTCGTCGATTTTCGGGAACGAGGCGATGCACGGGCCGCACCAGGTCGCCCAGAAGTCGATGACGACTACCTTGCCCCGGAACTGCGAGAGCGAGTGCTCGTCGGAGGAGATGTCCGACCAGGCGAACTCGATATCCGGCGCGAGAATGTCGAGCGGATCCGACTGGCTCGTGCTCAGTGAGGCGGCGAGCTGCTCGAGTGCGGCGTGTGTCTCGTTGTCGAGCGGTATGGCTCTGCGCGAGAGCACACGGTCGAGCGCGTCGCTCATCTTTCGCTGGATGCGTGTTCGATGCTGGGCGTCGAGCGCGTCCGACGCGATGGCGAGGATGGACGGGAACTGTGACGCGGTGACGGGATGCATCCGAGAGTTGATCGCGTCCTCTATGACGAGGAGGCGGTCGCCGAGTCGTCTGCGCTCACGCTTGGACGTGTTAGCCGCCAGCGCGTCGAAGAAGCCCGGGGTGGCGCCCTGCCCGAACGCCTCGGAGAAAGCCGGATGCATGAGCGCGGCGTTGAATCGCTTGCTCGCGCCGGACTCCTGCGCGAGGATGATCGCGATCGTGGAGAGGGCACTGGCGCCGTTGGTGTTGCGCGTTGCTCGGAACCGGGCGAGACGCCTGAGGAGCTCGCGTCTGGTGGTGATGCGCTCCGTTTCGTCGTCGTCCTCATGAAGGGTGGTGTTGACGAGTGTGGCGATCTGATCCGGGCTGAGCGAGCCGATGTCCAGCCGTGCTCGCCAGCGCCGACGAATCTCGTCGTGCTGCGCCCTCGTGAGCATGCCCCTCTCCTCGGCGAGATCCGAGATCTCCTGCTTGTAGGCGTCGATCAGCTCGTCGAATTCGGAGGAGGAGAGGGCATCGGCGCGCGCGATCGGGAGTTCCGTGGAGGACGTGAGCAGCACGCCCAGAAGCAGCATGACGAGACACACGTGTGTGAGAGCGAGGATCGCACGCATGCTTCGATTATTGCACACCAGCATGGGTGTTGGGGTGACAAAATTGCGCATGCGTGCGACCTGTCCGGTGCTTGTGGGGGTGTCGGGTGGAGTGTGAGGTGTGCGTGTAGAGTGGCTCCCATGGCGCTGGAGATGCGAGAGCGATGCGAGCGATGCGGGAGAGCCACCCCAGGCGATGGAGAGGCTTGGATCTGCTCCTACGAGTGCACGTTCTGTGGGGAGTGCGCGACGGAGATGGAGCGAGTGTGCCCGAACTGCTCGGGGGAGCTCGTGCGTCGCCCGGTGCGTGCAGGGTGGGTCGAAACGGGCGCCCAGGATGACGCCGATGGTGCGACGAACCCCTAGTTGAGAATCGAGGAACCGGCCTCCTGCTGGCGTCGTATCCGTACGACCGATATTGTTATCGGGAGTCGTAATTCTTCCGGGTGGACCCTTTGCTCAAAGGACTGACAATGCGTTACAAGAGGGTGATAAGTGTTGTAGCACTCGTGTGTCTGGGGCTGATCGGGACGCGCTCGGTGCATCCGAACCTGCAACTCGAGATCGAGGGAGCGGGCACCTTCGGGGTTGTGGTGAGCGAGTCGACGTTCACGGTGTACAACAACAGGCCGAGCATCATCGACCTGGATCTGAACAACGACTTCGTGTTCAACTCCGCCGACCTGGGCCTCCTGCTTGGTGACTACAACACCCGGTTCACATCCGTCGATCTCGGGCAGTTGCTTGGTGTGCTCGGGGCGGCCTGGCACAGGCAGGATCTCGAGGGGGCGCCCGACTTCGGGTGGTACTACGTCGTGCCGGGGGTGCTCAAGCCAGTCATCTCCTACGATTCGGACGGTCTGACCACGTATCTGTCGTGGGGTGAGACGCACAAGTTCCGCACGGTGCGCGAGGAGGGCAATCTCAAGGAGGGTCTCCAGATCACCCTCGAGTCGCAGGAGCGCCGGACGTACTACATCAAGATGAGGAGCCAGTCGGGGCTCTGAGTTCGAGTGGGTGAGTTAGACAGTTTGTATGGTTCCGATAATTCCGTATACGTACGGGAAATGTAAATTATCCCCTGTTTTTGTGTCGGAAGGGCGTTTCCAGCTTGTAAAGCCCATTCTTTGTGCTAATTTCGAGGGTACACCCTTGCATGTCCGGCGGTTGTTCGTGGGCGGGTGAAGAGAGAGACACACACAAAGAGAGAGAGACAAGCCACCATGAATCTGAAGACTCTGGGGATGGTCGGTGGTCTCGCTGTCTTCGCCGGGGCTGGCCTCGGTGTTGAGGCCGCGACCATCGAGATCGGGACCTACCAACTGCACAACCACCCGGACGGCAACCAGTCGCCCCCGCCCTACGGGCTGCGTCTGGACGGGCTGCTGGGCAACGGCTCGACGTCGATGACGTTCGACTTCGATTACGCCGGCGCTGGTGTGTTCATGGACTACGACGGCACGTCGCTGCACATCTACGGGATGGCGTTCGGTGGCGTTGATGTCGGTGCAGGCTACTCGGCCGATCCATCCCTGACGAGCTGGATCAACATCGACTTCACGTACAGCGTGACGGTTGGTGCTCCCGGCGATGACGACCTGATTGTCGTGACCCCCGACTTCTCGAACACCGGCACAGTGACCTGGATGGACACGGGCGACGTGTACGACCTGTTCGACTACTCGGGCAGCCACGGCTACACGTTCCGTCTCGGTGATGAGGACAGCGACGCGGGCCACCGCGGCTTCCCGGGCATCTCAGGCTGGGGTTGGCTCTATCACGGACCCGAGGGATCGCATCCGGATAATCTGCACTACATCAGCTCGAGCGACTGGCTCTTCACGGCCAAGCTGATCCCGCTTCCGAGCGCCGTTGCTCTCGGTGGTCTGGGCATCGCAGGGCTCGGCGTTCGTCGTCGCCGCTCGCTCGCCTGAGCGAAGAATCTCTTGGGAATTCAGGACACGGACCCCTTGAGGGTCCGTGTTTTTTTTTTTTATGTGGCGCCTCTTTGATGGCATCGAGGGTGCTTGAGGGCAATCCGCCACGGCTTGGCCGAGCGATTGAAACTCGCTGCGACGTGTCCCTTATATGGTAGTGAGCCCCGATGTGTGTGGGCAGGATAGGTGTGACGAGAATGCTCGATGCCCCCAGCAGACGGTTGATACTCGCGTTGGTGCTCGCGTGCGTGCTGGTTGTTCCTTCCAGTCTGTTCGCGCAGGCCGCGGCTCCTGTCGTCTCTGAAAAAGTTGCGTGGCAGTATGAGGGCACATACGCGACGGGAGGGATGAGTGGTCGGTTCACGTTGCTGACACGAGAGGACGGTGCGATGGTCTTCGAGGCCATTGGCACCATGCCGTTCAAGCACGTGTATGTCGATGGAGTCATGTGGGAGCAGAACTGGCATGGTTCTTCTCGCCGGATGTCGCACGGCGAGCACGAGTGGTACACGGTGCAGTACGCGTTGATTGGCGGGCTCTGGGACGAGATGGGCGATGTCTTCGACATCGAGGAGGCGAGTGTCGGTGAGGAACGTGTGGGGTTCTCAGTCAGAGAGGGGTTGCTCAGGGGATCGATCACGCTGGACGCGGAAGGCGAGCCGGAGAGAGCGAGTCTCTCGACGCCCGGGACTCGGTATTCAGTGGAGTTCGGTGAGTACGGTCTCGAGCCGTTGGCGCATCCGCGTCGTGTGCGCGTGGAGGCTACCGATGCCAGCCCGACGGTGCTGCACGTCGATCGTGTCTCGCCTGTACGCGGAAAGACCGGGCACCTCTTCTCGCCGCCCGAGCACAACGCGTCGCGCGTCGAGTGGAGCACGACAGCCCCCAACGCGCTCGACACGCGCCTGGGGCGTCGCGGGCACCATCTCGTGCGCGGGCGGATCAACGATCGAGACATGGGATGGCTGGTGTTCGATTCGGGGGCTTCGGCGTCCGTGATCAACGCGGATGTTGCGCGCAGTCTGGGCCTCGAGGCTCTTGGCTCGATCGAGGCCACGGGTGTGGGAGGAGTTGTGGATTCAGGAATCGTCCTGCTCGATTCGGTCTCGCTTGGCCCGATGACCCTGCGTGATCATTATTTCGTCAGCGTCGATCTGGGGGCGCTGGAGCAGTCATTCGGGGTGAGAATCGCCGGGATCATCGGATACGACGTGCTCTCGCACGCGGTGGCACGAGTGGTGGCGCGCAGTCCGGTGATCGAGCTCTATCCCACCGTGCCTGAGGGCCTGGAACTCGAGTGGCGCGAGTGCGATCTCTCGAATCGGATACCGGTTATGGCTGCGAGCGTGGAGGGCAGAGAGGGCGTGTACAGAATCGACACGGGTGCCGCGGGCACGACCGTCGATTTCCACACACACGCGGTCAAGTCCTACGGGCTCCTCGATGATCGAGAGACCACGCGAGGGAGAGCGGGCGGCATAGGCCGCGGTGTGCCCATGCGCCAGGGCTCGGTCGAGCGCTTCGAGTTCGCTGGACACGCCTGGCGAGACCTCGATGTGGGATTCTCGCTGGCGAATACCGGTGCGTTCAACGATCCGTACACGGACGGCAACATCGGGGGGAGAGTTCTCGAGCGATTCGAGCTGTGGTTCGATCTTCGCAACGAGCGCATCGGATTTGCCCGACGCTGAATGTGCGTCATCGTTTTTGGGAATCAATGGCCCCGGTCGGATTCGAACCGACAACCTACCGATTATGAGCCAGCTGCTCTACCGTTGAGCTACAGGGCCAGGAGGGCCTGATTGTATCGCGCTCAGGCGTCACAGACGTGAGGGCGATGTGTATAGGTCTGCGGGGATCTGCCTGGGAGACCATGTCTATGGCCAGTCGTGGAGGATCGTGGGACCGATCTTTGTTGAGCGTGCTCAATACAAGCGGGTTCGTACGCGCATTACGACTCCTGGCGGTGCTCTGCGTGTGCGGGCCCGCCTTCGCACGCGCACAGGAGCCAGAACCAGAGCGACGGCGTGGCGATGCCGCAGTTGATCTAGATGCCCAGATTCGAGCGTATGTTCGACCGTATATCGAGACGGGGAACTTCAGTGGCTCGATACTCGTCGCACGCGATGGGCGCGTGCTGTTCGAGTCCGGATTCGAGCAAGCCGACAGGGAGCACGGGCTCGCGAACACGCCAGGCACATCGTTCTACCTGGCCTCGGCATCGAGAGTGTTCACGTCGTGCGCGATCATGCTGCTCGTGCAGGAGGGCAAGATGCGCGTCGAGGACACGCTCGCAGCGTATCTGCCAGAGTGGCCTCGGGGAGATGAGATCACGATCCACCATCTGCTCACACTCTCCTCGGGCATGCCAAACATCAACTCGCTGCGTGGGTACTCATTATGGTCACGATCGAAGCAGACTCCATCAGCGCTCGTGGAGAGATTCGCGAATCTGGCACTCGAGTTCGAGCCAGGCACCAGAAGCGTGCACAGCAACTCGAACTATGTAGTGCTGGCACTCCTGATCGAGCGCGTCAGTGGCATGTCGTACGGCGAGTTCCTTCGACAGCGTTTTTTCGAGCCTCTCGGGATGGCTCGGACGTCCCACGATGACGACTCGGAGCAGGCGGTCTCAGATCTTGCCAGGGGATACGCCCCCAGGGGGTATGCGGAGTTGGTCCCCGATCCCAGAGCGAACATCCAGTGGAGCGTGAAGACCGGGCATGCCTCGGTGTATTCGTCAGTGATCGACCTCTACAGGTTCGACACGATGCTGAGGGAGGGGTCGATCCTCTCACACGAATCGATCGAGGCGATGTTCACGGAGCATTTCCCATCGAACGGATACGGCTGGTTCGTGCGAGGCGATGCAGGAGAGAGGGTCATAAGCATCAGTGGTCGGAGTCCGGGTTACGGCAGCACCTGGATCAGAGGTGAGCGTGACGATGTGACGGTCATCGTGCTCGGAAACATCTACAACGGCGTTCCGGTGCATATAGGCAACGCGATCTTGTCCATGGTCCGTGGCGAGCACCCGAGCCCGCCGTCTCTGAGCGCGTCGCCTCCGCCCGAGGCGCTGCTTAGCGAGATCGTGGGAGAGTATTCGTTCGGGAGCGATTTTTACAGACCGAACGCTACCGTGCGATTCCAGAACAACGGGGGTCATCTGTTCAACAACGCCTCCTGGCTTATTCCGATCGGGGACGACTCGTTCGTACATCGCACATACTGGTCGACGCTAACGTTCCTGCGGGATGACCACGAGCGCGTCGACAGAGTGCGGTACGACGATTTCATCGGAACAAAACAATGAGTACAGATCGCCTCCGGCTCCGGCCCGAGGTCGCCATCACTTCCGGAACAGCAGGTCCGCGTAGGTCGGCAGAGGCCAGAGATCGGCGGGGACGACCTCCTCGAGCGCGTCTCCCAGCTCGCGGAGCGTCCGCATGCAAGGTATGACGCGCGATTGGATCATCTCCGCGTGCTCGCTCAGCGTCTGTCCGGTGGGCGTGTCGAGCGTGGCCTGGAGCGCGTCGATCGACTGCGAGAACGTCTCCACGAGCCCGACCAGATGCGCGAGCGCCTGCTCCTGTGTCTTGTTCGGATAGCCCGCCGAGGCGCAGGACGTGACCGACTCGCTCAGCTCGTGCTGGGCGCGCGTCGCCGCTGGGAGGATCTCCTGGCGTGCGATGCGGAGCATCGTGCGCGCCTCGATGTCGATGGCGGTGATGAACTTGTCGTGGTAGATGTTCCCGCGTGCGCTGAGCTCACGCTCCGAGAGCACGGTGTGTCGGGCGCAGGCGTTGACGAACGATTCCTTCTCGTAGGCCTTCAGCGCGGACGCGGTGTTGAGCAGGTTCGGGAGCCCGCGTCGCTCGGCCTCCTGTCGCCATTCCTCGGAGTAGTTGTCGCCATCGAAGAGCACGCGCTTGTGCTTCTTGACGATGCTCTGCATCACCGAGAACGCGCCCTCGCGGATGCTCTCGGGCGAGCGGTCCTTGGCGATGGCGTTCTCGAGCTCGCCCGCCATCTTCGCGATGGAATCCGCCACGATCACGTTCATGACGGTGTTGGGCCACGCGACGGCGGCGTCCGAGCCGACGGCGCGGAACTCGAACTTGTTGCCCGTGAACGCGAACGGCGAGGTGCGGTTGCGGTCGCCCGAGTGGCGCGGGATCTGGGGGAGCGTCGGCGCGCCCAGATCGAGCACGCCGCCCTGCTTGGTGGATGTGGGTGTGCCGGTCTCGATCTGGTTGATGATGTCGCTGAGCATCTCACCCAAGTAGATCGAGAGGATGGCGGGGGGCGCCTCGTTGGCGCCGAGACGGTGGTCATTGGCTGCCGAGGCGATGGAAGCGCGCAGCACGTCGCCGTGCTCGTCCACGGCTCGGATGACGGCGCAGAGGAAGCACAGGAAGACGGTGTTGGAGTGTGTCTCGTCGCGTGGGTCGAGCAGGTTGACGCCCGTGTCGGTTGCGATTGACCAGTTGTTGTGCTTGCCAGATCCATTGACTCCCGCGAAGGGCTTCTCGTGGAGTAGCGCACGCATGCCAAAGCGCGGCGCGAGGCGCTCGATCCACTCCATGACGAGCATCTGGTGGTCGGAGGAGATGTTGGCGATCTCGTACTCGGCGGCGATCTCGTACTGCCCGGGCGCGACCTCGTTGTGTCGTGTCTGCACGGGCACGCCGAGCGTGTAGAGCACGTGGTCGAGCTCGCCCATGAACGCCATGACGTTGTGCGGGATGGCGCCGAAGTAGTGGTCCTCGAGTTGCTGGTCCTTGGGCGAGTGCGCGCCGAAGAGCGTGCGCCCGCAGAGCATCAGGTCGAGACGCTCCTCGAAGAGCGACTCGTCGACGAGGAAGTACTCCTGCTCGCAGCCGAGCGTGGTGATGACGCGGGTGGCGTCGGAGTGCTCGCCTAGCACGTCGAGCAGACGGAGCGCCTGCGTGGAGAGCGCGTCCATCGATCGCAGCAGGGGGGTCTTCATGTCGAGCGCGTCGCCCGTCCACGACACGAAGACGGTCGGGATGCAGAGCGTGACGGCGTTGGGGGCGCGATGGAGGAAGACGGGGCTCGTGGCGTCCCAGGCGGTGTAGCCGCGTGCCTCGAACGTGGCACGCGTGCCACCCGAGGGGAAGCTCGAGGCGTCGGGCTCGCCCTGGATGAGCTGCTCGCCCGTGAACTCAAAGATCGCGCCGCCCTCACCGTCCGGCGCCAGGAAGGCGTCGTGCTTCTCGGCGGTGAGCCCTGTCAGCGGCTGGAACCAGTGCGTGTAGTGTGTCGCGCCGTGCTCGAGCGCCCACTCCTTCATCGCGTTGGCGACGGTGTCGGCGTGGGAGGGATCCAGACGGTGCCCGTCCCGGATGGTGCGCATGACGGCGCGGAAGACATCCTTGGGAAGGCGAGCGCGCATCACGCGCTCGGAGAAGACGTCGCGTCCGAACTCCTTGGCGAGATCTGGTTCTGACGGTTGCTTGTGCACTGTCGTGCCGTTCCAGGACGAGCGTCGCACGCTCGACGCCTCCTGCGCCTGCGGGAATGCCATGCCTGCTCCGTTGCCGGCCTCGTGCCGACGGTTGAGGGTGTGTGAGAATGGCGGCTCAGCCACCATTGTCGCCACTCTCAGATCGGACGCAAGCTGGGGACGATCGCGATTTACTCGTAATCGAAGAGAGAATTATCGTCGGAGTGTCCGAACCACCCGAGCCCGAGGGCACCGGCGTCCACTCGCGAGGCCCAGCCGGGCTCGGAGTGGGTGCGAGTCTGTGAGTCGACGTGCCCGTCGAGCCAGGCGACGTTGGCACCGGACCCGTGGCGGAAGTGGATCGACGCGTCCGCACGCCAGCCGTCGTACTGCGGCCAGAACCGTGGCTCGGCGAAGGAGTACTCGATCACGTCGTGGCGACCGGTAAAGGCGCTGTCCGTGAAGCCGATCGTCCTGGCGGGATCGGCGAATCGGGACTCCCGCGAGCCCACGCGATCGGTCTGGATCTCCCAGAGCCCTTGCGAGGTGATCCTGCGCTCCACCCCGACGAAGGACGCGTTGTACCCGTAACCACCGTTGCCTCTCTCGAATCCCTCTCCCCTCTCCTCCAGCAGGGCGAGCGTGTCGGCGAATGTCGGACACTGGCGTATGTGCGATGAGATGGCATCGGAGACGAGGTACGGGGTCAACTCGCCATCCGAGGGGTCGAACGCGTCGTATCGAGACTGGCGAGTGCCATGCCATCGGTGCAGGTTCGAGAACTGGATGTCGATCGCCGCCGGCATGTATCGCCCGCGATGGTCGCGAGCGTAGTCCGCGTTGGCGGCCTGGAGCTCTCGCAGATTCGAGGTGCACACCAGGGAGCGTGCCGCCTCGCGTCCGGAGGCGAGAGCCGGAACGAGGATGCCCGTCAGCGTGGCGATCACCGATGTGGCGACGAGCAGCTCGATGAGTGTGGTGCCCCTGTGCGTGGGTCGTGTCATCTGATGTCCTTCCGGATTCGCTGATCGAGAGAGCGAATGAGCGCGGCCTTCTGGGCGGCCAGACCCTCGTCCCAATTCCCCAGCAGGATGCCCAAGTCAGCGCCATCGACGTTCTGGTCGCGATTGAGATCCATGCAGGGGTTGTTCGTGTTCCATGCGCCGAGCAGGAGCCCGAGGTCGCTCCCGTTGACCGAGTCGTCGCTGTTGATGTCGCCGACTGCGCGAACGTCCGCGACGGCGTCGATCTCGCCCGAGACCTCTCCGAGTGGACCCTGGATGAGATCCTGTCCGGTGCGGAGACGGATGAAGTCGAAGCCATCGATATTGGCCAGGTCGCCGTTGCTCGGCACGACCGCCCAGGCGATGTCGAAGGCGTCACCGCCACCCGAGTACGGATCGATGCCCACAACCATCGGATCGTCCGGCACGGTGTAGAAGCACTCCGGCGCCATGCCCGGCTGATCAACAGGATCTGTCAGCGAGTTGTCCCAGGCGCTGCCTGTTGCGCCAGAGAGGTCACCCAGCAGCAGCGTCGGCGAGAGCTCGCCATACCCCCAGACAACCTCGAGTGCGCCGCTGGGGTCGGGGAGCGATGGTGTGAGCAGGAATCCGTGCGTCGAATAGCTCGGACCGATCCAGGGGTAGATCACAGAATCGGGATACCAGGCGAGGTTGTCGGGCGGGGTCCCGTTGCCCGCGACGTTGTCCCAGAGCTGGGTGACATACGAGTCCGTGGGGACCGGCGGCAGGTGCGTGCCGGGAATCACGTACCAGAAATCGTCGGGCTGCCCGTTCTGGTTCACGTCCTTGGAGATCTCGATGATGGTCGGCTCGTCGAACCGGTAGGTCGGATCCCCGACGTTCCAGAACGCGTTCGAGAAGACGATGGCGTCGAGCCCGTGCGGGTTGCGCGGGTCGTCCATGACTGTCTGGTCGAACGCGATGATGATCGAGCCGCCGATACCACCGAGCGAGACGAGATCGGTCTCGTCCGGATCGGTCGTCCCGCCTCCGAGCGGCGGGCCCAGCACACGCGAGGGATCATTGAACCACGGGTTGTTGATGAACTGCCCCGGGGCGGGCTGATACTCGATGACAGCCTGGGCAAAATCACCCGCCGAGGCCGTTCCACACAGGCACACACCAAGTATCAGCCCCACCACCAAGGGAGCTCTCTCTCTCTGTTCAGGCGGCACGTGAGCGCCTCCCGACCCCCAGCAGGGCAGCGAACAACAGGGCCGAGGCGGGCGCGGGAATGGTCACGTGCCAGCTCGACCCGTCGGACAGAATCAGTTCACCGGTCGCGTCGTTGAAGATGATGTTGTAGAACGCGCTCGACGTCCCCTCGGGGTCGAGCGTGCGGACCTGCGTCGGATCCAGCAGGTCGATCGGGCCTCCCAGAGCGCCATCGATCAGATCCTGCAGCGTCTCGTGGTTGACGATCCCCACGTATCCCCCATCCCCCGAGCCGAAGAAGTCGCCCCCGCCAACGAACATGTTGCCAGCCTGATCGAACGTCAGATCGTTGGCCGACAACATGTCCGTCACGAACAGACCTTCTCCCTCGAAGTCCAGCGGGGTCCCGCCAGCCAGCATGCCGGCAGTGAACATATGGATCGCTCCGGTGTCGGATCCCACACCGTTGGCGAATCCGTTGCCGACATAGAGGTTCCCCGATGCGTCGAAGGCGACTCCTCCAGATGCGCCCTGGACGCCATCGACAAGCCTCGTGATGCTCGGCGTGGCGGTTGAACTGGTGATATCCAGCAGGTCGACGTACGCGGGCGAGCCAAAATTGCCGTTGGCGATGGCCAGGCCGGCGCTGTCGTGCGTCCACGTCGCGGAGGTGTGCGCGACGTTGTAGATGCTGGTGTTGCTTCCGTTGAGGACGGGCGACCCGCCTCCCGTGATGACGGACGTATCGACGACCATCAGCGGCTTGGCGAAGCCGGCGCCGATCGCGATCTTCGAGCCGTCGGGCGAGACCCTGACGAAGCCCGGGTCGGTCGAGCCGCCGACGCTCGCGGAATCGAGCGTGGCGACGACGCTGAACACTCCGGAGCCGGCGCTGGTCTCCAGGAAGACGTCGAGCCCGGTGACCGCGATCAGACGACCGTCCGCGAGGGCGTCGCCCACGGTGCCGAACGAGCCACCCGCGAAATCGGGCGGCGGTGGGGCAATCGTTGAGAATGATTGCCCGTAGGTCTCAAAAGTGCTGGCTGCCTCTGCTTCCACGCAGATTCCTCCAAGAACCAACGCACTCGCGCACAGCGTGCGCATGAACACATCCGACATGTCTCTCTCCTCCAACCAAGTTGTTCACTCTGATTCGCGCAGAGCGGCTCCCGGTGACGTGTACACACTTGCTCTAGCGAGGGGTTTGCCGGAGGTCGTGTGGCTCGCTCGGGAGCGCGCAAAACCTACCGTCCGGCGCCCGTGTCTCGCGAGGGCACTCCGAACTCTTCACAGGCAGGTCTTCCGGCTTGGAGCACCCATCCGACCCCGGCCTTCCCGCTCGAATCCGTCGAGCAGTGACCCTGGTGAGATCGGCGGGTAGCGCTCCTTACGGCGGCGCGTCCGCGGCGGCTTTTCACCGCACTTCCCTTTTCAGCCCCGTGGAAGTCGTTCCCGCGAGGCAACCATGTGACGCGAGCATGCTGACGCGCGATCGTGAGTATGTCAACAGGTAAAATGCCAGATTCGGGCTCAACTTCGGGTATACCTGACCCATACGCTTTCAGAGCGTCTCATGGAGGTACGAATCGATGCATCGAGTCATATGCGCACTGTTGATCTGTCTGTTTTCCACATCGCTTCACGCCCAAGTGACGCTCGAGCAGATCATGCAGCACCCCGACTGGATTGGGAACGGCCCGCGTCAGGCGTTCTGGTCGGATGACGGATCGTCCTTGTATTACTGGAAGAAGCGCGTTGGCTCCGAGATCTCCGATCTCTATCGGCTCTCGCTCGATGGCCAGAGCGAGATGGTCGAGGCGTCGGATCACGCGCAGGCGGGTGCGTCTGGTGGCGACTGGTCGAGTGATCGCACACGTCGCGTCTTTGCACGCGAGGGCGACCTATACCTGCGTGATCTGTCCACCGGTACGCTCAGGCAGCTGACACGCACGAGCGCCCGAGAGAGCAGCCCATTCTTCCTGAGGGGTGAGTTCGCTATCGCGTTCACGCGTGGTGACGACGTGCTCGTGCGCGATCTGACCAGCGGACTCGAGTACCAGCCCTTCGACGTGCGCGCACAGGACGACCCCGCCAAGAAGAAGGACGAGAAATACATCCAGGAGCAGCAGGACAGGCTCTTCGAGATAGTCCGCCTGCGCGAGCAGCGCCAGCGAGAGCGACGCGAGCACACCGACGCGACGCGAACGGATGACCCCTCGCGCGTCGACCCCGCGTGGTACCTGGGCAAGAAGCATCGCGTCAGCGGGCGCTACCTCTCACCGGACGGCGAACGCCTCGTTGTACGCCTCGCGCCGAAGAAGCCCAAGGAGGGCAAGCCAGACAACATGCCCGAGTGGGTGACCGACAGTGGGTACGTGGTCAACAAGGAGGTGCGCGCGCTCGTCGGCACCACGCCCGCGCCGGACAACTCGCTGGTGCTGCTCGAAGGCAAGACACGCCAGAAGCATGAGGTCGCCCTCGACGATCTGCCCATGATCGACGACGACCCGCTTGCGGATCTCAGGAAGGCAGCGAAGGAGCGTGAGAAAGAGGCCGATGAGGAGAGCGATACGAGCAAGGACGACTCCTCGGAGGAGGTCGTAGAGCCCGAGGCGACGGAGAAGCCGCAGAAGAAATCGAAGCCACGCTCCGTCTCGATCTTCAACGTCGAGTGGAACGACGCGGGGACACACTTCGCGTTCCAGGCTCGCTCGCACGACAACAAGGATCGATGGACGTGCGTCTACGACACGTCGTCGCACGAGCTGGCGGTGGTCGAGCACCTGCGGTTCGTCGACGGCTGGATCAACTGGGCGTTCAACAATCTGGGCTGGCTGCCCGACACGAGCACACTCTGGTTCCTCTCGGAGGCCAGCGGCTACTCGCACCTCTACACCTGGAACGCCGAGTCGCAGACCACGAATCAGCTCACGAGCGGTTCGTTCGAGGTGCGCAGCGTCACCGAGCTCTCCGATGCGGCGCGCGTGGTCGTTCTGGCCAACCGGGAGCACCCAGGCATCCGCGAGGTCTACACGATCGACACGCAGACGGGCTCGATGACGCAGATCACCTCGATGCGTGGCATCATCGGCCCACCACGTGGTGGTCAGAGCGTCGCGCTCTCGCCCGACGAGTCGACGATCGCGTTCGTGTACTCCTCGCTCACGCGCCCGAACGAGCTCTACGTGCAGGACCTCGACCCCGACGCGACGGCGCGCCAGCTGACAAGCTCTCGCACCGAGGAGTTCTCGTCGATCGAGTGGGTGACGCCACAGATCGTGTCGATCGCCTCATCGCACCAGGATGATCCGATATACGGTCGCTTGTACCTGCCGGACGAGAACGCTCCCGGTGCGGGCCCGGACGGCAAGCGTCCCGTCGTGTGCTTCGTGCACGGCGCAGGGTACATGCAGAACGTGCACTTCGGCTGGTCGAGCTACTTCCGGGAGTTCATGTTCCACACGCTGCTCACCCAGCACGGGTACATCGTGCTCGATCTGGACTACCGAGCCTCGGCGGGCTACGGCGCCGCGTGGCGTCAGGGCATCTACCGGCGCATGGGCACGCCCGAGCTCGAGGACTATCTCGATGGCATCGACTGGCTCGTGGCCAATCACAACGCCGACCCAGAGCGTGTGGGCATCTACGGCGGCTCGTATGGCGGGTTCATGGCGTTCATGGCGCTCTTCAAGGCGCCCGAGTCATTCGCCGCCGGCGCGGCGCTCCGCCCCGTCACCGACTGGGCGCACTACAACAACGGATACACCTCGAACATCCTCAACACGCCCGAGGTCGATCCCGAGGCGTACGAGCGATCGAGCCCGATCGAGCTGGCCGAGGGGCTGGAGGACCCGCTGCTGATCTGCCACGGCATGCTCGACGACAACGTGTTCTTCAAGGACTCTGTCCGTCTCGTGCAGCGTCTGATCGAGCTGGAGAAAGAGGACTGGGAGCTGGCGGTGTACCCCATCGAGCCGCACGGCTTCCGCGAGCCGTCGAGCTGGCTCGACGAGTACCGTCGGATCTTCAAGCTCTTCGAGACGCACCTCAAGTAGCGGCCAGGAGCACCTGCGCGTTGCGCTCGAGTGACGAGAGCAGCTCCTCGAATTCCGCGCGAGAGGTCGCGGGGTTCATCACCGTGCAGCGCAGGCACATGCGTCCGTCCAGGCTCGCCTGTGTGATGTAGAACCCGCCCTCACGTATCAGCGCCTGACGCAGCGCGAGGTGGAACTCGTTCGCGTCGCTTATGTCGTCGGGCGCATCGCGCCACGCGAAGCACACGATGTTGCATTGCGGCTCGTTGAGAAGCTCGAACGAGCTCGACGCTCGGACGACATCGGCAAGCTCGCACGTTGACGCCATCAGGGTGTCGACATGCTCGCCCAGGTACGCCTCGCCTCGTGTGGCGAGGTGCATGAAGAACGGTGCGGCCAGCGAGCCCTTCGTGCACTCGAGCGTGCGATGGGCCGGGTTGTACCACTCCTCCTCGGCATCGCTCGAGAAGATGTACGCGGCGTCCTGGGCGAACGCGCCCTGCGCCAGAGACTCATCTCGATAGAGCACACCCGTCGAGAGCATGCTCACGCCCATGAGCTTGTGCGCATCCCAGACGATCGAGTCTGCGCGCTCGATGCCATCGAGGGCGTGCCTGTGCTTCTCGGACAGCAGGAGCGAGGCCCCGTGTGCTCCATCGACGTGCAGCCAGAGATCGTGTCGATCGCAGAGCTCGGCCATCGGCTCGATCGGATCGAACGCTCCGGTTGGTGTCGTGCAGGAGCTCGCGATCACGCCGATGACTCGTCGCCCACGCGAGCGGGCCCGCTCGAGTGCCGGCGCCAGATCAGCCGGATCGATGCGTCGTTGCGCGTCGATCGCGATCGGCTCGATGCCACCGTCGCCCCAGCCCATGATGCGCACCGCGCGAGAGATGGAGTAGTGGGACTCATCGGAGACGAGCACGCACAACGGCTCGTGTCCGTGGGCGCCGTTGTTCCACGCGTCGTATCCCGCCTTGTGCTGGCGCATCGCGAGCATGGCCGTCAGGTTGCCGAGCGAGCCGCCAGAGCAGAAGATCCCGCCCGCCCGGCTCGGGAAACCGATCTTGTCGCACATCCATCGCACCACCGATCGCTCGATCATGGTCCCCGCCGGCGACATCTCGTACGCGGCGCTCGAGCAATTCAGGCACGCGACGACCAGCTGGGTGAGCGACGCGTGCAGGTCGGGCGGGTTCACCTGGTGCCCGATGTAGCCCGGATTGTGGAGCTTGGTGGACCAGCGGATCATCTCGTCGAGCAGATCGGTCAGCTCGTGATCCCCGGACGCCAGACGCTCGCCCCAGAGCCTGGCGCACTCCTCTGGATCGATCCATGGGACCACGTGAGTGTCACCCTTGCTCGATGCCTCGACGGACGACGCGATCAGCTCGATCACACGCTGGGCTGTCTGCTTCCACTGCTCGATGCTCATGGTGTGATTATTGCACTCTCGCGCCGCTCTTTCCCGAATCCGAGATGAACCGACTCCCGCTCGATAGCGACTCAAGGATGACATGCCAGACGAGACCGATGCCATCTACGATCAGTGGTTGGTCCTCCGGACGCAGGACGGTGATCGGGAGGCCCTCGCCAGGCTGGTCTCTCGATGGCAGGACAGGCTCGTGCGCCACGCGTACAAGCTGCTCGGGCACGAGGACGACGCCAGGGACGTGGTGCAGGATGTCTGGATAGGGGTCGCACGGACCATCAGGCGGCTCGAGGATCCCGCGTCGTTTCGCGCGTGGGTCTACAGGATCGTCACGAACAAGAGCGCGGATCGGATCCGCAAGCTCCAGCGCGACCGCAGGGCGACCGAGATTCGGGCGGAGACAGAGCGACACGCGCGCGCCGACGCGACCGACACGGTCGCCATGGTTCGCGACGCGATAGAGCAGATGCCACTCGAGCAGCAGGTGCTCATGCGCCTGCACTACCTGGACGGGCTGGGCGTCCGCGAGCTCGGGGTGGTCTTCGACATCCCTCCCGGCACGGTCAAGTCACGACTCTTTCACGCACGCAAGCGCCTTGCGCGCATCATCGAAAGGAACCAGCAATGAGCGACAACATCGACGACACCATCAAGAGGGCGTTGCGGGACGACGAGATCCCCGATCCGGACCTGCACATCACCGAGGAATCGCTGCTGCACCAGGTCGTGATGAGCTTTCGTATGCAGAACAAGTTCCTCGTCGCGTGGGTGTTCATCGTCATGTTCGGGATGATGGGTCTCATCATCTGGGGCTTCGTCGAGTTCTTCTCCACGCAGGACGTCACATCACGCCTTGCGTGGGGGCTGATGATCATCCTCCCCTGGTCGGGCATCTCGCTGCTCAAGATGTGGTACTACATGCAGCTCGACAAGTACTCGATCATGCGCGAGGTCAAGCGCCTCGAGCTGCAGATCGCGATGATGCGCAAGCAGCTCAAGTCCTGATCGCTATGCCTCGATCGCGCGGATGCCAACCTCACCAAGGCCCGTCAGCGTCGTGCTGCCTACGTCGACCATGCCGAGCTTCTCCATCACGCGCAGCGAGGCGCCGTTTTCGGGGTCGGCGATCGCCATCACACGCGGCGCCCTGTGGCGCTCGAACGACAGGCGGATCAGCTCGCGCGACACCTCCGTCGTGAATCCCTTATTCCAGAACCGACGCTTGAGGCGATACCCGATCTCCAGCTCTCCCTCGACCGGCTCGTACTCCGGCATCAGGTCGTAGCGTGGCGGGCGGAGGTGGAACCACCCCATGAACTCGGCGCTGGCCAGCTCCTCGCTCACCCAGTAGCCGGTCCACGTGCTCGCGATGTCATAGCCCAGCCAGCGCGGCATGATCTCGTCGGCCAATCGCTCTCGCTCGACGGGCGTGCCGCCCACGTAGCGCAGCACCTCGGGATCGGAATCGAGCTCGATGAGCAGATCCATGTCTGCGAGCACCGGTGCGCGAAGCCCGACACGATGGGTTGTGATCATGTAACGCCCCACGCTATCTCCATAGAAAACGGTCGAGCCAGCAGGCTCGACCGTGAGGGTATACCGGTTGCGGTTCGATCGGTTACGCCGTCACCGCGCTGGGCTTGGCGCCACCCTTCGATCGCCTGGGCAGCGGCAGGAACATGCGGACCGTCCGCTGGTAGCGCGGGTACTCGGTCTGGAAGTCACGGACCAGGTCGGGCTCCTCGAAGAAGACCACCTCAAAGACGACATACGCGGTGGTGATCAGCGCGAAGAGCAGGTGGCCGACCGTCATCGTGGGCGCCGCCCAGAAGGCGATGAAGAAGCCCAGGTACAGCGGGTGGCGCGTCAGCTTGTAGAGGAAGGGCGTCACGAACCTCTTGGGCGCCTCGCCCTTGCCCGTGAAGTTGAACCAGACCTGCTGCAGACCGAAGAGGTGGAAGTGGTTGATCAGGAACGTGGAGACGAGCACCAGCCCCCAGCCGAGCAACGAGATGCCCGTGAATGTCCAGGCGGCGGCCTGGTTCTCGACGTTCCAGATGACCTGTGTCAGCGGCTGCCAGCCGACAAAGAGGAGGTTCAGGATCAGGCACGTCATGAGCACGAACGTCGAGCGCTCGGCTGCCTGGGGGATGAACCTCGTGAGCCAACGCTTGAAGCCCTGGCGCGCCATGATCGTGTGCTGGATGGCGAACAGGCAGAGGATCCCGATGTTCACTGCCCAGACCTGCCAACCGGAGACCTCGAAGAGCGGGGCCTGATCTATCGTGCGCGGCACGACGATGCCGGTCACGAAGCCGATGGCGTAGAGGAATGTGAGGAAGAAGAAGGCGTAGACCACGACGCCGTACGTGAGAACCGCGAGCCGTTGCATGTCTGAATCTCCTGTATGGGATCGTGTGGAGTCCCGTTCTGGAGGCTCATGCGACACAGATGCGTCCCGGCTGCCAGGATGTGCTCGATTTTGACGAATTTGGGCTTATTCGCCCTCTGGGGCCACATTTTCGCTCTCGGAGAGCCGTTTTGCCAGCGCATCGCCCACCTGGGTCTCGTCGTCGAGTACGAGATTGGCTCCGGCACGCACGAAGTCGCCCACGTGCTGGAGATAGCGTGCGCGCACGATGATGTGCGACGTCGGGGCGAGCCGGCGTACGTGCGCCATGATGGTCAGCGCCGTCGAGCGTGAGGGGATGGTTATCAGGACCGTCTGCGCCTGCTCGATGTGCGCGTGCTCGAGCACGTCGACCTGGGTCGCGTCGCCCACGATGGCGTCGAAGCCATGGCGTCGGGCGCGCGCCGCGCCCGATGTGTTCATCTCGATCACCAGCACGCGCCGGCCCGAGTGCTCCAGCGCCTTGGCGGCGCGCAGCCCGGCGGGTCCGTAGCCGATGACGATCGTGTCGCACGGCTCGCGCTCGATCTGCTCGAGCACGTCCTGGGTGTCGAAGGTGCTGCCCAGTTTCATGCCCACCCAGATGCCCAGCTTGGGCGCGTGCACGATCAGCAGGGGCGCCAGGATGAGCGTCACGATCGCCACCGAGACGATCAGGTTCTGCGTCTCGGAGTCGAAGACGCCCAGCGAGATGCCCAGCGCCGCGAGCACGAAGGAGAACTCGCCCACCTGCGCCAGTCGCAGCCCCGTGCCCACACCGACGGGGTGCGGCATCTGCACGATCGTGAGGATGATCCAGATGATCAGCGCCTTGCCGACGATGACCGCCAGGGAGACGCCCAGCACGAGCAGGATGTTGTTCCCGATCCACGTGGGGTCGGCCACCATGCCGGCGGTGCCGAAGAAGAGCGTCAGCAGCAGCACCCGCAGCGAGGCGATGTCGGCGCGGATCTGCGTGGCGAAGGGCGAGCCGCCCAGGAACATGCCGGCGAGGAACGCGCCGATGGCCGGTGAGAGCCCGATTTCGTGCGAGACCCACGCGCTGGCCAGACCCGTGGTGGTCGCCAGGATCACCAGCAGCTCGCGCACGCGCGCGGGGCTGAGCGAGTGCAGCACGCGCAGCGCCACGTGCGTGAGGATGATGTACAAGCCGACGATCAGCCCGGCCATCGAGAGGAGCATCTGCCAGAGTCGCCCCGCGACGCCACCCTCGGCGTCGCCGGGTACCAGGAACGTGAAGGCGATCGCGAAGGGGATGATGGCGATGTCCTGCACGAGGAGCACGGCCAGCGCGGTGCGCCCGGAGCGCGAGTCGATCTCGGCGCGTTCCATGAGCACGCGCAGGACGACGGCCGTCGACGAGAGCGAGATCATCATCCCGATGGCCAGCGACACACGCGCGTTGCCCGTGAGCACCACGGCGATGCCCGCGGCGATGAACGTGGTGACGAGGATCTGCGCGATGCCAACAACCCAGATGGAGCGCTCCATCGAGCGCAGGCGGATCCACGAGAACTCGAGCCCGATGGAGAAGAGCAGCAGCGAGACGCCCAGCTCCGCGAGTGTGTCGAGCTCCTCGGAGGTCTCGATCAGCTGGCCCGCCCATGGCCCGCCCAGGGCCATGCCCGCCAGCAGGTAGCCGACGATGGGGTTCTGCCCGATGCGCGCGAAGAGGAAGCCCACCACGAGGCACGAGCCCAGCAGCATGACGACATCCAGCAGGAGTTCCCAGGGTCCCATGACGGAGTATCGGCCACTCGGGAGTGGGGGGTCGATACAAGTTTTGGAACTCTCACCCACGATGCGCGTAGAACCCTGGTGAGATACCACAGGAGGTTCGGCCATGCGAATCCCGATTGTCCTCGCGCTCGCTTGCGGCCTGCTCGCACCAGCGACCCAGGCACAAACAATCCTGAGTGGGACCATCATCGTCCATAACGATCAGAGCGATCAGGAAGACACTCCACCCATCTTCGATTTCGAGAACGGGCCGGAGTTTGAGATGGAGGACTTCGGCTCCGGCGCGGACACGCTCACCATCGAGGGTGGCGGGGGGATCATGCTGCTCGGCAACGGGCGCGTGCGCCTGATCCCGCCGACATCGGGCAACAGGCTGCGCATCACGCCCTCGCGCAACGGCATCCCGCTCGCGCCGACGACGTTCGCCGCGAACGACCTGGGTGAGTTGGAGATGATGCGTCCCTCACCGGATGTCGATCGCGACGGCTGGGTGACAGGCAACGACATGAGCCTGCTGCTCGAGGTGCTCTGGCGTGTGTGCGCGTGCCGGGAGGACGCCAATCAGGATGGCGTCATCGACGTCGAGGACATCCGCTTCGTGGGTGGGCAGATGGGTCTGGAGATCAGGGGCAGCCGCTGGGATTGGGAGTGAGCGCCCGACATCTTTCGTAGAATCTGATGCATTCCGGAGGTTATCCATGCGCATCACGCTCGCCTTGTTTGTGTCTGTTTTCGTGTTCGGAGTCCTCTTTCTTCAGAGTGCCGGTGCGCGGGACGCGCCGCCGCAGGGGCGAGAGGCGTTCGAGCGCATGGTCGCCTATCTGGCACGCGACGGCGGGCAGTGGCGTGCGCCCAACCCGCGTCACGACGAGAGCAATCCTCGCTCGCCCGAGGCTGTCGGGCTGTGGTTCACGGCGCCGGCCGGCGGCAACGTGCTCGAGCTCACGGTTGTCTTCCACTATGGCGATCGCGTGCGCCACTCCACGCGCGGCTACTGGTACTTCCACCCGGGACGCGACGAGATCGTGTACCACGAGGTGTCGCCCGGCGGCGCGGTCCGAACCGGCACCGCGCACTTCGAGAGCGAGGACACCTTCGTCACGCTGACCGAGGCGTTCGCGCGCGATGGCTCGGTGACACGCAACCGTGGCGTCAACGTGCTCAGCGAGGAGAACAGCCATCACACCACGGCGTACGCCATGGGCGACGACGGCCAGTGGGTCGAGCAGAACGCGCTCTCGTGGACGCGCGTGGCTGTCGAGTAGGCCAGCCGAATAGAGTGGCTCACTCCGGCTTGCGGAGGATCGTGACCATCGCGTTGAAGTTGTGCTCGAACTCCTCGTCGGTCATCTCGCCCTGCCAGCCGAGGGTGACGCCCATGGCGCGAGCCTTGGGGGAGTCGTCCTCGTTCCATCGCACGATCTCGAAGCCGATTGAGGTGAGCATGTCCTTCTCGAATGGGCACTCGCCGGAGGCCCAGGGGCGGTAGGGCGCGTCGGGCTCGGTGGAGGGCTTGGGGTAGAGGTTGTAGATGAGGAAGAGCCCGCCCGGCGCGAGCGCGTCGTAGACGGTCTGCGCGTAGACCTCGTCGGAGACGCCCAGATGCACGAGCATGCGCGGGTTGACCTCCTGCTCGGGATGGATGTAGCCCTTCTTGAGCGTGTTCTTGCTCATGAAGAGGGCCAGGTCGGAGCCGACCGCCGAGATGATCTCGTCGGTGGTGGGGTACTGCCCGAAGACGAGTGTCACGCTGCCCGGCTCGCCGGGCCCGGCCTCGCTGGATCGCTGGACGAGCCCCTGGTCGGAGAGCTTGCGGTACATCGCCTCGAGCATGTCGGGGATCTCGATGCCCACGACGTGCGCGCCGAGCGATGCGAGCATGCGCAGCTGGCCCACGTTGCCGAAGCCGAAGTCGGCGATGCGCGCGCCGTCGACGGACTCAAGACCCGCCTGCGACGCCAGATCGATGGCGCGCAGGTAGGCCATGGGTGGCGAGAGGAAGGAGTAGTAGAGCTGCTCGGAGATCACGAGCTCCTGGTAGCCCTCGCGGTCTTCTTCGCCGAGCGCCTCGTACGCCTCGGGCGTGATGGCGCTGCGCGTGGAGCGCTGGTAGTAGACCAGGCGTTCTTCTGCCATCGGGGGCAGGTCGCCTGTGGACGCGAGGAAGGCGCGTCCCAGATCCGTCTCGGCCGACGGAACAAGCGTCTGGGCCTGTTCCGCCAGCGTCTGACGGAACGGAACCTCCTCCTCGGAGGCGTCTTGGGCGTGGATGGAGAGCGGCACGAGCGCCATCGAGGCGACGGCGACGAGACTGCACGATCGGGAAACAAGCGAGCGAGTGAGCTGTGTCATCTGTGTACCCCCACAGGAAGAGTGTGTGATAGGGGGGTGTACCGGGCGATGAGGGAGAGGGTTCGGGCTACCCCGGCTTGCGGAGGATTGTCGCCATGGCGCTGTACTCCTCGCTGGGGCGGCACCCAGTCTCGTACTCGCGGAGCGCCTCTTGCATTGTGCGTGCGTGAGCGGAGTCGTCCTGATTCCAGCTGATGATCTCGAAGCCCGCGCGGATGACCATCTCTAAGTCGAACTGGCACTCGCCGACGCCATCGGGTCTGACCCACATCTCCTCACGATCGCCTCGATCGATGTACAGGTTGTAGACCAGGAACAGACCGCCCGGCGCGAGGGCGTCGTACACGGTCTGTAGGTACTCGGCGTCCTTCGGCACGAACTCGGTCACGCACAGAGGGAGATCCTTATAAGGGTCGTCTCCAATTATGATCGATGCTGATCCCCTAAAATATCTGCAGGGTGTGGGGTCCGGGATCGCGGGGAAATAGCCGCGGCGCAGACTGTTCTTGCTCACGAAGAGATCGATCTGACCGCCCGCGAGTTCGATGATCTCGTCACTCGTCGGGTAGGTGCCTGTCTTGATGGTCAGCGTACCGCCGTCACCTTCTGCAACACTCTCGGCACGCGGGATCTGACCAAGCTCGATGCGCGCGTGGACCGGGCCATCCATCGCGCCCTCGGTCTGTATGCCGACGACGTCCGCGCCCGCAGACGCGAGCACGTGGAGGTTCTCGACGCTGCCAAATCCCGAGTCGGTGATGCGCATGCCGTCGAGCATGTCTACCCCGAGCTCACGCACCATGTCGAGCGCACAGAAGTACGCGAGGGGCACGTGCTGCATGCGGTCGTACCTGTGTCCGGGAAACCGCTTGGCCTGCGCATCGGGCATGGCCTCGACGGGGAGCGACTCGTAGATCTCGGGAGAGACTGCACGACTCTCCTGCCAACTGAAGTACACGGCACCGACCATGCTTGGCTGAGTTCGCCAGGCGTCAAAGAGCACCTCGGCTGGACGCTTCTGAGAGGCGTCACCCTCTTGAGCGACAGAGAGTGGCGAGAGCACGCCAAGAGAAGTGACGACACAGAGAATCGGAAGCAGTCGAGCCATGGCCGGCCTCCAGAGGATTGTGTTGCCTGTGAGAGTGTACGGGCTTGCGTTGAGCTAGGTTTCACAGCCAGGCATGGTGCGTTGATATGGACGACACGCATGGCATCAGGCATCAAAAGATGCGTTGTAGCAATTGCCTGGAATATGAATCCAGAGGTGGTTTACATGGCAAGTATTGGTAGTTTATCGCTTGAGAAGTTTCGCTACGGAGCAGTCGGATTTTAAGCACAGGCTTCTTTTTGGGTTGTATCGCTTGGATTATGCTGCTGCTCTCGTGGTCAAATTCATCCCATTCGTCCTGGGAGTTACCCATTGCCATCGCAATAAACGCAAGGATGCCGGGATTCATGTCTTGAACACCTGCCGTTGCATGCCCTGGTTTCAGCGCGAGACTAGCCGCGCTAGCAAGTGCGGTAATTAGGACTTTTCTTTCTAGCAACAGCGTGTTTTGGATGAACTCGCTGATGCTATCTTGGTCGTCACGTCTTTCTTGTGGCCAATTAGCGGGATTCTTCGCAGGAATTAACTCGGTCTTATGAGGTGGTTCTCCTATGGTAGCAAATGCCCAGTTGTAAATGCTCTCTTCAAGAAGGTAGATAAAATCATCTGGAATAGTAGTTTGCTCTGAAAAAACGAAGGGATATTTCTTTAATATTACCAGAGCTTTTTTGTTCGCATGCTGAATATACCATTCAATTCTTTTCCGGATTTCATGTTGGGCAATCGGCCCTACTAGATTTTTTAGAGTGCTAATAAAAATGAGCACATCGGGGAGTAAAAAGCCGTGGTCAAGCAATATTGTGAGCATATCCGTGCCAATTGACAATAAGAATTTGCATTGTGGTGATAACTCTGCCGGCACAGCATGATTTGTTGTCCTTGGGTCGTTCGAAATCGACAGTATCCCATAAGGGATATCAGCGTTATATTTAATATCTCTGTCGCGGGCGAGCGTGCGACCCTTAAATTTGTGGTACCCCCATGCCCATCGTTGGATAAATTCTTTAATTTGAGGCAGATTATGATCCAACGCTGTTTGATAATCATCGACATGATTGCAATGTGCGATAATAAAACAATCACTGCTATTAAATAAAACATCGGCTGATTCTAGTGGATAGAGCTTGCCTAATCTAAATTTATCAGGATCGTATACACGGTTGGCGCCAAGCCTAGCAAGAAGCGTTTGCACTCTTTCTTCATGCGGATTGGCTGGCCCCATTCACTCCCCCTGATCCAGCACCGCCATGAAGGCCTCCTGCGGGATATCCACCGAGCCGATGGACTTCATCCGCTTCTTGCCCTTCTTCTGCTTCTCCAGCAGCTTGCGCTTGCGTGTCACGTCGCCGCCGTAGCACTTGGCGGTCACGTTCTTGCGCATGGCCTTGATGGACTCGCGCGCGATGATCTTGCCGCCGATGGCCGCCTGGAGGGGGATCTCGAACTGGTGTCGGTCGATCTCCTTCTTCAGGCGGACCAGCAGCTGCCTGCCGCGCTTCTCGGCGGTGTCCCTGTGGCAGATGAGGCTCAGGGCCTCGACGGGCTCGCCGTTGATGAGCACGTCCACCTTGGCGAGCTTGTCGGAGCGGAAGCCGATGAGCTCGTAGTCCATCGTGCCGTACCCGCGAGTCATGGATTTCAGCTTGTCGTAGAAGTCGTAGATGATCTCCGACATGGGGATCTCGTAGCTGAGGACCTGCCTTGTCTCGGAGACGGCCAGCTGCGAGAGGTACTTGCCGCGACGATCGCCGCAGAGCTTCATCATGTCGCCGATGCAGTCGGAGGGGACGATGAGGTCGACCTTGACGATGGGCTCGCGGAGTTCCTTCCAGACGGAGCCGTCGGGGAGGTCCGCGGGATTGGTGATCTCGAGCGTCTTGTTGTCGGTGGTGAGCAGCTCGTAGGTGACGGTTGGCGCGGTCTGGACGATCTCGACGCCGCCCTCGCGCTCGAGGCGTTCCTGGATGATCTCCATGTGGAGGAGGCCCAGGAAGCCGCAGCGGAAGCCGAAGCCGAGCGCCTCTGAGTGGACGGGCGCGTAGGTGAAGGAGGCGTCGTTGAGTGACAATCGCTCGATGGCGTCGCGGAGCGCCTCGAAGTCACCGCCCTTCTCGGAGGTGGTTGCGGGGTAGAAGTCGCAGAAGACCATCTGGTGGGGCTCTTCGTAGCCCGGGAGCGCTTCGGACGCGGGGTCGAGGTCGGAGGTGATGGTGTCGCCTACGCGCACGTCGGCGAGCGTCTTGATGGCGGCCACCATGTAGCCCGTCTCGCCCGCCTCGAGTCGCTTCACCTTCTCGGGCTTGGGCGTGTACTTGCCCAGCTCGGTGATGGTGAAGGTGCGCCCGGTGCCCATCATGCGGATCTTGTCGCCGGTCTTGATGGAGCCATCGAAGACACGGACGTAGACGATGACGCCGCGGTAGTCGTCGTAGTGGGAGTCGAAGATGAGGGCGCGCGCCTTGTCGGTCTGGGGCTCGCGCGGCGGGGGGAGCTTCTCGCAGATGGCGTCGAGCAGCTCCTGGATGCCCTGGCCCGTCTTGGCGGAGGCGTAGATGCAGTCCGTCGCGTCGTAGCCCAGCGCGTGCTCGATCTCCATGGCGACGTCGTCGGGCATGGCGGCGGGGAGGTCGATCTTGTTGACGACGGGGATGATCTCCAAGTCCTGCCCGACGGCGAGGTAGGCGTTGGCCATGGTCTGGGCCTCGACGCCCTGGGTGGAGTCGACGACGAGCACGGCGCCCTCGCACGCGGTCAGCGCCCGCGAGACCTCGTAGGTGAAGTCCACGTGACCCGGGGTGTCGATGAAGTTGAGCATGTACTCCTCGCCGTCGTGAACATGTTTCACGGTGACGGCGGAGGCCTTGATGGTGATGCCGCGCTCGCGTTCGAGATCCATCGAATCAAGGAGCTGCTCCTTCGCCTCGCGATCGGAGACGGCGTGGGTGGACTGGAGGAGGCGATCGGAGAGCGTCGACTTGCCGTGGTCGATGTGCGCGATGATGGAGAAGTTGCGTATGTGGGAGCGATCGACGGACATGGAGTCTCCCCCGGCGCGTCCTGCGACGGGACGATGGGTGCGTGTGGAAAGGGAGATTCTAGCGTGTCGATAGGGGGAGGACGCCCTACGGCGTGTCCTCTGGCCACGCGGGCTCGCCGGCGCGACGTGGCATCTCCATCGCGCTGAGGATGGTGTACTGCGTCGAGCCGATCGAGACGGGGTTGGCGTCCCAGGACAGAAAGCTGGGTGGCCAGACGGTGCCGACGTCGTCGTAGGGAGAGGCGACGTGGTGCGCCAGCGGGATGCGGATCGCGCCGCACGGCGCGTTCCCGAAGAACTTCCATGACTGCTCGACGGGCGGGACGCGCGACGAGTTGCGGTGCTGGAGGAGCGGGTCGACGGGGATCCACGCGCCCTGGTTGGTCTGCTCGTCGTAGAGATAGAACTCGACCCACCCGCGCACGACGGGGTTCTGGGGCGAGTCGTCGGGATCGACGAGCTGGCAGTCCTCGAAGTTGTCGCGAGAGGGTATTTCCAGGCCGTCGGGGGACGCGCCGATGTCGTACCCGAGGACGACACGCGCGGGAATGCCGGCGGCGCGATAGAGCCCCACGAGCACGGCGGACATGTCGAGCGATGTGCCGATCATCTCCTCGGCGGCGACGTCGGCGCTGATGGGTCGCAGGCCTCGGATCGAGCCGGGGAGGGGGGTGTTCCAGTCGACGAGCAGGCCCGAGGGGCGGAACTCATTGACGAGCGCGCCCATAAGCCGCTTGGCGGCCATCGCGGGCGTGGAGCGCGAGGGATCGCCAACCCATCGTGCGACGAGCTCCTCGAAGATGGGCGCGTCGGGCACGAGCAGCTGGGGTTCCAGCGCGTGGAGCGCCTCCTCGGGCCACTCGGTTGGCCACGGAATGCGCATGGCGTGGCGCTCGTCGAAACGCAGCGAGTGTGTGCGCACGGGAATGTCCATGGTGAGGATGAACGCCTCGGTCGCGTGGGCGCTGGTCTCCCACACGCCATACTGGTACCCGATGCGCTCATCGAATTCGATGATCGGATCGGTGTCGGCGATGTAGTTGGCCTCGAGCTGGCCGATCGTGCTGTAGACGGGCATCATGCTCAGCTTCGATGTCATGCGCTCGTGGCCCCACTGCGCCTGCGCCGAGTCCTGAAGCAGGGGGAAGTAGACGCGTGCGGAGTCGAGGTAATAGGCGCCGTGGGTCGGGATGGCGTCGATGCGCTCGTTGAGCCCGGTGAAGCGTGCGGGCGAGACGACGTGCACGGGCTGGCCCGTCGTGTTGATCACGCTCCTGGTGCCCAGCAGTGGGATGCGCGTGAAGGGGGTGGCGCAGTCGCTGCCTGTGTAGTAGAGGATGCAGTCGCGATTGACGACCTCGACGTGGAGCTTCCAGATGATGGACTCTGTTGGCGTCAGGACCTCGAGCACGCCGGGTGGCTCGCGCTCGGGCTCGTCTTGTCCCCTGGCAGGGGATGCGATTGACACGCAGAGCGACGCGAGAGTACTGATGAGGGCCCATCGAGATGCGTGTTGCATGCGCACGTCTCCTTATACAGAGCATCGCACAGAGGGCTAATGCTGTTCCGAAAAAAGTGGGTGAATGGGCAGATCGGGGGTGGACGCCGTACACGATGTTAGGTATATAGTAGGGCATGCTGTCACGCATCCAGAGCTTCGTCCTGACCGGAATCGACGCCATCTCCTGCGAGATCGAGATCGATGTGGCCAACCGCTCGATGCCCTCGACGCACATCGTCGGGCTCCCCGACGCGGCGGTGAAGGAGGCGCTCGATCGGGTTCGGGCCGCCATCCAGAACACGGGCTACTCGTTCCCACAGGGGCGTGTGCTGATCAATCTGGCGCCCGCGGACGTGCGCAAGGAGGGGCCTGTTTACGATCTGCCCATCGCCGTGGGCGTGCTGATCGCCGAGGGCGTCATCGAGGCCGGCGATCGCGGGGCGATCGATCCGCGCGCGTGCGTGTTCGCCGGCGAGCTGGCGCTCGATGGGCGCGTGCGGCCTATCAAGGGCGCGATCTCCATGGCGCTGCTGGCGCGCCAGCTGGGCGCGCGCTCGATCGTCGTGCCCCATGAGAACGCTATCGAGGCATCGGTCGTGGAGGGGCTCGAGGTCTACGGCGTGCGCACGCTGGCCGAGGTCGTTGGGCTCTTCAACGGCGCGATACCCGTCGAGCCGATGCCCGCGATCGATGTTGGCGAGCTTGTCGAGTCGACGCCCGCGTCCATCGATTTTGAGGAGGTGAAGGGGCAGGAGGGCGTGAAGCGCGCCATCTGTGTTGCCGCCTCCGGCTCTCATAACCTGCTGATGATCGGTCCGGCGGGCACGGGCAAATCGATGATGGCCAAGGCCCTTCCGGGGATCCTCCCGACGCTGACGCCCGACGAGGCGCTCGAGGTGACCCGTATCTACTCCGCTGCCGGGCTGCTCGATCGCGCCTCGTCGTCGACGGGGCTGATGACCTCGCGCCCCGTGCGCACCCCACACCACACGGCGTCGACGTCGGCAGTCATCGGCGGCGGGCAGGTGCCGCGCCCGGGCGAGGTGACGCTGGCGCACAAGGGCGTGCTCTTCCTCGACGAGCTGCCGGAGTTCTCGCGCGACGTGCTCGAGACGCTCCGCCAGCCTCTGGAGGACGACGTGGTCACGATCGCGCGCGCCCACTCGACTGTGACGTTCCCCGCGAGCCTGATGCTCATCGCGGCGCTCAACCCCACTCCCAAGGGCGCGACACCAACGAGCATCGCGGGGCAGCGCGAGATGGAGCGCTACCTCAGCCGATTGAGCGGGCCGTTGGTCGATCGCATCGACATCCACGTCGAGGCGCCGAGCGTGCCGTGGAAGCAGCTGCGCGACACTCGAGTGCGCGGCACAAGCAGCGCGCAGATGCGAGAGATCGTCCTGCACGCCCGCGAGGTGCAGGTGGCTCGCCAGGGGGCGGTGACGAACGCGCGCCTCCGTACCCGCGATCTCGACCGGCTCGCTCCGCTCGACGACGGGGCCGAGGCGCTGCTCGGGCAGGCCATCTCCGAGCTGGGGCTCAGCGCACGCGCCTACGACAAGGTCCGTCGCGTGGCCCGGACCATCGCCGACATCGACGGGAGCGGGTCCATCTGCGCCGCGCACGTCGGCGAGGCGGTGCAGTACCGCCTGCTCGATCGACCGAGCTGGTTCGGCACGCCGCAGATGGTCGGAGCACGTTGAGCGCAAGCGAGGCACGCGTCTAAGCGCGTGCCTCGTGGTAAGCAATGGATATCGAGGGAACTGTGGTCAGTGTCGATCCAGATCGACTGTGACCTCAATATCCAGCGGATGACCCTTGCGGATGACGGTGAGCTCGAGCGTGCCACCAGCCCCCGAGCGGCGTTTGGCCCTGGCGAGATCGCCCTGTTCGTAATCTTCTCCGTCGATGGCAACTACCACGTCGTACCGCTCAATGCCAGCACGATCAGCGTTTGATCCGCTTGTCACCCCTGTGATCAGAAATGCGTCGTGGCGATCGATGTCGAGTTGCGCGGCCAACGCACGGCTGACGTTGCCTGTGTAGACCCCGATGATCAGATCACCGGCGGGTTGGTTAGCGGGCAGATTCTGTGGAATCAGTACTTTATTGATGACATGGACAACGCCATTTGAGGCAACTATATCGTTGGCGAGGACGCGAGAATCCTCGACGAAGAAACCGCCCCCCTCGATCTTGAAATTGACGCGATCGCCCTGCACCGTCTTCGCGTTCTCGACCTTGATCGCTTCCGATGCAAAGATCTCTCCATCCACAACGTGGTATAGGAGGATGGCAGTGAGGCGCTCCTTGTTCTCAGGTTTCAATAGATCCTCGACTGTGCCCTCGGGCAGCGCAGCGAACGCGTCATCGGTAGGGGCGAACACGGTAAGCGGACCATCCGCTGTGAGCGCCTCGACGAGCCCAGCAGCCTGTGCGGCTGCGAGGAGGGTTCCGAATTGTCCTGCGTCCTGCGCGACCTCAACGATGTTGGGCTCAGGATCTGCTGATTGGGCGGATGTGGCATGCAGTGTTGTGCTCGCGATCGCGAGGCACGTGAGCAATTGACGGTTCATGGTTGTCTGCCTTGTTCAGGTGTGTGGTGTCCGGGATGTGGCCGCCACGCGCCGGCCAGCATCACTCGCTCTACACACGCGGCTTCGAGCACCTCGCCCGATCGGATTCAGCAAATGCGCATATTGTCCGCTGACTACCGGTCTATGCTCACAAGCCTGGCAGGTCGCGTCGCGGGAAGCTCGTGGATCTCAGGTCCAGCGTGTCGCGTTCCATGTTGAAGAGCAGCGGCTTGGGACGCGCGCGTCGCGTGCCCACCGGTCGGAACGTCACCGAGAACGTCGTGTCGTTGCGGATGTCGTCGTAATCGACGCCGAACTCGGTGATGAGCTGGGCCGAGCGCCGGGTGAGCTCTGCGCGGACGAACTGGAACGTGCCGTCGTCGTTGTCGAGCACGGCGGACGCGTCGATGCGGTACTTCTCGTCGATGTCGTAGGACGCGCCGAGGTGGAGGAAGTTGGCGCCGAGCGGGTCGACGTCGCGAGACTCGATGTACGACATGAATCCGAGCCCGTGGTCCAGGATCAGCCCGGTCGCCATGGTGGCGGTGGAGTTCACCTCCGTGTCGTAGACCGTGTCCGCAGTGATCGCGACGGCGTCGGTCAGCCTCAGGACGGCGTCGCCCGAGACGAACGTGCCCGCCTGCGAGAGCTCGGGTCGGGCCTCGTTGAAGCGCCCGATCGGGCTGGTGCGTGGCGTCTCGTCGCTGGACCACACGTAGTCCGTGCGGATGGTGAGCCAGTCGATCGTGCGCTGCGATGGGCCCACGCCACGCTTGGTCTGCCACGTGTTCGTGATGCCACCGCGCCAGATCGTGCCGTGGAGTATGCCCTCGACGCGCTCGTCGTAGATGGGCAGGTCCCCGCGCTCGAGATTCGTCGCCGACGAGAAGAGCGTGAACGATGGCTCGATGATATGACGCATCTGTCGCAGGTCGAACGCCTGCGACTCGACCGTCTCATCGATGTGATAGAAGGCGGTCGACACGCGCACGCCGCCACCGCCCCAGAGGCGATGCTTGTCGTCCACACCGGAGGTGCGGAAGGTGCTGTAATCATCGGAGTAGTACGTCAGGCGCCCCACCCCAAAGGGCTCGATATGCAGCGCGCCCGCCTTCATCGGGACCGAGATCTCCTGGCGCGTGTCGGCACGGAAGACCTGATCTTCATCGAGCCCGAGTGCCGCGAGACGGTCGGCGGGCGACTGTCCGGGCAGCAGGCCCAGCGCGGCTTGCGCTCGCGCGATCGTGTCGAACCCGTGCTCGGCTGCCGTGGCCTCCGAGAACGAGAGTCCGACCACACCGGCGCGATACTCTTCCGAGAGCAGCAGCTGTCCGTCGAAGAGACGCGTGTTGAGCACGCTGTGCGATATCTCAGGGAGACGCTGCGTCTGGTAGCCGCGGCTCTGGAGCAGCCACTCGTTGGCGATGAAGTCGTTGCTGGGGGTGGTGAGCGTCAGCTGTGTGATCGCGCGCTCGTCGACACGACGCAGCGATGCCGAGTTCGTGAACTCGCGTCGTGTCTCGGCCATCGAGGAGAAGAACGCGTCGGCGAAGGCCGGGTCGGAGAGGTACGCGCCCTCGGTGAAGAGCGTCCAGTACTCGTCGAGCTGGCGTCGGTTCTCGAACAGCGCGATGCCGCGGTGCTCCCCGTCGCGATCGATCTCCGCGCCGCTCGAGAGCGAGTCTCGACCCTCGTCGTAGATGTACGAGCCGAAGAGCATGCCGCTGGATTCCTCGAGGTTCCAGCGCGCGTCGAGGCCCGGGGCGACGCCCCGATCGACGTAGCCATCCAGGAGGATGTCCATCTCGACGCCCTCGTTGAGATCGAATCCGAGCATCGCCGAGGCGTCCCATCGCGTGTAGACGATCGGGTTGCCGTCGCGTGACGTGACGTTCACCTTGGGCAGGCGCTGGTCGGCAAACTGCCCACGCAGGCGCGACGTCCCGAGGATCGGCACGCCGCCGGCACGCCACGACACGCCTCGCGCATCGACGTCAACCCGATTGCTGTCGTCCTCGCGGGTCGTGCTCGTGATGGTGACGGCACGCGTCCCGATCGTGAAGCGCGGCTCGAAGAATGCGCTGTTTGCCAGCGTCGCCTCTCCCGCGCGCCACTGGTTCTCGGCCTCCTGGCGGATGACGTCGGCGCGGACGTACAGGGGCATGCCCCGGCTCTGGTCGTAGGTCCAGAACACGGCGTCCACACCCACGCCCTTGTTCGTGCGCAGGTTGTAATAGAACCTCGGGCCGCGCATGGAGTACTCGCCGTCGCTGGCAACGACACCGCCCTCGAGGTAGATGCCGCGCACGTGCTCGACGTCGAACGACGCGATCTCGCCGAGCGAGCCCGGATCGAGGAACAGCACGGCGCTGTCGGCGGTGAGTTGGAGCGCGCGCCCCGTCTCGGGCTGCTGATACTGCACGCTCACGCCGCCGGTGATCACGAGCGTGCTCTCGTCATCGCCGGCGATGAGCGTCCTGTTCGGTCCGAAGAATGTGACGATGCCGCCCGAGGCGAAGAGTGGCTCCGGCTGTGTCACGATGGGCAGCTGCGCCGATGGGTCGATCTGCTCGGGGCGGAGGATCGGGATCAGATCCTCGCGCATCACTACGCGCGCTGAAGGGCGTGCTGGTGTTGGTGGCTGCTCGTCGCTGGCCTGGACCTCCGCGAGGTACGCGCCGAATCGCTGGGTGGACTCGTTCGCGAACTCGTGCTGCGTGGCTGGGGGCTGGGATTGCTGGAGGATGCCCGGCTGGATGCTCACGTCGCCCGCCACGATGGATGTCACCAGCAGGCGTCGGGCGCGCTGGGAGACCCTGGCGTCGCCGGCAGGATTCTCGACGGTGTCGAAGTACACGGCGATCTGCCACGTCTCACGCCCCGCGCCTCGCACCGGCTCGAGCCACACGCTGGCGCGAGAGGCAAGGAAGCGCTCGCCGCCTATTCGTACGTCGACACCGTCCTCGAGGAGGAATCGTTGCGTCGGTCCCTGGCGCCAGAACCACGCGCGGGTCGCGCGCAGCGCGACGTCGGCCTCCTGCACGGGTGCGGGCAGCACGATGCCTCCGAACTCCTGCCCCGTCGGGATCTGCGCCAGCGAGGCCTGAGCGAGGGCGTGCGCGCACAGCACGGACAACCACACGACAACGTTCTGTGAGCTGGGTGTCCGACGCGCTGGCATCCTGCGTCTCGTCTCCGGTGATGGCGGCGTTCCGCCGCGTGAAATCCTTTTCGCCACGCCGTGCGATCGGCGTGCACCGGGAGATGATGCTACGTCTGGTCAGCGCAGACCACAACCCCGAGCGGACCCGGGGTTGTGTGTCAGATGGTTGGTTGATTGTCGGGTGTGATTCGCTCAGGACCGAACCACGGTTCCGTTCGCGTTTGCCGCCAGACCCGGAAAGTGCTCGCCCTCCCAGCTCTTCGGATACGCGTCGTCGTCGAGATCGATGGCCGCCTTGGTCGGGTAGAGCGGGCGGAAGGTGTCGCACATCACGGCGAGCTCCTCGGTGCGGGTCGCGTCGAGGGTGGCCTCGATGGTGCCGGGGTGCGGGCCGTGCGGGATGCCCTGCGGGTGCATCGTGATGGAGCCGACCTCGATGCCCTTGCGCGAGCCGAAGTTGCCCTCGACATAGTAGAGCAACTCGTCGGAGTCGATGTTCGAGTGGTTGTAGGGGACCTTGATCGCCTCGGGGTGGTAGTCGAGCTGGCGCGGGCAGAAGCTGCAGATCACGAAGTTGTGCGCCTCGAAGGTCTGGTGGATCGGCGGCGGCATGTGGAGCGCGCCGGTGATGGGCGAGAAGTCGTCGATGTTGAAGATGTACGGGTAGTAGCAGCCGTCCCACCCGACGACGTCGAGCGGATGGTAGTGGAAGATGTAGGAGTGCATCATGTTGCGCGCCTTGACGCGAACCTCAAAGTCGCCCTTCTCATCCCACGTCATCGGCTCCTCGGGCAGACGCAGATCACGCTCGCAGTAGGGGGCGTGCTCGAGAAACTGAGAGGTCTTCTTGGAGATGTAGCCCGGCGGCGGTGCGATGTGCGAGGCGTTGCACGTCTCGATGATCAGGAATCGCGGGTCGGGATCGTCCGCGGATTCCTTCTCGTTGAACTCCATCGTGTAGATGGTGCCCTTGGGGATGACGATGTAGTCCTTGGGCCCGAAGGGCAGCGCGCCGAACATCGTGTAGACGATGCCGGAGCCGAAGTGGATGAACAGGCACTCGTCGCCTTGTCCATTCTTGTAGTGGTACTCCATCTTTTCGCTCGGGCAGCACAGCGCGATCTCGCAGTCCGCGTTGCCGAACATGACCACGCGCCCCGTGATCGGATCGCCCTTGGGCTTCATGGGAGCGGTCTTCATGTGACGCATTCGCATCACGTCTTCCTCGATGTACTCGGCCTTGGTCGAGTACAACGCCTTCCACCCGGAGACCTGGGTGGGGGGGTTGATGTGGTACATCGTCGAGGTGGGGCCGACGAAGCCCTCGGTGCCGAAGACCTCCTCGGAATACAGCAGCCCGTCCGGGCGACGGAACTGGATATGGCGCTTCTTCGGGAGTGCGCCCATCTTGGTGTAGTACGGCATGTCAATCCCCTTGAGAGTGCTGGATATCGATGTCCATATCATAGGCCCGCACTTATGCCTCGTCGGGATCGCGGGCGGCTCAACCGGCGAAGAGCTGCCCAAGATCCCGGAACGCCTTGAACTCCAGGGCGTTGCCGGACGGGTCGCGCACGAACATGGTTGCCTGCTCGCCTGGTTCGCCCGGGAACCGCACCGTCGGCTCCATGATGAAGTGGGCGTCGTGCTCGCGCAGTCGCTGTGCCAGCCCCTCGAACCGCCCCATCGTGAGCACCACGCCGAAGTGTGGCACCGGCACGTCGTGCCCGTCGACCACATTCACACCCGCGTCGCCCGGGTGGGACTCGACGAGCTGCGCCACGAGCTGGTGCCCGAAGAAATCGAAGTCAACCCAGCGTGCGGACGAACGACCCTCGCCGCATCCGAGCACGCGCGAGTAGAAATCGCGAGCCGCGTCGAGGTCGGTGACGGGGAATGCCAGGTGGAATGGGGAGAGTTGCGTCGTGGTCGTCATCGTCGGGCTCCTACAACGCCCCACATGGTAGACCGCCACACACAGTCGATGGTGTTGGGCGCGAACCCGGCCTTCTCCATGGCGCGCATGTACGCCAGGACGGGCTCGTAGTGGTCGTGGTCCCTGGCGTGCTCGAGCAGGCCAGCGATCTCTTCCTCCGAGCAGTTGCCCGGCTCCCGGCAGAACGCCTTCCAGTGTTCCCAGTTGTGATCAGCGCTCCGCTCCGTCGCGCCCCACATCTGGTCCGAGTACCAGCACTCGCCTCCCTCGCGGAGCCAGCGGCGCACGCGCTCGAACAGCACCGGCTTGTCCTCGACGTGGTGCAGGCTGATCGAGGAGACGATCAGGTCGAACGAGGCGTCGGGGATGTCGAGCTCCTCGAACGCTGAACGAGCAGCGTCCCAGCGAGACTCCCACCCTCGCTCGCTCACGCGCTCCCGTGTCAGCGCCAGCATCTCCTCGGACACGTCCACGCTTGTCACACGCGCATCCGGGTATCGGTCCAGGATCCGCAGTGTGAGGTTTCCGGTGCCGCAGCCGAGCTCGAGCACCTTTCGGGCGTTCGTCGGGAGGTACGCCACCAGCGCCTCGAGCATGGGCTCGTAGCAGGGGACCGCACGTCTGATCAGGGAGTCGTATTCCTGCTGGATCGACGAGAAGTACGACGCGGACTCGCCACCTGAGATAGTCATGCCACCAGTGTAGGGGCGCGCAATGAAAAAGGCCCCGCGCCTGCGTGCACGGGGCCCAGATGTGGATGCGAGGCGCCACGCCAGGCGTGGCCTCGACGGATCTCATTTCATCGGATTCGGCACGCTGCGCACGGGCTCGTTGGCCTCCTGCGCGGGCGACTCGTTGGTGTACGCGTAGCCGTCGCGTGCTGGGACGAGGAAGATCTCAACGCGTCGGTTCGCCGCCGTGCCGGCGCGCCCCGGACGGTTGGCGGTTGCGGGGAGGAACTCGCCGCGCCCGGCGACCTCCATGCTGGTGGGCGCGATGCCCGCGCCGCGCAGCGTGTTGAACACTGCGATCGCGCGATGCGCCGAGAGGTGCATGTTCGACGGGTGGCGGCGTTGGGTGGCGGCGCTGGGCTGCACGTTGTCGGTGTGCCCGACGATGCGCATCTCATAGCGTCCCATCACGTTGGACAGCACGCCCGCGAGACGCTTGAGCGTCTCGACCGCCTGCGGTGTCAGCTGGTCGGAGCCAGAGCCGAACGTCAGATCGCTGGCGAATCGCAGCGACGCCGTCGCGCTGTCGTAGGTGATCAGATCGGGGTTCTGTGACGCCAGGTCACGCAGCGCGCGATCCGTCGCGGGATCCATCGCGGCGAGCGAGACGTTCGTCAGACGATCCGAGAGCGACATGTAGTCGGCGCGCAGCTGATCGATCTCGCCCTGAAGGGTGTCGTTGAGCGACTGCGACTCGGCCAGGGCCGCGTTGGCCGCGTCGAGGCGCTGGCGGATAGCGGTGGAGGATGTCTCCTGGCTCTCGAGATCCTGCGCGAGGGCCACGTTGCGCTCCTCGAGCGTGCGGTTGGTGGAGTAGAGGCTGTCGTACTCGCGCTGCTGGACGCATCCGCCCAGGCCCACAGCCAGGGCCGCGCCTCCAACAATCATGCCAAAACGATGCGTGCGCCCGCTGCTGTTCGTCTTCATAGTCGCGTCTCCCGTGACTCTATTGTGGTTGGTATCCTTCTCAACCGCTGTCCCCCGAAAGGCATGACAGCACCATCACGATACCACTTCCGACCCATGATCGCACCCTGAAACATTGTTTTTTGAGAATCCGGGACGATTTTCTCGGAGCCTCATGAGCATGCCGATACGGCCTCGTCGCCCCTGGGATAACAATTGAGTAGCCTGTCGCGATGAGCAGCGAGCGACGAACGCTCATCCTCACTGATGTCGCGGTCGACGCCGTTGGCACGTCGATTGCGCCCGCGGGCATCCTCGTGGAGTGGGCCCAGGAGGGCGATCCTTACCCCCTCGGGGGCGAGATACTCGCCATCGGCACGCCGGACGAGATCCGTCATCACCATCTGGCCAAGGGCGCCGCGGTGCTGGTCCAGAAGAACGCCGGCGTCATGCCGGGCATGATCAACGCGCACACGCACCTGGATCTGACCCACGTGGGTCCCCAGCCGCACGATCCGTCTGATGGATTTCCGTCCTGGGGACGGATGATCATGCAGCGTCGCGAGACGGCGCCCTCGCAGATCCGCCTCTCGGTGCGTCAGGGCATCGACAGAGCCATCGCGGGTGGCGTGGTGGGAGTGGGCGACATCGCTGGCATCGGGTCCGAGGACGCCCTGGACGAGCTGCGCCGCTCGATGCTGCTGGGGGTCTCCTATCTCGAGTATTTCGGCTTCGGGCAGAGCGCCGAGGAGTCGTTCAGGCGAGCGGAGATGGCTGTGGGCTCGCTGGGTGTGGGACAACGCGTTCGGCTCGGGTTGCAGCCGCACGCGCCATACTCCGCCTCACTCGAGCTCTACCGCTCGCTCGTCACGCTTGGGACCCCGGTATGCACTCATCTTGCGGAATCGCGGGCGGAGCACGATCTGATCGAGTCCGCCACGGGAGACATGACGGGTCTGCTGCGTGAGATCGGCATCTGGGACGAGAACGTCGCTGGCGAGTTCGGATCGGGAGCGACTCCCGTCGAGCACCTGCGCGGGATCATCGAGTCCAGACCGATGTTCCTGGTTCACCTCAACGATGTCTCCGATTCCGATCTGGACATCCTCGAGGGCGCAGACTGCACCGTCGCGTACTGTCCGCGCTCGTCGTCGTACTTCGGCAACGACGCGGCGTTCGGCCCTCATCGGTATCGCGAGATGCTCGATCGGGGCATCAACGTCGTCCTGGGCACGGACTCGATCGTCAACCTGCCTCCCCAGGATGACGGCACGGCGCCAACGCTGTCGGTGCTCCCCGAGATGCGTCTGCTGCACGACCGGGACGCCTGCCCGCCCGGGCTGCTCATGGAGATGGCCACCACGCGCAGCGCCAGGGCGCTGGGGCTCGACGATAGGGCCTTCACGCTCCGTCCCGGTCCGGTGGCCGGGCTGGTGTGCGTGGGAATCGATCCGGAGCCCGCCATCGAGCCGATAGAACGGGTGTTCCGCTCGTCGTCGGCGCCTCACCTGCTAGGCCCGGGCGCGAGACGCGCGTTGTCCGCCCGGGGGGTGGGGGCGTAGGATCTCTGCGTCACCGGGGGTACCCTCCCGGTTCATCCAAGGAGACGAGTGCTCGATGAACGTCGACTGGCAAGCCATACGTGAGGCAGCGGGCCCGTACCCGCTCGAGGCTATCGCGTTCGCGCAGGAGGGGCTGCGCTTCACCGTCGAGCAGCTCAAGGAGCACGAGCCCGAGCTCCCGGAGCACGGTCGCCATGTCAGCGGGCAGGAGCTCTGCTTCGGGCTGCGCGACTTTGCCATCAAGCAGTACGGCATGATGGCGATGACCGTGCTGCACAAGTGGAGCATCTATCGCACCGAGGACTTCGGTCGCATCATCTTCGCACTCGTCGATGCCGGGCTCATGCGCACGACAGAGGACGACACCCTCGAGGACTTCCAGAACGTCTACGACTTCGAGGAAGCCTTCGGCGCCGTGGGTGTCGGATAACGATCATCTGAGGACACGCAGAGCAGGCGCAGGAACGCCACGCTCGGGGTACGCTTGTGCCCATGGCAGACGAACCCACCCCTCAAGGACCGGGCAAGGACTGGCACACGCTCCACCTCTGGCAGATCCAGCCGATCCGCGACGTGCTGCTCGGGCTCGCGATCTTCGGTGTGCTCTACCTCGGGTATCTGATCTCCATCGTGACGGTGCCGATCATGCTCGCGGCGTTGCTGGCCTACCTTTTCGAGCCGCTGATCCAGAAGCTCGTCTCGACGAAGCGTTTTTCCCGACAGGGCTCGGTCATCCTGGTCCTCATCGCGTCGGCGCTGATCATCGTCGTGCCGGTCACGCTCGGACTCGGCTTCGCGATCGTGCAGGGCGTGGGCGCTGCTGGTCGCATCGCCCAGAACACATCGACGCTCGTCACCTCCATCGAGAACCCGGACGATCAGAGCGCCTTCGAGGCGCTCCCGGAGGGTGGCTGGCGATCGGTTCGGGACTACATCGTCGCGGAGCGCGAGAAGATCCAGGAGGCGGAAGGGCCGACCGATGGCGAGTCGGTTGATACGGGTGATGTCGAGCGATCATCGGTCGTCAGCTTCTTCGATGTCGTCTCGGGCTGGGTGCAGGACAACTCCGATGCCATCGGCAGGCAGGCCGTCCAGACGGGGAGGGGCGCCATCAGCGCGGCGCTCTCCATGCTCGCATCGATCGGGACGCTGGGCTTCACGCTCTTCCTCACCGCGTTCTTCTTCTTTTTCATCGCGACCGGCTTCGGGCACTTCAAGGGATTCTGGGTTGACCTGCTGCCCGAGCGCAACAAGGAACGCACCCTCCATCTGATCAAGCAGTTCGACAGCGTCATCGCCGGCTTCGTGCGTGGCAGGATCACAATCGCCTTGATCCAGTCGGTGATCTTCACGGTCGCCTACTGGGCGATTGGGGTGCCCGTGCCGCTGCTGCTCGGCCCGCTCGTCGCGGTGCTCTCGATCGTGCCGTACCTGGCGCTCGTTGGTATCCCCGTCGCGATCCTGCTCATGTGGCTCGAGCCGTCGGGCGTCGCCTGGCAGGCGACGTGGTGGTGGATACTGGCCGCGCCCACGGCGGTGTACTTCATCATCCAGGCGCTCGATGACTATGTGTGGACGCCCATCATCCAGGGCAAGTCGACGAACATGGACACGCCCTCGATCCTCTTCGCGTCGATCGCGGGCGGCGCGCTGGCGGGTGTCTACGGCTTGCTGCTTGGCATACCCGTCGCGGCGTGCGGCAAGATCGTCATCAAGGAGATTGTCTGGCCCCGCTTCGAGGAGTGGAAGTCGGGGCGCGCAAAGGACCCGCTGCCGCTGAAGAGCGCAGAGGAATGAGCGAGTTCAGAAGACGCCGTCTGTTCCCCACTTGCCCAGGAGCAGGCCAAGATCAGCGCCGTTGACGACGCCGTCGCCATTTAGATCCGCCGTGAGCGGGCAGCCGGACGTCGTGAAGTCCACGATGGTGACCATCTCGTACGCGACATCTTTCGGCGCATTGAGCCCCGCCGGGTCGGCGGGCAGCGAGGTGATTCTCGAGAACGTGATGATGCACCTGTACTCGGTGCTCGGGTTGAGGAAATCAGCCGGGATCGACACGCTGTTGGTGAGCTGTGCGAGAGCGATCTCGGAGATCGGTGTCTCGGCACCATTGGGATCCTCGATGATCTCGAACGAGCCGCCGTCCGCGCCAGCCGATCCTGGAGTGACAAAATCGATCTGTATCGACTGGGTGGTGTCCAGCCCCTGCAGGTCGTCGTATGACGTGCCGGTCAGGTATGGCGGGGACGTGGGGTAATCATCCGCACCAATCGGGATGTTCTCCGAAGCCGAGGGCTGCGTGCCCGCGGCTAGGGCGACCACCACGCTCGAGGCGGGTGGGAAATCGGCATCCAGCAGCGCCTTCGAGGCGTACTGGTTCTGGAAGTACCACTCGAAGCCGTCGAACGAGTATGGATGAATCGTGTTAATGGTTACTCCGCTGTAGTCGCCCGCGCTGGTTGGCTCGACAGCGCCATCAGCGACGTACACAAGGGGAGTGGACGGCATGGTGTTGTTTGACGTCTGCTCGAAGACCTGCACCTTGAAGAAATCGCACAGCAGCACCTGTGCCTGAGATGAGATCGAAAAAATAAGACCGATCGCGAGCGTGACGAATACACGGATCATCATCGTTGTCTCTCCTGGTTCGATGTCAGCGCGTTGAGTTGTTTCGGCTCCATGTTACTGGGCGTCGCGCATGACACGAAGAGATGGGTGGGATTTTTAGTGGCCCGAGATGCATGTCATGGGCACGCGCCCCACTCGCCCAGGAACAGGCCCAGATCGGATCCGTCCGTCGTGCCGTCGTTGTTCAGATCAGTGGCGCCCGGATTGCCCCAGTTGCCCAGGAAGAGCCCGAGGTCGCTGCCGTTGGTGAACCCGTCGTCGTTCAGATCGCCCGGGCAGTTGTTGAGCAGATTGTCTTCCACCCAGGTGATGGCGTCGCTCAGGTCGGACGGAGCCGCGTTGAGATCGTAGAGCACGAAGAACGGCTCCGAGGAGGCGTTCCCACCGGTCTGGTTCTCGATCTGCAGCGTGATCATGTACACGCCGGGGTCCGCGCTCCCGTCGAACGCGTGCTCGGGATGGACGTGTATATCCCCCAGCGACGTAACGACGAAGTCCAGTCCCTCGACGAACGTGTCGGGCGTTGTGGGCGAGAGTGCCGTGGCGGCGCCGAACGAGAGCTCGACCTGCAGAACAACATCCGGCCCGGCGGGGGGGGTGAGCATCGCAATCGAGTCGAAGTTGCCGTCCTTCCACACGCGCAGCGCGTCGAGTATGTCGATCTCGAACACGCTAAAAGGTGCGAACGTGCCGACCGCGGAGTTGAAGCCCGGGTCCTCCGCGAACGCCACCGAGGCGCCACCCCCAATGGGGAAGATCTGCATCGGTGTGGCGAAGATGCGGTCTGCGACAATCACGGGTGAGCCTCCCGAGGAGTCGATGGACCCCGTCTTGATGGTCGAGTCCTCGATGAACGGGATCACGTCGGCCTCGTGCAACTGGGCGGTTGCCGATGACGTGGACACGAGTGCTGCGAGTGTGAGAGCGAGTCGCATGATGCTCATCCTTTCTAAAAAACACCCCGCGCCCTGTCGAGCGCGGGGTGTTGGTGTTGTCAGCGTCGACGACGGACTCCCCCAAGAAGGGCGCCGGTCAGCACTGCCAGGGTGCCGGGTGTCGGCACGTTGGCCTCCGCGTACTCGAGAGCCGCGTCGTGTGTGGGCTCGTCCATGCCACGGTTGAGCACGAACCAGATCTCGTCCGAGTCGGCAAAGCCAGACACGCTCAGCGACAGCGTCAGCAGGTACACACCATCGGCGGTCCCATCTGTCGGCGCGTTGAGCAGGATGTCGAGGTGGTCATCAAAGCCGTCGGTGCCGGAAACGGGCACACCGAAGCCGGCGACAGGACCAACTCCCGAGGTCGCGCTGAGCGGACCGAAGCCCAACTCAATCGTGTACGGCGAGGCTGTCGAGAAGTCGGTGCCGTTCCACTGCATCACGGGACCCGTGATATCGAAACTCCAGGAGGAGCCGTCGGGGAAATCGCTGGCGAAGCCGCGGAAGCCCGGCTCATCGGAGAAGTTCGGCTGGCCTGGGTCGATCTCGCCGAACTCGCCAGCGAAGACGCGCTCGTTGAACGAAATCACCGACTCGGTGGTGTGGCTGAACGCCCCGGTCTTGACCTGCCCTGCGTCGGTGAAGATGAACACGTCGCCGCCCTCGCCCGCGAGCGCGGGGGTCGCCAGCGCGACGAGCGCGGCACAGCTTGCAATCGTCTTGTAACTCATGATGAGTTCTCTCTTTCCTCTAAATCTCACGTTGGTGAGAGATGTGTCACTTGTACAGACGAGGATCGAAGTGATTCTCGTCCTGCGATGTGTAGACCCTCTCGAACGACAGGGTCTCGGCGTGGCCATCGAGATAGCCGTAGTTGGAGATCGAATTCCAGGAGTCTGGCGAGGCGGAGTACAGCCCGATCGCGGATTGTGTAGCGGCGCGCACAGGAGCCAGCGCCGGATTCCACTTGAAGTGCCACTCGTGCGGGTGCACGTGGTCGGCGCCGGCGAACGGGCCCTCCTCTGCCATGAGCAGGAACTGCACGGTCCGCGACGGCACCTCGATCTTCGACATCCTGTTGAAGTACTTCGACCGGATCGTCTCCGGGGTGTCGCCGGGCTGAACCTCAACGGGCAGGAACCGTGTCACGTGTCCGTTGATGCCGTAGCTGGTGCGCCTGAACTTGTCATCGGAGGGTGGAATGGGCACGCCCTCGCCACCCTCGTCAGCGGGCCAGTGCACGCTCCGATCGCCAGGGGCGCGCAGCACTTCCGGGACGTCGTAGTACGACTCCAGCTGCGTGACCCATGACACGCTCTCGTCAGAGAGCGCACCCTCTGTCAGCCCAGGCTCGATCAGCTCGCCCCGATTGTTCTCTGCGAACATCATCGATGCGATCTGCAGCGAGCGCACGTTCGACAGACACGCCGACGCACGAGCCGTGCGCCGAGCCATGGCGAGCGCGGGCAGGAGCAGCCCGACGAGCAGCGCGATGATGCTCACCACCACGAGCAGCTCGACAAGGGTGAACCCACGCGAATCAGATGGCATGGAACGGGCTCGTCCCATGATCATGCACCAGTACTCAGTGTGAATCAGACAGCAGCGCGCCCGCGGGCGCGCACCTCCGCTCAAGGAGCGTTCGATCTCAGGAGATCAGGCGATTGTCTCGATCGCGGGTGGGCCCCGAGCGATGCTCAGACGGGGCGCCTCGATTGGCTGCCAGGCGCACTCACGGACAGCCAGAAACTCGACAGGTGTGTCTTCCGGGAATGTCGCAGCATCGTCCGAGAGCACACCGGCATGAGCCGCGGCAAACGAGTGGCAGAGCGGGCAGGTGTCGTCCTGCTCCGGAGTGAGCGGGTTCTCGGTTGGGAGAGACGGGACCGAGTCGGTCTCACATGTCTCAGCGTGGGAGTTGCGAGGGGAGTGATCGTGGAGCAGGTGCCACGCCTGGGAGGGAGCGATCGACACCAGCAGTGCCACCGCGAGCCAGACTGTCAGAACTCCCTTGCGCATGGAAATGATGCTATCCAGAGGTGAATCGCGGATCAATGGCCCTTCTTACAGATTCAACCCAGGCCCCGGGCCCGCGTTGCAGGGGAAAGGTCCCATCACGGACTCCTGGCTCATGGGCAGGCGCCCCACGCGCCGAGCATGAGGCCAAGGTCGGCACCATCCGTCGTGCCGTCGTTGTTGAGGTCGCTGCTGCCGGGGCTGCCCCAGTTGCCCAGGAGGAGACCCAGGTCGGCGCCGTCTCGGAATCCGTCACCGTTGAGATCGGCGTAGCAGGACGCGCCGACGCTGCCCGTAAGGGTCAGCACGATCTGGTCGCCGCTCGCGGCGCCGTGGAGCGTGGCGTCGTCGCCCGTGTCGAACGTGTACGTTGCGCTGAAGCTGCCCGCGTTGTCGTCGACGAGGCGAACACTCAGAGAGTCCGAGCTTCCCGACGCGATCGCCGCCAGCGACGTGGTGTCCACCACCAGGGCGCCCGTGTCGCCCGACGACCCCGCGAGCGTGATGTCCAGCCCAGCGGTGAACCCGGGAGTCGCCTCGAGATTGAACACATCGACCGAGTCGAGCGAGTCGCCACCGCCCAGGGCGATCGTGCCAAGATCGAACGAAGTCGTGTTCTGATCGAAGCCGCTCGCGAACGACGCCTCCGCGTGATCGAGCACCGCGAGCTCGATATCGATTGTGTCGTTGGCATCCTGCGCAGCGCGCCCGAGTCCTTCACCGGAGGTGATATCGAGGTTGTCGATCACGACCTGCCCGGTTTTCAACCCGACCACGCCCGGCGTCGCGGTGTCGATGCCGACGCTGATGATGTGGATGTCCGATCCCGACCCGTTGATGGCGAACGCGTTGAGCGAGCCCTCGTTCTCCGAGGTCGCCTCCCCTGACACGCTCACGTCGTAGTACGTGGGATCGAACCCGAAGTTGAACAGGGGCAGGGTCACCTCGGGCGGTGTGGACGACCCGACGAGCATCCCTGGCATTTGCACCAGTGCGCTCGAACCACCATCACCCGCTGGCGTCACCTGGACGCTCAGCTGGGAGTCGTTGTTCTGGTCGACCCAGATCGACCACACGTACTCGGGGTGGTCTATGAACGCGTTGCGGTTGTTCGTGTAGTAGGTCGGGTTGTAGGCTGAGCTGTAGATCGTGTGATTGCGCCGGCGCTCGAACTCGTCGGGCACGTCGAGATAGTGCCACGCGATCAGCGAGGCCAGGTCGCCCATCTGGAACCCGCTGGGGAGTCCGTTGATGAGCTGGACGCCCTCCGAGGGTCCCCAGCGCGTCTCGAAGTAGAACAGGATGCGTGCCGCATCGCCCTTGTCGGAATCACCCGGGAAGTAGTACGCGCCGATGTCGGCGTTCAGCCCGGTCGAGAAATCCAGTCCGAACGGCTGGTTGCTCCGCTGTGAATTGACCGTCGGATTGCACGGCCTCAGCGAGTGCGCGTCGCTGGCCGCGTTGGCTGTGCCGTTGCTCGCGCTGGCGGGCTGGAGCGATTGCGGCCACACATGCTCGCGGTTCCACGTGCTGCCCGAGTCCCACGTGCTCGACACCGATGCTCGGTTGTACATCAGCAGGATGTTGCCGGGCGTGTCGGGATCAGCATCCGTGATCGCGCTGGAGAATCGCACCGAGCCGTAATTGCGCAGTATGTGCCCGGAGCTCATGATCGAGAAGAGCTGCGACTTGAGCGTCGCGCCCGTTCCCGTCGCGCCGCTGTAATACCCCACGGGTGGCGCCCACGGATCTGCGTTCGATACACCCGCGATCGAGACAGCCGCCCCGGCGCACACGCACACCAATCTGCTCATGATTCTCATCTCGTCCTCGTCCTTACGATTTCTTGACACGCGACCGACGCGCAGACCGACCAGTATGGCGGATCGCACGCGGTTCACGAGCGTGAAAACACCCGTATTCCGCGAGAATTCTGGTCACGGGCACGTTTGTTAGCACGCTGTTCGGAGTCAGCGTCCGATCATCGCTTGCGCTTCTTGTACTTCTGCTTGGGCGAGGCGGTCTTCGTCGAGCCCTTCATTCGCATGCCTGCGGCTCCGCCCGACTGCATCTGCGCCATCTGGCGCGCCGCCTTGGCCTTGTCCATCATGCCCATGCCGGCCATCTGCTTGGCCATCTTCGAGACCTGCTCGAACTGCTTGGTCAGGCGCCCCACGTCCTGGATGGTCGTGCCAGAGCCCTTGGCGACACGATTGCGACGTGATCCGGTGAAGACCGCAACGTCGTTGCGCTCCTCTTTCGTCATCGAGTTGATCATCGCCTCGACGCGATCGAGCTGCTTGTCGTCGATCTGCGCGTCCTTGAGCATCGAGCCGACACCGGGCAGCATGCCCAGAAGCTGCTTCATCGGCCCCATGCGACGGATCGATTTCAGTTGTTTGAGGAAGTCGTCCATCGACAGCTCGCCGCGCATCATCTTTTCCTGGAGCGACTGCGCCTCCTCTTCCGAGACCTCCTGCTGCGCCTTCTCCACGAGCGAGACCACGTCGCCCATGCCCAGGATGCGCCCCGCGACACGATCGGCGTGGAATTCCTCGAAGGCGTCGATGCCCTCGCCCGTGCCAACGAATCGCAGCGGCGCGCCCGTCACGCGGCGCACGCTCAACGCCGCGCCGCCTCGTGTGTCCGAGTCGAACTTCGTCAGGATCACCCCATCGACCGCGAGCTGCTCGTGGAACGCCTTGGCGCTGCGCACGGCGTCCTGGCCGACCATCGCGTCTACCACGAGGTACGTCTGGTGGGGCATGATCCTGCGCCGGATCGCGCCCAACTCGCCCATCAGATCGTCGTCGATGTGAAGCCGCCCCGCGGTATCCAGGATGACGGTGTCGATCTTCTCCTGGCGGGCCTTGTCGACAGCACGCTTGCACACGTCCACCGCGACGCCCACGGCCTTGCCGTACTCGGCGCACTTGTCCGCCTCGCCGTAGAACACGACATTCGCGCCACCAGGATGCTTCTCGTTGACGGACGCGCACACGGTCTCGAGCTGCTCGACAGCCGCCGGGCGCTGCAGGTCCGCCGCCGCCAGCATGACGCTTCGTCCCTGCTTCTTGAGGTACGACGCCAGCTTGCCGCACGTTGTGGTCTTTCCCGAGCCCTGCAGCCCGCACATCATGATGATCGTCGGTGGGGGGGCGACGCGAGGCACGCCGACCTCCTGCCCATCGCCCGCCTCCATCATCTGCTGCAGGCGTTGCTGGACGATCCAGATGAACTCCTGCGCGGGCTTGAGGCTCTTGGTGACCTCCTGCCCCTTGGCGTCCTGAACAACCTGCGCGCAGAACTCGTCGACGAGGTCGTACTCCACGTCCGCCTCGAGCAGCGCCGTGCGCACGTCCTCGACGACCTCGCGCACGTTGGACTCGGAGATCTTCCCCTGTCCGGAGATTCTGCGGAACGCGTTATTGAAACCTTCAGAGAGACGCTCGAACATTGTCGGCCACCGCCTGCGGGCGCTCGTTGCCCAATCTTAGGATTGCAGGCTTGACCGGAGCAGCAACGAGGAAGTATACGAACTGAGTCTCGATTGTGAAACCCGTCTGCCAGACACCACGGGAGCGTGCGAGACGCGCCCCTCACCCAGGAGACCCGCTCATGTCACGCCTCTTCGACTGGTCCTTCTCGACGTTCATCACGCTCGACGTGCTCAAGCTCGTCTACATGCTGCTGATCGTGCTCCACACGATCGTGGCGCTGGGCCTGGTCATCACGGGGTTCTCGCAGGGCGTCCTCGCGGGCCTTGGCGCACTCATCATGGCCACCATCGTCTGGTTCCTGGCGCTGATCCTGACCCGCGTGTATCTCGAGTGCCTCGTCGCGCTCTTCCGCATCGCGGAGAACACGTCCATCCTCGTCGCCGACAGCGGCGAGCGTCTGGAAGCGGGAGACTGACCGAGAGTGGCGCTCGCTAGGGCGGGCACACGCCCCAGCCACCCAGCAACAGCCCTAGATCCGCGCCGTTGACGACGCCGTCGTTGTTCAGGTCTCCCTCGCAACTCGTTCGCAGGGTGCCCTCGAGGTTCAGATACACCGCGAACGAGTCGTTGTTGATGTTCGACGACGAGAAGTCGTCGTCGCCATCGCCATCAAGATCGCCCACGCGTGGCACCTGGGGCAGCGAGTAGGGCGTTGGTGTCGTCGTCGGCGTGAACGAGATCGCGCCCGGATCGACGAGGATCACGGTGTACGTCGCGTCGAGCTCGTTCATCGCGATGATGTCGGTGTCGCCGTCCTTGTCGATGTCGCCCACGCCGAGCCCGATCGGCTGATCGCCCGTCGGGACCGTTGTCAGGCTTGCCAGCGCCGGATAGGTGCCAGTGGTCAGGTTCAGGAAGATCTCGACGGTGTCGTCGAGCGCGTTGGCAACAGCCAGGTCGGGGTAGCCGTCGTTGTTCCAGTCGCCCGCGACGATGTCGATCGGTGCGGTGCCAGTGGAGAAGAACTGCGCGGCGTCACCCGCGATGAACACGCCGGTGCCATCGTTGTAGAGCACGGAGATCGTGTTGTCGCCCGTGTTCGAGGTCACCAGATCCGGGGCGCCGTCGAGATTCAGATCAACCGACACCAGCCCACGAGGCCCGAGCCCCTGCGTGCCCGTGTTGTTCGAGGTCAGGTAGGGGGGGGTCGAGGGGAAGTTCGTGCCGCTCCCGTCGCCCAGGTAGATCGTCACGGCGTTGATGTCGAAGCTCAGCGCCGCGATGTCGCCCTTGCCATCGCGATTGAAGTCGTCGATCACGATGTCCTGATTGAACCCGCCGATGGTCAGGTACACCACCTCGGGCTGGAGGGTGCCGTCTCCGTTGCTTATCAGGATCGAGATGTCCTCGGAGTCACGATTGTTGACGACCACATCGGGGAACGGGTCGTTGTCGAGACGCCCTGCGGCGATGCGCAGCGGGATCGATCCAACAGTGCTTATCGTGCCACCGGTGAATGTTCCATTGCCCTGGTTGAGCCAGACCTTGACCGTGTCGAGCACGCTGGGGGTGTTCTGCGTGGCGACGATGTCCAGGTCGCCGTCCAGGTCGAGATCGACGTGCACGTTGTCGATCTGCACCTCGAGTGTCAGGTCGTTGAACGCGGTGGGGGAGTCGAAGCCCGCGAACTGGGCGTGCGCGTCGCTGGCGGCGGCACTCGCCCAAAGCCCGAGAACAAGCACGGCGTTCGCTCGCATCTGATATGCCATCACACTCTCACCTTTCTCTGCCCCACGACGCGATCGCTCATTCCACAATAGCCGACGAGACCGCGAGGCCAACACAAAGCTCGCGAATTGCCCCCGAAACCCTACGCATCGACACCGACGCGGTTCCCGCGCACGCTATCATCCGCCACCATGAGAGTCGCATTCGCCCGTTGCGCCCAGCTTCCCGAGATCGACCCCGACGAGCATCTCCTTCTCGATGCCGCGCGGAGCAGCGGGCTCGACGCGCACTCGATCAACTGGGACGACCCGTCCCATGACCCATCGCCATTCGACGTCGTCGTGCTGCGCGCGACGTGGAACTACCACCGCGAGCCCGAGGCCTTCAGGGCGTGGCTGGACTCAACGAGCCGAGCGACCACGCTGCTGAATCCTCTCGATGCGCTCGAGTGGAATCTGGACAAGACGTATCTCGACGAGCTCCGCGAGCGTGACGTGGCGACCATTCCCACCGAGTTCGTGAAGAAGACACATACGGTGGAGCTGCATCGTGTGCTGGAGACGAACGCCTGGGAGGAATTCGTCATCAAGCCGCTGATATCAGGCGGCTCGTTCCGCACGCAGCGATTCAGTGTCTCCCAGATCCGGGAGGCGAGCGAGTTCCTCGACGATCTGCTACTCGATCGCGACGCGATGGTGCAGCGCTACATGCCCTCCGTGGACACGCACGGCGAGCGGAACATCATCGTCATCGACGATCGGATCACCCACACCATTCGAAAGAACCCGCGCTTCGCGGGCGACGACGAGCACATATCCGAGGCGATCGCGCCGTCCGATGAGGAGGTCGCGTTCGCCAATCGCGTCCTCGACGCGCTGCCCGATTCGCTCGATCGCAGGGAACTGCTCTACGCGCGCGTCGACGTCATGCGAGACGACGATGGGGGGCTTGTTCTCTCCGAGCTCGAGCTCCTCGAGCCATCGCTCTTCTTCAAGCAGCACCCGCCGGCGCTCGACAGATTCATCAATGGGATCGTGCGACGCTGCCAGGCCGCGGTCTGACGCCTAGGGACATAAAAAAAAAGCCCCGGCTCGCAGTGTAAACCAGTGCAAGCGGGGGTTTCACGAAGATTCTCCGAGCTTTACATAACTCGGCTCGAGCTCTATCTCACGACGGACGTCCGCGTCGAATCAGCAGGAAGCTGCCCATGCCTAGCAGGACCACCGGTCCGGGAGCGGGCACGAACGCACGCATCGAGCGAGCGCCCTCCGACGCCATGATCATCCGCGCCGGGTTCGGGCCGCTATCCATGATGTCCTCGAAGCCCATCACCAGGCGATACGTCACGCCGGTGTGCAGGCGCATCGTGCTCGTGCCGGTGGGGGCCACCGAGCCGCCACTGATCGTGCCGCCCTCGATCATCACGCCGTCGGCGTACAGGATGAAGCCGGCCTGACCGTTGGTATCGGCGACGTCCATCTCAACCGTCATCTGGATCATCTGGTCGACCGTGAAGGTCTGGTCGATCATCGCGCTCACGCCCATCGGGATGCTGAACCAGCCCGGCGCGTACGACGTGTCCAGGCGCATCTCGGTGAGCGACTGCGTCGTCGAAGCTGAGAACGTGCCCATGATCGCGTTGGATGAGTTCACTGAGGTGTTCAGATCGCCGCCCGTGCTCGACGTGTCCTCGGCGACAAAGGGGACCTGAGACGACGCGGTGCCATCCAGATACGAGAACCACGGCGCACCCTGTGCCGTGCTCGGCACGATGCTCATGCCGATGAGCAGCATCGCTCCGAGGAGCGCCGCCCTGAAGACCCGTGAGGCCAGGACGCTGGTGCGAGTGGTGGATGTCGTCTCCGACACGCTCTGGATGGTGTATGTGCTAACCATGCACCTGAACGGTACGATTCACTACACCAGATCCGAAGCCGGTCAACCCGGATCGACGGATCTGGCGACGCCACATCCACGCACGCCCCGCACATCCTCACCATGTTCACACCACCGCGCGTCCGGTAAGCTGGTCGCATGGTCGAGGGCACGTGGAAACTCGCAGCCGGCACAATCGCGGGTGAGCCCGTCCCGGAGGAGGGGTTCCTGGGCACCGTCCTCGAGCTCCGCGACGGGCGCTACACCTACAAGACCACGGAGCACGGCACGTACGCCACCAACACCGACGTCACGCCGCACACCATCGACGTGACAGGGGACGAGTCCACGCCCGCACCGGGCGTCAGCGTGCCGGCCATCTATAAGGTGGAGGGCGACACCATGACCGTCTGCTACGACCTGGACTTCACGTCGTACCCGACGTCATTCGAGTCCACACCGGGCACGAATCACTTCCTGGCGGTCTGGAAACGCGTCTGAGACCCCGTCAGCCACGCCTCCCCTAGCTAGGCCGATAATGGAGGTTATGTAAAATTGGGTGGAAATGGGCTCTAAGTGTCTGCCATCAGTAATTCGGTAATAACAGTTGCGAACATGCCCGGCTGCGATATCAATTCGACGTACGGCACAAAGCGAATCGGCGGTGACCCCCCTGGCATTTCGAGAATAGTGAATCGCTGGTCGTTGACCAGCTGCCGGATTCTGCTCGCAGACACACCCAAGATTCGTGAACATGCTGCGAGAGGGACTATTCCCATCGGATAATCAGTATGCACCTGCGCCCACCACGCAGCAAATGCCACACGGTTTGATAGCTGGTTGACTGCCTTGTCGCTATACATTATCTCAACGCTTTTGCCAAGTTTTAAAGTCCAAGTCAAGTTTGTCAGTCGTTAAATTTACCAAACTCAGTTTAGCTGCTTCCATATAATCCTTATCAGATGTAGTTGCAAAATATTCGAGAAGCAAATTATCGAAATACTGCCCAATGCTGTTGGATTCTGAGGCCTCGCGGTCTCGCATGGAATCCCAGTCTTTGTCTCCAAGGCTATAGATGTCCTGAATGATACGTTTTGATTGAAGGTGGATTAGGGATGTGGCTGAATAGAATTCGATTCGATCAAATACAAGCGACTTGCAATCCGAGACTACGTCAATCCAGTGAGCTAGAAACTCCGCTAATTCGCGATTGGCATCATCATCGAGTACGCAGTCGATCGAAGTGCTGAAAACAGGTTGCGTCAGAGCACCCATTAAAATTTCTGAGTCAGATAAATTGTCTACAATTTTCTGAAAATTAGCATGGTTTGTTTCTTCAATGATTTTCTCGGTGGCTTTACTTACTGCATTTGTCTCCTCAATTCTGGCAAGTGTTAACTGGGCCTCGATTCCCTTCTCTGCCTGAACTGTATTGCGTTTGTATTCAAGTATTTGCGCCTTGAACATCCGCCTCTGTACGTTCATTTCTCGTTGCTGCGCAAATAATGTTATGACAAAGGCGAAGAATGCACAGGCTGAAACGATCGTCGCAGAAAATCCGTAAGAATCTCCATATAGTGCAATTCGCTCAAGTAACATGCTCTCGGAAGCATTATGCTCCTCGCCTGACTCTGAATCCGCTTGGTCAACAGTATTTGATTGGATGTGCGATTGTGTATAATTTTCGTTTACCATTAATTTCGAGATAGTGGTGTTGAATATCACTGAGGCAATAACGACAGTGAATAAAAATGCTAGAACCAGAACATACCGAGCGCGCGATCGAGCTGCATCTCTTTCCAGTTCTTGAAGCTCGTGCTCAAGTTCTTTTACTGACAATTCTGAAATCCAATCCGAATATTCCAATCCCTGTGCTGGGCGAAGGGATCGGAATATTCTGCCTCGCTACGCTTCGTCCGTCGTCGGGAAAACCCTTTACTGCCTTTATTATAACGTAGACAGGCTAGTGAAAAACATTACCTGATCAGTATCAACTCCCTCTGCCTCCCGTTGATATACCACACGGTCTGACCGTCGAAGAACGCGTCCTCCTCGAGCATGATGCGCACCTCGTGACCGCCCCACTCCGGGATCGTCTCGGTGATGCTCAGCTCGATCGAGTGCGCCGTGTTCGCAAAGAGCGGGTACTCCCCCTTGCCGGCCACGCCCCCCTGCTGGTCCCACATGCCGATGGTCATCCCCGCGCCGTGCCCGTGGTAGCCGATCGCGTGCGTGTACACGCTGGGCACCAGCCCCTCCGCGATCGCCTCGGCGCGCGTCTCGCGCAGCATCTCGTTGCCGGTCAGCCCGACCACGAAGTTTGACGTCAGGATGTCCTGCATCCTGTTGCCCCTGGCGAACGACTCGCGCAGCCCCTGGGGCGCCTCCGTCTCTCCCTCCTTGAGCACGTACGCCATCATCTGCGTGTCGGTGTTGAGGCGCAGGTACGTGATGCCGAAGTCCACGTGGATCAGGTCGCCGGGCTGGATCACGTCGCCCTCGCCATCGAACAGGTCGATGAACGACTCCTCGGTGCGCTCCGGGCGCTGCACGGACACGCTTGGCTGGAACCACGCGATCAGGCGCAGCGAGCGGATCCGCTCGCGGAACCACCACTCCATGTCCTGCGTGGTCGTCACGCCCGCCTCGATGACCTCGCCCGAGAACCCCTCGCGGATGATCGAGCGCGCGATCGCCATGATCTGCGGGTAGAGCTCCATCTCCATCTCGGTGCGCGTCTCCAGCCACCCGATGGCGAGGCCCTCGCCCCCCACGATCCGCTCGCGCATCGGCTCGTCCAGCGCGTCGTGCAGCTGGCGGTACTCGCTGAGCGTCATGCCGTCGGCCAGCGCGAACGCCTCGGAGAAGTTCAACGCGATCCGCTCGGGGTCGCGCTCGCTGATGATCTCCGCCAGTCGCGCCCACTGGTTGGGCTGGTCCTCGGGGGTCCACGCCCTGGGGAAGAACTCGCCTATGTCGTATCGCGCCACCGCCAAGCGCTCGACCGTCCCCCCATCGTCGTGGAAGACCAGGATCGTCCGACGGCGCGCGTTGAGCCACGTGGCGGGCAGCATTGTCTTCACGACGGGATCCTCGTTGTACTCGCGCGCCACGAGGATCCACATGTCGATCCCCTCGCGGCGCATCAGCATCGGCACGACGGTCTCGAGACGATCCATCAGGATCGCGTCCATCACCTCCGCGCGCTGGCGCATGGGCATCACGTCGATGGGGCGCAGGGGAAGAGTCCAGAGCACGACACACAGCACAACCAGCATCCGTCTCATCCGATCACGTCCTTTCGGGCTCTTGCCCAGCGCACGCCAGTCTAGCGAGCATACCAGCGCGTCATCGGCGCCTATAGTCACGCATGGCTCCACAGCAGGACGTGCTCGATCGGATCTGCGCCCTCGTCGGGGAGCGCGAGCCGCTCGACGTGCTCTCGCAGACTCCGCGCGAGCTCACCAGGATCATCACTCAACACGACGAGGCCACCCTTCGCGCCCGTCCCTTCGAGGGCAAGTGGACGCCACTCGAGATCATCGGGCACCTGATCGATCACGAGATCGTCTCCACGTACCGTCAGCGCATTATCCGCTTCGCCGATGATCCGGTCATCCAGGCCTACAACCAGGAGGGCATGGTCACGACCCTGCGCTACAACGAGGCGGATCCCCCATCCCTGCTGGAGCGGTTCGAGCGCATGCGCGCGTTCAATCTGTCGGAGTACGCGACGCTCACGCACGAGGAGCTCGAGCGCGTGGGGCGCCACACGCGCCGGGGCGAGGTCTCGCTGGCCTTCGTGCTCCGCTCGCACGCGGGACACGACCTGCACCACATCGATCAGATCAATCGTTACGTCCAGGCCGCGCTCGAAGCGAATGCGTGAGCACCATCGGACTCATCGCGAGCCGATGAAGACCGCTCTCCCGGGCGGAATCTCGAACTCGCCATAGCGTGTGCCCGTCTCCACGTCGAACCCCGCGCTCTCCATCAGTCGCACAAGCTCGTCCCGTGCGATCAGGCGCAGGCGGTGCATCTCCTCGGCGCGTCGATAGAGCTCCGTCGCCTCGTCGCGTCGGAACGTCGTGATGCGCCGCGTGTACTCCCCCTTCTGGGCATCCTCGGAGTTCTCCGAGATGATCGCCCAGTCGTCTCCCGAGAGCCCCACGCGTTTGTCCCCGCAGCCCGGCAGTAACGCATCGAACGCGAGGAAGCCACCCGGCTCCAGCGCGTCGTGGATCTTCCCGAAAAGCGCTCCCACCCCCCCCACCGCGTCCTCCGACGCCACGTAGTTCAGGCACTCGCCGATCGCGGTCACGGCGCGGCATCGTGGCAGCTCCACGTGATGCAGCGAGGCGCACTCGAAGGAGACCCTTCTTCCCGGTGGGGCGTCCACGCGAGTTTTACATAACTCGATCATCGCCTCCGAGATGTCGACGCCGTGGGCGTCATATCCGTGGTCGACCAGCTCCCCTGCCCACACGCCGCCGCCACAGCCCAGGTCCACGACCAGCCCATCGTTGATCCCTCGCTCGCGCAGCATCGCGAGCAGTCCGCCCATCGCGCCTCGCACGTAGCCCGTGAATCCCGCATCGTGCACGAACGTCAGATCGTCGCCATAGAACGCCATGAACTGAGTCTATCGCCCTCTCCAACCCCACTCGCGTCGGACGCCTCCTGTCGATATCCTCCCCGCGTTTAGCCACGAGGAGCCACGCGCGGAGACACCATGTCGATAGATCTCTTCATCGCGAATCTCACCAGCCCGGCGGTGCTCTTCTTCTTCCTCGGTATGGCAGCCGTGATCGCCCGGTCCGATCTCGAGGTCCCCCACCCGCTCCCCAAGCTCTTCTCCATCTACCTGCTCTGGGCCATCGGCATCAAGGGAGGCGTCGCGCTGCGCGAGGCTGGACTCAATCTCGAGATCCTCACGCCCGTGCTGGCCGCCATCGTCATCTCGGCGATCATCCCCGTCGTCCTGATGCCGATTCTCAAGCGTTTCCTCCCCCTCGACGATTCCTGCGCCGTCGCCGCCTGCTATGGCTCGGTCTCGGTCGTCACGTTCCTCACGGCTCTCGACTTCCTCGAGAGCCAGGGCATCGAGTATGGCGGCGAGATGGTCGCGGCACTCGCGCTCATGGAATCACCCCCGATCATCGTCGCGCTGATCATGCGACGACTCATGCGCACCGACGATGGCCCGCGACGCAAGATCGGTGAGCTGTTCCACGAATCTGTCACGAGCGGGCCAGTGTTCCTGCTGCTGGGCTCGCTAGTCGCGGGCGTGCTCATGGGGCCACAGAACTTCGAGCCACTCCGCGCCTTCACCTACGACATCTTCAATGGTGTGCTCGTGCTCTTCCTTCTGGAGGCGGGCATGACCGCTTCGAAGCGACTCAGCGAGCTCCGGGCCGTCGGTGTCGCGGCGCTCGTGTGTGCCATCGTCATCCCGATCTGCACAGCGGCACTCGGCATCGTCGTGGCGCACGTGCTGGGCATGCCTGTGGGCAACGCGCTGCTGTTCACGATTCTGTCGGCCTCGGCCTCGTATATAGCTGTTCCCGCTGTCATGCGCCTGGCCCTGCCCGAGGCGAACTCGGGTGTCTATCTGCCGATGTCGCTGGCCATCTCGTTCCCATTCAACGTCTGCGTCGGCATCCCGCTGTACCTGACGATTATCACCTCACTCTGGGGCTGAGAGCGAGCTCGAGTCCATGAGCGTCGAGAGCACGTTCCGTGCCGACTCCACGATCGCCACGACGCCCGGATGCGCGATCGTGCGTTCAGCCGTGATCGCGTAGAGCGACTCTCGCACGCGCTCATCCTCGATCACGCCGACCAGCTCGATGCCGAACTGATGCTCGATCTCATGCCTGGTCGCCATCGGCGCAAAGCACGCCCCATGGCCGGCGTGCGCGAACGACTTAAGCAGCGCGCTGTCTTCTATGTCGGCGATGACGCTCGGCACCAGCCGCTGGCGCTCCAGCCAGGCTCGGACACTCCTGCACACGGGGGTGTTCTCCGTGGGCATCAGGATCGGACTCGCGTGCAGCGAGCGAGGGAATCCCTCACGAAGCCGCCCCGCAAGCTCTCGGTGCGCGAACACGCCGATGTCGCTCGTCCCCAGCAGGTGAGAGAACCCACGCACACGAGAGCCCGAGGGGAGTGCTTCCTCCGTGATCACGACATCGAGCGCACGCAACGCCAGATCGCCGAACAGCCCCTCCGTCTTGCCCTCTCGGCAGATCAGACGCACCGGCGGGTCCAGCCCCAGGACAGGCTCGAGAACCAGACGGGTCAGCAGCTTGGGGACCGAGTCGCTCACACCCACGCGAAGACGGGCCTGTCGTCCGTGAGATTCACCACGCGCGATCTCCAGCACGTCCTCACCGATCGCGAAGATCTCGTTCGCGCACGCGTGAACACCGCGCCCGGCCTCGCTGAGTTGCAAACTCCGTCCACTGCGATTGAACAGCGCTGTACCAAGAGCGTCCTCCAACTCGCCGATCTGCTTGCTGATCGTCGGCTGCGTCAGTCCCAATCTCGCTGCCCCCACGGCGACGCCCCCCTCGCTTGCGACGGCCCAGAACGCCCTCAGATGGTTGAAATTCAGTCGCTCCATGCCTGGATCCCCTATCGTGTGAGCGTAAGCCCGAATGCATAGATAATATCAATAACAAGAGATGATAAAGGCTATTTGTCTATGAATAGGCGGGGTGCAATCCTAGGGCTGGCCAGCATCACCGGAGGTACCCATGCGACTGCAAATCGTCACACGCAATCTGCCCTCGAGCCACGCGTTGAGGTCCTATATCTCAAACCGGCTCTCGCACACTGTCGATCATCTTTCACACAGGATCAGGAGTGTCACGGTGCGTCTGAAGGACACGAACGGTCCTCGCGGTGGCATCGACAAGCTGTGCACGATGCATGTCGAACTCCATCCCAGCGGCACGGTCACCATCCATGACCGAGACGAGGATTACTACAGGCTGATCGACAAGTCGTCCAAGAAGCTCAAACGAGCCATGGGACGCTTCGTTGCCAGGAGGGTCGCCAAACGCTCGCGGCGCTAGGAAACATACTGTGTGTGTGAAGGTCTGAGCGCGCCCCCGTATCGTCCAAGCCTGGCAAGGCTCCGGTCGATTCTCTCCTCGCTCAGACGCCCCTCCCTCATCGCGCGTCGGAGGGCGTCCACGATGGACGTCGACGGGTGGTCTTCCCGATCGGGCTCGAGGTTGAAGCCGTCCATCACCACGTCGCATCCCGCCTCGATGGCGCGCACGCACGCCTCCTCGATGGGGCACACGCTCGTGATCGCGCGCATGTCCAGCGCGTCGGTCATCACCACGCCGTCGAAGCCCAGATCGTTTCGCAGCAGCCCCTCCACGCACGCCCTCGACAGCGAGGAGGGCGACCCGTCGCGCGTACGATCCACGACGTGCGCTACCATCACGCCGACCGAATCGTCCGCGTCGTCGAGCAGGCGTCGGTACACCTCCAGCTCTCGATCGCGATCCCACGTCTCCGTGATGTCCACGAATCCCTTGTGGGTGTCGCCACGCGCGCTCCCATGACCCGGGAAGTGCTTCAGGCACGCGCCAACGCCGGCATCGGTGTGCGCACGGATCACCTCGTGTGCGCACGCGACCACATCCTCGATGTTGTCACCAAAGCTCCTGCCCTGGCGTGCGATGATCGAGCTCTCCGTCTCGATCGCCACGTCAACGCAGGGCCCCAGATTCACGTCGATCCCCGCGTGACGCACCTGTCGCGCCTGGAAGCACAACGCGGCTCGACGGGCCTCACCAGCGAGAGTCGCGAGTTCGCGAGGCGATGGTCCGAGCACAAAACCGTTCCCCTCGTGGAGGCGCGACACGCGACCTCCCTCCTGATCGATGCCGATCATCGTCCCGTCCCCAAGACGCGCGCGAACGTGCGCACACAGCGAGCGGACCTGATCGGGCGACTCGATGTTCCGTCGTGCGCGTGCCCTGGCCTCACGCGTCTCGACCCCTCCCTCGATCAATCGCTCCATCGCGGGCACGTCCACGTCGAACAGGATCACGCCTCCCACTCCCGCTCGCGCGCAGGCGTCCAGGTCGCGTTCGAGGATCTCCTCCCCAGGACGTCCTCCCCGGACGCCGACCCACACCAACGAGCCGACCTGTTCCCTGGCGTCGCTCATGCTCGCGCCACTATACCGCTGGCCCTCTCACCCCTCTCCCGTCGGCGCCGGCGCGTGGGATAACCTCGACTTCTAGCCCCGCCTCACGCGGCTCTGGCCAGATGCTTGATCGAGTTGATCGAGTCGCGATCGCTCGCGACGATGATCACGTCACCGACCGACGCGGTTTCCTGCCCGCCGGGGTGCAGACGCAGCTGGCCGCCCTCGTGACGGATCGCGATGAACACGATGTTCGGGTTCTCGCACCCGATATCCGCCAGAACGCGTCCGGCAAAAGGCGAGCTCTCGTCGATCGTGATATCCGCGAACTGCAAGCCGTCCGGGCCCGAGCCGATGCCAGGCAGCAGGCGCGACACCTCGGGCCTCAGGATGTACTCCGCTATCCCGTCCCCGCCATACGCCGCCGGGCTGATCACGAGACTCGCCCCGGCACGCTCGAGCTTCGATATCGAGCGATCGTCCTCGGCACGACCTATCACGTGCAGATCCTCCGAGATGTGCGACGCGGACAGACAGATCAGCGAGTTGATTGCGTCGTTCGACGTCAACGCCGCCAGCGTGCTCGCACGTTCGATGCCCGCCATCATCAACACCGAGTCTTCGGTCGCATTGCCCACCAGCGCGATGATTCCGAGCTCGCGCGCCTCGGCCACTCGTTGCTCGTCGGAGTCGATGCCCACGACCGGCTTGCCCTCGACCTGCAAGCGTCGGATGACACGCTGACCCGTCCGCCCCAGCCCGCAGACGATGCAGTGCCCCCGAAGTTTCATTATTTGCTCGAGCATGACCTTCTCCGGATGGGTGATCCTGACGACCACCGTGTGAATCAGACGAGAGATGGTGTACGACAGCGTGCCGATGCCCGCGATCATCAGGATCGCCGTGAACATCTCGCCCGTCTCCGAGACACCATGGTCTCCGTACCCCACCGTCGTGAGCGTGATCAGCGTGAAGAAGAACGCCTCCCACACCGACCAGCCCTCGATCGCGACGAACCCGACGGTTCCGCTGCATACGATGAACGTCAGCAGCACGCACAGGCGCACCAGCCCCTTGTCGCCGTTGTAGGGAAGCACGATAGTTGTCAGACGACGCAGCATCCCCGTTTCGATCGGCGTATTGATCACGCCGCTGCACACCCAAAAAAGGGAATGCGGCTCGCTCTTTCCAGCTCAGAAGAGCGACGCGATCAGGCGAGCGTGCAATCCAGCTCCCAGCTCGCCTCCGGCGCGCCGTGCTCCGCCCGGAAGCTTCCCTCGCCAGCGATCCCCGCCAGCTCGTCGGTGCCGGAGCCCGCCACGATCGTGCGCTGGCCTGCCGCGGCACCGTCCCGGAACTCCCCCACCACGCGCATCACGAAGCTGCCGCTCCTGCCGTCGAGCGCGCCCTCGAACCGCTCCATTGCCACGAACTGGGCCGTGCCGTCACCCGCGTATCCCATCACGTACTCGACGAAGCCCTTTCCCTCCATGCCCCCCGAGTAGTCGCAGGTCACGTGCGCGACGGACATCTTTGGTTGTCCTTCGCCCGTGTGGACGTCCTGCTCGTCCCAGCCCGTGATCTTGAATGTGCCGTGTGCTGTTGTGCTCATGGGGCAGATAGTAGCGTGGCCTCTGGAAGCTCGCCCACACTAATTCACACCGTAGATTGAGCGATGAGCCACCATGAGAATGTACTGTATGGATCAATGGCCTCAGTATTCGACCCACCCATCTGGCCACTTCTTCTCGCTGTGGTGAATCTCACAATCGCTCTGCCGACAGCTTGGCATGTGCTGTTCCACAAACAAAGCGAGCGCTCCGCGATAATCTGGCTGGCCCTGATTGTCTTTTCGCCGTTCATCGGAAGCACGCTCTATTGGATGTTTGGTGTCAATCGCATTAGGCGCAGCGCCAAACGAGCGATGCCATCCAAAAAACCAGCCTCGCTCACTCTTGCAGACCATCATCAACTATCACCAGCCATACCCTCGCACTGGCAGGCTGCGATGCGGGTGTCCCGCGCGGTGCATAGTGCACCGTTCACCGAATCGAACACAATAAATCCGCTTATCAACGGCGACGAAGCATACCCCCGCATGCTCGAAGCGATCGATCGCGCACAACGCTCTATCCTGATGTCGAGCTATATCTTCGACCTAGACACGTCAGGCAAAGAATTTGTCAGAGCCCTCAGTGATGCCCACGAGCGCGGCGTGCTCGTCCGTGTTCTCTTCGATGCGGTGGGCATTCGGTACAGCAGATTCGCCACCGATCAAGCACTGAGAAAAGCCGGTGTCAGGACCGCTCGATTCTTGCCGCCCATTTCCATCAAAGGCACTAGGTTTATTAACCTACGCAATCACCGCAAGCTGCTCTGTGTGGATAGCGAGATCGCATTCACAGGAGGTATGAACATCTGCCACGGTAATATGCTCTGCGATTCGCCTCGTCACCCTATTCGCGATATTCACTTCGAGGCTAAGGGCCCTGTGATCGACCAACTCACCGCCCTCTTCTCGGATGATTGGAGATTCGCATCCGGAGAATCACTGGCCATCCAACCCCGGCAGGCTAGGCAGACTACTGGGAATGTCACCTCCCGCGTCCTTGTCGATGGACCTGATGAGAACTACAAGAAGCTCGAATGGGTGCTGATCGGCGCGATCAACGCCTCGAGGCATAACATCAGAATCATCACTCCATACTTCCTCCCCGGTCAGATCATCACGCACGCCCTCCGGGGCGCATCGCTCAGAGGCGTACAGGTGGAAATCCTCATACCCTCCCGTTGCAATATCCCAATTTTCGATTGGGCCATGCGAGCCACATTCAAGCCCCTGCTTGAGTACGGGATCAAGCTATACAGATCACAACCACCCTTTGACCACACCAAAATCTTCACCGCCGACGATGCCTGGTCATTAGTCGGATCAAGCAACTGGGACGCGCGCAGTCTCGAACTGAACTTCGAGGCCAATCTCGAGTGCTACGATCCCCACCTGTGCGGCCAACTAAACGAGATCTTCGAAGAAAGAAAGCAAGCAGCCGAGCAAATCCTCATGTGGCCACCGAAAGGTTACCCCTCTCTGTGGCGTGCGCGCGATAGAATAACCTGGCTTTTTTCCCCCTATCTGTGAATGCCATGCCTCTACGCAAACTGTTGCCCAAGACCTACGACGAAGAGGACACGCTTGTCATCATGGGGCGCACAGCTCACGCCCCGCTCGGCCCCGAGCTGTCACTGCTTCTCTGGAACATGAACAAAGGGCGAGCCAAGACTTGGCACGCCGATTTTGAGCGACTCAAGCAAGGCAAGGATCTTCTCTTGCTCCAGGAGGCCGTGCTCAAACCCGCGAGTAAATGGATCTTCGAGGACTGTGAAACGTTCGAATGGGTGATGGCGCGCAGCTACCACTACCAACTGCAGCAGAGCCAGACAGGGGTCAAAACGGGCGCAGGCACGTCATCGTTGGCACAGCAGAGCCACACATCACCCGATCAGGAGCCAATTCTGAGAACACCCAAAATGCTCCTATGCACCACTTACCCACTCGCTGATCATCAGGACTGCCTTCTCGTCATAAACGTACACGCCATCAATTTTGTCTCAGTCAATAAATATGCCCGTCAACTCGAACAGATCAAGACGGCCGCAAGCGACCACACAGGGCCGCTCATCCTCGGGGGCGATTTTAACAACTGGAATCGAGCACGTAGGAAACATCTGGATAGGATGATCCGGGATCTTCAACTCGATGAGGTCCCGCTCGAGCGATCGGCCGCTCTATCGCATATGCCCCATCGAATGGATTACATATTCTTTCGTGATCTGAAAGTGCTGGATTCACAGGTGCATACGAATATCAAATCGTCAGATCATTTTCCTATAACAGTCAGGCTCTCTACCCTGAACTGATTCGGCGGCATATCAGCCCAGGCGGAAACCGGCGCGCTCCCCACCCGCCACAGAAAAATCGAGTTCTAGGAAGCGTCCGAGTCTCGCCTCAGGTGGCGCTCGATCCGCTCCACCGACGTCGCGATGCGCTCGAGCACATCCCCGCCGTCACTGGGGATCGAGACCGGCGCCGGTGTCGCGCTCCCCGCGGCAACAAGATCACGCTGGTCCAGCACCGCCTTGCGGAATCCGCGTGTGTCCTTGATGCCCAGCAGGTTCACCAGCGCGCCGCCCTCGCCACCACCGCTCGAGCCCGCCGTCTCCACCGTGATCGACTCCAGCCCCATGTGACGCTGGATCGGCCCCTGCTTGAGCCCGAGATCCGTGATCTTTTCCAGCGGCACGACCTTTTCCGTGCGCACGAGGAAGCCCTTCCTGATGATCAGCTTCGTTGGCGTCAGTTCGGCGTAGTACCGATCGATCACCTTGTCCATGATCAGCAGCGCGATCGGCACCCAGATGAGCATCAGCGGGATGCCGACGACCGTGCAGACCGAGATCACCAGCCCGGCAAGCAGAAAATATCTCTTCAGCTTCGGCTTCTCGAACTCCGCGACCAGAATCGGTTGCTCTTCCACGTTACACCCCCATCATCTCGAGCGACGCGGTCAAGCACCGCTCCACCGCGTCGACCCTGCTCACGAGCTCGCCCTTGCCCGTCTCCGTGCGCAGCTTGAACTCCACGCAGTCCTCCGCCAACGCCTTGGCGCCAACCGTCACGCGTATGGGCATGCCGATCAGGTCCGCGTCCTTGAACTTAGGGCCCGGGCGCTCGTCGCGATTGTCCAGCAGCACGTCGAGCCCGGATGACGAGAGCTCCTCGCAGAGACTCTCAGCCGCCTGCATCACGTCCGACTCGGGGTCGCTCTCCATCGCGATCACGTGCACGTGGTACGGCGCGATCGCAGAGGGCCAGATGATCCCGTGCTCGTCGTGCGACATCTCCACGCACGCCGCCATCGTCCGCGACACACCTATGCCGTAGCACCCCATGATCACCGGCACGCGCTCTTGCTGCTCGTTGAGTATCTCGAAGCCCATCGCCTCCGAGTACTTCGTCCCCAGCTTGAAGATGTGCCCCACCTCGATGCCCTTCTGCGCCTCGAGAGTCGCTCCCTCGGCGCGCGGCGAGGGGTCGCCGGCCTGCGCGTTGCGTATGTCCGCGACAACCACACGACCCGAGTCGAGCACGTCGCCGACTTCGCGTTGCCAGTTGAAGTGCTTCACGTGGTGGTCGATCTCGTTGGCGCCCGTCGCCCAGAATCCGCTCTGCGCCGCATCGGGATCGATCACCATCATGCAATCGTCGCGATCGACGATCACGTCCGGGGCGACAAACCCAATCGAGAATCCAGCCTGCTTGGCGAGCGCCTCGTCCGCCAGGGCGCACTCGCCACCCGACGCGTCGCGAACCTTGCCCTCGTTGACCTCGTGGTCGCCACGCACGATAGCGATCACCCACCGGCGCAGGTGCACGTCCTCTCCCCGGTCGAACACGATCGTCTTGAGCATGTTCTGTGGCTTGACCTTCATGAACTTCCCGACCTCGTCTATGCCGGGCAGATCGGGCGTGTGCACTCTCTCGAGCTCACCCGTGGGTTCGCCGGCCAGGTCGTGCGGGCGCTCGCCGATCTCGCACTTCTCCACGTTCGCCGCGTATCCGCTCTCGGGGCACTTGAGGATCGTGTCCTCGCCGCTCTCGCAGTTGACCATGAACTCGTGCGAGGCGCTCCCGCCGATCGGTCCGGACTCCGCCTCCACCACCGAGAAGTCCAGCCCGCATCGCTGGAACACGTTCACGTACGCCCGATACATCGCGTCGTACCCCTCGCCCAGCCCGCCCGCACCCTCGGCGTTCAGGTGAAACGAGTACGCGTCCTTCATGATGAACTCGCGGCAGCGCAGCAGCCCCGACCTGGGGCGAAACTCGTCGCGGAACTTCGTCTGGATCTGATACAGGTTCAGTGGCAGCTGCTTGTAGCTCGAGACCGCGTTGCGCATCAGCTCCGTGATGATCTCCTCGTGCGTCGGCGCCAGCGCTTCGACACGCCCGTGGCGATCCGTTATGCGGAACAGGTTGTCGCCGTACGCCTCGTCGCGCCCCGTCTCGCGCATCAGCTCGATGGGCTCGAGCGCGGGCATCAGCATCTCGCACCCGCCCTCTCTGTTCATCTCCTCGCGCACGATCTCCTGGATCTTCGACAGCGTCCGCCACGCCAGGGGCAGGTAGTCGTAGATCCCCGAACCAACGCGTCGGATAAAGCCACCGCGCACCAGCAGGCGATGGCTCGGGGCCTCGGCGTCTGAGGGCGCCTGCTTCGAGGTGGGTATCAGGGAGCGGGTCCATCGGTGGACCACGCCTCGACGCGTCGTCAACGGGTTATGGGCGGTCGTAGTCATGAGGGCTCAGAGTGTACGATGGGATATTGGAGGGAACATCCGCAATAAACTGGACATCTGGAGCAAGTTGTGCAATTATAAGTGGACAAATAGGTACACTTTTTGCCCCTCTTCATCCGGTAGCCCACAGACCCGATTGGTGACATGATTGTCGTCCACGAACTCCACAAGGAACCGAGGTAGCGAAATGGTCTCCGAAGCATCCGAACACGTCGACGTCCTGGTCATCGGTGGCGGTCCGGCCGGCGCGACGGTCTCGACGCTCCTCAAGAAATACAACCCCGATCTGCGATCGCTCGTCCTCGACAAGGCACAGTTCCCACGCGACCACGTTGGCGAGTCACAACTGCCAGGCTGCGGCATCATCTGCAACGAGATGGGTTGCTGGGACAAGGTCGAGGCCGCTGGCTTCCCCATAAAGGTCGGCGCAACGTACTTCTGGGGCAAGGACCGCGAGGCCTGGGATTACGACTTCGTCAACCCGGACCACATCCCCGACGCTCCGCGCCCCCATAAGTTCGAGGGCGCCCGACGCCAGTCCGCCTTCCAGGTCGATCGCGCCGTCTACGACCACCTGCTGCTCGAACACACTAAAGAAATGGGCGTCGACGTGCGCGAGAACACGCAGGTCACGACGCTCGAGAGAGACGGCGATCGCATCACCTGCGCCGTCCTCGAGGACGGATCGCGCGTAACCGCGGACCACTACATCGACGCCACCGGCGCGCCCGCGTTCCTGCGTCGCACGATGGGCGTCGAGTCCGTCGCGCCCCAGGAGCTTCGCAACATCGCCATCTGGACGCACTGGGACAACGCGCGATGGCCCGTGCAACTGCCCAATTTCGCTACGCGAGTCCAGGTCATGAGCCTTCCCTATGGGTGGATCTGGTTCATCCCGACCTCCAAGACGCGCACGTCCATCGGGCTCATCGTCCCCGCCGAGTACTATCGCGCCTCGGGCGTGTCACCCGAGGAGCTCTACATGAAGGCCATCGCCGACGAGCCGATGCTCCCGACGCTCCTCGATGGCGCACAGCGTGTTGGCGGCATCCAGACCATCAAGGACTGGTCGCACTGCGCCGAGCGGATGTGCGGTGAGAACTGGTTCATCATCGGCGAGGCCGCCGGATTCGCCGATCCCATCCTCGCCGCCGGCATGTACCTCGCCCACGGCTCGGCACGCGACTGCGCCTACACGATCAATACCATCGTCGAGGGTGAGGTCGACGCCGATTGGCTGCGCCACCGATACACCACGCGCATGAAGCAGAACATCGAGCAGTACATTCGCTTCGCGCAGTTCTGGTACGCCGCCAACGGCTGCTTCACCGATCTCCAGGACCACTGCGCCAAGATCGCCGCCGAGGGCGGGGTCTCGCTCTCACCCGAGCAGGCGTGGGCGTGGCTCTCGCAGGGAGGCTTCGTGCTGGAGGAGGTCGTCAAGCCCGCCGTTGGCAACTTCGACGTCCTCAGCGCCTCGTCGATCATCTACTCCTTCCTGGGGCAGCCGACCACGCGCCAGATCGAGAGGTACAACGTCCTCAAGCTCGACCTCAACGGCGCCAAGCAGGACCAGATCGGCGATCTCGAGAACGGACGCATCACCCCCGTCCCCTGCTATAAACGCTACAACTACACCCTGCCCGACTTCGGCTACTCCGGCACCGTGATCCAGATCCTCAAGCAGACCGACGACATCCTCGCCGTCGTCAACACCATCAACCACCACTCCCAGAAGCTCCCACCCGCGCAGCGCGACACCATCATGCAGCACTACGTCTCGGTCATCGAGACGATGATCAGCGAGGGGTGGATCAAGGGATCGCGCGACCCCAACAAGCCCGTCTTCAAGCTCCCACGATACAAGTGGGAGGTCAAGGAATCAGAATCAACCAGCTGACCCAGGTGACACCAAGGAATCCACGCTGTGAGTGAATCCAACGGATCGTACGATGTCGATGTCCTCGTGATCGGGGGTGGGCCGGCCGGCACCACCGTCGGCTCGATGCTCAAGACGTACAACCCCGACATCTCCGTCCAGATCATGGACAAGGACACCTTCCCGCGCGACCACGTCGGCGAGAGCCAGCTCCCGGGGGTCTCCAAGATCCTCCACGAGATAGGCGTCTGGGACAAGATGGAAGCCCAGAACTTCCCCATCAAGCTCGGCGCCGTGTACCGCTGGGGCAAGGACGAGGAGACCTGGAACTTCGACTTCGTCGACCACTCCCTCATCCCAACCACACCGCGCCCGCACGCCTTCGAGGGCGCGCGCACGCGCACCGCTTTCCAGGTCGACCGCCTCGTCTACGACAAGATCCTCTTCGACCACGCCGCCGAGCTCGGATGCACCACCGAGCAGGGCGTGCAGATGACCAAGGTCAACACCGACGGCGATCGCATCACATCGATGGAATTCGACGACGGCAGATCCGTCACCGCCAAGCACTATGTCGACTGCACCGGAGCCTCCGCGACCATCCGTCGTGCCATGGGCGTTGGGTCTCAGGCGCCGGAGGAGCTCCGCAACGTCGCCTTCTGGGACTACTGGGACGGCGCCGACTGGGGCGCCGACCTGGGCGACGACATCAACCGCATCCACGTCCGCTCCATCCACAACGGCTGGATCTGGTTCATCCCCATCTCACGCACGCGGACATCCGTCGGCTTCGTCACGCTCTCCAAGTACTACAAGTCCACCGGTAAATCCAAGGAAGAGCTCTACGAGCAGGCCATCAAGGATGAGCCCTACATCGAGGGTCTCCTCGCCAACGCGACGCGCGACGGCGTCGTCCGCGCGACCAACGACTGGTCCCACCTGGCCGATCGCATGCATGGTGAGAACTGGTTCATGGCAGGCGAGTCCTGCGGATTCGCAGACCCCATACTCGCAGCCGGCCTCCTGCTCCACCACGGCAGCGCCCGCGAGTGCGCCTTCACCATCAACGAGATCGAGATCGGCGAGCAGGACGAGCAATGGCTCCGCGAGCGGTACACCCACCGCAACAAGAAGAACATCTGGCAGTACATCCGTTTCGCGCAGTTCTGGTACGCCGCCAACGGGTGCTTCACCGACCTCCAGGAGCAGTGCGCCGAGATCGCAAAGGAGGGCGGCCTCAAGCTCGAGCCCAAGCAGGCGTGGCGCTGGCTCTCCCAGGGCGGCTTCGCTCTCGAGGAGGTTCTCAACCCCGCCGCCGGCTCCTTCGACCCGCTCACGTCCAAGGACATCCTCGGCTCGTTCTTGGGCGAGAAGGTGCGTCCCAACATCGAGAACGCGAACGTCTTCAAGCTCAACACGCATGGCGCCGAGAAGGACAAGCTCGGCTACGCGCACGAGGGACGCATCCACCCGGTCCCTTGCCTCAAGAAGCAGGACTACTACCTTCCCCTGGGCGGCACGTTCGGCAACATGGTCCACATCCTCGAGCGCACCGACGACCTCGGGCAGATCCTCCAGATGATCCAGGGCATCAACCCGAACTTCTCACAGTACGAGCAGCAGTCGATGATCCACCACCATCTCGCAGCGCTCGACTCGATGATCGACGAGGGCTGGGTGCTCACCAAGCTCGATCCGAAGCGCCCCGTCTACTCGGATCCCAACTGGTAGTCACACACCCGATGATGCCGCCTCGCGTGACGCGCGCTTGCGAGCGTTCTCGTCGAGCAGGCGCTTGCGCAGACGCAGAGACTCGGGCGTCAGCTCCACGAGCTCGTCCGACTCGATGTACTCCAGCGCGCCCTCGAGCGAGAGCCTCCGTGGCGCCTTGAGCGTCACGAACGCCTCCTTCGTCGACGATCGGATGTTCGTGAGCTTCTTCTCTCGCACGATATTCACCGGCAGGTCGTTGTCACGGTTGTGCTCACCCACGATCTGCCCCGCGTACACCTGGTCGCCCGGCTCGACGAACAGCACGCCCCGATCGGCGAACTGGTCCACCGCGTACGACGTCACGCGCCCTCGTTCCGTCGCGATCAGCACGCCCTGCGGACGTCTGCGTGCCTCGCTGACGACGGGCACGTACTCAAGCACGCGCGTGTGCATCGTCGCCTCGCCCTGCGTCGCGGTCAGCATCCTGCTCCGCAAGCCGATCAGCCCCCGAGAGCTGATCCGAAACGTCAGGCGCGACATCGTTCCCCGCTGATCCATGTGCGTCATCTCGCCCCTGCGCGAGCCGATCAGCTCCATCACCGCCCCAACGTGCGCCTCGGGGCAGTCCACGACCGCCTCCTCGATCGGCTCGCACTCGGTGGCGTCGATCTCCCGCAGGATCACCTCCGGCTTGCCAACCGCCAGCTCGAAGCCCTCGCGGCGCATCGTCTCCAACAGCACGCCCAGGTGCAGCAGGCCACGCCCGGACACGCGGAAGCTCTCCGCGCTCTCGGCGTCCTCCACGCGCAGCGCCACGTTGTGCTCCAGCTCCTTCTCGAGTCGCCCGCGGATCTGGCGCGACGTCACGAAGCGCCCCTCCGTGCCCGCGAACGGCGAGTCGTTCACGCGGAAGATCATCGTGATCGTTGGCTCGTCCACCTCCACGCTAGCCAGCGCCTCGACGCGCTCCACGTCGCAGAGCGTGTCGCCTATGTCCAGCCCCTCGACGCCGTGCACCGCGCACAGATCGCCGGCCGACACCTCCTCGCGATCATGACGACCGAGCCCGGAGAACCCTTGCAGCCCCACGACCGTGGAGTCTCCCTTGGTTCTGTCCGGCCGCGCGATGGTCACACGCTGCCCGCGTCGGATCGAGCCCCGCATCACGCGACCGATCCCTATGCGACCAACGTAGCTGTTGGCGTCCAGCGTCGTGACAAGCATCTGCAGCGCCCCGTCCACGTCGCCACCCGCGGGCGGAACATGCTCGAGGATGGCCTCGAACACAGCGCGCATGTCCGAACGCCTCTCGTGCAGATCAGCCGTCGCCCACCCTTCCTTCGCCGAGGCGTACACGATCGGGAAGTCCAGCACGTCGTCCTCCGCGCCGAGCTCGACCAACAGATCGAACACCTCCGACGCCACGTCGTCCGGACGCGCCGTGTCACGGTCGCACTTGTTGATCACCACCACCGGCTTGAGCCCGGACGCGAGCGCCTTGTCCAGCACGAATCGGGTCTGCGGCATCGGTCCCTCGAACGCGTCCACCAGCAGCAGGCAGCCGTCCGCCATCCGCAGCACGCGCTCGACCTCGCCCCCGAAATCCGCGTGCCCCGGCGTGTCCACGATGTTGATCCGCGTTCGCGAGCCATCCTCGCGTGTGTACGTCACGGCACAGTTCTTCGACAGGATCGTGATGCCCCGCTCGCGCTCGATGTCGTTCGAGTCCAGCACCAGGTTGTGCTGTCCCCCCGCGAGCTTGTCGAGCTCCTCGTCGCGGAACATCCCAGACTGGCGCAGCAGCTCATCGACAAGTGATGTCTTGCCGTGGTCAACGTGCGCAATGATCGCCACATTCCGTAAATCGTCTGGCACTGGGTGTGATTCCTGGTTGCGTGGGCTCGTGTCTCGACCCGATCGGGTCGCGGATCATACACGCAATGGGCGTCGCGTCACTCGTCGCCCTCGCCCTTTCCGTCGAACAATCGCAGATCGAGCATGATCGTGCCACGCGCCGTGTGCGCGTCCTCCAGCCACAGCCACCAGCTCACCCCGTCCAGCAGCGTCAGCGGTCGCACCCGATCGGGCACGGGCAGCCCCGATCGATGCATCACACCAAAGAACGACGAGGGCGAGGCCCTCCCGACGCTCAGCCAGTCCCTGGCCCGCTCCACGTCGCCGGCTTCGGACACGTCCGCGCCCAGCCCCAGCGATTCCAGCATCTCGCTGGTCGTGCCCCATCCCCACCAGTCACGCTCCGATCGCCTGCCGAGGCGCTTCCAGAAGAGCGACGGCCCAACGTCGCCGAGCATCGGCAGGCGGATCGACTCATCCAGGCGGACAATCCGCATCGCGTCCGGGTAGCGACCGTCGAAGTCGTGACGCTCGTGCTCCTTCCCGAGCATCGTCGACAGCCAGACCAGCAGGCCCGCCGTCGTGCGATCGAGGTTGAAGGCCAGCTCGTCGTCCGGCTCGAACGCGAGCCCGAGCCCGACCTCGAGCCCGTCATCACTCTCGTTCGCGCGAGCCGCGAACACGGAACGCGATGGCATGGCTCGCGCGTCCTCGAACAGGCGCTCGAACGAGTCCGACGACGAGAGCACGGGCTGGAACGGCAGCGACTCGCCGCCGCGCTCGATCGCAAAGAACACGTCCCCCTCGTGTCCCTCCATCCACTCGGAGGCATTCCATCCCTCCATCCGTTCCTGCTCTCTCTCGAACCGCATCATTAGATCGATGCTCGCCAGATTGCGACGGAAGCTCACGGCCCCGGCTCCCCACCACGGATCCTCCTCGTCGCCGCGCACCCACACCAGCGCGTCCTGCGCCTGGATCTGGCGGATCGACTCCATGTCCACGTCAAGACGATCGTCGGCGCGGACGAACGACATCAGCAGGTCGATCGACTCCTTGGGGCAGACCACGATCTCACGATGCGACTCGCGCCGCACCGGCGCCAGGAAGAACCGGCCCTGCTCCAGCGAGTGGATCGCCACGCCCTCGACGATCCTGCGCGGCACGCCTCGCAGGGCGCGCACAAGTCGCTTCTCGAACGCACCGTCGACTCTGGAGATGACCATCCATCGCGAGGGATTCTCCTCTTCCCACACGCCCGCGCACACGAGCGTCACCCGCTCGCCGAACAGGGCGTCGAACGATGCCAGCTCGTCTCGATCGAACGTCGCGGACAGCTCACGCCAGGCCTGTCGTGCCTCGCCGTCTCGCGGGTAGAGAATCGTCAGCAGCTCCGACCACGTCGAGCCCTGCGAGCTGCGCCGGAACCCACGCATGTCGTCGATCGTGACGACTATCTCCGACTCCGAGGGCACGCGCTCGAGGATGTCCTCCAGTGGCCTGGCCTCGGCACGCGCCATCCAGAACACCACAACGCACAGGCAGCTCAGCGCTGCCGCCCAGGCTCTCGGGTCGATTCTCTTCATCGATCAGTTGTTGTTGACGCTCAGCACTGACCAGCGATCCTGCGCGAGCGAGTCTTCGTCGCACCCGACCGTCCACTGGTGTGACCCGGATCGGAACTCGAACCGGATCACCTCGTCCGTGGGTGCGCTCGCGTGGATAGTCACCACCTTGCGGAGTTGGCCAACCTCGACGCGATAGATGGGCATCCCCTGGTCCATGCGGAACCAGCGCTGGGTGCCCAGGCGACGCACGGGCACCTCCGGTGCCTCGATCTTCGACATCGACGGCAGGACGCTCCCGACGCTCACGAGACCGGCGTTGGCCTCGTGCTGGCTGGTGCGGACAACATCGTTCAGCGGCGTCGGCTGCTGCGCAAAGAGCGTCGCGTCAGGATTCGTTCGCTGCACGACGAGCACAACGGCGCACGCGGCGAGCAGGCTCGCGGCCAGCGCGAGTCGGCTCGTCGTCACGATCCGACGCCACGACGGCGCCATCCAGCGACGACGACGACCAACCTCCTGGATGATCGAGCTCGTCATGTCCGGTGTGTCGACCGGAGCGCGCAACGCGTCGAGCATGCCGCGGTACGAGCCGAGCGTCTCAGACGCGGCCCGATCGGACTCGATCGCGTCCTCGCATGCTCCAAGATCCTCGATGGGGACCTCTCTGTTGAGCAGCGCATCGACGAGCGCCCGAGCGTCTCGCTCGTTCATCGAGTGGTCCAGATTGGTGCGTTCCGTGCGACTCATATCGATGTATACCGGTCAATCACCCGAAGGCTTCGGACGTGGCCCGACGTGTGTGCTCCTGCTCCTCGAGAACGCGACGCATCTTCTGACGCGCCCTGTGCAGATGGCTCTTGATGGTGCCCTCGGGCATCTGCTTGTGCTCCGCGATCATGTGGATCGGCCAGTTCTGCTGGTGGAAGAGCAGCACGATCTCGCGCTGGTCCTCACCGAGCGATTCCAGCGCCGTCTGCAGCGCGTTGTGCAGGCCCTCGCGCGTCTCATCCTGGATGGGCGTGAAGTCCGGTTGCTGGGAGTTCCCACGACGGGATCCGACGATCTCGG
>JBICIA010000014.1:0-196935 GCA_043101425.1 Phycisphaerales bacterium JB043
GCGATCGTGCTCACCACAGCCACCGTGGTGGTCGCCGGGCTGACGTACTTCCAGCTTCCCCAGACACTCACCTGGCTCCATCTTGTCGTGGGCGGCGTCATTCTCAGCCTCTGCGGGCAACTGGGAGACCTCATGCTCTCTTCGATCAAGCGAGACATAGGCATCAAGGACACCGGTTCGCTCATCCCTGGTCACGGCGGTCTGCTTGACCGGATCGACAGCCTCATCCTCACGTCGCCCGCCGCGTTCCATTTCCTGGGCTACTTTGGCGGCCTCAGGCCAGACGAGCACATCCGGATCCTGACCGGATAACACGACCAGAGTGTCAAACGTGGACCCCTTTGAGTTCAAACCAGCTCTCGACCTCGACGTTCAGCCGAAGGATCGCCCCAGATCTCACAGGCGAGAGGTGGGCCACCTGGCATGGATGCTCCAGCTCCTCGTGGGGTGTCTGCTCACTGTCTATCTGCATCTGTACCACCGGCTGCGCATCGAGGGCAAGGAGCGGATCCCACGGACGACTCCGTTCGTGCTGATCGCGAACCACGAGAGCCACCTGGACACGCTCGTGCTGCTGGCGGCTCTGCCCACCAGACTGCGCGGGCACGTGTTCCCGCTCGCCGCGGGCGACACGTTTTTTACATCCCGCCCGAGGGCGATTCTCCTCACGGCAACACTCAACCTGTTGCAGATGCGCCGGGCGTCATCCAATCGACACGCTCTTAACGATCTCCGGGGTCGCCTGCTCGAGGGTGGCACCGCACTCATCCTCTATCCCGAAGGCACCCGCGGCGATGGCAGCTCGCTAGCACCATTCAAGCCTGGAATCGGATGCCTCGTGGCAGGGACGACGATCCCGGTCATCCCGTGCCAGCTCTCTGGGTGTGGTCGCTCGCTGCCAAAGACGAAGTCACTCCCTCGCCCTCATAGAATCACGGTGCGGTTTGGTGAGCCACTGACTTTCGAGAGCCACGAGAACACAAAAGAGGACTGGTCTCGCATCGCGTCGGGCCTTCATGACCGCATGCGCACACTCGCTACTTGAGCTGAGCCAGGAGAAGGTCGGGTGAGTATTTACGGACACTCCCCCCACTGCGCGAGAAACAACCCGAGATCCGCGCCATTTGTGGTTCCATCGCCGTCGAGATCGGTAACGCCCACTGCCCCCCACGATGCCAGGAACAGACCAAGATCGGCGCCGTCCACGAATCCGTTGTCATCGAGATCTCCAACGCAGCCCGTTCCCGACAGCGCGAACGCCGTCCGGTACTCGACATGCTCGCCGCTGCCCGGCTCGGCAACGATCGTTTCCTGGTAGTCGTCGGTGACGAACGTGCTCACGACGTCGTCCTCGTTGCCGAGTATCCCATCGGGGCCTGTGTTGTAATGGTTCTGTTTGAAATTAATGTTCCCGGCAGACGTGCCCGCGTCCATGATCGCGAACGTCGTGTTCTGCGCGTCCGTGTGATAATTCCCCAGCAGATGCCCCGCCTCGTGCGCGATGATGTTGCCAACGCCAACACCGATCGCGTCGATAATCGTCACGCCATCGGCTCTCTGCAGCAGATTGAGCGATGTCGGAGAGACCTGGTCGCTGAGCGTGTCCAGCATGACGACACCAGTCTCGGCCGTGTTGAAGTTGCCCGGGTCGATTGACTCCGCGATACCGTGGGCCGTGATACCGAGCTCGGATGTTGTCCCGCCCACGATTATTCGAGTGACGTTCTCCTGACCCCAGGGATCCGCGTGATCGCGGCTGTTGCGTATGTCGAGTGTCAACGCAGGATTGAGGTCTCGAAGTGGATCGAATGCCAGATGGACGTTGTGCAGGACAGCGTCTATCACGGCTGATTCATCGCTCGCCCCGAGGCCCCAATTACCGAGAAAAGCAGAGAGTGGCGAGAGAACAGCGGGGTTATTTCCCAGCCCGGGCCACAGCGCACTCGCGTCGAATGTTGCGCCGTCAAAATCAAGAAAGATGACCTGATGCCCAGTCGCAGCGTCGAACTTGCCACGCCTCAGCGTCAGCAGCAGGTTGTATGTGACCAGGGGATTGGCCTGCATGACCACGAAGTACGCCCCGCTCTCGGGCGCAACGAAGGTGCCCGCGGCTTCGAGTGTCGAGCCTGGATCAGAAATTCGCGGGAACGGACTATCAGATGGCAGCGTTGTCGAAACAACTCCAATATCAAATTGAGCAAACACCGGAATGCTGCCGGTGAATTTCACGACGGTGACAAACGAATCAATCCCCGCGCCATTCGCCGCGAAGCCGACAAAATCTCCTTTCGTCAGATTCAGCACATACATGTCAGTGTCCGATGGCCCGATCTGCCCAACAACACGGACATCCGGAGTTGTCTCAGACAACGGCAACGCCTGCCCCGTGTCGTTGGCCGGCTCGGATTCCGGCACATCCAGATACGATGTCGTGCGCGTGGATGGAGTACCCACGATGTTGTTGGGACGACTCGGGATCACACAGATGGGAACCCCCTCCGTGCTGAGGCTCCCGGCCTGGAGTTCGGCTAATGTTCTCTCGACACCCGCCATGCCCGTCCCGGTGAGCAGCAGAGCCGCGGCAGCCCACATTGATCGACGTGGAAATGGTCGAGGAAAATCTTCGTGGTGCGAACCCATGGTGTTGTCCTCTCTAAAGACACGCACGATCACGAATAGGTGCATATTGTGCCTACAGCCACCACGAGAGCGATTGGTACAAACATATATGCTCTAGGCTATCAAACGGTTCCCTCATCTGATCATGTTATATAAAACTAAGCGATTATATTTTGTAAATACTTGCTGGGGCGTCTCCCCAGGAGCAGAGAGGAAATAGGGTAGTAGTGAGCAGCGCGCTCCCAGCGCATGAGAAACGCCGAGGTCCGGTGTCCCGGGCATCGGCGTGACTCCTCCAATGTGGCAGTACTGGTGGGGATCGACCTCCCCGAACGCCCGTCTCCGCATTTCTGCCGAAACGTGCATAAAACGGTAACCCTGTGCCGTACCGTTGTTCCTACGGCTCAAGAATACCGAATCCGGGGTGTGATTCAAGGATGGCGCACGAAAATAAGAGCAGTTTCTGAGCTTCCCTCTCAAAAACACCCTAACGGGGGCCAAAAATGCCCCAAGGGACCATCCCCCAAAGTCCCTCGGGTATGTCGACGGGCCTCAACAACCCGCCAAGAACCGCTTCGCTCGCGCTTTCACGCCAACGAAGCGGGCACAGGGATCCGTGGCTGTGTCCGCTTCGGTGCAGAGCACCAATACGGGTGCCACGGAGGAGTCAGCAGAACCATCGCCGCATCCACGGCAGTCTTCACTTGTGGGGTGAGCTTCCCAGATCTCTTACCAAAAGATCTCTTCTCACCTCTTCTTCGCCCACCGCTTCAAGTGGGCGCTCTCAACGCCACCCAGAGTAGTGACTTCCAAACCTCAGTCAACCCCCTACCCACGATTTTTGGGCATATGGCTCGTTTCGTACACAAACAGCCAGGAAACGCCCCTCTCGCCCTGTATTCAGGCGAAATCGCCCTCTTCCACGTCCTCATCGCCGCCCTCTCCGGGCATCGGTATCTTGCGATCCTTCCACGCGGGAAACTCCTCGCGCCACTCGCGCACGCGTCCGATATCGATTGGCGCCGAGAGCACCTGGGCCTCGCCATCTGCCTCGGCGACGACCTCGCCGTGCGGATCCACGATGATCGAGCCGCCCAGGTAGCTCAGGTGCGGATCCGTCCCGGCCCGGTTGCACGCGAGGAAGTAGCCCTGGTTCTCGATGGCGCGCGTGATGGCCAACTGACGCCAGTGGTGGTGGCGCTTCTCGGGCCAGTTGGCGCAGTTGATGAAGCACTCGGCGCCGAGCACGAGCCCGAGGCGGTAGAGCTCCGGGAATCGGAGGTCGTAGCAGATCGTGGGCTGGACGATCGCGTGGTCGTCCTCGTCTCCCCAGGCGTAGGTGACGATCTCGTCGCCGCCGTCGAAGAGCTCGGCCTCGCGGTCGTAGCTGAATGGGTGGAGCTTCTGGTAAATAGCGACGCAGTTGCCCGACGGTTCGAAGACGAGCGTCATGTTCTGCCCGCGACCGTTCTCGTCCTGGAGCGAGCACTGCCCGTGCACGAAGCAGCGGAGGTCCTGCGCGAGCTGGGCGAGGAACTCGCTCGTGGCGTTGTCGTGGTCGGCGGTGCGATCGAGGTTGAACGAGAAGCCCGTGTCGAACATCTCGGGCAGGACGATCAGATCGCCTGTGGCGATATCAGACCGCTGGGCCATCTCGACGACGGTCCGGTAGTTCGCCTGCTTGTCCTCCCAGGCGATGTCCATCTGAAAGAGGTGCGCGTTGTGAGGAGTCATGGTGTGGGCTCCTGTGGAGAAGCGGGAGGTTGGCGTCGATCGACACCCGCGATGTGACGAGAATCGGGGATGTTGACCCTTTCGATCGGCATTATGCCCCGGACTGGTCGATAGAGAGGTGAATGAGAGCCAGACACTGAAGTGCGGCCCGATCCGACCCCGGGATGTCAGTCTCCGTTAGTGGCGCCACGCCCCCGAGCCGTAGACCGCATCTTCCCCCAGCTCCTCCGAGATCCGGAGGAGCTGGTTGTATTTTGCGTTGCGGTCGCTGCGGCACGGGGCGCCGGTCTTGATCTGCCCGCAGTTGGTGGCGACGGCGATGTCGGCGATGGTCGCGTCCTCGGTCTCGCCCGAGCGGTGCGAGAGGACAGCACCCCAGCCGTTGCGCATCGCGAGGTTCACGGTCTCGAGCGTTTCCGAGAGCGTGCCGATCTGGTTGACCTTGATGAGCACCGCGTTGGCGGCCTTCTCGTCGAGCCCGCGCTGGACGAACGAGGCGTTGGTGACGAAGAGATCGTCGCCGACGAGTTGGGTCGTCCCGCCGACGGCTTGCGTGAGCTTTGCCCAGCTCGCCCAATCGTTTTCCGCCAGCCCATCCTCGATGGAGCGGATGGGGTACTTCGAGCACCAGTCGGTCCAGAGCGCGATCATGTCATCGGAAGACAGGATTTCCTTGGATGACTTGAAGAGGCAATATCCCTCCTTGCCGAGCTTCGACGCCTCGTTCCAGAGCTCGCTGGTGGCGGGATCGAGCGCCAGGTAGATCTGCTCGCCCCAGGAGTAGCCCGCCTTGTCGACGGCCTGCTCGATGATCTCGATTGCCTGCTCGTTGGTGTCGAGGCTGGGTGCGAACCCCCCCTCGTCGCCCACGGCGGTGGAGAGCCCGCGATCGTGGAGGACCCTGGCGAGGTGGTGGTAGATCTCGACACCCGCGCGGAGGGCGTCCTCGAAGGTGTCGAAGCCCCAGGGCTGGATCATGAACTCCTGGAAGTCGACGGTGTTGTCGGCGTGCTTGCCGCCGTTGAGGATGTTGAGCATTGGCACCGGGAGGGTGACGGCTCCCATGCCTCCCAGATAGCGGAAGAGCGGGAGCCCCGAGGCCTCGGCGGCGGCCTTTGCGCAGGCCATGGAGACGGCGAGAGTCGCGTTGGCACCAAGGTTCGATTTGTTGGGAGTGGCGTCGAGCTGGCACATGAGGGCGTCGATGCCCTGCTGGTCGCGCGCGTCGAGTTCAGCGATGCGCGGCGCGATCTCGTTTGTGATGTTCTGGACAGCGCGGAGCACCGACTTGCCCATGTAGAGGGAGGCGTCACCGTCGCGCAGCTCGACGGCCTCGTGCTCGCCTGTCGAGGCACCGGAGGGCACGGCGGCGCGACCTATCGCACCGGACTCGAGGATGACCTCGGCCTCGACGGTCGGGTTGCCTCGCGAGTCGAGGATCTGGCGAGCGAGGACGTGCTCGATGGCAAAGGGCATGGGGTGTGCCTCCGAAGGCCGGCATGAGTTTGGATGCGACGGGAGTCCGAGAGCCGATGATACCGTCTGACGCGCACGACGAAGTTCCGATCTTTCCGCGCGTGGCGGTTGCACGCTCGCCTCGTCGTGGTACTGTCGGGTGGATTGGCGAGGACGCACCATGAGCGTGACGACGGATCAGTTCGAGAAGCGTTCGGAGCAGCTGCGTGCGAGCCTCGTCGAGCAGGGCGGACGCGTCAGCCACCTGCTCGAGCAGTCGATCGTCTCGGCGTTCGAGACCGATCGATCCAAGGCCCAGTGGGTGATCGACAACGACACGCCTGTGGACATGGTCGACATCCAGGTCGAGCGCGACGCGGTGCGCCTGCTGTGGGACATCGCGCAGAGCGCGGTGGAGCTGACACCCGACCAACTGCGGATGATCCTGACGATCGTCAAGGTGAACAACGAGCTGGAGCGCATCGCGGATTGCGCCGTCGAGATCGCCGAGCGGGTGGTCTCCGACACGATCGCCTGCTCCCAGATGCCCTCGCGACTGCGCCTGATGGCCAACTCTGTGCTGGGCATCCTGCAGAACACGTGCCGCAGCTTCGAGCTGCTGGACACGGATCTGGCGAAGGTCGTGCTGGCCTCGAGCGACGCGACGCAGGCGTTCGAGACAGAGATCCTGCGTGAGATCCAGCGGATGGTCTCGTCCCAGGAGATCGAACTGGACCCCGCGTTCACGCAGCAGGCCATCGCCATCGAGCTCGAGCGGGTCGGCGACCACTGCACGAACGTTGCCGAGCAGGTGATCTACGTGACGACTGGCAACATCGTGCGTCACACCGAGGGGCACTGGACGCACCCCGAGCCTCCGCCTGTTGACTAACCCCATCCGAGCAGAGCACTCCGGACGCGAGCGCGAGCGTCGCTACACTCATCCGACCATGGCGCATTCGCTGGACGAGGTCAGGCCTGTTGTGGAAGCGTGCGATCAGGCGCACCTGCTGCGATTCGTTGACGAGCTCGACGAGGCGGAGGTGTTGCGTCTGTGCGCACAGATCGAGGCTCTCGACCTGCCCCGTCTTGCGCCGATCCTGCGTGCGCAGCTCGGGGCGACCGACTCGCACGAGTCGCACGCATCGATCGAGCCGATGCCCTGCTACCCGCTCGGCGGTGTCGATGATGAGGATCGGTATCGCACCGAGGGCGAGCGTCTGCTGCGCGAGGGCAGGATCGCGGCGTTCACGGTCGCCGGCGGGCAGGGCACGAGGCTCGGCTTCGATGGGCCCAAGGGGTGCTATCCGGGCAGCGCGGTGACGGGCAAGCCACTGTTCCGATGCTTGGGCGAGTGGATTCTCGCGGCGCAGCGCAGGTACGGCCGCGTGATTCCGTGGTACATCATGACGTCGCCCATGAACCACGACGCGACGCGTTCCTTCTTCGAGAAGCACGACTGGCTGGGTCTGGACGAGTCGAGTGTGACACTGTTTAACCAAGGCGTGCTGCCCAGTGTGGACAAGAGCACCGGGAAGATCCTGCTCGCATCGCGCCAGGAGCCGGCCACGAACCCGGACGGACACGGCGGGTCGCTGCGCGCGCTGTGGTCATCGGGCGCGATCGAGGATATGCGAGCGCGCGGCATCGAGCACGTCTGCTACGCGCAGATCGACAACCCGCTGGTGCGGTTCATCGATCCGCTCTTCATCGGGCTGCACGCCGGCGCTCCGGACTCGAGCAGGCAGATGTCGTCGAAGATGATCGCCAAGACCGATCCGCGCGAGAAGGTGGGGCTGTTCGCGATGCTCGATGGCAGGCCAGGCATGATCGAGTACTCCGACCTCCCCGAGGAGCTGGCGACACGACGGGACGAGAGCGGCACGCTGGTCTACAACGCGGGCAACCCCGCGATCCACATGCTGGGCGTCGAATTCGTGGCGCAACTGAACGATCGCCCCGAGGGGTGCGCGCTGCCCTTCCATCGCGCGATCAAGAGCGTGGCGCACATCGACATAGAGACGGGCGAGCGTGTGGTGCCCAGCGAGCCCAACGCGATGAAATTAGAGATGTTCATCTTCGATGCGCTGCCTCTGTGCGAGCGAACGATCGTGATGGAGGTCGATCGCGTCGAGGAGTTCGCGCCCATCAAGAATGCCCTGGGGAACGACTCAGCGGAGTCGTCGTCTCGGTTGCAGACGCTGCGCGCGTCACGCTGGCTCGAGCGCGTCGGCGTGGAGATCCCCTATCGCGACGACGGCTCGCCCGATTGCACGCTGGAGATATCACCACTCAGCGCGATGTATCCCGAGGACCTGCGCGATCTCGACTTGCCCGTCTCGATCGAGCGAGGCGAGGCGCGATCATTCTGAGTCGCGCTGCCAGAGCAGCGGCGCGTCGGTGATGCCCTCGATGTTCTGACGCAGCATCGCCAGCGCGCTGGACGTCGCACGCTTACGGATCTGCGCGCGATCGCCCGAGAAGCGGAAGAGGCGGCTGTCGATCACGTCACGCTCGTTGGCGTGCGCGATCCAGACCGTGCCAACGGGCTTGTCATCGGATCCGCCGGCGGGCCCCGCGATGCCCGAGATGGCGATGGCGTGTGAGGCGTCGGCGCGGACGCGCGCGCCGCGGGCCATGTGCCCGACGCACTGTCGCGAGACGGCGCCATGCTCCTCGAAGACACTCTGGGGCACGCCGAGGTGCTCCTGCTTCATCTGGTTGGTGTACGTGACCCATCCGCCGAGCATGGTGTCGGATGAGCCGGGGATGTCGGTGACCCACGAGGCGACCATGCCGCCCGTGCACGATTCGGCCGTGGCGAGCGTCTGCGAGCGGGCGCGCAGTGTGCTCAGCACGTGCTCGGCGATGGAGATGTCCGTGTCCGCATAGATGTACGAGCCCAGGCGAGAGCGGACTTCCGCGACGACCTGCTCAACGTCCTCCTGCGACGTCGTGTCCTCGCCACGGATGCGTATAGAGATAATGCCGTCGGAGGCGGTCGTACCCACGAGGATGTCTCGATCGCGCCGCATCAGGTCGTCCAAACGCCCGGCGATGATCGCCTCGGCCAGCCCGACGCACTTGAGGATCCTGATGAACGTGTGCTCGTCCCCGTCTCGGAACGTGTCAAGCACCTCGCGCTGGAACATCGGTCGCATCTCGGAGGGTGGCCCGGGCAGGCAGTAGATGGCGCACGCGCCGAGGTGCGACGCGAGCCCGGGTGCCGTGCCGTGCGCGTTGCGGAGGGATCGTGACGATGCTGGTCGCAGCGTCTGCACGCGGTTGGATTCCGGCATCGGACGATTCGCACCGGCGAAGAATCGCTCCAGCCGTTTGAGCGCCTTGGGATCTTCCTCGAGGTGCTCGCCCAGAGCGCTGGCCAGCGCCTGTCGGGTCAGGTCGTCCTGCGTGGGGCCGAGCCCGCCCGTGATAATGAGCATGTCCGCTTCGCTGGCGAGACGTCGGATCGCGCGGGTGATGTGGCCGAGGTCGTCTGCGACAGTGGCGTGCTCGACGATGCGCACGGCGTGCGCAAAGAGCTGGTCGGAGATGTGCTGGGAGTTCGTATCGAGGCGCTGCCCGAGGACGAGCTCGTCGCCGATGGCGAGGATGGAGGCGGTGCGCGGACGGGTGTTCGCTGGCATGGTCAGAGCAGATTGTATTGTCGGAGCACGCGGAGCATCTGCGGAACGGTCTCCTGGTGCGGATCGACGACGTGGGCGTGCCAGCCACGCTCGCGTGCCGCGATGGCGTTAGCCTCGGTGTCCTCGAAGAAGAGGATGTTGCCGGGCTGTCGCTCTCGCTCGCGCTCGAATCGCTCGAAGATCGAGCCGTCGGGCTTGATCATGCCCATCAGATGCGAGGCGTGGAGATGCTGCAGCGCCCGGAGCGACCCGAGGTTGACGAGCTCCTCCCAGTGGATCGCGTTGGTGTTGCTCAGGCACGCGGTCGCGTGCCCGGCGTCGTGGATCTGGCTGATCAGCGTCACGACATCGGTGTACTCGTCCAGCGTCCAGGCGCGATGGACGCGCTCGATCTCCTCGGGCGAGTACGCGTGGTTGTAGCACTCGGCGATGGTGCGCCAGAAGTCGTGCGGCTCGATGTCGCCGGTCTGGAGGTCGTCGACGGCGCGCCTGCGGATCGCCTCCTGCTCGTCGGTGCGGGGGCGATCGCGGATGTCGACGCCCGCGGCGGCGCAGCCCTCCTCCCACGAGCGGCAGATGCGCACGAGCACGCCACCCAGATCGAAACAGACGAGCGTGATGTCGTGCTCAGGCATCTGTCGGCTCCGGCTTCATGATCTCGTCCATGACGATCGTCGCGAAGGAGCCGGGCGGGAGCGTGAAACGGCAGACGATCGACCTGTCGTGCTCGCCCTGGAGGCTCTCGACCGATGTGTCCATCACGGGGACGCGCAGGGCGCGACGATCGCCACGCATGAGCCTGGTCGAGTGGCGCTGGGCGAAGGCGTTGATGTGGTCGATGGTGACGCCCGTCTCGAGCAGGGCGCCGGTCTCGGTGTCGTCCACGACGCCCTGGGCGCGTGCCATGCGTGCGCCCCAGAGCGGGCCTGTGGGCGAGAGATCGAACGTGCGGAGGCGCTCGGGTGTTCGCGGATCGTCGAGGTCGTCCTGCGTGACCGGGAACGTCGAGCCCGACTTGCCGTCGCGGAGGAGTGCGGCGATGTCGCCCATGCGGAGCGTGTCGAGGGCGTCGTCGTCGATGCGCTGGTCGAGTACGCGGTTGAAGACGTGGGACTGGAACGAGGAGAGCCAGAACATGCGCGTGGTCTCGTCGATGCGGTTGACGAGGGCTCTGCCCTCGAGCCCGTCGAGGAGGGCCTTGAGCGCCAGGCACTCGGCGCGGGCGCCGCGTGGGAAGGCGTTGATCGCCTCCTGGTATCTTCCCTGCGCGTAGAGCTCGCGCGCGTCGCTGTCGGCGCGCGATTCGCCGGTTGGCGCCAGGAGTAGTTCGAGGAACTCGTCGTGTCGGTCCCGGAGCAGCGCCCTCCCGAGCAGGTGGTTGTTGGCGCGCACGCCGAAGCGCTGCTCGCCGAAACGGTTGGGCAGCCCGCTCCTCGAGAGCGCCTCGAGTGTGTCACGCGCCCGCTCGGGTGTGCCAACGGGATCACGGATGGTGATCGCGAATCGATTGCCCTTGAGATGGCCACGACGGAGCTTGTTGGTGTGACGCGACTCGTCGACGATGCGGATGCGATCATCGCGCAGCATGCCAAGGTCGTGGTTCTTCGCGTGCGAGTCGTACACGGAGACCCACTGTCGCGTGACGGCGTGCTTGTCCTTGAGCCCCGCGTACCCGACGTCGCGACGGCGCACGCCGAGGTGTCGGACGAGTATCGAGATGGCGTCGAGCGTGGGCAACTCGCGCTTCTCGATGCGCAGATAGCGGTGCTCACCGCTGCCGGAGGGCTCGTAGAGCGGGATCTCCTCGACGACGAAGTCCTCGGGGGCTTGCCTGAGCGTGCCGCCAACGCCCGCCAGCGAGGTCGTGATCCGTCTGGGGTGCGCGCCCGACGATGCGTGCGTCTCAGTCGTCATCGCTCTGGGCGGCGTCGAGCACGTGCTCCTCGACATAGATCGGGACGCCACCGGCCACGCCCAGCGCGATGGCGTCGCTGGGGCGTGAGTCGATGTGGAGGACCTTGTCGAGGCTGTTGCGGATGTCGAGCGTGGCAAAGAACGTGTGCTCGTTGAGGTCACGGATGGTAATGGAGAGCAGCTCGCCGCCGAGCTCCTCGATGATGGAGGCCATCAGCTCGTGCGTCTGCGGACGTTTGATGTCGATGCCCTTGAGACGGCGCTCGATGGCCTGCGCCTCGGCGAGCCCGATGACGATCGGGAACGCGCGATCGCCATCGATCTCGTGGAGCTCGATGAGTTGGAAATCGCTCAGCTCACGGATCAGGATGCGGCTGAGCTCCATCTGGACTGGCATACAACTCCTCCGGTTCCACGAGCATCGTCGCCCGCGAGCCGGTGCGAGTCAATCGGCGCTCTCGTGCGACGTTCTCAGCCGAAGCCGCCGCCCTGCGAGAGACGCTCCAGCAGCAGGGAGATCGTGTCGCGGGCGCCCTCCGGGCCAGCGAGCAGTTCGGTGAAAGAGGATCGGACCTGCGCGAGGATGTCCGCCCGCTCCTCGCTCACATCGCTCCTGGTCTCCCGCTCGACACGTCCGAGCTCGTCGATCAGCAGCGTCAGATCGCGCGCGTCGCGCTGGGGCTCCACGAAGCCGCTCCGTTCAGACAGCTCGCTCTCGGGCAGAAGGACGCTAAAGAGCGTTGAGTCATGCGGAGTGGTGGCCTCGGGCTGGGCGTTGCCAATCGAGGGCGAGGCTTCCTTTCGGTCCACGGCGGCCTGGTGCTCGTCCTGAGCCAGTGCGTGCGGGGGGCTGGATACGAACTCGTCGGGCTCTTCGACATCATCACGCTCGTGTGCGCCGACGGCGCCCTCTCCGGGTCGACCCGTCGGAGTTGGGATGTCCTCCGCGTCGCGCTGGAGACCGAAGCGCCCGAGGAGCTGCCCCAGATCGGCGCCGTTGATGACACCGTCGTTGTTGAAGTCGTACTCGCTGCGGAATCCCTCGTCGCCCTCGCGAGTGTTCCAGGCCGCCCTGAGCGCCACGACGTCTGGCGTGCCGAAGGTGCTCGCGTCCGGCTGGGCACGATCGGGGTCGGTGTCGGGCTTCTCCTGTCCGAAGAGACCAAGGAGATGGCCGAGATCGGCGCCGTCGATTGTGCCGTTGGCGTCGAAGTCGTACTCGCTGGCGAATCCCTCGCTGGTGGCGTTGGTGCCCCACGCCTGCTTGAGACGCTCGATGTCTTCCTTGCCGTAGAAGAGGCGCGTGGGCGGCTCCAGCGGCGGTGTCGAGACGACGTCGGGTGTGCGCTGGGCGCCCTTGCCCTCGATCGAGCGAGACTGCGCAGTTTCTGCGCGTGCAGTGGCGGCATCCTGCGGGTCGTCCTGGTTGGTCGTGCTCGACTGGGCAGCTCGTGACTTGAGCATCTGGAGGAGCTGGACGGGATTCGACGCGTGTGAGCCTTCGATGCGCATGGCGACACTCCGATGGTGTGGATCTTGAGTGGTGCTTCCACGCCTGGAGGTGCAAACGGTCTGCCAACAAGGATCGTGCGCACAAAAAAGCCAGCAGACCTCAACATCTGCTGGCTGTCGATTGTGAGGGATTGGTCGGGACGTCAGGAGCGCCTGCGACGCGACGCGGACAGGCCGGCCAGACCGAGCAACGCTACGGCACCCGGCGCGGGGATGGGCTCGACGTAGATCTCCAGATCGGTGTCCTCGTCGATGCCGAAGGCGTCGGGGTTGAACGCGTGCAACAGGAACGAACCGAGCCGGTCGGCTCCAGAGAAGTTGGACACGTCGACACCCGCGAAGAGATTGCCGTTGACCAGATTCGAGAACGCGCCCGAGAATGTCAGCCCGCCGGCCAGGAAGCCCTGGCCCGGCTGCGGATGGACCTCGCCCTCGGCGTCGTCGACCGAAGTGATGTACGTGGAGCCATCCTCCATCGTGACGCCGATGCGACCCGAGACGACATTGCCGCTGACGAAATCTATGAATCCGAAGACCGAGTCGAGCGCCGAGCTCATCGCCTGTGAGATGCCATCGATGCGGAGATCGACGAACTCGGTCGTGACGTCATCGGTGATGACGATCGTGCCGGTGGCGTTTGTGCCGAACGCGAGCGATCCACCGATGATTTCGGGTCCGCCCTCGTCGGGCTGGAAGATCGCGGTGATGGAGTTGATGTCCATCGAGAGCATCATGTCCGCGTGAGCCAGAGGGGCTCCCACAAGGACAAGTGCGGCGGCGCACAATCCACGTGATACACGTGACAGCGCGTGCAGAGCACGACAGGTCATGTCTTCAATTCCTCTCTCCAGGCTCTCTATGCACGAGAGACCCAGACCCTGTGACTAACTTTCCGTGGGCGTGCGGGCCCACAGACTCCATCCAAAGAGTACCGCAATGTGGAGGTCACACAAAGCGAAAAATCCGAAAAACGCTGATTCGGGCTCCGAATGTGTGAAATCCGCGCTAATCAGCGATCGGATCTCCGCTCCTGGACTGGTAATGGTCGCGGATGTGCTCGATCAGCTCTCTGATCCTTACCGGACGCACTCCCTGTCGACGTCTGATCGCCCCGATGCTGTAGAGGGTCGTCCAGTGGCTTCGCATCTGGCGATACATCCAGCGTGTCGAGCGTGAGGGATCGTACATGTGGGTGGACTCGCTCATCGTGCCGTTGAGCTCGATGATGGCGAAATCCTCACCGCGTCTGAGTGCGTCCTCGTCCTGGTAGCGGATGTCGAAGCGTCCGAAGTCGAGCTGCCCGCGCTCGCCCCGCTCGCTCTCGATGCCCTCGAAGGCTATCGCGATCTGGGTGATGCGCTCGCGCAGCGCCTCGGTGTTGAGGTCCGCGCCGTCGTAGAACATGGTGCCCTGGCAGTGGCTGCCCGTGTTCGCGAGCCTGAGAGTCTCGCCGCTGGCGAGCACGAGGTCCTGCTTGTCCTCGTGACGCTCGAGGAATATCTCCGCCTGCATCCTGTAGCGCTTGTGCTTCCAGATGAGACGCTGGAGTGTTGATGCGCCGTCGCCAACGATGACGGGGAACTCCTTGCGTGTGATCGATATCAGTGTGCCCGTGTCTCCGAGCCCGTCGGGGGTTCTGTCGCGTGCCCAGAGGATGCCGATCTCGTACGGGCCCGGGTGGAACGCCTGGACGATCGCCTCGCGTGTCATGGACTCGAAGTAGTCGTCGAGATCCGCGCGCGAGCGCGCCAGCTTGACGCCGAAGCCCCGCTGCGACTCGTTGGGCTTGAGGATGACCGGGTAGGAGAAGTCCTCGTCGGACTCCACGATGCCCTCGACATACGCCGCGCGCTGGATGGGGTCGTGCATCGTCGGCACGTCGTGCCATGGGAGGATCATGTCCGAGGAGGCGTGGAGCGACTTGAGAATCTCGATCTTGCTCTCGCCGACGATGCCCCCGCCGTGCGAGATGCCCGGGTTGCAGCTGGAGAAGGTCATAGGTCTGTGTCGGAGTGCGAGTCGGAGCAGGTGCGGGAGGAGCGGCGCGTAGAGGAGCCACGAGTGCCAGAACTCGGGCTGTCTGAATCGCTGGACCATGCGGAGCAGGCGTCGACGCCCGGTCCATGTCAGGCTCATCTCGAAGATGCGCAGCAGGATGAGCAGCAGGACAATCGCCGCGACGATCGCGAATGGTCCGGAGACGGTGCCCTCGAGCGCGTGCATGATGGACGAGCCGAGCGTGCCGGCGAGGATGAGCAGGAAGGGTGTCCAGAGCACTGCCGCCAACGCCGCCCAGAACAGGAACGTCGCGGTGTGGCGCGAGAGGAGCCCGGCTGCGAGATACGTCGGCAGCCTGAGCCCCGGCATGGCGCGCGCGACGAGCACGGCCTTGATGGCGTGCTTGTCGAACCAGCGCCCCCAGCGCGCCAGCGATCGCTCGGGGATCCACTTGCCGATCAAGGGCCACTCGAGGACACGCCGCCCGCCGAAGCGTCCGATGGCCCAGAGCCCCCCATCGCCGAGCACGATGCCGCTGAAGCAGCCCATGAGACCGACGAAGAAGTCGATCTCGCCGCGCGCGATGAGGACGCCCACGGCGATGACGGTCGCGTCCTCGGAGATGAACGTCGCGAGGATGATGGCGAGGCAGACGACCCACCACGCGGTGGTGTGCTCGAGCCCGAGCGGCCCGAGGGAGTTGAGCGAGATGCCCTCGTCGCCTGTGGGCGCCAGATCGACCGCGAATCGGAGCGGCTGCTCGTCAGGACGTGAGTGTCGCCCCAGGAAGGGCAGTGCGTGCTCGGTGGCCAGCTGCGGCTCGCGGAACAGGAAGTCCATGAAGTGGCCCGTGTCGAGCATGACGAGGCTCGAGGTCGGCATGATCTGGTGGTGGACCTCCGCGCCCCACGCTGGCACGAGGAAGTCGTCGCGTCCGTGGATGATGAGCGTCGGCGTCTCGATCGATTCCATGATCGATCGCATAGGGCGCTGGTCGGTGTCCCAGAAGTTTCGCAGGAAGGAGTACCAGTACTTGCGTGGCCCGAGGACGCCGAAGTCCGGGATCAGCTCGCGCACGCCAAGCCCGAAGCCGCCGATGCCGATGGCGTACTTGGCGTGCTCGAAGTAGTAATCGCCCGAGCCCTCGGCCTCCTGTATGCCGATGGAAGAGAGCAGCGTGAGCGAGGCGACACGGTCCGCGCGCAGATCGGCCATGTGGATGGCGACGCCGCCGCCCATCGAGAACCCCAGGACGTGGGCCCGGTCGATGTCGAGATGGTCCATCAGCTCGAGCACGGAGTGCGCGTGCGCGAGGATGGAGTAGCTCGGGGCGCGCTGCGTCGAGGCGCCGAACCCGGGAAGGTCCGGCGCGATGGCGCGATAGCCCGCCTCCGCGAAGAGGGGTCCGAGCTGTGAGAAGGACGAGGCAGCGCCAGGCGAGCCGTGCAGCAGCAGCAGCGGCGGAGCGCCTGGAAGAAGCGAGGAGGGTGCCCACTCCAGGTAGGCGAGGTCGTAGGAGGTGCTCTCCTGGGGGCCCGCGTTGCTCGTGGCGCGAATCGGGGCGACGGCGCGAGGCGTCGAGGGCTGCCAGTTGGACCATCGCATGTTGTGGACGAGGTTCGAGACGAGGAGCAGCGCGATGTAGAGCAGGATCCCGATGCGGAGGTGATGGCCTCTGATCCGCCTCAGAATGGTGCGCAGCGGGTTGGTCATGTCGGGCGTGCGCTGGGTTCCACCGACGAGAGGATCTGATCGACGAACTCACGGTTGTTGGCGCATCGCGGGCACTTGTGCTGTCCACCGAGCTTCCCTCGCGAGGCCATCCAGTCGTGCAGGGTGCCAGTGGGCACGCGTGTGATGGTTGGCGGGGCCATGCCGGCATCGCCGGCGCGCTTGGCGGTGTAGTCGTTGTTCTGCGCCTTGATCGCGCGATCGAACGCGTCGGAGAAGAGCGACGGGTCGAACGACGGATCGTCGCACTCGACGATGAGTTCCAGCCCGGCGCGTCGCGTGGCGTCGGGGTACACGGGCGCGGCGGTGAACTCGCCCGCGAAATGTCCGGTCTCCTTCGAGGCTCGGACGACGGCGTTCTCGATGTGCTCCACGATGATGTTCTCGCCGAAGGCGTTGATGAAGAGCCTGTGGCGTCCGACGATGCGGAGGCGCGCCGACGAGCCGCTGGCGCTGCCATCGGGGATCGACTCGAACTGGACCACGTCACCGATGATGTACCGCCACATGCCGGCGGGCGTGCTCATGACGACAACGTAGCGCTGGTCGGGCACGACCTGCCAGCAGGTGAAGACGTCCGGCGTGGCGTCGTGTATCTGCTCGACGGGGACGAACTCGTAGAAGATGCCGTGGTCGATGTTGAGACGCAGCCCGGGATCGCCCCTGGTGTCCTGCATCGCGATGAAGCCCTCGGAGGCGGGGTAGACCTCGAGCCTGCGTGGGACGTCGTTGCCCTCGGCGCTTCCCGACCACGCCTTCCGGACTCGATGCTCGAAGGGGTCGTAGCGCACACCGCCGTGAACGAACAGTGTCAGGTTCGGCCAGATCTGCTCGAGTGTGGTGACGTCGCGTCCCTGCTGCTGCGCGAGCTCGACCATGCGCTCGAAGAGCACGAGCGACCACGACGCCATGCCGGAGACCAGGCGCACGTCCTGGTCGAGGCACGCGCGCGCCATGGCATCGATCTTGGCGGGCCAGTCGCTCATGAGCGCGATGTCGCGACCGGGCAGGTACACGCTCGTGAGCGGCCAGGTGATCAGTTGGGTGACGATCCCCGAGAGATCGCCCGTGCGCACGCCGAACTCGTTCTCCTCGAGATCGGTCGAGCCGCCCAGGAAGAGCATCCTGCCGGCGAAGAGATCGGTGAGAGAGACCCCCATGCGGTGCGCGTGCGCGAAGATGTCGAACGACGCCTTGCGGTTGTGCGCCAGGAGCTGTCGCGAGACGGGGACGTACTTGTCGCCTGCGGTCGTGCCGGAGGTCTGCGCCCAGTCGCGGACGAGTCCAGGCCAGCAGATGTCGGTCTCGCCCCCCCTCCGCATTCGCTCGAGCTGGGGCTTGAGATCGTCGTACGTGGCGATGGGTGTCGCACGCGTGTAGGCATCGATGAGCTCGTGGTCGGGGCGGCGCAGCAGCGCTGGGAAGTCGTGCTGGTGCCCGAACTCGGTGTCCCTGGCTCGATGGAGGAGTCGTCGGAGCTGGCGGATCTGGATGGCGGGTGTGTTGGTCGACCAGTACGCGTTGTCACCGAGCAGGGTGATGCGTCTGGTCAGCAGGCGACGCATGGAGGCGCCGACCAGAGCGGTCCACGACATCAGGCGACCTCCTGGCAGGACCCCACTTCAGAAGTGCGCGTGTCGAGATCGTCGAGGAAGCTCAGGAGTCCCTCGGCGAAGGAGGCGGGCTGCTCGATCATCGGCGCGTGCCCGCAGCTCTCGAGCCAGCGGAGCGTCGTGTTTGGGATGAGCGAGTGGAACTCCTCTGCAACGGCGGGCGGGGTGACGATGTCCTGCTTGCCCCACAGGAGAAGCGTGGGGTGCGTGATCGCCTGCATGCGCTCGCCCATGTGGTCTTTCTTTGCACTCTTGGAGAGTCGCACGAGCGCGCGTGCCGCGGGTCGCTGGGAGAGCTCCGCGTAGGCGCGATCGATGGCCTCCTGCGGCGCTTTGTCTGGATTGTCGAACAGGTCGCGAACCTTGCGCTCGATCCAGTCCTGCGAGGGGCGGTGCTGCACGTCCTTCTCGAACGTGCGCTCGAAGAGCCCGCTGGAGCCCGCGAGCACCAGCGCCCGGATGTCCTGCGGGTGGTCGATAGCCATGCGCATCGCCATGTGCCCGCCAAGCGAGTTGCCCACCAGCACGGCGGGCGCGTCGCAGTGCTCTTGGATGGCTTTGCGTGCCATCTGTGTCGCCCCATCGACGGTGCAGTCGGAGCCTCGGAGCTCGAGCAGCGGGAGCTCGACGAGCAGGCAGCGGCAACGCTGGCGGATGTGCTCGACAACCCCCAGCCAGTGCTCGTTGATGCCCAGCAGGCCGTGCAGGAACACGACGTCCCGCCCTTCCCCGTAGATCTCGACGTTCGGGGCGAGAGCTGAGTCGCTGGTTGGGGATGTGGAGTCTGTTTGGCTCACTGAGGAGGGTCCTGTAGGACGCGAGGGGTTCTGAGCAATGGGATCGTTTGGATGGATCGCATCGAGAGTGAGACGTGCTCCGTACGGGTTGCCTGCGTGCCTAGTGCACACCCTCGACCACCGATCCAGAGGATCGCAGGCGTCCGGTCACGAGGATTTCACAGGATACTCAGAATGGTTAGTCATTGCCAGCCACTCGCGGAATCCCCTCATCCCAGCGAGGCGTTTCGCGATGGGCTCAGGCCGCCTGCTTCCGGGGCGAGAAGAGTCGGATGGTGTTGCCACCGGAGGACTTGGCCGCACGCACCGCCTGCTCGGCTGAGTTGAGGAACTGGTCGAGCTTCTCGAACGCGTCCTTGGTCGCGGGCTCCAGCGTGACCAGCCCGCACGAGAGCGTGATCGGGCAGGTGAGGGTCTGGCCCTGCGCGGTCTGGAACTCGATCGGGCGCTGCTCGAAATCACGACGACAGGTGTCGACGATCTGGCCGGCGTTGGACCGATCGACGCCGCTCATGAGGAGCGAGAACTCCTCACCACAGAATCGAGCCAGCGTGCACTCGCGGTTGGTCACGCACTGCTGGAGGCGTCGGCCCATCTCCTTGATGGCCAGATCGCCATTCTCGCGCCCGTGCTCGTCGTTGATCTTGCGGAACATGTCCCCGTCGAGGAGCGCCAGATGGAGCGTCTCGTTGAACTTGTGTGCGCGAGCGAAGAAGACGGCGAGCGTCTCAAGGAAATTCCGTCGGCTGGGAAGCCCCGTCAGCGAGTCGGTATGGAGCGCCCGGTGGAGATCCTCGTTCTCTCTGACGACCTGCTCCATCTCCTTGTCGGTGATGAGCATCATGTCGACGAGGCGATCGTTGGCGGACTCGAGCAGCTCGGTGACCATCGGCATGACGCCGATCTCGAGCTCGAAGAGCTTCGACGCCTCACGCGAGCCCTCGACAATGGTGTTGAGCAGATCGTCGGCGTCGCCGGGCGAGATCGCGAACCAGCTCTCGCAGGCCTTGTAGAACTTGCTGAGCCAGGGGGCCGGCTCGTCGGCGCTGAGCGTCTGCGCGGCCAGATTGCCCAGCCCGACGCAGCGCACGACATCGATGTGCTCTTTCGGCGCGGCCGTGGGTCGCTCGTGGTACCTGATCGGCGCCAGCAGCGACGACGGTAGCTTCCAGCGCTCGCCGAGCATCTCGCCCACGGAGGGATGCTGGAGGTCGAATGCCTGGAGCTCCTCGCGCACGAGCTTGGAGTGGTCGCCCTCGCACTTCTTGACGACCTTGAGGTAGTCATCGCCGAGTGCCTGGAACATGGCGAGCATGCCGATGTCCTGCAGGAGCCCGCCGAGAAACGCCTCCTCGGGCTCGGCGCAGTGCATCTTCGCCGCGGTGGCCTTGGCGCCCACTCCCGAGAAGACGCATCGTCGCCAGTAGTCGACGTAGTCGAAGTCGCCCGACTCGGAATCCTTGAGGGAGCTGACGAGTGTGAAGCCCAGCGCGAGCGTCTTGACGGCCTGGAGCCCGAGCACGAGCTGCGCGCGCGATATGGTCGAGCAGGGTGTGACCTGCGCGTAGAACGCGGAGTTGACGGTTCGGAGGATCTTGGAGGCGAGGCCCTGGTCATTCTGGATCGTCTCGGAGAGATCACGCATCGAGACGTCCTTGTCGCCGGTCAGCTCCACGACTCGCATGGCGATAGCCGGGAGCGTGGGAATCCTCTCGCACTCGAGGATCTTTTGCAGCAACTTTGAGTCCATTTCTTCGCGCTCCGATCACGGTTGGCGGAGCTCTGTGGAGCTCCTCGTGAGCGCCTATCGACGGGTTCCTCGACGTGCTTGACCAAGGCTTCACGCCACCGAGCGAATCGTCGTGGATCGAACTACCTCGATCCGGGGAGCGTGGACATTATGAGGCGCACCGAGTCGGGCTCCTGCCCCATGGTCCAGCTCAGGCACGTCAGCACGAACCGCAGCGCCCTGTTCAGCGCACGCTCGTCGTCGATGTCGCGCTCGCCCTCGACGAATCGCTCGAGGAACCGAGCGGTGGCGCGTCGGATGCGCCAGCTCGGGTTGGCGTCGTCGTGCGTCTCGGGGTCACGAGTGAACCGGCCCTCGTTCGGGCGGAACGCCAGTGTCTCGTCATCGTCGAGCGGCGCGATCGTTGTGAGGTCGGGCATGTGGCCTGTCTCTCGCAGCAGCGCGATCAGGAAGCCCAGTGCCGTGGCGTTGTCGTCGTCGCGACCCAGTGCGCGCCAGCACGAGTCGAGCGAGTCGAAGAGGAGCGGGTGCGGGTCGTCGCGCTCGAGCATGCGATAGACCAGATCCGCGCTGCACACCCCCCACCGGTAGGCGCTGAGCGAGCGGCGCAGGTCGGGAAAGATCTCCTGGAGATCCCACTCCGTCAGGACCGCCAGATCGGATGTCGTCTTCGGGATGGCCTGGATCTGCCCGGCGGTCAGTGGCTCGAACCCGCCCGAGAACTGCGCGCGAGGACGCTTGGCTCCCTTGGCGAGCCCTCGCAGCAGACCGTGGTGTCGTGTGTACAGCGCGACGGTCTGGCTCGTTTCAGAGAAGTCCCATCGTCGGAGCACGAGCGCCTGGTCCTGGAGTCGGGGCATCGGTGAGAGCGTATCGACATCGTGTGCGCAGGAAAAACCCCGTCCTCGGAATCCGGGGACGGGGTCGTGCTTCGTGAGAGGAGAATCTCGGCTTGGAGCCTTAATAGGCCCCGTTGCGTGAGGCGACGATGTCGTCGTCCTCGCTGGTGGTCTCGATCGCCTCGGTGCCGTCGATCACGACCTTGGTGCGAACGGGCTTGCGGAGCCTCTCGAGAGACATGGGCTCGAGCGTGGTCTTGGTGTCGACCTCGAAGCGTGCCTTGGTCTCGTAGTCGTTGTTGCCCTCGACGCGGGCGAGACCCTCGAGCTTGCCCTCGAGCTCGGCCTGACGCTTGGCCAGGTTCGCCTTGAACTGGTCGAGCGAGGCGACCTCGTAGCGAGAGAGCTCGTCGATGCGACGCTGACGCTCTTCCATGATCTTGACCATCTTCTGCTTGCGAGCGATGGAGTCGATCTGGCCGTCGAGCTGGGCGATCTGGGCGCGGAACTGTGCGTGCTCGGTCTCGAGCTTGCCCAGCAGGCTCTCGAGCTGCTGCTTGTCGCGCTCGAGGGAGTTCTTGTCGCGTTGCAGATCGGTCACTCGGTTCGCGTAGACCGTCGCGGTGTCGGCGATGGAGTTGGCACGCGAGTAGGCCGAGTCGATGTCGTACTCGGAACTCTTGAACGCGATCGCCACGAGCTTGGCGCCGCCATACTCGAGGTTGGCGGTCTCGGCACGAGCGATCAGGTCACGCAGCTCGTTGTAGTCGGCGTGGGCCATCTCGACGACGCGCTCGGAGATCGTCACGTCGCGTGTGATCTGGTTGAGCTGCTCCTCGATCTCGCCAAGGTGCGAGCGGACCTGCGCGATGCGCTTGGGATATCGCGACTCGAGGTCGCGGAGCTGCGCTCGCATGGCGACGGGGTCGTCGATGTGCGAGTCGATCACGTTGGTGATCTTCCCGTGCATCTGGTGTGTCAGGGCGCCGATGCGATGCGGACCGGCGATGACCACCGCCCCACCAGCCAGCAAACCGCCGATGACGCCGACTCTGAGTAATGTTCTGGTGATACCGGCCATGGTTCTGTCCTTTCCTTGAGGAGTTGCTTCCCGGATTCCCGGGTCCGACCCGTGTCGGTCACCTGCTTTCTTGGGGTCTGGAGGGGACGGATTTCATCCTCCGAGAAAAATCGCGCAAAAAGAACCAGAAAGAGGCCTTCGGGGGCGCTGGTGTGCGTGTCCCCAACGGGGTGTGAAAGGACATTTCCCCCCGTCCAAACTCGGCGTATGCTGGAATACCACACAGCCAATGGGGACGGTGCGCTCGATGCTCAACAATCTCACAACCGGGTTTATAGGACGCCTCCGCGGTCGCGATGAGTCCGCCTGGTACGAGCTCTGGGAGACCTTCGGGCCGGTCATCCGGGCGCAGCTTGCCAAGTGGGGACGCGGCAGGATCGGCTCGGAGACGGTGCAGGATCTCTCGCAGGAGACGCTGGCGGCGCTGTCCGACTCGATCGAGCAGTACGACCCGGCACGCGGAGCGCGGTTCTCGACGTGGCTGCTGGCGATCGCCAAGCACACCCTGGGCGACGAGATCGATCGCCGCATGGCGCTCAAACGCGGGGGCGGGAAGCGCCCGGCGGAGCTGGACGAGAGCTGGATGCACCCGACGGGCAACGCCGCTCCCGACGCGGAGTATGAAGAAGCGGTGTTCCGCGCCAAGGTCGAGGCGGCGGTCCGCCTGGTCGAGCGCGAGTGCGAGTTCATGGAGTTCTCGATTTATCGGATGCGCGTCTTCGACGGGATGTCGGGCAAGGAGGTCGCCGAGTCGGTGGGGACATCCGAGCCGACGGTGAGCCGACGGATGGCGAAGGTTCGGCTGGCGCTTCGCACGAAGCTCCAGGAGGTGATCGCGACGTACAGCTTCACGAACGATGAGATGGACGAGGCGTCCCGAAATGGGCTTGATCTGAATCCGACTAAGGCGGATGACACCCTCTTCGACGAGGCCATCGCGGACATTTATCACACGCAGCAGCAGCTGCGGCGCGAGGATGAGGCGAGCCTTCGGAGCTAAGGACCCAATGGGTGTCGGGCCAGGGTTTGGGCCGGAACGCGAACCACGAGGTGAGCAGCCATGAACTTCCTAGTTGGCACATTGCTCGTACTGGCGGTCGTCATCGCATTCTTCATGCTGATCATCCCGGCGCTACGCGGGGTCTTCTGGCTTGTCGGTCACATCTTCGGTTTCATTGGTCGCACCATCGGCGACGCCCTCCGCATCCTTGGTGGCGTGCTGACGACGGTCATCTTCGTTCCCCTCGTGCTGCTCAACATCGTGATAGGGCGCTGGTCGGCGGCCAAGCACTTCGGTAGCGCGATCCAGGACGAGATCGGCGGCATGGGCTACGCCACGTACCGCCTGTTCATCGGCAACCCGGCGCACCTGCTGGGTCTGCACGCGTTGACGGAGGGCATCGAGCAGCGTGTGCCCGAGGCGATGGCCAAGGCTCCGGGACGCGACGCGCCCTCGAAGCGCAGCGGCTCGTTCGACGGATACGACATCGTTGGGTCAATCGCCGCTGGCGGCTCCGGCGCCAAGCTCTACATCGCAAACCCGAGCGAGATCAAGCGCGCCGCGTTCGCACGGCGCGGGCTTGATGTCGAGCAGGTCGTGATCAAGTCGTTCAGCGTCAAGGAGGGCTCGTCGCTGCCGCAGATCGTTCGCGAGAGTCGCGCGCTCGAGGCCGCCAAGAAGATCGGCCTTGTTCTCGAGCACGACCTCAACGAGCAGCGTTTCTACTACGTGATGCCATACGTCCCGGGCGAGGACCTAGGCGCCGTCGGTCGTCGTCTGCACGAGCACGACGGCAACGAGGGCCTGGCGTCAAAGAGCGTGCGCGAGGCGATGGAGTACACCTCGGACCTCCTCGAGACGCTCGAGCAGTACCACCGCAACGGGCTGTGGCACAAGGACGTCAAGCCCGACAACATCATCGTGCACGACGGGCGCGCCCACCTCGTGGACCTCGGCCTCGTCACGCCGCTGCGATCGGCAATGACGCTGACGACACACGGCACGGAGTACTTCCGTGATCCGGAGCTGGTGCGCATGGCGCTCAAGGGCGTGAAGGTGCACGAGGTCAACGGCGTGAAGTTCGACATCTACGCCGCGGGCGCGGTGCTCTACTCGATCGTCGAGAACTCGTTCCCGGCGCACGGCGGCTTGTCGCACATCACGAAGCGATGCCCCGAGGTTGTTCGCTGGGTGATCCGTCGCTCGATGACGGAGTACGACCGTCGCTACGGCACCGCCAACCAGATGCTCACCGATCTGAGAGCGATCATCGCGTCGGAGGACATGTACTCGATGAAGCCGGCGGAGCTGCCGAGCATGCGCGACGGCGAGGTCGTCGAGATGCCCGAGGAGCGTGTGCAGGAGGACGTGGCCGCGGCGGCGGCATTCGCTGGCGCGCCTCGTCAGCCGGAGGCTCAGGAGGCATCCACGTTCACACCGGAGCCGACACCCGAGCCCGCGCCGCAGGACGAGGCGCCCGGGGCCGGCGAGCGCGTTGACCCGTCGATCAAGGTGGCCAACTGGTGGACGGGTCGCTACACGCCCTCTGGCAAGCCGAAGCGTCGCATGCCGATGCAGCCGCTGGCGGGCGTCGACGCGGAGATCCGTGACGCCATGAGCCAGGTCTCGGACGCGGTCAACGAGGTTGTTGGCGAGTTCCGTCGCACACCGCGCGTGCCGCGCGACAAGCGAGCCCCGGCACACGAGCAGCTGCGCAACGCGCGCAGGCGCGCGTCCAAGGCGCGCGACAGGATGCAGCGTCACCGTGCGGATCGTCTCAATCGTCGGAACAAGCATCGCTACACGAAGGAACCCAACAAGGGCGTTGGTGTTGCTGTGTTCGTGTCGATATTCGTTGGATTGTTCGTGGTCTTCATGCTCGATAACAAGGACGAACGCTCACATGCCTCGAGCAGCGCGACCAACGAGACTGTTTATGTCGATGTCAACACAAACGACAACGATCCGGCGGTCGTCAGGATCAACGGCAAGGAGTACACGACCGAACAGATCGACGACTTCCTGGTCGAGTTGAAGGATGACTACGGCGACATCGTGCACCAGGTCTACAGCTCGCTGCCCGTGGCCCTGCAGAAGAGGATCGACGTCGTAGAGCGGGAGTTCCCGCTGCTGGCGTCCAGCGGGGTGGAGCCGGGGATGCTCGACGACGCGACGTGGATCGTGATCGACGACCTGGGCGACTCGGCGAGCGAGTCGGCGCACGAGAAGTTTGGCGCGATTGTTGAAGCGCTCCGCATCGGCGGATGGGACATGATCGACAAGCCGGTCGAGTCCGAGCGGATCGATCTGATCGCCTCGCTCCGCGCCGACCTGGGGACAGTCCAGTTCGGCGACCCGGAGGCGAAGCGACGCATCGGCTCGTGGCTGCGGGCGCACGATGACGTCGTCAACGGCGTGCTGTGGTTCCCGTCGCTGACCGACTCGAGCGATCTGGACTATCGGTTCTACGCGCTCGAGGGCACCGAGGTGAAGACCGCCAACAGGATCGCCCGCAGGGTGGCCAGGTGAATTTCTGAGTTGCGCGTGTGCGGGTCTTGACCCGGCGAACGCCACTCGACTAGTGTGGAAATCTCCAGAGCACGCGTCTGTGGGGCGCGTGCTTTTTCACGCATTCAATACAGATCTGATCACGCCCAGAGGGGCGAGGGTGCATCATGACAGAGGTCAAGGCGACGAACATTCACTGGCACGAAGGCGACATCTCCAGAGACGAGCGATGGAAGGCCCTGGACTGCGCTGGAGCGACCCTCTGGTTCACGGGCCTCTCGGGCTCGGGCAAGAGCACGGTCGCCTCGGCCCTCGAGCAGACGCTGGTGAACATGGGGGTCATCTCGTACCGGCTCGATGGCGACAACATCCGTCACGGGCTCAACAAGAACCTGGGCTTCAGCGCCGAGGATCGTGCGGAGAACATCAGACGCATCGGCGAGGTCGCCAAGCTCTTCGCCGACGCGGGCACCATCGCCCTGACGAGCTTCATCTCCCCGTATCGCTCCGATCGCGACCAGGTTCGGGCGCTGCACGACGCCTCCGACGTGGCCTTTCTCGAGGTGTTCGTGTGCCCGCCGCTGGACGTGTGCGAGGAGCGCGATCCCAAGGGTCTGTACAAGAAGGCCAGGGCGGGCGAGATCAAGGGCTTCACCGGCATCGACGACCCCTACGAGGAGCCGGAGTCCGCGGAGCTGCTGCTCGACACGTCCACGATGAGCGTCGACGAGTGTGTGCGCGCGTGCCTGGATCTGCTGATCGACAGGGGTCTCGTGAAGGAATGAGCTCGGACGCGCTGGGCACAGCCATGGAGACGGTCGCGCTGAGCGCGGTTCGCGACGCGAGCCTCGTGTGCCGTCACGTGCAGCACCAGATCGACTCGCTGCGTGCGATCTCGAAGGACGACAAGAGCCCCGTGACCATCGCGGATTTCGCGTCGCAAGCGGTCGTGGCGCGTCGACTGACCGACGAGCTCGGGGCGATCCGGCTCGTCGCAGAGGAGGACGCCCTGGCACTGCGCAGCGACGAGCACGCGCGCACGCGCGAGCTCGTGCTCGAGGCGGTCCGCATCGTATGGCCCGAGGCCAGCGAGGACGACGTGCTCGAGGCGATCGACATCGGCAACCACGACGGCTCCTCCGACGCGTTCTGGACGCTCGACCCGATTGACGGCACGAAGGGCTTCCTCCGCGGCGAGCAGTACGCCGTCTCGTTGGCGTACATAGAGGACAGCGATCCGACATTGGGTGTGCTGGGATGTCCCAATCTCTCATCCGATCACTCGCGCGAGTTCTCGAGCCCGGATCCCGTGGGCTCGATGTTCATCGCGATGAAGGGCAAGGGAGTGCGTGTCGGCACGTGCGGGCACGACTGCGCGCTCGAGCCGCTCCGACGCGCGCAGCGCGAGGATCGGGGCTCTATCCGCCTGTGCGAGTCGGTCGAGACGGCGCACACGAAGCACGACGCCTCGGCCCGCGTGCTCGACACACTCGGGATGCGATCGGATCCCCAGCGACTCGACTCGCAGTGCAAGTATGCCGTCGTGGCGCGTGGTCAGGCCGACGCGTACCTGCGCATGCCGACACGCAAGGGGTACGTCGAGAAGATCTGGGACCACGGCGCCGGCGCGATCGTTGCGACCGAGTCAGGATGCGTGGTGAGCGACGTCTCGGGGCGTCCGCTGGATTTTGGTCACGGCTCGCGTCTGGAGCGCAACAGGGGCGTGATCTGCGCCGATAACGAGATCCACGAGAGTCTGGTAGCCACGATCGCCGATCTAGGGCTGAACGCCCCGGCCTGAGCGACGTAGGTATCTCCTCGGGCCCCCGCTTGAGGAATGACAATGCCACAGGGCACCGACATCACGCTCGACTGGCAGTCATGGCTCACCGCGGGCGTGCTTGCTGTCATCGTCGGCGGACTGATCTCGGGACTCTTCAGCGCCGACCTCGTGATGCTTGGGGGGGTCGCCCTGCTGCTCGTGGCCGGCGTGCTGACCCCGACCGAGGCACTGGCGGGCTTCGCGAACCCGGCAATCGGCACGGTCGCGGTGCTGTACATCGTCGCGGCGGGGCTGCGCGACACCGGCGCACTCGCCGGCTTCTCCAACAGGATGCTGGGGCGTCCGTCGTCGCTGCGTGGCGCGTACACGCGCCTGCTCTCGCCGGTGGCGTTGGCGAGCGCGTTCGTGAACAACACGCCCATCGTGGCGATGTACCTGCCTGTGCTGTCGTCGTGGTCGAAGCGATGCGGGCTGCAGGTCTCGCGCCTGTACATGCCGCTGAGCTTCGCGACGGTGCTTGGTGGTATGTGTACGCTCGTGGGCACGAGCACGAATCTGGTCGTGGCCGGGCTGATGCAGGAGCACATCGAGGCGGATCCGACCCTTGGCCTCGAGCCGCTCGAGATGTTCACCTTCGCATGGGTTGGCGTCCCGGCGGCGATCGTGGGGCTAATCTACATCCTCGTGCTCGGGCCTCGCTTGCTGCGCGACCGGACGAAGCAGGCCCCGATGTCGGTCGACCCGAAACGCTACACGACATCGCTGCGGATCGAGAAGGGCGCACCGTTGATCGGCAAGACGGTCGAGCAGGCCGGCCTGCGTCATCTGCCCGGGCTGTATCTGTCGAGGGTGGAGCGTGAGGACGAGACGATCCTGGCGGTCGGACCGAGCCAGAAGCTCGCCGAGGGTGACGAGCTCGTGTTCGTTGGCGACGTGGCGTCGGTTGTCGACGTGATGAAAACGAAGGGTCTTTCTCCCGTGGCGGGAGATGGCAGCTCGACGGGGGTGCTTCCTCGCCATCACGCGCGCCTGATCGAGGCCGTCGTCTCGTCGTCGAGCCCGGTGCTCAACAGGACGCTGCGCGATTGCGATTTCCGCTCGCGATACAAGGCTGTTGTCGTCGCGATCCACCGCGCGGGCGAGCGTCTGCAAGGCAAGCTGGGGGACATCGTGCTGCGCTCCGGCGACACGCTCCTGCTGGAGGCCGAGCCCGAGTTCGCGGAACAGTTCAGGAGCTCGAATGACTTCTATCTCGTCAGCGCGCTCCCCGGCGAGGCATCTCCCAGGCACAGGCTCGCGTCGATCGCGTGGCTGATCCTGATCGGGATGGTCGTTCTGATGGCGATCACGCCCGAGCGAGCGTTCGTGTTCGCGCTCGCCGCCGCACTGGGCATGATCCTCATGCGCTGCACGACGGGACAGAAGGCACGATCGAGCGTCGATTGGCAGGTGCTGCTGGTGATCGGGTCGTCGTTCGGGTTCGCACACGCGATGGAGAAGACCGGTCTGGCCCAGTACATCGCGACCCACACGCTCGGATGGAGCGGCTCCCTGGGCCCATGGGGTGTGCTCGCCGGCATCTATCTGATGACCGCGGTGTTCACGTCGATCATCACGAATAACGCGGCGGCGGCGCTCATGTTCCCGATCGCGCTGGCGGCCGCTATGGAGCACAACATCTCGATGACGCCAGTGGCGGTGTGTCTGGCGATGGCGGCATCGGCGGGATTCGCGACACCGCTGGGCTATCAGACAAACCTGATGGTGATGGGACCGGGTGGATACAAGACAAGTGACTTCTTACGATTTGGAGTTCCATTAACCATACTGGTTGGTCTGGTTGTCGTTCTTCTAGCCCCCCGCATATACGGGATGTGAGATCGGCGTGTGCGCGTACTATGTACAAGTGCCTGCAAGCAGGCGGTTTAGCGTGGGACGCTCGGTAGAGAAAAAAAACCTTCAATGCAAGCTTGAAATGACGGCCGATAGTACAATATTCATCAGATCTCTCTCTCCTCCAGCGGGGCGCCGATATCTATCTGGCGCCCTGCTTTTTCCTCGGGATGAGGGGTCGACGTGAGCGATCCCGAGGCCAACGCGACGGATCCTGCGGGAACTACTTCCCCTCGAGAGGGGCGAGCGCGAGCCGTGCTCCGCACCTGCGCGCGGATCGTGTGCTCGCTCGTTCTTATTTTTGGTGCATTGTATGTGCTGATGCTCTGGTGGCGCGACAGGCCCTACGCGCTCGACATGAGCGCACAGTTCGCGGTGCACGTGGGGTATCTGCTCACGCTCGTTGGTGTGCTTCACGTGATCACGCACCGACGCGTGGCTGTTGCGACGTGCTGGCTCGTGCTCGGGATGGGCTGCTGGGTATCGGTGTTCACGATCGCGACTCGCGCGCATCACACCCAATCGTGCGACACAGGCCCAGGCATCGACGCGTCCGCCGATCCCATCGAGCTGACGATTCTGAGCTACAACATCGACGCGCACCATGTGCAGAACGAGCGACCCTTCCTCGAGCTGATCGAGCGGTTCGATCCCGATGTGCTCTGCTTCATCGAGTCGCCATATGGCATGGGGCGTCGTGTCGATCCGGACCAGACACGGTATCCCCACAGGATCCATCCGGAGCCGGGGCGGTTCTGGAATATCGAGATCCTCAGCCGTGTTCCTTTCGAGCTGCCAGAGCTGATGCTCGAGAACGAGGACAACGCGTCCAGCTTCGTGCGGGTTCGCTCCCCCCTGCTGGAGCTCGATAGCGGTCGTCGTGCGCTCCTGAGCGTGTTCCACCCCGCCTCGCCTCGCACGGAGAAGCTCTGGCGTGGCAGCCAGAACAAGCTCGTGCGCGACGCGACGATGATGCGTGCCTGGAACCAGGGGCGTTGTCACCCAATGATCGCGATCGGGGATTTCAACTCAACCCCATTCGGACGCATGCACCAGGTGTTCGCACGAGCGAGCGGGCTGCGTGCGCACACGCGTGTGTTCTCGGGTGGGACATGGCCCGCGGACCTGCCGCGATGGCTCTCGCTGCCCATCGACAGCGTGTGGACGAGCGAGGGTGTGGAGGTCGAGGCGCTCCACGTCGGCGAGGGCCTTCCCTCGGATCATCGCGCGATCGTGACGCGTCTGCGCATCCGCTGAGACTCAGATCTCGTCGGATGTGCGGGTGACCTCGTCGAACTCATCCTGCTGCAGCTCGTGGGCCTCTTCGGATGTCCTCGTGACAGGGCGACGCCCCGCTCGACGACGGATCATCCCGATGATCGTCCGCCTCTCGTGCGAGTCGAGCTGGACGACCCAGGAGACACACGCGTACAGCAGCCCGAACACGACGACCGAGGCGGCGAGCATCACCTCGTCTTGCTCGCCGAACTGATCGCCCACGAGATACGCCCCGCCACCCGCGAGTAATGCGCACGCGAGAGGCTTGAGCGTGGTCGAGGCTAGCATGGAGTACGGCATGTCGATGAGCTTGTGCATCAGGCGCGGGACGATCACGCCGTAGATGACGAGAAAGACACCCGAGTACGCGAGTGCTGCGCACCAGAACTTGATCGAGTCCGGCAGCGCGTAGTACAGAATGATCGCGACGATCGGGTTGAATATGCCCGCGCTGGCGACGGGCACGAGGTATCGACGGAGGTAGCCGGCGCCATAGAGCAGACGCGTCCACCCCTCGCCCACGCCCGTGGCGATGAGCCCGATGGCCAGGATCTGCGCCAAATCAATCGCGTACGGGAGATTCTGCTCCGGGTTCTCCATCTGTTTTCCGACCCAGAGCGTCAGGAGCGGGCTGGCGAAGATGAGCACGAAGACGCCCGCGGGCATGGCGACCAGCGCGTGGAGGCGAGTCGTGTAGAAGGCCAGCTGGAGGAGCGAGTCATCGTTGCGAGTGGTAGAGATACGAGCGCTCACGGCGTCGAGCCCGAAGGTCATGCCGACGGTCGTCATGCGGATGTAGGAGGCCAGTTGCCTGGCGATGCCGAACACGGTGTTGCCCAGCAGACCGAATCCGTAGTTCATGATGATGCCGGAGACGAACGTCTGGACGTTCGTCGAGAGCGTCACCAACGCGATCCCGCCGGTCGTGCGCATCACGAGCCACGCGCGTCTGCGTTCGATGAGACCCGGGCGGATGCGCAGACTCGGCTCGGTGATCAGCAGGTACGCGATCGTCACGATCACGACCAGGGTCTTGAACGAGACCGAGAGGTACGCGAAGCGGATGAGCTTCTGGTCGATCGTCCAATCCTGCCCGATCAGGACCAGCACCAGCGCGGGGATCAGCACACCCAGCCTGAGACAGACAAGCATGATGTTCTGGAGCACGAATCGCTCCGTCACGACCAGCACGTTGCTGATCGGGGCGCTGGCGATGAGCACAAAGGTGAAGATGGCCTCGACGGCAACCATCGTCTGCCCAGTTGTGCCGAGCTCGCCGAGCTTGAGGAATGGCATGCCCACGAGCAGGACACCGAACCCCGCGAGCGAGAGGAATGCCGCCAGCAGGCTCACCAGATACGACGACATGTAGACCTTCGGGAAGATCGTCTGATCAGGATTGTGGTACGCCTGCCCGAGCGGGCGGACCATGCTCTGGCGCATGATGTCCTGGAACACCATCGGCAGCCCCACGGACATGAGCACGAGCTGCACAAGACCGAACCCGTCGTTGCCGAGCCAGCCGAGCAGCACCTTCGTGAGAATGATGCCTATCGCGAGCGTCGATCCGAGCCGAACGTAGTTCGAGAGAATCCGGATTGAGGTGCGTCGGATCTCGGACATCCGTTGATTGCTCCCTCGCGTCCCCGCTGAGTGCGTAGATGGGTGTTTCGAAGCGGACCTATCGATCGTCGACGAACGAGACTCGGGATGTCCACTGTCGGTCCGTCTCGTAGCCCAAGTCTACCAGCGCGTCCCCACCCAGATCGTTGAACAGCTCGCCGGATTCGCGCGTGAAGTGGTTCTTCCAGTCGCCCGCGATCCCCTTGCGGATGAAGCTGTGCGTGTCCTCATCGCCCGGCTTGCGACCTGTCTGACGCTCCATCGAGAACTTCTCGATGGCGGTGTCGATGTCCCACGAGTCGGGTTCCCGAGCGGTGATGTGCGTGACGAGTCGTGCGAGCTCCTCGTGCGTGTTGTGTCGCAGCGCCTCGTAGCTGACATACCCGATGTGCCCCTTCGACTTGTCCCTCATCCAGGATTCGGCGTGCTGGCGCCAATTGAGGCGCGCGGCGTGCGGGTGCGCGAACTCGTGCTCGATAAAGCGTGGGAGCAGCCCCCTGGCGTCGTTGGGGTCGTAGCCCTTGCCGAAGAGGCGGTCGTACTTGCGGACATCGCTCGCGTGCCCGAAATACTGCATCGTCGCCAGCGCTCGCATGCGATGGAAGAAGAACGACACCATGACGTCCCGCCCATCGCGATAGAGGTAGACCGGGCGATGGAACCTCGGGTTGTAGACCCAGTGGTTGTGGATGACGCAGGGAAAGCCCAGCGGCAGGAACGGCTTGATGGGCAGCGGCAGCCGCAGGACGTCGGCGAGCATCTTGGACAACCACGTGCCACCCGCTTTGGGGTACTCCGAGACGACGACGTACATCTGGCGCGAGGACGATCGTGTGGCCAGAGTCCGGTTGATCCGGAAGGAGACGGATTGTGCGGCTCGTCTGGCGAACTGGATGGCGTTGGATTCCTGTGAGCTCGTGAACTCGTGGGTCGCGGGGCGAGTATAGCAATCGGGGCTCTGACCAGAATACGAGTGTATTCTTCGTCCCAGAACGCCGAGGATGTGAGCGAGAGTCGGGAGCGCCGGCGAGTTCTTTTTCCCGTTGAAACGGAAACGCCCAGGGCACAATGAACTTCGATATCGATCTATCTTTGGCCCAGGTCATCATCCTGGTGTTCCTCGCTCTGGTGACGCTGCTCACCACCGCGGCGAGCACTCGATCGCTCGTGCTCATCCCGGGGCTGGTGATCTTCCTTGCCACCATCGGGCTGGCCCTGAACTGGTGGGGAACACCGATCCAGACGTGGCTCATCTCTGTCCAGCTCCGACGCTCGGATCTCGTGCTCGCTGTGGGAGTGATGTTTGCGCTCAACATCCTGTTCAGATTCCAGCAGATGCGAGTGGAGTACATCTCGAAGCAGGCCCTCGTGCTCCTTGCCATCAATCTGTACGCGGGCATGGTGCGAGGCATCCACGAGGGGATGCTCTCGGGGCTCCAGTCTGTGTTCTTCGCGATCATGGTGACCGGCAGCGTGATCGCGGGAAGCTCCCTGCTTCTCTCGATCTACGAGAACCCCAGAAAGGTCACCCACGCCATCCTCATCGGGAACGTTCTGTGGCTCCTGGCGATCCTGGTCCAGCTCTTCGTGAACCCGTCTGTGATCATTCTGTCGAACTACAGGCTTATTGGGCTGACGGCGAACCCGCAGGCGGCCGCGCTCGCCCTGTCAACGTTCATCATCTTCTGCGTCTGGATGCTCCTGACCGCCGAGACCAGGAAGCACAAGCAATTGATTCTCATGCTGCTGGCGATCGACTGCGCGCTCCTGCTCTGGACCGGGTCCCGCACGGGCACGATCATGGCTATCGCGGGAACGTCCATACTTCTCTACAGGAACATGGGCAAGGCGGTCCTCTGGCTGCCGATCGCGTCGATCGTGCTGTTCCTGGTTGTGCAGATCACGCTCGCCGTGACAGGCACGGGCGAAAGTGTCGGGCGCGTCGTCTCGTTCGAGAACACACGCACGACGGTGCTGCCGGTCCTGCTCGAGTCGTTCATGCGCAACCCGTTGTTCGGCGTGGGGGTGCAGGACGCGGGCAACTCTGAGAACAGCTACGTGTACGGGCTCGCGGCCTACGGGCTCGGCATGGGGCTGCTGATCGCGATATTCCTCGCGTCGAGCATCGTGAAGTGCGTGCGCCTCTGGTCCATCGGGCGCGCCAAGGGGCACCCGCTCGCCAGTCTGGCGGATCTCGTCGTTGCCTACCAGTTCGTGTATTTCCTCGGCGCACTGGCCGAGGGGTTCATCATCGCGCGGGTGAGCCCGCTGCTCTTCCAGATGGTGATCTACTCAACGATCGGCACCTATGTGCTTCGTCACGCGCACGAGTTGGAGGAGCACCTCTACGAGACCGAGGAAGAGTACGAGCAGCTGCCGTACGCTACCGCGTGACCGCTGCGCGGACCTCCTCATACAGACTCGCGTACCGACTCGCGATCACATCGGATGCGAAGTGCTGGCGCACCCACTCCTCTCCGCTAGCTCGGAGCGACGCGTCCGCATGTGTCAGCATCTCTATGGTCGCGTGCGCGATCGTGTCCGGACGGTCATCCTCGATCACGCTCGCGAACTCGAGCCCCGCCAGATCGCGACTCAGGGCCACACCCTCTGTAATGACAACCGGCGTGCCGCGCACGATGGACTCGAGCACCACGAGCCCGAAGTTCTCGTGCTCCGATGGGCATACGAACACATCCGCTGTGTCGTAGAGGCGTATCTTCTCCTCGCCCCTGACCATACCCAGGAATCGGATCGCATCCGGAAGCCCGAGGTCGCTCGCGACGTTCTCGAGGTGCGACCTGTACTCCTCCTCGTATGGGCCGACGATGTTGAACAGGATCGATTCGAAACGCTGTCGTATAGCCGGCAACGCGCGGATGCACTGCTCGATTCCCTTGTTGGGTACGACCCTGCTCAGGAAGAGCATCGTCGTACGCCTCTCCGCTGCCTCTGCCCCCGTGACGCTGGAGCTTCGCATTGTGGGGTGCTCCGCGAGCTCCCAATCGATAGGCAACGGGATGACGGTCGAGGGTGTGCCCGCGATCCATCTCGAGGAGCCCTGTTGCTCGGCGAGTGAGGTCTGGACGGTTCTGGCACAATCTCTCAGGACACGCCTCGTGAAGAGGGAGTAGTACAGCCTCTTCTTCGCCCTCTTCTGACTCATCGCCCACGACGTGAACATCCCGTGCGTGCTCAGGACATACGGCGTGCCCAGACGACGGCACACGCGCGCGACCTGGAGATTCGTCGGCTCCCACGGCGTGTGGAGATGCACCACGTCTGCACGTCCAATTTCGCTCGAGATCATCTCGAGCGAGGCGCGCGGATAGCGTCCCAGCCTCGACGCATGCGAGGGCAGCTCGACCATCGGCACACCCGCGCTCTCCAGCTCCTCGCGCACGCCGTCCGAGCACGAAGCGCAGCAGACGGGGCACTCGATGCCCGCGCGATGCAGCGTGATAGCCATGTCGACTATGGAGCGAGCCACACCGCCCTCCGCGAAATCGATGTGCGAGAAGTAGTGCAGGATTCTCATGCGCACACCGACCCCGACGAGTCCGAGTACAGGCGCTGCTCGAGCTCTCGCACGACCGTCGGCAGCTGACGAGAGGGTGTTCCCGCGTGCGTGCGAGCGCTCACCGCGCTCGCGGCCCGCTCGCTCCACCCCGGATCATCCTCGATGTCACAAAAGCGTGCGATCGTATCGAGAGTGTCCCCGGGACGAGACAGAAAATCCTCGTAGGTGACCTGCAGGAGGCGATCGCTCAGCGCGGCGTCACGCTCGAGGCAGCGTGACAAGAACCACTCGGTGCAATACCACTCGTACACGCCGCGCTGCCAGTGATCGCCGGTGTCCGACGATATGGAACTAACCCCGGCACCGAGGCGTTCCCCCTGCTCGATGAGAACCCGCCACTTCACGTCGTCGACACCCCACCATTGGTTGAGTGTCTTCTTCCCGAAGATCTTGTACGTGTTGCCCGTGGCCAGCCGCTCGATCGAGTTGGCGACCGGCTCGCAGCGCCGCCGGATATGCACGAACCGTGCCCCCGGCGCGACGGACGAGAGGTACGGGATGCGCAGCGCGTGGATGGGTGTCTTCTCGATCAGGCGTTGCTTCGGATCTCGCAGGTGCTCGCCGAAGACCCCCTCGAAACGAGCACGCGCCTCGAGCGTGCAGTCCGATTCCTCCATGAAGCACATCGGCTGCTGCGATGTGTAGAGATTCGTCATGTCGGTGCGTGCATCGATTGCCGCCCAGGCATGGTACGGCTCGAAGAGGTACCGCACGCCGGGATGGCGCGACAGGAGCTCTCCCAGAATGGTCGTGCCCGAGCGCCCGCATCCGACGACAAACACCGGCGGCGCGTGCCACGCGTCCGGATCCCAGCGCACACCACGCTGTGCCAGGGCGCGTGCCCGCCTGTAGAGGCGTCCGTACTTCCAGGCACGAGCGTAGGGTTTGAGAAGATCAAGCATCGGACGAGCGTGCCTCGTCAGGAGGGTTTGCGAGCGAGAACGACCATCGAGTTCCACAGCCAGGGAACTCGCCCGGCCCCAGTTCGACGCTCGATCGTGAATCCCACGTCCTCGAGAAGTGCGCCGAGGGTCCTGAAGCTCCAGAACTTGATGTGCCCGCCGTCTTTGTAGGGCTGCAGATGCCTGTCCCATCCGTCCGTGAGACTAATCAGCAGGTTCTTGAGATAGCCGTGATACGGCGTGGAGCACATCATGGCTCCACCGGGCTTCAGCGAGTTGTAGCACGCTCTGGCCCATTGTCTGGGATCGTAGAGATGCTCGACCACCTCGGTGCTCAGCACGAGATCAAAGGGTTCCTCTCCGAGAGCGCCCAGCATGTCATCACAGATCTCCATGCACTCAAACCGGCCGTCAGGGAGTCGATCGCGAGCGTGCTCGATACCCGAGGGCGATGCATCTATACCCACAACCGCGCAGCCTCTCTCGGCGAAGATCTCCGTGAACGCGGCGTTGCCACAACCAATATCAAGCAGCCGCTCATTGCCGCTGAGTGCTGGGCAGATCCTCGTGAGCCCTCCCTGGAGAATGTCGAACGTGTGCGGGCGCGCACCTCCGGTCTTCCAGTCCCATTCGGGAATCGACATCGACGACTCGCTGCTCATTGGCCCCTCTCGTCCTTGCTGTCGTTCTTCCACGACCCGCCTCGCTCCCCGAGCTCGCGGCAGGGGTTGCCGCCGTAGAGCTTACCAGCCTCCAGATCCTTGTACGCGCACGCGCGTGCGCCGAGCACGGCGCCCTTCCCGATCGTGACGTTCGGCCCGACATACGCGTCGGCGGCGATCCACACGTCGTCCTCGATGGTGATCGGTGGACGCATCAGCGGGAGTCTGGGGCTCTCATGGTCGTGGGTGCCGGCGCAGATGTGCGCGTTCTGCGAGATCGAGACATGGTCGCCCAACCTGACGATGCCCAGACAGTACAGCTGTGCGCGATCGCCAACCGACGTGTTGTCGCCGATGGTCAGGTTCCACGGCTGCTCGACTCTCACGCTGGGGCGGATGCGTGTGCTGCGCCCGATCGATGCGCCGAACCGACGCAGCAGCCACGCGCGGAACCCGTACCAGTTGTGGAACGAGCACCGCATAAGCGGCTGGCCCAGATACCACCACAGCAGGCGCAGGACCTTCTCCCTGGTGGTGTACGGGCTCTGGCCCCGCCTCTCCCTGGACTCCGACTCGGGCTGTGATCGCTCGTCGCTCATCTAGTTCGAGGGCCCCCTCGAGTGGCGCAGCGCGGAGAGCTTCGTGTCGATCATGCGCTCGTAGGTCGTGCGCATGCGTATGTAATTCCAGCCCGCGCGTCCGTCGAGCAGCCCCATCTGGAAGACGAGCATGTAGATGGCGACGAAGACAGTCCTGAAGGGGAGCATGTAGCCGATCGACTTGAGCGCCCGACGACGCGCGATCGCGCCCGAGCCCACGAGCATGCCAAGCAGCTGCAACAGCGGCCTGGACTCGGCCAGCGCCTGCTCGGCCTCCTTGCGGGAGTAGAGGTTGTGCTTCTCGAACCACTCGTCGATGCCCTTGGAGAAGTTGTAGTGCAGGTACGGCTTGCGAAGCGTGGAGATCATGCCCTCGGTCAGCTCACGCTGGCCGTGCCCGTAGTCCTCGAATCGCATACGCGCCATATGGAACAGACGCATCTGGTATGTGGGGTACCCCCCCGAGTGCTTGAGCCATCGCCCCATGAACATCAGCTTCGAGGGCACGTGAAACCCTGCCTCCTCCGGGTTTCTCGAGAGCACCTCTCCCATCTCACGCACCTGGTCGGTCGTGAACCGCTCGTCGGCATCGAGATGGAAGACCCAGTCGTGTGTCACCGGGATGTTGTCGATCGCCCAGTTCCGCTGCCTGCCGAACGACTCGAACGCGTTGACGTGCACACTGGCGCCCAGCTCTCTGGCAATCGCCTGAGTCCCGTCCGATGAGCCCGAATCGAGCACGTGCACATCGGCGCACCAGGCGCACGAGGCGAGGCACTCACGGATGTTGATCTCCTCGTTCATCGTGAGGATCACGACAGACACCGGTGCGCTGATCCCCTCCCACTCTCCAGCGGGAGCGCGGCGTGTCGATGTGTGCTGATGTGGTGCGGAGGTCGTTGTCACGTCGAATCCCACTCGTAGCCCAGTGTAGCCATAGTCGGCTCCATCGAAGGGCGTATTTCCTCGAGTGTCCGATCGTCGAGCCTCTCCCGCCACTTGTCAGTTCGTTCCGGGCTTGCCTCGCGTGACACCCGCTCGAGCGTGTCACCCACATCAGTGATGTCGAGCTCCTCGAACACTCGCGAGAGCTCCTCCTTGGGGCGATGCACGAGCGTCTCATAACGAACCCAACTCCAGTTCCCCTTCGGGAGCGCGTGGCATGACTCCCACGCGTTGGCGATGGTCGACGCCCACTGCTTGGCACGGATCACGTGCACCGGATACTTGCCCACCCACTCACGCCAGCCAGGCGGACGCGAGCCCCAGAATCTGATCGGCCTGCCGGTGGCACGCGCGACCAGCGAATCGCGCAGACGTCCGGCGTTGGCAGGCCACTCCCAAGGCGGCGTGGCGATCAGCCGATCGTGGATCTTCCCCCAGGGCGTCGCCTTCTTCTCGATCTGCTCCGTCGATGAGATCACAGAGCGTCCGTCACGAACGATCAGAATGATCCTCGCCTCTGGATACACGCTGTGAATGAAAGGCACGCGCGCACAATTTGACGGCGTCTTCTCCAGCAAGCGGTTCCCGCCGTGCCTGCGCACGTACGCATCGAATGTCTTGTGGATGCGCCGGATGACCCGGGGTCGTGCGTCAGAGGCGAGAAGCACATCGTCGGGCTTGTACGCGTTGCCTCGCACCCAGACGTGGCGCGGCTCGACCCAGTACGCGACACCCGGCAGATTCGAGAGGAGCCGACCCATCCAGGTCGTGCCCGAACGCTGCGTGCCCAGCAGGATGATCGGCGAGCGGAGCAGCGACATGTCGTCCGTCGGAGTCATCGCTTCCTCTCCCCCACCACTCCCTCGATCACCTCCAGCATGCGATCGGTGCAGGCAGAGCGTCGCGATACGCTCGCGCTCATCTCGCTGGCGCGCCGCCCCATCGTGACGCGCAACTCGCTGTCCGAGGCGAGCGCATCGAGCGACTCCAAGAGCGCATCGACATCTCCCGGCTCGATGACGTAGCCGCACTCCCACTCGTTGATCAGTCGCGCGATCTCGCTCTGTGCCGGCCCGATGAACAGCACCGGGCGTCCTATCGCGCCAACACCGAAGAACTTGCTCGGCACGACCAGGCCCCACCAGGCCGATTCCATCGTGACAAGATGCACGTCCGCGGCGCTGAGAAGCTCGCCCAGACGCTCGCGTGGCTGGTACGGCTCCACGGCGCAGCTGTCCAGTCCGTTTTCTGTCACGAATGTCGCGACACGCTCCTTCCGCTTGCCGCCACCGACGAGCGCGAATCTGTACCGATCGTCGTCGCGCGCTCGCAGTGCGCCATCCAGAAATGTCTGCACGTCGTGCGCCAGCCCGAAATTCCCGGAATACATCACGAGGCATCGATCACCAACGTCCCATTGGACGCGATAGGGATTGGAGAGAGCCGGTGCGTGCGAGTGCGCGCTCTCGTCGGTCACGCCCCACACGGGGATGACGCTGATCTTGTCGGGCGGCGCTCCCTGCGCGACCAGTCGTTCCTCCATGCAGCGCCCCAGCACGATCGTCGCGTTCACGCGCTTGAGGATCGATCGATGGAGCCGCCTGAGCACACGATGGACGACACCACGCTCGCGGATCATGTCGTGGGCGATCATCACGTCTGGATAGATGTCCATCAGCCAGTACACGACCTTACCCCCACGCAGCAGACGGATCATCAGGGCGACGAACGCGATGTACGGCGGCGTGGTCAGGCACACGATCACATCCTGCCTGGGCCCGAACAGGCCAACCCACAACGCGCGGCAGTAGTACATCGCGAAATCGAAGAGGCGTCCGAGCGTACTCTTCTTGCCAAAGACATTCGAGCCCACACGAATGACCTCGATGCCATCAAGCGTCTCACGTCTTGGGAGAGACGAGCCCGTCTGCCCGTAGATGGATCGTGACGCGATCGCCCGCACCGTGTGACCGCGATCGACGCACGCATCGGCGAAGTCCTTGGCGATCTGCGCCGTCGCCACGACGTCCGGCGCGAAGGGCTGATTCAGGATCACAATGCGCAGCGATCTGGCGTCCGGTTGGGACGGCTCCCTATCCATCGTCGTGCTCTCGCCACCATTCGATGGTGCGCGAGAGCCCCTCCTCGAATCCCACCTGCGCCTCCCAGTCAAGAAGCTCTCTTGCGCGTGACGTATCCAGCGAGCGCCGGGGCTGCCCGTCGGGCTTTGTCGAGTCCCATCGGATCTCGCCATCGAACCCGGTCAGCCTCGCGATCAGCTCCACGAGGTCCTTAATCGTGATCTCGAAGCCCGCACCGAGATTGATGGGCGTCGGCTCGTCCATCACCTCCGCGGCACGGATGATCCCGCTCGCGGCGTCGTCTACGTACAAGAACTCCCTGCTGGCGCTGCCCGTTCCCCAGCACATGATGTGGTCGTCTCCGTTCTCGATCGCACTGACGCACTTGCGAATGAGCGCCGGTATGACATGGCTCGACTCGAGGTCGAAGTTGTCACGCGGCCCGTACAGGTTCACGGGCAGGACGTACGCTGAACGGAAGCCGTACTGCAGCTTGTAGGCGTCGAGCATCTGCCACGCGGCCTTCTTGGCCACGCCGTAGGGCGCGTTGGTCTCCTCGGGATACCCGTCCCAGAGGTTCTCCTCGTGGAAGGGCACGGGCGTGAACTTGGGGTACGCACAGATCGTGCCGACCTGCACGAACTTCCCGCCCCGATCGGACAAACCCTGAGCGCGGAACTGCTCGATCAGATGGAGCGCCATCGCCATGTTGGCGTAGAAGTATCGCCCCGGGCTCTTGCGGTTGGCACCGATCCCTCCCACCTCCGCCGCCAGATGGATCACCATGTCGACGGGCTCGCCGTCGAAGGCGTCCCTGTAGAGGTGCGCGCAGGCGTCCTCCTTCGTGAGCTCGTACTCCGCCCGCCGAGGCACGACGATGCTCTCGTCTGGGACTCCCTTGTCGCGCAGCTGCTCGCACACCGCTTGCCCGAGGAACCCGGCCCCGCCCGTGACGATGATCCGCTTGGTAGCGATGTCCGACATCCGTGCCTCTCCGGGTTGTCCTTACTGATCGTGCCCGGTGTGCACCGGCATCTCGTGGCCCGCGTCGCGGAGTGTCTTCTCGCGCGCGGCAAGCTCCATGTCGGCGTCGACCATCATCTCGACGAGCTCCTGGAAGCTCACCCTCGGCACCCAGCCGAGCTTCTCCCTGGCCTTGGTCGGATCGCCCAGGAGCAGATCGACCTCCGCCGGTCGCAGGTATCTTGGATCGAACTCGACGTAGTCCTCGAAGCTCAGGCCCGAGTACCCGAACGCCGCCTCGCAGAACTCACGCACGGAGTAGGTCTTACCGGTGGCCGCCACGTAGTCGCCGGGCGTCTCCTGCTGGAGCATCATCCACATCATCTCGACATAGTCGCCCGCGAATCCCCAGTCGCGTTTCGAGTCGAGGTTGCCCAGGAAGAGCTTGTCCTGCAACCCGTGCTTGATGCGCCCGACCGCGCGCGTGATCTTGCGTGTGACGAACGTCTCGCCGCGGCGCGGGCTCTCGTGGTTGAACAGAATCCCGCACGAGGCGTGCAGGTCGTAGCTCTCGCGATAGTTTACGGTGATCCAGTGCGCGTGCACCTTGGCGCACGCGTAGGGAGAGCGGGGATAGAACGGTGTCGTCTCCTTCTGCGGCGTCTCGACGACCTTGCCGAACATCTCGCTCGACGACGCCTGGTAGTACCGCACCTGCTGGCCGGACTCCTGCTGGAAGTCGCGTATGGCCTCGAGCAGCTTGACGGCGCCCATCGCGACCGTCTCGGCGGTGTAGATGGGCATGTCGAAGCTCACGCGCACGTGGCTCTGGGCGCCGAGGTTGTACACCTCGTGCGGGCGGATCTGACGCATCAGCTTGTCGAGCACGTTGGCGTCGGTCAGGTCGCCGTAGTGCAGCTTGAGTCGCGCGCCGTCGACGTGCGGATCCTGGTAGATGGGGTCGATCCGCTCTGTGTTGAAGCTCGAGGATCGACGGATGATGCCGTGGACCTCGTAGCCCTTCTCGAGCAGGAACTCGGCCAGATAGCTCCCGTCCTGCCCCGTGATGCCCGTGATCAACGCCCTTTTGTCTGAACTGCTCATGCGTGCTCCGCGAGTGTGGTCATGTCTGTCCCGATCCGCTCGGAGGCGTCGGGCTTGTTTATCGGAGTGTGCGAACATCGACTCCGATCGGATCGTCCAAGATAGCGGGGAATATCCCACCCAATCGCCGCGTGCACCCACACATCGGCGGATCATTCGCTACGCTGGTCGTCCCCTATTCGTTCGCTGTTCCCAACGATTCTTGGCCCCCAATCCGGGGGCTCACGGAGAAAGAGCATCATGTCAGGCCTCATCGCCCCTCACGGCGGCACACTCGTCAACCAGATCGTCTCCGGCGCCGAGGCGGACACCCTCCGCCAGAAGGCGTCGTCGCTCCCACGCATCGACCTGACCGCCAAGCAGTCGTGCGATCTGGAGATGATCGGGATGGGCGCCTTCTCTCCCCTGACCGGCTTCATGGGCAAGGCCGACTTCGAGTCCGTCTGCGATTCCATGAAGCTCGCCTCGGGCCACACCTGGCCCATCCCCATCCTGCTGGCAGTCGACAAGGGTGACGCGCCGAGCGTCGGCGACGAGGTCGCCCTCTACGCGACCGCTCCGTCCACCGGCGATTCCGTCCTCCAGGGCGTGATGACCGTCGAGGAGGTCTTCGACCACGACAAGGATCGGGAGATCCCGAATGTCTTCCGCACGACCGACGAGGCGCACCCGGGCGTCAAGCAGGTCATGGACGAGGGCGACGTCTGCCTGGCCGGCCCCGTGAAGGTCATCCAGCCCTGCGTCGATCCCAGCGGCCCCGAGGCCTTCCTCGACGAGCGACTCACACCCGCCCAGACGCGCGAGCTCTTCGCCTCGAAGGGCTGGTCGACGGTCGGCGCCTTCCAGACGCGCAACCCGATCCATCGCGCCCACGAGTACCTGTGCAAGTGCACCCAGGAGATCTGCGACGGGCTGCTCATCCACCCGCTCGTGGGTGAGACCAAGGAAGGCGATATTCCCGCCGCCACACGCATGGCCTGCTACAAGGTCCTCATCGAGAAGTATTTTGTTGACGATCGGACGGCGCTCACCGTCATGCCCGCCGCCATGCGCTACGCGGGCCCGCGAGAGGCCGTGCTCCACGCCCTGGTCCGCAAGAACTATGGTTGCACCCACTTCATCGTCGGGCGCGATCACGCGGGCGTGGGCGATTACTACGGCACGTACGACGCCCAGAACATCTTCGAAGAGCTCGACATGGACGACGTGGCCATCGAGCCGCTCAAGTTCGAGCACGCGGCCTGGTGCACCGAGTGCGAGGGCATGACGAGCTCCAAGACCTGCCCGCACGGCGGAGACGTGAAGATCTTCCTCTCTGGCACAAAGGTCAGGGAGATGCTCAGTGAGGGCAAGAAACCACCGATGGAGTTCTCGAGGCCCGAGGTGGCCGAGGCCCTGATGGAGTGGGCCCAGATGCCGGCTCCGGCCTGACTCCGCACGGGACGCACACGCACAAGGACGCGAGCGGATGATCAAACGGATCCTCGTCACCGGCGGCGCCGGCTTCTTGGGAAGCCACCTGTGCGAGCGCCTGGTCGCGCGCGGGCACGACGTGATCTGCGTGGACAACCTGTTCACCAGCCAGAAGGAGAACGTCGACTCCCTGCTCGACGCCCACAACTTCGAGTTCATCCGTCACGACATCACCTTGCCGCTCTGGCTCGAGGTGGACGAGATCTACAACCTGGCCTGCCCCGCCGCGCCGGGTCACTACCAGTACAACCCCATCAAGACGATGAAGACGTCTGTCCTGGGCGCGTCGAACATGCTGGGCCTGGCCAAGCGCTGCGGCGCCAAGATCCTCCAGGCGTCCACCAGCGAGGTCTACGGCGACCCGGAGGTGCACCCGCAGCCCGAGTCCTACAGGGGCGCGGTCAACCCGATCGGCACACGCGCCTGCTACGACGAGGGCAAGCGCGCCGCCGAGACGCTCTTCTTCGACTACCACCGACAGAACAACGTCAACATCAGGGTCGTGCGTATCTTCAACACCTACGGCCCGCGGATGCACCCCTACGACGGGCGCGTCGTCTCCAACTTCATCCGCCAGGCGCTCCAGGGCGAGAACATCACGATCTACGGCGACGGCTCGCAGACGCGATCGTTCTGCTACGTCGATGATCTCGTCGAGGGCATCCTCCGCATGATGGACGGCCCCGACGACTTCCACGGGCCGGTCAACGTCGGCAATCCGGGGGAGTTCACGATCAAGCAGCTCGCCGAGATGGTGCTCGAGATCACCGGCGCCTCGAGCAAGCTGGTGCACCAGCCGCTCCCCTCCGACGACCCGATGCAGCGTCAGCCCGACATCTCGCTGGCTAAGGATCGCCTCGGCTGGGAGCCCACCGTCCCGCTCCGCGAGGGTCTCAAGAGCACGATCGAGTGGTTCAAGTCGATCGACATCGCCAGGTATCGCCCCCCGACACCGAACTTCTGAGCACGCGCACACGTACCACGCGTCCCACCAGCGGACACGAAACACGCGAGAGAGCACACCGATGAAACTCACAATGGTCGGCACCGGATACGTCGGACTCGTCACGGGAACGTGCCTGTCCAACACTGGCAACGATGTCACCTGCCTCGACGTGGACCAGCGCAAGATCGACGTCCTGCTCGACGGCGGCTGTCCCATCTACGAGCCCGGTCTGACCGAGATGATGGCCCAGAACGTCAAGGCCGATCGCCTGCACTTCACGACCGATCCAAAACAAGCCTATCCGGACGCGGACATGGTGTTCATCTGCGTCGGCACACCATCGGATGAGAACGGACGCGCGAACCTGAAGTACGTGATGTCCGCCGCCGACGATATCGCCGACGCGATCCTGAAACGCGATCCCGAGCTGCCCCCGATGATCGTGGTGGTCAAATCGACCGTCCCCGTCGGCACGACCCACGCCGTCCAGGAGCGCATCCGCGCCACGGTGGGCGACACGCGCTTCCACGTCGCCGACAACCCCGAGTTCCTCAAGGAGGGGGCGGCGATCAATGACTTCAACAAGCCCGACCGCGTCGTCGTTGGCGTCGAGGATGAGTACACGGGCAACAAGATGCGCGAGCTCTACGAGCCCTTCGTTCGACAGGGCCACCCCATCTACGTCATGGACATCCGCTCCGCGGAGATGGTCAAGTACGCCTCGAACAACTTCCTTGCCACCAAGATCAGCTACATCAACGAGATGGCCCGCCTCTGCGAGGTCTTCGGCGCCGACGTCGACAACGTCCGACAGGGCATGTGCGCCGACAAGCGCATCGGCAACCAGTTCCTCTACCCAGGCCTGGGCTACGGCGGCTCGTGCTTCCCCAAGGACACGCTCGCGTGCATGTCCATGGGCGAGGACACCGCCACACCCATGCAGCTCTCGACCGCCGTGCACGAGGTCAACCAGCGCCAACGCTCGTTCTTCTTCGACAAGATCGTCGAGCACTTCGGCTCGCGTGCGGACCTGGCCGGCAAGACGATCGCCTTCTGGGGCGTCGCCTTCAAGCCCAACACGGACGACATCCGCGAGGCGCCGGCCATCACGCTGATGAAGATGGCCCACGACGCCGGCGCTTCGATCCGCGCGCACGATCCCGTCGCCGCCGACAACGCGCGCGAGGAGCTCGGTGACATGCTGACCCTGGTCGACGATCTGTACGAGACGCTCGCCAACTGCGACGCGCTGGTCATCTCGACAGACTGGGACGAGTTCAAGTCGCCCGACTTCGCACGCATCAGGAGCACGCTCCGGTCGCCGGTCATCTTCGACGGCAGGAACCTCTACAAGCCCTCGCAGATGCAGCGTGAGGGGTTCACCTACCACTCCGTCGGTCGCAAGCCGGTGGTCGGCGAGGCGCTCGCGTCCGGGTGATCACCCGATGAAGACGACCTCGCGATAGAGCGAGGCGAGACTCAGCCCCAGTTGCACCAGCACCACGAGCCACACCCCGAGCCACCGCCTGGTACTCGACAACAGCGACGGCTGCGCGAGCGCTATCAGCCACACAATCCACACAAGCACCAGCGGCTCGAAGTAGCGCTGCCACGCCATCGAGTTGAACGACTGCGCCAGCAGCCACCCGAGCACGCACAGCATCACCACCACCGCGCGAGGCCCGTGCCCGTTGCGCTGCGCCCCCCGATACAGCACCGCCAGGACCATCGCGCCCAGCATCGACGCGGGCAGGATCACGACCGAGCGATCCATCACGTCGGGGAACGCCCGCACAACACGCCACAACGGGCCGTACGCACGCTCGCGATCCTGGAACGACGTCGCCACGACGAGCGCCGCGATCGCGCCGAGAGCCATCGCGATCCACACCACTCTGTCGCGGAGCACATCGCGGGGCGACTCGACAGCCAGCGGCAGATACCACACGCCAAACAGACCGGTCAACGCCAACGCGCACGCGAACGTCGCGGGATTCACGCCGGTGTTGTGGATGTCCACGTACACCGGGGGCATCAGCCCTCCCCACTGCCAGGCGAGCCACGCCATCAGTCCCAGCGGCAACAGGGCGCCCACCATCGACGCGATCAGGTTGCCCCAGCGAGCCGGCTCTCCCGCTCGATCGCGCGCCAGTGAGGGCACGATCGCGCCAATCGGCGATGCCAGCAACCCCACTATCCCGATCGGTCCCGCGATCCACACGTGGATCTGACGCACACCCACCGCGCACGCGCCGGCAACACCGCACAGCACAATCCGCCCCGCGCCCGCTCGGCGCATCATCACGCCCGTGAGCGCCAGCAGCACAAAGAACAACGCCGCGGTATCGGTGGTTAGAAAGATCGCGGACCCGAGCACGTAGGCGCTCGCACCAAGCGGCAGCGTGAGCACCAACGCGCTCCACCACGAGATGTACCAGCTCGCGACCCACCAGCACACGAGGACAAATCCCAGGCCGATCAGGCAGTTGACCAGGCGCATCGCCACCACGTCATGCTCCGGGCCGACCAGTCTCGCGACCAGCGCAAGCGCAGCGTGGTACCCGGGCGACGTGGCCGAGGGGTAATCGACGATGTCCAGGTTGGGCCACTGCTCCTGGAACTGGCGGACGACGACGAGATGGTGCTCATCCTGGTCGCTCGCCTCGCTCGGCCCGCCACGCTCCGAGAGGATCACGGGCACCGTCATCACGAGGAACATCGCGATCAGCAGCAGCGGGACCCGCCAGTCGCGTGTCGGACCCGATGCCCCGGATGTGGTGGTCGTCTCGAGATCGTCCATGGGGAGAGTATCGGTCACGACGCTCTACAACGCCTGAGCGATGCCCGATGTTCTTCTACCATACGCACGCACACGCTCGCTCATACACAGACGAGTCGCAATGAAGTCCATCCTCCGATTCCTCCACGCCCCGATCTACGCCTCACGCCTGCGCGTCCTCAGCGACGCCATCGTGACGCACCTGCGCGAGGGTGATCGCGTGCTCGACGTCGGCTGCGGCTCGGGGATGCTCGCCACCTCGATTCGCTCACACTCCACGTGCCCCGAGCGAGTGCACCTCGAGGGCCTCGAACGCGTCGCGCGAGGCAACGAGCCGATCCCGGTCACGCAGTACGACGGCGTCAGGATCCCGTTCGAGGACGACGCGTTCGACATCGTCATCGTTGCCGACGTGCTGCACCACGAGGAGCACCCCGACAGGCTGCTCGGCGAGTGCGCGCGCGTGTCATCCAGGGGTGTGATCGTCAAGGACCACAAGCCCGAGGGATTGCTCGCGCAGCAGCGCATCTCCTTCATGGACTGGGCCGCCAACGCCGGCTACGACGTCCCGTGCCTGTTCAGATACAACACACGCGCCCGATGGCACGAGACCTTCGCGTCCATGGGGCTGACGGTGCTCGATGAGCTGACCTCGATGTCCCTGTATCCGCCTCTGGTGAACCTGGTTTTCGGGCGTCGACTCCAGTATCTCGCGCTGGTCTCGAAGCGCGACCAAACAGCACCCGACGACGATTCGTAGGAGCTTCACGCGCAGCACCATGAGCACCGCAGACCCACAGACCAACTCGCCCCCCCTGCTCCTCTCGCTGTTGAGGCTGGCCCGCCCCGCACAGTGGTCCAAGAGCGTGTTCGTGCTGCTGGGCCCCGCCTACGGCTACGCGGATCTGAACACCACCTGGGACCATGTCCTGATCCCCGCGCTGATCGCCGTGCTCGCGTTCTCGCTCACCTCGAGCGCGTCGTACGTCTTCAACGACCTCAAGGACATCGAGCAGGACCGGGCCCACCCGCGCAAGCGAAGACGCCCGATCGCCTCGGGGCACGTCTCGATCCGCCAGGCGCAGGTCTTCGGCGTGGCCCTCTACATGGGCGCCATCGCTTCTCTCTTCCTGCTCGACGCCTCCGTTCGCTCGTGGGTCGCGCTCTGGATCGGTATCTACATCATCAACGTCTCGCTCTACTCGCTCGTGTTCAAGCACGTGCTCATCGCCGACGTGATGTGCCTCTCGATAGGGTTCGTGCTCCGCGTCGTGGCGGGTTGCGCCGCCGTGGGCATCACACCCTCTCTCTGGCTGCTCAACGTCACGTTCTTTCTCTCGATGTTCCTGGCCTTCGGCAAGCGCCTGGGCGAGCAGCGCATGCTCGGAGAGAACGCGGTCTCCTCCCGCACCGTTCACGAGCTCTACACCCACTCGCTCCTGCAGATGTCCGTCGTCGTGACCGCCGTGGCGACCCTGCTGACCTACACGGGCTACATCCAGCAGCAGTCCGAGCAGTTCGGCGCCGGTCGGGTCTGGTACTGGCTCACGGTGCTTCCGGCCACCTACTGCCTCTTCCGCTGCATCGTGCTCCTCGACGCAGGTCGCTACGACGACCCACCGAGATCGCCACCAAGGATCGCCCCTTCCTGGTCTCCGCTGTGCTCTTTGCCACCCTCACCGGGGGGTGCGTCTGGATGTTCCGACTGGCGAGCGGGGGCGCCCCTCCGCTCTGAAGTCTCATAACGTCAGGTTATCGTGGACTTTCTGACATCCGATATGCCACTGTCTACTCTTAGAGGGGTATACCCCGATGGAGGGAACCAAAGGGTGTAGGTGTGTCGTTGCCTCATCTCCCTCCCAAAAGGGGCTCGCGGCACACCTTTGAACGGCAACATCAAGACTCAGGAGCAGAACAGATGCATCACAAGACCAGATGGACGCTGGCGATCATCGCTGGTGCCGCGATCGGTGTGCTCGGAACCGTCCCGACGCAGACCGCTCACGCCGAGCCCGAGGCCAAGGCGACCGCCTCGAAGAAAAAACCAGACTTCCCCAAGATGAGCAAGGTCGTCACCGACGACTTCGAGAAGGTCATCTCCACTGCCGACGGCAAGAGCATGTGGGAGGTCTACGTCAACAACAAGACGGGCCAGGTCGTCGCCAAGCTCCCGCGCGGGTACGACAAGACCAAGTACTTCCTGGCCCCGACCATGGCCGAGGGCGTCCCCAGCGCCCAGTCCTCCATGATCGACGGCTACATGATCACCTGGAAGAAGATCGGCAAGCGCATGGCGCTCATCCAGCCGAACCTGAACGTCCGCTCGAGCGGCGACAAGGAGTCCAAGCTCTCGCGTGACATGCAGTTCACCGATCGCATCGTCACCGACATGCCCATCATCGCGATGGACGGCAGCAGCCCCGTCATCGATCTGACGGATCTGTTCGTCAAGAACGGACGCGCGCTGTTCCCCTTCCTCCCGCGTCTGAACGCCAACCTCGTCGAGGTCGCCACGGCCAAGGCCTTCCCGAGCAACATCGAGATCGCCTTCCGGGCGCCATCGACCAACGGCACGCTGGTCACCATGCACTACTCGCTCTCCGAGCTGCCCGAGAAGACCGGCTACAAGCCGCGCGAGGCCGACTATCGCGTCGGGTACTTCACCACGTGGTACACCGACCTCAACTCGATCGGTGACTCCGATCTGACGACCCGCTACATCAATCGCTTCCACCTCGAGAAGGCGGACCCGGACCTCGAGCTGAGCCCCCCGAAGGAACCGATCGTCTACTACATCGAGCACACCACGCCGATCAAGTACCGCAACGCGGTGCGTGAGGGCATCCTCGAGTGGAACAAGGCCTTCGAGCACGTGGGCATCGTCAACGCCATCGAGGTCTACCAGCAGGACGCCCGCACCGGCGCCCACATGGAGAAGGACCCCGAGGACGTGCGCTACAACTTCTCGCGCTGGAGCACCAACAACACAGGCTTCGCCATCGGTCCCCTGCGTGCAGATCCGCGCACCGGTCAGGTCCTCGACGCCGACATCCTCATGAACGACGGCTGGCTCCGCGGCGCAGTCAACCGCTGGGACAAGGTGCTCTCGTCGATGGCCATCGAGACCATGTCGCCCGAGACGCTCGCCTGGCTCGACGCGAATCCTGACTGGGATCCGCGTATCCAGCTGGCGAGCCCGACCGAGCGCACACGCCTGATGACCGAGCGCCAGCGCATGCTCGAGACGACCGGCCCGCGCCCGCACGGCGGCCACCCGATCATGGAGGCCTTCGAGCGCGACGCCAAATCACGCGAGGTCGGCGGGCTCTGGAGCTACACCAACGCGCACGTCTTCCAGTCGCTCTGCTCCCACACCATGCACAAGGCCTTCGACATGGACCTGGCCACCCACGGCCTGATCGACTTCGAGGGCATCAACATGCGTGACGGCGATCTCGACGGCGTGCCCGACGAGTTCGTCAACGCCATGATCAAGGACGTGATCATGCACGAGATCGGGCACATCCTCGGTCTGCGTCACAACTTCAGCGCCTCGACCATCTACGACATCGAGGAGATCAACTCCAAGGACATGATCGGCAAGGCCATCACCGGCTCGGTCATGGACTACAACGCCACCAACTACAACCACGAGCGTGGCGAGGTCCAGGGCGAGTACTTCATGCCGACCGTTGGCCCCTACGACATCTGGGCCGTCAAGTACGGCTATGAGACCGACAAGAAGAAGCTCGAGGACATCCTCGCCGAGGCGCCGACGCCCGAGCTGATCTACCAGACCGACGAGAACCTCGCCGGCCCGGATCCGACCGCCCGCCAGCGCGACATGGGTCGCAACACGCTCGACTTCATCGAGATGGAGCGCGGGCTCATCGACGAGTACCGCTCCAAGATCCTCGACCGTGCCGTCGAGGAGGGCGACTCCTGGGGCAAGGTTCGCAGCTCCTACCAGTCGGTCCTCTTCCAGCAGTTCCGTAACGTGCAGACCGCTGCCAACTGGCTCGGCGGCACCTTCACGTATCGTGATCGCGTCGGCACGACCGATCGCGACCCGCTCAAGCCGGTCAGCGCCGACGACCAGCGTCGCGCACTGAGGCTGCTCATCGACATGGCGTTCAAGGACGAGTCGTACGGGCTCGATCCGAACCTCCTCACCAAGATGTCGAACGACCGCTGGATCGATCAGGGTCGTGCCGCGTTCATGACCGACGAGACCTACAACATCCACGACACGATCCTGGGCATCCAGAATGTCGCGATCATGTTCGCCATGAATCCGACGACGCTCCGTCGTGTGTACGACAACGAGTTCGTCATCGACTCTGACGAGGACGCGCTCACGCTCGCGGAGATGATGTCGACGGTCTCGAATTCGGTCTGGTCCGAGCTCGACGAGAAGGACCACGCGCGCCACTCCGCACGCAACCCCATGATCTCGAGCCTGCGGCGCAACCTCCAGAGCACCCACGTCGATCTGCTCAAGCTGCTCGTGACGGACGCGATGCCCGGTGCCGCCAGCAAGCCGATCTCCGATCTGGCCCTCTGGCACCTCGAGATGCTCTCGCAGCAGATCGACAACACGATCGAGGAGGGTAACTCCTCACTCGATCCCTACACCCTCTCCCACCTCAACAACACCAAGAAGAAGATCGACGCCACACTCGAGGCCATCTCGATCAGCTCCTGAGTGAACCGGGATCGCACGATCCCGTCTTGATTGCTTCACCCGACCGCACCATCTCCCACGAGGTGGTGCGGTTTTTCGTGCGCCCACGGGCACGCGCCAGGGCGATACAATCTCGCTCCCCACTACCGAACCACCCCCACCACTGCGAGGAGCATCGTGGCCGACAAGCACTTCGATCTGATCGTCATCGGCGGCGGCCCGGCCGGGTACGTCGGAGCCATCCGAGCCGCACAGCTGGGCATGAACGTCGCCATCGTCGAACGCGCCAAGCTCGGCGGGGTCTGCCTCAACTGGGGCTGCATCCCCTCCAAGAGCCTGCTGGCCAACGCCGAGGTCTACGAGAAGGCCCACCACCAGTCCGAGGACTGGGGCCTGGAGTTCCAGAAGCTCACTGTCAACTGGGAGAAGGTCATCGCGCGCTCGAGGGGTGTCGCCGACAAGCTCAACAAGGGCGTCACCTTCCTCATGAAGAAGAACAAGATCACCCACTTCGACGCCCACGCGAAGGTGACGCGCGGGCGCACGGGCGCTCAGCCCTGTGCCGTGGAGATCTACAACTGCGAGGTCACCGAGACGATCACCCACGCGCCCTGCGAGGTGAAGGACAAGACCGAGACGATCACAGCTGACAACGTGCTCATCGCCACGGGCTCCGTGGCTCGCGACCTGCCATTCGCGCAGTTCGACGGCGACAAGATCATCGGCGCACGCGAGGCGATGACCCTGCCGAAGCAGCCCAAGAAGCTCGTCATCGTCGGTGCCGGCGCCATCGGCATGGAGTTCGCCTACTTCTACCACACCTTCGGCACCGAGGTCACAGTCGTCGAGATGATGGACCGCATCCTCCCCGTCGAGGACGACGACGCCTGCAAGACCATCGAGAAGATCTACAAGAAAGATGGCATGGACATCCGCACCGCCCACACCACGCTGGGCGTCGACAAGACGCGCACAGGTGTGAAGGTCACGATCGCGCCGTTCAAGAATGGCAAGGCCGACGAGTCGAAGAAAGAGACCATCAGCGCCGACAAGGTCCTGCTCGCGATTGGTGTCACGGGACGCTTCGACGGGCTCTTCGACGACAAGCTCGGGCTCGAGACCGTCAAGGGGCACATCAAAACCGACTACACGCCCATCGAGCCGGGCCAGGATCCCGCACCGATTCTCACGTACGCAACCAACATCCCAGGCATCTACGCCGTCGGCGACGTCATCGGTCCGCCATGGCTGGCGCATGTCGCCTCCGAGGAGGCCATCATCTGCGTCGAGCGACTCGCTGGGCACGACCCGATCCCCATCGATTACACCGTCATCCCGGGCTGCACCTACTGCCACCCGCAGGTCGCCTCGGTCGGTTTCACCGAGCGTGCACTCAAGGCGCAGGGGCTCAAGAAAGGCGAGGACTACGAGACAGGCTCCTTCAACCTCATGTCGCACGGCAAGGCGATCGCCACGAACTCGAACCACGGCATGGTCAAGATTATCAAGGGCGTGCCGCGCGGCGAGATCCTCGGCGCTCACATCGTTGGCGATCAGGCCACGGAGCTCATCGCCGAGATGGGCCTCGCCCGACGCCTCGAGGCCACGACCGAGGAGATCATCGCCACAATCCACGCGCACCCGACGATGTACGAGGCGCTGCACGAGGGCGCCCTGGCCACGGAGGGTCGCGTCATCCACGCGTAACACGTCCAATACAGTGGATTTTCAGGATTGAGCCGCTGCCAGCGGCTCTTTTTTTCTTGCCACAACCTCGTAAGCCGGGCACACTAGACACTCCGGGCGACACCCGCCACGGGAAATGGTCCATTCCACAGATCAGAGGAGACACTCTGGCGATGCGCACACCTGTACTACTCTCCGCCGCTGGATGCATCCTGTGCGGGCTCTCATCCCTCACACTCGGCACTCACTCGGGCCCACGAGCTGGCAGCCCCGATCTCGATCCCATCGCTCGCATCCTGCGGAATCCTGTCGGCCCCGCCTTCCTGCAGGCCGTTGCGCCAGAGATGTGGAACCAGATCGCTCGGGCGAGCGAGGGCGAGGTCGCGTGCGCCGTCTTCGCCCCCGACACACCCGCGTGGTACATCGCGCAGCGGATGGAGCGATTCGATCTTCTCTCGCTCGACCCGACTCGATTCCAGCCGCACCCCTCGCAGTGGGGCTCCGGAGGAAGCGTCACGCTGTACTACAGCTTCCCACCCGACGGCATCTCGCTGGGCGGCTGGCCCGAGAACGAGAACACCAACCACATGCACGCACGCTGGTCAGACCCCGGCGCCTTCGGAAGCGAGAGCGCGTGGAAGACCTACTTCGAGCAGGCCTTCGACGACTGGAGCGAGGTCACGGGCAACACCTACATCGAGATCGGCGATGACGGGGCGTCCTGGCCAGGCAGCCCCGGCCCGTTCAGCGACTCCTCGCAGAACCCGGCTATCCCCAGCTCGCTCAAGCGAGGCGACATCCGCATCGTCTCCGCCGACGACGACGGCGCGGGCAACGTGCTCGCCTTCAACTTCTACCCCTCCTCTGGCGGCGACATGCTGATGGACTCCAGCGATCTCACGCCATCATCGTTCCTGTGGGCGGACGACAACTACAAGTACCTCCGCAACACGATCGTCCACGAGCACGGACACGGGCTCGGACTCAGACACGAGTGCCCCGCCAATCACCACTCGATCATGCAGCCCTGGATCTCGAGTTTCATCGACGGACCGCAGCTCGATGACAGACTCGGCGGGTACGACAAGTACGGCGATCGATTCGATCCAAACGATACCGCTCCCGAGGCCACGAATCTGATGGCCGAGGGCTTCGGATTCGGCCCGCGATTCGACCTCTTCAATCTCTCGAACACATCGGGCGACGAGGATTACTTCTCCTTCTCGGTCTCCGTGCCCACCCAGATCGACATCGCGCTCTTCCCCCAGGGCAGCACCTACAACTCGGGTGTGCAGCTCGGTGATGGAAGCTGCTCCACCGGCACCCCGTACGACCCCAGCGATAACTGCGACCTCTACTTCGCGCTCTACGACGGCGACCTGAACCTCATCACGCTCCAGTCGACCGCCCCCGCGGGGCAGGTCGAGTTCCAGAACGACATCGTGCTCCCGCAGAGTGGGCTCTATTACCTGCTCGTCCACTCCGTCTCGGGAACGGATCCGCAGGAGTATGTCATGTCGCTCACACTCAACGACGGGAACATCCCCGGAGATTTCAACGGCGACGATCGCGTCAACGGCGGCGATCTGGGAGTCCTGCTGGGCAACTGGGGCCCGGGCTCGGGCGTCGGAGACCTCAACAGCGATGGCATCGTCGATGGGAAGGACCTCGGCCTCCTGCTGAGCAACTGGACCGGATAACCTCCCCATCGCCCCGCCCATCCAGACGCTACAGGCGTCATCCCGAGAACCAATCGGGAGCCGAGGCGTTCGCCATCCACGCGCGATCAGGGTATGCTTGTCGCACACTCACGGGGTGTAGCGCAGCTTGGTAGCGCGTCTCGTTCGGGACGAGAAGGTCGTAGGTTCAAATCCTATCACCCCGATTGCACGCAAGATCCTGTCTAATTGTTGCCTATACGGATCCGAAGACGACGCGCGCCGCCTCCAGATCGAATCACCACTGTTGAACTCAGAAGCTCAGCTCGGCCTCGATCGCGTCGAGATCCTGCTCCACGCTCGCCACCGTGTCTGTGTAAGCCACACGATCTCGCAGATCGCTGAGCCACTGCTGATCCTCGCTCGAGAGCGTCGGCTCCATCGCCGCCCAGGTCTCCGGGGAGTAGCGCAGGGCATCAAGCTGATCGGCTTGCTCATGGCGCAACGCCCTTGCGAGGCGCTTCCGATCCGTCTCATCCAATCCAAGAGCCCGGTAGGGAGCAGAAAGGCCCAGCGTTGCATCCTGCGTGAATGCCTCGAAATCACTTCTCTGTGACTCGGCCAGCCCGCTGAGGGCCGTCGCCTGCAGGATCGCCTTGGCGTTGTTCAGCGATGTGCGTGCGCCGTCGACCGAGGCCAGCAGAGCCTCATGCGTGGCCTGAGCCTCGTCCGAGTGCCTCAACGACGACGGAGTCGTTTCGAGAAAATCAGTCAGGGCTCTGTTCGCGACATCCAGTTCGCTCAGGCGCAACGCAACCTGGTCACGCAGTGGACCGGACGAGACAAGCGTGTCCCGTATGTCAGCGGCCTGCGAGGGGCTCACGCCGCACAGCAGCAGGGTTTCCGCGCTGATGCCAAGCAAGCCGGCGGCTCCGTGAGCACTCAGCGAGGGTGTCTCAGGCGATCCCTGGGCGCGCATCGCGCGTTGCGGGACCACGGCAAGTGCGATCAGGACAACAACTGCGATAGCGGAGAGCACGACGCGACGCATGGCAGGCTCCTTTCACTCGTAGAGCACGAGTTGCATCGACGGTACATCTTATTGATTCGATTGGAAAGCAAAAAGTGTTCAATTAACAAAATGTGTTTTTCACAAGTTTTCTCTTGCACATCCTGATGCGCGTTGCGTATACGTATCGGTATGCACACATTCCGGGATCACACATGTGCAATCTTTTATGTGATCGCTGTAATCGCAACGTGTGTAACGACAATCACTTATGCGCAATCAGCGGAACCCAATCTGCAGCCCGAGCAAACATGCGCACATCCCGATCTGGGAACACCACACGTCGAAGAAAACACAATCGATTTTGGAACGGTTCTAAAACGCAAGAACAAATCGAGACAGATCAGTCTGCACAATCCCACACAGAACCCGATCTCGATCGCACGGATCGCGACCGGCTGCGGGTGCGTGGAGGCAAGCGCCTCCCAGATACTGATTCCACCGGGCGAATCGAGCCGTATCGACTTCGAGGCGGTGGCTCCGAGCCGCCTCGGGACGCTGTCGGCCCACCTCTGCCGGATCGAGTGCTCGAACGGAACACGGATCGAATTGTCCATCCAGGGTTACGTTCGGGAACCGTTCGAGGCGTACCTCGTGGACTCAGAAATCGCCCGAGGGCTGCTCGTCATCAGCAACGATGGCACGGAGTTCGCATTCGAGGGACGCCGATTCCTGACAGATTCGAGCGAGAGCGAGCGGCCACGGGCTGTGCTCATCCCACTGAGCCCAGAGCGGGCCAGCGGACTAGCTGAATCGGCATCCGTCGCACTCGATGGCAAGGAGCAGATCCGAGTCCGCCTCGGCACACTCTCCGAGCTTGATCAGATCGATGTCACCTCAGCGTATGAGTCGATCGAGCTCGGCCCGCCCGCATCCACACCACCGAAATCACGGTCTCCACTCCGCGTTCTCCGCCAGGGCGGAGTGTGCGTCATCATCGAATCAGCAGACCACACGGCCTCCTACCCCTCAGCGAGGTAAATCCATGTCCACGTCATCACAAATCGCTCTCTCCAAGCCCGCGGCTCTCTCTCTCGTCACCGGGTGTGTGATGTCTCTCAGTGCTATACAGCCCGCAATCGCGGCTACTGGCGCGAACGCCGTGCTGTTTGATGCAAGGGCCAGCGACCAATACGACGAAGCCGATGGAGGAATCAACCTTGCTGGGAGTTCATGTCCCGAACCACCACCTCCACCTCCTCCTCCGCCGCCGCCTCCGCCGCCGCCACCACCTGGCCCCTTTGATCCAAGCCCTCCCAACCCTAATCCAGAGGAGCCACCCGAGCCCATTCCTCCTAGTCCGGGCCCAAACCAGAAACCTGATAACACGGGCGTATGCCCGCCCGGTCATAGCTATGTGGGCTGTGGCACCCCGCTCTGTGAGAAGATCGCATGCGGGATCGATGCGGCTGTAGGGACAGAAAGTTCCACGCTCAAGGTTGCCGCCGGCTCATTTCTTGTGAGCACGTCGTATCTGCCAAATGCGAGCCCTGGCGCAGCCCCGCTCGTGGGTGAAAACTGGATGATGCCCGCTTTTGTTAGTGTTGAAATCGACACATCCGGAACGTATGAGAAACTCATAATCGATGACGTATCATTTATGACACATTATTTTACTTCTACAGACGGCATCACGTGGAATACAATTGGCAGAACGGATCAAACCTTCAAAAAATCCACGGTCACGGTGAGTGGAACCACGTACGCCGCATGGAAGCTTATCATTCCTGGCACCGCGGACAAGTATTTTTATCGCGTGCCCGACACCGGCGAGACTGGCGTCACCGCTCTACCTAATGCCGTCTATGAGGGCCTGGCTGCCAAAGACATCGGCGTGTATGGCGACGAGGCTCGGTACACGTACACGCTCTACGGCACCGCGGTGAGTTCACCATCGACACGCCTCGACAAGATCGAGCTGTACTCGGGCCACTCAACGTCCGTCAAAGAGGCCGAGATCGATTTTGATTGGATCGACGACGACTCGCTCGACAACGCCGGCAAGCTCGAGTCGATGCATTTTTATCGCTCGGACGACAGCTGGTCATCGAGCACGGAAATCAAGCGTGTCGAGTTCCGCTACAAAGCCGACGGCGACGGGCTGCCCGATGCGCTGGGTACGGAGGGTGACCTCATCGAGGTGTCCTCATTCACACGAGTCGATGATTCGACCTCTAACGAGGACACCTGGCGACAGAGCGTCCACCAATACCGGTATCACGGCGGCGAGGCGAACGAGGACGAGGCGATCCCGCCAGACCCGGATGGCGACGGGTTCATCGAGGACGGCAACGACCACCAGATGAAGATGGAGTTCCGTCCCGAGCAGATCGAGTTCTTCGCTGAGGAGCACTCGCAGAGCACGGGCTCGACTGTCGTGTCGGTGGTCGACGGCGCCGCCGAGCTGCTCGAGCTCGACGATGGCGAGGCGTGGTTCTCCGGCAGCTCGGATATAGCAGCGGATCTGGCGGCCAAGGTCTTCAATGAATATGAGACATCGGGCGAAAAACGTCTGCGCCAGTTCTTCAAGCAGACGGACTGCGGGTGCACGGGCGGAAGCACGCACGGAACCCGGTACACGATCACGTACAAATCATTTTCTCCTACCCTGACCCACGGCGTGGTGACCGAGGCGGTCAAGATCGTGGAGGCGTACTACAACGGCTCAACGTATGTTGACAACAAGATTCAATACCGACATCTCGTGTACACGGGTCACTCAACGATCCGGAGGATTGGAACAGATGCAATAGTTGACGCATCGAATTCATCGAATCAATGGGTCATGCATTTTGAGTACGATTCATCTACCGAGTATTTATCAAGGATGATGACTATTGAGGCACTCGATACGTTCGAGCACGGCTTCGGTGTCAATGCGCCGAGTTACAGCGCAAAATCGAATGAGGGTCTTGTGTATACGTATTCCTACAAATCCGGCACATCGTACCTGGAAGAAATCAGACGTCTGGAAGGCGATCACGCCAACACGGGCAACGTGGGCCACTACGCCAAGTACGACCGAGACTCGACGCGCCCCTGGCTGGTGACCAAGTCCTACGCGTATCCCGACTCATCGACGACGACCGGTGCGTACGAGACCTCGTATTCCTACGACTTCCACTCGGGCGATGCCATCAAAGGTGTCACGACCACCATCGATCGGGAGACTGTCGCGCAGAACGGCCCGGGCGGGACGCTCAAGTCAGCCAGGCTCTACAACGAGGCCGGCGAGCTGATCTGGTCGAAGGCCCCGGACGGCACGCTGACCAGCTACGAGTACGACAGCGCCACCAGTGCGCGCACGAAGAGCGTCAGGAACGCCGAGAACACCATCCCATCGGGCACCCACGGCACAATCGGTGGTGAGTCGACGTCCGGCTGGGGGCACTCCGGCTCCGAGGACGAGATCACGACCGAGTACGAGGTGGACATCGCCGGGCGCGTGACCAAGATGACACGGTTCGCCGGCACGTCTCGTGCCACGACGACGTACCTGCGCCGCGAGATGCGCGACATCCCATCGTCCATCGGCGAGCGCCAGGGGCTCAAGTACTACACAATGATCTCATTGCCGCACGTGATCACTGGCGGCGATGTCAGCGCCGGTGGCGAGTACGACGGCACAGCGGGCGTGCGTTACGCGACCGCTGGTGGACGGGGCATCGCATCGCAGGAGTACATCCCCGAGGCCGCGACCAACGGCGTCTACTCGACGACCACAGCCACGGTTCTGGACACCGAGGTCGGACGCTCCTACACCGACATCGGCATCACCGGTGCGCGCGCAGAGAGCAAGCGCTGGATCGACCTGTCCGGAGGTACGACCATCTCGACGCGCTACGGCTACGACGACATGGGACGCCTGCACTGGATCGAGTCGCCCGACGGGCAGTACACACGCAACACGTACGACATACACGGGCGAAGCATCAAGGTCGAGAGCGGCACGCAGATCACCGAGGACGGCTGGATGACAGACAACGCCGTGACGATCTCCGAGAGGTTCTACGATTCTGGACAGACTGCGACGCAGGGCGTGGGCAACGGACGCGTGGAGATGACACGCGTGCACGAGTCGGCGACGACGACACGTGATACCAAGCACTACTACGACTACCTCGGGAATAACTACAAGACGCTGAACCCGGATGCGCCGCACACCTGGACCGAATACGACGACATGGGGCGCGTCACCAAGCGGGCGGTCTTCAACGCTGCGCCCACCGCGATCGACACACCGCTAGCCAACCGCGTCGCCTACTCGGAGACGTACTACTCCGATCGCGGCACGGCCTACTGCTCCAAGGTCTTCGACGACCCGGACTCCACCTCGACCAACGGGCTGGAGACCAACGTCTGGTACGACGACAACGGACGCGCGATCAAGACCCTCGGCCCGGATCGGCTCGTGACCAAGACCACGTACGACTCGCTGGGACGAGTCGTCACGCGATACCAGACGGACGGCTACGGCGACCCAGCTCCGGGCGCTACGAGCAACTACGACCACGCCGACGACGTCGTGGGCGATCGCGTGCTCAGCCAGTCCTCGCCGCGTTACATCGCGGACACGACCATCATGGACCTGACGACCACCAAGCGGCGCGTGCACACCGACCAGACCAAGACGGGCGACCTGGACGACTTCACCGGCGCCACCGATGAGAAGAAGGTCATCACCACCTATGCGGCTATGTACTACGACGACGCCAACCGCCCCGTCATCGGCGCTTCGTACGGCACCAACACGACGGGCTTCCGCTACAACAGCGCAGCCGCCCCGACGATCAACCAGGCATCACCACCCACCACGAGCACCTCGGGTGTGCTGATCTCCGAGACGCAGTTCGACGACGAGGGACGCGCCGAGATCGCCATCGCTCCAGACGGCACGAAGACCAAGACCATCTACGACGACGCCGGGCGCCAGGTGGCGATGATCCAGAACTACGATGATGCGGTCATCGAGTGGAGCAGCTCTCTAGATCGATACGAAGTCAAATCCGGAATGACAGTGACCGAGCCGGACACAGACATTGTCACGAGCTTCGTGTACGACGATGCGGGACGACAAGTCAAGCGCGTCGAGCACTACGACACCACGACAACACCAACGAACGATGAGTCGGTCCAGATCACACAGTACGTCTACGGCACGGACTCCACCATCGGCTCGCTCACCATGCTCACCTCCGACATCGACTCCGCCGACCTCCTCGTCGGCGTGCGCCATCCCCAGGAGAGCGGCGCCAATGCTGGCGAGCCGGGCGACACCCAGGAGTACGTTGTGCTCTACGGGTACGACCGGCTCGGACGCATGACGGAGATGAAGGACCAAAACGGCACAGTCCACGCGTACACCTACGACTCGCTCGGGCGCATGACCAAGGACGAGGTCACCACCTTCGGCACGGGCGTCGACCAGTGGGCCGACACCATCGAGTACGCATACAACTCGAATGGCCAGCGCACCCTTGTCACCACCAAGGACGGCACGACCGTCCTCAACGAGGTGAAGTTCACCTATTACAGCGACAACTCGCTCTTCCAGGTCTGGCAGGATCCCGATGGGGCCGTCGTGACCACAGCCGGTCCGTCCCAGTCGCTCTACGTGCAGTACTCCTACACGCGCAGCTTCACGGACAACTACATCCGCCTCTTCTCCATACGGTATCCCTCTGGCGACACGCTCCAGACACAGTACGGCGGCACGACGACGCCAGGATTCCTGACCAGCCGACCGGCACAGCTCGCCTTCGACGGCACTGTCGAGCTCAAGTACGACTACGTCGGCACATCAATACCCGTGGTCACCAAGCTGCCCACGCCCGGCATCCATCTGGACCGCTACATCGCGGCCGATGGCTCGACCTCCACGGGCATCTACGACTCGATGGACCAATGGGGACGCCTCACCTCTCATCGATGGGTCGATTCCGATTTCCAGGAGGGCACGGGAGGCAACCCGGACAGGCCGCCGCTGATCGACCAGGGCTACACCTACGACAAGGCCTCGAACCACCTGACCAAGTCGGAGGATCGCCCCGGCGCCGCGGAGAACAACCGCGACGAGCAGTACATCCACGACGACCTCGGTCGTCTCACCGAGGCCAAGCGAGGCGTGCTCTCGGGTGGGACGATCAGCACCATCCGCCCGCTCTCCACAAAGCTCGAACTGGATATGGCGAGCAGGCTCGATCTGATCAAGACCGAGGCCGACGACAACAACACATACGACTCCTCCGAGGAAGACGACCTGGTCTTCAACAGCGCCAACGAGATGACCGATTTCACTGGCGCGAACGATGTGACCTATGACGACGCCGGCAACACGACCGAGATCGATCTCGAGGACGTCGGACTGCCGGACCCGTCCTACGAGTACGACGCCTGGAACCGTGTGGTGCGCGTCAACCAGGGCACAACCGAGATCGCGGTCTATGAGTACAACGGTCTCAATCTCAGGACCGTCATCGAGCGCGACGACCCCAACGGCGAGGCGCCCGGCTCGGGACTCAACCAGACGCGCCACCTCTACTACGACGCGGACTGGCGTCTCCTCGAAGAGCGCATCTCGACGTGGTTCCTGGACCCGGAGGACCCCGAGGGCCTCGACCACATCGAGCTGGACATGAAGACCCAACTCGTCTGGGGGAATCGGGGCATCGACGATGCTATCATGAGACGCATGGACGTCGACAACGACGATGTCTGGGAATACGAGTGGTTCCACGCCACGGACGCGCAGTTCTCCACGCTGGCGCTGCTCGACGACGCGGGCGTGGTCCACGAGCGGGTGCGCTACACGCCCTACGGCGAGGCAAGGCACTCGTGGGGCAACGACGTCGATGGCGACGGTGATGCCGACTCGACGGATCGTTCGATCATCACCAACATCACGACGAACAACCTCATCGGGCAATCGAACTATCGCTCCGAGGCCGATCTCGATCGCGACGGCGACGTAGATTCCAACGACGCGACCGTCTGGGACACCCCGGGCGCCACCAGTGCGCTCGCGTTTGGCGTGATCTCGGACGCCAACGACTCCTACAACGGCTCGCCCGAGAACGCGGCGGGGTACGCCGGGTACCTCTTCAACCCCGACGAGGAGACCTATTACGTCAGATACAGGACGTACCTCCCCGAACGAAAACGCTGGCTCCAGCGCGATCCGGCTGGATACGTGGATGGTGCGAATCAGTATTTGTATGGCGGTGCGAATCCCGCAACATACATCGACCCAATGGGCTTATTCAAATTCCAGGCAGCCGCGCGTCTCGAGGGATACATGCTCCCTCCCGTGCCTCTCGGCGGCTCGGCTTCGGCGGAACTCGAGTTTGAAACGGCACCATGCTGCGATTCAGATGGCAACCCTGCCACTGAGCTGAGGATTCGCGTGGACGTGCATTTTGAGGCTGGGTTCGGGCTGGGACTCAGGATCGATGTTGCTGGTTTTGGCGTTGGCTGGGCAACCGGTATTGGGCCGCGAATTTCAACTGGCGGAGATGGATCATTCACAATTCCATGTGCCGGTGAACTCGACACTACGATTCAAACGTGGTGCATTGAAATGGGAACCAGTATGGCCGTGCACACGTCCATCATAGGATCCGTGCCCTCGTGGATACCGGGCGTGTCCGGCTATGCCGAGGTTAACATAGGCGTACGAGCCGGCGTGCAACTAAAATCCTGCTTTATCTTGCTGGGGCCCACGGGAGAGATTGTGTGGCTCGTTGGCGGGCGCGGGTATGCGCTGCTCCATGCATCAGCGGCACTTGGTGTTTCTGCGCTCGGAGTAGATTTTGAAATATGGGAGCGCAACCTGTTCGATTCGATACGAGGCGCGAAGCACGATCCTCCCCTCACAACATTCTTTAGCAGGACGATATATCAGTTTTGAGTGAACTCGGAAAAAATGGCCCACTGACGGGGAATGATGCGTTGATACCAATTGGTCATCGCAGGTCATTCTCCATGTACGTGGGCCGCGAGTTGTCGGTCGTGCTGTCTTTTGTCATATTCGCTGTGATAGCCACTCTGGGCATATCGTTGGTGGCCATGGCACTATACACAAACCACGCGTGGTCCATACTATTATTTAGCACTCTAGTAGTTGTCGCGGCATTGATTCCATTGTTCATTGTTTCTTTGATATATTTTATTATTCAGTACAGGATATATAAAAAAATACTTAGCACACGCCCCACGATACCACTCACCAATCTAACGACGTACAATCTTTATGACAGGCTGGTGAGGGGCGCGATATTTTTCTATATTATTATGGAACGTATTTTAAAATATCGACTGGTCGAAACCGAAGTTGACGGCGTGAGGATCCAATTCCCATGCGAAAAACGGTTGCTCGATACACTGCGTACCGGCTCACAAGTATCTGTCAAGATCGCCGGCCGCGGCAGAGTTGCGGTGCTATCTATCGAACATCCTCAGGACATCATCACAACTCAACATGACAACGATTCCAATGACGACAACACGGTAAGCCTGTAAGCGACGACTGCAACATGAGCCTGTGGGCTGTGTACATACGTCCATGAATTCAACACCCACTACCGGTATCGCCAGCATCGCTGTAGCGATTTGCTTAGGACTTCTCCAGCCAGCTGGCGCGCAGCAGCTCAACCCGAATGCTGTCGTCCGCTCCATTCTCCAGGACTCTAATGGGCACTATTGGTTCGGCACGTGGAGCGGCGGTGTGTATAGATACGACGGGCACGATCTGACGTTGTACACACAGCGAGAGGGCCTGCCCCACAACCAGGTCCGGACCATCCTCGAAGACCAACACGCCACGATCTGGTTCGAGACGGGGTTTGGAACCAGCCGCTACGACCGCGGGGCCATCTCGGTCTACGACGACCGCGATTACGCGTCGAAGACGCGCTGGCAGCTCGGGCCCGACGACCTGTGGTTCAAGGGCGATAACGGCATCGGCTTCACCCAGCGAGAGGCCATGCCGGGCGTCTACCGGTATGACGGGACGACGTTCCGCTATCACGTGTTCCCCGTCGAGGCCTCTCAAGCGAAGCAGAACGCCTACTCCGTGACCGGAATCGACCAGAACAACAACGACCGTATCTGGATCGCGACGTACAACGCCGTGATCGGATTCGACGGCGAAGAGTTTGCCATCATCGATAATGAGTCTCTCGGACTGACCGACGACACCGGGTACCTCCACGTCCGCTGCGTGTTCGAAGACAGCAAAGGACGCCTCTGGATCGGCAACAACGGCATCGGTGTCATCATGCGAGAGGGCGATGAGACCACGAACTTCACGCAGGCCCAGGGTGTCGGCAGGAGAGATGGACGCAGCGGCAGCCAGACAACTACACCCCTGCCCGGGGACGCCCCCTCCGGCGAGCCCTCACTGCATCGTGTGTTCTCCATCGGCGAGGACAGGGATGGCAACATCTGGTTCGGGACTGTCGAACAGGGGGCATGGCGCTTCGATGGCACGTCGTTGCGACAGTTCACCGAAAAGGACGGCCTCCACACGAAGCAGGTCATGGCCATCTACACCGACAAAGACGGCGATCTCTGGCTCGGCGGGGAGGGAGTCTTCAAGTTCAACGGGACGACGTTCGAGCGGCAATTCTGAATCCCGCTTCTCTCCGTGTGATGTGGTCTACTCGGTGGGCAAGGGCAATCCGTACGCGCGCAAGAACGAGAGTCTGTCCCAGTAGCCGCGCTGACACGTGATCATTCCTTCGACAACATGGAAGAAACCGCACCCGCGCAGCCCGCGTGGGTCGCTCCACTCCAGGATCGCCCATTCGCCGTCCTCGAACAGGCTCTCGATCGTGCAGTGCATGTCGGCCCTTTCGAACTCAGAGGAAAACATCTCTCGGATCGATTCACGCCCAACTATCGGCTCATTCGGCATCTGATGGTTGGTGGCGTTCTCTGTGTAGAATGATGCGACAGCATCAGCGTCTGCGCGGTTGAACGCTTCGACCCAGGCTGCCACCACGGATCTCGCTGTGGTCATTGCTGCTATTCCTTTCGGGAGCTGAGCTGCATCACATGACTCTGTACAACAGCATCGGAACAGGTTACTCGAGGCATCGTCGCCCGGATCACAGGATCGCCTCGGCCATCGACACTGCGCTCGGAGACGCCACCAGCGTGGTGAATGTCGGCGCCGGAACGGGCTCGTACGAGCCGAGCGATCGGGACGTTGTCGCGGTTGAGCCCTCCGAGGTGATGATACGCCAGCGCCCGCAAGGTGCCGCGCCATGCCTGCAGGGATCAGCGGAGGCGTTGCCACTCGAGACGAACGCCGTCGACGCGTCGATGGCGATTCTCACCACCCACCATTGGTCCGATCCCGAGCGCGGCTACAGGGAGATGGCGCGCGTCGCTCGCCAGCGTGTCGTCCTCCTGACCTGGGTTCCCGGCGCCACACGGTTCTGGCTGACACAGGAGTACTTCCCCGAGATCGGTGCGCACGATCACGCTATCTTCCCAGACTCAGCCACGCTTGTCGCGACACTGGAGCGCATCATCGGGCCCGTGCGCATGTCACCGGTTCTTATCCCGCACGACTGCACCGACGGCTTTCTGTGCGCGTACTGGCGCAGGCCCGAATGCTATCTCGACGCCCAGGTGCGGGGCGCCATCTCCAGCTTCGCGCGAATCGATGCGCAGGCTGGCCTCGAGAGGCTCCGCGCCGACATATCGAGCGGTCAATGGGGCGAGCGTCACGCCCACCTACTCTCACAGGACGCGATGGACTATGGCTACCGCGTCTTCTGCTGCGAGATCGACACCGGGAGCAGAGCCGATCCAACGCCCCACGAAAGAGAGCAAGCATGAGCAATGAAGCCGAGTACAACTATGTCCAGCACATGAACATCCTTCACGGCTCCTGCGAGGTGATCGATGTTCCCAGGCTCGTCAGCGAGTGCACGGAGGACTGGTACAACCAGACACTGTGCAAGGTGAACGAGTCTGTTGTTCGCCTAGGAGTCCTGCATGGCGAGTACCACTGGCACAAGCACGAGGACGACGATGAGTTCTTCTTCGTGCTGTCGGGATGCCTGGAGATCGAGGTGGAGGGCGGGAGCACCGTCAGGCTTGATGAGCACGAGGGGTATGTCGTGCCCAAGGGCATGATGCATCGCCCACTGGCGCCCAGCAAGACGGTTGTGCTGATGGTGGAAACCGCTTCGATTGATCCAAAGGGAACGAGCCCCGCTTAGACGCTCCGATTCGCATCGCCAGGCTGGAGCAGATCCCAGAGATTGCCGTAGAGGTCCTTGAACACCGCCACGGTGCCATACGGGGCATCCACCGGCTCTCGCACGAACTCCACCCCGGAGGCTCGAAGCCGGGCGTAGTCACGCTGAAAATCATCCGTACACAAGAAGAACGAGACACGCCCGCCTGTCTGGTTCCCAACTCGCGATTCCTGCTCGTCTGTCGAGGCTCTCGCCAGGAGAATTCGTGCCCCCGTTGTGCCTGGTGGGGAGACGACGACCCATCGCTTCGATTGCTCTGGAACCGGTGTGTCCTCGATCAGATCAAAGCCGAGCGTCCCAACGAAGAACTCGATCGCTTCGTCGTAGTCAGCAACAACAAGAGACACAAGGCCGATGTTCTGATGCATGTCGCGGGCGCCTCGTGATCGACTCGCACAACATGGCCGATCATATTGCAAAACGATACAGGACCATGCTCGAGCCCGTATCGATGCGGTGCCTGCGGATCGAGCTGCCCCGAAAAAATCAACTGGTGCGCTGTCACCCGATTGGTTGACATTGGTTCACCCTCGGTATCCTGTGTGGCACCATGCGACGCATCCGCCACATCGCGACAACCAGAGCCGGCACGCGCGTCGCGGTGGGCGCCTACGAGACTCGTGTCGCGGTCTGGGACATCGCGCAGGAGGAGCAGATCTCCGAGTTCGACACGCCGCTGGACGGCAGCTCGGATAATCTCGCGATCACACCCGATGGACGCTTCGTCGTGGCGGGACAATACGGGGCAAAGGGGACCGGGTGCTACGACGCCGAGACCGGCGAGGCTGTGTGGATCCATCGGGAGCTCAAGCGGCTGGGGCACGCATCGATCGCACCCGATGGAAAGCACGCCTATCTGGGGTTCGACGAGGGGTCGGGACGCATCATTGACATGACCAGCGGCGAGACGCTCGAGAAGCTGCGCGGCATCCGCGAGATGGCCATCAGCCCCTTTGGTGATGCGGTCGTGCTGGGTGGGCAGGGACAACGGATCATCCGCCTAGATGGCGGTCAGACCATCGCGAAACTGAAACGCGATGACATCTTCGGGTGTGGATTCGCGCCAGGCCTGGTATGCATCAATGGGCTACGGGCCTTCGAGCCCAACGACAACACGCCATGGATTCGTATGCGCTGGTGCGTTGATACCGCGTCCGGCGAGGAGATCTGGCGCCACGAGTGGACCGATCCGGTCAGCACATTCGGTGGTAGCTACGACGAACAAGAAAACGTGTTTCTGGCCCTGGAGTCGAAGTCCGGCGGAGGCGGCCCACGCACGCTCGCGCGGCTGGATGTGGAGACCGGTCAGGTGATCGACAGGGTTCTTCTTCCAGACGTCGCGTGGGAGATCGGGTTCTGCTCGAAGGGAGCCGAGCTCCTGTGCCCCGACGGCACGATCGTGTGCACGCGATCAGGAGAAGCCCTTCGCACACTCGACTTCCCCGACACCAGCGACGCGAACGCGTGACGAACCGAAGGCCTGCCACACACACCGCCCGTCTACAGCATCGCGAACAAGATCAGATCTCTTCTGATGCCTCGACGAGAACTTCCCTGTAGTCGCCGGCCTCATCGAGAAACCACTCCCAAAGATCAGCTTCTCTTACATCAAGGATGGTCTCATCGCGAAGCGCACGAGCGAACTGCATGTCGCTCTGAGCTGGATCGCGGAGAATCCGAAGCCGCCCCAGTGCCACAATCTTCGCGGCATCTCTCGCGAACTCGGGCTCATAATGGCGTAGATTCAGATGCTGCTGCTGCAGAAGATCAAGGAGGTGGAGCGATCGAGAGATATCTCCCTCTGAATAGTAACGCTCGGCACTCGCTTCAACGCTACGCAGAAGCTCGTACGCCTCTTGTATATCTGCCTCGCGATCATCTTCCAGTAGATCCTTATTCTGCTGCGAGAGATGATTTTGCTGACGAACTGAAAAAGCGAGCGTTGTTGATGTCGCCAGGACCAGGATCCCCAGTGCAACTGCCAGCTTCTTCTTCGATAGACGAACCATCGCTCGATCCACCACGCTCGAGTGGATCCAATTGATTGGCTCATTCGCACGCACTCGACCCAGATCCCGTGCGAGCTCCGCCACCGTCTGGTATCCACCCGCCTCGCTGCGTGTGGCCAGTCGCTCGAGCACACGCCTGAGCACACGATGCTCGCAGTCCTCGTTCGAGCGCAGATCGAGCACCTCCAGAAAAACCCTGTGCAGACGCTCGAGATCATCCCCGCACGCGTCCTCGAAGGAATAGTCAGGCACACTCTCCACATTGCCCCGGGTCGTATCAAAGAGATTCCCGATCGGATACAGCGACACCGTGTTGTCGCGCTCAAGCGTCATCACTCGCGTGGACAGCGGCAGATTCGCGATGCGCGCCGCGTGGAGTTGCTCTACCGTTCGCGCGATCTGATGGCAGAGGGACAGCCTGACCTCCGCAGAGGGCTCGTGCCCCTGCATCCACAGATCCAGCGACTCCGAGCCGGAGTTGTTCGCGAACAGCACGCACGGCCCGATGTCGGCCTCATCCTGATCGATCACGAGCACCACCGGTGCGACGCCGATGTCGTGCAGGAACGCCTGCGCGTGCCGAACCGTCGCGAGAACCGTGTCCGTCGTCGCTCGATCGGCCCCCCACAGGCCGAGCACGTGCAGCAGCGTCAGGTTCCGCACACCCGGCACGACGGAGTACAGGTAAATCGGTATCGGCGCCTCGGCGTCGACCAATCCCTCATAGACAAGATTCGAACCGGGAAACGGGATCGAACGCGGCGCCGACGCGTTCTGCGTCGTGATCGGATACTCCAACTGACGAGTCCTGATCATGCGATGAGCCTCCGTCATGAGCCGTCGGATGCTTGCCCCACAAGCAACCTACTCATCATATCGGACTCCGGATATTTGTGTTCTGATAATTGCAGTGAATGATGACTTTCCGTGGTGTTTTTATCATTTCATGGATTGACTTTTGATTTTACTGAATTCCATAGCACTCTGTGGGGTAATCGTCGCCCAGCGACCCCAGAGAGGAGAGAGAGAGATGATCGCACTGTATCTATTCGCTGTAGCCTCAGCCCCACAAGCACCCACCCAGCCCGAGAGTGTCTATCCGGAGGAGGTAATCGCGCGGTATGCAAGCCTGCCCGCATTGAATGCCCCGATTTCAACATGTGAAGAGCATGTAATCTGGCAGATATGCATGGTGCTCACCAGGAATCCAATGATCTGCGGAGAGGAACCCGACTGCTAAGCACCCACGCTCGTCAGTCAGACCTGTCTACCCGCGTCAGTGAAAAGCCACACCTCTGGAAACGTGACACACGCTCACGACGGAGCGATTGTGCGCCCTCACAGCCCCCAGGCCACGATTCTTGCTCACACGAGTGAATGTCGATACCGTCTATCCTGTCCCCGATAGTCGGGGTATCACCGGCGGAGCCGGGCAGGAACGTCGATGGACACGACACACACACCCAGCGTTCAACCACGCGTCGTCGCCCTCATGAATCAGAAGGGCGGCGTGGGCAAAACCACCACCGCCGTCAACCTAGCGCACGCGCTGGCGCGCAGGGGCGTTCGCACCCTCCTTGTCGATCTCGACCCGCAGGCGCACACCTCGCTGCACCTGGGCACCGATCCCGCCTCGCTCGAGACCAGCATCTACGACACCCTCCTCGACCCATCCGACGTCAACAGCGCGCTCATCCACTCGCGTGAGAATCTCGACCTGCTTCCCTCCGAGGTCGATCTCGCCGCCGCCGAGCTCGAGCTCGCCGACGCCCCGCAGCGGTACGCCCGCCTCAGGCAGGCCTTCGACAATCTGCCGGAGCGCCCCCAGGTCACGCTCATCGATTGCCCGCCCTCTCTGGGTCTTCTCACGCTCAACGCGCTCAACGCCTCGCACGAGATCCTCATCCCGATGCAGGCGCAGTTCCTCGCGCTCCAGGGCGTCTCGAAGCTGCTCGAGACCGTCACCATGCTCGCCGGCTCGAGCAACCCCGCGCTCCGCGTGCTCGGTGTGACGCTCTGCATGCACGATCGCCAAACGAACCTCGCCAAGGAGGTTATCGCCGACATCGAGGCCTTCTTCGAGCAGTCACGCGACCAGCAGGTGCCCTGGAGCGACGCACGCGTGCTGCACCCACCCATCCGACGACACATCAAGCTCGCCGAGGCAGCGAGCTTCGGGCAGAGCATCTACGAGTACGCCCCAGACCTGGCGGGCGCCCGCGACTACGACTCGCTCGCGTCGACGCTGATCGATCTCTGGCACACGATCGACTCGTCAACCCAACCACAAGACGCGCCGACGATCGAGGTCAAGACCCCATCGCCGGGTCCATCCGCCTCGACCTATGCCTGAGGCGCACACACCCCCTCGACGATCAGCGCGACCACTCTGGATCATCGCATTCATCCTCTACGCGCTCGCGCTCGCCGGCGCCACGCACTGGCCGCAGCCCATCCTCGTCGATGCGCCCCCGCAGTCGGACAAGGTGGTTCATTTCGTCGCCTTCTTTCTGTGGACCACACTCCTGGCGCTCACGAGGCTCGTCACGCCATCACGCGAGTCGCTCCCGCTCCTGCTGACGATCGGGCTGTGCTACGCCGTCCTCGACGAGTTGACCCAGGGCATCCCAGGCATCAACCGCCATGTCTCCATGGGTGACCTGCTCGCCAACGCCAGCGGCGTCATCGGCGCCGTTGTCATCCGCGCCCTCCTCCTGCGACGATAATCCCCAGCCGTGTCACGCCACAGCCAGCCCGAAACCACAGATCAGTCGTTCGTGGGCGCCACGATGCTCATCTCCGGGCTCACGCTCATCTCACGCATCGCAGGTCTCGTGCGCGACGCGCTGTGCGCACGCTACTTCGGTGCCGGACCGATCTGGTCGTCGTTCGCGCTGGCGTTCCTGATCCCCAACCTCTTCCGTCGTCTCTTCGGCGAGGGCGCGCTGGCCGCGGCACTCATCCCCGAGTACACCCAGGTCCTCCAGAGTGATCCCGAGCGGGCGCGACGCCTTGCCAGTGCCACCATCCTCACACTCATCACCATCCTCGCCATCGCGTGCGTCGCGCTCGAGATCGTTGTCTTCATGCTACTGACGCTCACGCCGCTGGGCACGCACGGCACGCTCACCCTCCAGCTCACGATGATCATGCTGCCCTTCGCGATGCTCATCTGCCTTACAGCCGCGCTCGGGGGCATGCTCCAGTGCCACAGCGTCTTCGCGCCAACCGCCGCGTCGCCTATCATCCTGAACCTCTGCATCATCGCGGGCGCCGTCGGCGCGATCACCATCTTCAACACAAGCCACGAGACCGCGATCTACACGGTCGCGTTCTGCGTGCTCGTCGCCGGATGCATCCAGACAACCTGGTCGTACCTCGCGCTCCGCTCCGTGGGCGGGTGGACGTGGAACACCTCGGGCACCCGCCAGCATCTCCGATCGATCGCGCACAAGATGATGCCCGTGATCATCGGGCTGGGCACGCTCCAGCTCAACACGCTCTTCGACGGGCTGCTCGCCGGCTGGCCCGTGCTCGTCGGTCCCGAGATATCGCTCCCGCTGGTGGGCACGCACGACTACCCACTCGACGCCGACGCCAACGCCGTGCTCTTCTACGCCCAGCGCCTCTACCAGTTCCCCCTCGGGGTCTTCGGCATCGCGCTGGCCACCGCGGTCTTCCCGACGCTCGCGCGACACGCCACCGACTCAGAACGATTCACCCAGACACTGCGCAGAGGCGTGCGCCTGACGCTCTTCATCGGCGTGCCCGCGAGCATCGGCATCATCGCTGTCCGATCCGATCTCGTCACGGCACTCTTCCGCGGGGGCTCCTTCGACACCACCGACGCACGCCGGGTCTCCGACGTGCTGCTCGCCTACTCGCCCGCGATCTGGGCGGCGACCACGTCGCACACGCTCACCCGCGCCTTCTACGCGCTGGGCCAGACCAGAACACCCATGCGCATCGCGATGCTCGCCGTCGCTGTCAATGTGGTGCTCGACCTGGCGCTGATCGTTCCCCTCCGCGAGTCGGGCCTCGCGCTGGCAACGTCGCTCTCGTCACTGGTCCAGGTCGTCGTGCTCTGGGTGGTACTCCGTCGCACTCAGAAGCTCGCGCTGGGTCGAGAGGGCAAACGAGCGGCCCTCATCACGCTGACGTCCAGCGTCGTCATGGGGCTCGTGCTCCTCGTCTCGGGGCTGGGGTTCAGGTCCCCGGAGGGGATGGCGTCCGCGAGCGTTCTGCTCCGCCTGATCGCGGGAGTGCTGGTGGGCGGGACCATCTTCGTCCTCCTGGCACGTCTCTTCTCCCAGGAGGAACTCCGCTGGCTCACGGACTCGCTGAGGCGGCGAAAAACAGACGACTCGACGTAAGCCCCGAAGGAAACTCGTCCGATATCACACGCAGACCCGGTACCATCACCACGGAGAGTCGAGACGTGATCCCAGCCGAACAGACGACCATCCGCTCGTTCAGAGTGATCCCCTCACTCCCGGAGCCACTGGCCCCGCTCCTGGATCTGGCGCGCAACTTCTGGTGGACGTGGAACCCCGAGGTCGCTTCGCTCTTCAAACGACTCGATCGCGACCTCTGGGACCAGACACAGCACAATCCTGTGCGCACGCTGGGCCAGATCGATCAATCCGTTCTCAACACCTTCGCCAACGACGCGTCGTACATCCTCTCACTCAAAGAGCAGCACGCCAGGATGAAGGCCCATCTCGACGCGCCGTTCTGGTCGGGCATGCGCGCGCCATCGACAACCCACTCCCCCGACGAGCAGACACAAGACGACAGCACACTCGTCGCCTACTTCTGCGCCGAGTTCGGGCTCGCCGAGTGCTTCCAGATCTACTCGGGTGGGCTCGGCATCCTCGCCGGCGACCACCTCAAGGCGGCCTCTGAGCTGTGCCTCCCGCTGGTCGGCGTCGGGCTGCTGTATCGCGACGGCTACTTCCACCAGTACCTCAACGCCGATGCGTGGCAGCAGGAGCGGTACGACGACCTCAACTTCGCCAACCAGCCTATCAGGCGTGTGCTCGACGACGACGGGCGCCATGTCACCGTCAGCGTCGAGTTCCCCGGGCGCGTGGTCCACGCCGGCATCTGGATCGCTCAGGTCGGGCGGATCCCCCTCTATCTGCTCGACACGAACGTCGCGCCGAACTCCGCCCACGATCGCAATATCACCCGGAACCTCTACGGCGGGGACGTCACCACACGCATAGAGCAGGAGATGATCCTCGGCATCGGGGGCGTGCGCGCACTCGAGACGCTCGGGATCGAGCCCACCGTCTTCCACATGAACGAGGGCCACTCGGCGTTCCTCGCGCTCGAGCGCATCGCGAACCTGCGCGCCTCGCACGCACTGAGCTTCGACGAGGCACGAGTCGCGTGCGCGTCACAGCACGTCTTCACGACACACACGCCAGTGCCCGCGGGCATCGACCGATTCTCACCGGCCATGGTGCAGCAGTACCTGGGCCATGAGCTCGAGCGCCTTGGACTCAACAGCGAGGGGCTGCTTGCGCTCGGGCGTGAGAACGTCTTCGATCGCGAGGAGTTCTTCTCGATGGCCATCCTGGCGCTGCGCACCAGCGCCCGCGCCAACGCCGTCTCAAAGCTCCACGGACGCGTCTCGCGACAGATGTGGGCGCCCATCTGGCCCGACGTGCCCCACCAGGAGGCCCCCATCGGGCACATCACCAACGGCGTCCACCTGCGCACCTGGCTCTCCCCCGAGCTGGCGCGACTCCTCGATCGATACCTGCCCTCGCAGTGGCACTCCAGCATCGACAATCCCGACATCTGGGAATCGACCTCGAACATCCCCGACGAGGAGCTCTGGCGGGTCCACTGCGATCAGCGCGCAAAGCTCATCTCCTGGGTGCGCTCCCGCCTGCGCTCGCAACTCCTGCGCCGAGGCGCGGGCCACGAGGAGATCGAGCGCGCCACCGCGACGCTCTCTCCCGACGCCTTCACCATCGGCTTCGCGCGACGCTTCGCGACCTACAAGCGCGCCACGCTCCTCACGCACGACCTCGATCGTCTCAAGAAGCTGCTCTCCGACACCGACAGGCCTGTGCAGATCCTCGTCGCCGGAAAGGCGCACCCTGCCGACGGCCCAGGCAAGGAGATGATCCGCCAGCTCGTCAAGGTCGCAGAGCAGCACGACGAGCTCACCACCATCGTCTTCCTCGAGGACTACGACATCGACATCGCACGCCGGCTCGTGCGCGGGTGCGACGTCTGGCTCAACACGCCACGCAGGGGCAAGGAGGCGTCGGGCACGTCGGGCATGAAGGCCGCCCTCAATGGCGTCATCAACGTCTCGATCCTCGACGGATGGTGGGACGAGGGCTACACACGACAATCCGGCTACGCCATCGGGCACGGCGAGCAGTACGACGACCACGACCTCGAGGACACCATCGAGAGCCGCGCCCTCTACGACCTGCTCGAGCGACGCATCATCCCCGAGTTCTACGAGCGCGATCCCTCCGGCCTCCCGCGACGCTGGATCGCGCGCATGAAGGAGTGCGTCGCCCACGCGTCACCCCGATTCAACACCAACCGCATGGTCACGCAGTACACGACCGAGTACTACCTCCCCGCCTCGCGACACGGGCAACGCCTGCGATCCAACGGCGCCGAGCCCGCACGAAAGCTCTCTCAGCACATCCACCACTATCGACAGCACTGGCACGAGATCAGCGTCACGTCCGTCGAGTCCCCCATCGGTCCCAGTGTGCCCATGCACGCCGCGATACCCATCACCGCCGACGTCCACCTCGGCTCGCTCACGCCAGAAGAGATCGCAGTCCAGGCGCTCCACGGCACCGTCTCCAGCGCGGGCGACCTGCACGACACTTCTATCACGTCGCTTGAATTCGACTCAACAAACGACGACGGCACGCACCGCTTCACGGGCTCGCTGCTCGCCGAGTCGTCCGGGCACCAGGGCTTCGCCATCAGGGTGCTCCCGAACGACGACCGGCTCGCGACTCCATTCATCCCTGGTCTCATCACGTGGGAGTCGAGCCCGCTGCGCGATGAGGCACACGACGACGAGGCGCCGCGTCACGACAAGGCCGCCGGCTGAGCTCACAGCCACAGGCCACCGAGTAGCACGACCCCGCTGGCCAGACAGATCAACCCCTTGACCAGCAGCGCCAGGAACCTCGCCTTGGCCGCCGCACGCCCCACGCGCGCCGAGTCCGCCCACGAGTCGGGGCTGCTTGCGCGCTGCCCGAGCATCGCCATTGCGCCCGCCCCCACTATGGCCCCCAGGATCGTGCCCACCACCGGGATGGGAATAAAGACCGTTCCCGCGATGGCGCCGCCAATCCCGCCGATCACCGACCCGATCGCCGCGGTCCGCGTGCCCCCCGAGCGTCGCGCCCCCGCCGCCGACCCGAAAATCTCGAAGAGCTCCCCCATCGCGCAGACAGCGATCACAGCCGCGATCGTCCACCACGAGTACGTCTCGGGCCACACGAGCTGCACGCTCAGCGCGCCGGCGATAGTCAGCCACACACCCGAGAAACTCAGCAGCGTCAGCGCGCACGACACAACCCACACAAAGAACAGCGCCAGCGTCACAACGATCAGCAGCATCGTTCCCACGCGCCGCCTCCTTCCGACGTGCCATCACGCACACGCTTTGTCGGATCGATCACGCGTGGGTTTCAGCGCTCTCGGACGTGGCGTCCTCCGTCTCCGAAGACCCGCCTGAGTCGTCGCTCGTCTCGGGCTCGTATCCCTCTGTGCGCTTCTCCATCTCGAGGATCCACTCCTCGAGCCCCTCGTACCGCAGCAGGTCCAGCCTGTGCGACGCGCCATCCTTGAGATTGACGCGAACGAAGAACTTGTGCCACTGACGCTTGTCGAGCTCGCCGATGTCCTCGGGCGTGAACGACGCGCCTCCGGGAAGCGACAGGCGCATCGCCTCCGCGTCATAACGGAACGTCTTCGACGCGGTGCGCACGAGCGTCAGCGCAACCCACAGCGCGCCCGCGATGCCAAACACGCAGAACAACCACTGCATCGGGATGTCGTACGCCTTGAGCGGCTTGGGCGTATCCCCCGATTGCCACTGGGTCGTCAGCTCGCTCAGGCGCAGCCTGGGATCCTCGAACGTCGTGTTGCTCACATCGAGCCGCCCGATCATCCGCAGCGAGCGCAGCCACGTGAAGCGCGCCAGCTCCGCGTTCGTGCTCTTGTACGCCCGCGAGTCGGGATCGAGCGTGCTCAGCTCCGACTGCAGACGCGGCTCCTCCGCCACGAGTCGCGCGAACTCCTCCATCGGCTCGCGGACATCCGCGCGCAGCAGCTGCGCGGCATCGCTCGACGCCGCCAGATACTGGAACTCGGCGAACTCAGCGTGACGCGCACCACGCGCCGGATACACGATCGTCGCGTCATATAGGCCCCACAGCCCGATCGCGAACAGCACGACGCCTATGACCACGATCTTGACGAACCATCCCCTCCGGATGGATGTCGTCTGCTCTGTCTGCGCCCGCTCCGGCGCGCTCTCGCCTGGCTCCATGCTCAACCGTCCTCACGTGGCTCGCCGGCCACCCCTATCGATCGACCACAACGTCCGCACGCTCGATAGCGTCCAGCCACCACTGCTCCGCCCAGAATCGACCCGCCGGATGACGCATCATCGCACCAAACCCGCCACGATCCACCCGACGCCTGGGGACCCGAAGCAAGGCCCCATCACGCTGCAGAGCCTTATTCAGCCAGCTCTCGTGGTATCGCCGCGCCTTCTCGGACGCCTCGAGATTCCTACTTTTTTTTCCGAAAAACCGCATCACTCCGACCGTCCGGAAGTATAAGCTAGGGAGTACTTACTTGCAGGCGGGGTCCTCCCGCCCGCGACATCCAAGAGGAGGCGACCAATGCTCCACCGATCCGCTCTCACCCGACGCGAACTTCCGCCACGACGTCGCGCCACGAGGATCCTGACGATGCTGGTCGCCCTGCTCATGGCGGGCACTATACCAGCAGGCTGCAACAACGCCGGACAGGGCGCCGTCTCCGGTGCCGCCGTCGGCTCGCTGGGCGGGCTCGTCCTGGGCTCCCTCACGGGCGAGGCGGGACGCGGCGCAGCCACCGGCGCCATCGTCGGCGCCATCGCCGGCGGCTTCGTCGGAGACCAGAACGCGCGCAACGCCCAGTACAACAATCACCACCACCACCCACGCACGCGCACACGCACGTACTACCGCACCGGCACCTGGCACTCGGGCTACTACCACTCGCACCGCTACCGCTACCCCGACGGCTGCGACGACTACGAGTGCGAGTACTGCTACGAGCAGGACTATCACGACGACGAGTATGACGACTACGACGAGTACGAGGAGCACGACGGCTCGATCTCGTACCACGTCGATCACTCCAACTGCTCGCCCTACTCATGCTACTCGTGGTCGTACTGGTGCGGCTATGACGACTGCACCCACTCGTGGTGCCGACGGCGCTACACACCCAACATCAATCTCTCATGGCACGTCTACTCGAGCCGCATCGGCTGGGACTGGTTCTGGTACGACAGCTACTGCTCCGATCGCGTGTACTGGCGCATCACTCTCTACGATTACCAGCGCAGGTACCGCCAGCGCTACAGGTACAGCCACCTCCCCGTGTGGCACCACGCATGGAGAGATCGCCACCGCCACCGCTACCACGAGCGCTACAGAGGGAACCGCTATCGCAACCCCTCGCATGTGCTCAGAGACAGGCGATCCGCCTACAACCCGGACATCCACAGGACCGACCGACGCTGGCGTGAACGCAACCGCCTCGACGAGGACGCCCGCTACGCGGTCGACCGCGACAGGAACAACCGCCCTCTCAACGGCCCACGCGTGCGACCCAACCGAGAAAACGATCGACGCACGCGACCCGACCGAGGCGACCATCGAAGCACGCGACCCGAGAATGTGGTCCCCGATCGTCCACGGCGCGTGAACCCCAGCGCGCGCACCGGGCAGCGCAGGCTCGCCGAGAACGACACGCGTCGTCGACGGGGCGTGTCCAACGACCGCAGAACTCGCCCCGACGAGCAAGCACGCCCGCAGCAGCGTCCTCCCCGACGCACGACGGGCACACCCAATACGTCAAACCGGAGACGACCAGTAGACGTCAGCCCCTCCAACGAGCGCCGCCAGCGCCGCGCAAATAGCGCCCCCAAGCAGCGTGTGCCCGACAGAAGGTCCACACCACCGCCACAATCGGCCAAGCCCAAGCAGGCATCGCCGGACGATCGGCGCTCGACCCCCCCACGCAGAGTACAGCGTGGCAACGAGCGCACGCCCGACCGCAAGGCAAGGCCGACCCAACGCAAGCCGCGTCCGAAGGCGACGCCCGATCAACGTCGCTCCACGCCGCCTCGCGCGAACCCGAACCAACGCAGATCGCCAGACCGAAAGGCGAAGCCGACCCAGCGCAAGCCGCGTCCGAAGGCAACGCCCGATCAGCGTCGATCAACGCCGCCTCGCGCGAAACCCAACCAACGCAGGTCGCCCGATCGAAAGGCGAACCCGCAGCCCAAGCGTTCGCGACAACCCGCCGCCAAGCCATCGCAGAAGCGATCGCCGCAGCGTGCCAAACCGCAGCCGAAACGCTCCCGCCAGCCCGCCGCCAAGCCGTCGCAGAAGCGGTCGCCGCAGCGCGCCAAGCCGCAGCCGAAGCGCTCTCGCCAGCCCGCCGCCAAGCCATCGCAGAAGCGGTCACCGCAGCGCGCCAAGCCTTCGCAGAAACGATCGCCACAGCGTAAGGGCAAGGGCAAGAACGGAAAGAACTAACGACTGGCGGACGCCTCGTCACTCAGGACGCGTCGGCTCGCTGGCGCATCATCGACTCGCACACGTCGTGCAGCGCCTGGTGGAGCCCATCGTGGTCGGGCAGGGTCTGCAGGGACGCGTACAGCTCGTCGAGCTGCTCCCGCTCGTCGCGCGCATCCTGGCAGATCTCGATTGCCTCATCGCCCAGCGCCTCGTTGGCAGCGACGATCCATTCCAGCGTGACCTCGTCTGGCGGCGCCACGCGGGCGCGAACCGTCACCGGACCGACCATCACCAGAGGCCAGTCACCCGAGTCCGTCTCGGGCTCATGAACGACGACAACCACCGCCACATGCTCCCGCTCCGCCCTCTCTCGCCACGCGCGACCATCGGCGCCGACGAGCATCGGCTCGAACAGGTAGCACCCGCTCGCCATCTCCAGCCCCTCGAGCTGCTCCACCGAATCGACGACCACGAGATTGCCCGAGTCGATCGCCTCGAGACGCACCTGGCGACGCGCCTCCTCGAGAGGCATCAGGACGCGCGCCATCAGCGAGAAGTCGCCGCCGGCGTGGGCGCCGCGCAGCGCCTCGCTCGCTAGCTCGATGCACTCGAAATACTCCCCCGACTGGAGCGCCTCGCTGGCCTTTTCCATCAGACGTGCTGGCTTGCTGGCTCTCGACATTCCCGTGCTCACGTGCCCTCATCCCCCCGTCGTCCGATCGTGTCGCCCAGGTCACACAGCATAGCCTGCCACTCCTCGGCGAGCTTCGCCAACTCATCGTCGAGCGTGTCGCCAACGCCAACCCAATCGTCGTGCTGCGCGTCCTCCACGAGCGATCGCAGCGTCTCCTTCAGACGATCGACGCTCGCGTCGAATCGATCCTGGTCGCCGAGCAACTCCGACGGCGCCACACCCAGAAGAGCACATCCGTGATCGATCGCCCGACGCGCGCTCTCCCACACACCCAGCACGTCCTGGACCCTGCGCAGCGACTCCGTCGTCTCCCCACGCTGGATCGCTTCCGACGCCTCCTCCTGCATGCGTCGAACCTCAACCATCGCGTCCGACGCGTCGTACAGCGTCGTCGTCACGAGCGCACGCGGATCAACACTCACCATCTTGATCTCGTCGGCGTAGGGCGCGAACTCCGGCGGCGAGGAGATCTCCTCGTCGCTCGTACGCTCACCATCCGCCCACACCTCGACGATCACACGACGACGCTCGCCCGCCTCGACCCTGCCGGCCTCGAGCGCGCTCCCCAGTGTCTGGGCCTCCGTCGTCAGCTCGGTGTCATCCAGAAAAACTCTCATGCATCCTCCATCGGCATTCCCAGAAGCCAACACGTGTCATTTTCGGGCTCGCATACCCCTCCCCAGACGCAGACAACCCCAAACGGACTCCCTAGAATGAGACCAAGTCTCAATAACCCCAATCGACACCTCCCGGAGTCGGACGCCAGATGTGCCACTTCCACCCCACAGAGCCCACCAATCCACGCACGGTCCCCATCACCTTCCACATCGAGGACCCGGAGGGGCTCACGGGTGATCCCGACAAGACAGAGATCACGACCATCGCCGCCAAGGGACAGCACCTCCTGGAAGCAGCCCTCGAGAAGGGCGTGAACATCGAGCACTCCTGCGGCGGCGTGTGCGCCTGCTCCACCTGCCACGTCTACGTCGAGCAGGGCATGGACGACGTCTGTGAGTCCACCGAGGCCGAGGAGGACCGCGTCGAGGAAGCCCCTGGCCTGCAGCTCAACTCGCGTCTCGCGTGCCAGTGCGTCATCGAGGGCGAGGGCCCCATCGTCGTTCGCGTCCCCGCGTGGAACCGCAACGCCGTCAAGGAAGTTCCTCACTAGCGCGCACCACGCTTCCACTGGACGATGCCCTACCATGGCGCGCCAATGAGTGGCCAGGACGAACAAAACCACCCTGACACACACAAGGGCCTGCGAACACCAGGCCACTCAGCGCTGAGCATCGTCGAGCGACCGTCACGCTCGTCCCTCCATCGCACGGTCCAGCTCATCGCGCTCATCGTCGGGATCGTGATGCTCGTCTGGGTCATCCGGCTCGCAACCACCGACGAGAACCGCGAGCAGCTCTCGCGACTCCTCTCCGAGGGCTGGGGCACGCTCGCCATCGTGCTCGCGCTCGCGTCGATCACGCTCTTCCTCAACGGGGCGATGTTCTGGGCCGTGATACGCCCCCTCCACGCCCTTCCCTTCTGGCACATACAACGCGTCAACGCCGCCGCCACGATGGCCGCCCCCCTCCCCTACAAGATCTCCATGGCCATCCGCTTCGCCGTGCATCGCAAGATCGACGAGCTGCCATACACGCACCTCATCGCGTGGTTCGGCTCCTTCGGCATCCTGATGCTCAGCGTCGCGCTCCCGCTGACACTTGTCAGCTACGTGCTCGATCGCATCGACGCGCTCTGGTGGGTCGCCAGCACCCTCGCCGTCCTCGCGTCGGTCACGGCCCTGCTCGTCGTGATGCGATGGTCCAGAACCAGGCCCCGCCTGCGCGCCCTCACACTCGACGCCGGCGCAATGCTGGGCGACCCGACCGCCATCTGGCAGTCCACGCTCCTGCGCCTGCTCGACATGCTCTGCTTCGGGCTCCGCTTCTGGCTCGTCTCGCGCGCCATCGGGCACCCCATGGGCGCCGACGAGGTCGTCATGGCCACGAGCGTCTTCCTCGTCGCGGGCACCGTCGCCCCCGCGGGCACGCTCGGCATACGCGAGGGCGCCGTTGCCTCGATGGGTTTCCTCCCGGGCTCGCTCGACCCCGAGGTCCTCGCCTCCGTCACGCTCGTCGTCAGCGCAGCGGAGATCGTCAGCGCAGCCATCTTCGGCTCGGGCGCGCTCCTCTGGCTCAAGCCCTGGAAACTTATTGCTCGTCGCCCATCCTGAGCGTCTGCGAGCGATCCGGCGCGCGAACCGCCTCAGGCAACGCTGGCACACCACTCTCGAGACGACGCAGCTCGTGACGCGACTCCACGCCCGAGGCGACCTCTATCGAATCGACGCGCCACAGGAACGCCATCGACTCAATCTGCGTTCGCTCACGCAGGCCGAACTCGTCAACCCGCAGCGACGCCTCACCCTCGTACGCATCCAGCGTGCCCCTCGGTGAGAGGTCACCCAGCGTGCCAATCGTCTCGAGCGACGCATCAATGGCGCCCTCATACGACCCATCGCCCGATCGCTCCCACCGATACGCGCGCACCAACTGGCGCCCATCTCCCACACGCGTCTCGCTCCGCGATTCCCAAGACGTGCCCTCGTGCCCGAACCCACCATCCAGCGTGAAGACAGGCTCGAGATGTGACGCCAGCACCTCCGGACGGAGCGCACCAAACAGCCTCAAGCCATCCGGTATCCCATCGAGCATGCCAAGCGGACGATCCAGACCCGACAGCTGCACGATCTGCCCATCCGACACGCACAGCACGACGAACTCGGTGTGCAGCAACGCCTCCAGCGCATCTCCCCACGCGCCCCCATCGTCACCGCTCAGCTCGAACGCCCCCTCATCGGAAAAACCCGCCAGCATCTCGAATCGCTCGTCAGAACCATCGCCCGACGAACGCTCGACCCGCGCGTCGAACACACGCCCGCCCACGAGAATCATCCCATCGTCGTCGACACCGCGGATCTCGAGGCGCAGCATGTAACGCTGCTCCAGATGCTCGACGGCGCTCGTGCCCGTGATAGACGTCCTGACAACCAGCGCGTAATCGAGCAGTTCGCCCTCTCCCCACGACGGGCGCTCCGCGACCTGCGCGCGAGCCGACAGGCCCACCAGAACGATCAGCACGCACACGAGCAACCTTCCGTATCGCATGCCCAAGTCTACCACCGAACCACGCACCCGATGCCCGCGCCCCCCGAGCGCTCTACAATTGCTCGATGCGGATCGCCATCGCACAACGCAACCCCATCGTGGGCGACCTGGAGCACAACGCCCATCTCGCGCTCGATGCCGCCAGCCAGGCACAGGAACGGGGCGCCCACGTGCTGCTCCTCTCGGAGCTGTTCCTCACCGGCTACCCGCCACGCGATCTGCTCACGCGCCCACACTTCATCCAGGACGTCATCGAGTGCGCGCACGCGCTGGCCACGCACGTCCAGGGCATCACGCTTCTGATCGGCTCGCCGTGGCCACACGACGAGAACGATCTCACCCGAGGCCTGCACAACTCGCTCCTCGTCATGCGCGAGGGACGCATCGACGACGTCTACCACAAGCAGCTGCTCCCGACCTACGACGTCTTCGACGAGGACCGCTACTTCATCCCGGGCACGCGCCCGCTCGTTCTCACCATCGAGGGCGTGCGCGTGGGACTGAGCATCTGCGAGGATCTCTGGCGCGGCAAGGACGCCGGCACCTCGCCACGCTACCGCACACGACCCGACCCCATCGGGCAACTCGCAGAGGCCGGCGCGCAGATCGTGCTCAACGCCTCGTCGAGCCCCTTCGCACTGAACAAGGACCGCATCCAGCGCGCCATGCTCCGCGAGCACTGCGTCCGCCACGCCATCGCGATGGGCGAGGTCAACCAGCTAGGCGCCAACGACGACCAGATCTACCACGGCGCCGCCTCCGTCTTCGTGCCCGACGATCGAGATCCCACGGGCGCCACGCTCATCGCCGCGGGCGAGCCCTTCGACGAGGATCTCGTCTGCTTCGACTTCCCGCTCGACGAGCCACCCACGCCGATCGACGACCCGCTCATGCGCATGGATTGGCAGGAGCAGCTCTGGCACGCGCTCGTGCTCGGCGTGCGCGATTACTTCCGCAAAACATCGCACTCTCGCGCGATCATCGGGCTCTCGGGCGGCATCGACTCGGCGCTCACCGCCTGCATCGCGTCACGAGCGCTCGGCGCCAAGAGCGTCATCGGGCTCTCCATGCCGGGGCACTACTCCTCGGAGGGCTCGATCGACGACGCCAGAGCACTCGCGACGTCGCTGGGCCTCACGCTGCTCGACGTGCTCATCACCTCGATGCATGACGCCTCCAGCGATGCCCTCCAGCACGCGATGGAGAAGGCTTGCCACGACGCCGGGCTCGATAGCGTGCCACCCGTCGCCGACGAGAACATCCAGTCCCGCCTGCGCGGGCTCAGCGTCATGAGCGTCGCCAACGCACTCAGCGCGCTCGCATTGGTCACGGGGAACAAGAGCGAGCTGGGCGTCGGCTACGCCACGCTCTACGGCGACATGTCGGGCGGGCTCGCCGTGCTCTCCGACGTCACCAAGACCCGTGTCTACGCGCTGGCCCGATGGATCAACGACAACCACGAGCGTCTGGGCTTCCCCACGCCACCCATCCCCGAGCCCTCGATCACCAAGCCACCAAGCGCCGAGCTGCGACCCGATCAGACCGACCAGGACTCCCTGCCGCCCTACGACGTGCTCGACGAGATCCTCGTGCGCTACGTCGAGCAGTTGCAGGACCCCGAGACGATCGAGTCCCTCACCGATATCCCGCGCGACACGATCGATCGCATCGTCCGTCTCATCGACATCAACGAGTTCAAGCGGCAGCAGGCCCCCATCGGGCTCAAGGTCACGCGCGTCGCCTTCGGCTGCGGCAGACGCCACCCCGTCGCGCAGCGCTACGCACCGGGACGCGTCTTCACTCCCCGGGACGGCGCTCGATCATCAGCGTCACCGGCCCATCGTTGACAAGCTCGATCCGCATCGAGCCGCCGAACACCCCCTCCGCCACCGTCAGGCCATGCTGCTCCCGAAGACGCGCCACGCACCGATCCACGAGCGGTGACGCGATCGAGGGCTGCGCAGCGCCAACGAAGCTCGGGCGATTCCCCTTCCGCGCATCGCCCGCGAGCGTGAACTGCGAGATCACCATCACCTCGCCACCCGCATCGAGCACGGAGAGATTCATCTTGCCCTGATCGTCGTCGAAGACGCGCAGGCGCGCGATCTTGTCGCTCGCCCAGTCCAGCTCGCGCCCGGTGTCCCCCTCCTCGACGCACAGCAGCACGAGCAGCCCCGCGCCGATCTCGGAACGCACATCGATCTCACCACCGTCGTTGTCTCGTGTCGCGTGCATCTGAGCACGCGTCACACGCTGCGCCAGCGCGCGCATCTCAGTGCAGAGCCATCGCGCAGTACGTCACCAGGGCCGCGCCGTCCTCGTCGATCGAGCCGCGATAGTCCAGCAGCTCGATGGAGTCGCTCGCCACGAGCCTGGCGGTCGCCTGCAGCGCGCCCGCGCTGCACCAGCGCGTCTTGTTCTGCTGCCACGTCAGCGTGCCAACCATCTCGTCGCACTTGCCCTGCGTGAACAGTTCCAGCATGCCCTCGTCGTGGGTCTGCACCTTCTCGTGCGCCTGCTTGACCTCCTCGCCCTCCCCGACGAGGCCCACGTTGTCGCCGAACTGCGGCCCGACGTGGCTCAGATCCGCCGAGCAGACGATCAGCGTCCTGCCGCCCAGCTCATCGAGCGTCGCGCGCATCGCCTCGACAAACGGCTCGAAATCCAGACCCTCTTCGTTGTAGCTCAGCCCGCCGTTGACCGTCGTGTTGTGCACCAGCACGCCAAACACGGGCGGGCACGAGCCGTCATCGCCCCCGAACACGCCCTGGATCCACGGCAGCTGGACCTCGATCGAGTGCTCTCGCTCGTGGTCATACCTATCCTTGAACAGCCGCTCGCCGTTGTCCTCGCCGAGCTTCTCACGGAGCGTCTCCATGAACGCGCTGTCGAGCGGCACGTCACCCATGGGCGTGTTGAATCCCTTGTCGCACCCGCACACACCCGACGATCGCCCGAAGTGGTTCGTCCCGAGAATGATCACACGATCGGGCGCATCGAGCCCTCGCAGGCGCGCCCACACGGTCGCGTAGTCAACCCACCCGCGCATGTAGTCGATGTGCGGCGCCACGATAGCCCGAGGCATGTTCTCGAACGGCGTGACCTTCATCACCTCGTCGACCTGATCCATCCACTCCCCGAGCTGCGTCCGCAGACACGCGCCGCCGTGCTCCCGGAGATACTCCTCGGTCGGCTCCTCCTCGTCCTGCTGGGCCTTGTGGCGCGCCAGCGCGTCGGCAAACACGCCCGTCATCCCTGGCGGGAGCAGCTCCGACGCCTCGTACTCGTCGCGCATCTTCTGGAGATAGCCCCTGGCCGTGGGCCCGACGATGACCCCCGCGTTGTCCAGACGCGCCACGAAATCCTGGAGCTGGTGCAACTCGATCTGCAGGTTGTGCTGCTGCTGGGCGGCCTCCATGATCTGCAGAAGCGTTCTGGAGCCATCCATCAGGCGCAGCAGCACCTGCGACTGCATGGGCGCGATCACGACCTGGTCGGAGACCTGCGTCGCGTCCGCGATGCCCAGCGAGACCTGCTCGCCCTGCTTGACCGGGAACCCCCGAATAGGACGCAGCTTGGGCTGCTGCATGTGCGCCGCGTTGACATCGAACACGGGCTGCGGCGCCTGCCCGATCCCACCCGGGTCCCCCGGAACACCCTGACCTGTTGGAGAATCGCTCATAGTCAGGAGTGTATCGCCCAGATCGGGTATCTCCAGAATCACATCGCTGGCAATTCGATCGTTTTTGGGTGATTGGACCTTTCGCCAGAGCCTGCTACACTGATCGCCCCATTTTCGAAGCCGGTGGGATGGCTTCGCCTCCCGGATCAAGACAAGAAAGCCCAGCCATGAGCAAGTCGTACTCTCCAGGACAACGTCTCGAGGTCACCATCCTGCGCCAGCCGCGCGCCGAGGCCGATCGCAAGACCATCGCACGCCTCATGCGCCAGGACCCGACCATCAAGAAGTCCCTCCGCGGCGCCCAGAAGCATCGCGCCAACACGCTCGTGGTCCGCTCGCGAGGCAAGCGCCCCTGGGCTGTTCGCAGACGCTGCGCCCGCTACGCCAACGTCGCCGCGGGCCAGACGTTCAGCTTCGTCTACACGCCGCAGCTGGCCAGCGATATCGAGAGCGTCGGTCGCCACCTCGAGATCAAGTAAGCACGCAGGGTCCCCGGGGAAGACACCATGACGACACGCATCGGACCATCCCGCCTCTTGCTGGGCGGGCTTGTTGTCGCCGCCCTGCTCGCCGGCTGCAGCCCCTCGAGCGAGAACGCCTCGACCGACACTCCCGAATCATCCGACAGCATCGCCAGGTACACAGTCAGGGGACGCATCACGTCAATCCCCGCCGAAGGCGTGCCCACCTCGCAATTTCTCGTCCACCACGAGCCGATCCCGTCCTTTGTCAGCGGCGGCAAGGTCGTGGGAATGAACGAAATGACCATGCCCTTCCCACTCGCCGAGGGCCTCTCGCTCGAGGGTTATTTCGTCGACGACGTCATCGAGCTGACCTTCGAGGTCCACCACGACCCGGAGACGGGTATCAACCAGGGCTACGAGGCCGTCTCCCTCACGCGTCTCTCCCCCGACACGCAGCTCGTCTTCGACGCGCCGATAGAGGCACAGCACGCCTCCCCTGACGAGCAGCCTTGAGCGCACAAAAAAAACCCGGCATGGGCGGAACAGTTCCACACACACCGGGCTCGTGGGGGGGACTAAGTTGATCTGGAGTGCCAACCGGACGCCCAAACCCCTTATTCCCTCCACAAGCCAATATTCCCGGATTCCGAGAAAACCCTAACGTAACCCCAATCGATCCATCGCCTGCTGGAGATCAGACCACACCCTGGCGCGATTCTCCTTCGTGTACTGACGCAGCAGGTACGCGGGGTGGAACGTCGGCATCAGGGGCGTGCCCTCGTACTCGTACCAGTGCCCTCGCAGGCGCGACATCGACTCGCGAGTCTCCAGCAGCAGCTGCACCGCGGGGCGGCCGAGCGTCACGAGCACCTCCGGCTCGATGAGCCCGATCTGGCGACGCAGGTACGCCCCGCACAACGACGCCTCCTCGGGCGTCGGCGTCCTGTTGTTCGGCGGGCGCGTCTTGAGCACGTTGGCGATGTACACCGACTCCCTGCTCAGCCCCATCGCCCCGATCATCGAGTCCAGCAGCTTCCCGGATCGCCCAACGAACGGACGCCCCTGCTTGTCCTCTTCTGCGCCAGGAGCCTCGCCCACGAACATCAGCCTCGCGTTCGAATCGCCCTCGCCGAACACGATGTTCGTCCACCCCGTCACGCTCGTACAGTGCGGGCACTCATCGGCATGCTCACGACGCAACGCCTCGAGCGCCCCAGCTTTGTCACCGCCATCCGACTCCGCGAGCGCCTCGGGCGCCTCGCCCGACAACGCCGCATAGGGATCGCCCAGCAGCATGCCCGTGATCACGTCCTGCCTGGCACTCCGAATGGCGCTCTTCGCATCCATGAAAAAGCCCTCCGCACCGGTATCGATGCGGAGGGCAGTGTAATCCTCTTCGTGGCAGGCGGTCAGCCGGAGGCGGCCAGCAGCTGCTCGCCGTTCTCACGCGCCACGGGCTTGAGATGCCCCAGCGCACGAGCGATCAGCTCTCCTCGACTGGACGCGTGCAGCTTCACGTGAAGCGACTTGACGTGATCGTGCACCGTGTGCGGCGAGCGACGCAGCTCCGAGGCGATCTGCTTGACGCTCTTGCCCAGCGCCAGATGCTCCAGGACCTCCTCCTCCCTCGGCGTCAGACGACGAACCGTCTCCGACGGGCTGGCACCAAACGCCAGCATCGCACGACGGCTCAGCGGGCCCAACGCGGCGCTGAGCACCGCGGCATCGGCGGCGGTCAGCGAGGCCTCGCCCGCGGACACACCAAGCTCGACGACGATCACCCGCGAAGGGACACCCTCCGCTAGCGCAGCAGCACCCACGACCAGGTCCGTCGCGCCAACCGACTGCCACAGGCGACCCTGCGGCGAGCGGTTCCACTCGTCCATCGCCATCAGATCGCGGATGCACTTCGCAAACGGGCCCCTGCGGAGCGTCGCCGGGTCGCCGAGCGACCACCCCAGACGAGCCACAACATTGAATCGCTCACGCAGCGGCGTCAGCGTCGCCTTGTCGAGACGATCCGAGTACGCGCCGACCTCCTCGACCCGACGGAACCGACCCAGCTCGTCGATCACGCCCGTCGTGACCGACACGATCGTCCCGTCACGCAATCCCGAGAGCGCCTCGGCCGCGTCGTCGCACCACGCATGGGTCGCGATCGCGGGCAGCGCCGCAATCTCCTCGGTGATCTTCGCCGCCAGTGCCACATCCGTCGGCGCGATTGTTTGCTGCAGCATCGTGAGAATCCCTTCTTCCTGCTGTGCCCGGAGGGAAACCTACGCCCTCGTGTGTTGAGTTCGAGCCGACCCGCACTTCCTCGACGGACGACCCACGACCGGCTCTCGTCTCCTCCCCGTCACCAACGCCCCTGTTTTCGGCGAATCCCAAAACACGGGACCACATTCCACACCCCATTCTCGCGAGTGACGCCCACACCAATCCCAACTCACATTTCTCGGACGCATCGCGCGAGTCTTGCGCGTTGCCCACCCCTATTTCTCGGACGTCGCCATGCTCCGAACGATCCGGTCCACCAGGTGGGACGACAGATACTCGTCGTTCTTCACTGTGCTCACCGCGAGCGAGTCGTCGCGCGCGTCGCCCAGCGTGTGCGAGCTCACACTCGACAGGCGGATCGACACCGGCTCGACGCGTGTGTCGAATCGGTGCAACCGCTCCACACGAACGCTTATCTCCAGGCGCATCGGGCCGTCCCATCTCGTCAGGTCCTGGCCCGGCGTCGCGCCGACCGCGACGAAGCGTGCCTCGCCGACGCGTCGATGGCGATGCGCGAGCGATTCGCTCACGCGCCTCAGGTGATCCCCGAAGCTCTTGAACAGCGGGCGCAGCTGTGAGGACGGCGCGGGCAACGTCTCGATCACGCCCGCGCGCGCGTCGATGCGATCGAGCGTGAACCCGTGCTGGCGGAACACGTCGCGCGTCGACTCGAACGCACGCGCGTACCCCCCCGCCTCGATCGTGGTCACGCTCACGGGCGCCGGCTCGGGAGGCGCGGGGCGACGCGACGCGCACCCAGCAAGTCCCCACACAACCATCACGCAGATCATCATCCGTGCGATCATGACCAGAGTGTACAGCCCGCCCAGACACGGTGTTGCCTCACGATCCAGCGGGTACCATGGTCGCCCACACGCCCGCTCGCCAACAGGAGACTCCAGCCATGTCGCGCATCAAGGGGAACGCTGTCGTCGCCCAGTCGGGTGGCCCGACCGCAGTCATCAACCAGTCAATCGTTGGCGTCGTCGAGAAACTGCGAAACTGCGACGACATCCCCACGATCTACGGCTCACGCCACGGCGTGCGGGGCATGCTCATTGGCGACTTCGTCGACTTCTCGGGCCACTCGCAGGACCACCTCGATCGCGTGGCCATCACGCCCTCCGCCGCCCTCGGATCCACACGCGACAAACCCGACAGCCAGTACTGCGAGCGCATCTTCGAGACCCTCAAGAAGCACGACATCCGGTACTTCTTTTACGCCGGCGGCAACGACAGCTCGGACACCTGCCGCATCGTCAACAGCGTCGCGAGGGACTCGGGCTACGAGCTGCGCTGCTTCCACATCCCCAAGACCATCGACAACGACCTGATGGAGAACGACCACACGCCCGGCTACCCCTCCGCCGCGCGATTCGTCGCGATGGCCTTCATGGGCGACAACCTCGACAACGCCGCACTCAAGGGCATCAAGCTCAACATCGTCATGGGGCGACACGCCGGGTTTCTCACGGCCGCCTCGGCGCTAGCACGACACGAGGAGAGCGACGGCCCGCACCTGATCTACCTGCCCGAGGTCGACTTCGACCCCCAGCGGTTCATCGAGGACGTTCGCGAGGTCTACGAGCAGCGAGGCAGATGCCTCGTGGCCATCTCCGAGGGCATCCACAACGACAAGGGCGAGCCCATCAGCGCTATGGTCTCCTCGCTCGGCTCCGAGCGCGACGCGCACGGCAACGTGCAGCTCTCCGGCACGGGCGCGCTGGGCGACTTCCTGAGCAACCTTCTGCGACTCGAACTCCCACAGAGCGGCGGCAAGCCCCCACGCGTACGCGCCGACACCTTCGGCTACCTGCAGCGCTGCTGGCCCGACGCCTCGCCCGTCGACAGAGCCGAGGCACGCGAGGCCGGGCGCAAGGCGGCCCAGGTCGCACTCGATGGCGACTACGACGGCTCCATCGCGATCGAACGACTCCGCGACGATCCCTACCTCAGCGCCATGAAGGTCGTGCGCCTCGAGCAGGTCGCCGCCAAGACCCGCACAATGCCCGCCGACTTCCTCAAGGGTCGCAACGACGTCTCCGAGACGTTCATGAAGTACTGCCGTCCGCTCGTCGGCGACCTGCCAACCATCGCGAAGCTCTGATCGCAACGATCAGATCTCGTTGTCGATGACCTCTCTGACGAGCGCATCCAGATAGACATCGAGGTACTTCTCAACGAACGCCTGCACCGCCGCGATCGTCAGCTCGTGGTCCATCCCCCAGCAGCACACCGTCAGATCGTCGAACTCGAGATCCGCCTGCACGATCAGGCGATCCTCGATCACGAACACCGACGCCAGCTTGTCGCCAAGGCACGCCGTCAGCGCGTTCACGCCCGGCCCGCCGATCGAGACCGTCGGGATCTGCGAGAGCGACTCATCATTGAGGCGCCACAGGTCCGAGCACACCACGATGTCCAGCGGCGAGCCATCAGGGAAACGGTCCTCGAGACGGTTGATCATCTCTTGGCGCAACGAGTACGCGATGGGACGGTCGCCAACCTCCGAGCGCAGGTGCGCTCCCGTCGCGATCAGCACCAGCCTGTCGAGCTGCAGATCCTCGGGACCGAGTTGGATCGATTCGTGTTCGATGACAGAGTCTAGCTGAGCCGATCGTTCAAGTCATCGATCGCGGCGCAGAACCTCGACCGCCCCGGCGAGCCGATCGAGAAGATCACCAGCCAGCATCCCGCCCGTCGCGCCGGTATCCTCGTGCCACTGATCCGACGCGAGCGTGTGCGCCCGCACGCCCAGGCACGCGCAATCAAACAGCGTCAGCTTCGAGTCGTGGTGCTGCGCAAGGATCGACGCGATCACCCCAGTGAGCACGTCGCCCGTGCCCGCCGTCGCCAGCCAGGGCGACTCCGACGACGACTCCCAGTAGCGATCGTCGGCGTCGGCCACGATCGTGTGCGCACCCTTGAGCACGACGACGCACCCAAGATGACGCGCCAGCTCGACCGCGGATCTGGCACGATGGATCGGTGTCACAGGGTCGAGATCCAGCTGGCACGACTGCGCCAGACGCGCGAACTCGCCCGCGTGGGGTGTCAGGATCGCGTGCGCAGGGCGGCTCGAGTACTCATGCATCAGGTGCGCCAAGCAGTTGATGCCATCGGCGTCCAGCACCACCGGGCAGGCGTCCTGCCTGATGGACGACGCCACGATCGCCTCCGCCCCATCGCCCATCCCCAGCCCCGGACCAACCGCCAACGTGTCGCACTCGTGGGCGAGATCATTGATCACACGCGCCGCCTCACCTGGCAGCACCACGCCCGACTCGTCGACACCCATCGGCACACCGGTCGCGCCCGGCGCGATCGTCAGTCCCACCGACATGATCGTCTCGGGCAGCGCGAGCCTGCACAGGCCGCACCCCGATCGCAGCGCCGCGATCGACGTGAAGCAAGGCCCGCCGATCATCACGCCCCGGGCGTCGCAACGACCGCCCACGACGCCGACCGTGCCGAACGTCCCCTTGTGACCGCGTGGCGTGCGTGCCGGGAGCGATCGCAGCTCGTGTATCTGCGTAGCCATGCCCTCTCTATCGACAGGAACGCGCTCAGCCCTTATCGCACACTCAAGGTCTCGATGGAGAGTTGCCCCATCAGCATCGCGATGGAGCCCATCGAGTTGATCGAGTCGCCCTCCGAGAACGCGGACGTCGTCAGGCAGATGTGGGTCGCGTCGAATCGCGTCTCGTCGAGCGTCGCGTCCAGATCCACCCAGGTCCACACGCCCTTGTGCTGGACAAGAACCTGCGTCCACGCGTGGTACGCGAAGATCCCCCTGTGCCCGACGAACTCGTCGGCGTACAGCAGCCCGGAGGCCACGCGCGAGGGGTAGCCCTCGGCACGCGCCATCGCCGCCAGCAGCACGGCATGCTCGGTGCAGTCGCCCTCGCGAACCTGCGCCACCTCCGACGCGCTGGCGAACCCCACGTCCAGTGACTTCTCATCGATGTACTCGTGCACGAACCGGCGCAGGGTTTCCAGACGTGACATGTCGTCGCGTGCGCTTGAGCGCAACGCCCTGCGTGACAGCGCGGTGATGCGCTCGTCCTCGGAGTCGATCATGGGCGAGGGCGACATGTAGCGCGCGTCGCGATGATCGTCCTGCTGCGCCATGTGGTGAGCGTCGGCGTTGACGACGAGCCTGGCGCGCCCGCCCTCCTGCTTCATCACCACTTGCGCGCCCGTGTCCGGGATTCTCGGCAGATCGCCCGACTCGAGAATGAGGTCGTAGTGGCCCTCTCGCACAGCGCGCGGGTTGTCGATCCGTTCCGAGGGCCTGATGAACGTGGAGGCCATCACCTCGACACCCTCCAGCGGCGCCAGCGCGATCTCGCGCTCGCTGAGCAGAACCACCATCTCGATCTGCCCCAGGTTGACCGTCGATCGCACGATGCGCCCGTCGTCGCTCATGAACTGGCTCGCCTGGATGCCCGGCAGTATCGACTGCTCGATCTGGCACTCGATCGCCGAGACCGTCTTGCCCATGACCTCGACCGTCGTCCGCTCGCCCACACGCAGGGTGCTGGACACCGGGTCGAGACCCGAGAGCGCGTCGAGCGTCCGCATCGTGATGATGCTCTCGCCCGCCTCGAGCCTCGCTTGGAGGTGCTCGCTCGCCTGCGTCGGCGTCATCCACTCGCCGTCGGGTGACGCGACGCGACGCGTGCTCTCACGCGCCCCCTGCACGCTGGTGACCGCGACCTCGTCGCCCTCGAACTCGTATCGCGTCTCCATGGGCAGCGCCCCGAGACGCTGGAGCGATCGCATCGAGATCGGCTCGTGATCGAGCGTCTCCACGAAGCCCGACTCCAGGTGCAGGTCGATGTCGACGCCTCCACGCCCGATGGAGAAGACCATCTGCATCGACGTCTCGATGCGATCGTCGAGTGTCTCCACACGCTCGACCATCCACCCGGCACGCTGGTCCTGCATCATGACCACGTACCAACGCTCCTCCGGCGCGCCCATCGCAGAGAGCGTCGAGAGCATGAGAACCAGCAACGCGAGTGCTCGCCTGACCATGTGATCCGACTCCTTCCAGGTGCGGTACCGACTCAGGGTATCGGCGTTTCCAGACGGCGCGGATAGACTTGTGCCCATGATCGACACGCACTGCCACCTCACATTCCCCGATTACGCTGGGCTCGTCCGTCGGGTGCTCTCGGACGCACGCGCACGAGGCGTCACCGGTGCGATAACCATCTCCACCACCACCCACGACTGCCTCGAGGCGCTCGCTCTGGCCGAGGGGCACGACGGGTTGTGGTGCAGCGCGGGCGTCCACCCTCTCTACGCCGATCGAGGCACGCACGTGTGGGAGAACCTCCGACACGTCGCGCTCCAGCCCGAGTGCGTCGCCTGGGGCGAGCTGGGGCTCGACAACCACTACTCCAAGCCCGCGCGAGGCACGCAGCACGACGTGCTCGACGAGCAGCTCGATTTCATCGAGAGGTGCGCCAACGACGACGACACGCCGATCGACCTGCCCTTCATCCTCCACTGCCGCGAGGCGTTCGACGATCTGATACCTGTTCTGCGTGGAACATCCTTCGACCCGTCGCGGTTCGTGTTCCACTGCTTCACGGGCACACCCGACGACGCTCGCGCGTGCCTGGACTTCGGCGCCATGATCTCATTCACCGGTGTCGTGACGTTCTCGAACGCGAGAGAGGTGCAGGAGGCGGCCAAGCTCGTGCCGCTGGACCGCGTCATGGTCGAGACCGATGCCCCCTTCCTGACGCCCGAGCCGCACAGGACCATCAAGCCCAACGAGCCGCAGTACGCGATGGACACGGCTCGATTTCTCGCCGATCTGCGTGGCGAGTCATGGGAGGAGTTCCACGACGCGATCAATCGCAACACGGAGCGGTTTTTTGGGCTCGAGGGCGTGCGTTAGTCACGATCCGACGCAGCGCGCGTACACCGATCGTGCGCGCGCACGATCGGTCGTGCCCGAGACGATCGCTCGCCCGCTGGGGAAGACGGAGATCACGTATTCCCCGCTCTCGTCCTCCACGGTGGCGCGCAGGTATTCGCCAGAGTGTTCCACGTGGAACACATCCGTCAGACGTGCGCACAGCGAGTCGAGATCGATACCCACAACAGTCGGTGTGATCTGCACGGCGTCCTGCCCGCAGAGCGTGCGCACCTCGCCCGGGGTCTCTTCCTCGAGAAAAGAGAACTCGTGGCGCCCGCAGCAGGGGCAGTCGTCGCACCGTGCGTCGCCGATGGCGATGCGTCGGATGGTGCTCTCCCACACGTCGATCTCGATGAGATCGCGCGACACGTCCTCGTGTGCGTCGGCGAGGATCTTGATCGCCTCCGCTGATTGGATCGATGCGATCGCGCCCACGGCGGGGCCCAGCACGCCGACGCTATCGCATGTCTCGACGCTTCCGGATGGTGGCGGGTTCTCGCAGACACAGCGGAGGCACGGCCCGCGTTCGGGGAGGATGGTCATCGTCGTGGCGCGCGTGCCGACGACGCCCGCGTACACCATCGGGATACTCGCGCTGATGGCAAGATCGTTGAGCAGATAGCGTGTCTCGAACGAGTCGGTCGCGTCGATGATGACGCCCACCGGCGGGGCGTCGGGCGCGTCGCAGACCAGCGTCTCGGCGTTGTCGGGACGCAGATCCTCGCACAGCGCGCGCACACGGACTTCGGAGTTGATGGACGCGAGTCGACGCTGCGCGGCGATGGGCTTGGGGAGCGCGTCGCGTGCGTCGGACTCGGTGAACAGAACCTGACGCTGGAGGTTCGTGGTGTCCACGAGGTCTCTGTCGATGATGGTGAGCGTTCCCACGCCGGCTCGTGCGAGCCACTCGCACGAGACGCATCCCAGCGCGCCGCAGCCGACAACCAGCGCGTGCGCGCGACGGAGTCGACTCTGCCGCTCGGCGCCGACCTGGGGCAGGATCTCCTGGCGATGGTAGCGCGACACGCCCATGCCGAAGTCTAGGCGCTGTACAGGAAGGCGCAGTCCTCGCGACGTGCGCCGCGTTTGTCGGCGATCGCGAAGTTGCGACCCTCGCGCATCGCGGCGGCGCCGTAGCGACCACGCTTGTCGACGGCGTAGAAGATGACGTTGAAATTGGGACGGCGGTTCTCGTCGAGCAGACGCGGCGCGTGTGTGCGCTCGGCGATCATCCGCAGCGCCTCGACGCACGCGTCCTTGGGGTGCGTGCCCTGCCCCATCAGCGTCACGATGGTGTGCGCGCCGCAGATCTGGATGACCGCCTCGCCACGCCCCGTCGCGCCGGCGGAGCCCCAGGCGTTGTCGGTGTAGCAGCCGGCTCCGATGATCGGTGAGTCGCCCACGCGTCCCGGGATCTTCCAGGAGAGCCCGCTGGTGGTTGTGCACCCGGCCAGGTCGCCAGCGCGTGTGAGCGCCGAGCAGTGGATCGTTCCGGTGGTGTGCGGGATGCCGTCGCGCCAGACGATGTCGCCCTTCTCGCCCGAGGCGATCGCCTCGGGGAGCTCGTCGAGATCGCGTGGCACACGCGAGATGGGCTCGCCAACGGTTGGCAGATCGAACTGGTCCCTGTCCAATCGGTCGTCGCTGGCGTTCAGTCGTGCGCGCCAGCGCAGCCAGGCCTTGCGCGACCTGTCGGTCAGGAGGTTCTCCTCCTTGAAGCCCAGCTCGAGCGCGAATCGCTTGGCGCCCTGACCCACGAGCAGGCAGTGGTCGGTGCGACGCGCGACCTCTTGTGCGACCTTCGCTGGGTTCTTGATGTTCTGGATGGCGGCGACGGCTCCGGAGCGGTGCATCGGGCCATGCATCACGCACGAGTCGAGCGTGACGTTGCCGTCCTCGTCGGGCAGCCCACCGTAGCCGACGGAGGAGTCGTCCGGGTCGTTCTCGACGATGGCGACGCCCTCGACGATGGCGTCGAGCGGGTCGGCGCCGCTCTCGATGCGCTCGCGTGCGTGCGCAACCGTCTCAAGTCCGTTGGACGAGGCTATGACCACGCTGTCGGGATCGTTGGCGTTGTGCGGACGTGTGACGGGACGCTGGATCTGCTGTCCGAGGGTTGGGAGTGTCGCGGCGGCGCCGATGCCGGCGGCGGCCACGAGCAGGTCACGACGATTCAGGCTCTCGCTCATATCACGCTCGCTCCTTTGTTCTCACTGTACCAGTTCGATCACTTGCCGACGCAGAAGCTGGCGAAGACCCTCCCGATGATCTGGTCGGGGTCGATCCTGCCGGCGATCTGTCCCAGGGCGTCGAGCGCGTCGCGCAGCTCGCCCGCCACGAGCTCGACGTCGTGTATGGCGTGGCTGTCGCTCGTGGGTTCCAGGAGGGAGATCGCGCTACGGATCGAGGCGTGCGCGTCGCGCATCGCGTTCTCGTGGCGCGGGAGCACGAGCGCCTGCGCGCCGGCGCGCGAGTGTGTAGACGACCAGGCGGCGTCGGAGATAGCGTGGCGGATGGCGTCGATGCCCCAGCCGTCGAGCGCGCACACTTTGTGCGACGAGCTGTCCTCGGTGTGCCCCGGCAGGTCGGCCTTGGTTCTCACCCGCACGACGCGCGCGTCGGTGTGCGCGAGACGCTCATCGAAGAATCGCGCGTCGGGGTCGCACCAGAGCAGGACGTCGGCGTGTGCTATCGCGTCGCGCGCCGAGTCCTGGGCTGCACGCGATGGCGCGTCGGTCGGATCCGCGTCGAGACCGGCCATGTCCTGGAGCTCGACGCTCCATCCCGGGAGGATGTCGTCGAGGTGGAGCGCCTCGGTGAGCACGTCGCGCGTCGTGGAGGGCTCCTCGTGCACCTGTGCCCTGGCTCGCCCGAGCAGCGTGTTGAAGAGGGTTGACTTGCCGGCGCTGGGTGCGCCCACGATCGCGACACGCGCTCGGTGGCCTCTCTCCTTGTGCGAGCCGGCGCCGGAGAGCCTGTCACGAAGAGCCAACTCGACGCGCGACACGCGCGCGAGCAGATCGGACGTCGAGATGGGCACCACGTCCTCCTGGTCGGTGAAGTCGATGCCCGCCTCGACGAGCGCCAGGCACTGCGCGATGGACTCGTGGTGCGCTCTGATCTGATCGCCCGCTCGCCCCTCCATCACGTCACGCGAGGCGCGCAGCTCCGCCTCGTTGCGGGACGCGATGCGCCACGCGATGCCCTCGGCCTGCTCGATCGAGATCCTCCCGTGCAGATAGGCGCGCGCGCTGAATTCTCCCGGCTCGGCGCGTCGGCAGCCCTCGTTGAGGACGAGGCGATCGACCAGGCGGTCAACCAGCGCACGCGAGGCGGGCACCTGCAACTCGGCGCAGTTCTCGCCCGTGTACGACTGCGGCCCGGGCATCCAGAGCAGCAACGCCGGGAGCTGACGCGTGTCGTCCCACGCGATCCGGGCGCTGATTGCGCCGCGGGACGCTGGAGCTATTACGCCCAGCGACGTGAGTGCCTGCGATGTGAGGTCGCCCGAGAGGCGGATGACGCAGCGAGGTGATGCGCCCGGTGCGCTGGCCTGCGCAACGATCGTCTCTCCCGCTCTCATGCCCTGCTACTTGCGCTTCTTGTACTTGGGCCCCTCGTCGCGCTGCTTCTTGAAGGGGTTCTGCGGCGAGGTGTTCTTCACCTTCTTCTTCCCGCTTGCGGGCTTGGGGCTCTGGAGATCCATCTGATCGATGTGCGCCCTGATGTAGCGGCTCTCGAGGATGCCCAGCGCGGAATTGGTGATGAAGTAGAGCGTCAGACCGCTCGGTGCGTTGTACATGAAGACGGGGAACATGATGACCATCATCACCTTCATGATCTTCTGCTGGGTCTGCTGCTCGGGCGTCATCGAGGCGCTGGGCGGCGGCGTGAGATACTTCTGCTGGAGGAAGAACACGACACCCAGCAGCAGCGGGAGCACGTTGAGCGAGGTGATCTCACCCATGAGAGGAACGCCGAAGCTGAACGGCAGCGGCACGAAGGCGTCGGGTGCGCTGAGGTCCGACAGGAATCCCCACGAGCCGCCCGTGATCGCCTGGAAGACACCAAAGAATGCCTCCTGGTGCCGCAGGTCGAAGGCGAAGTAGAGCATCGCGAAGAGCGCGATCCAGACGGGCGACTGGAGGAACATGGGCAGACAGCCCAACGCACCACGGAATTGCACGCCCTCCTCGCGGAAGAGCGCCGCCATCTCCTGCTGCATGCGCTTGGGGTCGTCCTTGTACTTGGCCTGGAGCTCCTTCTGCTTGGGCGCGATGGCCTGCATTTGCTTGGTGAAGCGCTGCAGCGCGATCTGCGAGCGCTTCGTGATCGGGTGCAGGATCGTGCGCACCACCACCACCAGCAGCAGGATGGCCAGACCCCAGTCGAAGACAAGGTAGGCGTGTGCCGTGCTGAGGAACCACAGCAGCCCTCGGGCCAGCGGCTGGAAGGTGCAGAACGCGCAGGGGCCGCCAAAGTTGTAGACCACGAGCCGATTGAGCCCGAGCGCGAGGTATATGTCCTCTTCGCCGAGCGTCTTGCTCCAGAGGGGGCCGGCGTAGCTGGCGAGGCTGAGGTCGAGCGAGCGCCCGCCCTCGATGCGCATGGGCTCGGAACGCATCTGCAGAACGACCGACTGCGCCTCGCCGAACTGGTCGAGGAGCATGCGTCGCTCGACGCGCTCCGCGAGTCGGAACCGCTTCTGCTCGCCGCTGGTCGGTGGCGGGGCACCCTCCGGGACGGCGACGTGGACGATGAACGTGAAATAGCGGTTGGTCATGGCCGCCCAGACGAGCGGCTCGTCGCGCTTGGGCGTGGGCCAGAGCAGGTCGCTGTCGCGATCGACGAGCTTCTGGCGGACCATCTGGCTCGTCGGCTCGACGACGCTCATCGTCGGGTCGATCTTCGGGTCGAGCAGGTGTCCGAAGAAGAGGCGTCGCTTGTCGCCGCCGTAGGTCCCCTCGTCCTTAGGCAGATCGACGGGGCCGTACTGGACCCACTGGATGTCGAGGGGCTGGTCGGTCAGGTTCTCGAGGTGCTGGTCGACGAGGATGTCGAAGGAATCGGGGCGCAGAGAGAAACGCTTGGTGACGCGCGCCACGGGCTCGTCGCTTGCGTTGACGATGAGCGTCTCGAATGCGCCGGGTGCTGTCTGCTCCCAGATCCACGCGTCGTCGCTTCCAGAAGCGTACAGATCGATGGGCGTGCCGTTGATGATGACCTCGCGCGAGGCGAGTGACGCGACGACGACACCGTTGACCTGCTGTCGCACCTGCACGGAATAGGGCGTTTGCTTGCGGAGTGTCTCGAAGTACTCGGTGAGTGTGATGGACTCGACGCCCGCGCCGACGGGAGTGAACTCCACGAGCAGGCGGTAACCCTCCCCGCCCAGCGGACTCAGCGGAGACGACGAGGGCGTCTTGAATCGAACGCGCAGCCCATCAATTGAGGGCGCTGGCGAGGCGCTCTCGGGAGCTGGATCCGAGGTCTGGGGCTGCGAGGGCTGGAGGTCCTGGTCGTTGTTCGCGAGGATCGCGGGTGTCTCGACTGGCGTGTCGTCGGTGAGCGAGGGCTCCTGCGTGGAGTCGAGCTCGCTCTGGGGCGGAGTGGCATCCTGCTGCGGTTGCGACTGGTTCTGCGCGGGCGGTGCTTGCTGGGGTGATCTGATCGTGATGTAGCCGATCGCGATCGCCCCGACGAGGGCGATGACTGGAAAGACGATCCGTGCCGCTGTGTTGTGTTCGCGTGGCATGCGCGCTCAGCGTCCCTCGACGATGCGATCGCCGAACCAGTCGTTGAGGTCGGGGATTGTGTGCACCATCTTTTGAGTTTTAGTGACGTCGTACTCGACCCTGACGAACTCGACGCGATCCGCGTGGAGGATGACGTAGCTGGCGCGAGGGTCCATGTCGCGTGGCTGGCCGACGGAGCCGACGTTGATGATGGCCTTCTCGTCGTTGGTGATCTTGTAGCCGTGCTCTCCGAGCTCGTCGGGTGGATAGAAATCGGGCTCATCGGTGAAGACGCCCGGCACGTGGGTGTGCCCGACGACGCAGACGCGATCGACGCGTTCCATGATCGAGTCGATCTTCTCGGGTGCGTTGACGGCGTCGTCGGGGAAGATGTACTCGCTGATGGGCTTGCGTGGCGAGCCGTGGACGGCTAGCAGGTCGAATCCTGTCGAGTTGCCGGAGGTCTTCTCCGCGACGCGGACACGCAGGCTGGAGAGGAACTGGTAGCGGGTCCGTCGCTTGTCCTCGTCGGGCTCGGCGTCGAACTGGGCGCGTGTCCAGTAGGCCGCCGCGGCGGCGCCGGGATTGAAGTTGGTTGGCTCGTACATGACGGCGAAGTCGTGGTTGCCCAGGAGGGACCACTCGCAGCGTTGTGCGACCATGTCGATGCACGCCAGAGGCTCGGGGCCGTAGCCGATGATGTCGCCCAGGCAGATGACCCGCTCGATGCCTCGCTCGTCGATGTCGTCGAGGACACGCTTGAGCGCGACGGCGTTGCCATGGATGTCACTGATAACAGCGGTAGCCACCGGATCCGGTCTCCGAGCAGGGTGTGAAAGCGAGTCATCGTACGTAGAGGGACGAGATCCAGCAATACAGAGATCGGCGTGGGGCAATTAATCGGGTTTCCAATCCGCTGGAGATCGCGACCCACCAAACCGATAGCGTGACTGAGACCTTCCGGCATCACTCCCCTACGCTTGGGATGAATCGTCCGGGAGCCCTCGACGGGTCGGGTCGGGCACTTGTGTGTCCCACCCCCAGAGATTCAGACCGGAGAACCCCCAGATGCCCGCCGCTTCAGTCAGTTATCAGCGGACGAGAGAGATGACGATCGACGAGCTGCTGCTCGAGAATCGTGTCGTCTTTCTTGTCGGCGAGATCAATCAGGCCTCGGCCGCTCGCGTGATCATGCAGATGCTCTACCTCGAGAACCAGAAGCGGGGTCAGGACATCAATTTCTATATCAACTCGCCCGGTGGCGCGGTGGACGACACGCTTGCGATATACGACACGATGCAGTTTCTGTCATCGGACGTGGCGACGTACTGCATGGGTCGCGCGTACTCGGGCGGCTCGCTGCTGCTGACGGCCGGGCAGAAGGGCAAGCGGTTCATCCTGCCGCACGCGAAGGTGATGATCCACCAGCCGTACGGCGGTGTGTACGGCCAGACCGAGGACGTCCGCATCCAGGCGGAGCAGATCATCAAGACCAAGCGTCTGCTCAACGAGGTGCTGGCGCGCCACACGGGCCAGTCCATCGAGAACATCGAGGAGCACTCTGATCGCGACAAGTACTTCACGGCGCAGGAGGCCAAGGAGTACGGGCTCGTCGACGACGTGATCGAGCACACCAAGACCGTGGAGGGGAGCTGAGCCATGACGACCCCCGCCACTCCACCCACCGACCATTCCGGATCGAACCCGATGTCCCAACTCATCCCGATCGTTATCGAGCAGACGGGGCGCGGCGAGCGTTCCTACGACATCTACTCGCGCCTGCTGCGCGACCGCATCATCTTCCTCGGCTCCGACGTGCGCGACGAGTCGGCGAACCTGATCGTTGCGCAGCTGCTGTTCCTGGCCAACGAGGATCCCAAGGCGGACATCCACTTCTACATCAACTCGCCGGGCGGCTCGGTGACCGCGGGTTTGGGCATCCTTGACACGATGCGGTTCATCCAGCCGGACGTGTGCACGTACATCATCGGGCAGGCCGCCTCGATGGGCTCGGTGCTGGCGTGCTCGGGCACGAAGGGCAAGCGGTACGCGCTGCCCAACGCGCGAAACCTGATGCACCAGCCGCTGATCGGCGGCGTGCTCGAGGGCCAGGCGTCGGACCTGGAGATCGAGGCTCAGGAGATGCTGCGCCTGCGCGATCGGCTCTACAACATCTATGTGGACGCGACCGGGCAGAGCTTCGAGACCATCGAGAAGGACTGCGATCGCAACAACTGGCTCGACGACAAGGAGATGCTCGAGTACGGGCTGATCGACACCGTCCTGACCTCGATGCCAGCGCCGGACAAGTCGTAATCGGAGCCAGTCTGGGTCGCTGGGGTGTTGCCCCGGCACGCGGAACGTGTATATCGTGCGCACAGTGATGGCACGCCGACTGACAGGACGATCGGGAGCACGCGTCTGCCTGACGATAGCGTCGGCGATGGCGTGGATGGTCGCGTTGACGGGGTGCCGGACCCAGCTCTTCGACGCTCGGCAGCCCCGGTCCCAGTACCAGGCGTACGACGAGATCCGGAACCAGCACGAGCCGCAGGTCATCTACGACGCGTATGGCAGGCCGAAGCCGAATCTGCGTGGCAGGCTGACCCCCAAGCAGTAGGCGGGGCGGTGGTGGGCTCCCACGCGTCGGACGAATGTCCGGTACGATGCAACCCCATAGTCATGGTGTACTCGCGACTGGCCACTCGCTTTTCAAAGCGAGCAGCATGGAGGCTCCGATACACCTCTCAGGCCAGTGATAACGATCATGGAGGATCGTGCGCGTGCCGATCGCGTTCAGAGACCACATCGCCAGAGCATTCCGCCAGTCGCCGCTGGCTGGGAACCGTCGAGCCATCGTCTGGACGTCGCTGCTGGCATCCATGACGGGCGTCGGCGGGCTGCTGATGCTGGTCCAGGGCAACCCGGCACCACGGATCGATGGGCTCGCCCTCTCGATGCCGGTCGCGGCGCAGGGGCCCTCCCACGTCGAGTCGATCTACAGAACGCGTCAGGATCTCGACAGCCAGCGATGGGACGGCATCGTGATCCATCACTCGGGCTCGACCTTCGGCTCTGCGGCCTCCATCGCCGAGGAGCACGAGCGACAGGGCATCCTGGGGCTCGGGTACCACTTCGTGATCGGCAACGGTCACGGGAGCGAGGACGGCGAGCTGCACGTCGGTTTTCGCTGGCTGGATCAGCTTCCGGGGGCGCACACCGCGGGCCCCGAGGGCGACTACTACAACCAGCGCTACATCGGGATCTGCCTGGTTGGCGATGGTGATCGACGCCCCTTCACGGACGCCCAGATGCAGCGTCTGATCGAGTTGACGTCGTCGCTGGGCGATCAGCTGGACATCCCGATCGACCGGATAACGCTCCATCGCGAGATCGCCTCTGTGACCTCGCCAGGGCGCTTGTTCCCGCAGTCGGGATTCGAGATCCGACTCGCGAACGCGATCGCAGACGACTGAGCCCCACAAAGCGGGTGGTGGTGCTGTCACGTTGCGGAACCGGCGGACGCTGGCAATACTGGCTGTGCTGGCACTCGGGCTGGCGGACCAACGAATTACCCCGTCTTGACGGGGCAGTCTGTACCATTCCCCCCTTCCGGTCGATACGGCGGGGATTCAACGCTCTGGAAGTACACCTAACGTGAAGCATCCCGACCCATTCAAACCCGGTGCGAAGGTCTCCGGCTACTCCGTTCTGACGGAGTTGGGTCGAGGTGCGGCGTCGATCATCTACCTGGTCCAGGACCCCAAGACCAAGCAGATATGGGCCCTGAAGCACGTCCACAAGCGCGAGCCCAAGGACGTCCGATTCCTGAAGCAGACCGAGCAGGAGCACGCTATTGCGTCCAAGCTCGACCACCCCGTGATGCGCAAGGTCGAGAAGCTCATCAAGAAGCGCACGATGCTGAACGTCACCGACATCTTCCTGATCATGGAGTACGTCGATGGCATCTCGATCGAGCAGCAGAAGCCACGGAATCTCAAGCACGCGCTGCAGATCTTCAAGGAGGTCGCCGACGGGTTGGCGTACATGCACAACAAGGGCTTCGTGCACGCGGACATGAAGCCCAACAACGTGTGCATCACCGATGACGACCACGTGAAGGTCATCGATCTGGGCCAGTCGTGCCCAGTCGGCACCGTCAAGGAGCGCATCCAGGGCACTCCCGACTACATCGCGCCCGAGCAGGTGCATCGGCGCCCGATCATGCCTCAGACGGACATCTACAACCTCGGGGCGACGATGTACTGGGTGCTCACGGGCAAACACATCCCGACGGCGCTGCCCAAGGGCAACTCGCTGGTCGGCTCGCTGGACGACGACTTCATCGAGAAGGCGACCCCTGTGCGGGAGCTGAACCCGGACGTGCCCGAGAAGCTCGAGGAGCTGATCATGCAGTGCATCCAGGTGGACATCGAAAATCGTCCTCGCTCGATGGAGGACGTGGCCGAGAAGCTCGACCTGATGCGCGCCAAGCTTGTCGCCGAGCAATCGAAGGACGCGATGCCCGCGGCCGAGGACTGAGCCAAGATCGCTCGTGGATGACCCCCTCTCGACAATCGACACGCGAGACGCGACCGTCGTGGGCGAGGCGTTCGATCGCGCCGCGCGGACCAATCTCGAGGCGTCGTGCAGGCGTGGATCGATCGACCTGGTGCCGCTCAGAGGCACTCTGCACGCGACCGGCGACATCCACGACAACCCGCTGAACCTTGCGAGGGTGCTGCAGCTGGCCAGGCTCGACGAGCACACCGATGATCGTCCCCGACATGTCATCTTCCACGAGGTGATCCACCCCGATCAGCTCGTCGGCGGCGTCGATCACTCGTGGCGCTCGTTGCTGCGCATTGCCGCGCTCAAGACGAGGCACCCCGAGTCGGTCCACACGCTGTTGGCCAATCACGAGCTGGCGCAGATTGTGGGATCGGGGATCGTCAAGGATGGCGTGCGTGTGGTGGACGCGTTCAACGAGGGGATCGAGGCGTCGTTCTTTGATGAGTCGGCGCGTGTGCAGGAGGCGATCGAGGGATTCATCCGCTCGATGCCGCTGGCGCTGCGCTGCGGTGAGTGGGACGAGCCCGGTGTGGTGTGTGCGCACTCGCTGCCCGGCGACTCTGTGATGGAGCGATTCGACGAGACGGTGCTGGAGCGGGAGCTGGTCGAGGAGGATTACGAGCCGCGCAAGGGGGCGGCTCACCTGATGGTGTGGGGACGCCACCACTCGCCCGAGCTCCTGGAGAGGCTGGGCGAGCGCTGGGGCGCGGCGCTGTTCGTGCTGGGGCACCAGAAGGCAGAGACGGGCGCGATGCTCGAGCCGCCGAACGCGATCGTGCTGAACTCGGATCACACGCGAGGGGTTGTGCTGCCGATCGATCTTGGCGACCTGCCCGAGGCGCAGGAGGCGGTGTGGTCGACCGTGCCGCTGCAAACAATCTCGTAATAACTAAGAATTTTTTCGCGCAGTTTTGTGTGCCATCGGGCGGTTGTGCCAACAGATCGTTTCTATGTGTCACAACAGTGTTTTCACGAATCCACACGGTTGTGTTTCACCCTCTAGGGTGCCCCCTTACGGGTAGTCGAGACGCGCAAGATTGTTGTGTATTGATAGCGTCGATGTCAGATGACGCGAGAGATCCATTGCTCATGACGTGCTGCGCGTTCGTGTCGCGTCTGTGGTCCGAGCCGACGGGCACGCCGGACGGATGGGTCGAGCGTGTGAGCACGGATCTTGCGTCTGTGCTCGATGATCCGCTCGTTGTGACGTGCGCGGTCGTGGAGTGCATCGCGCGTCAGCCGCACTGGAGCACGCTGCATGCGCACGCGCACTCGCTGTGGCAGCCGCGTGCGGCACAGGAGGCACTCGAGGACGCACGCGATGGATTCCCCGCGAGGCACGACATCGGGCGATCGCAGCGGGCGCATGGGGACGAGGCGAGGATCGTTACGTCGCGCGATGTGATGGACGCTGAGCGAGGGTGCGTCCTGGGTGTGATGCCGCTGGCGGACGATGCGCGTCTGCGCTCGATCGTGGTGGTGATCGATGCGCTCGCTCCCGAGTGGGATGGTGTCGTCGAGGCGATCGAGTGCCTGCGAGCGCTGCGGGAGCCGCTCGTGGAGCACTTCAGGGGCACGTTTCTGCATCGTGAGGAGCGTCGTCGCGAGTTGCTGGGGCGCCTGTCGCCGACACAGCGGATGCTCGTGCCGCTGCTTGTCGAGGGGCTGACGGAGGAGCAGATCGGCGTGCGGACGGAGCGCTCGAGGCACACGATCCACGATCACGCCAAGCGGATCTATCGCGCGCTGGGGATCTCGTCGAGGCACGAGCTGCGTCGTCTGTGGGGTGACGACCACGCGACGTGAGGCGGCGCGATCTGCGCTACAATGCTCCTCCAAGGAGCACCACATGGCACGCGACCCCATCACGGATTCGATATACGAGCTCATCGGCGCGCAGGACCCCGAGGTCGCGGCGCTGTTCAGGGCCGAGAGCGAGCGCCAGGAGCACACGATCGAGCTGATCGCCTCGGAGAACCACATCTCCAGCGCGGTGACGCACGCGATGGGCACGTGCCTGGCGAACAAGTACGCCGAGGGGTACCCGGGGCGTCGGTACTACGGCGGGTGCGTGCACCACGACGCGGTCGAGACGCTGGCGCAGGAGCGGGCCAAGGAGATGTTTGGGTGCCAGTTCGCCAACGTGCAGCCACACTCGGGGGCGCAGGCGAACATGGCGGCGTTCCTGTCCATCATGGATCCGGGCGACACGTTCGCGTCGCTGGTGCTGGCGGACGGCGGGCACCTGTCGCACGGCATGAAGCTGAACTTCTCGGGCAAGTTCTACAACCCGGTGCACTACCCGCTCCACTACGACGCGGGGCACCCCGAGCACGAGCGGATCGACTACGACGCGGTTCGCCAGGTGTGCCTGGAGCACAAGCCGAAGGTGCTGCTGTGCGGGTACAGCGCGTACCCGAGGGTGATTGATTTTGCGCGGTTCCGTGAGATCGCCGACGAGGTGGGCGCGCTGCTGATGGCGGACGTGGCGCACATCGCGGGGCTGTGCGTGACGGGTGTGCATCCGAACCCGTTCCCGCACGCGCACGTGGTGACGACGACGACGCACAAGACGCTGCGCGGGCCGCGCGGCGGGCTCGTCATGACCAACGACGAGGAGATGTCGAAGAAGATCAACCGGAACCTGTTCCCGGGCATCCAGGGCGGGCCCCTGATGCACATCATCGGCGCCAAGGCGGTGGCGTTCGGCGAGGCGCTCAGGCCGGAGTTCCGCTCGTACTGCGAGAGGGTTGTCGAGAACGCGCGTGCGCTGGCGGGCGCGCTGCAGGAGCGAGGCTTCCGCATCACGTCGGGCGGCACGGACAACCACCTGATGCTGCTGGATCTGCAGCCCTTCGATGCCGACCTGACGGGCGCCGACGCGGAGCGCTGGCTCGAGGACGCGGGGATCATCACGAACAAGAACGGCATCCCGCAGGACCCCAGGCCACCCATGAAGACGTCGGGCCTGCGCCTGGGCACGCCCGCGACGACAACGCGGAACATGGGTGCCGAGCAGATGACACAGATCGCGGGCTGGTTCGAGCGCGTGCTCGGCAGCAAGGGTGACGAGGCGACGATCAGCGCTGTGCGCGACGAGGTGCGGGCATTGTGTGATGCGTTCCCGATGCCGGGCGTTAGTGAGGGTGTGGGAGTATGAACAACGAAGGAGATCGAGTGATGAAGAGTTCACGAGTGCTGCTGAGTGTTTTGTGCGTTGCCTTGTTGTTGTTCGTGGGTGCCACGGCACGTGTGCAGCCAGCGGGTGATCCAGAGCCGGCGGATGATAGCGCCATCAAGGTGGAGTTCCTCGAGATCGTCACGCCCATGGTGGAGGAGACGTGTGGCATTCTGTCTCTGGCACACGGTGTCGAGTTCAGCGAGCCGATCCCCGAGTTTGGATTCTCACGCACGGCGGCGCTCTCGGATGGCGGGCTGCTGAGTGTGCGCGCGCCGATGCGGGATACGGAGGCGCCGGTGGTGAGGCCCTATGTCCTAGTGGATGACATCCACGCGGCGATCGAGGCCGCGGAGCTGGCCGGCGCGGAGATTGCTATTCCGCCCCTGGAGATTCCGGGGCGCGGCACGTTTGCAATCTACCTGCTGGGCGGCATCGACCACGGGCTCTGGCAGCACTGAGCGAGAGGTGTGTGAGGGTTTTCTGATGGCGGGGGTTGGTGGGGGCGTAAGTGTGTGAGTGAACTAGACGTGACTAATTTGGCAGATGATGCATGGGTCATCATCCGCGAGTATGACCATTGGAAGCTGTATGAACGTGCGGGTGAGTATGTAGCAGACATCGACTACCAGGCGCTGCCATTCAGGGGAAGTAATTCTGCTACTCCTAACATTACTAAAGACGCAGAAGTGTGGCGCGAATTTGTCCGTTCCATAGACAATTACATTAAAAACTTAGGCATTAAGCGAGAGGATACGATTTACAGAGTGGCATTTCCCAAATTGCCCGATCCAATCATTATTACAGGCTCGGATCAACGCCACTTCAAGCTTGCCCGCATACATCTCATTTTTCATCCGCACCAACAGGTAAGATTCAATCAGGTAGATCAACTCTGCTATATGCAAGTTAGCCAACCGGGAAAGAAACTGTCGCGATTATATATATCAAAATCTAATGTGTATCTACATTCACATATTTTCCGATCGCGACGCGTAATACTCACTCGATGCTACTTGCCTAGTCCTCAGCCAACTGAGCGAAAAATTAAAAAATGGAAATTTATACAGTGCACATTCAACGGCCTAACCACATGCGAGTTCAGAAAATGTCGTTTTAGTAATTGCGAGATCGGACAAGGCGTAGGCTCCGAAGTTCGCTTCAAAGACAGCAGCTTGATCGCATGTAAAGGATTATGGGAGAATATGTACGCAGATGTATATGAGGCAGGGGCAGAAACAGCGCGATACTGGTCTGTCAAAGTAGACAAATGGTTACCTTGGGAACGCATCAAGAATGTTGGCAAGATGCGTATATTCACAGCATCAAGTGTCGCCATAGTGGGTCTACTTATATACCACTCTATCGTAGATTGGTACAATAATCCTTTTCGCCAGTTTGCACATCGTATGATCAGTAGATTCGAAGAGATACAACCGATTATTTCTGTTCACGACCCACCCCCCCTGGAAGCATCGAGATACCTAGTGTTTTTACTAGTCGCATTGTTGATGCTTGCACTAGCTGCCACTCTATACGGATGGCGATGTCCTGAAATTGTAAAACAATTCACTGAAGAAAAATGGAGATTCGAACTCAAACGTTCTCCGCTTCCGTACCGCGCTGCCAACTGGTCTCGCTTCTGGTCCCGGCTACTTATAGTATTACTCTACTTTGTTGGCGGTTTATACACACTCTTATACACAGGAACTCACGCAGTGTCGGCTGTAGATAATTGGTGGCAATCGTCCACGGCAGTTGAGCAGAGTGATCAAGCACAGACGGATATAGTTGATGGCGCACAAGTGGACACTAGCAACAACGATTAAATTCTTTTAAATAATAACTAAACCCAGTGCACCAATCACTCAGGTATCTAGCTGCATCCGTATCTTGTCTCCTATCGCCCTTGCGTCCTCTTTGTTGCTCCGTGCCAGATGCTCGGCGACGGAGCGACGCTCCTCGTCGGTGAAGGTCTGGTGGAGCTTGGAGATCATCTCGACGGACTCGATGTCGATCTCGAACATCGTGATGGCCTGATAGAAGCGCTCGACGTAGCCCTCGGGTGTCATCGAGGTCTGCCAGAGGGGGTAGTCGCCGACCTCGCTGTAGCGCGGCTCGATGAGGGCGACCAGCTCGTCGATGAACTGGCGGAACAGGTCGATGTCGTCGATCGTGCGCGCGACGCCACGGACGCGGACCTCCTCGTAGTCGATGGTGCCGGCGCGGTTCAGGTTGCCGCGCCAGTGCGGCGAGACGTAGGTGGCCGGGCCCGGGAAGACGACGAGGACGTTGGCCTCATCGAGGTTCTGCGCCTGCGGGTTCTGGGCGTTGAGGTGCGAGCGCAGGCGGACAGACCTGTCGCTGTCGACATCGCAGAGGAATGGCAGGCGCGTGGCGTGCAGACCGGTGTGCGAGGTGATCAGATGCGCGACGGGGCGCTCTCGCATGAGCGCGATGGCGTCGCCGGTGTCCGTCGTGTGGCGCCAAGCTGGCGGGTAGGTCATCGGGGCTCCCGGGGGGTTGCCATGATCGTAGAGGAAGATGAAGAGTTCGCCACGGAGACACGGAGGCTACGGAGTTGGATCAGTACTTGGGAGCAGATCAACTATCGGTGGCCAGGGAGTCTGTACTAACCCGCCCCTGGAGGGCACGTTCCAGATCAGTGTTTGCCGATCTGGAGTCAGATTAGGCGACAGATTCCAACCCGGCTGATTGATGCTGTCGATCTCGATCGGCTCGGTCCAAGAGTGCCCCAAGTTCTTACTCATGAAGAGTTTGATATTCTCAAAACTCTCGTCGACATTTCTAGGAATGATCGCGATGGTCTGGTCTCTGGCAATGTACGCGTCGTTGTCACTCGATGCAGAACTCAGTGTGTCAACGATCAAGGGCGACGTGTGAGTGAGATTTTCTAGCCGCGACACAAATATGTCTACATCCCCAGGACCTCCTGGCCTGTTAGATGAGAAATAGAGCGAGCCATCCTCTGTCAGGCAGGGATATCCGTCGTAATACATTGAGTTCACTTCGTGCAGATACTCCGGGTCTCCCCATTCATTTTCAGAAATCCTATGTGTTCGCCAGATGTTTGGCTGTATCCAGTCTTGCTCGCTTCCAGGAAGTGGGCGTCTCGACGCGAAATACAACCACTCACCATCAACTGTTTCACACGCCTCGCTGTCGTCGTATACACCAGAAAATGGCACGACACCCTGCTCTACCCACGTATCGTGGCTTCGTGTATAGAGCACGATTGTCGCGCGTCGCTGTGATCGAGGCGAGCCGGGATCGTCAAACCAATGCGTCGCGTATAGCCGCTGATTGTCGGATGAGATCGATACTCCGTTGATGGACGTGACATGATCACGAACAAATGGTGTGATGGTCGCATCTTGCGAGTGCGTCCGGATAGGTTTGGACATGCATCCTGAGATTGAGCACGCCACAAACGCCATCACTGCGTATACACAACGCCGGGAATTGTTCGATTGATGGTATTCGCTGCTCATTCCTATCCCTGTGAAAGAGTCGCCATAGTTGGGTGCCATTACTCGAGGCACCGTAGGTGTGGCGCAGCAGGGCCTTCAGGGTATAACGATGGACAACCGCGTGCGCAGCAATAACTCTGAACACGAATAACAATCTGCCCCCACCGTCTCGACTGCATGAGCCACCTACCCCAGCGTTGGAGATAACGGGAAGCTCCCGGTCCGCCTCGGGGGGAAGATACACATCAGGAAAGAGATTTTTTCCCGGCCTTTGCTTGACATCGTGTGGCACGCTATCAATACTTGCATCATGACGCAAGTATACCAACAAAAAGCACCGACTCCCCGCCAGGCGATCCGACGACGAGCGAGGCTCGACAGGCTGCTCGATCCGGAGATGCTCAAGGCTCTCGCCGAACCGACGCGGGCGAGATTGCTCTCGTGCCTGCTCAAGTGTCGTCGGGCGTGCTCTGTGACCGAGGTCGCCGAGTGCTGCGAGATCGATTTCTCGATGGTCGCGCGCCATCTGTCGACGATGGCGCGAGCGGGGCTGCTGACGAGCGAGAAGAAGGGTCGGACCGTCTGGTACTCGGCGGATGGCGAGACGCTGAGCGAGCACTTTCGCGCGCTGGCGGATGCCGTGGATGAGCTGACCCCCGAACGAGCGTGCTGTGGGGAAGACGAGTGCGGGTGCGCGAGCACCAGGAAGAGATGACACACACATACGCGACGCGAAACGCGTCGCCTGAAGGAGATTCGCTATGAGCAAGACAGAGACCAACCCGTGCTGCGCCCCCGACTGCTGCGGCGACGAGACATCCGCCACGGCAACGCCGACGAGTGATCGGGTTCGCGACAAGGTGCGCGAGGGGTACGGCGAGATCGCCCGCAGCGGCCAGTGGTCGGGCGTCGCGTCGTCCGCGAGCGCGTGCTGCGGTGGATCGGGTGAAGGCGGCGGGTGCTGTGGCCCGACGACGCTCACGCCCGAGCAGGTCGCGCTCGCCGTGGGGTACGCGGAATCCGATCTGACGGTGCTGCCCGGTGGCGCGAACATGGGCTTGTCGTGCGGCAACCCGACGGCGCTGGCGTCCTTGTCGGAGGGAGAGGTGCTGCTGGATCTGGGCTCGGGGGGTGGGTTCGACTGTTTTATCGCGGGGCCGAAGCTCGGCGCGACGGGGCGTGCGATAGGCGTCGACATGACGCCCGAGATGCTCTCCAAGGCGCGGGTGAATCTCTCGGGCTATCGAGAGCAGAGCGGGCTGGACAACGTGGAGTTCCGCCTCGGCGAGATCGAGAACCTGCCGGTGGCGGACGCATCGGTGGACGTGGTGATCTCGAACTGTGTGATCAACCTTTCGCCCGACAAGGGGCGTGTGTGGCTCGAGATCGCGCGTGTGCTCAAGCCCGGCGGTCGTGTGGCGGTGTCCGATCTTGCGCTGCTCAAGCCGCTGCCCAGGAGCGTGCGGGAGGATCTCGAGGCGCTCGTGGGGTGCATCGCGGGAGCGGATCTGGTGGACAACGTGCGCAGCAGCGTGCACGAGGCGGGGCTGACGGAGTTGGAGATGGTCGCCAAGCCGCAGTACATCGAGACGATGACGGATTTCAAGGATCCTCTGTACAGGAAGATCGCCGAGTCGCTGCCCGAGGGCGAGACGATGAGCGACTACATCGTGAGCCTGGACATCACGGCGAGGAAGCCTGGGTGAGTCTCGCCGAGTCGATGGGTCATCGAGTCTGGCGCATGCCCTCGTACACAGCAGCGCAGACTGCGGTGGCGACGTTGAGCGAGCGCTCGCCGGGCACCATCGGCAGGGTGACGAGCCGGTGGCTGTACCGCTCGAGCAGCTCGTCGGGCAAGCCCGCGGTCTCCTTGCCGAAGACGAGGTGGTCGCCCCGCGTGAGGTTCGCGTCCCAGAGGGCGCGATCGGTCTTCGTGGTGAAGAGCCAGAGACGGGACTCTCCCACCGATGTGGCGCTGAGGTACGCCTCCCAGTCGTCGTGCTCGGTGGGGGCGAGTCGCGGCCAATAGTCGAGCCCGGCCCGGCGCAGAGCCTTGACAGAGGTGTCGAAGGCCAGCGGGCGTATGAGGTGGAGCGAGCAGCCGGTGGCGATGCAGGTGCGCCCGATGTTGCCGGTGTTGTTGGGGATCTCCGGCTCGTGGAGGACGACCTCGAAGAGGGGTTTTGCGGTCTGGGGTGCGTCGGCTGGCATTGGCACGTAGCCTACAGGCGATGTCCAACGAAGACGCCAAGCGGGCGCTCCGCACGCTGATGCGGAATCTCATAGAAGCGGTGCCCGCTGAGGACCTCGCGGACGCATCATGCGTGATCTCGGAGTCTCTCGTGAGCGAGGTGCGGGCACTCGAGGCACGCGCCGTGATGATGTGGATGCCGTTGGCGCAGGAGGTGTCGCTGCTGCATCTGGGGGAGACTCTCGTGGAGGAGGGCATCCGTGTGTGTGTGCCGAGGATGCGCTGGGAAGAGCGCTCGATGGAGCCGGTGGCGGTGACGTCGTTCACGGAGGGGTACGAGATCAGGCGTCACGGGATCCGTGAGCCGGTAGACACGCTGGCGCTGCCGTTGGAGGCGCTGGACGTGGTGTTCGTGCCGGGGCTGGCGTTCGATGCTCGGGGAAACCGTCTCGGGCGCGCGGGTGGGTTCTACGATCGCTTCCTGTCTCGTCTGGATCGGAATGTCACGAGTGTCATCGGCGTGTGCCTCAACGCCCAGCGCGTCGAGCACGTGCCGACGGAGGAGCACGACCTCCCCGTGGACGGCGTCTGCTGCGAGCGTCGGATCTCTCGGGGCGTCGACTGAACCCCCACACACGAATCGGGAAACCTTTCGTCTCGGGCGCTCAACAGCGCCGATGAAACGTGGTACAACTACCCGCACACGCACCGATGGAGCGGTGCCGATCCGTGCGCTTCGCGATAGACAGGAGGTCTCGCCATGACACTCGCCTCACAATCCCGACGCGGGTTCCTCAAGCGAAGAAGCTCACGACGCTACTCGCGCAAGCGCCGACGCAACAGACGCATCACACAGCTGCTGGGCCTGATTATCATCGGCGGGGGCATCTACACCATCGCCTTCTGGCAGCCGTGGAAGACCTCAACGGAATCCGACACCCCCACCGACCTCCCCGCGGCGGCGCAGACCGTTGATGCCTCTCCCACAACGCCCATGCAGGACTCCCTCCTCGATGACGACCCGTCGTCGTCCAACGTCGATCTGGGCATCGCGGCCACCAACGCGCTGGCGACCCACAACGAGCCAGAGGGCAAGACCACTGACGAGGGCGAGACGCAGGAGACGCCCACCATCGAGATGGGCACCGACCCGAACGCGACGGGCTCGCGCGCGCTCCGGGACGCGCTGGGCACGCCCGACGGGCAGAGGACGATCCCCATCGCGAACGTCGAGACCCCCGACGCCCCCCCCGCGACGACCCGCCAGCGCACCTCGCTGACCACCTCGGGCTCGAACTCCGTGCAGGAGCTGCTCGCACGAGCCTCGGACGCGCTGAATCGCAACTCGCACGTCGAGGCGCGGGCCATCTTCAACAGGGTCCTGCTGCACCCGGCGTCGAGCGACATGGATCGCGACCTGGCACGCGACCAGCTGACCTCGATCGCGCAGCTGCTGACATTCTCCCCCACCGTGATGGAGGACGACCCGCTGGCGATGCGCTACACGGTGCGATCGGGAGACTCGCTCTCGAAGATCGCGATGCGCAACGACCTGTCGACCGACTGGCGCTTCATCCAGCGCATCAACAAGATCACTGACCCACGGCGCATCCGCATCGGGCAGACACTCAAGCTCGTCAGGGGACCGTTCCACGCCGAGATCTCCAAGCGCGACTACCGGCTCGACCTGTGGGCGGAGCTGCCAACCGACGCAGGCGGCGGGCGCATCTTCATCGCCTCGTTCCCCGTCGGGCTGGGTGAGCACAACTCGACGCCCGCCGGCGCGTGGAGGGTGCGCACCAACTCGCGACTAATCAATCCGCCATGGACGAACCCGCGCACGGGCGAGTACTTCTCGGCGGACAATCCTGAAAATCCGATCGGCGAACGTTGGATCGGACTCGAGGGCATCGACGACAACACGTCGGTCATCTCGGGCATCGGGATCCACGGCACGATCGAGCCGCAGTCGATCGGCACGCAGGCCTCGATGGGGTGCGTCCGCATGCACGACCAGGACGTGCAGGTGATCTACGAGCTGCTGGCCGAGGCCTCGTCGACGGTCACGATTACGCCGTAAAAAGCAGCGTTTTTTATCCCTCTCTGGTGCCCACAAAATCGCTCCCGAAACGGGCGAAAAAACGCCCTTTGAGCTACAATATGGCACCCCCGAAAACGCCCTCGGGAGACCCCGGGATGGACCCCGGAACACGCACACAAAGGGGCGATCGGCGGCGGGTACACCCGCCCGAGAGAAGGCCGTGACACCATCTATGGCGCAAGAGCAATCACCCGCTGCCGAGGCGCAGCAAGCCTATACCGAAGAGCAGATCAAGGTTCTCGAGGGCCTCGAGGCCGTCCGCAAGCGACCGGGCATGTACATAGGCGACACCGGGATCGCTGGTCTGCACCAGCTGATCTGGGAGGGCGTTGACAACTCGATCGACGAGGCGATGGCGGGTCGCGCCACGACCGTCTCCGTCACGCTCCACGCGGACTCGTCGTGCACCATCGCCGACGACGGCTCTGGCATCCCCATCGGGCCCATGAAGCACGAGAACCCGACGCTCGACGGCAAGCCGGCGGTCGAGATCGTGATGACCGTGCTGCACGCGGGCGGCAAGTTCGGCGGCGAGGACTCGGGCTACAAGGTCTCGGGCGGATTGCACGGCGTGGGCATCTCGTGCGTCAACGCGCTCTCACAATCGCTCGAGGTCGAGGTCAAGCGCGACGACAACATCCATCGCATCACGTTCGAGCGGGGCAAGGTCCGAGAGGAGCTCCACGTCGTCGGGCCGGTGCCCAGCGACGCGCATCATCGCACCGGCACGCGCGTGACGTTCCTGCCGGACCCAGAGATCTTCGAGTCACCAGACTTCGACCACAACACCGTGGCGGGTCGCCTGCGCGAGCTGGCGTACCTCAACCCGGGCGTGACGATCAGATTCCAGGATGAGCGCGTCGACGAGAAGGGCAAGCAGCGCGCCGAGACGTACCTCTTCCACGACGGCATCAAGGAGTACGTCGATCACCTCAACGAGGCTCGCACGCCGATCCACGACGCGATCGCCTTCACCAGTGCCGACGAGGCCAACGGGCTGCTCTGCGATATCGCCATGCAGTATCACGACGGCTACTCCGAGCTGCTGCTGAGCTTCGCCAACAACATCCGCACGGTCGATGGCGGCACGCACATCTCGGGCTTCAAGACAGCGCTCACGCGCTCGCTCAACTCGTACGCGCGCAAGGAGGGCATCCTCAAGGAGAAGGACCCGACGCCCTCGGGCGACGACCTGCGCGAGGGGCTCAGCGCGGTGATCTCCGTCAAGCTCCCCGAGCCGCAGTTCGAGGGCCAGACCAAGGGCAAGCTGCGCAACACGGAGATAGACGGGTTCGTGACCTCCGTCGTGGGCGAGCGCCTGACGAGCTGGCTGGCCGAGCACCCCGCGGACGCCAAGAGGATCTGCCAGAAGGCGATCCTGGCGGCCCAGGCGCGCGAGGCGGCGCGCAAGGCGCGCGAGCTGACACGGCGCAAGAGCGCGCTGGAGTCGGGCTCTATGCCCGCCAAGCTGGCCGATTGCAAGACGCGCGATGTGGAGCGATCCGAGCTGTTCATCGTCGAGGGTGATTCGGCCGGCGGCAGCGCCAAGCAGGGCCGTGACGTCGAGACGCAGGCGATCCTGCCGCTGAAGGGCAAGATCCTCAACGTCGAGAAGGCGCGACTGGACAAGATCCTGTCCTTCGAGGAGATCCGCACGCTCATCTCGGCGCTGCGCACGGGCATCGGCGAGGAGTTCGACATCTCCAAGCTGCGCTACGGCAAGGTGATCATCATGTGCGACGCCGACGTCGACGGCTCGCACATCGCCACGCTGCTTCTGACGTTCTTCTTCAGGCAGATGCCGGAGCTGATCAGACGCGACATCATCTACATCGCCCAGCCACCGCTGTACCAAGTGAGCAAGGGCAAGAAGAGCCAGTACGTGCTCAACGAGTCGGAGATGTCGGACGTGCTGATCGACCTGGGCCTGGAGGGCTCGACGTTCCTGCTGCGCGACACCGACGATGTCGACACGAAGACTCGCCTGCCGAGGGTGACCGCCACGCTCGAGGGGGACGCGCTGAAGCAGCTGATCCGCAAGCTCCGCAGGCTTGGCGAGCTCGTCGAGGTGGTCGAGCGCAGGGGCGTGCGATTCCCCGATCTCCTCGGCTGGCGCGACAATGACCCGGGTGGCAGCGCATCGCTTCCGACGCATCGACTGGTGTGGACGGGCGGCGAGGCGTTCGCATGGTCCGACCAGCAGGCGATGGAGCTTGTCGAGGCGAACAACCTGGCGCTGCCGGACGTCGGCGAGGAGGGCGAGGAGTCTTCCTCGACCATGCGCGAGGGCAAGCCGGTCGTGCGCATCCGCGAGCTGCACGAGAACAAGGAGATCGCGTCGCTCATCGGTCAGCTCGACGAGGTGGGCATCGACATCGACGACTACGCGCTGGTTCGCGAGGAGGCGGTCACGGGCGAGCGCCTGCCCACGAAGTTCGCCTGGCAGACCTCACGCAAGTCGAAGAAGGCAGATTCGGACGAGGACAATGGCGGCCCGGAGTTCGAGGTCGTCGAGGCCGTGAACATCCCAGAGATACTGACCACGCTGATGGACGTGGGTCGTCGGGGCATCGAGATCAAGCGGTTCAAGGGGCTTGGCGAGATGAACCCTGAGCAGTTGTGGGAGACGACGATGGACGTCGAGAAGCGGACGCTCAAGCGCGTGCGCTGGGACGACGCCTCCGAGGCCGACAACCTCTTCGCGACGCTGATGGGCGAGAACGTGGAGCAGCGTCGACGCTACATCGAGGACCACGCGCTGGATGTGAAGCAGCTGGATGTGTGAGCGCTCGGTGGGTATCGAATGAGTGAGAGAGTCGCAGCCCACGCCCGGAATGATTCAACACTCGACGCTCTGGAGCGTGCGTACGAGCATGCTCGTTCGTACCTGACATCCCTCGATGAGAGCCCGGTGGGCATCACGTCATCACTGGAAGCGCTCCGTGCGCGGTTGAATTCCCCCTTGCCCGAGACCGGCGAGGATCCTGCCTCTGTGATCGACGCGCTGTACGATACCTGCCGGGACGGGTTGCTGGGGAGCGCGGGAGGACGGTTCTTCGCCTGGGTGATAGGCGGGACGCTCCCGTCGGCGGTCGGCGCCGATTGGTTGATCTCTGCCTGGGACCAGAACCCTGCGGTTACCGATTGTGCGCCCGCGATGGCGCTCGTCGAGGAGACCGCCGGACGATGGCTTCGAGAGCTGTTCGATCTACCTCGGCAGACGTCGGTCGCCTTCACGACCGGATGCCAGCTGGCGCATGTCACGTCACTCGCTTCGGCTCGTCACGCGCTGCTGGCGCGTGCGGGGTGGGATCTGAACGCGCGAGGGCTGCGAGCACTGCGACGCGATCGTGACGGGCATCGGCGCGCTCGATGGCGCCGAGTTGATGTGGAGACCAACGCTCAACCAGGGGCTGGTTCGGTTTCTAGACCCCCGGCCGAACGCGACCGAGAGCGATCACGACGACTGGACGGACAAGATCATCGGCGCCATCAACGCCACGGGCGAGGCGTTCTTCGGCGGCACCACGTGGCGAGGCAGACGCGCGATGCGCGTGAGCGTGGTGAGCTGGCGGACCACGGAACAGGATGTGGAGCGGACGATCCGGGCTGTGTCGAGTGTGCTCGACGAGCATTGGGTGTGACAGGTGCCTGACCGCGTGCGTATGATCTGCTGATGGAACTGCGTCGATGCCCCATCGGGGACCATGCGCTGTGTGTGGCGCAAACCCATTAGTGTCGAATCTGATGTTTAGAGGTTCATTAATCTCATGGATCTCGTTTCGAAGTCGACCACGACAATATGATCGACATAAACACAGCGAATAATACGAATGGCACTACTATGTAGTTGAGCCAGAGAAGCTTAAACACTGGCAATACACTTGCGATGGCTACTGGGATCATCGCAGCCAAGCAGACACCACCCAGAACACTGAGCCAGTTATTACGACTGCCAGTACCCAAAAATGTAAACATAAAAGCTAATATCCACGGCACCAATGCGAATCCGGCTTTGAACAGCACCGGATGATTTCTCGCAAGTGACCTAAGTACACTTTCGTCGAGCTCTGAATTATCGTTTTGGCTCTCGGCGGCTTGAGCATCTCGTTCGACAAATCTAGCCAAGTCGCCTCGAATGCTGTCATACAACGGAGCAAGAGAAGAACGATCACCTCCAACAACATCTTGGTCTACATGCGCAAGGCGTTCCAGAACCTCTATTGACCGTTCGATTCGGTGGAGTCTCAAGTAACCTGTATATTGCTCGAGTACAAACAGGACTATTAGAAAAAGCACTAGTATCACAACGACTAAAGTCGATTTCTTCCACGTGAGACTACTCATAAACTTCCCAAATTGATTAACGACAGTCTGGTATATATTTCCCGACATAACTTAACCCTTCCGCTCCTCGATCCACGCCTGCTGGATGGCCTCGAGGATGCGCTCGTTGCAGGGGTGGCCCGTCTGCTCCTCGAAGCCCTCGAGCGCCACGACCATCTGCTTGAGTGTCGGGAAGGAGACGGTCAGCGGGTCGACGTCCTCGTGGGCGTCGCTGAGTTCCTCGCCGATGCGCTGCACGTCGAGCCAGTGGAATGAGTCGCTCAAGGGTGACACCTTGCTGGTGGGCGGATTACTGCCCCTGGCTGCTCCGTCTCAGGCGTGCCGCGAGGTCTCCCAGGACCACGAACACGACCACGATGCTGAGCGAGACCAGAACGGACGGCAGGCCCGTCGCGTCTTGGAGCGCGTTCGTGAGTGACACGGCTCCCCACAGGATCAGCGTGTAGAAGATGATCTCGACAACGTTCATGCGCTCAATCCTCACGCCCGCTCGGTGCTGGATGGTCTCCGCTCAATACGCGTGGCTGGGCTCGAACCAGCAACCTTCGGCTCCGGAGGCCGACGCTCTATCCAATTGAGCTACACGCGCTTCACCCCACATGGCATGGGAGCCCGATGCTACGATCTCGCCCTTGCCCGGGCAACAGAGCGCCCCATGATCACCTCCCCAGACCCATCGCGACCCCCCGTCGACGCCTCGCCAGCGGCAACTCCCCTGCTGCCGATCCTGACTATCACGGCGCTGAACTCATTCTCCACCGGCGCGATCTCCTACTCGATCTTCTTCGTCGCCAAGCTGCAATACGCCTTCGACGAGGTTCGCAACCTGGCGCTGGGTCTGATGATGGGGTTCATGTACGTGGTCGGTGCGCTGGCGATCGGGCCGGTGCTCAGGAGGGCGTCGAGACGCTCGAACGCGATGGGCACGCGTGGCGTGTTCCTGATGCTGATGGTGCTGCTCTCGGGCGTGATCGCGTTGCCCTCGATGGTGGCCAGCGAGCTGGTGCTGTGGGTGGCTAGCGCCGTGTACATGCCGCTGGTCGGCGGCGTGTGGCCCATCACGGAGAGCTACATCTCTGGCGGTCGCACGGGGCGTGCGCTTCGCCACGCGACCAGCGCGTTCAACGTGACGTGGGCGCCGGCGGTGATGGTCTCGATGTGGATGGTCGCGCCGCTGCTGGACATCCGCCCGCTGGCGGTGTTCGGCGTGATCGCGCTGGTTCACGCGTTGTGCGTGCCGGCGGTGCTGAAGCTGCCCCGTGAGCCCGCGCACCACATGGTCGAGACACCCGAGCCGCACCCGGCGGTGTACGAGTCGCTGCTGATCGTGTTCCGATGGATGCTGGTGTGCGCGTACCTGATCGGCGCGGTGATCTCCCCGCTGCTGCCGGACCGCTTCGCGACGCTGGACGTGCACCCCAGCTACGCGTTGGCGCTCACCTCCACCTGGACGCTGACGCGCATCGTGATGTTCGCGACCATGGGCGTGTGGCACTTCTGGCACGGCAAGTGGCGCACCGTGATCTGGACATTCGGGACACTTCTGGGTGGGTTCGGGCTGGCGCTGCTCGCCCCAAGCGCGACGCTGCTGGTCGTCGGTCTGGCGATCATGGGGGTGGGGATGGGAGGCATCTACACCGCCGCGCTGTACTACGCGATGTCGGTCGGGGCGTCGGAGGTGGAGGCAGGCGGCAAGCACGAGGCCGCGATCGGGCTGGGCTTCACGCTCGGGCCCCTGGCGGGGCTTGGCGGGTACTGGGTGGCGGGCGAGCTTCCCGAGACGCTCAGCGCCAATCAGTGGACGCTGACGCTGACCGTTGCCCTGATCGTGCTGATGATGCTGGGAGCAACCCGCAACGCCATCAGAATCCGCACGTAAAATGAATTTGCGGTTCTTTTACCGGACGACCATATCTGCCACAAAAAACAACCCCAGACTCACGTTTCCGCAAGCCTGGGGCGTTGAGGTAAGAGGGAAGCCTAAGGTTGTTATCAGGCAATACGGCACCAGACAGCGCACGGATCGCCCGCCAAGTAAAAATCTCCTCTTGCGGAAAGGGGTGACGTGCTCCTTCCGCACTCTATAAACGCATTCGTATGATAAAGCAGGTTCTGACCCGGAGCAAGCATTGAGTGGCGATTTTCAGGCCTTCAGGCGACATAAACCCTATCGCCTGCGTGACTTACAACCTGTCTCACCCTTCCCGATCTGGAGTGGATGAGTATAAGTCGATATAAAATTCCATTATATTGCGATTATCGCCCTCCTTGGTCCGCTGATGGCGAAAACCGAAGCGGGTGAAGAGCGCGATCGCGGCTTTCTGGAACTCATCCGTCTCGAGATGGATCTTGACGAACCCGTTGTCGTGGCAGTGCTGAAGTGCCTGCGAGACAAGGCAGGAGCCGATGCCCTTCATCCTCATGCTTGGATGGACGTGGAGACGACGCATCCTGGCCACGTGCTCCTGCTCGGGGATCACGCCGATCATTCCGACGATGCCATGCTCGGCGTCCTCGACGACCCAGAAACGCCCGAGGCCCTCGCCGGTCTCATAAAAACCCATCACGTCGTGCAGATCCCCCGCTGCGTCGTCCTTGCTGGCCATCCCGTCCTGGATCGATCTCTCGAACAGGGCGAGGATTCCCCGGGCATCGCTCTGGCTCGCGCGTCGAGCCTTCCACCCTGGGTTCTCAACCAGCCGCATGTTGTGATGCTCCTGAGTCGTCAACGCAAAGGCTTTCTGATTTCGGTATCTGTAAAGGTCCTGTAAGCACTCGATCGTACCATGCTCGTCAAGACCGAAATCAGAACGGTCAGTCTACCTCGTGGATGTCGAACCGCCCGCTCTCGAGCGCGAGAACACCCACCGTGTAGCGATTGGCTCTGTGGAGCGCACCGGGATTGAGCACGCGCAGCCCATCGACGGACTCGTCGCGGACAGTGTGCGTGTGCCCGTGCAGCAGGTAGTCGGCACCGATCTCTCGTGCCTGTCGCTCCACCCAGGCCATGTGCCCATGCGTAGCGACGAGCCGCTGCTGGCACATCGTGTACAGGCCCGCTGGGTGGTCGCACTGCATGCCCAGCGATCTCGCGTAGCGCTCCTGCGCCCCGAGCCCCTCGTCCATATTGCCCCACACGAATCGCAGCGCCACTGGAGCGCCGGCCATCGCGTCCAGGACGCCCTCGGAGCAGACGTCGCCCAGATGCACGATGGCGTCGGCGCCGAGCGAGACGAGCAGGTCGATCGCGCGCGCGGTGCGCTCGCGCTCCGCGTGTGAGTCGGACAGCAGCCCGAGCACGGAGCCCTCGAGAGACGCCTCGACGAGCCCGTCTGCCATCAGGATTGCCCCTCTACCGGCGAGCCGCCCCGGATGAGCACGTCGCGTGCGCCGGGGCGGACGATCGTGCGCACGAACGCCTCGTAGCGTGCGCTGATCTCATCCAGATCCTCGCCGAAGTACGCGCGGAAGACCGCGTCGCCAACACTGGCGCGCATCCGGACGACCTCGTCGTCGAGGTAGAGTTGGAGGACGCGTGTCATGTTGCCCGAGGCCGCGTCCTGGAGGAGTTGGCGGAGCACGCCCGAGTAGGCCTCGTTGTCTCCCTCGTGCAGGAAATGGACCAGCGCCCATACCTGCGCGTAGTAGGTCAGCACACGCGTGCCGACGTACTGCCCCAGCTCCTGTGGCGTGGCGCTCAGAAGCTGCTCGAGCGTCATCAGCTCTCCTGACGCGATCGCTGCACGGAGTTGATCGAAACGCTCCACGTTTGCCCAGGGTCGGAACACGGGATGGTCGCCCGCCCAACGGAACCCCTCCATGTAGCAGGCGACGCCCTCGTTGAGCCACACGGGGAGCGGGTCGTCGAAGGAACGCTGCACGTACTGGTGCCAGCCCTCGTGGGCCGCGATCGCGTGCGTGTCGTAGAGCCCCAGGTCGAAGTACACACCGATGCCGTTGATCGCGAACCCGCCTCGCTGGATGTTCTGGTAGACCTCGTGCCCGTCTGGGATGAGCATCTGGGTGAGGCGCGTCCACTGCGTGCGGTTATCCATCAGGTAGGTGTCGAGGCTGGCACGCGGGGCGGGGAGAGGACCCAGGGCAGAGCGGTAGTGATCCAGCGACGCCTCGAGGAACGCGGGCATGCGAGAGAGGATGGCCGCGCTCTGCTCGGTCGTGTAGAGGCGATAGTGCCTCGTGCGGAACATCGAGCCTCGCGCATTCCCGAAGGACCACTCCTCGACGGAGAGCACAGCACGTGAGTCACCCTCGACGCCAGACGACGCGGGGCTCGGGTGCAACCCGCGACCAGAGCGCCGTGCACACCCGGCGGCGACGCACGATGCGACGATCGCGATCAGAAGGAGGGTGCGTGCGCGCATTCAGCCGCCCAGCCTCGCGAGCTGATCGCGTGTCTCGTTGAGTTCCTGTTGCTTGGCGTCGAACTCATCGCGTGTCTGCTGGACGAGGTGCGCCGGCGCCTTGTCGACGTACCCGGGGTTACCCAGACGCTTCTCGAGAACCGAGACGGATTGGGTGAGTTCGTCGATCTGCTTCTCGAGGCGCGATCGCGCGTCGTCCTCGTCAACGGCCTCGATGCCGAGCTCGGAGAGGCTGCACGCCCCGTCGAACGGGAAGCCCGTCATGTTGGTCGACACACTCCCGTCGGGCGGTGCCTTGTCGGTGACGGCGCCCAGGAACGCCAGCGACGCGAGGGCGTCGTGGAGCCCGCTCAGCCCGCCCTCGGCGTCGGATCCGCGCGCGTAGTGGAAGATCGGCCTTGCCTTGTTGGGGATGTTCAGCGAGGACCGCATCTCACGCAGTGCGTATGCCGCCTGGCTCATCGTCTCGACCTTGCGCTCGATCTCCTCGTTGCGGAGGCTCGGCTCGAGTCGTGGCCAGCTTGATGGTGCGAGCAGCCCGCTCTCGTGGGTTACGAGCTCGACACCAGGAATATCTGGCGTCGACGACTGCTCGCTGAGCGCCTCGAAGATCGCCTCGGTGACGAAGGGGCAGACCGGATGCATCAGGCGCAGGATGGCGTCGAGCGTGGCGCGCAGCACGTCCCGCTGGGCGCCGTTGCGCTTGACGGTTGGCTTGATCGCCTCGAGGTAGACATCGCAGAAGTCACGCCAGAGCAGGTCGTAGATGGTGTCGGCGTACACGCTGAACTGGTAGTCGGCGATGGCTCGCTCGAGGGTGGCGATGGCGCCGCACACGCGCGAGAGCATCCACCTGTCGATGAGTTGCATGCCTTCGTCGCTATCGCCCTCGGCCTCGTCGAGCATCATCATGGTGAATCGGGACGCGTTCCAGAGCTTGTTGGCCAGCTTGCGTCCGAGATCGAACTTGGGCGAGGTGTTGCGCCCGGTCTTGGCGTCCTGCTCGACGGGCATGCGCACGTCCTGCGTCTGCGTGGTCATCTGGCAGAGCGTGAATCGCATGGCGTCGGCGCCGTGGGAGAAGATGATGTCGCGCGGGTCGACGCCGTTGCCCAGCGACTTGGACATGCGTCGCCCCTCGCCGTCCTGGATCATGGCGTGGATGTAGACGTCGGCGAAGGGTGGGTCGTCGGGGCGCTCATCGTTGATGGCGACCTCGGGGGCGCCCTTCAGCAGGCGATTCATCATCACCATGCGCGAGACCCAGAGCGTCATGATGTCGCGCGCGGTGCAGAGCACGCTCGTGGGATTGAAGGCCTTGAAGAGGTTCGTCTGCTCTGGCCAGCCGAGGGTGGAGAGCGGCCAGAGCGCCGAGCTGAACCATGTGTCGAGCACGTCGGGATCCTGCTGGAAGCCGGCGTACTCGAGCGCCTGCATCGCGGCCTCGTCGTCGCGCGCGACGCACACGAACGCCTGGCCATCGAACTCGACGATCGAGACGCTTCCGTCTGCCTCGTGGTCACGCACCGATTGCGGCACCGCCCCGCCCTCGGGATGCGACCACACCGGGATGCGATGCCCCCACCAGAGCTGGCGCGAGATGCACCAGTCGCGCAGGTTGTCGTGCCACGACTCGTACGTCTTGGCGTAGCGCTCTGGATAGACGCGCATCGTCCCGTCCGACGGGGCGCTCTCCTGCGGGCGGAACGTGTCGCTGGAGCGCTGGTCGCCCGCGAGCGCCCGCTGGGCGTAGCCCCGGAGGCGATCGTCGGTCACGCGCACGTACCACTGGTCTGACAACCACGGCTCGATGGGGACGTGCGAGCGGTATGAGTGGCCCACGGAGTGCGAGTAGGGCTTGGTCTCCTCGAGCAGCCCGCGCTCCTCGAACTCCTTGGCGACCAGCTTGCGTGCCTCCTCGCGTGACTTGCCCAGGAAGACGGACGCGTCGCCCACGTCGTCCCAGCCGTGTGCGTCGGAGATGGAGGCATCGGGCGCGAAGACGTTGATGATGGGCAGGTCGTGGCGCTGCCCGAGATCCCAGTCGTTGGGATCGTGCGCAGGTGTGACCTTGAGGAATCCGGTGGCGTACTTCGACTTGGGGTCGACGCCCGGCGCGTCGGGATCTGGCGCGGGGAGCACCACGTAGTCGTCCTCGACGATCGGGATGACACGCCCGACCAAGGGCAGCTCAACGAAGAGCCCGCGCAGCGGCGTGGCGCGCGGATCGTTCTGGTTCACCGCGACGGCGGTATCGCCCAGGTACGTCTCGGGACGCGTCGTGGCAACCGTGACCCACGCCTCGTCGTCCTCGGGCATGTTCTGCGCGCCGGGGTAACCGCGGGCGCCGAGCTCGGACCAGGTGACGGGCGAGTGCTGCCCGTCGCTGACCCTGTGCACGAGCGGGTAGCGCAGGTAATAGAAGGTGCCCTCGACGTCGCGGTTCTCGACCTCGTCGTCGGCCAGTGCGGTGCGTGTGACCGGGTCCCAGTTGACGAGACGCTTGCCTCGATAGATGAGCCCGGCCTTGAAGAGGCGGAAGAATGCTTCGCGCACGGCGCGCGCGCACTGGTCGTCCATGGTGAAGCGCCAGCGATCCCAGTCGCAGGAGCACCCCATCGACTCGAGCTGCTCGCGGATGGTTGCTTCGTACTCGTCCTTCCACTCCTGGACGCGTGCGACGAACTCGTCGCGCTGGAAGTCGGTTCGCTTCCTGCCCTCCTCGGCGAGGAGACGCTTCTCGACGACGGTCTGGGTCGCGATACCCGCGTGGTCGGCGCCGGGCATCCAGAGCGTCTCGAAGCCGCGCATCCTGTGCGCGCGAACGAGGATGTCCTGGATGGTGTTGTTGACGGCGTGCCCGAGATGGAGTGCCGCGGTGACGTTCGGGGGTGGGATGAGGATGCAGTACGGTTTCTTCTCGCCTGAGAGGACGCGGGAGTGCTCCACGTGGAAGACGCTGGCGTCGCGCCATCGTGCGGAGATGCGCGATTCGTGCTCGTCGGGCGTGTAGACCGATGCTAGGCGTGACTGCGTGGGTTCGGTTTGGGCTCTGGTCGTCGAACTCATAGGATCGCCAGTCTACCATTGCCAGCGAGATAGACACATGGTTGCGAGCACACCCGAGTCGGATCGTTCGTCGAGTTCCACGATGCGTGTGGCCATCGGAGGAGGGCTGCTGATCGTCGTCCTCTTGGTCGTGGTGACGCTCTTTGTGCGTGGGCTCGGGAGCATGGGCTCCGACCCGTCGTCACCCGATCCGCGGCTCGCGCTCGGAGCGCTGGACGAGGCGCGCCAGTGGCTCGAGGCGCAGGACCCCGAGCGAGCCGAGCGGGTGCTGGCGACGGCGCTGGTGAGCTTTCCGGAGGATCAGGAACTGCTGATCCTGCTGGGAGAGACGCTGGGCTTGCAGGGCAAGCTGGAGGAGAGCTATCGCGCCTACGAGCAGGCGGTGCTGATCGGCCCGGACTCGGCGGAGCTGCGGTTCACCGCGGGGACGCTGGCCAACGGCGCGGGGCTGACGCAGCAAGCGCTTGAGCACTTCTGGATGGCCCAGCAGTTGGACAAGGCGAGTCCTCGGTACCCGCTGTACCTGGCGCAGATCCAGCGCAAGCTCGGGCAGTTGAGCGAGGCGAAGGCGTCGCTGCTGCGGTGCGTGAATCTGGACGAGGACCTGCACCAGGCGTGGGGCACGCTGGCGGACATCGCGCTGCAGGAGAACGCGCTGACGCTGGCGCGCCAGCACGTCAACAAGGCTCGCGCGCTCGATCCGACGTCGGTCGTCTACAGGCTGCTCGACGCGCGCATCGCGCGGCGCGAGAACAGGCCCGAGCAGGCGCTGCAGATGATTTTGTCGATGGGCGACGAGGTGGTGCTCTCGGAGAAGTCGCTGATGGACGAGGCGGCGCTGTGCTACGGGCTGCTCCAGAGACCCGGGGATGCTGCCGAGCTGTACGCGCGAGCGGTCGAGTCGCGACCCGAGAGCGCGCCGCTGCTGTATGAGGCGGCGTTGTGGTACGACAGGGCGGAGGAGGATGACGTGGCGCTGGTGTACGCGCGTCGGGCCGCGCGCGTCGGCCACGAGGGTGCTCGAGCCCTGGCAGAGCGTCTCGCGTCGGGGGAATAAAGCATAGTATTGGGCTCGATGCCAGAGACGCTGCGGATCAACGAGATCTTCTACTCGATCCAGGGCGAGACCACGCGAATGGGTCGCCCGTGTGTGTTCGTGCGCCTGAGCGGGTGCCACCTGCGCTGCACCTATTGCGATACGGAGTACGCGTTCAAGGAGGGCGAGACACGCCGGATCGATGAGATTGTCGAGGAGGTGCTAGCGCATCCGTGCCGGCATGTGACTGTCACGGGCGGCGAGCCGCTGCTGCAGGCGCGCGTGCACGTGCTGATGAAGGAGCTGTGCGACGCGGGGTGTGATGTCGCGATCGAGACGTCGGGCGCGTGCGACATCGGCGTGTGCGACGCGCGCGTGGCGCGGATCCTGGACGTCAAGACGCCCAGCTCAGGCGAACACGAGCGGATGGAGTGGTCGAACATCGAGCTGCTCACGGCGCGGGACGAGGTGAAGTTCGTGATCGGGGATCGGGGCGACTACGAGTATGCGGTGCGTGTGATGCGCGAGCACGGGCTGGGCGACAGGGCCGGCGCGGTGCTGTTTGCGCCGGTGTTCGAGCAGGCGAGAGGGCTGGAGATCGAGGGGCACCCAGGGCTCGCGCTGGCCACGCTGAGCGGGTGGGTGCTGGAGGACGGACTGGACGTGATGGTGCAGGCGCAGCTGCACAAGTTCATCTGGGCTCCCGGCACGCGGGGCGTGTGAGCGCGGTGGTACACTGACGCGATGCGGATGAGGCTGACCAAATCGTTCACGTTCGAGGCTGCGCACCTGCTGCCGACGTTCCCCGAGGGGCACAAGTGTCGTCGTCTTCACGGGCACTCGTTCCGTGTGGACGTGGTGGTGGCTGGCGATGTCGACCCAGAGAAGGGGTACCTGATCGACTACGGCGACATCAAGCGCGCCTTCGCCCCGATCGAGGCGGAGCTGGATCACCAGTACCTCAACGACATCCGGGGTCTGGACAATCCGACGAGCGAGATGATCGCGGTGTGGATCTGGGATCGGCTGCGTCCGTCGCTGGCGGGACTGGAGACGATCGTGGTGCACGAGACGTGCACGAGCCGGTGCGAGTATCACGGCCCCGACGCCTGAGGGCGCAATGAAAGAGGCATCCGATGCAGCAGATGCCTCTTCCACACAGCAAAGAAGGAGAAACCTTCAGAGATTCCTGTGATGTGTTACTCCGTTGTCTCGGCCTGCGCGAGCGTCGAGTCGGAGTCGGTGGTTGCTTCCTCGGGCTTGTGCTCGCGTGCCGGGGCGTCGGAGCGTGCGATCGAGGGCTTGAAGACGCGGATGGTTGCCTCTGCGCGTGGCTCGACCTTGGTGCGCTCGACGCGATCGATGCGGATGGTGGCACGCGGGAGGGGCAGGCCGTCGGGACCGAGGCGGGTTCCCGCGTCGTGCGTCTCGGCGTGCGAGTCGAGTGACGCGTGGTTCGTCATCGCGCCGTGGGAGCGGCCGGCGTGGAAGTCGATGTATCGCGGGTTCTTGTGGACGCGCACGGAGCGGACGTAGCCCTGCTCTGCGAGCCAGCGGTTGGACGCGAGCTTGTACTTGCGTGAGCTGTCGCTGGGGTGATACTGCTGGTGGCGTGCCAGCGGCGAGATGGCGATGATCTGGTGTCCGACGCGTGTGTAGATGATCTTCTCGTTGAGACGCGGGTGCATGCCGTAGCGAGCGGCGCTGTCGCCATCGTGGTGTGCACGGATGTGCGAGGGCGACGGCATTCCATCGCGTGAGTACGAGCGCGGGTACCAGAGTCTGGCGTTGCCATCTCGTGTGTGGACGACGACACCGCCGGCGTCGTGGTGGCGCGGTGTTGCGAGCATGGACTCGCGTGTGTTGACTCCGCCGATCTGGTAGGGCTCGGCGCCGAGCGTCGCGGACGTGAGCATGACTGCTGCGATTGTGAGCATGACTCTCTCTTCTCCCTGTGGGCGCGTGTGTGCGGCTCGCTCCTCCGGTGGGCGAGCGTCACAACCATCACGCGTTTCCTGGATTCGCTACATGGAGCATGCCTCCTAACCGTCACAGGTCAATCGAATAGTCCCCGGGATGGGTGGGTGCTGGGTCAGGCCCGAGAAAACAGCGGTTTGGCGTTCGAGCGGAGGGGCGCGAGGGTCAGACAGGTCCGTCGATTTTCGCGAAGAGGCCCTCGTAGATCTCGAGGAGTTGGGTGACATGGGCGCTGACGGTCCGGCTCGAGGCGATGAACTGCTGGCCGGCGATGGCGCGTCGCTCCTCTCGATGGTGGTCGTTGAGGGCGACGGTGAGCGCCTGCTCCCAGCCACGCTGGGAGGGGTCGTCGACGAGGATGGCGGGCCCATCGCCGGCGAGGGTGTCGACCGCGGGGTCGCGGCGCGCGAGCACGAGCATGGCGTGGGCCAGTGCGTCGAGCGTGATGGAGCGGACCTCTCCGGTGGCCTCGGGCTGGATGAGGACGTCGGCCTGCATGACGATGTCGCGTCTGGTCTCCATGTCGGAAACGATCGTTGTGCAGTCGGTCAGGCTTTCGGCGCGGATGGTGCCCCAGACTTTCTTGTGGTGGTGTGCGACGGCGGTCTCGTCGAGAAGGACGAGGAGGCGTGGGATGTCCTTGCGCATGGCGCCGATGGCCTTGAGCGCGGCGCAGACTGTGTCGGGCTCGGTGCCGGTGGAGAGGATCGCCAGGGCGCGCTGGTCGGAGCGTGCGGGCGAGCGGGGCCTGGACTCGACGTACGTGCCCCAGTGGATGTTGCGCGAGGGGAAGCGTGTGTCGGCGTGATCGATCTGTCGGAGCAGGAGCAACGAGGGCGTGGACCAGAGGATCGGGCCGATGGTGTGCGAGCGGAGGACGCGCCGCTCCCATCGCTTGAGCGTTGGCACGAGGCGCTGGGCCCAGACCTCGAAGACGGCGGGTATGCCCAGCATGGCGGCGCAGTGGAGCGCCAGGCTCCAGGACCTGTCGCCCCAGGCGTGGATGATGGAGGGCATCTGCGTGAGCCCGAGCGAGTCGATGCGCTCGATGAGGCGCGTGGCGCGCCAGTGCGCGCTGGCGAAGGGCGCGTGGGGGTCGTATTCGATGACCTGCGCCAGCGAGATCTGCGCGGCCTCGGCGAATGACTCGGGCGCGGCGTGGAGCACGTGCCAGCCCTCGTCAGCGAAGCCGACCTCGAGCCGACGCAGGAGCGTGTGCTCACGCGTCGCGAAGGATCGATCGTCGATCGTCAGCAGGACTGTCATCAGGACGACAGCCTACCTGAGGACGCTCGGCACGAGCAATCAGCGACGAGGCGGTGGGCGGTCGTCGGGACGGGACGCGTCGCGTGGGAGGTGGCCCTGTGCGATGCGCTCCAGGGCCTTGTCCATGTGCTCCACGACGAGCTGGTTGCGGTTGGCGCGCATGGTGTCGACTCGCTGACGCATGGAATCGAGTCGAGAAGAGACGCTGACGAGCATCTGTTCACGCTCGCTGATCTCGGCATCGACGCGTCTCGAGATGGCGTCGAGGAGCGCGCCCCGGAGTTGCTCGACGCGTTCCTCCGGGGCGTCCTGCTGCTGGGCGTGCAGGAGCTGGCGGGAGGCGTGCATGACGGCGCGGTTGGCCTTGTGCATCGTGATGCGTGCGTCGTAGGCGTCTGGATTGTTCTTCTTGAGATGGGCCAGCTCCGCGAGGCGGGGCTCCATGCGTCGCAGCCTCTCCTCGGCGCGACGGGGATTGTTCTCGAGCGCGCCATCCAGGCGTTGTGCGACGTCGGGATCGAGATCGCGCAGGACGTCGATGATCTCGTCCTGTGTCGGGCGTGGGCGACTCTGATCGTCGATGCGACCGGGCGCGTCCGGGCGCTGGCGCCCGTCGCGCCCTCCTCTATCGAACGCGCGCGTCTCGCCCTGCCGCTCGGGGGCAAGCAGCTGGCGGATCCCCTCTGGGTCGGCGCCGTTGTCGAGTTGTGTGATGGCGTCCTCGAGGCGCGCCTCCTGCTGGCGGAGACGATCGAGACGCTGCTGGAGCGCCTGGCGCAGACGGGGCGTGTTCTGGCGATCCTGCTCGGGCTGTGCGCCTATGGGGAGCGCGGCGAAGGAGATCGCCAGGGATGCGAGGGCGAGGGTGAGCGTGCGAGTGATCATTGAACCACCTCCTGCCAGAGGGTTTGTGAGTCTTCCCAGAGCTGGTCTGCATCCCAGGATGCCAGGAGCAGCTCTGTTTCCTGGAGCTCGGATTCGAGCAGGGCCAGGGAGGCCTCGAAGTCGTCGTCGAAGAGCGGCGAGTCGTCCTCGAGGGTCGCGATGAGGTCGCTCTCGGGGTCGTCGGGGATGCTCGTGTTGGTTGACGGGGTGAGCAACACGATCGCGGTGGCCAGCACGGCGAGTGCGGCGGCGAGCGCGAGCGCGGGACGGATGCGCGCGAGTATGACGGGCGACGTGCTGCGCAATGGTGGCTGCATCGAGGCAATGGAATCGATGAGCGCATCGGGCGTGTCGTCGCGATCGTGCCGAGCGAGCGTCTCCAGCGACTGTTGCACGGCTCGCAGCTCGGGGGGGGTGTCGTGATCGTGGTGTGGTGTGGTCATTGTTCGCTCGTGAGTGCCTTCTTGAGTTTGGCGAGGGCTCGATGGTGCTGGGCGAGCACGGTGCCGAGAGGCTTGTCGAGTATCGATGCGATGTCCGCGAATGGGAGCTGCCCCTGGTAGCGGAGTGTCAGGAGCGTCTGGTCGTTCTCGGGAAGATCTCGCATGGCGGTTCTGAGCTCGTCGATGTGGGAGTGCTGCTGAGTCGTGGTGGCTCGCGCGTGTGCGAGGGTTGCGGGATCGGCTGGGGCTGCATGTCGTTTCTGACGTCTTGCCTCGTCGCGGACGCGGTTGGCGGCGATGCGGAAGAGCCAGGGCTCGAATCTGCCTTGCTCGGTGTAGCGCCCCGAGGAGAGGTGCTGTGAGATGGTGACGAAGACCGACTGTGTGATCTCTTCGGCGTCGTTGTGGTTGCCCAGGCGTGCCAGCGCGAGCGCGAAGACACGTCTGGAGTACGTCTGCACGAGCGTCCGCCAGGCGTGAGATTCCCCGCGCGCAGCGTCACGGAGGGTGCCCGCATCCATCGGAGCGGGTGACACCTGCTGCGTGAGATCGGCGTCGGCGATCCTGGCCATGGCGCTCATTCTGAGGTGTAACGAGCGGGTCTGCTGGTTATTGCGTCGGGCTGTCTCACTCGACGTGGGGGCTGGGGATCGGGGGTGGGGTTGGTTTTCTCGGACGAGCGGGCTCCCTCGTAGAGAGGGGATCGATGACAATGGTGGAGCATGGTGATGTGTGCGGATAAGTATTTTCGGACGTACTAAAAAATACGCGAATGATTCAAGAATTGCGAGGAAACCGATTGATTCCTCTGCGCTGGGCGTACACTTGGTGTAGCCATGAGTGCACGCCAAGTGAAGACACGCGAGACCGCCCGCAGGGGTCGCTCCCATGGAGTGATCCGTGGCGGGGTTGCTGCGTTTGCGGCGGCGTTGGTGTGTGCCGCGTGCGTGTCGATGGAGGGTGACGCGGGTGCGACCGAGGTGGCGAGCGTGTCGAGCGCAGAGCGTCAGCGGAGTGCCGAAGTGACCTTGCTGGTGCCGAGGAAGATCCGCTTTATTATTGGGTATCAGAAGATCAAGACCGCCTGAGCCGAGCTGCTGTCAGTTGTCAGCACACGCGCATGGGCGCGTTTTTTTATGCGCCGAGTTTGTGATTGGCCTTGTGGACGAGGCCGGTGAGCGTCGGGAGCATGATTGCGGCGGCGATGATCTTGACGATGGCGCCCGGGATGAACGGGAAGAGACCCGCTTCGAGGGCGTACTCGAACGTCCCGAGTGTGACGAAGGAGAGCCACAGCACGCCGGGGATGAAGACGATCGCGGTGGCATAAATAAGCGCGACCAGGCGAGAGGATTGCTTGTGTAGCAGGCCTTTATCGCTCGCGACTCCCATGAGCGCGGCGGCGGGAATGAACCCGATCAGATAGCCAAGGGTGAAGTTCTGCATGGTCAGCCAGCTGGTGGCGCCAGAGAAGACGGGAAGCCCTGCCAGCCCGAGCACGAGATACAACGCGGTAGCGCTGACGCCGAGGCGGAGCCCAAGGGCACCGGCGACCAGGAAGACCGCGAGGGTCTGGAGCGTGATTGGGACCGGATAGAGCGGGATGCGAGCCTGCGCGCCGAGCGTGATGAGCAGGGTGCCTCCCACGACGAGTGCCGCTTTGAGTGCGAGGGAGCGGCTGGGGGTCCTGTTCTGCGTCTGGATGAATGAGGTCGAGTGTGTCATGGGCTGTGAGTGTAAAGGAGCGGTTGCGTGATGGGAAGGGCATCAGGGGAGGATGAGCATGGCGTCGCCGTAGGAGTAGAAGCGGTACCCGCGTGCGATTGCCTCCCGGTAGATCGGCAGGAGATCGTCTATGCCGTTGGAGAAGAGCGCCGCGACCATGGCCAGCAGGGTGGATCGGGGGAGGTGGAAGTTCGTCATGAGCGCGTCGATGTGACGGAATGTGTAGCCAGGCGAGATGAGCAGTGAGGTGGAGTTCCAGCGTCCGGGAAGAGCCGTGTCGTCTGTGGACTCGAGCGCTCGAGCGGTTGTCGTGCCGAGTGCGATGACGCGTCCGTCGGCGTGGCGAGTCCGCCCTATGGCGTCCATGGTGTGCTGGGGCACGAGGAAACGCTCTGAGTGCATGGGATGGTCGTCGAGCGAGTCGGTCTCGACGGGTTTGAACGTGCCCTCGCCGACGTGGAGCACGACGTCCGCGATAGAGATATCAGAATCGCGGAGTGTGTTGATGAGTGGCTCCGAGAGGTGCAGGCCGGCTGTGGGCGCGGCGACGGAGGCGCCGTGCTCGTCGATCGTTGTGAGGTCCTCGAAGACGGTGTGGTACCAGTTACGATCGTGCTCGTCTGGCTCGTCGATGTGCTGCTGTTTGCGAGCGGCGAGGATGTACGGAGGCAGCGGCGTGAGCCCGAGGGCACTCAGGAGTTCGTGCGGGTCTTTCGCGGGAGGATCGATGAGCGAGATGTTCCAGGAGGCGTCGTCGTTCTTCGTGTCGAGGATGATCTCGAGCGATGGGGCGGAGGGATCCGTGTGTGTGAGTGTGATTCGAGTCGAGGGGCGCAGGCGTGCGTTGGCCTTGAAGAGGCATCGCCAGCGTGTGGGCGCGATCGCTTCGAGGAAGAGGCCCGAGACGGCACCCTGGGTGTCGGAGCGGTGGCCACGGAGGCGGGCGTTGAGGACGGGGGATGTGTTACGTACGAGCAGGTCGCCTGAGCGGAGGAGTCGTGGGAGATCTCGGACGTGGGCGTGTGTGATATCGGTCGGGCTCGAACGCGAGACGACCAGGAGGCGTGCCGACTCGCGTGGGCGTGCGGGTCGCGTGGCGATGCGTTCACCAGGGAGGTCGTAGTCCAGATCGTCGGTGCGGAGCATGATGCGTGGGAGCTACTGTAGCGCCCACGGGTGTTGCGTGCAGGCATCATCCGTTTCAGACGGGAGGGCGTGGAACGGGCGGAATGCTGGCTGCGCGCGAGGTGCGCTGATTTTTCGGGACGTGGCACGGTTGGCGGGCGTGTTGTTCCTCATTGGTTTGATGAGGATCAACGAGAACGCATCCATGGCGCAGTGGTTGGCGCTTGTACGATGCGATGTCGTGGATCGGACGCACCCCGTGTGCGTCGAGGCGCGCGAGGCGCTGCTTCGACGCGTTGGTGCGACACACGGTCGCGGTGGCGACTGCTGGCAGCGGTGTGGTGGTGACGGCTCGGGCAGCGGCGTGGCGGCGTGGTACAGCGAGAGGCGCCCTGCTTATGCGGGGGCGCGTCTGGGCGAGGTCGCCCGGAGCGGAGGAGAGATAGACGCGCGAGTCGAGGTGCGCGCGATCACGTTCGTGCGCACGCTCAACGCGACCGGACGATTCGTGGATGTGATCGGGTGAGGCGTCGGATCAGGCCTCGTAGTGCTTGCCGGCTTTCATGAGGCGCTCGCCTTCCTCGGGGGATATTGAGCCCTCGGCGATGTAGGCGGCGATTTCCCGTCGGGATCTCTCGACCTGGTTTGTCGTGCAGATGCCCTTGATGGTGCACATGATAATTGAGACAAACGCGATGCCGCACCCGAGGATAATCGCCAAAACAGGGATCATGAGGGCGGGATCTTTCTCGAGCAGCTGTTCCATGTCTGTTCCCCTTGCGTAGGCGGGCGGGATCGCTTTCGATGCGTCTCCAGTGTATATGTCGGAAAACGGACTGCTACCTTTCAAGTATAGCCTGAGGGCCTGCTGGAGGGTTATTTTCTTTCGATTTCGGTGGGTCAGTGGGTGTAGCCCATCGATCTGGCGAGGTCGATGATGGGATCTTCCAGGAGCCAGCTGGCGAGCGCCCTGCCGTTGTCGGTGAGCGGTACGAGCACGTATCGGACTCGGATGTTGGGAGGGAGTTGCAGGTCGGCGAGGATGCGAAGCGGGCTCTGGTGCGGGACCTGCGATGCGAGCGTGATGCCGAACGCGGCGTCCTTGTCGACGACCGCCTCGATCACATCCTCGGGGGATGTGTGAAGCCTCACGCGAGACTCGAGCTCGGCCCAGAGCCCCTCCGTGCGGAGTGCTAGACGTGTGTGCATGCCCAGCGGCTCGATCTGTGAGACGGACGCGATGGTGCCGCGCGTGGACGCGATGTCGCCAAGGGAGATCTGTGTCGCATCGGCGTGATTGAAGATGACGAGTCGCTCGGCGATCCAGTTGTGCTGATCCTGGAACGCTTGCTCTGGGCGCTCGACGAGCACGACGAGATCTGCTGACGATGCGGTGGCCGCCTGGCTCTCGAGGTAGGACTGCGTTCCTGCTGTCGTGTAGAGAGCCAGGTTCGCCTCGCTGAGATATCTCGTCTGGAGCGAGTCGATGAGTGGCTTGAGCTCGATCGGCGCGTACACCTCGACGGTGTCGACGCGCGGTGTGTCCTCGCGTGACTCGGATTGTGAGCACGACGCCACCGCGAGCGCAAGGGCTGCGGCGAGGATGCGGAACACAGGAGTAGCGGGCACACTCATTGGATTTCCTGGCGTGGGGCGCGTGGTTCGCCTGGCAGAAGGATAGGGTGTATTGTGCGCGTTGACGAAATGGAGCGCCGATGCGATTAGAGACTTTTATCAGCCCCGAGCGGACGTTGATTCTGGAGAATCTGCGGGATCGTGACGCTCTCTTGCGAGCGCTCGCGGAGGCTGGCGCGGATAGTGATGGCGGGCTCGACGCCGAGGCGTTGTTCGCGAGTCTGCGCGAGCGTGAGGAGTCCGGTCCTACGTGCACGCCGGAGGGGGTTGGTTTCCCGCACGCGATGCTCGAGACGGAGACCAAGACGGTTGTGATCGCGGCGAAGCTCGTGCCGTCGGTGTCGATGGGATCTGCCGAGCAGCCGCCGGTGGATCTGGTGTTCTGCATGCTCGGCGGAAAGGACAAGCCGTGGGAGCACGTGCGTTTGCTTGCGCGTCTCGCGAGGATCGCGCGTGCGGAGGGCGCCCTGCAGCGTCTGCGTGACGCGACGGACGCGTCGGACCTGTACGCGCGACTGATCGCCGAGGACGCCTCGCATGGCTAAGGGCGATCACGAAAAGACATCCGGGAGCGGGGCCTCGGTGGATGTGCCGGTGCTGTTGTTCTTGATAGTGTCGGATCCGAGCACGCTGGATCGGTTGATGACAGTGCTGCTTGATATTGGCATCAGCGGCGCGACGGTGATCGAGAGCAAGGGGATGGCGGCGATCATCCGAGAGGAGATGCCCATCTTCTCGGGGTTGGGTGCGTTGCTTCCCGAGCGGACGGGCAGCCGGGTGGTCTTCTCGGCGACGACGTCGAAGCGTTCCGATCAGCTGTTCGAGGTGATGGGAGAGGAGTTCGGGCAGCGTCAGCGTCCGATCGCGTTCACGGTGCCGATCTCGAGCTCGGTCGGCTTGCGTGGGTAGCGGGTGATTTGTCGTACAATTTGTGCTGGATCCACACGGTGAGACATGGAGGTTGCGCATCGTTCGCTGAGCGTGCATGGAAGGTTTTCTAGCGCTAGTCCTGGTGTTGTCGGTCTCGCTGATCGCGTCGAGCAGCACGGCGGCGCGTCTGCGTCGCTCGCGACCGATCGCGTTGTTGCTCAGCGGCGGGTGGCTCTGGCTGCTGCTGGGCGCGGCCATCGGCCCATCGGGGCTGAACGCGGTCGACCACGCGACGACGAAGGGGATGATGCCGCTGATCGCGTTCGCGCTGGGGTGGATCGGGTTGATGATTGGTCTTGGCGCGCATCGCTCGCTGTTCAGGACGTTGCCATCGTCGGTGCGACGTGTGACGACGCTGGATCTGCTGGTCGCGGTGTTCGTGGTTGGTGGGCTGGCGGTGCTGGTGACCACGCTGATGGACGATGGGTTTCGCGCGGGAACGCTCGATGCGCGCGATCGGATGTGGCTCGTCGGTCTGATGGTCGTCTGTGCGCTGGGTTGGTCGCTCGAGACCAGATCGCTGCGTTCGAGTGAGGGGGCGGGTGGCGAGTTGCTGATGAGCGTGCGTGGTGGTGGTGGGCTCGGCTCGCTGCTGTCCGTTGGCTTGTGGGGATTCTTCTGTTTGCTGGTGGTGTCGGAGCCGCCGGGCGTGACGCTACACACGCCGATCCACGTGCTGCAGGTGTTCGTTGCGATCTCGCTCGGGGTGCTCCTGCTGGGTTTGGTCACGCGATCGGCGCTGCGTCTGGCGGGCGAGTCGTCTCCCGAGATGCTGACCGTGTTTCTGGGCGTGGTTGCGCTGCTTGGTGGTGTGGCAATGCGCATGGGCATGCCGGCGATCCTGACGGGCATGCTCGCGGGCGTGCTGCTGACGAATCTTGCCGGCAAGGAGATCCGACGGTTCGAGCGGTTTCTGCTCGAGGCGGAGCACGTCGTCGCGGTGGTGCTCGCGCTCGTGGCGGGGTTGCTGCTGGACGTGCGCATCGGATTGGGGGGTGTCGTGCTCGCGATCGCGATCAGCCTGGCGCGAGTTGTGTTCAAGCCGCGTGTGCTGACGAGCGGCCAGGCGCGCGGCGGGAGTGTTTCGAGAGCGTCGGTTCGGTTCGTGGGGATCCGTCAGAGCCCCGTGGCGCTGGCGCTGGGTGTGGGGTTCGTGATGCGCCGCCCGGATGACCCGTGGACACACAGCGTGCTGGGAATGATCGTCGCGTGCGGTTTGCTGTCGGAGCTCCTGCCCTTGTGGAAGGCGCTGACCTATCGCACCGCCCCGATGACCACCACGACAACGCCCGATCTCGAGACGGGTGCGGCAGAGGAGGTCGCGGAACCAGACACGACGGATGCGGATGATCCGGATGTGGACACGCATCGCGACAACGAGGGTGGTGCGTGATGCGTCTGGGGTACCTGACTGGATTCCTGCTGGCGGTCGTGCTCGGGGTCGTGTACGTGGCGTCTCTGATTGGCGCTCGCGCCGAGGTGACGACGAGCGCGTCGTCGACAGCATCGGTGGGGTTGCTGCTGCTTGGTGCGTGGATGTTCGGGCGGATCGTGTCAACGATCAATCTGCCGAAGATCAGCGGCTACCTGGTGTTTGGTGTGCTCGTCGGCCCTGGTGTGCTGGGGTTGATCCACAAGTCGGACCTGACGCAGCTGCAGCTCGTAAACGACCTGGCGATCTCGCTGATCGCGCTGGTGGCGGGCGGAGAGATAAAGCTGGCCATGGTGCGGCGCTCGTGGAAGGCGATCACGTCGGTCACGGTGGCGCAGGTCGTGGTCGTGTTCGGCGGCGTGGGGCTCGTGTCGTGGCTGGTGCTGCCGGAGTTCGTGGACTCGTTGACGGGTGGAGCGGCGTGGCGCGTGGCGTTGCTGGTGGGCGTGATCGCGGCGGCGAGTTCGCCCGCGGCGGTCGTTGCGGTGATAGCCGAGTTGCGGGCGCACGGGCGGATGGCGCAGCTGGCGTTATCGAGCGCGGTATGCAAGGACATGGTCGTGGTGACGCTGTTCACGATCGTCGTCGCGCTGATCGCCACCGATCATGGCGGCGGTGAGCACGAGGGCATCGTGGAGCTGCTGGCTGGCGAGCTGGGACTGTCGATTGTCGTGGGCGCGGTGGTCGGGCTGGGGATGTCGCGCTTCGTGCGCCGGCTCGAGGACCAGCTGCCGATCGTGGTGGTTCTCGCGTGCGTGGGGATAGGCGTGCTCGGGAGGGCGGCGGGCCTGGAGCCGCTGCTGGTCGCGCTGGTGGCGGGGCTGGTGATGGAGAACATGTATCCGGAGCATTCCGATCCGGTGTTCGAGACGCTGGAGGAGCTGAGCCTGCCGGTGTATTGCGTGTTCTTCGCGGTGGCGGGCGCGAAGATCGACCTCGTGTCGCTCGGCAGCGTGTGGGTCGCGGCTGTCGGGCTCGTGGTTGTACGAACGATCCTGCTGTGGATCAGCGTGACGGTCGGGGCTCGCCTGGCGGGAGAGGACCGCTCGACGTCGAGGTGGTTGTGGACCGCGTTTGTGCCCCAGGCGGGGGTGTCCCTTGCGCTGGTGACGCTGGCGTCGCGCGCGCTGGGCGACACGTCGGGCGTGGAGGTCTTCACGCTGGTGCTGGCGGCGATCGCGATGCACGAGCTCGTCGGGCCTATCTTGTTCAGTGTCGGGCTGACCAGGGCAGGCGAGCGCGACAGCGACGCGGCCAGCGGCGGTGGGTCGCGTGGTGGCTCGCACTGATCCCCCGGTTTGGGTGAGAATATATGGCGTGGCTGAATTCGGGTGCGGGGGCTCAGAGCGTCGTGCGAGAGGACCGATAGTAGTCCTCTGGACGGGTGTGTTTGTTGCGCATCCGGTGTGATGTGAGATGAAAGGTGCGCGATGGGTGCAGATGGTTTGATGCTGCTGGTGCTGGCCGTGTTCGGCCCTTGCGTGTTTGGTGTGCTGACGATGCTGCTGCCGACCGCAGCGAGAAACGCGCGAACGCTGCTCGCGTTGTGCGGCCCTGTGCTGGCGGTCGTCTCACTCGGCTGGTTCCTGGCGGCGCGTGGTGTTCACGGGGGCGAGGCGATTGGGTTTGCGTTTGTGCCGAGCCTGCATCTGAACATCACGTTCAACCCCGACGCGTTGGGGATGTTCTTTGCGCTGCTGGTCAGTGGTGTCGGCTCGCTGATAGTGCTGTACTCGCGCGGGTACTTCGGGCAAGACTCTGCGAGCCTTGCGCGCTTCTATCCCCCACTGGGCCTGTTCACGACATCCATGATGGGGCTCGTACTCGCTGACAATCTGCTGGCGCTAGTGCTGTTCTGGGAGATGACAAGCGTCAGCTCGTTCCTCCTGATCGGGTGGAACCGGGAGAGCCGGGAGGCGACGCGCCTCGCTGTGCAGGCGCTGGTGACGACCGGTCTCGGCGGGCTGGCGCTGCTCGGTGGTGTGCTGCTGCTGGGCTCGAGCACCGATCAGTGGTCGCTGCACTCGATCAACGCGTCGCTGAGCGAGGCTGGCACGCCTGTTGGAGGCTGGGTTGGCTGGGCGTTCGTGCTGATCTTTCTGGGGGGGGCGACGAAGTCGGCGCAGTGGCCCTTCCACTACTGGCTGCCCGGCGCGATGGCGGCGCCGACGCCGGTGTCGGCGTTCCTGCACTCGGCAACGATGGTCAAGGCGGGCGTGTACCTGTTCGGGCGTCTGTATCCGTCGCTGCACGCGTTCGCCTGGTGGGCGCCAACGCTGGTCGTGGTCGGCGGCGTGACGATGCTGCTCGGGGGGTATCTGGCGTTGCGCTCGCACGAGCTCAAGAAGATCTTTGCGTACACCACGGTGAGCCAACTCGGGTTGTTCACTTGCGTGTACGGGCTTGGTGCCTGGAGCCACGACGGTGAGGCGAATTTGATCTGGCCGGTGGCGCAGATCCTGAACCACGCGTTGTACAAGGCGCCGCTGTTCATCATCGCGGGCGCGATCATGGTGATCGCGGGTCGCAAGTATTTACCAGAGCTCAAGGGGCTGCTCAGGACGCAGCGGTTGATCGCGATCGTGTGCCTGCTGGCGTGCTACGCGATGGCGGGCGGGCCCCTGACGTTGTCGTTCGTTGCCAAGGAGGCGTTCTTCTATCAGCTGTATCACGCGGCGAAGCACGACCCGTGGGTGTGGATCATCGCGGGGATGGGTGTGCTGACGGCGGTGTGCAACGTGGCGATTTTCGTGCGGTTCCTGACGACGTTCCTCGCGGAGCCCGACGAGGTGAGCGTGGCGAGTCGCACGCACGAGGCGGGATTCTGGGGCGCGTGCGTGTGGTGGCCCGGCGCGTTCCTGGTTGCATGGCAGTATGTCGGCGGTGTGCTGACACCGTGGTTCGGTGGGCTGGTGCGTCCTGTCGAGACGCACGCGCTGTACTTCGGGAGTCTGCCAGATCTTGTGCACGCGGTCACGCATCCCGGTGTGCCGCTGGCGATGAGTGGTGTCGCCTTTGCGCTCGGCGCCGCGGTTGGATTGTCGCCGCTCTTGCGATCGACACAGCGTGATGTTCACGACGGGCTCTTCCAGTCGAGCGTTTCGGCGCTCCGGAGTGGCGGCTGGTGGGTGTTCTCGCTGATGCAGGTGGGCAACTTCCGGACGTACGTGTACATCACGCTGACGGCGTTGTTCGTGGGTGTCTCGTCGTCGCTGCTCTACGAGCCTCGGTTCGCGATGTGGCCCGACCTCGTGAGCCCACTCGATGCGCCGTTGGGTCTTGTGTGGGCATCGCTGATCGTCACGACGATCATCTGCCTCTCTGCGCTGCTCATCCCGTTCCTGCGATCGCGCATCGTGAGGGTGCTCGTGCTGGGTGTGTGCGGCTTCGCGGTGACGTCTATGTACCTGCTCTATCAGGCGCCCGACCTGGCGCTGACGCAGCTGATGTTCGAGATCATCTCTGTGCTGTTGTTCCTGCTGGTGCTGCGCATGCTGCCCGAGGAGCCCAAGGCACGACCCCAGGGCGGGCGCCTCGGGCGCGCGTCGTTCGGCACTCTCATCGGGCTCGGGCTTGGGTGGACGGTGCTGCAGGTCGGCTCGTTCGTGGACTCGACGCCCGGCAACGGCCTGCTGGGCGAGTGGTTCACGCAGCACTCGTACTCGGGCACGGAGATGACGGACGGTCGCGGCGGCGGCGGAAACAACATCGTGAACGTGATTCTCGTGGACTTCCGGGGCTATGACACTCTCGGCGAGATCACGGTGCTGGCCATCGCGGCGATCGGCGTTTTCGTGCTGGTCGGGCGATCGAAGCGTCGTGGCGACTCGACGGTGTCGATGACGGTGGACCATCACGGCGTGGATCACGGCGCGCAGCCCTGGGTCACGAGTTCGCTCTTCAAGACGGGCATGCGGCTGATTCTTCCGCTGTCGCTGATGTTCGCGCTGTACATGTTCTTCAAGGGGCACCAGGAGCCCGGGGGCGGGTTCATCGCTGGTCTGGTGGCTGCGGTGTCGCTGGCTGTGTATCGCATGGCGGAGGGGCCGGACGCGCTGAAGAAGCTGCTGCCCATGAAGCCGGGCCCGCTGGCGGCGTGGGGATTGCTTGTCGCGTTGCTGACGGCCATCGTGCCGCTGGCGCTGGGGTATCCGCTCCTGCGTTCGCACACCGCGTACGTGCCGATGCCTGGCGATGGCGTGTTCCACTGGGCGAGCGTGCTGTTCTTTGATCTTGGTGTGCTGATCGTTGTGGTCGCGGTGAGTGTTGGTGTGATCAATCGTCTGACGGAGGAGTTGGAATGACGCTGCTGCTAGCTGTGTGTGTGGTTGTGATCATCGCCGTGAGCGTGTACCTGATCCTGGGTCGCGAGCTCAAGGAGGTCGCGATGGGCTTGTTCCTGCTCTCACACGGGGCGCACCTGGCGATTCTGTCGGTGAGCGGCCAGCCACTGATCCGTCAGGGAGACGAGTTGGTGCCGAAGTCGCCTCCGGTGCTTGGTGTGAGCGACGTGGCCGGCGTCGACCCACTGCCCCAGGCGTTGATCCTGACGTCGATCGTCATCAGCTTCGCGGTTGTGGCGTTCATGCTGACGCTGCTGGTGATGACGTATCGCAAGGCGGACAAGCTGTGGGTCGATGATCTGGCGCGTGATGACAAGCCGATCCTTGACACCAGCGCGGGAGACGCGTGATGGGTGAGCTCTCCTCGAACTGGATCGCGCTGTTCGTCGTCATCCCGATGGCGACGGCGATTCTGACGACGATGATGCGTGGCTCGAAGCCTCGCCAGCGGTACGTGGGCGTGCTCTCGCTCATGGTGACGTTCGTGCTGGGCGTGGGCTGGACGTTCACGTCCATCGAGCAGGGGCCGATCGTGTCGCAGATGGGGCAGTGGCCCGCGCCGTTTGGCATCTCCCTGGTGTTCGATGCGTTCTCGGGAATGCTGATTGCTACGACAAGCCTGGTGACGATCGGGTGCCTGTTGTTTGCGACGGAGACGATCGAGGAAGCGGAGCCCCGCGGGTGGATGCATCCGCTGGTGCACCTGCTGGTGCTGGGCGTGCAGTTCAGTTTGCTGACGGGTGATCTGTTCAATTTGTTCGTGGCGTTCGAGATCATGCTGATGTCAAGCTACGCGCTGCTTGTGATCGGTGGCTCGAAACGCCAGCTCACACAGGCGTACAAATATGTGATGCTCAACTTGATCGGTTCGACGATCTTTGTGATCGCGGCCGGGCTGGTGTACGGCATGATGGGCACGCTGAACTTCGCGGACCTGTCTCGGATTGTGCACGAGACACCGGCGAGCGAGCTGCCGAGTGTGTTCCCGGCGGTGGCGACGATGCTGCTGTTCGTGTTCGCGATAAAAGCCGCGGCGTTCCCGCTGTGGTTCTGGCTTCCAGACACGTACCACACGTGCCCCGTGGCGATTGGCGCGTTGTTCGGCGGGCTTCTCACGAAGGTTGGCATCTACGCGATGGCGCGTGTGTACCCGATGGTGTTCGCCGCAGAGAGCGTGCAGCAGCTGAGTCCTGTGATCTGGATCCTGCTGATAGCGGCGGGCGGCACGATGCTGATATCGACGCTCGGCGCGCTCGCGATGGTCGAGCTGCGGCGCATCCTGGCGCTGCTGATGATCTCAAGCCTGGGGTACCAGATCTTCGGCATCGCGCTGATGGGTAGCGACGCTCTGGCGGGCACGTCGTTCTACATGGTGCAGTCGATGGTGGTCACGGCGGCGTCGCTGCTGTGCTGTGGGCTGATCGAGCGTCACACCGGGACGGACGACATACGCAAGCTCGGAGGTCTGCTGCAGCGAGCGCCGGGGCTGAGCATGATGTTCTTCGTCGTGATGATGGCGCTGGTGGGGCTGCCGCCCATGTCGTCGTTCTTCGGCAAGGCGCTTCTGCTGCGTGAGGGTTTTACCTCGGGCAACGATGCGGCGTTTGCGGTCTCGATCATCGGGCTGGTCGCGGGCGCGATCACGCTGCTGGTGATGGCGCGTGTGTGGGTGCGCGTGTTCTGGCTGACACCCGACGAACACACGCTGATCCCGTTCGTGGGGCGCCGCAGGCCGGCGTACGCGGGCGTGCTCGTGCTGGTCGGTGGGGTGCTCGTGCTGAGCTTCGGGGCCGAGGGAGTGATGCGCGCCTCAAAGGTCGTTGGACGCGATCTGGTCGATCCGAGTGCTTATATCAGCAAGGTGCTTCCGCACGAGCGTTGGCACGGTGTGGCTCGGGTTGAGGATGCACCGGTTGAGGGTATCACGGAGAATCCAGCGGAAACGTCAAATGGGTCGATGATTCATGCCTCCCCGGATCGTGAGCAGGAGGAACGCCACCAATGATGCGAGCATTTCTGTTCAACATCGCGCTCGCGCTGACCTGGACGCTCCTGACGGGTAGTTTCAGCGAGTGGAACTTTGTCGCGGGCATGCTGGTTGGCGCCGGCGTCGTGGAGGCGTATCTGAGATCGCTGCAGGCGCGCTCGTACTTTGGCAAGATGCTCCGTCTGCTGCGCTTCGGCGCGTACTTCTTCAGGATCCTCGTCCAGGCGAACCTGCAGGTCGCCTGGGAGGTGCTGACGCCTCGGATGTACATGAAGCCCCGGATACTGCGGTACCCGGTTGGTGGTTTGAGCGACGTGGAGCGCACGACGCTCGCGAACTGCATAACGCTGACGCCCGGCACCCTTGTGATCGATGAGAGTCCGGACAGGCAGTGGTTGTATGTCCACTGCATGTACGCGGAGGACGCGGACGAGGCTCTGCGTGATCTCGACGAGTTGGCGTACAGGCTCCGCCAGGGGGTGTTTTCGTGATTGCGAGTCTGGCCTGGGTTCTGGTTCTTGGTGCTGCGGAGCCTCAGGGAGGCGCAGGAGGATCCGGGGGCGTGGGCGATGGTGTGACGGCGATCGTGCAGACCCCGGCGGAGCGCCTCGCCGAGACGATTCTTGTGCACACGGTGGAACTGGGCATCGTGGCGTTGGGTATCTCGATCGTTGTGTGTCTGTATCGCATCCTTCGTGGGCCGACGCTTGCGGATCGGGGGCTCGCTTCCGACGTGATTGCGTTGCAGGTGGTTGGCCTGGCGATTCTGCTGACGATCCGCCTGAAGATGCTCGTGTTTTTTGATGCCGTGCTGATCGTGGCGATCCTTGGGTTCGCGAGCACGATCGCCTTTGCGCAGTTCATAGGCAGGAGGCGCGCGGTATGAACCACCTCGAGGGATTCACCTGGCAGGCCGCGTCGGATTTTCTGGCGTCGTTCTTCCTGCTGTGCGGCATCGTTTTCATGGTGATCGGGTCTGTCGGCACACACAGGCTCCCTGACGCGTACAACCGCATGCACGCGGCCAGCAAGTGTGTGACGCTGGGGTTGACCGGCATGCTGCTTGCGGCGTGCTTCCACCTGGTTTCTGTGCCGGTCATCTCGAAGGCGGTGATCACGATCATCTTCACGTTCGTGGCGACGCCTATCGGGACGCACATGCTGGCCAAGGCGTCGCATCACGCGAGGCTGACACAGTGGCAGAACACGCTCGAGGACCAGCTGGCAGCGGATAAGTCGGACCCGACCATGTCGGCGTCTGATGCCGTGACCGGTGGTGAGTCGAAGGCAACTACGCACGCGATTCCTGTTGAGGATCCGGGCGTGCTCGATCGTGTTGGTCAGGACGCCGCGTAGCGGAAGCCCCCACGAATCTGCTCAGCCAGTACCCCCCAACGCCGGCGGCGATGGTAAGCAGCGCGATAGCGAACTCGACGGGGCGTCTCCAGCTCATGAGACTGCCGAATGTCAGTGTGATGAAGATGTAGAGCAGCGCTGCGATCTTGTGATATGCCCGCACAGAACCGCGGGGCAGTCTGAAGACCATCGCAACGGTGCAGGCGGTGCTCAACGCGAGGGTGAGGCCGAGGTAGGAGAGCAGCCCCTCCAGCGTGGATATCCAGACAACAGCTATTGCCAGGAGTCCCTGCAGCACAATCGCGGTGCGCGGTGGAGTGGCATCAAAGAGGCTTGCGCGTGGGAAGAGCCCGTCCTGGGCCATTTTTGAGTAGACGCGCGGCCCGATCATGAGCATCGATGAGACCGAGGTGCACAGCGAGAGCACGATAACCCACCGCATGGCGATTTCAAGGCGCTCTCCGCCCAGGAACGACGCGGCGATGGTGGCGATGTTCGATTGGCCTGCCAGTTGGTCGACCGGGCCCGAGTAGGCAAAGAGCGCATTGAGCGTGATATAGAGAAGCGCGACCAGCAGCGTCGCAAGCATCATCGCACGCGGAATCGTTCGTGCGGGATGACGGACCTCGTCTGCGATGTAGATCGCGGCATTGAATCCTGAGTAACTCAGCGATATCCACATCACCACGGTGGCGAATGCTGCGATTGTGGGAGTTGGTGAGGAGGGCGCCCGCTCGGGCGTGGCATACGAGGGTTCATGCATGAGGAGCGCCCAGGCACCGACGCCAACAAATATCACGAGCACGAGTAGCTTGAGGAACACCAGTGCGTTTTGAAATGATGCGCCTACTTGGACACGGATCGCGTGGAGGAGCACGCCGGCGAGGATCAGGATCGTGGCGAGTATCTCGGGCGAGGCCATGGAGTTCTCGGGCCCGATCGCCGGGGAGGCGTAATGCCCGGCCGCAGACGCCGCGAACGCGATAGCACCTGTGAATCCTGCGGCAAGAGATATCCAGCCGGCGATGAAGCCGGCCGCCGGATGGAGCAAACGAGAGAGCAGAAGGTACTCCCCTCCCGATTCACGCAGGTGTCCGATGAGCACGGCGTACGGGATTGTTCCGGTCAGTGCGATCGCCCCTCCTGCGACCCACGCGAGCACCACAAGGGAACGTGACTCCAGTTCTGCCAGCGAGAACCCGGAGGTGGTGTACACCCCGGCACCGATCATGTTCGCAACAACCAGGCACACGAGCGTGGTCGTGCCCAGCGAGGATGCGTGCGATTGGGAGGTATTCGAATTCAGAGGAGATGTACAGCCGCGTGTGAGGTGAGTCGGGAAACCGTGCGACACACATGAGCCGTGACAACGATGACAGACGTGCCCCACGGGCCTGCTATCTGTGCGTATAGAGCGAGATGTGTGCCGGAGTTGCACCCGAGGAGACAGGTGGTAGTGGTATCGGAGAGAGTCTGGTAGACTGTCCGCCCGCTCGGAGAGGTGGCAGAGCGGTTGATTGCGCTGGTCTCGAAAACCAGTATACCCTTCGGGGTATCGGGGGTTCGAATCCCCCCCTCTCCGCTTTATTTCTTGAGTAGTTGATTGCGCGCAATGGATGCGGTTTTGCGGGGTCGCGCAACACCTGAGTTCCAGATGAGCTCCCAAACGACCAGATTTGGCGCCTCGTGGTGAGTTCCGGTGTTCTCTCCGCCGCGGACATGACCCTCGACCGTTGGTCGTGACGTATGCGGTGACTTCATATGATTTGAGGAAGCTGTAACTAAAAACCACCCGCAATGCCTCAGCAGCGGCCGGCCATATGCGTGTATCGATGGGGTACCGGTTTGCAAATTACAGCACATCGTTGATGCTTATCGCTCTCAACCGACTACCGAACGTGCGGCGTCCAATCAGTGTGTGTCTATCGGGTTGTTTATTCTGGCACGCTGAACACACCTGTCGCCTGGATGGTCAGCACGGTTCTATTCGGGCGTGACCCTGCGCGGCCAATGATGATGACCTCATCCAACGGTGAAAAACCATACGAGAGCAGATTCGACGCTACAGGACGATTGTGCTCATCGACGACCTGCACCGTTGCGGCGTTGGCGGCAATCGTCTCGGGCAACTCACAGCAGTAGTCCCAGGGTGTGGAACACGAGTCTGCTTCCATCTCCCCGCAGTGTGGGAGCGACAGGTCCACGATCGTGAACACAGGACTCTCAGGGGTAATTGGTTCCGTGCGCCCGCCGATTCGACCACGGAGCACGATGATGTCGCCCTCTTGAGCCGATGCTTTGGCGTCGTTGACATTCTGGGCATCCGGTGGCGATGATGCCAGCATCCAGGATGGCGTCTCGTGCTCGGCGCCAGCCTTTGGGGCCGAATCGGAACCTCCGCACGCCGAGAGGAGCGCGGTGGTGACCGAGAGTCCGGTGATCATGATGGTTCGTGTTCGAGACATAAGAGCTCCTGATACGCAGTTGTGTGTTAGTACGACTTGAGCGCCTCGGGGATGGTGAGGCGGAGGCAGCGAATGGCGGGCGGGATAGCGCCGATGAGGCCGACAACGAGCCCACAGGCGAGACCGATGAGCATGACGGGCGCATCGATGGTCAGCGCCAGAGCGCCCATTGAGAACCTGACAGCGAGACCATCGAGTAGGAGTATGCCAGCGAGCGCACCAAGCAGTGATCCGCAGGCGGCGGCGAAGACGGACTCCTCGCTGAGGTTCAGCACGATCGCCAAACGAGTGAATCCCAACGACTGAAGCATGCCGACCTCGCGCACGCGAGCTGCGAAAGCCGCATACATCGTGTTCAGCCCGCCGAGGATCCCACCAGAGGCGATCAGGATCGCCGTGACCATGACCATGAGCTTGATCGGGCGATAGAAATCGGCGATAGACGCGTAGTAGTCACGCTCGCGGATCGCGCTGGTCTCCAGATCCAGTCGTCCCTTGGTGAAGAAGTCGACATCGGCGAACGTGGCCCGATCGAGCGTCACCACCACGCACGAGAGCGAGGCCTCGCGGTTGGTCGCGATTTGTAAGTCTGTCAGCGGGATCCAGATCTCGGCATCCATTACGGTGGCCGGCGCGCTGAATCTGCCGACGATGGTCCAGTCCCGATCGTCGAAGTAGAGAGTGCGTCCCAGCGAGAGTTCGGCATCTGGCAGGCCCAGTCGGGTGCTCGAGAGACGACCAACCATTAGCTCGTCGGAGCCCGCACGGGGCATGCGACCCTCAACGATCTCGACCTCCGGATGGACGAGCAGCGCGACGGGACGCACGCCGCGCATCACCGCATCGAGCTCTGTGTCGCTCTGCGCGCTCACGCGTACGGGCAAAGCCGCGTGTATCTCGGGCGACGTGTAGATCACGCCGGCCTGCTGCTTGAGCCCGCTGATGCTTGCTGCCGCGATGCCCTCCACAGCGGAGTCGATCTGCGAACGCTCTACTCCCTCCTCGCTCCCGGTGCCAACGATCATGACGTTCTCGTGCAGCACGGCGCTCTGTGTAAGCGTCAGCTGCATGCCACGGACGAAGCCCCCCGACGCAAGCACGAGCAGCACGACAAGGAAAGCACCCAGGAGAGACGCGCCGAGACGCACCCCGCTACGGCTGAGGTTTCGATAGGCGTATTGGAATGGAAGCTGGCGCATGATGATTCCTCAGATGGCCCTGAAACACTCCGCTATCGAACGGCGCGACGCCTGCCACGCGGGCACGAGGCTCGCCAGCACGCCGATTGTGGAACACACGAGCAGTCCCCAGATCAACAGCCACATGTCCGTCACGATTGGGATCGATGCCCCCTCCACGGATATCACGAAGTTACCGAAGTGCGCTATGCATATGGCTGCGATCGCCCCCAGTGCGCCGCCAACGAACGACAGCAGCACACCCTCGGTCAGGATCAGCCCCGCCACCAGACGACCGGGATAGCCCAGCGTCTGCAACACGGCGTGCTCCGAGATCCTGCTCTGCACGCTCAGCACGATCGAGTTCGTGATCAACGCCAGGATCGCGACCAGGCACCCGATGCCAAGCCAGTGCGCGAACCCAACCAGCTCGATGATGTCATCGACGATCCGGCCAATGAACGCCTTCTCGCTGAACGTGGTGGTAGGCTCCTGCGCGGCATGAAACATCTCGTCGATATTTCCCGCCACCGAATCCAGCATCGATGCTTCGCGAACCTTCACGTTGAACTGCGTGACGATGCCAAGCTGGTCTCTGCCCGCGAGCTGGACGAACTCGAGCGCTGCGTATGCCACGTTCTGATCCTGTGGGTCGTCCGAGCGGATGATCCCAGCCGTGTAGGCGGTGATGCCCGCGGCATCGAATGTCATACCCGGGCGCAGCCCGCGCCGATTCGCGAGCGATTCTCCGAGCAGGACAGCGTCGGTGCGTCTCAACCACTCGTCGACCGATCCGCCGACAACCTCGAGTCCTCCACGCTGCGACACGAAATCGGACTTCGGGACTCCTCTGAACGTGACCACGTCGAGGCTGGTGCGGCAATTCGAGACAACGATCTTGATCGGCGTGACACTGAGCACGCCGTCAACCGATTCGATACGACGCTTGTAGTCCTGCGGCAGCTGGCTCGTTGCCGGGCAGAAGCGATCCGCGCGGTATACAACAAGGGTTGTGTCGTTGGCGGTTGCCGTGGTGGCCTCTGCGACGCCCTTGCTCATCGCCTGCACGACGGTGAACAGGAACATGGCGATCGCCACTCCAGAAATGGTCAGCAGCGAGCGAACGCGGTGACGTGTCGTCTGCTTGAGGACGTATGGCAGATACCGAAGGACGTTCATGTCGATGCCTCCATAGGAGCTCTTGCCTCGCCCTCTACGAGGCGTCCTTTCTCCAGGTGCAGCGTTCGCTTGGCGTATTCGGTGGTGTGCGCGTCGTGCGTGACCATGACGATGGTCTTGCCCAGTTCCCTATTGAGCTCCAGGAGGAGCTGCATCACAGCGTGCGCCATCGGCTTGTCGAGATCGCCAGTCGGCTCGTCGGCTACCAGAATCGACGGATCCGGAACGATCGCGCGCGCGATCGCCACGCGCTGCTCCTGCCCTCCTGAGAGTTGGTTTGGGAAGTGATTGGCACGATCGGTGATGCCGACTCGCTCCAGCGCGTGGAGTACGCGTTTCCGCCTCTCACGCTTTGAGAGCGGTTGCAGGAGCAGCGGCAACTCGACGTTCTCGTACGCTGTCAGCACGGGAACGAGGTTGTAGAGCTGGAAGATGTACCCGACTTGTCTTGATCTCCAAGCAGCCAGCTTGTTCCGAGTCAGGGAACCGATGTCGACGCCATCGACGTGGAGGGTGCCACTGGTGGGTGAGTCGATCCCAGCAATGAGATTGAGCAGTGTCGTCTTACCGCTCCCGCTGGGCCCCATGAGCACGAGAAAATCCCCGTGAGGCACGTCGAGATCGAGCTGATCCAGCGGGCGTATCGTTGTTTCACCCTTGCGGTACTCCCTGGTCAGTCCTCGGCACTCGATCATCGGTTTCCTCCGTCCTGCACCAAGCCACGCATGACAACGTGCTCACCCTCTCTCGGCTCTGTCACCCCTATGGCCAGCAGCGACCCGGGGCGGAGATCACCCTCGATGGTCAGCCAGTCGTCCGTGCGCTCGATCACGTCAACCGGTCTCGACACGAGCCTGCCGTGGCTGTTTCGTCGATCGGCGACAAGCCAGACACGAGACGGCGTCTCGCCCGGATCGATCGCTGACGCGGGCACGAGTACCCGGGTTCGGGAGTTCGAGGATTGATCTGAGGTTGCATCGCGTGCGCCCGCTGGGGGCAGGAACACGACACGCGTGAGCATCTCCGGTCGGAGCACTGGATCGGGATCCAGCACCTTGACCTTGACCTGGAGCGTGTTCTTCTGGAGATCGGCCTCGTGCGTGACGCGGAGTACCCGGCCTCTGAAGACTCGATCAGGGAGAACCTCGACGACCACATCGCAGTCTTGCCCGATAGAGATCTGTGAGGCGTCGACGAGCGGTACGTCGACGCGCACCTGGATTCTTGATGGGTCGTAGAGGTGCGCGATGTGGGCCGATTCGGGATCATCCATCATGCGGACGACCTTGTCGCCTGGGATCTTGTAGCGACGCTGCACGTACCCAGAGATAGGAGCCCGGATGACCATGCGCTCGAGTTCCAGCACCGCCTCATCACGTGCGGCCTGCGCGCGGGCAACGCCCGCTTCAGCGCTCGCGACCGACGCGGCAGATGCATCCAAACGACGTCTGTCTTCGATGCGCAGTGCCAGATTCCGCTCGGCGGCTCGCAGCTCCGCTTCGAGTCGCTGGATATTCGCCTCAAGGATCGGCTGGCGTGCGCGCAGTGCCGCGACCTCGCCACGCTGCGACGCGACGCGCTGCTCCGCGATGATCAGCTCGATCTCGTTCGTGGCGCCTTGCTCCGTTGAGACACGCACACGCGCGGCGATCTCGGTGCGTTCGGTCAGGATGGCCTCCGCGGACTCGATGAGCGACGGCAGCTGTGCGAGTTCGCCCAGCGTCGCGTCGAGCGCTGCATGCGACACCTCCGCCACCCTCTCAAGCTCGATCGGCTCGTCCCAGGCACGCTGGGATGCCCGGTGCTCGGCTCGCGCCAACTCCAGCACTGCCTCGGCACTGGCCAGACTCGCCTGTGCCCGACGAAGCCGCAGCTCCGAATCATCCTTCACAAGCTCCGCGACGATTTGTCCCTGCTCGACATAGTCGCCCTCGAGCACGTGCATGCGTTCGAGCACGCCGTCGGCCAGAGACGTGCATGCCACGCTGAAGGGCTCCGCCTCAAGCCAGCCCGGAGCCTGCACCTGGCGAACGGTCCGTTCGGACACCGACTCGACCACCTTTCGCGGACCTTCGCCCGATTGATCGGGTATCGCCTGCGCGACCATCACCTGGCGAGCAGGGCGGAGCACGGGCCACGCGCTCCAGATGAGCATGCACCCGATCGCGAGAGCGACACCTGTCGGAATGATCGAGGCCATGCGCCTCGTGCGGGGGCCGACATGGTCGTCGACCCCACGACTGGAAAATGACATCCTGCGATCTCCTCTGAAGGAATGTGAACCAAGCACGCTGTGCGCGCGCTACACCACCAGGGCGTTGTTCACACCTTCGGAGGATGATCTAATTGGAGTAGGTGGGGCATCGCTTCTGCCGTATACAACCTCGACACGACACAGGAGGTGCGAGGCAACACCCCGCACTGCGACACTGCCTTAGAAACAAACAGCGTGCTGGAGCCGCCACATCCCAGCAATAAACAATTCTGACAATCGCACGAGCCGCTGTCGGGAGATCGCTCCCCAGGCTCACTTGTTTCCGAAGAGTCGCAGCATCCATGTGCCGCGAGCGACTCGACCTCGGACACCACCGGTGTCGACGAGCAGTCGCAGTCGGAACTCACGCCGGCCAGAAGAGGCGCGGTTGCCACGAGTATCGAGAGCAGGATTGGTGCTATTTGCATCACTATGAGAGCATCATAGCCGTGTATGAGGCGTACGTCATGCCGCCTATCTCTCGCTGGAGAATCCCCCTCTCCGCTTTCTAAAAATGAACCCCGCTGGCGAGTAACCAGTGGGGATTTGTGGGGTCGCGCAGACCCCGAGTTCCAGATAAGTTCCAATTCGGTTTGTTTTAGCGCCTCGCGGTGAGTTCCGACACCCTCTCCACGCGGCCGTGCTCTCTACGCGCCCATTAGGGTGTCAATATGTACTTTTCACGATCCTAATCATTCATTGATATTCCAAGTGATCGCAGCAGGAACGCTATCTGGTTGGCGTAGCTTTCGTCGCTTTGCTCCCGGGTAGTGCCGTATGAATAATGACCCGCTCCCCAGATCACCTGGAGCAGGATTGGATCATCACATGATTGTGTGTGCTGGAGAGCTGCCACATGCTTGTAACAATGAAATGGCAGTGTGGAAACGTCTTTCTCCGCCACCGTTACAAGCACCGGAGGATAGCACTCGTTTTCACGGATGTTGTGATACGGAGAATACCCGCGCAACACCTCGTAATCAGCAGGAACGCTGGGATCGCCATAACCAGATGTGAAGCCACTGTTGTGGAGGTGATATCGCATCATGTCGAGGAATGGAAAATCGACGACTGCTGCGCCGAACAAGTCTGGGCGCTGGTTCACTGCGATGGCTGGCAAGGGGCCGCTCCCGCTCCCGCCATTTGCCACTAAGAACCGAGGTGATGTGTACCCATTCTCTACAAGCCATTCACCGGCAGCGATGTAATCACCGATCGTGTTGGGCTTGTTGTGGCCTGTCCCTGCATCCTGCCACAATCGTCCATACTCACCACCCCCTCGAATACCGGGTAGTGCATACACACCACCTAATTCTAACCAGGCAACAAGATGTGGCTGGAACCAAGGAAAGGCCACCCAGCCGCCGTGCCCGAAGGCATACATCCAGAGTGGAGTGGTTTGATTCAATTCCAAACCTCTTTTGTGTGCAATGAACATTGGGATTCTGGTCCCGTCGAAGCTGGAGTAAAACACTTGCTTTACAACATAATCATCCGGGTCAAATGTAAGTGCTGGCCGAGCAACGAGTTCACTTTCACCTGTTTCAAGATCTAAACGAAAGATGCTGCCTGGGTCAAAAAGCACACTGAACCGGTAATACGCATCGTTATTGTGGGGCGAAGTTGTCACACCAACGCCGCCAATCCCAGGAAGCGAATCTACATTGCGCAAAAAACGACCGTCCAAACCATAAATGCTTAATGTTGGCTTCACATCTCTGTCATAGCGAACAATCAGGTAATCCTTCGATGCCGAAACAGAATGCAACAGAGTATCAGCTTCAGGAATCACCTCCACCCAATTGTCTTCCTCAGGCGAAGCCGGATCAATCGCAATGATCTTGCCATTGGGCGCTTCGGAATCCGTCTGATACAGCTGCAGCGAACCATGGTTTGTAATATGACTGAGTCGAGCCGGCGTATCCGCCAACTCTATAGGCCTGGCATCCGATTCCTCTAGGTCTATTGCATAATGAATCGTTCGAGTTGATGATTTTTCCCGAATCGACGTGAGTACGAACCTGTCATCGGTAGATAATGCCAGCGTGTTTATAAACATATCTGGTCTATCAGGGCGCGCGTACACCAACGTATCATCGGCTTGTGTAGTGCCGATGTGATGCATCCGTATCTTGTTATTTCTGAGCGCAATTGAGTCATCACCGTTCGTATCTCGCATGTCTAAGTGAAAATAGACGAACGCGTCGCTGGTGCTCTTCCAGTACACACCTGGGAATCCGAAAGGACCGCTCGTGCCCATTAGGCGATTACCGAGTTCCTCGCCAGTATCGACATCGATGATGCGGATATGCCCCCACGTGCCCGATCCAGAATCTACACCAAGTACCAGCAACTTCCCATCTGGACTAGGCGAATATCCAGTCCATCGCTCTTGTTGAGATTCGAAATACACATTAGGATCAACTAAAGTTCTGGATTCCCCGTTTTGTTCGCGCACAGAAATGATCCCAGCGCTTGCGCCTGCCGGAGTGCTGCTATAAAACTGACGGCCTCCGGCATGTGTCGGCGCACCGACACTACCAAAATGTCCGATCTCCTCAATACGCTGCTGAAGCCTATCTCGTGCCTCAAGGCTCCCGACATAGCGGCGGAACAAGTCATCTTGGGCTTCGACCCACCCCACCACCTCGTCCGATTCGGCATCCTCCATCCAACGATATGGATCCGGGATCGTATCCCCGTGGAGTTCATCAAATGCCATACCACGTCTTGATTCTGGATACGTCAAATCTTGGGCCGTCGCGAGCGGCGCAAGGACGCAGCACAGTACAGCGAGTGAGGCGGTATTGAGCAATGCCATGGTGATTCTCCATTCTGCTTGGGTGGCTTTACGCCCTTATCTACTCACCTAACCACATCGTTCTGACATTGATTCGGGAGAATCTTGGTCAATATCTGACAGTACACTTGTGACGATGGACGTCTCCGAGACCAGAGTGACGCTTTTGACCCGACTACGAGATGAGAGCGATCCGGCTGCATGGGCAGAGTTTTATCAGCGCTATCAGGAGCTCATAGCGCTCTTTGCCGGGCGATGGGGCCTCCAACAAGCAGATTGCGACGATGTGATACAGGAAACGCTCGCCAAACTTGTCCGCTCGATGCCCTCGTTTGAATACGACCGCACGAAAGGTCGCTTTCGAGCCTACCTCAAAACTGTGGTTTCCAGTGTTGTCCTCACAAAGTTGCGTCAGAAAGCTAAACGACCGGACGTACAGCATCTTGATCATGTGCCTGAACCATCATCTGAGAATATCGATCTCATGTGGGAATCCGAATGGAGACGACACCATGTTCGTCTTGCCATGCGGCGTATTCGCAACGAATACAACAGCACGGATTGCCTGGCGTTCGATAGATACGCGCTCAACGGAGAGGATCCCAAGGCAGTAGCAGAGTCACTAAGCATGAGCATTGATCGGGTTTATCAAGCAAAATCCCGGATTATGCAGCGCATGCGCTCGCTTATTGATGCACAAATCTCTGAGGAAGAACTATGAGTGAGGAATCACTTTGGCATCACGATACCGAGAGACTCCTGAGCGAGATGCGCTCAATCGACCCGAGTACCGTAGCCCCGGCTATAGAAGGGTACAGAGATCTCGTGGAGATTGGGCGCGGCGGCCAGGGCGCCGTCTATCGCGGCGTACAAGAATCGACCTCCAGAGTGGTCGCGATAAAGGTTCTCTTAGAGGGAACGTTTGCTGCGGATGCGATCCGAGGGAGATTCGAGCGGGAGATAAGGCTCATCGCTGAACTACATCATCCTTGCATAGTACAAATCTATGACAGCGGCATTATGGATGATGGACGTTTGTTTTATTCTATGGAGTACATCGACGGGCAACCATTCAATGCATTCGCTCGATCCTTGGATAAGGACAGCAAGGGACGCAGAAAACTGCTCGAAATCTTCGCCGCGACGTGTGATGCGGTCTCGCATGCACATCATCGAGGTGTGATTCATCGTGATCTGAAACCTAGCAATATTCGTGTTGATGAAAATGGTGTACCCCACGTGCTTGATTTTGGTCTCGCCAAGCCAAGCCAAGATACCGTTCTCGCTGGTGACCACGCCACCGAACTCAGTATCACTGGTCAATTCATTGGTTCGCTGCCGTGGGTGAGCCCCGAGCAAGCATCCGGGTCAGGAAACGGAGCTGACGTCCGAGCTGACATCTACGCCTTGGGCATGATATTGTTCAACGCGCTCACCGATGAGTTCCCCTACAAAACCTCGGGCGTGCTGCGCGAGGTCCTTGATGCTATCGCCCTTACCGAGCCGACCCGACCATCGCTCATAAACAGATCTATTGATAATGATCTAGAGACTATTCTGCTTCGATGCCTAGCCAAGGATCCAATGCGACGATATCAGTCAGCATCGGAATTGGCGAGAGAGATCCGCCGGCTTCTCGCAGGTGAGCCGATCGAAGCCAAGCGCGATAGCGCCGTGTACGTCTTTCGAAAAACAATCGCTCGCCATCGTGCTGCAACGGCAACGTCTTTGTTTATTGGTATTGCGCTTATACTTTTCGGGATAACAATGACTGTTTTGTATAACAGGGCCATGAGCGCTGAGCATCTTGCCGAGTCACGGCTTGTCGAAGTGCAGCAAGAAAGTGCTAAGGTTGCGACAGTCAATGAATACCTACTTGGCGCATTCAGCCCCCGCTCAGGAGAGAGCGAGCGAACTGTTGAGGAAATGTTGATGGCGGCAGCGGAACGTATCGAGACTGATATAGTCGATCAGGATGATGTCCGTGCTGAAGTTCATTTTGCGCTCTCTTTTTGGTTCTCATCGTACGGTTACGATCAAGAAGCCAAAAATCAACAAAAGCTCTCACTTGAGTATCGCAACAGAGCCTACGGTGAGGATAGCGAGCCACTGATCGATAGTCACAGGCGTATTTCTTTTTTAGAAATGCAAGCTGGCGATCTGGAAACTTCGCTTGAACATGCACAAGAATGGTTACGACTTCATAAGCTCCACAATGCAGATGATCAAGATGAGTTGGGCAATATACATGGCTGGCTCGCCGAGTTGTATGTGCGCCTGGAAAATCCTGCACCTGGCTTAGCCAATGCCCAACAAGCCTTATCCATACGCGAAGCGACCTTCGAGAATGCTGACCCTCGACTCGACCTCACACGCGGCATGATTGGTATATCGCTCGCTGCAGATGGACAGTTCGACGACGCCGAGCCTCTGATCTCCGCAGCATACTCTGCCGCTGTGGAAAAACTTGGCAAAGAGCATCGCAACGTCTTATGGTTGCGCGATCTTGTCGACGAGGTTTACACAGCTGCTGGGAGAGACAGCCCTCTGCCGTAGTGCTTTATAATTCTGTCCATTCTTCAGCCGGGATGCCGCGCACATATTTGAGCCCCACAATGAGTACCAACTCGGACGCTCAACTATACGTGCGTATGAGACTCAGGATAACAAATGAGAATCGCCAGACCCACCTGCAGCAATCGAAAACCCGTCTATTGCCGCTCAGAGGGTTACAGACGTAATAGCGGCTGAGAATCCCCCCTCTCCGCTTTACGCATTCCAATTAGTGTCTGCGCGTGATCAATGCGGTCCTGCGGGGTCGCGCGACCCTTGAGTCCCGGATGAGTTCCGATTCCGTTCTGAATTGCGCCTCGGGGTGAGTTCCGCTCAGCTTGCCATTGGCACACGCGAACCAACCATACTCAAAAGCGCCGGTTGGCCTGGATGCCAACCGGCGCCTCGCATCTGCTCGAGAGCAGAGAAACTTAGAACAGCAGTTGCAGCTGGGCGCGGATGTAGAACTCGTCCGAGTCATCGTCACCCAGATACCCAATGCCAGGATTGGTGAATGGCACGTTGGTGCCAAGGCCGGCACCGGCGATTGTCACCGCCTCATCCAGCGCGAAATTAATGTCAACAGTGAGCTTGGCCGCGTGACCGTGCATGTAATGATTGATACCAGCCGTGATGGTGGATATCTCATCATTTCCGCCGGCCGTGAAGCGGTTGTCGTCCACGGCCAGGTAGTCGTACCGCGCAAAGCCTTCTGTGTCGTCGTTGAAGTAGTAGCCGCCCTGCACGACGAACCCAAAGTCATCCGAGTCGGTACCAGCCGAGGGATCGACGTTCTGCGCGGAAAAGGCTCCGAATACGTTCCACCCGTCACTCTCGTATGAGAAATCGATCGTGTACGCGGTCAGATCGGCGTCGTCGGCGTTGCCCGCCCCTGGCTCTTCGGCACCAGCCTGATAGTGCGCACCAAATCCGAGCATCGCTGATTCTTCCTGGCCCGGCGCGCTCGTCATGTCGGCAAACGCGTCCCACGAGCCAGCCAGAAGCACCTCGCCACGGCCGGTGATCGCGAAATCGGTATCACCAACACCCGTAGCCGCATCCTGCACATCACCAAAGAACGTGTTGGCCTGCACCGCACCATCTGTGAAGCCCAGTGTGTATCGAAAGTTATCACCACTCGAGTTGGTATACGCGATGCCGTGCGTTCGCCCGGCATTGAAGTACTCGTTCGTGAGCGAGCGATCGACCGCTTGCAGCTTGGACGAATCAACGAGTTCTTCCCGGTGTAGCGGAACTTTCAACTGGCCCGCGATGATCATGCCTCCATCCTCAAGCTTCTTCCCTACGTACGCGTCCTGGAGGCCAAATGCACCGGTAGTGCTCGAGAAGGCGGCTTTCACGTTGTACACCCAGTCGCCGAAGGCGTCACCCGAGAATGTGAGTTTGGTGCGTCGGTTTTCGAAGCCATGCTGGAAATCATCGTTCGGCAGCGAGCCCCCGAGCGCTCCATAGGTTGCGTTGACGCCATCGTCTGCGGAGTTGAGCACCCATCGGAACTGCACCTGACCGGCGATATTAAGACGGAAGTTGCCGTCTGCGGAGGCGAGAAAGAACTGACCATCGTGACCGGCGGCCCCCCCACCCTGCAGCAGGCTCGAGCGCGTCTGCGCGTCGCTGAGCATCTCCTGCACCATCGCGCGTATCTCATCACTGCTCGTTTGTGCCAATGCCGAGGTGCCGGTAAGACCTGACGCGATACCAGCGAGCAGGCTCAGTCTTGCATAGGAAGTCATGCGTTGTGTCTCCTTTGTGTTGCGAGCCGGGCACTCTGGGGTGCCCGAGATCGCCAGGCGGGCAACCGCGTTCGGCGGTTGCCCGGATTCCCCTAGCCACAGCCCCGGACACGTGTCCCAAGGCGTGATCATTCATCCAGTTAGCCGGTTCTTTATTCGGATAACTAGATAAATTGATCTTTATATCAAATACTAATCACTCCTTCACGCCCCTGCAAGTGACATCCGCGTCCGCGATCGACAGGCCACTGCGGGCCCCGGCATTGCGCGACACGCTTGACATGTGTCACTACGAGGCAATAGTGTACCCATAGGTCCTTTTTGATGAGGCAACGTACACATGATCTCACAGACATCTGAGTATGCCCTCAGGGCCGTTGTGCATCTGGCTCAGAATCACCCGAGCAGCATGACGGCGAACGCCATTTCCGAGGCAATCCAGGTGCCCACGGGGTATCTCCAGAAGGTGCTCCGCATGCTCTCGAAGACCAACCTGCTTGTTTCGCAGCGGGGGACAGGCGGCGGCTTCTCGCTGGCCAGGCTGCCATCAGCCATTCGAGTGCTCGACGTCCTTAAAGCCACGGATTATGAGTTTAAACGCATAGAAAACTGCCCCCTCGGCATCGAGGGGCACACCGATCTCTGTGCGCTCCACCACATGCTCGATGCACAGATCGCCAGCGTCGAAGCCGTCTTCGCGACAACCTCGATCGCTGACTTGCTCAAAGAGACTGCCTCGATACGCCCTCTGTGCAAGCCGAACTCGCAACGTCCTATAAATGCAAATATCGACCCGACTCAGCTCGAGAAGAAATCGGCGAAAAATTCCAACTAGATAAATGCAGCTACTTGTCCATATATCGAACCGCCAGTATCTTGACACTTGATAAGTGGATTTGTGGCTCCACAAGATCTATTAGGGGCGCCCACCCCCGAACCCGCTCAAGCAGCAGGAGATCTCGACATGCCAGAGCAACCAGTCAGATCCCACACACGCGGCGTACAGAGCGACGATCTCTACCGGTGGCACGCCTTTGGATTCCTCGCTCTAGTTGGGCTCACACTCCCGCTCACCGTGGCGTTCATGATATTGAGCGCACCCGAGCCAGAGTCACAGCACACCCAATGGGCCCAGGCCGCCTCAGATCTCGGCGTCGAGCCCATCCATCTCGCTGTTGGCGAGACGTTCTTCCGACGTACGTGTGCCGTGTGCCACGGGCTCGATGGACAGGGCATACCCAAGCTCGGAAAACCACTGCGCAACAGCGAGTACGTCCAATCCCATTCCGACGAGGATCTCCGCCTCGTGATCGCCCAGGGGCGCGCTCCGACAGACCCCGAGAACACCACCGGCGCTCCCATGCCGCCGCGCGCCAACAACCCCATGCTCGACGACGAGCGACTCGGATACGTCGTGGCATACCTGCGCACCATGCAGGATCCGGGTGCGCCAACGGCATCGCTCGAGGACTGGATAGTCGAGACCACCCCCGAGGGCAGCGCCCCCAGCGCTGGCCTAGTCGGCGCGTCACAGGGTGTCGGCCACGACACGTTCGTAGCGTCGTGCTCCGCGTGTCACGGCGCAAACGCGCAGGGTCTGGAGGGGCTGGGTAAGCCGCTGTCGGGCACCCCCTTCATCACGGACCAGTCCGACGAAGACCTCCTCCGGTTCATCAAGTCCGGGCGTCCCATCTGGGACGCCTCCAACACAACCGGTCTCGATATGCCACCCAAGGGCGGCAACCCGGCACTCTCAGACGAGGAGATCCTGAACATCATCAAGTACCTCCGCACGCTGCACGAGCAGCAAACGAGCGGATAACTCCATCACTCATTCACTGATTCACTCGGAAGCGAGCAACATAGAGGAAAAGACCATGCAAGCACATCGCAGCACAACACGACTGTTGGCGGGCCTGGCGCTCGGTGCGTTCGGCACGTCATTTGCCAGCCAATCACACGCGCAGTCGATGGGAGACGTCCAGAGAGTCGCGAACGAACGAGGGCTCAGCACTGCCGACCTCCTCGCCGCCGCAAAGACGTACGTGCCCAGCGGCAAGAAGGATGAGTACCTCATCTTCTCCTCCGGGGGCCACTCGGGTCAGGTGCACGTCATCGGTGTCCCATCGATGCGGCTCATCCGCACGATCGCTGTCTTCACACCTGAGTCCTGGCAAGGCTGGGGCTACGGTGTCGGCGAGGAGATCCTCGCGGAGGGCAACGTCAATGGGAAACCCAACCTCTGGGGCGACACACACCATCCGGCGCTCTCTGAAACCGACGGCGACTACGACGGGCAGTTCTGCTTCATCAACGACAAGATCAACGCGCGCATCGCCGTCATCGATCTGCGCGACTTCGAGACGAAACAGATCGTCAAGAACCCGCTGACCGTGAGCGACCACGGCGGAGCGTTCGTCACCCCCAACACTGAGTACATCATCGAAAGCGGCCAGTACTCCACGCCCTGGGGCTCCGAGTACGCGCCGATTGAGGAGTACAAGGAGAAATACAAGGGCTCCGTCACCATGTGGAAGTTTGATCGCCAGAGAGGGCGCATCGACAAGGACAGGTCCTTCGCCATCGAACTGCCGCCCTATTGGCACGACATCGCGGACGCGGGCAAGCTCGCCTCCGACGGCTACTTCTTCCTTAACTCCATTAACTCGGAGATGGCGGTCGGCGGCATCGAGGATGGCAATCCTCCCTTCGAGGCCGGCGTGAGCATGAACACGACCGACTACCTCCACATCATTGATTGGAGGAAGGCCGAGAGTGTCTTCCAGAATGGCTCCTTCGAGATGATCAACGGGATGGCGGTCATCAGGCTTCAGACTGCTATCGACGAGGGTCTCCTGCATATGACACCCGAGCCCCGCAGCCCACACGGCGTCGATGTTGCTCCCAGGGGCGACTTCATCGTGGTCTCTGGCAAGCTCGATCCACACACAACCATCTACTCGTTCGAGAAGATCCAGACGGCCATCAACTCACAACTCTTCTCGGGCACCGACGAGTTCGGCGTGCCCGTGCTCGACTTCGACCAGGTCGTCGAAGCGCAGGTCGAGGTCGGCCTCGGACCGCTGCACACACAGTTCGGGCCCGATGGCTACGCCTACACGTCGCTCTTCCTGGATTCCGCCGTCGCACGCTGGACACTCGGTGGCGACTATGGCGCCGGCACACCCGAGCCCGACTGGACACTCGTTCACAAAACTCCCGTGCATTACAACGTTGGCCATATCGGTGTTGCCGAGGGCGACACGGTCGACCCCGACGGCAAGTACCTCGTTGCTTTCAACAAGTGGTCCGTCGACCGCTTCATCCACCCGGGCCCGTTACTCCCGCAGAACTTCCAGCTGCTGGATATCAACGAGCAGGGCGCCGATATGCCGGTCATCTACGACATGCCTATCGGCTTCGGCGAGCCGCACTACGCCCAGATCATCAAGGCCGACAAGCTCAACCCCTGGTCCGTCTATCCCGAGATCGGCTGGGATCCTCATACGCAGTCCGTCGATCCGATGGCGCCACGTCCGGGCATGGAGCGCGTCGAGCGTGACGGCAACAACGTCACCATCTACATGACCGCCGTGCGAAGTCACTTCAACCCAGAGCGCATCACGCTCAAGCAGGGTGACCACGTCACGTGGCGCATCACGAGCGTCGAGCGCGCGATTGATGCGGTTCATGGCTTCGCCGTGCCCCAGTACGACATCAATGTGAGTCTCGAGCCGGGTGAGACTGCTACTGTGAAGTTCACGGCCGATGTCCCGGGCACGTTCCCGTTCTATTGCTCCGAGTTCTGCTCGGCGCTGCACCTGGAGATGATGGGCTACCTCATGATTGAGCCCGAGTGAATCTGCTCGCTGCCCCTCGTCTAGCGGCGTGGGGCAGCCTTACCCACACACCCACGACCAACAGCATCGCAGGAACACCACTATGCCATCCTCGCTCGTCGAGAAGATCATTGGCCCGCGCATCAGCCAGGAATCACTCGAGCAGCATCAGCTCCGATACAGGACGCCCGGCCTTCTGCTCCTCCTGGCGCGCGTCTGCATCCTCGTCTCACTCTTTCTCCCCTACTGGCACATGGAACTCGTCGCGCCGCAGTACCCCAACAACCTGCACCTGACCGCCCACGTCAACCATCTCTCGGGTGATGTGGCGGAGATCGACAGCCTCAACCACTACATCGGCATGCGACCGCTCGAGGAAGCCGCGCAGTTCGAGCGTTCTGTAGGAGTCTTCGTGCTGATCGGGCTTGTTGTGCTCCTCGAGATTGCCGCCTGGATGCACTCGCGTTGGTCGGCGCTGCTCGCACTTCCCGCCGTGCTCTTCCCGGGAGTATTCCTCCTGGATCTCCATCTCTGGATGAGCCACTTCGGGCAGAACCTCGACCCCAACGCGCCGCTCTCGTCATCGATCGATCCGTTCGTCCCACCCATCCTGGGCACCGGCCTTGTCGGACAGTTCGAGACCCACGCCAACGCGGGCGTGGGTCTCATTCTCTGCGCGATCGCCTCCATAGTGATCGTCATAGCGCTCTTCTTCCACCGACGCGCGTACAAACCGCTCATAACCCAGATCAGCAACGAGCCCTGAGCGCCCCACACCGCAATGACACTCCGCACGCTCACCATCCTGATCGCCATCCTCAACGCCTCGCTCGCCCACGCGTCCGAGAGTGTCGACATTCTGCACAAGATGATCGACGACGCGCAGCCAGGAGTCGTGCTGCGCGTCCCCCCCGCCACATACGAGGGCAATCTGCGCATCACGAAGAGCATCTCTCTGATCGCGGAGCACGACGTCATCATCGACGGTCTCGCCGAGGGCGTCGTCGTCCAGATCGAGGCATCGGATGTCACGCTCGACGGACTCGTCATCAGGGGCAGCGCGCAGCGCATCATGGGCGAGCCCTCGGGCATCCGTGCCATCACCGGCCCCGTCACGATCCAGAACTGCGTCCTCGAGGATGTCCTCTTCGGCATCGATCTCCGTGGCGCCGCCAACTCGGTCATCCGCGCCAACACCATTACTGGTTACGACTTCGAGCCTGGGCGACGCGGCGACGGCGTGCGTCTTTGGTGGAGTCACAATTGCCTCATCGAGGATAACGAGGTGCACTCCGTCCGCGACATGGTCTTCTGGTACTCGGAGAATCTGCGGATTCGACGCAACCGTGTCACCGACTCACGCTACGGTCTCCACTGCATGTACTCACACAAATCGTCCTTTGAGGACAATGAGCTCTCAAAAAACTCCGTCGGCATCTACCTGATGTACTCCAATGACATCTCGCTCGAACGCAACACACTGCTGCGAAACCGTGGGGCCAGCGGATATGGCATCGGGCTCAAGGACTGCGATAACATCGTCGTGCGCGAGAATTCCATCATGGCCAACCGTGTCGGCATCTACATCGACAACAGCCCCTCGTCGGTCGACGCGCTCGGCTCCGTAGAGATCAACTCCATCGCGTTCAACGAGATCGGGATGGTCATGACACCCAACACCCACGACGTCTCCGTCGCCGGCAACGGGTTCATCGAGAACGAAGAGCAGGTTGGCGTCCACGGTTCCGGAGACCTCTCCCTGAACTCGTTCGCGCGCGATGGGCGTGGCAACTTCTGGTCCGACTATGCTGGCTTCGACAGCGATGGCGATTCCGTAGGCGACCTCCCCCACACCGCCGCCAGCCTCTTTGAAAGCCTCCTCTCCAGAGAGCCGAACCTTCGCCTCTTCATCCACAGCCCCGCGCAACAGGCGGTTGACTTCACCTCACGTGCACTCCCCGAGATGCGCCCCGAGCCCAAGTTCGTCGACCCCTTCCCGCTGACAGAACCTCCCGAACTCACGTTCGCCGGCACGGGATCCTCGACGCTGTCGATGCTGCTTCTCGGGGGAGCCCTCACATCATGCTCGCTGCTCATGCTTGTGTGGCTTCGAGGCGAGCCACGCATCGCCCACACCCGTCAACACATCCAGGGCCCGATGACATGATCGAATTGATCGCTGTGACAAAACGATTCGGTAGGAACACCGCGGTCGATGATCTCTCGCTCTCGATCGAAACGGGCCAGTCCATCGCACTCTGGGGCTCCAACGGCGCGGGCAAAACCACGCTGATCCGTTGCATGCTGGGTATCCTCCGACATCAGGGCGACGTCCGGATCAACGGGCTGCGTGTCTCAAGGGAAGGCAAGCGCGCACGCCACCTCGTCGGGTACGTGCCGCAGGAGCTCGCCTTCCACGACGACACCCGACTCGCCTCACTGATGCTGTTCTTCGCCTCGCTCAGAGGCGTGCCGGCATCCCGCTGCGCAGAGCTGCTCGCACGAGTCGGTCTCAGCGGACACGAGCGAAAGCGTGTGCGCGATCTTTCGGGTGGCATGAAGCAGCGCCTCGCGCTCGCGGTCGCCCTGCTCACGAACCCTCCCATCATCATCCTCGATGAGCCAACGTCGAATCTCGATGCTCAGGGACGAGGCGAGGTCATGGAGACACTCACCTCACTGAAGCGGGAAAACAAGACCATCATCTTCGCATCGCATAAGCCCGATGAGGTTGCCGCTCTCGCCGATCGCGTCATCGTCATGGAACACGGACGTGTGGTCAATGACACAACACCTCAGGAGCTCTGGCCTGATACCTCGCCGATCATCACACTCCGCCTTCATCTCAACAACGCCTCCGAGCAGCAGGCCGCCGAGCTCTTGCGGGAGCACGGCCACGCGGTCAACCTCAACGGCCACGGGCTGTGCGTCGCCGTGCCCAGTGCCTCCAAGGCAAGTCCGATCCGTGCGCTCCTCCGCGCTCACATCGACGTCCGCGACTTCGAGATCGTCCAGAGCCTGACCATCGAGAAGGAGGACACACTATGACGACGCTCGCAGTCTCCAACGATGTCCATGCCCGGTGTCCCGGGACCGTCCGAGCTGTCGCCTCGTTCGCAAGACGAGAACTGCGCGACGCCCTCGCGAGCAAATGGTTCCCGTTGTTTACCGCGGCGTTCACACTCCTCGCCATAGCGACATCGTTCATGTCGCTCGCCGCGGCCGGTTCGCAGGGATTCGCTGGCTTCGCGAAGACCTCCGCCGGCTTGCTCAACCTTGTCATGCTCATCGTGCCGCTCATGGCGCTCTGCGCAGGTGCGTCCACCATCGCCTCCGAGCGCGAGCGTGGCACGCTGCTCTATCTCCTGGCACAGCCTGTGTCGCGCCTGGAACTCCTGCTCGGCAAGTTCATCGGGCTCTCCGTCGCGCTCAGCGCGTCACTCTGCCTCGGGTTCGGGCTCAGTGCGATTGTCCTCGCCACACAATCCGGCGGAGCCAACCTCGCCTCGTTCCTCATTCTCGTCGCCATGACATGCCTGCTAGCCATCGTCATGCTCTCCACAGGCATGCTCATCTCCGTGCTCACGAGCAAGACGAGCGTTTCTACGGGCATAGCTGTCTTCGTGTGGCTGGCGCTTGTCTTCCTCAGCGATCTCGGGCTGATGGCGGGCAGTCTCCTCTTCAAGCTCCGCGTGCAGGAACTCTTGGCCGGCGCCATAGTCAACCCGCTCCAGGCGTTCAAGATGTCCGTCATCCTGAACATCAACGCCTCACTCGATGTTCTCGGCCCCGTCGGTGTTTATGCCACGCGCACCTTTGGTGATGTGCTCCCCTGGCTACTCATCGCCGTGATCCTTGTTTGGGGCCTCGCCTCACTCACCATCGCTTCATGGTTCTTCGCCGTGAGGAAGCCGATATGACCACGCGACACACCACGCGCGCACTCGCCATCGGGTTGGTCACATCACTCACCGCCTGCGCGCCGGGCGAGCTCTCGGGCCCACCCGAGATCCTCCTCGACGAGCACGTCTGCGACCAATGCAACATGATCATCTCGGATGAACGGTTTGCCTCTGCATCGTTAGTGCACGATGATCGAAGAGGGAATGAGTACAAGCGATTCGACGATCTCAATTGTCTTATCAATTTCGAGCGGGGCAACCCCGATGTCGACGTGCTGCACAGATGGGTGCACGACTACACTACTCTTGAATGGCTTGATGCGCGCCGGGCGGTTTTTTTGCGATCCGCAGCGCTGCACACGCCGATGGGGTCCAATCTCGCCGCGCACACAACATCTGATGACGCGATGTCACTCAAGAATGAGCTTGGGGGCGAGATACAAGCGTACGAGGATGTTTGGCGATCACAGTGATATATCACTAAGGGCAGCCAAGAACTCGTCTATTGCAGCCAGAAATCGCCGCCAAGATCGGCATTCTTTTTAAGTGTTGGTCGATCGAAACTCCAGCGTCGATACCAGACCCGACAGCGCGAAGGAACCATTTCCTTTTTCACTCTCTAGCTCGAGCAGGCGACTTGTCGACAGCAAGACGACAGTCGCCCGCCTTCACAGAAAAGATTAGACTGTTAGGAATGGGATCACCGAATCTGATTCGATCGAGCAAGCAGTCGCCCATTGATCGAGGTGGCGACTTCTGGTTGCGCTCAATCCTGGCGGTCGCGGCGAACTTTCCAACGGTGTTGGACTATGGCCTGCGAGAGCCGCTGTTTTCACATGTTGGTCTTCTATGGCTACAGATCGCGATGCTCGTCTCTTACATCGGATGCATCCTTATGCCCGTGGTCCGTGCTCGATCGGAAAGCGAGAGGGCTCTCGCGTTCCCACGTCTTACGCGATTCGAGCTCGTGATCGCCACCCTCGGGATCGTTGGCGAGGGGATTGTTGGCGTGGGCGGTGTGTGCGCGGCACTCCTGCTGCTCAGTAGAGCGCTACGAGGATATGTCCTTGTCGCACAGTCGGCACTGCCTCCTGGCATTGTGTTCGTCGGCTCGTTCGTCGTCCTGATTGCCGCAGGGTCGGGCCTGCTGCTGCTGCCCGCGGCAACGCCTGCTGACCAACCCTTATCCACGGTGGACGCGGTCTTTACCATCACATCAGCGGTGAGCCAGACTGGGCTCGTGGTGCGCCCCACCGGCGATGGATTCACACGTTTCGGCCAGATCATCGTCCTGATATGGATTCAGGTCGGTGCGCTAGGCGTGCTGGTCTTTGGCGCACTGTTCGCGTCGTTGCTTGGATCGTCGCTTGGTCTCCGCGCTACACAGACGCTGGCCGAGGGCACAGAGCAGGGATGGATCGGTCAGATCTCGCTGAAACGCCTGGTGGTCTTCATCATCGTTTTTACGCACCTGGTCGAGCTGCTCGGCGCAGCGGTGCTGTATTTCGGATGGCCAGAAACCTGGGATGGCGCACCTGCCGATTTCGTTGATGCCGGCGACAGAATGTACCAGTGCGTGTTCTTCTCTGTGTCTGCGTTCTGCAACGCGGGGTTTGCTACGACATCAAATAGTCTGGAAGGTCTTGCTTCTCACTGGACACCTCACGTTGTGATCGCGTTACTCATCATTCTTGGAAGCGTTGGATTTTCGGCGCTGTATGACATCGGTCGTACCGTATCGGCGAGATTCCGTGGCGTGCGGGTTCAGTCAGGCTCACTCGTGCGCCTCAGCCTCAATACAAAGATCATCCTTACTACTGCCGTCATCGTATACGCGATGGGGTTTCTCTCCATCCTCCTGGGCGAGCTATCGCAGACGTCTCAACCGATTGAGCGCGCGGTCCTGGATGCGCACTTTATGTCGATTAACAGGACTTCTGGATTCGACACGATTCATCCCGAGAGCATGGGACTGTTGAGCCAGCTCGTGCTGATCTCGCTCATGTTCATCGGTGGCTCACCAGGATCTGTCGCGGGCGGTGTCAAGCTGATGGCACTGGCCGTGCTGGCGATGACAGTGTACGCAACGATCGCTGGTCGAGACAAGATAACAGCATTCAACCGAAATATTCCAAACGCCGTTGTGGGAAAGTGTGCGACCCTTGTCGTGCTGAGTCTCGCTGTCATCATGATAGTGACAGGCGTGCTCGCGGCGACCGAAACTCAGTCTCTGGATGCGCTCCTGTTCGAGTCCGTTTCCGCGTTTGGGACCACGGGCCTGTCGATGGGAATCACAAGCGACCTGCACATCCCATCTCGTATTGCTCTGATCGCCGCGATGTTTGTCGGACGTGTCGGACCGCTGGCGCTGCTCGGAGCGCTCTTCACCGCTGCCCAGATCAAGCGTCCAGCAGTGGCCTACCCCACCGAGAGCGTCCTGATGTACTGAATCTGCATCTCTTTGTGACGTGCACTTCATTCAGGTAAACGCCGCATCAGTTACCATCGATTGAATATCCAGCCGCAACTACAGACGAGTCTCTGAAACAGCCCGACATCTGAAGCTCGAATGCGCGTACAGATACATTCGATGCGGCCGATGATGATCACCAGGTCCATTTGAAGCGAACAAAAACCTGCCTATCGTTTTAATGATACAAGATTATTTCTTGTTTGTCACAGGCAATAATATTATTTGTAACAGTGCGCAAGATCTTTACTATAGAAAAAAATATAATAGTATAGCTGTTTACAGAACGTGAACTTTCAAGTTCAATCGAACACATCTACTCCAAGCAGAAACCGAGACAACAAGGAGCTTGACATGAAGACGCATACTCATACGCCGTTATACGCTACCGCCATGGTCGTTCTAACGGCCATGACCATCACAATCGCCTACGCCTCACCTCTCACACCTCCCCCAGGGCCGATCACTGCCACAGGGCCGCTGCAGATCAGCCAACAGTCTATCGGGACTTTCCCGTTTACTATCACCGAGCCCGGCTCATACATATTTGCAGGCAATGTCACAAACTCAGCTACGGCTGATGGCATAATTGTGGACTCTGATAATGTCTTCATCGATCTCAATGGATTTACGCTGTCAGGAGAGGGCGTCTCCTCAGAGACGGGTCGCTATGGGATTCAGGTGGAAGCGAATCGCTCGAATGTGCGTGTTGTGAACGGGACAATTAGTGGCTGGGAGGGCATGAGCAACGCTGGATTACGAGGATTCGGCGCTGGAACCCTACTGATCGAGAACGTCTCACTCGTGGGCAACAGAAATGGGGTCGTTTCGGATATGCGAATGGTGGTCCGCGATTGCGTCGGGGTATCGAATACGGATAGCGGCTTCATCACCAACACTGATGCGATATTCTATAATTGCGTCGCAAACAGTAATACCTCAGCTGGTTTTAAGTCTGGATCGAGGGTCACGTACATTAATTGCCATACCGGGAACAACGCCTTTGGTTTTTGGATTACAAACGGCGATGCTATCGTGGGTCGCTGTAGCTCGTCCGGTGATTCAACACCGTACCGTGCGGATGGCGGTTCGAATTTCCTGCCACTAGACGGAGCTGACACACAGTCTCAATAGCTCATCCCCCCTGCTATTTCTCGGTGGCCGTGAGCAAGATTCTGCTACGAATCTTTCGCGTATTGATCTCGCTGAAGGATCTGCAGAGCTACCAATCGTGCAATCACGACGGCGAGATACACCTGGCCGCATACTGCTTCGAGCGTGGACAGAGCGTCCGCTCGCAGTGTCGCGGGGGCCACGTTGCCGTATCCAAGCGTCGTCAGTGTTGTCAGGCTGAAACCAAGGAAGCGATCGAATTGCTGCTCGTTCCCGATCTCATTCGCTGGAAACGAGAATGATCCAGGCACTGCTAACTCCAGGATAGCGTACGCCATCGCCCAGATAAGCCCGAGCAAGAGGTACACCGAGACGGCGCTGCACATCGTGTCCATTGTGATGCTGGTGCCTCGTCTAAATAATGCCAGTACCAGTACCGAGGCGACCGCCGCGTAGAACACGAGAGTAAGAGCGAGAAATGCATACAAGATCGACTGATTGGCGCTCAGCATCCACGCGAGTTGTGCCCCGCCCGAGAGGATCGCGAGCATCCCAATGCCAATGAGCTGGTGTCGCTTTTCTGCGGTAGCCAAAGCGCCAGCCAGGAGTGTCGCGAAGACGAAGATCTCTACCAACCCAAGCCCCAGCACGCGCTCGCTCACGAACGGCCTGGCGAATATCACAAGCAGCAGCGAGGCCAGGAGGTACGCGTGCCTGTAGTGAAGAAACGTGATCTGGCTCTTGCGATCAGACAGCTTTCCTGCCCCCCACGCGCTCAGAGAACCCCTGCACCACTCTATAGATCACCGGCGTCATGACCACTCCAAGAATCGTCGCCACCACAAGACCCATGAAGACCGCGGTACCGAGGGCGGTGCGAGCGCCAGCGCCAGCACCATCGGCAATAACGAGCGGAAACGTGCCGAGTATGAACGAGAAGGCTGTCATGAGGATTGGCCTGAACCTGAGACGCGCGGCCTCAGTAGCCGCATCCACAATCGACAGACCCTGTTGTCGTTTCTCACGCGCGAACTCGATGATGAGGATCGCGTTTTTGCTGACCAGTGCGACAAGGAGCACAACACCGATCTGCGTGTAGACATTGTTGTCGAATCCCCTGGCAAAAGCGCCCGCCGCGACGCCAATCAGCCCGAGTGGCACGGCAAGCAGCACGGCCATGGGCAACGACCAGGATTCGTATTGTGCTGCAAGCACCAGGAAGACAAGAAGTACCGCAAGGCCGAATATGAGCCCTGTCTGGGTTCCGGCGCGTGATTCCTGATAGGCCAATCCGGTCCATTCGTAGCCCATGGAAGCGGGCAGGCTCTGCTGGGCCACATCCTGCATCAGAGCGAGCGCTTCGCCGGATGAAAAGCCGGGGGCCGCCTGGCCTTTGACGGAGGCCGATGGGTATAAGTTGTAGCGCCGAATCATCGAGGGGCCAAAACGTTGCTCGACCGTTGCCAGCGATGCTAACGGGATAGAGCGGCCCTGGGCATCAAGCACCCGCAATTTAAGGATATCGTCGGGATGCGCACGGAACTCTGCGTCTGCCTGGACCTGCACCTGATAGGTTCTGTCGAATGTGTCAAAGTCATTGGCGTAGCTTCCACCGAGATTGATCTGCAGCGTGTCAAAGACCGATTGCATCGACAGGCCGAGCTGCTTGACTTTGTCACGATCGATATCGATATGCAGTTGTGGCACGGTTGCCCGGAAGCTTGAGTTCACCCGAGTGACACCGGATTGTGTGTTTGCCGCCTGGGCGAGCTCGAACGCGGTGCGCTGGAGCGCCTGCACACCGAGTCCACCACGGTCCTGCACCTGCATGTCGAATCCACCAGAGAGACCAACACCGGGTATCGGCGGTATCTCAAAAGCGAAGACAACTGCCTCCTGGATAGCGGCCAATCGCTGCTGCAATCGCCTAGCGATCGCGCTCTGGTGCAGGGAAGCGCTGTTCCGCTCGTCCCACGGATCAAGAGTGATGATGTACGAGGCCACGTTCGGGTTTGCCACGCCGTCGAGCAGCGAGTAGCCCCCTATCTGAATGAACGAATCGACACTGTTCGAGTTCGCAAGAATCTTATCGACCTGATCGGTGACGTCTCGGGTGCGTTCTCTGGAAGCCGCATCAGGCAGTTGCACCACAGCCATCAGGAAGCCCTTGTCCTCCTGCGGCACAAAACCTGTTGGGAGCGCCGAGAACGACACAATTCCGATTGTGCTCGCTACCAGAAACATGCCTAGGGAAACCGCGATCATTCGAATTGCGCGTGTCACAACCACCATATACGCTGACGTGCTCTTCGCAATCGCGCCATTAAACACACGGAACAGGAACATCTTCTTTCGCGTGGCCCGGCGCATGAGCACACCACACAGAGCGGGGCTCAATGTCAGCGCGTTGATCGAGCTGAACACCGTTGCGGCAGCGATCGTCAGGCCAAACTGGTTGTACATCACACCGGTTAGGCCACCCATGAACGATGTGGGCACGAACACCGCCAGCAGTACAAGCGTGGTGGCGATAATGGGCCCCGTGACCTCTCGCATGGCTTTTGTTGCTGCGTCTCGCGATGAAGCGTCCGACTCCTCGAGATTACGGGCGACATTCTCAACAACGACAATGGCATCATCAACAACAATGCCTATGGCGAGCACGAGGCCAAAGAGCGTGAGCGTGTTCAACGAGAAGCCCAGCAACGACATCACCGCGAAGGTGCCTATGAGCGAGACCGGGATAGTGACCGTGGGAATGATCGTCGCACGAAAATCCTGCAAGAAGACCAGAACCGTCGATATGACCAGGGTTGCAGCGATAAAGAGTGTTGTCACGATCTCGGAGATCGACGCCCGAACAGCGTTCGCCGCGTCGTACGTTATGGCAACATCGACGCCCTCGGGGAAGTTGGGGCGCAGATCATCCAACACAGCCTTGACCGCATCGGATATCTGGATGAGATTGGCGCCTGGCAGTTGGTAGATCGCCAGCACCGCGGCCGGCTCCTGATTCACTCTCGATTCCATCGCATAATTCTTTGCGCCGAGCTCAACACGGGCGACGTCCCTGAGTCGCACCACACGCTCATCATCCGCGGTTCGAATCACGATGTCCGCGAATTCTTCCGGCTGTATAAGACGCCCGCGCACAGTCAGTGAGTATTGAAACTGCGTCTCGGCGGTCGTCGGCGGCTCACCGATCTTGCCGGCCGCTACTTGGATATTCTGTTCACGAATAGCCGAGAGCACATCGTGTGCCGCGATGCCACGTGCCTCGAGCTTCTGAGGGTCTACCCAGATCCTCATCGCGTAATCCGCTGCGCCGAAGACGGTAACGTCCCCCACCCCGGACACTCGCTTGAGCTGATCACGCAGGCGCAGTGTGGCGAAGTTGCTCAGAAAAATATCGTCAAGCTCATCGCTCGATGACGTGACACTCAGCATCTGAGCAAAATCGGGCATTCGCTTTTGTGTTTTGATGCCGAATCGTCGCACGTCCTCGGGCAGAACGGATTCCGCTGCGGCGACGCGATTTTGCACCTGCACCGACGCGATGTCGAGGTCCGTGCCCGTCTCGAACGTTACAGAGAGTGTGTACTGGCCATCGCCTGAGCACGTGCTGCTCATGTAGAGCATGCCCTCGACGCCATTGACTTCCTGCTCTATGGGCGCGGCGACCGTTGACGCGATGGTCTCTGCGTCTGCGCCTGGGTACAGGGCTGTTACAGAGATAGTTGGGGGTGCGAGATTGGGGTACTCGGCGATGGGCAGGCCCAGCAGTGAAGTCAGCCCCGCGACAACAATGACAAGAGAGAGCACCGTTGCGAAGATCGGTCGCTCAATGAAGAAGCGTGACAGCATGCGCTGACTCCATTGCTAGCTACCCAACACCTGCACCTGGACTGTGCTACCAGGGCGAGCACGGAGAATGCCGCGCACAATCACACGATCGGTTGGGGCAAGTCCATCGAGCACCACGCGTAGTTCTCCTTCCACCGGACCAAGCTCCACATCGCGGCGCTCGACAACAGCCTGGTCATCGACCACGAAAACGTAATGGCCTATCTGATCAACACCGATGGCTGCGTCGGGAACAAGCATGGCGTCGGAGATCGTGCGAACAGCTATACGGCAGCGCACGAACAGCCCCGCTACCAGTGATCTGTCCTGATTCTCAAAAACCGCGCGGACCCGCACCGTGCCAGTGCTCGAATCCACTGTCGGATCGATGTAATTCGCCTCACCGACGTGCGGGAACCCTTGGTCAACCTCTGTCGCCAGTTCCACCGGCACCGACAGCTGATCGGATTCCTGATCTTGACGCGACATGAGAAAGATTCGATCCGGAACGGAGAACCATGCATATATTTTCGAGTCATCGTAGATTTTCGTCAGCAGGCTGGAATCGATCCCCCCCACCAGACTCCCTGCGGTGAACGGTGATCTCTCGATTCGCCCGGATATTGGCGCTCGAATCTCCGTGTAGTCAACATCGAGCTGCTGTATGGCGAGTTCTTTGCGCGCAACTTCAAGCTGCGTGACTGCCGCGTCGGCTTTGGCTCTGGCTTCCAGCGCTTGCAACTCGCTCACCGCACCATCCTGGGCCGACCGCTCCGTCCGCAAGGCGGTCGTGTCGGTGAGCCGTACCTGCGCCTCCTCGTTCGTGACTCGTGCCAGGGCCGCGTCACGCGCCGCAGCGAAGGGTGCTTCATCGATCTTGAACAGGAAGTCGCCTTCGGCAACCTCGGTGCCCGGTGTATACGCGATTTCCTGCAGGATGCCCTGCACGCGCGCTCGTACTTCCACTGTACGGAAAGACTCCGTGGTCCCCGTGATTTCAGCGTACTCGACAACGTCTCTCCGCAGCGGGGTCGAGACGGAGACTGTCGGGGGAGGCGGCGGCTGGAACTCATTCTCGCGGCATGCGCTCGAAGCGAATACCATCATGATCAGAAGCGGAGTGATTACGCGGATCATTGCCAGGCAGGATCTCCAAAAGAAGGTAGCACTACGTGCGAGTGTCTCAGCGGTCCAGAGTATATGACATCATGCCAGCCCACCTCTTTGGGTGGATGGCAACGCTGAGCCTCGTGCTTGTCAAGCCCTTGTCGCTCACAGGGTGCAAGGTCGGGCCCGACTACGAGGGTCCACCCGACAACATCGAGCTTCCGGCCACATTCGGGCAGATGGGTGACCCGGCGTTTCGAGCTGGCGAGGCCGATCTGCGCACGTGGTGGACGGTATTCAACGACCCGATGCTCGACGAGCTGATCCACACCGCCGAGGCAGACAATCGTGACTTGCGGATCGCTGTCTCGAAGGTGACGGAGGCGCGCGCTCGAGTTGGTATCGCACAATCCGCTCGATCACCCCAGATCAGCTTAGGTGGTGGAGCCGCCGCATCGAGCGACAGCTCGACAGGGTTTGATACTAGGGTGCGAACAAACCTCAGTGCTGAAGCGAGTTGGGAGATCGATGTTTTTGGCAGGATTGCTCGCCAGGTTGAGGCCGCGGACGCCACGTACGAGGCCACGGAAGAAGATCGACGCGACGTGCAGGTCTCGCTTTTCGCGGAGGTAGCGCGTGCGTATCTGTCCGTGCGATCGCTTCAGGCTCAGCTGGCAGCCGCTGAGAACAATATCGGGTCACAAAGGGAGATCCTCTCGCTGACCGAGACTCGGTTTCGAGACGGTATCTCCTCGGGGCTTGACGTCGCGCAGGCACGCGAGGTGCTGGCCAGCTCGGAGGCGCAGATTCCAGCTCTCAGAATCAGCCTGAGCCGAGAGATAAACACGATTGCACTGCTCGTGGGCACGCACCCTCAGGCTCTCCATGTCGACCTGCGTGAACCGGGTCCGATCCCGGTGCCACCACAGAATGTCACTGTCGGATTACCCGCCGATCTGTTGCGTCAGCGTCCCGATATTCGTGCTGCCGAGCGAAGGCTTGCCGCACAGACCGCTCAACTCGGTGTTGCGACCGCGGACTTGTACCCGTCTTTTTCACTGGGTGGCAGCATCGGGCTCAGTGCGCTCGACGGTGATGACTTGCTCGACGCGTCGAGCAGATCGTTCTCATTCGGGCCGTCATTGCGATGGAGTGTTTTTGACGGCGGACGCGTTCGGGCACAAATCCGCGTGGAGGACGCGCGTGTCGAACAGTCCATTCTCCTCTACGAGCGAGCCGTGCTCCAGGCTCTGGAGGAAGTGGAGAGCTCCATGACCGCTTTTCTCGAGCAACGCGTGCGTGTTGATGCCACCGAGCGTGCAGCGGACGCCGCCAGAGAAACCCTCCGTCTTGCCACAACTCTGTACAAGGACGGTCTCGTTGGTTTTCAGGATGTGCTCGATGCGCAAAGAAGAGTTTTTAGCGCTGAGGGCGATGTCGCGGCCTCACGCGGATTGGCTGCCCAGTACGCGGTGAGCCTGTATAAGGCACTCGGCGGGGGATGGGATCCCGCGGAAGTAGAAGGAGGCCAGCAGCCAAACACCACCCCATGATCGAGAGCGATTCTATAGATACTACGACATAGAAATTTTAGTAAATTATATTATATTTTTTTGTAAAAACGTGTTTGATTCGCACACAATCACAACCCGTTCCGCCCCATCCAAGGGGTCCACACCCGGCCCAAGCGAGTCGAGAGCGTGCTTCAGTACCACCTATGAGACTATTCGACATACAGGTAGTACTACCACGCCCAAATCGGGTGAGATTCTTATATACGATCTTCATCTTACTAATTTCTATAAAGGTAATAGTCGAAGCCCGCTGTGTCGACCCGCGTAGTTTTACGCGCACGCAGCACGCGTGTGCCGAGGTGGTGACGGGGTCCGGCTGGCGGCTTGTACCCAAGGGGTGTTGGATATGCACTTATCTGAGCTCAATTCTTCTCGTCACCTGGAATCCGATCAGTTCATCCAATCTGACAGCGGCGCATCCCCCCACGTCATGGGGCGCCGAGGAAAAACATTATCCCGAATCCCCCTCCTGGGTGTGTTGTGCTGGGCGTTCCTCGTTGCGGGGCTGCTCATCGCGCTCGAGCGGTATTCACGGGAGCAAGGCTCGATCTCCTCACCACCCACTGCGAGTGCGGCCAATATCGAGCTAAGCAAATCACCATACACCCTGATTATGGCCATACATCCCAAGTGCCCGTGCACGAAGGCGTCGCTGGCAGAGCTCGAGCGGCTTCTCTCTCGCTCTCGGAATCAGCTCGAGGTCCTCATTCTGGCCTTCATACCAGCGGGTGAAGAGCCGGCGTGGGCACACACAGATCTCTGGGAGCGCGCCTCGAAGCTCCCAGGCACGACTCTTCGTTTGGATACCGACTCACGAATAGCTATGGATCTTGGATGCGCGACCTCCGGTTCTGTTGTTGTCTACGACACTAAGGGCAACGCGCAGTTCTGGGGTGGAATCACGGCATCGCGTGGCCATGAGGGAAACAACCTCGGCCGGGCATCGATCCAGGCGATCGTCGAGGGGAACCGGCCTGCCACTCGTACCACACCCGTGTACGGCTGCTCGCTCCGATCGACCAATGACACTGCGTCAACACCCGAGTGCTGTGAGTTAGGAGGTACGAATGAGCCCCGAACCTAATTGCAACACAGCCTCCGCGCTCCTGGAAAGAGATCTGGCCGCACTTCGAATCCGGACCGATCGGCTGTTCGGATTTCTCTTTGTTGTTCAGTTTATTGGTGGGATAATAATGGCATTGACGGTGTCCCCGAGAACATGGTCGGGGGCGGTCAGCGCGCCCCACGAGCATGTCTACGCGGCCACAGTGATCGGGGGCGCGATACTATTCTTTCCCATAATCCTGATCTGGCGGATGCCCGGGAGGACGCTCACTCGTCACGTCGCGGCCTCGGCGCAGGTGCTCTTCTCGTCCCTCCTTATCCACCTTTCGGGCGGGCGGATCGAGACCCACTTCCATGTGTTTGGGTCGCTCGCATTCATCGCGTTCTACCGAGATTGGAAGGTGCTTCTCGCCCCCACTGCCGTGATTGCGATCGATCATCTCTGGCGAGGGTTGTATTGGCCGCAATCTGTGTTTGGGGTGCTCACGCCTAGTGCGTGGCGCGCGTTCGAGCACGCTGGTTGGGTGCTCTTCGAGGACGTGTTTCTCGGATACAGCTGTGTTCTGAGCCTGCGCGATATGAGAGCCGCCGCGAATCGTGAGGCGGAGCTGCTAAAGGCCAACGCCCTGCGCAGTGACTTGATAAGCAGGATCAAGACCACCACCACAGCGTTGAATCAATTCGGGATCGTCACAGAGACCGATCCCAAGGGGAAGATCACATACGTCAACGACAAGTTTTGTGAGATCACGCAGTATTCCAGAGATGATGTCATAGGCAAGACACATCGAGTCTTGAATTCGGGTCATCACGACAAAGCGTTCTTCCAAGACATGTACGCGACGATCTCATCAGGACGTGTCTGGCGCGGAGAGATCAAGAATCGAGCGAAGGACGGAAGTTATTTCTGGGTTGACACCGCGATTGTCCCATTCACGGACGACTCCGGGGCTATCGAGAAGTACATGGCGATACGTGTTGATGTCACGGATCTGGAGGAGGCCCGCTCACAGGCCGAGTCGGCGAGCAAGATAAAGAGCGAGTTTCTCGCGACGATGAGCCACGAGTTACGAACGCCGCTGAATGGTGTCATTGGCATGATTGAGCTGCTCCTGTCTACCGATCTGGAGTCGAAGCAGAAGCGCTACACATGGCTTGCGAAAACGTCCGCCGATGCCCTCCTCACGCTCATCAACGACACGCTGGACTTTGCCAAGATCGAGTCCGGCAAGCTGCATCTCGAGACAATCGATTTTGATCTCTGGGATAGCATCGCGGTCGCGCTCGACTCGTTCTCGACACAATGTGAGACCAAGGGCATCGAGCTCGCCTCGAGGATCCACCCAGGCGTCCCCAGGCGTGTTATCGGAGACTCGGGACGGCTGCAGCAGATCCTCAGAAACCTGGTTGGCAACGCGGTGAAGTTCACCGACTCGGGTTATGTCGACGTGAGAGTCGAGCTCGAATCAGCGGATCCAGATGGATCGACAATCCGATTTGTTGTCACCGACACGGGGATTGGGATCGATGGCGATAAGATGCAAACGCTCTTCTCTCCATTCACTCAGGCAGACTCATCGATGTCACGGAAATATGGAGGGACCGGGCTGGGGCTGGCGATATCGAGCAATCTCGTGCAATTGATGGGCGGCACGATAGATGCCACAAGCAAGGTGGGACACGGCTCCACGTTCGCATTTTCTATACGTGCGGGCAAATCCGACGTGTACGACCAGGAGTTCAATGAGCTCAAGAAGTCACTCGCAGGGATCCGTGTGCTCGGCGTTGATGACAACGCTATCAATCGTGAGTTGCTCCATGAGCTCTTCGGGGAGTGGAAGATCTGGCATCGGATAGCCGACGACGGCGCCAGCGCCCTGCAATTGCTGAGGCAGGCAGAGCAGAATGGCAAGCCGTTTGATCTGGTGATTACCGACATGCAGATGCCCGAAATGACAGGGTGCGATCTGGCGGAGGCGATCCGGGATGATCCGTCCCTACAAAATATAAGGCTTATCCTGCTCACCTCATCACACGCTGCGCCAGATTCAGAAACACTCGGCTCGCTCGGGTTTTCCTCTGCCGTGTACAAGCCCGTCAGGCAATCATCTCTGATTCACTCCATGTGTGATGCCCTGGGCTGTGGCGATGCTGTGTCTGCGGCCGAGCGCGCCTCCACTGCGTGGGCTGAAGACAGTACATCACCAGATTCTCCGAAGCACCAGATACTGCTGGCGGAGGACGATGAGATCAGCGGCGAGGTCGCTAAGGAAGTCTTGCTGAAAGCCGGATTTATGTGCGAGCATGTCAAAAATGGGCAGGACGCGTTCGTCGCGGCAACCACCGGACAATTCGACCTGGCACTCATGGACTGCCACATGCCGGAGCTCGACGGTTTTGATTCAACACGGCAGATCCGTGCTCATGAGGACGCTCACGGCTGTGTCGGGCGTAACGGCGCTCGCTTGCCGGTCATCGCGTTGACCGCGAACGCTCTCGCGGGAGACAGGGATCGGTGTCTGGACGCGGGGATGGATGATTACGTGACCAAACCATTCGTCCCGGATTACTTAATAGCCACGATACGAAGGCATCTGGCTGGCTGTCGACAATCTGAGAGGTTGCTGCAGCCCCTTGGCGAGATCCAAGTTGGTGGTGTGCCAGACAGTTGTGCGATTGATGTCGAATCCCTGCTCGATCGTTGGGGAGGCATGCATGAGCTGCTCACTGGCGTCCTCGATAAGTTCGAGACCGAGGCCCAGGCGGCTATGGCCGAGCTGACTGAGGCTGTAGGGTCGAGTGATCGCAGCCGGATCAGAGAGATCGCCCACAAGCTCAAGGGCGCATCCGGCTACGCCGGCGCGTCACACCTGCAGGAGCTCGCGTTGCAAATGGAGCAAGCCGTGGATCATGACGGAACTGACTCATTGGGCGAGCTGCTATCTGCTATGCAATCGGCAACAAGAGACTGTATTGATGGCATACCAGCCGCTCGTCGGACCATCGAGGAAGACCGAGCAGGATCGGATAGGAGGCTCAGCGCATGACCATGATCCTAATCGCTGATGATTCCTCCGTGATCCGTGAGCCCATCGCGATCGCGCTGCGCGCTGTTGGCTTCGAAACCACCCAGGCGTGCGATGGCAACGAGGCGCTCAGCCTCATGCGACACAGAACGCCCGACCTGGTTCTGTTGGACATTCGTATGCCAAATCTCGATGGGCTGCAGACACTGCGCTTCATGCGAGAGGACCCTAAGACCAAGCAGGTGCCAGTCATGCTGCTGACGGACGCCAGGGAGAAGGAGGTGTTCGTTCAGGCTCGCGATCTGAGTGTCTGCGGCGCCTTGCTGAAATCCGAATTCACGCTCGATGAGCTGATTTCACGGGTGAACAGAATCCTTGGGACCAATTCACAAATCATTGAAACGACGGGGCCTATAGCCGACAGCACGGGGGCGGGTGGCTCGGCTTCTGCATCATCGGGTAGCGGACCCGAGACCGATTCGGCTCATGAGAGCGATGTGATACAGGAAAACCAAGATGAGCAACTGAAGCGGTTGAAGCCTGTCCTGGGACGGACGGAACTGTGTGACCTGCTCGAAGAGTGCGGCGAGCTCAAGGCGATGTCGCCGACGGCCGCGGAGGTGCTGCGTCTTTCCAACAACAGCAGCGCGACTGTGGACCTTATAAGCAAGGCCATACGAAGAGATCAGGCTATCGCACTCAAGATATTGAAGATGGCCAATTCCTCTGCTTACGGCACGGGTGAGCCCGTGGATTCCGTGGACAAGGCGGTTGTTCGCATCGGCATGAAGGCAATCGGACAAGCCGTGATGAACATCAGCGTGGTTGATTCATTCAAGAGCACGGGCTCAGATTCCGAGCTCGATCCTCTGCTGTTTTGGGAGCACTCGATCGGCTGCGGTATTATCGCGGCGATCCTCGCCGAGACATTGAAGTGTGTAGAGCCCGACTCTGCCTTTACTATGGGATTGGTGCACGATGTCGGTCGGCTGGTCTACTACGACATGCTCGGTGATAAGTACGCCGAGGTCCTGTCAACAGCCAAGTCACAACAGCTGCCACTGGATCTGGTAGAAAAGCGGTTGCTGCTACTCAATCATGCCGACGGGATGGATCGCGTGCTGAGACGATGGAATTTTCCAAACGAGCTGATCGACCCGATTGTGCTGCACCATCTCTCGATTGGAAATATCCGTCGCATGGCCCCGAAGCGGCTGTCAGAGGTGGGCGTCCTCGCGCTCGCGAACAGGCTCGCCCACGCCCTTCTTTTGGGCTCGAGCGGCAACGACACCATTTATTCCACACTGGAATTCTGCGAGGCGCTCGGTGTGCAGCCTCGCACGATCTCTGACATCGAGTCACGCGTCCCTGATGAAACACGGGATCTTAAATTCGCCATGCTCAACGCCGGTGTTGATGCATCGTGGCCGGATCTTCAGCAGGCAGCCAGGGATGAGATTGGTGCCGACTTCAGGCCCCTCTTTGTCTCACCCTCCCCTGAGCTCGACGCATTCCGGATCGTCTGCGAGCAGCTCACGACGTGCTCCGAGGGGCCTCCGAATTGTGGGGTCGTTCACATTTCCAACGCTCGTGAGACACTGAGAGTGCTCGGCGATTTCAAGAAGCAGGAGGCCGATCTCGTAGGCGCTGCTGTGCCGCTCATCATCCTCTCTCCGAGCACGAAAATTTATCCAAAAGAAACGGAGCTCGAGGGTCGAACCCACCGCCATGTCCTGACTCCATTCACCGTGCCGAGGTTTACGAGCACAGTCTCTGAGCTTCTTCGGACTCGAATCACGGCGCAGGCAGCTTAGGCACAGAACACGCTGATGGGATTTGTTGATTCTCCCCAACCGAACCCTACCGACAGGTAGGGTTCGGTTTTCTGGCATTCATTTTTACTGGCTGTCACATTACACGACGAGAGCCTCAGCAGCCCCACGAGTAGCCCCGGGCTCGGCGTTCAAACGCGCTTAAGAATAGGGCACAAAGCAACTTACGAGAATCGCGAGATTCATCTGAGGCAACCCAAAACCAGACCACTCGTTCTCGGAAGGCTATCGACGCCAGATCACCAGAGTGCTGCTGTCTCCAGAATACAGGATCAATCCCCAAAAAATGGCCGTATACCTTCCCCGACGGCGCTTGTACTCGTGAGGAGGTTTAACCATGACCCACCAATACCAACGACTCAGCATCGTGCTTATCACGGTTCTCGCTATGGGAGCAGTGTTCTCGCACGTAGCACTGGCCCAGACCCCCAATGAGGAGGATGAGGAATGGCACTTGCAAAAAGCAGATGGTAACAATGATGGTGATCTCTTGGATTCAGAAGACCAACCAGGCAGTACCAATATGGATGACTGGTGGGACACGATCCTATCGCTCGGTCAAGGTGTAACTATTGGCGTCATAGATGATGGGCTTGATACTACTCACGAGGATTTGGTTGGCGCAACCATCAACTACATACTTCTGCCGTCTGAAAGCAGCGAACACCATGATCCTCATGGCCAAGCGGTTGTTGGCATCTTGATGGCGCAGCAGAACTCAAAGTTCATCCGCGGAATCCTGCCGCAGAGCGATCTGCTCTTCGCAAGCAATCGTGCGGCGCCCAGTTTTAGTAATTTCAAGACCGAGCTAGAGCTATCTGTATTGATGGATTCAACCACTGGTGACACCGGATCAACAAGAATCGCCGTGCATCAAAACTCTTGGTATCCGGTTGGGTATCCGTCTGGCAGCGGATCGATCCCACTTCCGAAAGACAATCTCAGTCACGCCAGAGATGCGAGTGACATCATCGATGAAATCCGTGACGCGTACACAAACAAGCGAGCCGGTCTGGGCGTCGCGTTCACATTCGCTGCAGGCAACGAAAGCCGTCCCGTAGGTCGTGGCCTCAGCCTCTTTGCGACGCTGGATGAAGGTATCGCTGTCGCCGCATTGAGTGATGATGGGAAACGAAACTCAACATCGAACTTTGGGTATTGGATTGATGTTGCCGCTCCAGGTGCAGACATTCGATCGCTGGGCCCCGATGACTCATTACAAACAAGCACTGGAACCAGCTTCGCATCCCCTATGGTTGCGGGTGTGATAGGGCAGATGGTGGGGCAACACGAGAACATCGAGGTCGAGCAGATTCGTCGGATTCTACACCACACCGCTCGCCTCGATGATTTCAGTGGTCTGCCCGCCCTTGGGTACTCCCAATACTCATCTCTGACAGATTTTAGTGATGCGCACGGACACGGACACATCGATGCCTTCGATGCGATATTCGCGGCCTTCAGCAGCAAGCTCATATGGGGTGGTTTTACGTACCCTGCACCCGCCACTGACCTTGCGCTCGAAGCAGTCCCACTCACTCAAGACGACGTGAAATTCTCTTGGACCAACCCCTCGTCACCTGAAACCGATCCTGGCACGGGCACCATCACGCGCTTCAACGGAGAATTCGCGTTCGCGATGGTGGTCAGGTATGACGAGGGTGCAGATTTATCCTGGAGGCCGGTCGATGGTGTCTCAGTGCAGGAACAAATCACACCCAGAGACATCCATATTCTCTCGCACGGTGCAATCTCGGAGTATACAGATATCAACTATGACAGAGCAGCACCGGTGCATTACGGCGTATTTATTGGCAATCAAATAGATCATTATAGCAAACCCCGAATTGTCCTTTGGCAATCTCAAAATCCCGTTGTGCTCGATCTCAACGACAGTAACTCGTGGACATTTAGTGGGGCCTGGGAATTGGGCGCACCATCGCTCGTAGTCTCACCATACCCATTTAACGCGGACTATATACCAGAAGCAACGCTAACAAGCGGCCACTCAGGTCCTCATACCTTCGGCACCAATGTGAGTTGGGACCCTACTCCTGGCACTTCGGATGATATCGGATTTCAAGCGAACATCGCGCACATGATGGAAAGCGATGTCATCGTGCTGCCAGACACCACGATCGGGGTCCGGATGCGATTTCATGAGATTCTAGAAGTCGCTGGTATTATTGATGATGCTTCTCTCACGCAACACAGAACCTCATACGGACGCATCACTATAGTGGATGAAGACACTGGCGCAACAGCGACTCCACTCGATTGGCACTTGTCGAACACGTATGCGTGGCGTGCGCAAGAAATAGACTTGACCGACGCCGTGTCAGAGAGCAAGAGGTTTCGCATACAGGTCGAATTACTCGCCACTCTGCCCCCACCAGCTTTTGTTCTTCCGACGACCGCCGGCAGTGTGCCGATGGCGGGTTGGTGGGTCGACACGGTCGATGTGCATTGCATAACTCGCAGTGATTTTAATCGTGATGGCACTGTCGACGGTGCCGATACAGAAGCACTCCTAGCCATGTGGGGACCATGTGCCACTTCTCCTCCGCCGTGCCCCGAAGATGTCAATGGTGATGGACAAGTCTCGGGACTCGACCTGAGCTTCGTCCTCGCCAAACTAGACACTACCTGCAGCGGTTGTCCTGAAGATATCAATCAGGATGGGGTCGTCGACAACACAGACAAGATACTGGTTCTCTCGGCCTATGGAGCATGTCCTGGAATTCAACCGTGCAGCGCAGATCTCAACGATGACGGCACTGTAGATGGCCAAGATCTTGCCATCATGCTCACTGAAACTGGAGATTGTGTCCCGGTGCTTGAATAGTTAAAGCCAGAGTCACTCGCGAGCACGCTGGGTATCAGAAATCGCAGAAATACACGCTCCAGACCAGGAAGGCTCTGTTGATGTCGTGAGAAGAACAGCAAGGCACCCATCCTCTCCATCCATCTCGGATCCCAATCAGCTGTCGCAGCCATTCCGTCTCGAGAGCCAGCGGGAGGTGTACTGCGTGTAGACAACGCAGCAATTCAGCGAGAGCCAACGAACTTCATGCAACCCTAAATATAGCTCTGCATCCAGTACTCAAGTGCGTGTGCTATATGACTCACTAAAAACAAATGAGAATCAGAAATCTAGGCCGAACAAAATCCCGGCTACCCCCAGGGGAGCTATGGCCGCTGAATCAGTTTCACACGCATGCTGACGGTGAGATTTTCTGCAAAAAACCAGGAGATAGGGCTTGACATGTTTATGCATATCAACTAATATTTATGCATGACACCCCCCAGACGCAGATATCTGATCACCCAGGCCCTCCAGGAAGGAAGGGCATTCACACAGGAGGACATCGTCGAGATGTTGTGGAATCAGGATATCAGGGTCACTCAAGCCACCGTCTCGCGCGACCTGAGCGCGATCGGGGCTGTGAAGACTCCGCAGGGATACCAGCTCGCTGATCGGCTCTCTTCGGGCGGCGTGGAATCCGAGGCTGATCTGGCCAGAACGCTCGCTGCGCACTCGCTGGACATCGTGCCCGCGTCGTCGATCGTTGTCGTGCGAACAGGTCCAGGACACGCCGGCGTGGTCGGTGACGCGCTGGATTCGGCGCACCTCGAGGAGATCGTCGGTGTGGTCGCGGGTGACGACACGGTTTTCATTGCAGCTCACTCGAGCTCAGTTGCATCAAAGCTTGCCAAGCATCTCAACGCGCTGGCGAGCGGTTTTCCTGCATGATCATGGATGTGCAGCATTTTCTAACAACCGAAGATTGGTCGATGGAAGATATCTCCTCGATGATCGACCACGCACGATTCCTGAAGGCATCCCCGATATCTCGTGCGCTGCAGGGAAAAACGATCGCGCTGCTGTTCTTCAATCCATCATTGCGCACACGGACCTCGTTCGAGCTTGGTGTGTTCCAGATGGGAGGCCACGCGGTTGTGCTTGAGCCGGGTAATGGCGCGTGGAAGATGGCATTTGACTTGGGCGAAGTGATGGACGGCGACGCGGAAGAGCACGTGAAGGAAGCGGCGGGGGTGCTGTCTCGCTATTGCGACATGATCGCGGTCCGGTGCTTCCCCACCTTCGAGTGCTGGGAGACCGATCGAGAGGACCGGGTGCTTCGAGCCTTCGCGGCGCACTCGAGTGTCCCGGTCATCAACATGGAGACAATCGTGCACCCCTGCCAGGAGCTTGCGCACGCCATGACGCTGCAGGAGTCCCTGGGGGACCTCCGCGGGAGGAAGTATCTGCTGACGTGGACGTATCACCCCAGGCCGCTGAATACCGCCGTGGCCAACTCCTCGCTCCTGATCGCCACACGACTCGGACTGGATGTCACGCTGTTGTGCCCCGACGAGCGATTCATGCTCGACGATCGATTTGTTCGTGGCGCGCGCTCTTTCGCGGACGAGTCGGGCGGCTCTCTGACGGTCACACATGACGTCGACGCTGCGTACGACGGCGCCGAGATCGTCTATGCGAAGAGCTGGGGGGCACTCTCGATGTATGGCAACTGGTCGAAAGAAAAACCAATCCGCGATTCCTATACGCATTTCATAGTCGATGAGCAGAAGATGGCACTCACGAACAACGCGTATTTCTCTCACTGCCTTCCCGCACGACGGAACGTCAAGGCAACAGACGGTGTCATGGACAGCCCCAGATCGCTCATTCTCGATGAGGCCGAGAACAGACTGCATGTGCAAAAAGCCCTCATGTCACGACTTTGCTCCCCGGTCCAGGAAACCGCGGGCGTCTGAGATCTTTAGGAAGGAAATCATCATGCCAGCGACAGTTGTCCTCGCATTCTCTGGAGGCCTCGATACCAGTTACTGCGTGCCCCGCCTCAAGGAGCTGGGGTACCGAGTGCACACGCTGTTTGTGGATACCGGAGGCGTGACGCCGCAAGCAGTCAGAGGCATCGAGCGACGAGCCATGGAGCTCGGGGCCTGGCGTCACACCACACACGACGCCTCGGATCAGCTCTGGGATGATTTCGTCGTGCCGTTCGTGATGGGTGGCGAGTGCTACCAGAGCCAGTATCCGTTGCTCTGCTCGGATCGATACGCGATCGCCGGAGCGATGGCGAAACTAGCCATAGAAACGAGTGCCGACGCGGTTGGACACGGATGCACCGCGATGGGAAACGATCAGATCCGCTTCGATAACTCACTTCGGTGCCTGACCGATCTGCCGGTGCTCGCCCCTATCCGTGATCTCCAGAACACGACTGGTGAGCCCCGCGCGTACGAGATCGATTATCTCGAGTCTCGCGGATTTTGTGTCCCTTCTGATGTCAAGCGTTACACGATCAATGAGAACATCCTCGGAGCAACCATCTCTGGATCTGAGATCGATCTGTATCGGTCCCCCGAGCAGGGCGCACGACGCCTCACCGCGCCCATCGACACGTGGCCGGACACTCCAACCTTCGCAACGTTACGATTCGAGAAAGGGCGCTGTGTTGCTCTCGATGGCCAGGCGCTCTCAGGCAAGGTCATGCTCCGAGATCTCAACCGTCGATTCGGCGAGTGCGGTGTTGGACGAGGGATCTACAGCGGAGACACGATTATTGGCCTGAAGGGCCGCATCGTGTTCGAGGCACCGGGGCTTACGGCTCTTCTCACGGCACATCGTGCTCTCGAGGAGGTCTCGATCACGAAGGAGCAGAACACGTTCAAGCCGGTAGCGGCACGTAAATGGACGGAGCTGATGTACTCTGGGTTCTATTACGAACCCCTTCGACTTGATCTCGAACGTCTCATCTACTCCACGCAGGAGCATGTCACGGGCACGGTGACAGTCGAGGCGTTCAGCGCATGCTGTTGTGCCGTCGCCATTGACGCGGAGCGTCCGCTCCAGCTTCCAGACGCCCTCTACGCGCAGTCCGCGTCGTGGTCGGCGGATGAGGCCGAGGGATTCATAAAGATACTTGGAAACTCAACCGCGACCTCAGCGCTGCGCCAACGCAGCTGCGCCCAAGAAGATATTTCCGTGGCATGATCGAAGAGATTCTGAGCCATCTGACCTTCCTCGTCGGCGCTGATACTACAAATCCGCCACGGTCGATTACACCAGACAATCGGGCGCTCTGTCACGTCGCAGAGGTGCTGTCGAGCGCTGGATTCGTGGTCGAGGTCAACGATCATGGTGCCGGTTGTGTGAATCTGCTCGCGATTCGTGGCACACCTGATCTGCTGTTGAATTGCCATCTGGACACTGTGCCGCCTGACCCCAATTGGAGCTCGGATCCACACGAGCTGCGGGTGGATGGTGAGAACGCGATCGGACTCGGGGCATGTGATGTCAAGGGTGCTGCGTCTTGCCTGCTGGCCGCAGCGCAAGCTACCGAAGGGGACGCCGCGATACTGTTCACGACGGATGAAGAAGCCGGCTCGGGCCGTTGCGTGCGCTCCTTTCTTGAGACAGAAGGAGATCGATTTCACTCGATCGTCGTCGCTGAGCCAACTGAGTGCACGTGTGTCGTATCGCATCGAGCGGTTCTGTCCTGTGAGGTTGAGTTCACAGGGCAGGGAGGGCATTCATCGCTACCTCGTGGATCTAGCAGGAGTGCGCTGCACGATCTTGTCCATTGGGCCAACTCGGCACTTTCCGACCCTGCGCTGGCACCGCATCGACTCAACATCGGTCGCGTTTCGGGTGGAGAGAAGGCGAACATGGTCGCGTCTCTCGCCACGGCCTGCTTCGGTGCGCGCCCCGAGCCTGGCGTGGACCTCCTGCACGTCCTGGAGACCATACGCCATCATGCGCCCAGCGAGAGTGGCGCATCATGGAAGATCCACTTCCTAGGAGAATCTCTCACCAAAACACCGAACACTGACGCGCTTGTTGCGCGGCTGGGGATGCCAGAGAGCGGCGAAGTTGATTTCTGGACCGAGGCGGCACTCTTCTCATCGCATGGGCTTGCCTCCGTAGTGTTCGGGCCTGGAGAGATCTCGCAGGCGCATAGCGCCGACGAGAGTGTTCCCATCGATCAACTCGCGCGTGCGGCTTCTTGCTACGCAGCGCTGATTTCTGAGGTGGACGAGCCTCTTCTGGTCCCATGACCATCGAGCGCGACATCATCCTTAATCTACTCAACAACCTCGGATCGACCCGAGAGGTTGGCAGATATCTCGAGACGTTCGCGTCTGGCGGGCGCGGCGCGCCTGTTGTGATAAAGATAGGCGGGAATCTGCTCGACGAGCGTCTCGATCAGGTTGCTGCCTCGATCGCATGCCTTGGCCACTTAGGGGTGTGCCCGATCATCGTGCATGGCGCTGGCCCGCAGGTTACCGAGGCTCTTGGATCTGAGGGTGTGCGGTCACGATTTATAGATGGCCTCCGAGTCACAACAGCAGAGACGCTGAGGGTCATGCGCCGTGTTATCGACACGGTTGGGGAGCGCCTCGCCTCGAGGATAGGAGAATACGGCATCCGCACCCGACGTCTCGACGGCTCGGTGTTTTCAGCCGACCGCATCTCCAACGAAGCGATCGGATACGTCGGGCATATCACACGTGTGCATGAGCATCTGATAGAGAGGTCGCGCG
>JBICIA010000015.1:0-52068 GCA_043101425.1 Phycisphaerales bacterium JB043
GCCGACCGACGCGCGCCGACCCGCTCTACCCTCGCCTGGGTGGGACTGCTGGCCCTCTTCGCCATGACGAACACGAGGAATCCGGATGCCCCGATGCTCGCCATCCTGTTGAGCAGGCCGCTCGAGCCCGTGATGCCTGACATCAAGCCTGACAGGAGTCCCGAGAGTGGTTGGGCCAGCACGATCGCCACCACAAGACCGACAAGGACTGAGAGCGTGCCGGAGAGCCCGCGCGCCCACCCGTAGAGCATCGCGAGAGCGACCAGCACAACCGCGATCTTGATGACCACGTTCCCAAGCACCAGCCCGATCATCGCGGGTACTCCACACACGACGAGTATCGAGATGAGGATGATCCTGTCGTTTGATTGTGGCTGCTGGGACTCGACAGGATCCGGTGTTGGATTCTGTGGCTGGCTCTTGAGCACGCTCATTGACAAGTGTCCTCATACTGATGCTTAGATCGAGGCGCGTATACTACCGGTCCGTGCCTGGTTGAGCTATGTGAAAGTGGTGTTGGCAGTGGGTCAAGATTCAGCGCATACGGTGCTCTTCTGGGGCCGATCCGATCCCGATTACTCACGCACGAGAGTGGTGCGCGATGCGTTCGAGCGGCTCGGGTGGGAGGAGCGGTTCTTTCGCCCATCGGTGAGTTGTCTGGGTGATGTGCAGGCTCTGGCGACGGGGGTGCGGGCTCCGGACCTTCTGTGGGTGTCGTGCTTTCGCCAGCGCGATGTGAGGGCGTCGTGGCGGTGGGCGCGCAAACGGGGTGTGCCGGTCGTGTTCGACGCGTTGATCAGCGCGTACGACAAGCGGGTGTTCGAGCGCGGGAAGTTTTCATCGGACTCGTCACGAGCCAAGAAGCTCCTGAAGTGGGAGCGAGAGCTGCTCGCGCTGCCCGACGTGATCGTCGTGGACACGGAGGCGCACGCGTCGTTCTTCAACGAGGCGCTGGGTGTGGAGCACGAGCGGATCGTCATTGTGCCGGTGGGCGCCGAGGAGGGTCTGTTCGAGGCGGCTCCGATGCCAGCGTCGAATCCCACGGAGGTTCTGTTCTATGGGAGTTTCATTGGTCTGCAGGATCCGGAGACGATCGTCGAGGCGGCGTGTCGATGCCCGGGCACGCGATGGACGCTGCTCGGCGATGGGCCGCTTCGTGAGCGTTGTGAGCAGATGGCGCACGGGCACGATCACATCAGCTTCGAGGATCCGGTTCCCTATCGCGAGTTGGCGTCTCGGATCCATCGCGCCTACGTCCTGCTGGGGATCTTCGGTACGAGCGCCAAGGCGTCGCGCGTGATTCCCAACAAGGTGTACCAGTCGCTGGCGTGCGGGCGCCCGGTAATCACGCGTGCGTCCGAGGCGTATCCTCAGCAGATGCTGGGACAGGACTCTGTGGACTCGGGCGTTGTCTTCGTGCCCGCTGGCGATGGTGATGCGCTGGCGCACGCGGCACGGAAGTTGATATCGCAGGAGACGCTTGGGACGATGGGTCAGAACGCGAGGCGGACGTACGAACAGTGGTTCTCGGCGAGGGCTGTCGGGGCAGCGCTCGAGCGCGTGATCGACAAGTGTGTAGGCTAGTCGCTGGAGGCACCGGCTCACATGCGGATTGTGCACTGTGCGAACTACCACTTCAAGAAGGACGGGGCGGAGTTTGCCAACTGGGATCTGAAGCTGGACAACGGCTTCGCGCACAACGGGTGGTACGTGTACCCATTCAGCGTGAATGATAGGGCGCGGATGCTCTCGCCGACGGGGCACAAGACGTTTGGCATCAAGAGAGCCAATAGGGCGTTGATCGAGACGTGCCAGAGCGTGCACCCCGACGTGCTCGTGCTGGGGCACGCGCAGAACGTGACCCGCGAGACGATCATGCGCGTGCGCGATGCGCTGCCCGAGATACGGATCCTGCTGTGGTACTGCGATTCCGTGACGGAGGACGCGGACACGGGCCATCTCTACGAGCGGATGGATGCGCTCGATGCGATGTTCTTCTCGACGGGTGGCTCGATGATCGAGCCATTCGGTGCAGATAGCAGGATCAGCGCGTTCGTGCCGAACCCGGTCGACATCAACATCGAGTCGAATCGCGCGTTCGAGTGCGAGCGTCCCGAGTATGACGTGGTGTTCTTCGGGCGAGACGACCCACGGCGGAACCCGTTGCTCGAGAGCCTGCGCGCCTCGGTGGAGGGCGCACGGTTCGGTTACTTCGGGTGCCTCGGCCACGCGGGCGTGTACGGGCACGAGCGCGAGGCGATCCTGGCGCGCAGCGCGATGGCGCTGAATCTCTCTCGCTGGAACGACGTCGCGCTGTACTCGTCGAATCGCATCGCGGACGTGATTGGCAACGGCCTGCTGACGCTGACGCACGCGTCGAGCGGATTGCAGGCGTTGTACCCGGAGGACGAGGTCGCGTACTTCAAGGACGAGCAGGACCTGGCCACAAGAGTGGCGCATTACCTGGGGCGTGACGACGAGCGACGCACGATGGCGCGTCGCGCCTGGGAGCACGCACATCGTGACCATAGCTCGACGCGCGTGGCACGATTCATGATCGAGGCGGTGCTGCGGGAGGACGGGTACCGGGATGTGACGTGGCCGATGTTCGTGTTCGGAGGCTGATCACTCGGCTCCGAATCGCGGATCCAGCCCATCGTCATCGAAGAGCGCGCGGATCTGGTCGGGCGAGGTCCAATGCTCGAACCGGTGAGACTGGGCGCGGAGTCGCTTCGAGTCCTTGTAGAGCTTCTTGAAGCGCCAGGTGATGTTCTCGTCGTGGAGCTTGTGCCATTTGCCGGAGAACTCCGAGGCGAAGAAGCCGGCGGCTCGGGCGTGGCGCCCGATCGCGTAGAGGTATGCGAAGGAGCGATTCGGAAGTGCCAGGCTCGGCACCAGGTCGTTGCGCACGAAGATGGCGTTCGCTGAGTTGTAGCACGCGAGTGTGTATCCCTTGGCGACACCCAGACGGGCGATCGCCAGCGCGCTCGAGCCAATGTGCGCGCCCGGTGCCTGGACGAAATCGACGTTGTACGGGAATGAGTAGTTGGTCTCGATCACGACGATCTTAGGTGTGTGCTCCCGGAGCGCGTGCCACACGTGGTAATCGTCTGAGTCGATGTCGATCGAGAGCAGATCGAAATCCTTTGGTATCGGAGTCCCTGCCAGGAGCGCGTCGAGTCTGTCCTCTCCCTCGAAGCCCACCCACGCGTTGAGCGGCACGATCCTGTCCTGACCATCGTACTCTCTGCAGAGGTCCGCGAATTTTTTTGTGTCGCCCTCGATGAACACGCCGTGCCACCCTCGCTCGAAGAGCGATCGTGAGTTGGAGAGGTGCTTGCCGTCCCATGCACCGAACTCGACGAACCAGCCAGTGGTGATGTTCAGCCGACGCAGGATCTCCTCGATGATGCCGTCCTCACCGAACTGCGAGTGCACGTCGTGGCGATACTCGATCAGGTCCTGTTTTGGCGCGTCGTGTGGATCGCTCATCGACTCGTGACGAACGCCTTGAGAGTCTCGGCCACGTGCTCGAGCTGCTCGCTCGTGAGCTCGGCGAAGATCGGCAGTGCCAGGGTTTCCTCGGCGGCCCTCTCGCTCACCGGGAGGTCGCCCGTTGTGTACCCGAGTGCCTCGAAGCACGTCTGCAGGTGCATCGGTACCGGGTAGTAGATCTCAGCGCTGATGTTGTGCTCCTGGAGATACGCACGGCAGGCGTCGCGATCGGGCACACGCACGACGTATTGATTGTAGATGCTCGTGTTTCCTTCCTGGATCCTGGGCGTGACGATGCTCTCGATGCCTGAAAAAGCCTCGTTGTAGAACGCGGCGTTGCGTCGTCGTCCCTCGTGCCAGCTGTCCAGGTGCGGGAGTTTGACGAGGCAGCCGGCGGCCTGGAGCGTGTCGAGCCTGAAGTTACCGCCGATCCAGTGGTGGTAGTACTTGGGCTCCATGCCGTGGTTCCTGCTCTGGCGGAGCCTCTCCGCGAGCGCCTCGTCGTTGGTGGTGCAGAAGCCGCCATCGCCCAGCCCACCGAGGTTCTTGGTGGGGAAGAGGCTGAAGCAGCCAACGGTGCTCATCGCGCCCGCCTGGACACCGTTCTGTGTTGCGCCGATCGCCTGGGCCGCGTCCTCGATGACGATGAGATCGCGAGCCTGTGCGATGGCGTTGATCGCGTCCATGTCGGCACACTGCCCGTAGAGATGCACTGGCATGATGGCCTTTGTCTGGGGAGTGATCCTCGCCTCGATCTGTGAGACATCCATGAGGTACGTCTCCGGATCGATGTCCACGAACACTGGCAGCGCTCCGGCACGCCAGATCGCGCCGCCCGTGGCGAAGAACGAGTACGTCGTGGTGATGACCTCGTCGGGCGCACGATCGCGGAACTCCGAGGGGTGGCCGCCGATGCCCAACGCCATCAGGGAGGCGAGGAGCGCATCGGTGCCAGACGAGACACCGACGGCGTGCGAGGTGCCGACATAGGAGGCCAGGGCGTCCTCGAACTCGCGGACCGCTGGTCCATTGATGAAGTACTGACTCTCGAGCACGTCGTTGACGACCTGGCGGGTCTCGTCGCGGAGCGACGCGTACTGCGCCTTGAGGTCGATCAGGGGCACGCTTACGCTCGTGGCTGTCTGCTGAGTGGGGGACATGGGCTCTCGGGATGGGTTGTCCCGCTCCTGCTTGTTGTCGACGCGATGGATTGCGACCACCAGTTTCCGCGACTTGGTCCCCCGTGTCCAGAGACTCTATCCTCGACGGACGCGATGCCCGAGCACGATCACATCGAGGTCGAGAGCCCGCCCATCATCGTGCGGTTCACGGATGGCAAGGCGGGGCACGAGAATCAGACCGTCGGTCTCGTGGACGCCATCGAGCGGCGGATCGGGGGCGTGGAGACACACACCCTCGACGTGACGCGCCTGCGTTCTTCGATCTTCGGGCTCATCCGCTTCTACACGAACCCTCCCGGAGACTTCCCGAGGGCCGATCTGTGGATCGGCGCGGGGCACGCGACGCACCAGCACCTGAGGGCGGCTGCGAGGTACATCGGCGGGTACTCGATCGTCTGCATGAACCCCGGGTCGCGCTGGGCGCGGCGGGCGTTCGATCTGTGCCTCATTCCCGCGCACGACGGCGTGGCGGAGGCTCCGAACGTGGTGCGAACGCGCGGCGCACTGAACGCCATGGTGCCGTCGGATAGCCACGACTCGTCGCGCGGGCTGTTTCTGATCGGTGGCCCGTCAAAGCATCATGGTTGGGACGCAGAGGGAATCGCGGATCAGGTAGGCCAGGTCGTTTCGAGTGTAGCGGACGTGCGTTGGGAGCTCACCACGTCAAGGCGGACACCCGAAGACACGCTTGAGACACTTCGCGCGATCTCGGCGTCGAATCTTGTCATCACGCCGGTCGGGGAGACGCATCGCGGTTGGGTTGGCGAGCGTTTGGCGATGACCGGCCAGTGCTGGATCAGCGAGGACTCGGTCTCGATGGTGTACGAGTCGTTGACGTCGGGTGCGCACACCGGTGTGCTCGATGTGGCTCGGAGACACACTGGTCGCGTCGCGCGTGGGATTGATGTGCTGATCACGGAGGGGCAGGTCACTCGTTTCGAGTCCTCTGTGCTGGATTTGCGCGCTGCGCCGCACGCGGGATCATTGTGGGAGGCGGATCGATGTGCGCAGATCGTTATCGATCGATTTTTGACGGGTGATGGCGATGGCTGATGGCTCCACGAGATCGCTGACCATCGTGCAGCTCGTGCCCGAGATGAGGAGCGGGGGTGTCGAGCGTGGCACCGTCGAGGTGGCGACGGCTCTCGTGGAGAGGGGGCACAGCGCGATCGTGATCTCGTCGGGGGGTGGGATGGTGCGCGAGCTGGAATCCGTCGGTGCGCGTCACATCGAGATTCCTATCGCGAGGAAGTCGCCGCTGACGCTCAGACACGCGGGGCGGCTTCGTCGGGTTCTCCTGGATGAGGGGTGCGACATCGTGCACGCGCGCTCGCGCGTGCCCGCGTGGGTAGCGCATCGGGCGCTTCGAGGGATGCCGTCCCAAGACAGGCCGACGTACATCACGACGGTGCACGGGCTGTATTCCGTCGGTTGGTACTCGCGGATCATGACGCGCAGCGACAGGATTATCTGCGTTTCGGACGCCGCGAGAGAGTACGTGCTTTCGAGTTACGGTCGTCACTTGGCAGACTCGATCACCGTCATCCCGCGCGGCGTGGACCCGGACCAGTGGCCTTGGGGATACGAGGCCGACGGTGAATGGTTGAGTGGGTTCCTTCGTGAGCATCCCCAGCTCGACAGTCGACCTGTTCTCACGCTTCCCGGGAGAGTAACGCGTCTCAAGGGACACGCCGATTTCATTGATTTGATCGCACGTCTCGCAGGGGATGGAATGGATGTGGGCGGGCTGATCATCGGGAGCGTGCACGAGCGCAAGCGGGCGTACGCGGACTCGGTGCGCGAGATGATCTTGAGCCATGGTCTCGCTGATCGTGTTGTGATGGCTCCCACGACGGATCGCGTTCGTGACGTGTACGCCATGTCATCGATCGTGTACTCGCTGTCGCGCACACCCGAATCGTTCGGCAGGACGGTGCTCGAGCCGCTGACGATGGGCGTGCCAGTGATCGGCTACAACCACGGCGGGGTCGGTGAGATACTCGAGTATCTGTGCCCGCCAGGACGTGTAGACGTTGGTGACATGGGCACGCTTGCGAGCCGGACTCGCGAGTTTCTGGGGCGTACGCCAGAGATTCGAAGAGGTCATACGCTGACGAAGCGGACGATGCTCGATGCCATCATCGGGTTGTATGAGTCGTGCACCAGACGGAGAGATGCGGATGGCGCGTGAGTCCGGATTTGAGTTCGAGCGCGGAGAGCTCCAGGAACTCGGCTACAAGGTCGTCGACGCGATAGCCGATCGTCTGACCTCGATGCGAGACCTGCCGCTCTCCATCGAGACGAGCCGCGACGCGATGGAGGCGCTGCTCCGCGAGCCGATGCCCAGAGAGCCCGGAGATGTCGTGGAGGTGATCGAGGACGCGGTGCGAGATGTTCTTGGGCACGCGCTACCCATCGACCACCCCCGGTTCTTCGCCTTCGTGCCAAGCCCGATGACGTATGTGAGCGTGCTCGCCGACATGCTCGTCGCTGGTTGGAATCCGTTCGTCGGGAGCTGGCTCGCCTCGTCGGGTCCTTCGATGGTCGAGCTGATCGTGCTCGACTGGCTGAGAGAGGCGTGCGGGCTCGCAGCCTCGGCGCGGGGTGTTCTCACGTCGGGTGGATCCAGCGCGAATCTCACGTGCCTGCAGGTCGCCCGGGATCGTCGAGAGGAGGCGGAGCACGCGCGACTCGTGGCGTATTACAGCGATCAGACGCACTCATCAGTCGAGAGAGCGCTCAAGACTCTGGGGATCCACACGGACCGGAGGCGCGAGCTGCCCTCGGATGGGTCGTTCTGTCTCGATCCCGGGTCGCTGCGGGAGGCTATCGATGCGGATATCGAGCGAGGTCTCGTTCCCTGGTGCGTGATCGCCAACGCCGGCACGACGAACACGGCCGCGGTCGATCCCCTGGGACCGATCGGCGCACTGTGCCGCGAGCGGTCGATGTGGATGCACATCGATGGCGCGTACGGCGCGTCCGCCGCATTGTGCGATGAGGGATCGGAATTGCTCGAGGGCATGGGGCTGGGCGACTCGCTGGTGCTCGATCCGCACAAGTGGCTCTTCCAGTCGTACGAGATCGGCTGCGCGTTCATCCGTGAGGGTCATCTTCTCGAGGAGACATTCGGCGTGATGGCGGACTACATGAAGGACGTCGTCGCACAAGAGGGGCACGTGAACTTCAGGGACAGGTCGCTGCAACTCTCCAGATCGTTCCGTGCGCTGAAGCTCTGGATGACATTCAAGGTATACGGCAGCGAGACTCTCGCACGGTGGATCGAGAGGGGTATCGATAACGCCCGCTACGCCCAGCGGTGTATCGAGTCGCTGTCATCATGGCGGGTCGTGACGGGGGCCAGTCTGGGTGTTGTCACGTTCCGGCACGAGCCGGATGGTATGGGACCAGACGAGGCGGACGCGCACAACGACGCGATCGCTCGCGAGATGCTCCGGTCGCAGGTTGCGTTCGTAACATCCACGCGCCTGCGTGATCGGACGGTCCAGCGCCTGTGCACGATCCATCCATGCACGGACGAGAAGGATCTGGGGGCGCTCTGCGAGGCGTTCGATACAACCGCCCGACGCCTGCGTGCGAACGCGTGATTCCGTAGCTTTTCCGCTGCGATGGCGTACAATTCTCACCCATCGATCGGACCAGGACCATGCAGACCGAGACAATCACAGATCTTCTTAGGAAAGCCGACGCCGCTGCCGGTAATCTGAACCACCACGAGGCGATCCGTCTCGCCCAGCAGGTTCTCGCGCAGGATCCTCGCAACGTGGACGCCGTGGGGAGGCTTGGTGGGGCGCTCAAGATGCTCGGCAAACACCACCAGGCGAAGCGCGTGTTCGAGCAGGCGATCCGGATGGGCGTGGTCTCGTATCGCATTGTCGGCGACTACGCGGGGCTCCTGAATCAGGAGGGCCAGCACGAGAAGGCGCTGGAGATGATCGAGCGCGCACAGCGCGAGTTTCCCGGGCAGAAGGGGCTCCTCTCGGTGCATGTCGAGATTCTCGCGACCATGTCGAGGTACGAGGAAGCCTTCGCCCTGTTGAAGCCGGTGATCGACGCGAACGTCTATGACTACAGGACGATCATCGCGCTGCTGAGGATCTGTCGGAAGATCGACAAGGAGGATCTCGCGATCGAGCTGTGCACCCGCCTCTCGAGCTCGGGCACGCTCTCGCCGTCGGCGAAGATGTCGCTGCTGTTCCAGTTGTCCGTGCTGTTGCACGACGTGGGGCGATACGAGGAGGCGTTCCGTGCCGCGCAGGAGGCGAACACACTACGGTATCGCCACTTCGATCCGAGCGTGCACGCGCGATCGATCGACATGCTGATCGAGCGATGGAACCCCGAGTCGTTGGAGCGGATGGGCGACTCCGGGCTCGACGACGAGACGGCGGTGTTCATCGTCGGCATGCCGCGATCGGGCACGACACTGCTCGAGCAGGTGCTTGGCGCACACCATGACGTCCTCGCGCTGGGCGAGCGCCCGTACGTGACGGATATCGTCAAGCATCTCAACGGCGCGGAGATCCAGACCGACGTGCCCCACATGCAAAAGACACACCTGCTCAACCCGTTCGTGCTCAAGCAGGCCGGTGAGCAGTATGTGCGATTTCTTCGGTACCACAACGAGACCATCGCGAGAACGACAGACAAGCGGCCCGACAATTTCCTCCACATCGGGCTCATCGCGACGATGCTCCCCGGAGCGAAGATCCTGCATTCCTCTCGCTCGCTCGAGGACATCGCCACGTCGATCTTCTTGCGCCACTTCGGTGGCCCGTACGAGTGGGTTTTCACGCAGGAGCACATCGCCGATTACACCGCCGACTACGTGCGCCTCATGGAGCACTGGGTCTCGCTCTTTCCCGACAGGATCCTGGAGGTCCCGTACGAGTCGATGACGCAGGACTTCGAGCCGACGGTCCGAAAGGTGCTCGAGTTCGTTGGGCTCGATTGGGACAATGAGTGCCTTGAGTTCCATACGTCGAAGCGCGTGGCGAACACGGCGTCGATCGACCAGGTGCGTCAGCCCGTGTACACCAAATCTGTCGGCTCGGCCTCTCGCTACGGAGATCTCTTCGATCCGTTCCGTACGCATCTGGCCGGGCGAATGGCGCAGCAGCCGTCGAGAGAGCCATCGTGAGCGCCTCGCGGGCGAGCCTAATGCAGGACGAGAGCATCGCCTCGAAGGCCAGTGAACTCCACGAGTCGGGCATGTACCACGAGGCGATCGGGCTCTACAGGGAGCTGCTCGTGCGTCACGACTCGAACGGGCAACTGCACGCGAGACTCGGCTCGGCGTATCTCTCTGTCGGCGAGTACACGCTGGCGCGCAAGAGTTTGAGCAGAGCTCTGGAGCTCGACGAGTCTGACACCGATTTGCTCGTGCAACTGGCTCGATCGACCTTCCTCGATGGAGACGCGGACTCCGCACGCGGACTCCTCGACGAGGCGCTGCGTCAGGACCCCGGCTCGCAGTCCGCCCTGCTCTGCACGGTGGAGTTCGCGCTGCTGGACAAGCAGCATGACGACGCCTGCGATCTGCTCAGCGAGCGGGCGGGTGAGGATGACGCCGACATCCCCATCGTGATAACGCACGCGCGTGCCTTGATGCGTGCCAAGCGTTCGGAGGAGTCGGCCGAGTTACTGCGCCGCCATCTGCGTCGCGAAGATCTGAGCAAGAAGGACCGTCGGCACCTCGCCTCGCGATTGGCGACCGTCCTCGACAAGCTCGAGCTGTACGACGAGGCGTTCCACTGGATATCCGTCGCCAACGAGTCGGGACGTCACTCGCAGCAGATGCGTGTGCTCCAGAGCATGATGGACGATGTGTGTGCTTCTATGAGTGCGGAGCGCCTCGAGGCGGTCCCCACGTCTGGCATCGACGATGAGGCGCCGGTCTTTGTGGTTGGCATGCCACGGGCCGGCACCACGCTGCTGGAGCACACCGTCGCGGCACACCCACAAGGGCATGGCATGGGTGAGCTGATGTCGTTCACCGAGATTGCGGATCGCCTTTATGGATGGAACACGCCTGGGCTGGCGCGGATCGATCGCATGCGCATGGTGAACTCCGACTCTCTCCGTCGGGAGGCCTCTGCGCACCTGGAGATGCTGCGCGCACACGCGGGGGGCGCGATCAGGATAGTCGATAAGATGCCGAGCAATTTCATTGTGCTGCCGGTGATCATGCAGCTCTTCCCGAGGGCGAGGATCCTCCACGCGCGTCGGTCGCCTCGCGACACATGCCTGTCGTGTCTGTTCAATCTCGATCCTTACGCACACTGGTACTCGACCCATCTGGACGAGCTCGGGATGTTCTACAACCAGTACGACAGGCTCATGGCGCACTACAAGAGGGTGCTCCCGATGCCAATCCTCGATGTTCAATACGAGCGTATGGTGCTGGATCGTGAGACCATGGTGCGCGAGATACTCGAGTTCCTCGAAATGCCCTGGGACGACGCGTGCGTCCAGCAGGAGAGAGAGCAGCGTCAGGTGTACACCGGAAGCTACGAGCAGGCCCAGCAGGCGATCTACACGTCCTCGCTCCAACGCTGGCGGAACTACGAGGCACATCTCGGGACGCTGCTCGAGCATCTCCAGGTGCCCGAGCCCGACCTGAGCGACCTGCTCCCGTCATCCTGACGACGTTCTACGGCCGGTAACCGGGTTCTCGAATCCTCGACGGTCTGTATCGCCTGGATCGGTTGCGCCCTGTCTCCAGAGGCGTTACGCGAAACAGGCCACCAGAATGCGCTCCGAGGACGGGGTTCAACGCCATAGTGTCACTATACGTCACCGGAGTACGCGCAGGCATCGGGAGGGAGCGACCATGAACACACAGCAGATTGGCGAGCACATTCACACGTGGGGGCGCTGGCTCAAGGACGGCGTGCGAGAGACGATCGCGCAGTTTCGCCCCGGTTACGAGTATCGCGTCGAGGAGCAGAAAGAGAAGCGGCGCCACCCTCGCAAGACCTGTGCCACGATGGTGTACGTCACGCCCGTGAGCGAGTCAGGATCGCCCACACATCCGATCGATGCCGCGGTGCTGGACGTGTCCAAGAAGGGTTTGCGTGTCGTGCTCGAGGAGCGCGTCAATAAGGGCGTCTCCGTCATGGTTGATCTCGGACGCTCGAAGGGAGCAGGGCGCACTATCCTGGCGCGCGTCGCGCATGTGCATCGCGCATCGGGGCAGCCGGGTTTTGTCCTGGGACTGCGCACCGAGCAGTAAGCGCGCGTCGACACATCGCACGATATTACGAATCGGGCTACACGCCCGATTTTTTTTGCGCGCGGAATAATTGTCATCGCAACCGTGTTGTTAGTAATGAGTAAACAGTTGTGAGGCCTCCAATCTGACCCCGACCCGGCTTGATCGCCGGACAGGGACGTTGCCAGAGCGTGCTCAGGCGCGCGTGAAAGGAGGCATATCATGTCGCGTTCCATCTCATTGAGTCGATTCGTACGAGTCGCCATAGTCGGCGCAACGCTTGGATGTTCTGCTCTCGTCGCTCCTGCGTCATACGCGGATGGAACGCGTGCTGGTGTCTCGTTCAGGATCCCCCTCGGCGACCATGGCGCGCTGCGTCTTGGATACCGCGATGGGTACGGACATCGACACGACCGATATGACGACCGACGGCACCACCGGCGCTCGTGGGGCAGTCGTCTGAATCACTGGTTCGACGAGTTGGGCGGTGGGCGTCGCGACGCGCGGCGCGCGCTGCGGGGCTTCGAGAGGCTCGCGAGCGAGCGTCCTCGCGCTCCTCTCCCGAAGGTCGGCATCGCGATCGCCAGCCTGCGCCTGGGACGAGAGGGCGACGCGATCTACGCGATGCGACGCGCGATCAGGATCAACCCCGGTGCGCTGCATCGCGTGCCGGTGCGATACGACCTGTACGACGATCTGCACAGGATTGAGAAGCGCCTGAAGCGCCAGGGTCGCCACGACTACAACAGCGCCGATGAGTGGTTTCTCATCGCGTCTCTGCGAGTCGTCGCGGGGCACGATGGCAAGGCGCGACGGGCGATCCGGTACGCCCTCGATCAGGGCGACCGCTCACGTGCGACGGTCGAGCTGGCGCGATATCTGGGCGTGCGGATGCACAGGGATCGTGATCGTCACGCGCGTCGGGGCGGGCACAGGGATTACGACGACGATCGTCGTCGACCGCGGCGTGGTCGTCGTCGATAAGCAGTCTTGAGAGCTCGGTTGTCTGTTCACCCCAAAGGGCCGCGGGCGCGTCATGCGTCCGTGGTTCTTTTTTTGAGTAAACAAAAAAACCCGCCTTGGCTGACGGGCTTGTGTGATCTTCATTGTCACGGACGCGTTATACCCCGACTGCTGCGCCCATGTTTGCGATGATGTCGTCGCCGAACTCGGAGCACTTGCGGAGTGTGGCGCCCTCCATGAGGCGCTCGAAATCGTAGGTCACGGTCTTGTTGGCGATCGCGCCCGCGATGCCCTGGACGATCAGATCCGCGGCCTCGGTCCAGCCCATGTACCGGAACATCATCTCGCCAGAGAGGATGACAGAGCCCGGGTTGACCTTGTCCTGCCCGGCGTACTTGGGCGCCGTGCCGTGCGTCGCCTCGAAGATGGCGTGGCCCGTGTCGTAGTTGATGTTGGCGCCGGGGGCGATGCCGATGCCGCCCACGCACGCGGCCAGCGCGTCGGAGACGTAATCACCGTTGAGATTCATCGTCGCGATGACGTCGTACTCCGCGGGGCGTGTGAGCAGCTGCTGGAGGAACGCGTCGGCGATGACGTCCTTGATGACGATCTTGCCCTCCGGCACGCGCGCCTTGCCCTCGTTGGTCGGGCGGTGCGTGATCTCGGGCGCGCCCGATGGGCGATCCATGATGTGCCACGGCCCGCCGTCCCAGGGCTGGGCACCGAAGTGCTTGCGCGCGACCTCGTAGCCCCACTCCATGAAGGCGCCCTCGGTGAACTTCATGATGTTGCCCTTGTGGACGAAGGTCACGCTGGTGCGTCCGTTGTCGATGGCGTACTGGATGGCCGCCTTGACGAGACGCTCTGTGCCCTCCTGCGAGACGGGCTTGACGCCGATGCCCGCGCTGTCCGGGAAGCGGATCTTCTTGTAGAGGTCGGGGAAGTTGTCCTTGAAGAGCGACTTGAACTTGGCGTTGTCGTCCGCGCCGTTCTCGAACTCGATGCCGGCGTAGATGTCCTCGGAGTTCTCTCGGAAGATGACCATGTCGGTGAGCACGGGGTTCTTGACGGGCGAGGGGACGCCGTCGAACCAGCGCACAGGGCGCAGGCACGTGTAGAGGTCAAGGATCTGACGCAGCGCGACGTTCAGCGAGCGGATGCCGCCGCCGACGGGGGTCGTGAGCGGGCCCTTGATGCCCACGAGGTACTTCTTGAAGTCGTCGAGCGTTGCCTGCGGGAGCCAGTCGCCCGTGGCGTTGTAGGACTTCTCGCCGGCCATCACCTCGTGCCACGAGACAGTGCGCTCGCCACCGTAGGCGCGCTCGACCGCGGCATCGAACACTCTCACTGAAGCTGCCCATATGTCCGGGCCTGTGCCGTCGCCCTCGATGAATGGGATGATCGGGTCGTTGGGGACGTTCAGACCATCTGGTGATTTCGTGATGGGTGTGCCCATGGCTCCTCCAGCATTGATAGGTGATGTAAGTGTGCGTTGATCGTCCGCACGGGTTCGTCACGATAGCACACTTGGCATGCCGAATCACGCGCCTGAAAAAGGGGCCCCGTGGGGCCCCTGGTCGAACGAATGAAGCAGGCTTCGGCTCACTTACGCCGGCACTGGTCCCCACAGACCGAGGAAGAGCCCCAGGTCGGCTCCGTCAGTGGTGCCGTCGTTGTTGAGATCAGTGCAGGGATTTGGAGTGCCCCACGCGCCCAGGAACAGACCGAGATCCGATCCGTTGACGACGAAGTCACCGTTCAGATCACCCGGCGCGTTCGGGCACGGCGAGACGCCATAAGGCAGAGAGTGCAGCGGGTTCGTGAGGCTACGCTGCGTCTGGACGAGGATGACCTCGCCGTCGTTGAGCGGACGCGAGAGCGGCGCTATGAAGGGCAGCGGAAGCGGGAAGATGCCTGGCACGTTCCCGAAGCCCAGCGACTCGATCGGGTTGAACGTCACCGGATCGACAGAGAGAACCTCGTACGGCACACCAGGGAAGCCAAGCAGCTGCATCTGAGGATCACCAGGCAGCGGTGGAAGAACCGGTACCGGCGGATAGTCGACCACCTGCATCGCGGGCTGTTGGCCGAAGTCGTTGTCGGGGATGCCGTCGTTGTTGAAGTCCTCGAGCACCACGCGGACCTCGTCGAGCATCGACGCCGGCAGCATGGAGTCGTGGATGTCACGTCCGACAAGCAGGTTGTTCGGGATGTCATCGGGCGTGTCGATGAACCATTGCCACTCGTTGAGGAACGGATCGGCACCCGGGAGTGAGAACACCGGGACGGGGTTCATCTGATCGGGAATCCCATCGAAGTCGGAGTCCACGAGCTCGAAGAACTCGCTCGTGTCGTGCGTGAAGAGCATGACCGTGTTGAAGACAGGATGCACGATGAGGTCACCGGCGGGGGGGATGCCGGGGTCGTTGTCGTGGTTGGTGACGAGGTCGACGTCGTTGAACACGCCATCGACATCGGAGTCGTGGTAGACACGGATCGAGCCGCCTGTGACGTTGCCCTCACCGAGGACGATGAGGTGATCACCAACCAGTTCCATGTCGGAGATGCCGAGCATGCCGGTGTCGACGACTGGCTCGCCGAGCCCCTGGTCGATGATGCCGCTGGTTGCGTCGGAGAGCTGGATCTTCCTGATATTGAACCTGGAGAGGATCCTTCTCCACTTGGCCTGGTTCAGCGCGTTGCGGAGGTTCTGGAGCGCCATGTTGCGCTTGGCGGTCGTGCTGACGTCGGCGTCGATGAACGCCTGGAGTGCCTGCTTGCCCTTGCGGTAGCACTCGATGGCGCGATCATTACCGGCTTTGTTGTTACAGATCGCCCTCTCGAAATCGTCGATGGCCTTGGTCTTGGCCGGGCCAGCGGGGAGGTTGAAGAGCGAGTTGAAGATCGCTTGTGTCGCGGGGGTCCAGTGCAGCAGCGACTGCGGTGTCGCGCTCCGCACCTCGGCGACGACCTCCTTGAGCTGCGTGATCCACTCGTTCTCGATCACGTGTGCTCCCTTGGGGTCGGCGCCAACACCCGTGCCCGCCTCGTTGCACATGCGCTTCTTATTCTTCGCGGCGCGATTCTTGTCGGCGTCACCCGTATCTGCGAAGGAATAGTCCTGAATCGCGTGCGTTCCCTCGTGGAGCAGCGTCGTCGTCAGCCAGTAGAGATTCGGATCGTGCGGCGGCGGGCATCCCTCGGCGAATACCTTATCGCTGATGTTGATCTTGTCCGCGGCGTTGCACGCCGCCATGCCGTCGTTGATAGCCGTGCCCACGGCACCTCTCATGTTGAACGAGATGCAGATCGAGCCGAGCCCCTTGAGCTTCTTGAGGCACGCCCCGACCACAGCGTTCTGCGCGGTGACCGCGTCGATCGCCTTGCACACGCCCTGGTGCAGGTCGATTGCCTTCTGGCGTGCCTGCATCTCGGTGAACGCGGGGTTGTCGGCCTTGATCTTGTTGACGAGTTGCTCCGCGTGAGGCGCGAGGGGGCCGATGAGCGCTACGCCACCCGTCCTGTACCCGGTGCCGCCCATGGCTCCGGTGTAGCCGGCCTGCGCCGTGGACATCGTGACCAGACCGACCGCCAGACCGGCGCACGCCAATCGGAGCGCCGTCTTCGAAATCGAGGATCGCATAATGATCTCTCCCCTAGGTTGTGTGTGCGAATCGCAACGGGGAGATCACACTCTCCCTATCCACCGATAACCACCCTAACGATGGATTCGAGCACGGAGCAAGGGTTTTTTTCGGAATCAAACAGACAGGTAATTCTGCGTACGCGATCTTTGCGAACGCTACTCAATCGGCGTGCTTCTCACGCAGACGGGGGCTCAGGCGCAGCATGAGGTGGATCCTCTCGCACTCATCGAGGAGGTCTCTGAGGGTCGCCTCGAGCTCCTCCGTGGGCACCGGTGCGCCGGGGAGCGGGCAGGACGCGCCGAGCTGCTTCTCGGCTGAGGCTCGGTACCGCGTCAGGGTCTTGTCGCCGAACAGCCCACAGAACACGTGGTCCTCCGCGGCGAAGATGAACGTCGGGACCCGCAGCCCTCCGTTGATGGCGACGCGCTCGGCAAGGTCGTCGTGCTCGTCGCGATCGAGGAATCGCACGTCCAGTCGCTCCGGGTTGGCTTCCGCGATCCTCGCCAGGAGTGGGCACTGCGCCACGCAATCGCCGCACCACAGGCCGGAGAGCACGGTGATGCGCATCGTGCGCGTGAACCCACCGATCAGCTCACGCTGGCTCTTCGTGAGCGACACCTGCTCGTAGATCTCGTTCCAGCGCTGGCGCTGGTGCTCGTCGCCCTTGGCGACGTAGTCGGGATACGTCGCGCCGCTCTCGTGCTTTTGCTGCAGGAGCTCCCTGTCGAGCATCATTGTTCCCTGCAGTGTCGTGTCAGCCATGTCGTGCCTCCGGTGTGGCGTGGATGGTCAGTATCTCTCGTCGTCGCTCTGTGGTGCCATGTCCCATGCGTCCTCACTCGGGGCGCCGTTGAGAGAGCAGCCACCGGTGAAGATCTTCTGCACGAATGGCAGGAAGCGCTGCGGGAAGATTGGATCGCGTGCGGAGACATCGTCGAGGCGTTCCCGCTGCGACCCGTCAAGCTCGACTCCGAGCGCGCCTATGTTGTCCTCGAGCTGGGCCATGGTCCGGGCGCCGATGATCGTGGAGTCCACGCCCTCTCGCCCGTGCACCCACGCGATCGCGACCTGCGCCACGCTCGCTCCCGTCTGCTGCGCGGTCTGCTGGAGCGTGTCGATTATCGAGAAAGATCGCTCGTTGAGGTGCTGCGAGTTCTCGTCGTAGCGGGCCTCGCCCTTCTTCGGCGCAGACTGACGAGTGAACTTGCCCGACAGTATGCCGCCCTTGAGTGGGGACCACGGCGTCACGCCCATGCCCAGGTGACGCGCCATCGGGATCAGCTCATCCTCGACGCTCCGCTCGATCAGCGAGTACTCGATCTGCAGCGCTATCAGCGGCTCGAAGCCTCTGAGGGTTGCCATCGTCTGCGCGTGCGCGCACATCCACGCGGGTGTGTCTGAGAAGCCTATGTATCGCACCTTGCCCGCGCGGACGAGATCGTCGAGTGTGCGCAGCGTCTCCTCCATCGGCGTGTGATGATCCCAGAAGTGCATCCAGTACAGATCGATGTAGTTGGTTTGGAGTCTTCGCAGCGACTCCTCACACGCGCCGATGATCGCCTTGCGTCCCGCGCCGCCCGAGTTCGGATCGCCCAGATGCATGGCGGTCATGAACTTGGTCGCGATGACCACGCGGTCGCGTCTGGATGGCTCGCGCCCGATGTGATCGCCCAGCACAACCTCGGAGTGGCCCTTCGTGTACATGTTGGCGGTGTCGATGAAGTTGCCGCCACGGTCAAGGTAGGTGTCGATGATCCGACGAGATGTCTCATCGTCCGAGCCCCAGCCCCAGTCCTCACCGAACGTCATCGCGCCGAGGCACAGGGGGCTGACCCGCAGTCCCGAGCGCCCGAGTGTCACATACGAATCCAGTGCCATGGCTCTTGCGTCCTCGTGGTTCAGGCCAGCTCGTCTCTGGCCTGGTCACGCATCGTACGCACGCGATCGAAGACTTCCAGCGGAGACATCGATTCGATCTCGAGCGAGGCGAGCAGCTCGACGAGGGGGTGCGTTCCGACGGAGGAGAACAGCCCGGGCTGGGCGTGCTCCTGCCTCGGGCTCCTGTCGCTTCCTATGTGCGAGCTCTCGTGCGAGACGGCCAGCGACTCGAGCAGCGACTGGGCGCGCTCTACGGTCTTCCGCGGCACGCCGGCGAGTCGCGCAACGTGGATGCCGTAGCTTCGATCGGCCCGTCCGCTCTGGATTCTGTGGAGGAAGACCACCTCGTCGCCCCATTCGCGCACCGCGACGTGCAGATTGCGCACGCGTCCGTCGAGTTCGTCCTCGAGCGACGTCAGCTCGTGGTAATGCGTCGCGAAGACAGTCCTGGGTGCCCGGTGCTCGCCATTTCCGGCGAGTCGTTCCACGATGGCCCACGCGAGGGCGAGCCCGTCGAGGGTGGACGTGCCACGACCGATCTCGTCGAGGACAACGAGCGATCGGTCGGTGCAGTGGTGGAGGATGTTGGCGGTCTCGATCATCTCCACCATGAACGTCGACTGTCCGGCGTGGAGCGCGTCGTCGGCGCCAACCCGTGTGAAGATACGATCGCACAGCCCGATCGTGGCGCTGGAGGCCGGCACGCACGAGCCGGTGTGCGCGAGCAGAGTCAGGATTGCGATCTGTCGGATGTAGGTGCTCTTGCCGGACATGTTCGGGCCGGTGATGAGGCTCAGCGCTCCGCTCTCCGGAGTGGCGAGCTCGGTGTCGTTGGGCACGAAATCATCGCCAAGCAGATCATCGAGCACGGGGTGGCGGCCGTCGACGATGCGCACGATGGGCTCCTCGACGACCTCGGGCACGATCCAGCCCTTGCGATCGCCCACCTGCGCAAAGCACAGCAGCACGTCGACTCGCGCGATCACTCTGCCGAACTCACCCAGCGCGTTGGCGCAATCGACACAGCGATCGCACAGGCTCGCGAAGAGCACCTGCTCGCGCGAGATCGCGCGCTCGGTGGCGCTCAGCACCTTCTCCTCGAACTCCTTGAGCTCGGGTGTTATGTAGCGCTCGGCGTTCTTGAGCGTCTGCTTCCGAGTGAACTCGTCCGGAGCGCGACGCGCCTGCGCCGCCGGCAGCTCGATGTAATACCCGAATACCTTGTTGTAACCGACCTTGAGATTGGGCAGCTCGTGCGTCTCCGCAAGCTGCGCCTGGTACGTGGTCAGCCAGCTCGACGCGTCGCGTTCCAGCCCTCGCGCCTCGTCCAGCTCCCGGTCGACGCCATCCGCGAGCAGCCCGCCCTCACGCAGATGCGCGGGGGGATTCTCGACGCACATCCGGAGGATCTCCTCGCTCAGCGGCGTGAGTTCTGCGCAGAGCGCGCGAAGGGACGAGATCGTCGCCTCGAATGAGGGTGCGCTGGCGAGCACCTCGATGAGACCGTCGAGACGGGAGAGCGAGTGGCCCAGGGCGACCACGTCGCGCGGCGTGGCCCGCCCCAGCCCGAGGCGACCGACGATCCTCGAGACGTCCTGGATGCGCTCGGTGTGCTCCGCGATGTCGCGCGCGAAACGACGATCGTCGAGCAGGGAGGTCACGCAGCGCTGACGCGCGCGTATCTCGTTCGTGTCCACGCTGGGGTTCTTCAGCCAGGCGCGCAGGAGGCGCTTGCCCATCGGCGTGCGTCGCCCGCCGTGCTCGAGGAACACACCCAGCAGGGAGCCCTCCTGTGAGGCGCCCCGGATCGTCTGCTCGATCTCCAGGGCGCGCAGGCTCGTGGCGTCAAGCACGAGCCGGTCGTCGCTCGCTTGCACCCTCGGAATCTGCAGGTGCCCCAGCACGCCTCTTGATTCTGTCGAGTCGGGTCGCTGCGTCTCGAGCAGATATCGAACGACCGCTCCCGCGGCACGCGCCAGCCCGTCTTCCTCCGAGAGCCCAAAGCCGCTGAGCGATGACACGCCGAACTGCCGGCAGAGCGACCGCACGCACTCATCGGCCCCGAACTGCCACGAGGGACGTGGCGTGAGCGCGCACCCCGCGTCTCGTGCGGCGGTCCCGAGCGAGGCATGGATCTCTCCGGTGGCGAGCTCCGGCGCGATCAGCTCGCTGACACCGGCTCGCGCGAGCTCGTCGGTGAGGTCGCGGAGCGCGCAGCGCACCAGCTGGAACTCGCCCGTCGAGCACTCGACCAGCGCCAGTGCGCAGTCCTGTTCCTCGATGATCGCGCCCGCGAGTATGTTCGAGGCGCTCTCGTCGAGCATGGCGTCGTCCACGAGCGTGCCGGGCGTTAGAACACGTGTCACCGCGCGATCCACGACACCCTTGGCGTCCTTGGGATCCTGCACCTGGTCGCATATCGCGACGTGGTAGCCGCTCGACACCATCCGCTGCGCGTACTGCTCGAGCGTCTGGTGTGGCACCCCGGCCATGGCAAGGCCCTTGGTGCGTTCGGTGAGCGTCAGCCCCAGCTCGCGTGCGGCGATCCTGGCGTCCTCATCGAAGAGCTCGTAGAAATCACCCATGCGGAAGAAGAGCACGCAGTTGGGGTGCTCCTGCTTGAACCCGAAGTACTGGCGCATCGCCGGTGTGTCGCGCGCCGATTTCGGAGTCTTGGTGGCCACCCTGGTGCTCGTCATGAGACACGGACTCTCTTCACGTCGCCTTCTCCACAAACAACACCGGCCCGAACGTGTGTTCGAGCCGGGGCAATGGAGCGGAAGGGGGTCGAACCCTCAACCTCCTCGATGCGACCGAGGCGCTCTCCCAATTGAGCTACCGCCCCTCTGTGCGCCCCTCCTGCGACGGGCGACCACTGAGTATACGCCAAACCTCGTCTAACGCCTACGACATCCGAGCAGACACATCCGTTGCGGGCTGCTACGCTCGATGCATGCGCCCTGACGAACCGAACTCGACGCGCCCCGACATCCACTGCCAGGGTGTCTGCTTTGTGTACCCCAACGGAACCTCCGTTCTCGAGGGCGTCTCGTTCGATGTCGCACGAGGGGAGCGCCTTGGTGTGCTCGGGCCCAACGGCGGGGGGAAGTCGACGCTCATCAATCTGATACTCGGGGAGCTCCAGCCCACATCGGGAGAGATCACCGTCCTCGGGCACTCGCCATCGGGTGCCAGGTCGAGGGGACTCATCGGGGCCGTTCCCCAGCACGCACGCGCGACACCCTCCGTGCCGCTCAACCCGTCCCAGCTCGTGACGTTCGCGGCCTCCTTCAAGCGGTCCTCATGGAAGCCTCTCGACCCCGATATCAGATCCCGCGTGCTCGATACACTCGAGCTAGTCGGGCTCAGCGAGGCGCGAGAGCTCTCCATCGATGCGCTCTCCCACGGCCAGCACCAGCGTCTGAGGATCGCGCAGGCCCTCGTCCGTGAGCCCAGGATTCTCATCCTCGACGAGCCAGATGTTGGCATCGACGCCTCGGGGCAGCAGCAATTCGGCGAGCTGCTCGATCGGCTCCATCGTGAGAGGGAGCTGACGATCATCATCGTCTCGCACAACATCCGCGCCATCGCCTCCACCTGCGACAGGGTCCTGTGCATCGCTCGCAACGCGCACCTCCATTCCTCGCCCGAGGGGCTCACGCCAGCGGTGCTCGCGGAGGTGTTCCAGCACGACATGGCCCATGCGCTCGGGCATAGCGATGGCGACGTGCACGTCGACGCTCACTTCGCGTCGGACTGCCACGGGCATCACGATCACGGATCTGGCACGGAGCACGCATGAGCTATCTGGCGCACATCGACACCACATCGCCTGAGACGCTATCCCGCTTGCCCGTGTACGTCGCGGCGGGGGCTATCGCCATCCAGTGCTCGCTCGTGAGCGTCTACGTGGTGCTCCGTCAGATGTCGTTCGTGGGTCACGGTGTCAGCCACGCCGCCCTCGCTGGTGTCGGTGTCGCGGCGATTCTCGGCTGGACGGGCAATCCTTTGCTCGTTCTCGTCGGGCTCTCTTGCTTGGGTGCCTCCGTGGGGATTCTGCTCCTGACCCGTCGAACGACCAGCGCGCAGATCGAGCACGACGACACCGCTATCGGAATCGTGCTGGCGGCGTTCATGGCTCTGGGGGCCGTCCTCCTGGCGTGGCGTTCCAGGCACCCGCTTCCGGGAGTCGAGACCGACCTCCATTGGGAGGAGGTGCTCTTCGGCTCCATCGCGGACGTCGGCGGATCCGGCGCGTGGATGGCGTGGGCCAGTTGCGTGCTCGTTGGCGTCGTGCTGTTTCATTCCAGGAGAGCGATGCTGCTGTGGGTCTACGACCCGGTTGCTGCCCGCCTGTCCGGTGTGCGCGAGCTGAGCGTGCAGCTGATCCTCATGCTGCTGATCACAGCCATCATCGTTGTCTCGGTGCGTCTGGCCGGCGTCGTGCTTGTGACGGCGCTGCTCATTCTGCCGGCGGCGATCGGGCTGCGACTATCCAGCCGTCTGGCGATGGTGTTCGGGCTGACGGTCGCGATCGGGCTGCTGGCCACGCTGGTCGGCATCGCCCTCGCGTTCGAGTTTGCCCTCCCACCCGGTGCGTGCGTGGTGCTCACCCTCACCGGTGTCTATTGTGGCGTGCGTCTGTCCGGACGCTGAGCCACGACGATGAGAACGACCAGGAGCCAACCCGTATGAAAGCCGAGACCATGCTCGCCGAGCTCAATCGACTGCGCCAGGACATCGACAGCGATCCGTCGGACCTCGAGTGGCAGACGCTGCACCACGTGTTCTGCTTCGTGTCGTACACGCTCGGTGAGTTCCAGCGATACCTCGACGAGCAGGACTCGAAGGGCGCGTTCGACCAGCTGGACGCATAAAAAAAACGCACCCCGAGGGGTGCGTGTGGTCGTTCGTTGAACGTGTGTATCAGCGTCTGCGGCGGACGAAGGCGAGGCCGCCGATGGCCAGCAACGCGCCGGCACCGGGCGTCGGGATGACCGTGATCGCGATGCCCGTGCCCGCAACCTTCTTCTCGATGAAGGAGTTGCCGCCCGCATCCGAGAGCGCGAACAGGTTGTTGTTCAGCACGAGCTTGACCATCGTCCAGTCCGGACCTCCCGTGGATGTCAAATCGATGCCCGCGGTCGCGGTCCACGAGCCGGAGGTGGTGCCGGCCGATGTGATCGGTGAGCCTGGCGAGCTGACGAGGTCGTCGGTCTCGACACGCGGCAGCGGGAACGGACCGGGCAGCGTGTTGATGAGATCTGTGACGAACATGGTGCCGGTCACAGACACCTCACCGCCACCGTTGATCGCGTAGTCACCAAACTCCGAGATCTGGATCTGGTCGATCTTGAAACCGGCGTGCGCGATGATGGTGACCTCGAGACGATCGTTCTCGTCGCCGGGTGTTCCGTCGCTGCTCTCGGCGCGGAAGCTCGATGGGAAGAACACGAGTGTGTTTCCACCAACGACGGTCGGATCGCCGAACAGGCCGAAGTCGCTGCCGCCACCAGTGAAGTCCATGTTCATTCCCGACCGATTGCCAACGCCGTCACCGGTGTCGGTCCAGAAGATGAACGCGTTCGCGCTCGTGGTCAGGGTCGCGCCAATGGCGAACGCAGCAAGTGCACACAATGTGCGACCGGCATGCATTGTCATCTCGAATTCCCTCCTCCTCCCATCTGACGATGGGTGGGAATCTAGCCTTCTCTCCAGGGCTCGGCGCTGTCTCCCCTGCCGAAAACCCAATGGCTTCAACGTGCCCACTTATTATGCGACTTTCGCGGGACCCGTTCAAGGACAAAATCGGCGAATTCACCGAATCCAGAAAAAACAGGACCCGGGCCTGAGCCCGGGTCCTGAGTAGATGCCTAACAAAAACCGGCTATCAGCGTCGCCTGCGAGCGGCGAAGAGACCGCCGATGCCCAGCAGAACGCCAGCTCCGGGCGTGGGAATCAGGGTCATCTGGATGCCGGCTCCACCGATCTTCTTAGAGACGAACGAGCTGGTGCCGGACTGCGACTGGGCTGTCAGGGTGTTCGTGAGCTCGATGTGGATCCAGGTCCAGGAATCGCCGCCGAGACCGGCGAGATCGATGACCATGGAGCCATCCCAACTGCCATTGCCCGCTGCCGTGATGGTGTTGCCGGGATTGACAACAAGGCTGTCCATGGCCTGACGTCCCGGGTCGTTGAGATCGGTGATCGTCACGTCGCCGACGATATCGATCTGGCCGGCGCCGTTGATCGCGTAGTCACCGAACTCGGAGATCACGATGCTGTCGATCTCGCTGCCGATGTTCGCGAGGATGTCGACGACAAGGGTGTCGGTGACTATGTCTGTCACGCCATCAGCGCTGTCGGCTCTGAACGAGTTGGGGAAGAACAGCAGCGTGTTGCCGTTCACGAGGGTCGGGTCGCCGTACAGCCCGGTGGTGCTGCCACCGTTCATCCAGTCGAAGCCCGTCGCGCTCCCATTTGCGTTCGACCAGGGCACAAAGGCGTGTGCCGGGCTCGTCCACAGCGCAACCGCAGCCACAGAGGCAGCAACACTTATCGCCAGCTTGTTCATTGCTTCTTTCCCCTTACCCGAGCCGGCCTCCACCGTCGCGGGCATGACGTGTTCTCTCGTATTCCTCCGGGCAGCGTTGCCGCCCAATGTTTCTTCCGGACCCATCTTGGCAAATGGGACGTCCCGGATCAAGAAGAAAATCATCACAAGCGCAAGAATCTCTTGAATCCGCCGGTTTTTCCGGATCATCCCACCAGGTCGCATGCACCCCGAGGGCGCTCGTACTACTATGTTCGCCCCCTAGGGCGGGCGGCGTCCACGCCCTATCAGAAACCTATCAAATTCTGTCTCGAACCAAAGGAGATTCGCGTGCGACGCGCAAAAATCAGTGTTATTGGTGCCGGCAACGTCGGTGCGACCTGCGCCCACTGGGCAGCCGCCAAGGAACTCGGTGACATCGTGCTGCTGGATATCCCCGACAAGGTCGGGGTCGCGCAGGGCAAGGCTCTGGATCTGCTCTGCTGCGGGCCGATCGAGCGATTCGACTCGAGCATCACCGGCACCTCGGACTACGCCGATATCGCTGGCTCGGACGTCGTCATCGTGACCGCCGGGCTCCCGCGCAAGCCGGGCATGAGTCGTGACGACCTCATCCAGACGAATGTGAAGATCGTCAAGAGCGTCTCCGAGAGCATCAAGCAGCACGCGCCGGACGCGGTCGTGATCCTTGTCTCGAATCCTCTCGACGCGATGGTGTACACCGCGTGGAAGGCCACCGGATTCCCGACGAATCGCATCGTAGGCCAGGCGGGCGCTCTCGATGTTGCCCGATTCCGCGCGTTCCTGGCGCTCGAGCTCGGCTGCTCGATCGAGGACATAAGCGCCCTGCTGCTGGGCGGCCACGGCGACGACATGGTGCCTCTGCCTCGATACACCTCGGTCCACGGCATCCCGATCACGCAGCTGCTCCCGATGGAGACCATCACCGCCTGCGTCGATCGCGCGAAGGTTGGTGGCGGAGAAATCGTCAAGCTCATGGGCACGAGCGCCTATTACGCGCCGGCCTCGGGCTCCGTCCAGATGGCCGAGGCCATCATCAAGGACAAGAAACGCATCATCCCCTGTGCCGCGTACTGCGAGAGCGAGTACGGCATCGGCGGGTATTTCGTGGGTGTGCCCTGTGTGCTCGGCAGCAAGGGCGTCGAGAAGGTCATCGAGATCGAGCTCGATGCGGACGAGAAGAAGCTCATGGACGAGTCGATCTCGCACGTCAAGGATCTCGTTGGCGTCGTAAGCGAGATGTTCCCCGAGCTGGCCTGATTCCGGCCCACTGATTCCATCAACAAAGACAACCGCCCCCGATCGTTAGATCGGGGGCGGTGTTGTTTTCGTTGGTGTCGAGCAGAGATCAGGCGACTTTTTTCGTCTGGACCTTGTTGCGTCCGACTGTTCGCTGCTCTGCTGGAGCGCGACGCTCGGGGAATGTCTCGAGCGCGTCCATCAGTTGGATGGGATCGTTGGCCCAGAGGTCCGCGCCGATCTCCTCGGCGAGCCCCTCGGCGCGTGCGAACACGCCGCCACCCACGACGAACTGGATGCCATCGCAGGCACCGATCTCTCGGATGGTGTCGACCAGCCAGCGGATGCTTGGCAGGTCCGACGGAGCGGACGCGAACATGAGCAGGACGTCGGGCTTGTTCTGCTGCACGTGCCCGAGGATCTCGTCGACTGCGATGCCGCCGGCTGCGAAGCTCACGTTGTACCCATCCGCCTCCAGCAGGTCGACGGTCATCTGCGCCCCGAGCTCATCGGCGTCGGTTGGACCGCAGCAGGCGAAGATGGTGCGACCGCGGTCGGGGTTCGTCTTGTAGGTGGACGAGGCCTGGTCCACCAGCATGCGCAGAAGGCGCGTGCCCATGTGATGCGCGATGTCCGTGAGCTTGTCCGCGCGATGGAATTTTTCGATCTGCTCGTACACGGGCCAGAAGAGCTCCGTGACACGATCCTCGGCGGACACCCCCTCCCGGATGGTGTCGTCGACCAGCGCGCGCGCCGACGCGCGATCGCCGCTGATCATCGCCTCGAAGAGGCGTTCCTGAAAGATTTCCTGATTCATCGAGTGTTGTCTCCGACACGTGGTGTGAACCGAGCCCCGGAGAGCGGGAGGCAACGCGGAACCCACCGTGTCCGCGTTCGTGCTCCCGCGATCCGGGCGGCCCGGCAGGACGCGCCGAGCTGGCTCATGCATCGAGCCACCAGGCACCCACCCGACAGCACTCGGGCGGGAGAGATTTCATCGACACGTTACGGGTCCTGCCCTCGTCCGAGAATTATCGAAGTCCCAGATTCGACTCCCACCAGATCAGGATTGCGTCCCCTCGGTGGTCGCCTGTTCGGGGGGAACGCATATTTCCAGTGAGGCATTGCGATTACAAGAACGGAGCGGGCGGGATTCGAACCCGCGGTACGAGTAATCCCCGTACGCCGGTTTAGCAAACCGGTGCCTTCAGCCGCTCGGCCACCGCTCCAAACGATCCTGAATCGGATGTCGGACCGCAAGTGTATCAGCGCTCGTGGGCACCAACAATCGGCCACCATCCATCGTGCGCACGCACACCGCCCGTCGAGGGCGCGGGCGGTGTGCGTTTTCTCTGTTTTTGGTCTCTCTCTGGCGTGGTGAGCGCGGAGCCTCTCGCCACGCGCCATCCGGGCGGCGCGATCGCTGCTAGTCGGCGCCCTCCTGCTCCTGCCCCTCCTCCGGGGCCTCGCGGAGCATCTTGCGGAGATACGCGTTCTCGCGTCGAGTCGCCTCGAGGTCGAACACCAGATACTTCACCGACAGGCGGAGGTGATCCAGAGACTCCTGGAGCTGGGTCACCATGCCGCGCAGTCGGGTGTGGCGTTGTTTTGTTTCGTCGAGGAGTTTCTGGAGGCGCGCTCGCTCCTCGACCGGGAGCCGGTCGATCTGCGAGGAGAGCTCCCCCAGCCTGGCCTGGAATTCATGGTCCTGCTGCATCGTGCGAACACCTATTCTTGCGTTTCTTGAGTTGTCACCCGGCCCGATGCCGTGGCACCGGTACAGGTGCAAGCATGGCACCAGTCGCGTCGTGCGGTGCCAAAAACCAAGAATCTCCATTCTGGTCCCAAAAAAACCGGACGTGATCGCACGCACACGAGTCGGCGCTCCGGAGCGACGATGATCGCGCCTGAGCATGTCATTGGCGTCGCAACGGATGGTGATTCTTGTCAACGCTTGGCGTGGATCTGACGCACCACACGCGACACCGGGCCGGAGGAGTCGAGGATCGACTGGTAGAGCTCGGGCTCCTTCTGTCGGGCCTCGCTCATGAGACGCCCGAGGTGTGCCTCGCGAGCGGCGGCGAATCGTCGGAAGTACTGCTCCAGCTCGTGGCGATTGAATCGAGTCAGCGGGTCGTCCATGCCCAGTTGCACGGACGCCCAATCGATGAGCGATGCTCCGTCGTCCGAGAAGCGCCACAGGCGGAGGGTCTCGTCGACCCGTGATCGCAGCGACGCGAACGGATCGGTGCACGCCTCGGGGATGGACTCGAACTGCGCCTCGGGCGTGGCCTGCTCGTGCTCGGCGAGCCATCCCTGTTTCTCGGGTGACTGCGAGGAGGACTCCATGGGATCGGCGTTCGTTGCCTCGGCGGGTTGGATGTTGGCGTGCTTGGTCGAGAGGGTCTTGATCCCTGCTCGCGAGAACCTGATGCGGAGGCGTTGCGCGGGCTCGCCGTCCGTCGTCTCGATCTGCGCCGAGAGCACCTGACCGGTGCCCCACTCTGGGTTCGATGCGTGGATAACAGAATCGCCATAGGCGTATTGGTGAGGCGGCGTCATAGCGCTCCCTGGTGTCGTGTCGTCTGGCTGCTTGTCCGTTCCTGAGGGTCGGGGTAGACTTCTCGGCTCTCGTCTGAGGCCCGGTGGTGGGACCACCCGGGCGACGAGCCAGGAGAATCCCGAATGATTGACGCGCTCAAGAGCGATGAGATCTTTATCAAATGCGGCGGACGTTTCAAGGCCTGTGTGCTGATCCAGCGAAGATTAGTAGAGCTGCTGGAGGGTGCTCGCCCGCTGATCGAGCGTGAGGGGCGTTCCGACCTGGAGCTGGTCGTCGCCGAGATCATGGAAGACAAGATCACCCTCGACTGGAGCGAGGACGAGGGCGCACCCGAGGGCGAGTGAGCCCGGCGCCGGAGCGTCCACATGAGCATAGCACTCTCATCCGACCAGCAGGATCTACTGCGAGGGCGATCTGTGATCGTGGGTGTCAGTGGGGGCATCGCCGCGTACAAGGTGTGCCAGGTTGTCTCGACGCTGACGCAGAACGCAACCGACGTGACGGTGCTGATGACGGAATCCGCCACGCGATTCGTCAGCGCGATGACGTTCCAGGCTCTCTCTGGCAATCCTGTCTACACATCTGTGTGGGAGCACAAAGAGTCGAACGACCCGCAGCACGTCGGTCTGGCCCGACGCGCCGACGCGATGCTCATCGCCCCGTGCACGATGGACACGCTGGCCCGCCTCGCGCAGGGGCTCGTGTCCGATCCGGTCACGCTCGTGTGCAGCGCGATCGACAGGGCCAGACAGCCGGTGCTCGTCGCCCCGTCGATGAACGCCGTGATGTGGTCCCAGCGATCCACACAGAGAAACGTTGAGCAGCTGCGCGAGGACGGCTTCCAGATCGTAGAGCCGACCGAGGGCTGGCAGGCGTGCAGGACCGAGGGGCTCGGACGCATGCCCGAGCCCGAGGACCTGATCGGCTCGCTGTGCGACGCGCTGGACTCTCGCATCGAGTCCTCATCCTGATCGAGCTGCAGCCGACCCTTGTGATCGCCGCCAAACCGCCATATACGTGCTGCCATGGGCGCAGATTCTTCATTGTCTCGCACGAGAGATCGCGTGGCGGCGATGGTGCATGTCACGCACGAGGCGGCGCACCACATCGGCGGCATCGGCACCGTGTTGCGAGGGCTGCTGACCAGCGATGGCTACCAGCAGACCGTCGACAGAACGCTCCTCATCGGACCGATGTGGGACTCGCACGGCGTCGAGGACGCTGAGTCCGCGCTTGGTCATCCGGAGGCCCGCGTCCAGTACGCCACCGGCACTGGTGTCGATGCGCTCGGGCTCGGAGTTCGGCTGAGCGAGATCGAGAGCGCGTGCAACGTCTCCATCGTGCTCGGTTCGCGCCCGTATCTCGGCGTCGAGAGTGACTCATATGGGCACACCAGAGGTGTCGATGTTGACGTCGCGCTCATCGACGTGCGTGCGATGTGGGTGGAGGTCGTCAATGGAGTCAAGCGCACCTTGTACGACAGATTCGGGCTCACCTCGGATCGCTACGAGCACGACCAGGATTACGAGCAGTGGGTGCGTCTGGCGTACCCTGCATTGCTCCTGTGCGACGTGCTGCTTGAGGAGATCGACGATCGTGTGCTCGTGAGCCACGAGTACATGGGCATGCCCAGCGCGCTACTTGCTAGCGCCGACCCTGAGCGTCGATACACGACGATTCTCCACGGGCATGAGTGCGCCTCGGTTCGTCCCATCGTCGAGCACCACGCGGGCCACGACGCGGCCTTTTATAGCGCGATGGAGCAAGGCATCGAGAATCACAAGACCCTGGAGGGCGTGTTCGGAGATCAGTCGGGCATGCCGCGACACGCGTTGGTGTCTCGCGCGCACCATCTCGACGCGACCCTCGCCGTGGGCAGCCAGACCGCGGCAGAATTCGGCTTTCTTTCGGAGCCGATGCGACGGGCGCGTGTTGAGGTGTGCCCCAACGGCGTGGCGTCGGAACCACTCGAGGAGTCGGACATCCACGACGCGCGCGCACGCGTTGACAATTGGCTGCAGGAGGGGCTCGGGTTCAGACCCGACGTGCTGATCACGCACGTGACACGCCCTGTCGTGAGCAAGGGGCTGTGGCGCGACCTGGCGGTGTGCGATGCCCTCTCATCCCTGCTGGCCTCTCGCGATCAACGCGCCGCGTACCTGCTCGTGACCACGTCAGGGGACGCACGATCGGCATGTGACGTCGCGGCGATGTCCGCGGAATATGGTTGGCCGTTCGACCATCGCGAGGGCTGGCCCGATCTCGTGGGTGTCGAGAGTGAGTTGCTCGCGAGCATGCGACGTTGCGAGCGCCGGCTGTGCGATCGCTTCGGGATGGTGCTGGTGAATCAGTGGTGCCAATCAAGTGAGAGCTTCGGGACAAGCGCGCGTTTCACGATGCGTGATCTGCGACTGGCGACCGACGTAGAGCTGGGGTTGTCTGTCTACGAGCCCTTCGGCATCGCACCGCTCGAGCCGCTCTACGCGGGGGCGATCTGCGTGGTCACGAGCGTGTCGGGATGCGCGGGTTTCGTCGTCGATGCGCTGGAACGGAGTGGCGTTCGTTCCGGTGACGCCCCGAATCTCGTGATAGCCGACTGCACGCGGCACGATCATCCCGACCCGCTTCGTATGACACAGGGTGAGCTGCGTGACATCGAGGGCGTGGAGATGCGTCGCGTCGCCGAGGCGATCGACCGCCGCCTTCGTGGCACGACACGCGCGGACCGTCTGACGATGGGGCAGCGTGTCTCGGAGATGCTCTCGTGGGATCGCGTCGCGCGGGATTGGTTTCTCCCCATCGTGGATGACGCCATGCGCTTACGCGCTCACCCGTCGCCAGCCTGAACGACGAATCGACGACGCAGGAACGCCAGCAGCGTCTTCGTCTCGAGATACGACTCTGGAGGCCTGAAATACACCTCCCAGAGCGATTGCCCGCTCGACGGCGTCAGCGGTCGCACGCTCCCTGGTGCGCCCTCGAGTGTGTGCGCGACCGGATCAGGGTCTCTGCATTGGAACACAAGATCTCGCCCGTGGATGGTGAGCGACTCGACACGGATCGTGCTCAGCGCGATCCTGATTCGTGCCAGATCGAGGAGCCTGTCCACGCTCTCTGGAAGATCACCGTACGCGCTGGCCAGATCGCTCTCGAGCGCGTCGATCGCATCGGTTTCTCGCGATGTCGAGACGCGACGGTAGGCCTCCATGCGCCTGGTGTCCGATGGGATGTAGGCCCTCGGTATCACGCCCGACACGCCGATCTCGACGCTCGTGGAAAGAGGCGTGTGCGCTGGCTCGTTGCGCAGCTCGCGAGACGCCTCCTCGAGCATCCGGCAATACAGCTCGTAGCCCACCGTTGCGATGTGACCCGACTGCTCGGCGCCGAGCAGATTGCCCGCGCCGCGTATCTCAAGGTCACGCATCGCGATGCGGAAGCCGGCGCCGAGCATCGAGTATTCCTCGATCGCGTGCAGACGCTTCCTGGCGACCTCGTTGATGACCCGGTTTTCGGGCAGCAGCAGATAGCAGTACGCGCGATGGCGTGATCGTCCGACCCTCCCACGCAGCTGGTGCAGCTCGGCGAGCCCGAATCGATCGGCGTCCGTGATGATCATCGTGTTGGCCGTCGGGATGTCGATGCCCGACTCGATGATGGTGGTGCTCACGAGGATGTCCGCGTCGCCACGCAGGAACTCGAGCATGACGCCCTCGAGCTCGCCCGACGTCATCTGCCCGTGTCCCACGACGATCCTCGCGTCGGGCACCAGAGCGCGCACCCGATCGGCCATGGTCTGTATTGAGCGCACCCGATTGTGCACGAAGAAGACCTGGCCCTCGCGCGCCAGCTCACGCTCGATGGCACGCCGGATCCGTTGCTCGTTGAACGGCAGCACCTCGGTGACGATCGCGCGTCTGTCGACCGGTGCAGTGGTGAGCGACGAGATGTCGCGCAGGCCGAGCATCGACATGTGCAGCGTCCGCGGGATAGGCGTGGCGCTGAGCGTCAGGATGTCCACGGTCGCGCGGAGCGAGAGCAGACGCTGCTTGTGCTCGACGCCGAACCGCTGCTCCTCGTCGACGATCACCAGCCCCAGGTCGGCGAATCGCACGTCCTTCGAGAGGATCCGGTGCGTCCCGATCAGGATGTCGACCTGCCCCTTGCCCACCGCCTCGAGCGTCTCCCGGACCTCCCGGGCGTGCTTGAACCGAGACAGCGACTCGATGCGGAACGGATACCCCGCGAATCTCGACCGGAAGGTCCGCTCGTGCTGCTCGGCGAGCACGGTCGTCGGCACGAGTACAGCGACCTGCCTGCCGAACTCCGCGGCCTTGAACGCGGCGCGCATCGCTATCTCCGTCTTGCCAAACCCGACATCGCCACAGATCAGTCGATCCATCGGTCGCGATTGGGACATGTCCTGCGCGACCTGCGAGATCGCCGTCAGCTGGTCCTCTGTCTCGACGTACGGGAACTCCGCGTCGAACTCCCGCTGCCACCTGGTCTCGCTGGGGTATCGCGTGCCCGGGACGCTCTCGCGCATCGCCTGCACGCGCAGCAGTTCGCCAGCCAGGTCGCGCGTCGCCTCTGCGACCTTGCTCTTCTGGTGCTTCCAGAGCTTCCCCCCGAGGGTCGAGAGCTTTGGCTTGCCTCGGAACCCCCCGATGTATTTCTGGACGCTGTCGATCTGGGTCGCCGGGACATGGAGCTTGGCTTTCCTGGCGAACTCCAGGGTCAGGAACTCCTCCTGTTCGCTCGAGAGCTTCTTGGTGCGCGTGGTGTCGGTCCTGGCGCGCATCGTTGTGAGCCCCGTGAAACGAGCTATGCCGTGGTCGATGTGGACAACGAGGTCACCCGGGCGCAGGTCGATGAACGTGTCGAGCGCTCGCGACGTGCCCACGCGCCTCGTGTGGCGTCTGGTCTGGAATCGCCCCAGCAGCTCGTGGTAGGGCACGATGGCCACGGACTCCTGCCCGTCGGTGTCGAGCAGGAACCCACGATGGATGTAGGCGCGCGACGAGTCGACGGCCTCTCCGCCCTCGTGCTCTCGCAGCAACTCGCCTAATCGCTGCTCCTCGCCCTCGTTCTCGACGGTTACGATTACCTTCGATCGCGACGCCAACTCGATCAGCGACTCGAGAGCCTGTCCGGCGTGCTCGTCGAAGGGCGGCAGCGGCTCGACTGGCAGCTCGAATCGCGCCGTCGCCTCGGCAGCGCCCGGCGAGTACTGGTTGATCTCCATGAGTGATTCGAATCGCTCACGCAGTAGCTGAAGCACGTGCGGCGGGCCATAGATCGCGCCGCCCTGATGCACACGCTCGTAGTAGCCACGCGCCTGCTCGAGGATCTCCATCGTCTCGTGCAGCACGACGAGCGTGCTCGGCTGGCAGAGCTCGACGAGGCACACACCCGTGTCCGACGAGGGGGGCGTCGGGTCGACCGCCAGCAGCTCTACTCGCTGGAGCGCACGATCGGAGCCCATGGTCTCCAGTGCGATCTCGTGGATCGATTCGAGCGTGCTGCCGAAGAAATCTAGACGGATCGCGCCGCTGCCTCCTCGGTCGTCGCCCGACTGGAACACATCGATGATTCCACCACGGATCGCGAACTGGCCCGCCTCGTCGATTGTCTCGACGCGCTCGTACCCGCTGTCTACGAGCCAGTGTGTCAGCTCAGAAGGGTCCACCTCGTCATCAACCCTGAGCTCACGCAGGCACTCGCGGATTCGCTCTGGCGTCTCGATGGGCTGCATGAGCGCCTGCACCGGCGTGACCAGGATCGGGACAGATGCCCCCGACCCAAGCGCGTGCGCGATGCGCCAGCGTGCGCTGGTGAGCTCGGCGCTGATCGCGCTCTCGCCAGGCAGCATCTCCTGCGCTGGGAACAGCGACGCGTCGAATCCCATCGAGACGAGCTCGTCCAGGGTGTGGTCCGCCTCGTCGATGTGCGCAACCACGAGCAGGATCGGTGCGCCGGTCATCTCTGCCAGCGCGCCGCCCAGCAGTGTGGTCGACGAGCCGAGAGAGCCGCGCACCGAGATAGTCGAGTGCTCCTGACAGGAATCAGCGATGGCTCTGGCGAGCCTGGAGCCAGCGAGCTGGTCGACAAGGGTGTGCGCGCTCGATGGGCGCACGCGCGTCCCGACGCGTGGAGTGGAATCCACGCTGTGTCCCGGCTCTGGCATCCGATCAGATCTTATGGTGTCCGCGTTGTGAGTGTTGCGTGGGGGCGGACCCGTTGGAGCGTGGCTGGGCCGATTCCGCGGACGCGGGTCAGGTCGTCGATCGACTCGAACGGCCCATCGTCTCGCCGGCTCTCGACGATGCGCACAGAGAGCGCGGGCCCGATGCGTGGCAGCAATTGGAGCTCATCCGCGCTGGCCGTGTTCAGATCTACGCGCATCGCGTTCTGCGCGGTGAGCACCGGGATGTGCGTCGCTCTCACACTGCGCACACTCTGCGCCGAGCCGATCAATGCGAGAGAGAGCACCACGCAGGCGCTGGTCACGACGGCCGATCGTGATGATGAGCTCTCTGGGCTCAGCACACCGAGGTCGCCGACTGCCCGGTGCTTGTGATCAGCGGCCCGAGCGCGTGCCCTGAGTGGAGCTGCTTGCGGATCTCAAGCATGCGCCCGAGCGCCAGCTTCGGGCGCCCGTCGCTCGTGACGAGCCCCCCGAATGGCATGTGCGGGTGGTCGCCGGTGTCGTAGAGATCCTGCCACGAGATGGATGTGACATAGCTCTTGGCGAGCGCGATCGAGATCGCGCGCGTCATCCACTCCGCCTGGATCTGCTCGCTCCATGGGCCGCGCCAGGACCCTGGGTTCACCGGCATGGCCAGCTCGCCCATCTCCGGATCGTGCTCCTGGCGTTCGAGCTCGCTGGGCGCGCCGAGAAGGCTGATCGAGATGGGCTTCTCGTACGAGGCGTACTGATCCAGGAGAGAAGAGATCTGCATCAGATCACGAGAGGTCTTCCCGAGCTGTGCATCGCCGATTTGGACACGCAGCCCGAACGAGTCGAGGTCGATGCCGGTTTGGGTCAGGATCTCGGCGTAGAGCAGGGGGGGGATCGAGTGCTCCGAGAGCGCGGGCGTTTCTCCGAAGGGCTGGTCGATCTCGACTTGGATCTTGCTACGCGGATGCAGCTTGCGCGTCACCAGCACCACGAGGCGGGTCAGGTCGATCACCTGCTCGAGCGTGAGCGTGAGGTTCGTGTTCAGGTGCAGCCCGCAGCAGATGTTCCACTTGGAGACGGCACGTCGATAGCGCGTGACCACGCGCTTGACGTGCTCGTAGACGATCTCGCGCAGTGTCTCGTAGTCGTGCTCCCAGATGTAGATCCACTCTGGCGTGGCGTTCGGGCTCAGATCGAGCACCGGGCCTGCGGTCACGGGCAGGTGCGCCTTGCGCACGGCCCACTCGATCCAGCGATCGGTCGGCTTGAAGTTCAGGCGCCCCTCCTCGGGCTCCAGCGACGACCAGTTCAGTGGTACCACGACGAATCCGAAGTGCTCGGCGATCACCTGCTGCAGGGGCTCGGTGAAGCGTCCCGGGTTGATCGTGCACCCGAGGATCGCTGGTGTTGTTGTGTCGTCGGTGCTGGCCATCTGCAGCCGGTGCTCCAGGCAGGGCTCCGCTGTGGTCAGGGCCAGCAGCTCCGAGGCGTCGAGCGCCAGCTCCAGCGCCTCTCGTGCGAGCGTGTCCTGGTTTCTGTCGTACCGACCGTCTCGTGCTCGCGCGTTCACGAGAGCGTCCATGAATCTGCGTTGCGCCTGCGCGAATCGGCGCATCTCGGGCGCCTCGGGATCAGTGTCCGTGCGTCCCCAGTCCTCGAGCTTTGTCAGGAAGAGCATGCAGCGATGTCGCGCCAGCTCCAGCGAGAGGAGGTAGGGCTCGTCGGTCTGCGGGAGCAGGCACGTCTGCAGCGTGAGTGTGCCCAGCGAGCCGCAGTCCCACTGGAGCGCGAACGCGTAGGACTCCTCTGTGGGGAGCCGGATCTCGACGAACCCGTCCCGGCACGTGATGTCCGAATGGATAGCGGCTCCGTCGTGGCCGATCGCGTAGGCCGAGCGCCAGAGGGTCTCGTCGTCGTTCGGGATGTCGAACACAGCGAACCTGAGCATGGAAACCTGCCAGACGACGAGGATACGGTCGATTCGCCCTGATGTGTGGAAGTCGCTGGCGGCTCGCACATCGAATGGTGTGATAGCATGCCTGACCCATGTCCCGAACCAGCCCGCAGGCACTCCTGAGCACCGATCTGGCCCTGCCGAACAGGCGCCAGGGAAAGGTCCGGGATGTCTACGATCTTGAGCCCGCGGCGTCGGGGGGTGCGGAGCGTCTTCTTGTTATCTCGACAGACCGGCTCTCGGCGTTCGACGTTGTCATGCCAACACCCGTGCCGGGGAAGGGGCGCGTTCTCACTTCCATCTCCGAGCACTGGTTCGACCTTATTGAGCGCGAGGGCATCTGCCAGACCCACAGGCTCGGTCCAGAAGAGCAGACCCTTCCGCGCCTTGATGAGCAGACCTTGGAGATATTGCGCGGGCGTGCCGTCGTGGTGCGCGCGTGCAGGGTTGTCCCTGTGGAGTGCGTTGTCAGAGGGTACCTGGCAGGATCGGGATGGGTGGAGTACCAGCGATCGCAGAGTGTCTGCTCTGTGGCGCTGCCGCCCGGGCTCCGACAGGGGGATCGATTGCCCGAGCCGATCTTCACGCCGGCAACCAAAGCGCCGCACGGCGAGCATGACCTGAATATCTCGTTCGAGGACGCGTGCGGGATCGCGGGGAGCGAGGTGATGGCGTATCTGCGCGACACCTCGCTGCGTGTCTACACGTTCGCGCACGAGCACGCGCGGGCGCGGGGGATGATCCTCGCCGACACCAAGTTCGAGTTCGGATTCCCGCTTGATGGGCAGGGGAGGACTGGCGGGCGACCCGTGCTGATCGACGAGGTGCTGACGCCCGACTCCTCTCGATTCTGGCCTCTGGAGCGCTGGTCGCCGGGCGTGGAGCAGGTCAGCTTTGATAAGCAGTATGTTCGCGAGTACCTGCTGGAATTGGTCGCCGCTGGCCGATGGAACAAGCAGGCCCCCGGGCCGGAGTTGCCCGAGGAGATCATCTCGAACACGACGGCGCGGTACGAGGAGGCGTTCCGGCGTCTGAAGGCTCCGCCCGGAACCTGCAGGGTAGAGAAAGGGACAGTCTGTCAATGAGTGCAGCGCACGAACGTCGTGAGAGCCAGGGACCGCTCGGAAGTATCGGGATTGAGTTGGACACGCAGGCCTCCCACAGGAGGCACATGCCCCAGACGCGCCGGAGCGTGACCCACAAGTTCTCGGTCGCGGGCCACGAGGGGTACCTCACTATCGGGTTGGACAAGCACGGCGTGCCGGGCGAGCTCTTCCTGAAGATGTCCAAGGAGGGTTCCACGATGAGCGGGTGGGCCCAGGCTTTCTGCCGAGCGTTCAGCCTGCTCATCCAGCACGGGATGTCCCTAGATCAGGCGGTCGTGCGATTCAAGGGCATGCGATTCGAGCCTATGGGTATGACCTCGAACGATGAGATCCCGGAGGCATCGAGCATCATCGATTACATCGCTCGCTATCTGGAGCAGGAGTTCGTCCACGAGCCGAGCACATGCGTCCGATAACGCGGTGGCGTCGGGCTCTCGATGGCTCCCAGATCAGCCAATCGACGCGATACGACTGAACACGCCCGGCGCAACTGGGCGTAGGTACTGGATCGATGTCGTAGATACTCCGCGCTCTTCGGGCGGATTGTGACGATGGTGTGCAGAGGGTCCTGATCGTCGGAGATCGATTGCTCTGTTGGAGTGGATGGTGGATTGCGCAGGTCCGGAAGCATGGCAGGGTGGCACGGGCTTGGGCTCGCTGCTGTCCGATTCCGCCACAAATCTATGGGATACCGAGCCGTGCGTTCAGAGCGCCTGGTTCGTGGTTCGCACCCGCAGCCGACAGGAAAAAGCTGTCGAGAGCGCGCTGCATGGGCTCGGCATCCCGTGCTGGCTCCCGCTGGTGGAGCGTCTGCGTGTGTATCGACGGAGTAAGCGTCGTGTGCAGATGCCCCTCTTCGGGGGGTACGTGTTCGCACGCGGTACACGTGAGCAGGCCTGGCTGGGCGCCTCGAGTGATCGCGTGGCCGGGCTCATCGAGGTGTGCGACCAGGCTCGACTTCATCGAGAATTGAGCGACCTTCGACGCGCACTCGAGATCGAGCGTTCACTCGACGTCTATCCCTATCTGATGGAGGGCGTTCATGTGCGTGTGTCTTCTGGGGCGCTGAAGGGCGTCGAGGGGATTGTCGATTCGAGACTGGGACCAGAGAGGCTCGTGATGCGGATCCACACACTGGGACAGAGCACCTGCCTGGAGATCGATCCGAGCCTTCTCGAGCCGGTGGGCTGACCCCCGCCGGGACGATTCGGACACGGGTCCGACAACACAGCTCGCGAGGTAGCGGCGATATCCATGCGCGCGCGACGTGGGCGAAGCCCGCCCACTCGGAGTAGAATCCCCGGACCACGGGGGTGGATGGTTCAACAGGGTCCTAGAACCTCGCACGATGACGTCTGTACCGGATAGGCGCTCGATGCGGATTTGTGCTTGTGCACAAGGATGATGTTGTCCATGTTTCCCATGCTGTCCATGTTCTTGATCACACTGGATTGGATGATCGAGATGCTCAGCTCCCAGCGTGCGTTTCTGATGGGAGCAGGAAGGAAGTTCTCGATGTGCCAGCTTCACACGGATTCGACGCATGACGTTTCGGTTGAATCTCGAATGGTGAGAAATTCCAGCAGAGGGTTGCTCCTGGGTCTCGTTGCGGGAGCCACTCTCAGCGTGGCAGATGTCTCCAACGCCGCGGTGCGAGGCGCCCTTGTCGTCGAGCCCGAGACGATCACGGTCGAGGTGCCCGAGACAAAGTCGCTCGCGTACGACATCGCGTGGTCGACTCGTGCCGAGGAGGCACGATCGATCGTCGCCGGGCTGATAGCCGAGCAGATCACAGACCCGTCGGCGCTGTACCTCGTCTCCCTGCCGCAGCTCACGCGTCACTGGCAGGCACTCGCGACCTCCGGTCGTGTGGGCTCTATTTCACGCACCGGAACGGACTCCGAAGATGGGCGCGAATCGCGGACACGGCGCGGAGCTGGCGGGCGGGATGTGACGCCTACCTACTCGTTCAGCGCGACCGACATGTTCGGTGACCCGATTAACAGAACCCGACTGCTCAACGGCAAGCGTCGCTATGAGCGAGATCTCGATGTCGCGCTCTGGAAGCTCTTCGAGGAGATCGAGTCGCTTCGTCCCAATGTCATGCTCAGCCTCGACGGCTTCATGCCGGTCGGCGATGGCCAGTACGCGAATCTCGCGTCGGTCTGCGACTTCATGATCCAGGACAAGGAGCCGCCCAGCGCGGAGGCCACCGAGTTCGCCGAACTCTACGAGCGCCTCGTGAACGAAGGGTGGACCCGACACACATACAAGATCCAGAAGCAGATCTCGGACGCGATGATCACCGACTCCTTTGACGCCGAGGCATTCGGTTATGGAATGATGATCGTCTTCCCCGCGGATCCCGACTGGACGCTGCTCGCTGCGATGGAGGTTCCCGATTTCGACCAGCTCGCGCAGATGGCGTGGACCGAGGATGGGCTCGTGGGGACAGGTTCGGATGACAAGCTCGTCTCGGCGGATCCGGATGTGAATACGAGCGGATCGACGTTCACGAACGGTGGCAACGGTGGCGAGAGCGAATCGACCGACACGGACTCCGATTTCGTCGCCGGCACTGACTCGACTATCGACACAACCGGTGGTGAGGAAGACACCGACGGCGCGCAAGAGCAAACAGAGAACACTGACCCTAATCACGGTGACACCACCACCTCTGGGGGCGAGCAGACGACACAGCCTCCTCAGGAGGTGCGCTTGGTGTATCCGGACGCGTCCTCTGTGATGATGCCTGTTGTTGCAAGCAACGGCGAGGCATCGGTTGCTGGTGCAAACACGAAGGTCATCGCTCGCTGGGGCACGGTTCCCTTCCAGGTCTTCTCGTCCGATGACGACCTGGTGAGCGTCTTCGCCTTCCATCGCAACGGCGTTGAGAAGGTCGAGTTCTACGTCGATGGGCGTTTGGCCGCGACCCAGACCGAGGGTGTCGGCGGTGAGTTCATCGCCAGGCTTGACATCGCGACGTTCCCTGATGGCGCGCACACGCTCGAGGCGGTCGTGTATCCCATGCACGGCAAGACCAGGACGCTCTCGGGTCAGTACGACATCTCCAAGTCGTACGGCGGCACCGAGTGGACGGGCGAGTACACGCTCGAGTTCTTCACGAACGCCTACGGTTCCGTCGAGGTTGAGGTGGTCGAGCTGCCCGCAGGCAACCACACGTGGGGCGGCCCGGACTCGCTGATTTACAACGGCATCCAGAATCACAAGGATCGGTGGTACATCTTCAGGCCCGCGCCGGGTGTCACGCGCGATCAGGTTGTCATCAACGCTGGTCTGACGAGCTATCCCAGCGGTGTCTGGTACCGCGAGTTCGAGAAGATCAAGCTCGAGAACCTCACGATCCGCGGCCATGGCGGCATGCTCAGCTACTTCGCCGATCAGCACGACATGCTCTGGTTCGACAACGTGGTCATCGAGGGACCGGGCATGCTCGATCCCAGCGGTGCCGAGGCCGCGGCCAAGCATCAGTGGTGGACGGGTTGTGACATCTCCAACTCACGAGGCGGCATGGTTCGCCAGTTCGTCCGCGACTGCACGATCTCCAACATCGGTGAGGACGTCATCCGCGAGGGCAACTTGGTCGTGAACGTCACGATCGACACCGTCGACGCCACAGGCACCGCCTGGCACTCGGGCGTGATCGCCAACCCGATCGCGCACGACAACCGGATCTATTCAAACGTGTCGATGCTGAACCTCGGCGCCTCGCGTGCGTGGGCGTTCCGCAACGGCACCAGCAATCACTGGGAGCACAAGGACGTCGCGATCGTCAATTGCAAGGCCGAGCAGAATGACCCGAATGCCATCGCGTTCTACTGCGGCGGCACGGTCGAGAACATTCTGATCCGCGACTCGTACTTCAACGGTCACGTGCTCTGGCGAGACGACACATCCACGAACCCCGACTGGCTCTTCAAGCCGAACGCCAGCGACGCCGTGTACATCACGCACGCATCGCGCCTCGATGGATCGTATCTCTACATCCCCGAGGTCCACGGCGTGGAGCGCATCGACTGAGTGTTCTGATTCAAGCGCACGCTTGAGCATGGCATCTCCCAAGACAATCCCGGACGCCCAGCGTTTGGTCCGCACCATCGGCGCGGATGACGCTGGGCGTCTGCGTCTTCGACGTCAGTGGGTCATCCAGCCATCGTCGACACCGAACACGCACGGGTGGGCGCAGAGCGAGCTGGGGCACGACCTTGTGCTCCGCCACCATCCCGACACGATCGTTCGTCGATGGGAGAGCGCGGGAGACGCCATCTGGTTGATCGGCGTCGCCATGGGTGAGAGCGGGAGCCCCGATTTCTCTGAGCCCACATCGCGTTCTCATGACGCGGTCACGCAAGCACTCGATCAACTCGCGGGCATGTACGTGCTCGTGCGAGTCGATGAGCAGGACGTGCACTGCTACACGGATCCCGCGGCGATGATGGGGCTCTATGTGAAGGAGCAGAGCGTGAGCTCCACGCCCACCCTGCTGGAGACGCTTGAGCGTGATGAATCGATCGCCAACGAATACACCTTGGGCGGCTGCGACGACTGGTACACAGGGAGGACCACGCCGTTCGTCGGAGTCCATTGTGTGCTCGCGAACCACTGTTACTCCATACGGACCGGGAGCGAGCGCCGCTTCTGGCCACGCGAGTCGTTTGGTGGCATGTCGCACGACGAGGGCGTGCGTGCGATCGCCTCGCATTTCCGCGGACTGTTGCAAGCACTCGCGTCGGAGCACCCGCTGCTCGTCTCTCTGACCGGCGGGCGTGACAGCCGGATCAACCTCGCTTCCTGCAGGGATGTGCTCGACCGAGTGAGCGCGTTCACACTGCGTGGCGAGGGCGTGCATCCCAGGGACGTCGCGATACCAGAGCGCTTAGCGGAGCGGTTCGGCTTCCGCCATGAGTTGGTCGATCTGGAGCAAACGCCCGAGTGGCTCGATGCGATCTACGACGAGATGACAAGCGGGCTCGTGATCGGCAGTCGCCGTCGCGTGCTTGGTGCGTGCCGTCATCTGTGCAGCGATGACGCGATCCATGTGAACGGCAATCTGGGCGCCACCGCGCTGGGCTTCTTCTGGGACTCGCCGCAGCCGGCCCGGGTGCGCGAGGAATCGCTGCTCAAGGAATTCGTGCAGAAGCCCGGGTGCATCCGCGAGGGAGTGCGTCAGTGGCTCGACTCCGTGCCGGACATGGCGCCGGGCGCGATATACAACCTCATGTACTTCGAGCAGCGCGGCGGACGCTGGATGGGCCCCGGTGAGACCGCCTCACAGATCTTCTACAACTCGTTCTCGCCGTTCTGCTCGCGCGAGTTCTTCCGCGTGCTCTCGAGCATGCCGGTTCCATCGCAGCGTGGAGCGACCGTTCTGAGACAGATCGTCGCGGAGTCCTGGCCCGAGTTGCTCTGCGAGCCGTACTGCTCGGGAACGAGTCTGATCGGTCGTGCCGTGCCCAAGCGGCTCAAGATGATGCTCAAGGGGCTGCGTCACCATGGCTGACGCCTCTCGGGCGACGCGGATAGGCCTGGTCGGGGCGGCGCCCTCGACCGGCAATCTCGGGGTCACGGCGCTGTGCTACTCGGTACTGGATGCGCTGTTCGAGCGGATGCCGGATCTCGACGTCACCGTGTTCGATTACGGACGCGGACCAGGACGCTCGCATCAGTTCGACAGCCATACGGTGTCGCTCGAGGGTGCGACCCTCAGCAAGCGTTTCTACGCGAGTGAGTGCCTGTGGAACATGTGGGTAGCGAGCAAGGTGGGCGGCGCGTGGAACAACAGCGTTCGTGCGATGCGAGACTCGGACGCGATCATCGACATGAGCGGGGGCGACAGCTTCACCGACCTCTACGGCCCGCGGATCTTCCGAGCCATGACGATGCGCAAACGCATCGCGATCGAGAGCGGCACGCCTCTGATCCTGGGGCCGCAGACGTACGGCCCGTTCGGCACCCCTCGTGCGCAATCCATCGCGTCGGGCATCGTGCGCGATGCGAGGATGTGCTGGGCTCGCGATGCCAGGTCGTATGAGCTGCTCAAGGATCTGCTCGGCGACGCGTTCGACGCCGCCCGGCACAAGCTTGGCGTGGACTGCGCGTTCCTGCTGCCGGTCAGAGATGTGGACGATTCGATGCAAGGTCTATGGCGGGAGTGGCTTGCGGTGACGCCGCAGGAGCGACAGGCCCCTGTGATAGGTCTGAACGTCAGCGGGCTGCTGGCCAACGACCCCGATGCGGCGCACGCGCAGTACGGGTTCAGGGCGCGATACGTGGACGTCATCCTGGGGCTGATTGAGCGGGTGCTCGATCACTCCGACGCGCGACTGCTGCTCATCCCGCATGTCGACCCGACCGGGAGGGACCCAGAGTCCGATGTCGACGCGTGCGAGAGCGTATTCCGGCACATCGACAGCACACACTCGGATCGCGTCGCGATGGTGCCCGCGATGCGAGATCCGCGCCAGATCAAGTGGGCTATCTCTCGATGCGACTGGTTCTGCGGCACGCGCATGCACTCCACGATCGCGGGGCTCTCCACGCGCGTCGCCACGACGGCGATCGCATACTCACCCAAGACACGCGGCGTGTTCGAGACGTGCGGCGTCGCCGACGCGGTCATCGATCCGCGCGAGCTGGACACGCAGGATGTCATCGATGGGCTCTGGTCGTGGTGGGAGCGACGCGATGAGCTACGTCGAGCACTCGAGAAGGGTCTGTCGGATGTGAAGAATCGGGCACGCACGCAGATGGACGACATCGCGTCACTCTGCGCCGATCGGCTCAAGGAGGCCGCGTGAGCGAGAGCACGCCGAGTCGCGATCTGCGCAGCAGCGTGATCAGGGGCGGCATGGTGCTCGCCGGAGGACAGGCAGCGGGGCAGGTCTTCTCGTTCGTGCGCAACATGATCGTGGCGGGTGTCCTCACGAAGGGCGACTTCGGTATCGCGTCGTACTTCGCGCTGACGCTCTCGGTTCTCGAGATGCTCTCGGACATGGCGGTCGACAAGCTGCTCATCCAGGCGGAGGATGGCGACGACGAGCGGCTGCAGGGCGCGGCGCATGTGTACCAGTTCCTGCGAGGCCTGGCCATCGGTGCGATGCTGCTCGTTCTCGCGGCTCCCGTCGCGTCGCTGTTCGGTGCGCCCGAGTCGGCCCCGGCGTTTCAGGCCCTCGCTCTCTTGCCACTCGCACGGGGTCTGGCGCACCTGGACGTGCGACGCGTGCAGCGCGGGATGCGATTCGGTCCCAACACCTGGGTGTACGTTGTCCCGCAGGCGATCAGCGCACTGCTCGCGTGGCCGGTGACGGTGTGGATCGGGAACTACTGGGCGGTGTTGTGGCTCATAGTCGGGCAGGGTGCGCTGATGAGCGTGATGTCGCACATCATCGCGGAGCGTCCGTACCGGTGGTCGTGGGGGGGCGCGCACTTCGGGCGCATCTTCCGTTTCGGGTGGCCTCTGATCCTCAATGGGTTGCTGCTATTGGGGGTTGTGCACGGAGACCGCCTGCTCATAGCCAAGTTCCTCAGCGCAGAAGACATGGGTGTCTTCAGCCTCGCGCTGCTGATGGCGATGACGCCCATGGCGCTGATCGCCAAGGTCATGGGAGACCTGATGCTCCCGATATGCTCCAGGCCAGTCCATGATGGTGGCTCACAGACGCGCTACACACGCATGATGAGCGCCTATCTGCTCGTGGCGTTGCTGCTGGCGCTGGGCGCGATCGGCATGTCGGGCCCGGTGCTCGTCTGGCTCTTTGGGGCCAAGTACGTCGATGCCATCGCGGTTCTGCAATGGCTCGGCGTGGCCAACGCCATCAGGATCGTGCGCGCGGGTTTCATTCTGCAATCGGTCGCGAACGGCGACACGGTGACATCGATGTGGACCAGCGCCGGGCGTCTCGTCGGTGTGCCTTTGGCAGCGGTCGCCATATTCCAGGAGCTCGGGCTCGTGTGGATCGCGGGCGCGGCGCTCGTCGGTGAGCTCGTGGCTCTCGTGCCGGGAGTTATTCGCCTGCGACGCAGCCACTCATTGAGCAATCTGCCCCTCGTGCCCGTGTTCATCGCGTGCGTCGCGCTCGCGGCTCTCCTCGCGGGTGCCACGGATCTGGTCGATTCGCTCTGGCTCCAGGCCTCACTCACCCTCGGCATGTGCGGGGGAGTTGGCATTGTTGTGCTGCGCACGGGGAACCGGTTCATCCACGACGAGCAGCATCGATGGAATGGGGATCAGCGAACTCAGCCCACTCAGGCACATTCGGAGCTTCCCGCGCCGGTATGAGTGCTTCTGAGTCCATGGCGGTCGTGGTGTGTGTGAACGACCACGCGATGCTCGACTCGACACTCAGACAGTCTCGGCTCGTCGGGAGTGGGGGCGCTGAGATCATAGTGAAGGAGGGCTACCCCTCCGCCGCCATGGCATACAACGAGGCCCTCGACGAGACGCACGCGGACATCGCGATCCTCGTGCACCAGGATGTCTATCTTCCCGAGCCGTGGGAGCACCAGTTGCGAGAGGCGCTCGCCTCTTCACCCGATACACCCGTTCTCGGTGTCTTCGGCATCGATTCCGATCGCGCGTTCCACGGCAGGGTCTGGTCACAGGGTCTGGGCGCGGAACTCGATTTCGGTGTCGAGCAGCCCAGAGCGGTGGAGTCTCTCGACGAGCTCGTGCTCATTGTGCGTGCGCGCTCGGGCGTGCGATTCGACAGCGATCTCCCGGGGTACCACTTGTATGGCACCGACATCGCGCAGCGCGCGATCACGTCGGGGCACCCGGCGGTGGTGTTCAACGCTCCCGTTGTCCACAACTCCTCTCCCGTGCGAACGCTCGATGACTCGTACATCCAGGCGTACCGCCACATGCAAGGTGTTTGGAAGGATCGCCTGCCTCTCCAGACATGCATCCTCCCACTGGCGGGCACCGACGACGAGCTCGAGCGATGGAAGAGCGTGAACAGCAAACGCCAGTGGGATAGACGCCTGCGCGGGCTGTTGCGCCCCCATCGCAGAATCCGCGACGTCCGACAGAAGGCACGTCGGCTTGGATACGAGGCATGAGAGCCGAGAGCGACTACTCGAAGAAGGCTCGGTCGTATTACGAGGGCATCCGTGAGGACTATCTCCGAGAGCTGCTTGACGAGAAAACCAGCGCGGTGCTCGAGATCGGCTGCGGCACAGGTGATCTGGGCGACGCGCTGCTCTCGCAGAATGGGTGCCAGCGATACTGCGGCGTTGAGCTGTTTGAGGACGCTGCCGATGCCGCACGAGAAAAGCTGACCGAGGTCGTGAATGGAGATATCGAGGCCATCGAGCTTCCGTGGGACGAGGGCTCCTTCGACGCGCTCGTCGCCAGCGAGGTTCTCGAGCACCTGCGCGAGCCGTGGAACGTGCTGCGGCGTCTCCGCACGCTGCTCAAGCCGGGCGCGCTCGTGCTGGCCAGCTCCCCGAACGTGGCCAACAAGCGTGTGATCGGAATGCTGCTTCGAGGGCGATGGGATCTCGAGCACAGCGGCATCATGGATCGCACCCACCTGCGCTGGTTCACGCCCAGCAGCTATGCGCAGATGTTCAGAGACTGCGGGTATGAGGTCGAGTCGATCAGGCCGGTCTCCCCGCTGAGCGGAAAATCAAGACTCCTGGACACATTGACTCTCGGGAAATTTGACCATCTGCTCTGGGGACAGACCAGCGTGCGAGCTCGCGTGAGAGGCGAGGGCCTGTGAACGCGAGATCTCACCCATTGCCTGTTGTGTCGTCGATCGAGGAGGTCGCGTCGCGACAGCTCTGCTGCGGGTGTGGGATGTGCGCCGCGCTCGAGCCCGATCGCTACACGATGATCGACGACATCGAGCAGGGGCGCAGGCCGATTGCCAGCGGTAGCGCGGACACCACCGGCGAGGCGCTGCGAGCCTGTCCTGGCATAGGGCTCCGCCACGATCCCGATGTCCTCCACCAAGAGGGCATCATCTCTGAGCTGCTACCCGCGTGGGGGCCGGTGCTCGAGGTCTGGGAGGGGCACGCCTCGGACGATGCGATTAGATTCGCGGGTTCGAGCGGGGGGGCAGCGAGCGCGCTGGCGCTGAGCGAACTCGAGTCCGCACGGGTTCGGGGTGTTGTGCACATCGCGCAGCGTCGAGATGTCACGTACCTGAACGAGACCGTCATCAGCACGACTCGTGACGAGCTGCTCGACAGAACAGGCTCACGCTACGCACCTGCGAGCCCGTGCGACTCGCTGCATCGTGCGGCGGAAACCCGGCGCCAGCATGTTTTCATTGGCAAGCCATGCGATGTCGCTGCGTTGGCGCAGGCACAGCGCGAGCGTTCGGACTGGGACGAGCTCTTCCCTCTCCGCATCGCGTTCTTCTGCGCCGGCACGCCGAGCACGTCCGGCACGCTGGAGCTGCTTCGACGCATGGGTGTCCACGATCCCGCGTTGCTCCAGTCGCTTCGGTACCGGGGGAATGGCTGGCCCGGGCTGGCGCACGCACACTTTGAGAAGGATGGCAAGCACCACGAGAGCACGCTTACGTACGAGCAGTCGTGGGGTCAGGTGCTGACGAACCACAAGCCATGGCGATGCAACATCTGCCCCGATCACACCGGCGAATTCGCCGATGTCGCTGTCGGCGATCCTTGGTATCGCACGATCGAGGACGACGAGCCGGGTCGATCGCTGATACTCGTGCGCACCCAGCGAGGTTGTGAGGCGCTCCGGCGCGCGATCGAGACGGGTCATCTGACTGCGCAGCGGGCCGACCCCGACATCCTGCCGCGCTCGCAGCAGAATCTGTTGACAGTCCGGGGCGCGGTGTGGGGACGGACGCTCACCACGCGTCTGTGCGGGGTGCCGACGCCCCGCTACATCGGGCTCCCGATGCTCGGGACCTGGCTCAGGAAATTGACTCTCAAGCAAAAAGCGCAATCGGTGCTCGGCACGCTCCGTCGCCTGCGTCGCAAGGGGCTGTTGAGGGATCGGGCGATCGTGCCGCATGAGCCCGTCGTCTCGCCCGCTCGCTCGAAGGGGTCGTCGTCGTGATCGAGCTGCTCGCACAAGGCGAGTCCTTCCGAGAGTCAGTCGATCGCACCTACTACGGCGCGACCATGATCCACCCGCTGGCGATCGTGCTGACATTTGCGGCGGGGATCGCGCTGATCGCTCTGCCACGACGCTACGCGCTGTGGCCGCTGTTGGTCGTCGCGGTGTTCATCTCGACCGCGCAGCGCGTGGTCATCGCTGACATCGACCTCACGCTGCTGCGCATCCTCACGATGTTCGGCTTCATTCGCATCGTGGCACGGGGCGAGATCACGAAACTCAGATTCAAGAGCATCGACGTCGCGTTCTGCGTGTGGCTCTTCCTCGGTTATGTGGTGTTTCTGGTTCGCGAGCCGTCGGAGTTCGTGTACCGATCGGGGTGGGTGTTCGATGGGCTCGGGATGTACTTTCTCTTCCGGTGTCTCGTGCAGAAGTGGTCCGACGTGGACCGCATCGTGCAGGCGTTCATCGTGCTCAGTGTCCCGATCATGGTGGCGTTCCTGATTGAGCAGTTCACCAGGCGTAACATGTTCGCCGTCTTCGGCGGCGTGCCAACCATGACGATGGTCCGCGACGGACGGGTGCGCTGCCAGGGCGCGTTCACGCACCCGATCATGGCGGGCACCTTCTGGGCCGCGATGCTCCCGCTGATAGGCACCTGGTGCTTTCGGAACAAGACAACACTCATGCAGGCGACCATCGGCGTGTGCTGCTCGCTGGTCATCGTGGCGACGTGCGCATCGAGCGGCCCCGTCGCGTCGGTGCTGATCGGCGCGATCGGTGTCGCGATGTTCACCTTCCGCCACTGGATGTCGTACGTGCGATGGATGGCGGCGGGGGGGCTGGTGATGCTGCACCTGCTCATGGAGGCGCCCGTCTGGCACCTCGTGTCGCGGATCGATATCGTCGGGGGCTCGACCGGGTATCACCGCTACAAGCTCATCGACGAGTCGGTGAGGAATTTCGGTGACTGGTGGCTCATGGGCGTCAAGGCGGAGGTCCTCCAGGGATGGGAGACCGACATGAGCGACGTCACCAACCAGTACGTGTTCGAGGGCATCAACGGGGGGCTATGGACGCTCATCGCGTTCATCGCGATGCTCTGGATAGGCTTCATGGGCATCGGACGTCTCTGGCGGATGTGCGCGAACGACACATTCCGCGAGAAGATGTCGTGGGCGCTTGGCGCATCGCTCTTCGTCCACGCGATCACGTTCCTCTCCGTCTCCTACTTCGGGCAGATAAACGTTGTCTGGTTCCTCACGCTCGCCATGATCGCGAGCCTCTCTCCAACCAGGGCGCAGTACATGCGATATGTGAGGACGAAATCGCGTTCCCGAGCATCTCGTCGCGCGCACGCGTCAACCCAGGATTCCCAGTCGGGTGGGCTTGCCCCCGCATGACGACGATGACGCACCAACAAGCCTCGAGCGGGACGCAGCGAGATGTCCGCGTTCTCGAGGATCCGAGCGCCATCGAGGCGCTGCGAGAGCGTTGGAACGATCTGCTGTCCACGAGCGGCGAGTGCGTGCCGAATGTCGACATCGACCGATTCCTGACGACAACCCGCTCCCTCGATGGCGCGAGCCCGTGCGTGATCGCCATCGGCCAGGGCGATGAGCTGTGCGCGCTCGTGATAGGACGTCTCTGGCGCGAGAGGATGAGGTTTCGTGTCGGGTACGTCCAGATACCAACGACCCGCCTGACACGCTTCGACGTCGTGTATCGGGGTGTGGTCGTGTGGGACCCGAGCCTCGGTCACGCTGTGCTCGGCGAGATCGATCGCATCGCTCGGAGCCATCGTTGGGATGTCGTGCAGTGCAGCCACCTCGATGACGCGCAGGCCGATGGCTTCAGGGAGCGGTTCGGCCGGGCGTTGCGCACGCGTCCCGACGAGGAGCACTGGGTGTGGGAGTTCGTCGAGGGCTCCTACGACGAGACTCTCAACACCTTCTCGCGCAAGCATCGCGCCAACGTGCGTCGCTATAACCGTGTGCTCGAGAAGGCCTACGACCACGAGGTCGAGGTGCGACGCTATACACGCCCCGACCAGATCGATGAGTTCATTCCACTCGCGGCGTCCATCACGAAGCAGTCATACCACCACGCGATCGGAGCAGGCATCCGCGACACGGAGCTGTGGCGCACCATGACGACCATGGAGGCACAGAAGGGGCGCATGCGTGCGAGCGTGATGTTCGCGAAGGGCGAGCCGATCGCTTATCAGCACGGATGTCTGTACGGCTCGACGTTCTTCCTCGAGGCGATGACGTACGACCAGCGTCATAGAGACACGCGCCCCGGAGCCGTGCTGCTCCAGCGCACCGTCGAGTGGCTCTGCGAGGAGGGAGGGGTGGACACGCTCGATTACGGGTTCGGCGACGCGGGATACAAGAAGATCCACGGGACGCGCTCGTGGAACGAGCGAACCGCACGCATCTATCTCGGCTCCGCGCGTGCCAGGCTCGCCTCGTGGCTCGACGCCACCACAGCCTGGATCGTGGCCCGATTCAGACGCACTCGCTCGAGCGATGGATCGCTCGGCTCGCTCAAGCGGCGATGGCGGGAGTTTCTCCGCCAGCGCACGGAACACAGGAGCGGCTGAACCATGGATGGCACCTCACCACAACTGAGTATCGTGATCGTCAGCTACAACACGGCGGATCTCACGCTCGCGTGCCTCCAGAGCGTGCGCGAGCAGACCAGGCGTGTGGAGTACGAGGTGATCGTCGTCGACAACAACTCGAGCGACGACTCCGCCGACCGCATCGCCAGGGAGCATCCGTGGGTCACGCTGATACGTTCGACGGAGAACCTTGGCTTCGCGGGCGCCAACAACGAGGGCGTGTCCCGATCGAGCGGTCAGTACGTTCTCCTGCTCAATCCCGACACCGTCGTGCTGGACCACGCGATCGACATGCTCGTCGAGTTCGCCCGTCGTTGCCCCGACGCGGGCATCTGGGGCGGCAGGACACTTTTCGAGGATCGCTCGCTGAA
>JBICIA010000016.1:0-3825 GCA_043101425.1 Phycisphaerales bacterium JB043
CGCTCTTCCGATCTCGTTTCGAGGTCCGCACGCGAGAGGATCGCCACGACTCGCGTGCGGACGTGGCGCTGGAGCAGATCCGCTCGTTCGGATACGAGGCGGAGTCGATCGCGATCGCGCGCGTGTATCTGATCGAGTCGGGATTGGATGAGGGGCATCTCGAGCGGGTGAGGGACCGGCTGCTTGTGAACCCCGTGGTCGAGACGATCAATGCTGGTGCGCTGGAGGCGGCATCGGGCGAGACGATGGTGGAGGTGCACCCGCAGGCGGGTGTGATGGACCCGGCCTCGCAGACGGTGGAGAACGCGATCCGCGTGCTGCTCGATCTGGATGAGGATGCTGGCGTGCGTGTGTCGACGGGGTGGCGGTACGACATCAGGGGGATGTCGGGCGACGAGGCGGTGGAGATGGCCTGGCGCGTGCTGGCCAATCGGGTGATCCACGACGTCCATACGAAGGCGTTCCACCCGGACGAGTTCCCCGTGGGGCACGCGTACACGCCCGAGATTCGCTCGGTGGCGCTGCGCGAGCTGGACGATGCGGCGCTCGAGCGTCTGTCACGAGAGGCGCACCTGTTCCTGTCGCTCGAGGAGATGCGCGAGATCCGGTCGTACTACGCGTCGCTGGATCGCGAGCCGACGGAGATCGAGCTCGAGACACTGGCGCAGACGTGGTCGGAGCACTGCGTGCACAAGACGCTCAAGTCGACCATCTCGTACATGGGACCATCCGACGACGTGCTGCGTTTCGAGGGACGCCCGGGTCATGAGGTGCACGCGGACGGCAGCGTGACGATTCACAACCTGCTCAAGTCCACGGTTGCGGCCGCGACGCACGAGCTGATCGAGGAGGGTGTCGATTGGACGCTGTCGGTCTTCGTCGACAACGCGGGCATCGTCGCCTTCGACGATGAGACGGCGGTGTGCGTGAAGGTCGAGACGCACAATCATCCCAGTGCGCTGGAGCCCTACGGCGGCGCGGCCACGGGCATCGGTGGATGCATCCGCGACATCCTGGGCACGGGGCTTGCGGCCAAGCCGATCGCGTCGACGGATGTGTTCTGCGTGGCGCACCCTGATACGGAGCCGCCACAGGGATGCCTGCATCCCAGGCGTGTGCTCCAGCAGGTCACGGCGGGTGTGCGTGATTACGGCAATCGCATCGGCATCCCGACGGTGTCGGGCGCGGTGTGGTTCGACGACCGGTATATCGGCAATCCGCTGGTGTATTGCGGGTGTGTGGGGGTGATGCCGCGCGATAAGACGCACGGCGATGCGCGCGCGGGCGACCTGATCGTGGCGATAGGGGGGCGGACCGGTCGAGACGGCATCCACGGTGCGACGTTCAGCTCCGCGGAGCTGACGGACACGCACGCGGACGAGTTCTCGCACGCGGTGCAGATTGGCAATCCTGTCGAGGAGAAGAAGATCGCAGACGTGATCCTGCGGGCGCGCGACCACGAGGGTGGGACGCTCTACAGTGCCATCACCGACTGCGGCGCGGGCGGCTTCTCGTCGGCGGTGGGCGAGATGGGTGAGGCGCTTGGCGCGGAGGTGCGCCTGGAGCGGGCGCCGCTGAAGTACGAGGGGCTCAGCGCGACAGAGATATGGATCTCCGAGGCGCAGGAGCGCATGGTGCTGGCTGTGCCGCAGGCGAACCTGGACGCGCTGCGGGCGATCTGCGACGAGGAGCACGTTGAGCTGGCGGTGCTGGGCACGTTCGGCACGCCCGATCGTGAGCTGGTGCTGCTCTACGAGGACATCGAGATGGGGCGCCTCTCGATGGAGTTCCTCCACGACGGAATCCCCACGCCGACGCGTGTGGCGAGGTGGACCCGACCCGATGTCCCATCGGTGCCCGAGCCGATCACGGATGATGCGCAGCATCTGCTCGAGCTGCTGGGCGATCCGAACATCGCCTCGAAGCATTGGTTGATCCGCCAGTACGACCACGAGGTGCAGGGCAACACGATGACCAAGCCGCTGATCGGGCCACGTGGCATCGGGCCCTCGGACGCGTCTATCGTGCGACCTGTCCCGTCATCGTCGCGCGGGCTGGCGATCTCCCAGGGCCTGGCGACGCCCTTCGGCGATCCCGCTCTGGGCGGCGATCCGTACCACATGGCGATCGCGGCGATCGACGAGTGCGTGCGGAATCTCGTGTGCGTTGGGGCCGACCCTTCGCGGATCGCGATCCTCGACAACTTCTGCTGGCCCTCGTGCGCGAAGGAGGAGAACCTCGCCTCGCTCGTGCGCGCTTCGGAGGGGTGCTACGACGGCGCCAAGGCGTATCGCACGCCATTTGTGTCAGGCAAGGACTCGCTCAACAACCAGTTCACTACCGAGGACGGCAGGACGATCGAGATACCGCCGACCTTGCTGATCACGGGAATCGGCATTGTGCGCGACGTGGCACAGACAGTGACGAGCGATGCGAAGCAGGCGGGCAACCGGCTTGTGCTGCTGGGTAATCCCGATGCACGCGCGCCCGACCTTGCGATCGGGCCGCGCCTGGCCAATGTTGTCCACCAGTGCATCGCCAACGGGCTGGTCGTCAGCGCCCACGACGTCTCCGAGGGCGGCTGGCTCGTGGCGGCAACCGAGATGTGCATTGGCGGCTCGTCGCCAGACTCACCGATCGGGCTCACGCTCGAGGGGAGAGCGTGGGACTCTCGATTCAGGCAGCCTCACTCGTGCTATCTGCTCGAGGTGTCGCCCGAGAACGCGCACATGCTCTCCGTGGCGCTCACGGAGGTGCCCAGCCTGGCGCTCGGTGCGTTCGATGGCTCGGGCACGATCTCGTGCGACTCACAGGGACTCAGCGTGGGCGTCGACCGGGCGACGGACGCCTGGCGAGGCACGCTTGACTGGTAGGCAAGGACGTTCACCATGACCTCGACACCTCACACGCTCGTTCTGCGAAGCCCCGGCACCAACGCCGACGTCGAGTTGGCACGCGCATTCGAACTCGCCGGGGCAACGACGGAGTACATGCACGTCGACACGCTCATCGCCGACCCGTCGGCGCTGCGGCGTTTCCAGATCGTGGCGTTTCCCGGCGGGTTCTCGTACGGCGACGACATCGCCTCCGGGCGCGTCTTTGCGATGCGCCTGCGCGAGAGGCTCCTGCCCGAGCTGCTCGAGGCGTCGGAGCGGGGGGTGATGATGCTGGGCGTGTGCAACGGGTTCCAGGTGCTGGTGCAGTCTGGTCTGCTGCCCGATCCGCATGGTGAGGATCTAGCGCTGTCCGTCGCGCTGACCGACAACACCAACGCGCGCTACACGGACGTGTGGGTGCCCTTCGCGCCCGACGCGTCCTCCGCCTGTCTGTGGACGAGGGATCTCTGGGGGGGCGACGAGGAGGATCTCGACGTCGTGATGCGCTATCCGGTCGCCCACGCGGAGGGGTGCCTGGTGGGCGACGACACGGCGCTCGACGCGCTGGAATCATCGGGACGGGTAGCGGTGCGGTACACGGAGAATCCCAACGGCTCGATGCGCGACATCATGGGCGTCTGCGACCAGTCGGGGCGGATATTCGGGCTCATGCCGCACCCCGAGCGGTACACCGATTGGCACATGCATCCGTTCGCTACGCGCCTCACAGAACGCATCACCTCACACCCGACACCGGGGATGAAGCTGTTTCTCAACGCGGTCGAGTCAATACATACGGGAACGATGCAATCTGTATAAACCGATGCTTTCGGCATCATGGACACACACATCCCCGACGCGCCGCTCTCCCCGAACGCCACGCCAGCACACGCCACGCCGTTGGTGCCATTTGGTGTCGCTTGTAAGGGGTGCGGGTTCGACCTGAAGC
>JBICIA010000017.1:0-11376 GCA_043101425.1 Phycisphaerales bacterium JB043
CACGCCACGCGGGGCCGTAGGGGTTTTCCTTGTCGGGGCTGGGACGCGGCCCGACACCACTCATATGCCCCAACAGCACGGTCCAGAACGGGGGCAGCTCGTCGAGCTGGAACTTCCGCAGCAGGCGTCCTATTTTCAACAATCGAGGATCATTTTTAATGAAAAATTGTGGTCCATCGGCCTGGTTCGACTCGGCGAGTTGCTCTTTGAGCGCGTCGGCGTTGCGGCACATGGTTCTGAACTTGTAGCAGGGGAAGCTCCTGGCGTGGATTGTCTGCCGCTCGTGGGCGAAGAAGATGGGGCGCCCATCCTCGAGAAGGATGAGGATCGCGATGACCGGGTAGAGCGGGAGCGTGCACGCAAGCACAGCGAGCGAGAAGAGAACATCGAACACGCGCTTCGTGACACGTCGCGAGCGTCGGGTGGATCGTGAGATCGGCAGCAGCGGCCCGGTGCCTCTCCTGAGCACGCTGAAATCCACGGCGCGCGGTGGCGCGCATGAGTCCGCGTCGGGAATCAGCGCGGGCCCAATGATCACGTCGGAAGGCTCCGGTTTGTTGCCCGCCCCTATCCAGAGCGGACCGACGAGTGTCGCGCCCTCCGGGACACGCACGGAGTCGTGCAGCCACACGTTCTCGTCGAACTGGTACACGTCGAGGTCGGCCGTCCGGGGGTTGTGCCAGTTGTCGAGCAGCATCGAGCGCGCGTGCTCGTCGTCGTCATGCAGGTATCGCCCCTCGATCTCCTCGACGGCGTAGGACGCTCTGTCGACCGTGTTCTTGATGCTGCGCCATCCCTCGGAGGCGTTCGCTGCCTGTCGCCAGCATCGCTCGCTCAGCGCGTGCTCGGACGTGAGCACGACTCGCCCGGTGGCGCGTGTGACCTGGTGGTAGCCCCGCTCGATCCTCTCGAACCTGTCGTCGTTGGATGCCAGGACGATCTCCGAGTACGGATTGTCCTCGAGATCAACGATGCGGACACGGAGCGCGCGCGGCTTGAGCCAGTACATCCGCCGTATGATCTTTGCCAGATCGAACCACACCATCGCGTGCGAATCGAGCAGCAGAAAGATCTTGGGGCCGCTGGCTGGCGGTGCCCCTCCCCTCGTGCGCACGACCTGCACACCCCTGGCGGCCCACATGCGATCGTGCGCCTCGAGCAATGACATGCCCCAGACCTGCTCGTGTGTCCGGGCTCCATTCGTATTCTGTTGACTCTCGGTGATGGGGATCGCAGTCACCATCAGATCGCGTGCTCTCGCGGCTCCTGCTCGGCGGTTCCCGCGACCGCGTTCATGAGCGCGGAGCGAGCGTCGGAGGAGGAACCCCCCTTGAGGATCGCGGATCGTGTTGTCAGCGAGTGTGTGCTGACGGAGGTGTGGCTCGTGGAGTGCTGGAAGTCTGCCGGCGAGGCGCGATTGAAGACCACACCAAGACAGTTCGCGTGGAGTCGCTTCAATCGCTCGACGGTGACATTGACGATCTTCATGCTCTGCCCGCGAGAGACGGTGAGGACCACTGCGTCGCAGACGGTGCAGACGATGCCCGCCTCGAGGCTCCCGAGCATCGGGCCTGTGTCGATCAGCACGATGTCGTAGCGGGCGGCGAGTGTCTGGAGCACGGGGCGGAGCTGCTCGGCAGAGAGACGCGCGGCGTCGAGATGATCGACCTGCCCGGCCGGAAGAACATCGAGGTTCGACACAGCGGAGGTGCGCGTGTATCGCACCGCCTCGTCGGGCGTGACGACCTGCGCGAGACCGTCCTGATCGTGGACACCCAGCGCACGCGAGAGGCCCCTGCCGACGAAGTCGCAGTCGACGAGCACGACCCGCCGACCGCCGGCGGCGAAGGAGGTGCCAATGGACATGACGAGGCTCGTCTTGCCGTCGCTGGCTGCGGCGCTGGTGACCGTGAACGTGCGGAAGTTCTGACGCGTGACGTAGAGTTGCAAGGTGTTGCGTATGTGGTGCACCGAGTGCGCGGCCAGGTCGCGCTGCGTCTCGTCGCCCGATGTGTAATCCGGGAGCGTTCCCAGGAGCGAGAGCGAGCGGACATCGTGCTCGACCTCGTCGATGTACCTGAATCGAGGACGCGCGAAGCCGAAGAGAAAGACTACCCCGAAGGAGAAGCCAACCGCGGCCCCCGCGGCAACGACGGATGCCGGGAGACGCTTGTCGCTGGAGGGAGCGAGCGGGTGATCACCGCGCTGGGCGATAACAACACGCTCGTTGCGCTTGTTGCGCATCTCGATCTCGAGCTGCGAGAGCCGCTCCTGCGCGTCATCGAGTCGGGCTCGTATGTCGCTGGCGCTCTCATCGAGCGCCCCCATCTGGCGGACGCGTCGTCCGAGCTCACGTACCTCCTCGCGGATCTCCTCTCGCGCGGTCCTGAACTCCTCGAGACGCGAGGTGATCATGTCGGCGTCGATGTTCCTGGGATCGACAACGCCCGACTCCTCCTGGAGTCGGATGAGCTCGACGAGGTAGGCGACACGTGATTCGATCTGCGCCTCCACGGATCTGAGATTCTCGACGAGCTGGCGCATGACCCTGTGGTTCTCACCAAATCGCTCGGAGAGTATCTGCTGCTCGGCGACCATCTCGTCGCGGGTTCGAATGAGGCTGGCGAGCTCGGTGTCCTCCTGCGCGAGCAGGGCGATGTCCGGCTGCGAGTCCGCATCAGGCTCGTTGCCGTTCTGCTGCGCGGTGCTTGCGACAAGGAGTGCTTCCTCGAGGCGGGCGATCATCTCGTCGTACCGGTCGAGCTCGTCGAGCTTGGCCTGGTAGCGTCGATCCAGAGTGTCGGCGTCGAACTCATCGGCGAGTCTGAAGGCGGCGTCACGCGTCGACTGCAGCTCGCGCTGGAGCGAGGTGATCAGCGCATTGAGATCCCGCTGCGTCTGGCTCGTGGTGAGCCCGATCGTCTCACCGTGGAGCTCGACATAGGCGTCGAGGACGGCGTTGACGCAGTGCTGCGCAAGCATCGGATCGACGTGCTCGACCTGCACGCGAATCATCCGACTGCGCCGGGGCGAGAAGACGAGCAGTGACTCCTGGATCGCGAGCACACCCTCCTGCCCGCCGGGCCAGCCGGCCTCGAGGAGCTTCTCATTCTGCGCGGCGAGCTGTCGCACGCGGCTGTTGGTGAGGTAGTCGATCTGGGTGTTCGTGAACTCGTTGACATCCTGGAGGCGCTCGTTCTCCGGGATCTGGTAGAGCGTCTGGTGGAACTCGGGCTGGACCTCGACGAGGCCTATGGAGGCGTACTTGACCGGGATGATCTTGTAGGTGCCCAGTGCCGCGGGAATGGAGAGGACGATGGCCAGAGCGATGGCGTACTTGTAGCGCCCCCGGAGCGCTCGATGGACGATCCAGAGCGGATTCGGCGTGCTCTCGTCCTGCGCGAAATCGACCGAGTCTTCGAACTGCGAGAGTTGCATGCTCGTTTCGCTCATTCCTCGACCCCCCTGCCGATGACATCGATCACAGGCTCGATCATTCGTACAAACAACTCCGTGATGCGTTGGCGTTCCTGCTCGTCCATCCCCACCCCTCCGAGGATCTGCACCTGCGCCGCTCCGAGCGCGGTCCGCTGGCGTCCCCTCGAGGCGCTGACCAGGGCATCATAGTCACCCACGACGCGTGCCCTCCCGGCGTACGGAAGAAGGAAGAAGTTTCGCACGATGAGAGTGCTCTCGACATACGCGTCGTCGAGGCGAGTGTATCGGTATTCCCTGGCCGCGAGCTGTTGCTCTCCGAGCGCCACGGCGTTCTCGATTGAGCTCCGTTGGGTCCAGCCGCTGGCGGGATAGCAGTTGGGCGGGTAGTGACCGACCATGTCACGGACGTCCTTGCAATGGACGAGCAGAAGACTGAAGGACCGCCCCGTCTCGAGGTCCTGGTACTGGCGTTGCATGATCTTGTTCGGCTGGAGCAGCTTCTCCGCGGCGGGTGTGACCTCCACGTTGCGACCGACCCACGTCGTCCCGGCGACCGGATCGGTGATGGAGTACGGGATGCTCTCGATGGCGAGTCGGACGCGCTCGTGGTACTCGTCGGCTCCCTCGGGGACGACGGCGCCGACGCCGTGCGAGACGATGATCGTCACGAGAATGACGAACGAGAAGATGGGCGCGAGCACTCGCGGTGAGTAGGCGCGTTTTCTCATGGCTGTTCCTCCACAACGGCATACGACGTGATCGGCACCTCGATCCAGCGGAGTGTCTGCAGCAGACACCACAGCAGCCCGAGCGCCACACCGAGCATGAGCCACCCACTCACGTCGTGGAACGTCTCGGCCACATCGGTGCTGGAGTATCCATAGAAGAGAACCGTCGGGATCAGACGGATCACGTTAACAACGATGGCGATAAGCGGGCTGACCGCAAGAATCGCGAAACGGACCGAATTGCGCATGGGAACCGAGAAGACGAAGGCGTAGGTGACCAGGGCGAGCGCGGCGACCATGCGCATGCCGTTGCAGGCCTCGGCGATCTGGACCTCGATGTTGTTCACAGTCAGCGTGTTGCCGGCACGCGTGATGGGTATTGCGAAGAGGTCCAAGCCGAACTCCGTGATCTGAGCCGAGATGTTCTCCAGCGGACCAGCTATGCGAACGCGAATCCGACCCGGCACGGGGAAGAGGAACACGACCGCGCCGACCGCGGCGGCAAACTTCCGCATGCACGACGGGCCGACGACGGTCAGGACCGCCCCGAGCAGCATCCCCGCTGCACCAGCATGCTCCAGAAGCTCCCACTCACCACGAAACCCGATGAATGTCAGCGCCCATCCCGCAAGAATCGCGATCGGTCCCAGGAACGACCAGCAGGGTCGGCATAACCGGACGCGCTCGCGTCGGACCCAGATGAGGAGCCCGATCACGAACGGCGCCAGGAACACGTGCGATTGCTCGGGGTCCTTCCAGCCACGGATGAAGATCGCGCTCCACACCGGCATCGCCGCGACGACGGCCAGGGCCATCAGCGCCATCATCAGCATGCCGTCCGAGAATCGCCAGCTCCGACGCTCGATCATGGTGTCACATTCCTTCCCGCTTGCGTGCTCGATTGTATCGAGCGGTGCTGCTGTCCATGGTCGTCGGGTGACGCGCGACGCACCTGGTCGATAACCCGCTCACCCTCTCCTACGTGCGCGCCATGGCAAATCACGCTCCTGATGACAACCGCCCCGTCTCGAACGACGGCACCCGGCATCACGAGCGACCGGACCACCCTGGCGCCCGGATCGACCCTTGCTGTCGGCGCGATGGAGGACTGCGCGCATCGCTGCCCGTTTCGCGCGATGAACGCGCCATCGCTGACCGCTCCTAGTGTCGCGAGTGCCTGCTCTCGTGAGCGGATCGGGAGCGTCCCCGGAGGCGGGAGCCTGTGGACGCGCACCGCGCCCTGACGCTCCTGCACGCGCGGCAGCCACTGCTCCTTGATGTCCATGAAACCCTTCCGTGGGACGCACTCGAGCGAGCGACGGCGCGTGAGGTACAGCCCCGACGGGCTCCGGTCCGGGTTGACACCAACGAGTGTTGAGGCGTCCACGCGGACGAATTCAGCGAGCATCGCACCCAGATCGTCGGGCGCCCATTGTGAGGCCTCGACGATGAGGAGCATCGCATCGTCATCGAGGTCCTCGCAGCTGTCTCGCACGACTCCGGCCGGCCCTCGGTACTTGCCTCGCTCGGGAATGAGCCTGATCGCGCCTGATCTGATGAGTTCCTGATGTGAGGTCGGGATGCGGTTCTCCGAGTGGATGATCCTGCACTCGGTATCAGGCCTGAGGACGCTCGTGAGTGCCCTCATCCATCGTTCGAGCACCGTGCCGTGCTCGTTGATCCACAGATCGAGCGTTGGGACCCCGGTCTGCGACTCGAGCGCCGACGGCTTGATGCCACCCGCCAGCACCACGCAGGCGTCGAGGCGTGTGTCGGTAGTCTTCGATGTGTCGGTGCGCTGGATCACGCTTACCCGTGCTGGACACTCCAGGGAAAGCCATCGATCGAATCGTGGGCGCGACGATCCTCGTCGGGCGCCTCGGGGTTGAATCGCCTGGTCACGTAGTAAAGCAGGCCTGCGGGCTCGCCGCCGACCGTCGCGGCTCCGTGCCAGAGCGGTGGCGGGATGATCATCGTGCCGGGAGACTTCTCGCCAATGACGCACACCCAGGAGATGCCCTTCGATTCGTCGTGCACGCCAACCTTGATGTGCCCACGCAGGCACATCCAGAAGTCGGTCTGCTCCTGGTGGCGATGCCACGCCTTGATGACGCCCGGATACTGTGTCGAGTAGTTGATCTGCCCCTCTGGCGCAAGGACACCAAGGAACTGATTCATGAGCGAGTGCCCGCGATCGTCGGCGAAGTAGGCGGCAGGCACAAAGACGGGCTCGCGCAGCTCGAGCGATTGCTGATACGCCTCATCGAGTGGTGCGGTGCTCACGATTGGTTTTCGCAGCTCCATGCTTAATCGGCTCCCTGTTGCAGAACGATCCCGAGCGAACGGAGGCGCTCCCTGATCTGATGGCCCTTGGCGTGCCACGTCTCGCGTTCCACTCGTGCACGCATGGCGTCGATGTCTGGCCGCTCTTCGAGCGCCTCCCGGATCTCGTTGGCGAATGCTGCTGCGCCGTCTCCGACGCGCACGAATCCCGCGTAATGATCCAACTCGGGAAAGCTCGTGCTGACGATCGGACGCCCGACGGCGAGGTACTCCTTGAGCTTGACCGGATTGCACGCCCTGATCCACTCGCTCCTGTTCCATGGCATCAGCAGGACATCGCACGACGCCATGTACGAGGCGACCTGCTCGTACGGCTTCTGCCCCAGAAAGTGCACGTTCTCGAGTGGGCACCACCCGTCGGGGAGCGAGCACGCGCCGACCATGACGAACGAGACATCCGGCAGCGATCGTGCCGCTTCGACGAAGAGCTCCGAATCGAACGTGCTCGCGTCGATCCCACCGATGAATCCGGCGCGGGGTCTGTCGATCTCTCGGACATCATCGGGCTCGTGTGTGTCGGCACCCGCGCTCGCGAACGTCTCGTAGTCGACGCCGTGGTCGATGAACTCGGTGTCGGCGCACTGGGTGGCTTCCTGCTCGTGGAGCATCCGAGCGCAGAAGACGGTGACGTCGGCCCGATTCTTGAGCGTGCTGTCGTAGGACCGGATCTTCTCGACGTCGACGTTGTCGTACTCCTCGTACCGATCGGTGCGCTGGTACACGAGCCCCACCGGATCGAGGCTGTCGACAACCTCCGCCCCGGGAGGGCACGCCACCCAGACGAGCGGCCTGGTGATGCCCATTTTTCGTGCGCAGCGCACGATCTGGCCTGGGAGGAGTCTCCTGCTCAGACGCATGCCCAGGGTGCCCGGGAATGAGATCGGCGAGCAGACACCGAAGCCATCTCGCACGCGCACGAACCCGCGCAGCATCGATCGGAGCTTGCGAGTGACGCGTCTGAGAAACATCACGCCCTCGCCAACGCGAGGGACGCGCATCCCCAGCGAGTTGACGTAGAGCACCGGCACGTCATTACTAAGCTCGCGCATCATCTGCATGTCAAAGTGCCCACGATTGTGGTACCACCAGTCCTCGCCGCCGAAACAGATCACACCATCGCAGACACGCTGGCTCGCAGCGACATCGCGGGGCGCGGATTGCTGTACGACGGCTTCCATGGGCTCAGGCCTTGACGAGACGATCTCCCATCGACTCCTGGAACGGTCGCATCGCGTTGCGTGTGTCGACGACCAGCTGCGCGTGCTGCGCGATCTGACAGAAGTCCACGGCCTTGTGCGCGGTCGAGATCAGCACGCAGTCGAACGACGCGATGGTCGAGGCCGTGAGCTCGACACTCGACATCGTGATGTCGTGCTTTCGCACCGGCACCGCGTGCGGGACGTGCGGATCGTGGTACGACACGTCGGCACCACGCTCGCGGAGCTGCTCGATCAGCTCGAGCGACGGGCTCTCGCGTGTGTCGTCGATGTCGCCCTTGTACGCGAGCCCGATGACGAGCACGCGCGATCCCTGAACAGCCTTCGAGTGGTCGTTGAGCGCCCTGGACAGGCGCTCGATCACGTAGGAGGGCATGGCGGTGTTGACCTCGCCGGCCAGCTCGATGAAGCGCGTGGGGCGACCCACCTCCTTGGCCTTCCACGTGAGGTAGAACGGATCGATCGGGATGCAGTGCCCGCCCAGCCCCGGGCCGGGATAGAAGGGCATGAAACCGAAGGGCTTGGTCGAGGCGGCCTCGATGACCTCCCAGATGTCGATGTCCATCTCGGTGAGCACCGTCTTGAGCTCGTTGACCAGAGCGATGTTGACCGCGCGGAAGGTGTTCTCGAGGATCTTCGCCGCCTCTGCTACCTCCGCGCTGGAGACCGGCACGATGTTGTCGATGCCGATGCGATACGCCATGCACGCGAGCTCGGTGGAATGCTCGTCGAGTCCACCAACGAGCTTGGGGATGGTGCTCGTGGTGTGGTCCTCACGACCCGGATCCTCGCGCTCTGGACTGAACGCGAGGAAGATGTCGTGCCCGATCTGGAGATCGATGCCCTGCGCGGAGGCCTCGTCGAGCAACGCCGGCAGGAACTCGTCACGCGTCGTGCCCGGATACGTCGTTGACTCGAGCACGATGAGCTGCCCGGGGCGCAGTGTCGCGCCGATGTCCTGGGCGGTCTGGAGCACGTAGGAGAGATCGGGCTCCCGGTGCGGACCCAGTGGAGTCGGCACACAGACCAGGATCACATCCGCCTCGTGGAGCCTGCTGAAGTCGGTGGTCGCCTCGAAGCGATCGCTCGAGGAGAGCGAGACTGTCATCGCCTCGCCGAGGTGTTTGAGGTAGTTGCGTCCCTCGCTGAGTGCTCGTGGCTTCTCGGGATCGATGTCGAATCCCACGACGCGCAGGCCACCCTCGTGGAGCGCGTGCGCCAGCGGGAGCCCGACGTAGCCAAGCCCGATCACACCAACGACGGCAGTCTTTGCCTCGATCTTGTCTCGCAGGGACTCGTAGCTTCCGCTCATGGTGTCGATCTCGTGTGTGTCTGCGCTGGTCATGCGGGTGTGTCCTGTGTGGTGCCCTCTATCGTCCCGCCTCGCAGGAACGCCCGCAACGCGTCGAGCAGCTCGGGTGAGGCGTGCTCGCTGATGGTCTCGCCCGGCGTCTGCGTGAGCAGATCGTCGAGTCCCGCGGGTAGCTCCCTCTCGTCCCAGGCGACACGAATCCGACCCATCTGCTCGAACCGCTCGGCGGTTGCCACCTGATGGTCGTTGCGTGTCTCCTTCAACGAGCCGCGACGCGGCATGACGAGGATCGGCTTGTTGTGCTGCAGCGACGTGATGATGGAGCCCATGCCGGCGTGGGCCACGATGGCGTCGCAGGCGTCGATGGTCTCCCGGAAGCGTGACGGGTCGAGGAATCGTTCCCAGCGTACGTGCTCCGGGGGGTGCTCGCTCGGGCCGATCTGCGCAAAGCAGTCGTCGCGATGGTTCAGGTGCGCCCACTGATCGACCGCGTGCACCAGCCGATCGAACGCCATCTGAGCGCCAACTGTGATGAAGATCACAGCACGCTCCCCGCGAATCGAGGGCCCCCATCCGACGCCAGGTGCTCCCATTGCGTGAGCCAGAGGTCGGCGTGGCGCCCGATCTTGGATCCTGATAGCGAGAGACGCTCCACGTTGGCGATGGAATCGATCCAGATGGTCCGCGCGCCGATGAGCTTGCCGATGCGGATGGCGAGATACCCCGGCGCTGCTCCCGTGGTGATGATGACATTGGGACGAATCCGAACGATCAGCCAGAACAGCGTGAGGACGAGCCAGATGAGCCTGAGCTTGTTCCAACGTGTCGCGTCGGGCACGCGACGGAAGCGCTCGCCCGGAACGTCCGAGCGGTACGCGTCGAGCACGGAGACGTAGGTGACCTGACAACCACCGAAGGCGGGGCGCAGGCGCAGGAGCTGCACCCAGTGTCCTCCGCCGGAGGATATTGCCATCAGTCTTGTTGTCATCGTGCGCGTGCTCCCGAGAGCAGCTGGCTCTGTGTGCGGATGTTCAGGCCGGCCTCACGCGCGCGCTCAATCAGAGCTCGGGTGAGCTCGACGACGTAGCGTCCTCGCTCGGAGGCGTCGACCGTCTGCCGATCGAAGTCGTGCATCAGCACGACGCCGCCGTGGTCGCCAATGATGGACTCTGCCATCAAGGTTGCGGATGTCGGCAGAGGTGAATGTGTGTCGCGGGAATCATGCGTCCACCATCCGAGGCGGATACGGTGCGCCCAGGCAAGAACCATCGTGGGGAGCACCCACTTGCCGTAGGGCGGGCGGAAGAGCGTAGACGAGCCCGTCCATGTGTGGAGTCGTGCTCTGGCTCTGATGTAGTCGAGAGAGGTCACCCAGGGGAGCGTCTTCCACGCGTGCGGGTGGTTGCTGGCGTGGATGCAGAGCTCGTGCCCCTCTCGTCGTATCCGCTCGAGCAACTCATCGTTTCCATCCGTGCGAGAGGCGATGAGGTAGAACGTCGCGCGAGCGTCGAACTCGTGGAGCACGTCGAGCACGTCGGTCGTGAGCGACTCGCCAGGCCCGTCATCGTAGGTCAATACGATCGCTTTCTGCGTCCTGCACGCGTGCCATAGCGCACGCACCTGTCGTGCGCGCACGAGCATCGGGAGCGCGTACCACAGCCCACCAATCAGAAGCAGTCCCCCGAGTATCCACAGCGCAATCGTCATGCGGCGTGGCCCTCGCTGGGTGCCTCATCCGTTGCCCCCGGCTGTACATCGCGCGTGTTCTGGATAGCGCCCACCCAATCTCTGCGTCGAGCCCAGACTGTTTTCCAGGCCTCGGCCCCGGTGCCCCATCGTCCCGGGTGCGCCTTGGCGAGCACCCAGAGCGCGATCATACGACTGAGCGCCCAGAGCTTGTGCATCCACACGCCGTACCAAACCAGCCCCGGATGCCAGTGACGTCTGAGCAGACCGACCTTCGCGCTAAACAGACGCACCAGCTTCTCGCCCCTGACCTGCTCCGACGCGCCGCCGTAGTGGATGATCGTGGCGTGCGGCGTCACACGCGGTCGAGCACCGAGCGCGCGTGCGCGCAGGCAGAGGTCTGCCTCCTCGCCGTACATGAAGAACGACTCGTCGAATCCCTCGAGCCTGTCCCAGAGCTCCCGGGTCATCAGGAAGAAACAGCCCGAGACGATGTCCACGTCGCGCTCGGTGTCCCGCTTCCAGCCGGCGTAGGCCTCGGCGTTCATCACGCCCGAGCCCCTGAAGAGCCCGGTCAGTCCCGTGGCCCTGCAGAACAGATTCCAGAGCGTCTGGCGTCGCCAGCACGAGGATGGGTTCAGCGAGCGATCCT
>JBICIA010000018.1:0-51606 GCA_043101425.1 Phycisphaerales bacterium JB043
ACCTCGAGGAAATCCTCGATGCCCCAGGTGCCGCCCTCGCGGCCGTTGCCCGACTGCTTCATGCCGCCGAAGGGAGCACCGGCCGACCGGCTCTGGCCGTTCATCTCGACCATGCCCGAGCGCAGCCGGCGGGCCATGCGGTTGGCGCGCTCGCCATCCTGGGTCTGGACGTAGTTGGTCAGCCCGTAGGGCGTGTCGTTGGCGATCTCGACGGCCTCGTCCTCGCTGTCGAACTTGAGGATCGAGAGCACGGGGCCGAAGATCTCCTCGCGGGCGATGGCCATGTCGGGCGTGACGTTGTCGAAGATTGTCGGTCCGATGAAGCAGGCGTTCTGGGGGTGTGTGGTCGTGCGTCCGTCGAGCGCGAGGATGGCTCCCTCGCTGGCGCCGGTGTCGATGTAGCGCTTCACGCGATCGAGCGCGTCCTTGTCTTGCAGTGGGCCCATCGTGGTGTCGGCCTCGTTGCCCGGGCCCACCTTGATCTGCTCGGCGGCCTTGATGAGACCGGGGATGAACCAATCGGCGGCGTCACCGACGCAGACGACCACCGAGCCAGCGAGGCATCGCTGGCCCGTGTTGCCGAACGCGGAGCCGAGCACGCCATCGATGGCGGCCTCCTGGTTGGCGTCTGGCATGATGATGGAGTAGTTCTTGGCGCCGCACATGCACTGGACGCGTTTGCCGTTGGCAGCGGCTGTTGAGTAGATGTGATGTCCTGCGCGGGTTGAGCCCACGAACGAGATTGCGCGAATATCGTTGTGAGCGAGCAGGTGGTTGACGACGTCCGCGCCGCCGTGCACGACGTTGAGCACGCCGTCGGGGATGCCGGCCTCGTGCGCAAGCTCGATGGATCGTATCGCTGAGAGAGGATCGCGCTCCGATGGTTTGAGCACGAAGGTGTTGCCACAGGCGATCGCCATGGGCCACATCCACATTGGGACCATGACAGGGAAGTTGAATGGGGTGATGCCGGCGCACACGCCGAGTGGTACACGGTCGAGTGCCGAGTCGATGCCGACGCCGCCCTCGTCCTCGGTTCTGCAGAAGGATGATGAGACCGCGATCTGCGGGAGCGTGCGCCCCATCATGAGGAGGGGGGCGGCGCAGGCGTGCTCGACGCAATCGATGCCCCTTCGCACCGAGCCCAGTGCCTCTGCTTTGGTTTTGCCGTGCTCCTCGACGACGATGTCGGCCAGGTCCGAGGCTTTTTCTTCGAGGATCTGCTTGTATCTGAAGAGGTGCTGGATGCGATCGCCCACGGGAGTCGCGGCCCATTGTGGGAAGGCTTCTGATGCGGCTTTGACGGCGGCATCGACGGCGGAGACATCATCCAATGGTGTGCGGGCGAGGGGGCTGTCGCTTGCTGGGTTTATGACCGGATGGGAATTGCCGGTATCGGATTTGAGTGGATGTCCCCCGACAAGATGTTCAATAAGATCAGATGACACAGCGACATACCTCCTTCATCATGGCTAACGGGGTAGTTTCGCGGATTTCGTGCTTATGCACAAGTCGAATGTGGGAGTTTTGTGCGCGTGCCACTGTGCCTGACTCACAGCGTCTGCTGCCTGGCGGCGGGTCCTCGTGGACAGATGCAGACGGTGTCACAAACGAGATGTCGCCCAACGGTGTGTTGATCGTGACGCCGTACAACGCTCGGGCGGGGCCACTCTCGGTGCTGTATGCCAAACACCCAGTCGCATCGCATCAAGCAAGTCTGGTATGTCGAGGTAGTCCTGATAGTGGAAGAAGAGGGTGCATATCGCATCTGACAAGGTGATCTGTGTGGCAGATAAGCGGAGTATGCCTAAGAAATCTAGTCGCTGGTGCTCGCTGTTTTTGTCGACGCAGTGTTCGAGCCCGATGATTTTGATCTTCGTAGTCAACTTCGACATGCAACACGCAGTTGAACCGAAGTCCGTGTCGTTGGAGTCCCATTTACGGGCAGGATTCGGGGAAATTGTTACCGTTCAGACGAGAAAAGCCTAGAAGCCGCAGCTAACGACTCCCAGGCCAGGTGTTGGCATCGGACCTTCCAGAATCGATCCGTACCTAGACGTCTTAGGGCCCCAAACAGTCTGCATTGCCACTGCATGCTGTTCGATTCGGCCTGGGAGCTACCCAGGACAGGACGCGGGGCTGGGGTGCATTAAGGCTCTCATGGCCGCACCTCCTAACTGCTACACATATTGTAGCTCCCTATGTCAACACCTCAGATTTACTTTTTCGAAGTGGTGCTCGTAGCAGCCATTCTTGAAGTACATGCCCATCAATCGGAGGAATTGGCAGATTCCATGCCTCGTCTGTGTACGCGAAGAAGAAGTAGTGCATGACCAAATGGGCCTCAAAGCGCAAAAAACGGGTCGTTCGAGTGCATTCCCATGACGCGCGAGTGGTGCTGAGCATGGGTTACGAACGCGGTGTAAATGCGGCGGTGACGTAGTAATACAGCTCGTGGCCTCTATCACCGCACCTGGGAAGGATCTCGCGGGTGGGGATGACGTGCCCAAACTCGTATGATTATCATGTCGATCTCATTCGTGATCTGCTCCGCAGCATCGTTGTATGGACCTGTAGAATGATGCCATATGCCCGATCTCAGAAGTACCTTTGAGATGGCCGCATCGCTTGGAAATAAACTGTTCTTCAATGGGGTCTCTTGGCGTTTGGGCGGGGTGGATAGAGAGCGTCAGGTGGTGCTCGAGCAGCCCCCGCCCCCGGGGGTCTCGATCTCGATGGTGTCGCCCGCTCGCACGCGGACGGAGCACCTGCCCTCGAGTGGTGTGTGCGAGGCGTCCTGATGTCGGATGCGTTGCTCCCCGGGTTTTCCGTCTGATGCTCCACCCAGAGCGTAGGGGCCTGACTCGCGATGCTGCGCGTTGATGCTGACCTGGGCGTCCTCGAGGAGCGTGATGGCGCGCACCACGCCATCGCCACCCCTGTGTGTACCTGCGCCGCCCGAGTGCGGTCTGATGGTGAATCGCTCGAGGCGCATGGGGTATCGATGCTCGAGGATCTCGGCGTCGGTGATGGCGGTGTTGGTCATGTGCGTGTGCACGGCGTCGGCGCCGGGTGCGATCGGGGTGGCCCCGGAACCGCCGCAGATTGTCTCGTAGTACCCGAACGAGTCGTTGCCGATGAGGAGGTTGTTCATTGTGCCCTGGCTGCAGGCGCAGAGTTCCAGCGCCTTCAGGAGCGTGTCGGTTACGCGTTGGCTGGTCTCGACGTTGCCGGCGGCGACGGCTGGGCATCGCGCGGGGTCGTCGTTGAAGATGGGATTCAGGAAGCATCCCTCTGGAACCCTGATGTCGAGGGGTGCGAGCAGGCCGTCGTTGAGCGGCACCGCGCGATCGAGCAGCAGGCGCAGGACGTAGGCCACCGCGCTTCGGGTCACGCAGAGCGGCGCGTTGAGGTTCGATGGGTGCTGGGGCGAGGTGCCCTCGAAGTCCACGAGCCAGCGGTCGTCGTGGCGGGTGATCGCGACGTGGATCGAGGTTCCGTCGTCGAGTGTCTCGAGCGCGGTCGCGCCGCTGGGAACGAGGCGGGTCAGTGCGCTCCGCACGAGATCTTCTGTGTGATCGATGATCCAGCGCATCGCGTGAGATGTGGGCTCGGCGCCCGATTCGTCGCCCAGACGCGCGAGTCGGGCGGATGCCAGGTTGGCGGACGCCAGCGCGGCGCCGACGTCCGCGATGTTCTCCGAGGGCGCGCGTGACGGGTGGAGGGCCTCGCGGAGCATGCGTTCGAGCTGATCCGTGTGCACAGCCGAGGCGTCGGCGAGGCGCATCGCGGGGATGACGACGCCCTCCTGATCGAGCGAGGTGGCGTCGGGAGGCATCGAGCCCGGTGATGTTCCGCCGATCTCGGCGTGGTGCGCTCGGGAGGCGACGTAGCCGAGATGGGTTTCGTTCGCGTCGAAGACGGGCTTGATGAGTGTGATGTCGGGCAGGTGGGAGCCGCCGAAGGCGGGGTGGTTCGTGATCCAGACGTCGCCCGGCGCTGGCGGCCCGAGTGCCTCGGCGACGCGCCGCACGCAGAACCCGAGCGCGCCGAGATGCACGGGCATGTGTGGTGCGCTGGCCACGAGGCGTCCCTCGTTGTCGAGCACGCCGCAGGAGTAGTCGCGTCGTTCCTTGACGTTCACGCTCGCTGCGGTGCGTCTGAGCGACTCGCCCATCTCTTCCGCGATGACGCTCATCCTGTGGATGAGGATCTCTCTGTCGAACGACGTGTGCCCGTGCGATCGGGGAGTTGATTGTTCTACCTGATGCTCGTGGGTGAGCACGAGTGCGCCCGTGGTGGAGACACGCGCGCTCCACGCGCGTGGTACGGCTGTTGTGGTTGACGTGTCCACGATGAGCGATGGAACGGAGATGGTGTCGCCTGGGTGCAGTGAGTCGCGGGCTATCGTGCCGGGCGGGTGGTGGGTTGCTGTGTGCGCGTGCTGGGCTGAGTCTTGCGGCTCTGGCTGGGCGCGATTGGTCTCTGTCGCTCGCGCGCGGATGCGCACGAGCTCGATCGCACGGTTGATGGGTGAGTGCTCGTAGATGTCGCGATATCGCGCGATGAAACGCTCTCGTGCGTCCTGGGGTGATGTGTAGGAGACCTCGTGCTCCTCATCCTGCCCTTTGTAGCGCAGTGTCAGTGTGCGCTCGAAGGTCCAGTGCTGTGTGTCGCTCGTCTGGTGATGCAGTGACTGGGTGCACTCGTGCTCGAGTTCTTGCAGGTGTGCGCGGAGTATCTCGTCCTCGTCGGGCATGTCGATCAGCAGCGTGCGCTCGTGCTCGATCGTGCGCCGCGAGGACTCGACACCCACGGCGCTGAGGAGGCTGGCCTGGGATGGGACGATGACTGTCGCGATATCCAGCTGCTGCGCGACATCGCACGCGTGCTGGGGTGCGGCGCCCCCGAACGCGACAAGCGCGTGGGTGGATGGGTCGATGCCTCGATGCGTGGAGATCTTCTGGATGGCACTCGCCATGCGTGTGTTGGCGAGGGTGAGAAAGCTCTCGAGCAGGTCGGCCTGCTCGATGTGCTCGCCGGTGGCGTTGATGTATTCCCGATGGACCGCGTCGAGTGCGCGCTGCGCCGGCTGACGCTCGATGGGGATGGTGAAGCGTGACTCGTCGAAGCGTCCGAGGAGGAGGTTCACGTCGGTGAGCGTCAGGGGGCCGCCCCGCCCGTAGCAGGCCGGGCCAGGATCGGCGCCGGCACTGGATGGTCCGACTGTTGGGCGCCGGTCTCTGATCTCGCAGATCGACCCGCCCCCCGCGGCGATGGTTTCGATAGCAAGGGCGGGCCTCGCGATCTTTATGTTGTCGATCGTGTGGGAGGCGCGTTCTTCTGCGCGATGCTCGATGCGGACGATGTCGGCGCTGGTGCCCCCCATGTCGAGCCCGATCACGGCGGTGTGTCCCTCGATGCTGGCGACGTGCGAGGCGCCCATGACACCGCCGGCGGGGCCCGAGAGCAGCCCATCGACCGGGTGGAATCGCTCCGCGTCGACGAGCCCGCCGGTGCTGGTTGTCACGAGGACACTCGTGTCGGGCATCGCTGCGCGGATGTCGCTGATGTAGGCGCCCATGACGGGCGTGAGCGCGGCCTCGAGCGCGGCGGTGCTGGCACGGCTGAGGTACCCGATTCGGGGCGCAACGGACGCTGAGGTGATCGCGATTTCGAAGCCGGCATCAAGGAGTGCGGCGCACACGCGCTCTTCCTGCGAGGGATCCTTCCAGCTGTGCATGAGGGCGATTGCCGCGACTGTTGCGCCGTCGTCGAGTGCTCTGTTGGCGGCGTCTCGGACGTGCTCGTCGGCGGGGGTGTCGACCACGTTGGCGTGCGAGTCGAGACGGGCGTCGAGCTCGTACACGAGCTGCGTGATTGGCTCGGGCTTGATGATGTCCAGCGTGAACAGCTCGGGACGCTGCTGCGTGCCGATGCGGAGCATGTCCGCGAAGCCTGTTGTGACGAAGAGGGCCGTGCGCGGGTATGAGCGCTCCAGCAGTGCGTTCGTTGCGCGGGTCGTTGCGACCCGGAGCTCGATATCGGGGAACCGTGCTCCGGGTGGCGTTCCGGTGAGGAGGCGGGAGGCGAGGACGGGTGATGGCTCTCCGGTCGAGATGTCGACCACGCACTCGCTCGAGCTGGGGAGGATGGGCGCATCGAGCAGGATGCGCCTGTTGCTGGCGAGACCCGTGATCGTGGCCTCGGAGCCATCCGAAGCTTTCATGCGCATGCCCACGAGCGTGCCCGGGTCGTGCTCGAATCCCTCGAGGCTCATCTCCGTGGCGTTGGTGGGGCGTGCGCGCACGCGCAGGCAGCCGGAGCTGAGGATCTTGGTGGAGAATCGTGCTCCATCGGGGGCGCGAGCGACACAGTCCGTGAACGTGCCTCCCGTGTCAACGCTGATGCGCCAGGGTGCGTGGTGAGAGGATGGCGTGTCGCTCACGAGTCCGGCCCGTCGAGTATTCGGTCGGGTCGGGTGGGGGTGGGCATCACCAGCGAGAACGCAACGTTCACTGCCAGTGCGCAGAGAGAGGCCACGGTCAGGTTGTAGAACGTGACGGTGATGATCTGTTCATCGATGAGCCACTGGTTCAGCGGTGGCCAGATGAGCACGAGCGAGAAGCCTGTGAGCATGCCTGCGACGGCGCCGGCATAGGAGGCCCGGCGCCAGAGGAGCATGAGCGCCAGCTGGGGGGCGAAGGAGGCGCCGAGCATCGCCCAGCCGTAGGTCAGAACATAGTTGTACACGCTGATGTTCTCGTTGAGCACCATAAGCACGGCGCCGACACCGAGCGTGAAGAGCACGGCTCTGTTAATGATCGTGTGCGCGCGCTTGCCTGAGCGCTCGACGAGTCTGGCGTAGAGGTCGTTGGCGACGGAGCTGGCGGCGACGACGAGTTGGCTGTCGGCGGTCGAGGCAATGGCGGCGAGTATCGCCGCGAGCACGAGGCCTGAGAGCACGCCAGGGAGCAGGTTCATCGCGGCGACGACGAGCGCGACTTCAGAGTCGCCTTCTTGTGGGTTGAGTAGCGTGGTCGCCCAGTCGGTGCCTCCCTCTGCCATGGCGCGCACGAGCAGGCCGGTCGACACGGCGCCGAGGTAGGTGAGGATGACCCAGGTGATCGAGATGGCACCGGCTTTTCTCGCCTCGCGCTCATCGCGCATAGCCATGAAGCGCACGAGGACATGAGGCTGCCCGGGGTAGCCAAAATTGACGCCGAGCGCGGCGCTGCCCAGGAGGAACCCGACGAGCGCGAGCCCGGTGGCATCAGGCATGAGCGTCAGCAGATTCGTGTCGGCTTGCTGCAGCGATTGCGAGACGCCCGCGAATCCGCCGATCTCGTAAAGCAGGATCAGCGGTGTGCCGAGGACGGCGACGAGCATGAGGATAGCCTGGACGAAGTCGGTCCAGCACGCGGCGCGGAATCCACCGAGGACCGTGTACGCGAGCACGATGACACCGCCGAGGACGACGCCGATCCACCCCTTGACGTCATCGAACCCGGCGACGAACGCCTCGCCGGCGGCGGCGAGCTGCGCGGCGACGTACATAAGCATCGAGCTGAGGATGACGATCACGCACAGGATCCGGAGCACGGGCACACGCTCGCGGAAGTGGAGGGCCATCAGGTCGGGGATGGTCAGCGCGTTGAGTTCCTCGGCTCGTCTGCGCATGGGGCCGGCGAGGACGAACCAGTTGAACGCGATGCCCAGGAGCACGCCCGGGATGAGCCAGTAGGCCATCGCGCCGGACGAGAATCCGAGACCGACGAGCCCGATGGTGACCCACCCGCTGGAGCCCGACGCGCACGACGAGAGTGCTGCCAGCCAAGGGCCGAGCGTGCGCCCTGCGAGGAAGTAGTCCTCGTCGGAGTCACGTGCGAACTTCGAGGCGTAGAGCCCAACGCCCACGATCAGGAGCGTGTACAGGATGAATGACGCGAGCGTGACCGACATGCGTCAAGAAGATACCAGAGGAGAGGGTGAGTCGGCGCAGTGCTTACTCACGCGACTCGGGCCTGCTCGTGATCGAGACTTCCCACGAGTCCTGCGTCGGATTGAGCGGGCGCCAGCGTGCCGAGGACTGTGCTCGGAGGTGGGCTCGCCGCACGCTCGGGGAGAAGCCGTTCCAGCGGAGGGTGAGCGACTCGCACTCGCAGTCCGGGGTGATCGATGACGTCCAGATGACGTGCGTCAGGTCGATCGCGGATGTGCGTACAGGTGAGCGTCCGGACGTGGTGCGCAGGGAGAGTGTGATGTCGGATGGTTGTGCGTGCGTGTGTCCGTGAGACTCTATAGTCAGGTTCTGTCGGAGCCACTGGCGCAGATCCGACGCGTGTGTATCGACGAAGTCAGGATCGATGAGATCGCCTCGCAGCGCGTCGTGGAACCGCGTCCAGTGCGAGAGGAGACGCGCGGGTACGCGCACCTCGATCGCGATGGCTCCGTTGTTCGCGTGGGTTGAGATGCTCGGCATATGCGATGACGAGCGGGCGGGTTGGTTGTGTGATGATCGCGTGAGGACGATGGTGTTCGCGCCGGTTGTCAGCCGGTGGGTGCTGGAGCCTCCGGAGAGATCGTGGCGAAGCAGCTGGAGCTGCATCCGGTGACGCGAGATTGTCGTGTGGGGATCGAGCCTCAGCGCGAGAGTGTCCCCCTCGATGGAATAGGCCACGCGCGCGGTTTCGGAATTCCCCTCGAGTGTTGCGTCGAGGGGCGCCGCTGCGTCTCCGTTCTCGTTGAGCAGCACGAAGGCGTCGAGCAGCGAGTGCGGGTCGTCGATCGTCAGAGCGTGGGCGTCGAACTCGATGGCGAGTGTGTCATCGATCCAGGTGATCGTTCCCTGGCGGACGAGCATGGGGTGGGCGTGCGTGCGTGGTGCGCACAGGATGATGAGCAGGATCAGGAAGGTGAGGATGCGTGTGCTCACGGCGCGTCCTCGAGCTCGATGTCTATCTCCTGGAGGAACGTGCCCTCGCCAACGTCCTCCATGATCCAGAGCAGGTGGCGGAAGGGGGGCAGCGACTCGCCCTCGCGTGATCCGATGAGCGAAGCGTGGATGTCGCCATCGCCGAGCGATCGGGTGTCGACCACCCCGAGCAGCTCCCAATCTGAGTCTGACGCGGTCCTGAAGGATGGGTCGGGCATCTCCTGGGTGCTGGATCCCCAGACCGAGAGGAGTTGGGGTGCGCGATTGGCGCGATGCCAGGAGTACGTCCTGATGGCGCGGACTCTCTGTGGAGAGCCCAGGTCCAGCGTGAATCTGCCCTCGTTGTCGTACCACACCGAGCGACTGGTGTCGTCGTGATTGGCGCCAACGAGGGTGTCGTTCAGTCGTACGAGGACGCCGTCCTGCACGCCCGACATGTGGTGGGGCGGGAACCGGCCCGAGGGATCCACGCCCACGAAGCGGGCTTCCGGTGCGAGATCGTCGTGCTCGTTTGGCGCGCCGATGGACAGCAGCTCGAACCGGCGCTCCCGGTCCGAGGTCGTCATGGCGAGGGGCTCGATGCCGGTGAAGATTCTCGTCTCTTCGATGTCGTAGGAGTGGCGCAGCGGGATGACCGATCGCCCCTCGAGTGTGTCGTAGAGCGGGCTGGCGGGTGACGCGGTGCGGGTAGCGGAGTGCGCGAGAGTGGCTGCGAAGACGCGCAGACGCTCGTCGTGTGGCAGGTGGAGCGTGCGCGCACTGCCCACTCGTGGTATCGAGAGACGGTAGATGTAGGAAAACGTGTAGGCCTCGTTGCCACGATCTGTGTCGTGGCGATGCGTGGCGAACCATGTGATGGGAGCGCGCTTGACAAAACCGGGGACGATGGCGGTGACGCGCCCCTCGCCCTTGTGGTCGACCTTGGGGAACTTGCGGTCCCACACGCGATCATCCCATTGGCCCACGAAGCCGGTCCAGGACTGCACGTGCGCGTTGTGCTGCACGCTGCCGAGCCCGATCGTGGTGTCGATGTCGTCCTGCGCGGCCACGAGCAGATGGAGCGTGTCCCAGTCGCCATCGGAGAGGACGATGCTCTGCCCTCGCGCCTCGAGGGCGTTCGGTTCGGAAGGATCGGTGCTCTCCAGCGTGAAGGAGACGCCGTGGTCGTGGATGGTGTCGGGCAACATCTCGGCGGGATAGGTGCGCCCCAGCATGTCCATGGAGCCGTCGTTGCGATTGTCGTCTGTCGAGAAGACATCGATGTTGAAGGGTAGGTCGACGTGGAGGATGGTCTCGTTGGCGTCAGGGGCCTGGCGCGGCTCGAGCTCGATCTCGAAGGATCGGATGGCGTAGGGGGACATCTCGAGCACGATCGAGTTTCCATCGAGCTGGGCGGGCGCGAGACGACGCTCCTGGCCGTCGACCTCGTGCGCCGACAGCGCGTCTGTCGAGAGATTGATGCGGGCGTCTTGCGCGTTCTGTCCCCAGAGCTCCTGCACCCTGATGATCACGCTGTCACGGCGCTCGGAGAGCTTGATGGCGCGGATGTCGATCTGGGGTGTGCTGGATGACGCCAGCGAGAAGGATCTGCCGAGCGGTCCGTCGTGCTGCGGCACGCTGAATGCGCGCAGCGGCTGGTTGAAGCGTCTGGCGAGCCACTCGGCGCGTGCGTCGCGCCAGTCTCCGGCGTGTCCCGCGACGGCGTAGCGCATCTCGTGGAGCCCCCAGTCCTGCGAGTGCTGATCCATGTACCAGTTGCGCACGCCGGGGGAATAGAGCAGGGTCAGGCGCAGCATGTCGTCCGTGGGCTTGTCGGACCCGAACTTGCTGTCCTCGAGGATGGTGACTGAGTAATCGTCCGACGTGTCGGTGAGATTGAACCACCCGTGGGAGGGGACCTCGTAGCGCTTCGGCTCGATGTTGCCCCGCTCGATGGTGCCCAGCCCCCAGTTGTAGGTCGCGTTCGGGTTGCTGATGCTCAGGGGGAAGGACGCGCGGAGCGCGACACCAGAAGATTGCCAGTCGATCTCGTTGTCGACTTCGACGATGTGCCCGGCGCCCTGACGCGCGAGAACGATCTGCTGTATGAAGCGGGAGTTGCGCGCTTGTCGCGTGATCTCGAGTCGTGCGCGGATGGGGCCGCGCTCGACGATGCGGACGACGGGCGTGCCATCGACCACCCCCAGCGGCTCCTTGATGCGATCGGCCCAGTCCATGTTCCACGCGGGCCAGCTCCGGGGTGTCTCGTGAGTGAAGACGAGCTGGGATGGCGAGGAGAGGATCTCCTCCTGCTCACGCTTGTCGTAGATGCGCTCGATGTCGCCAGCGCTGTTGAGCTCGACTTTGTAGCGTTCGTTCTCGATATACGACGGGCCGACCATCGGCCCATTCTGATCGTCGAATGGCGAGTCTGAGGAGCGGACGTCGAAGACGGTCAGGCTGTTGGGCTCGACGCTGGCCAGGAAGAGAATCGAGATGGCGCTCCCGTCGCGAGCGAGCTGCTGGCTTGGGACCTCGTTGCCTCTCGCATCGAACACACGCACGTGCCGAGCATTCGCCATCTCGACCGTTGCCTCGACGACGTCCTGGCGCGCGATGGTGAGCGGGTTGAACACGACCAGCGGCGTGCCCTCGACTCGTGTGTCGAGCTGCGCACTGGCGGCGCCGATGGCCCTCGTGAGCACGTCGGCGAATCCGTTCATCGCGACGATCTCGTCGTTCCAGGAGTAGCGGTAGGCGCGCGGGATGCTCGTGCCGGGGAGGATGTCGTGCATCTGGTTGGCCAGCACGCGGACCCACGAGCGTTCGAGCTTCTCGCGTGGATAGGGATCGCCAGCGGTCGCCCACGCCATGGTGGCGGCGCGCTCGGCGCTGTCGGCGAGCTGCTCGGCCTGGCGGTTCCAGCGTTTCATGTACGACTGTGACGTGAGCGTGCCTGCGGAGTGCTCGGTCAGGAGCATGTCGCCCTTGTAGCGGGGCAGGCGCGCACGCTGCTCGGGTGTGATGTCCTCGTACATCGAGCCTGAGGAGCCAAGGACGAGATCGAAGAGTCCGTCCGTGCGTGTCGAGCTCGACGAGTAGTTGGCGACGGCATCCTGGGCGGGCGCGCCGCCCTGGTCGCCCGTGCCGTAGTAGTGGTAGTCGGCCCAGACGCCAAAGAGTGTGCCGTTGTCCTCGATGCGTTGCGCCCACTGCTGGTTTGTGTCGACGCGTCCCTCGATGGCGCCGACGTACGGGCCCGGGTCGAGGGCGGCGATGATGGAGTCGCCATTGGGTCCTTCCCAGATGCCGATTTCGAAGGGGATGCCGACGGCCGAGCCCCAGGTGAGTTTCTGCGTCGAGAATCCGAGCAGCCCGCAGTGCGCCCAGATCGACGGCAGGCTCGCGGGGAAACCGAAGCAGTCGGGGAGCATAAAGTCGTTGCTGGTCTTTCCAAACTCGCGTTCGAAGAAGAGATTGCCGTAGAGCACCTGTCGGATGATCGACTCGGGCGAGGGCACGTTGACGTCGCCCTCGTCGACGGAGGATCCCGAGACGTGCCAGCGTCCCCGGGCGATGTACTCCTTGAGTCGCTCGTAGAGCTCGGGGTAGTACTCGCGCATCATCTCATAACGCACCGAGCCGGTGAAGTTGAAGACGTATTCGGGGTGGGCATCGAGCAGCTCGAAGTTGTCGACGAGTGTCGAGCGGATGTACTCATCGATCGTCGTGACGAAGTCCCAGCGCCACTGCGTGTCCAGGTGCGCGTAGGCCACGGCGTAGAGCGCGCGCTGCGAGGGGTCGGACAGATCGCGCGCGGGCGTGTCGGATCGTGTGAGGCGCTGCGCCGCGTTTTCTGGTGATGGGATGGCGTCCTGTCCCGACGCGTGCGTGCGGATGAGGAGGCTCAGCAGGAGGATAGAGACGCGGGCTGGCGTGCGTGCGTATTGCATGGGTGATCCAATCGAGGTAAGACCAACGGGTGACACACAAGATCAGCGCGTACACTACCAGCCTCGTGAGCAGGAGGTCGAGCCCATGACGACGAACGTGTACCTGGTCAGATCGAGCATCATCGCGGCGCTCGGGGGGCTGCTGTTTGGCTTCGATACCGCGGTTATCTCGGGCACGATCGACACGCTCGAGGAACTCTTCGCGCTGAGCCCGGCGGAGAAGGGTTTCACGACCGCCAGCGCACTGATCGGCACGATCATCGGCGCCATCGCGGTCGGACGACCCGCGGACGTGTGGGGGAGACGCGCGATGATGTTCGTGCTGGCGGTGCTCTTTCTCGTCTCGGCCATCGGGTGCGCGCTGGCGTGGGATTGGTACTCGCTGCTGGCATTCCGTGTGCTCGGGGGGTTGGGCATCGGGGGCGCCTCGGTCGTGGCGCCGATGTACATCGCGGAGATATCGCCGGCGCACATGCGCGGACGCTTAGTGGCGCTGGCGCAGTTCAACATCGTGCTGGGCATTCTGCTGGCGTTCTTGTCGAACTATCTGGTGGCACTGGCAGGGCTGGGCGACACGCAATGGCGTGTGATGTTCGGTGTCGAGGCGCTGCCGGCTCTTGCGTATCTGCTCTTGCTCGTTGTCGCGCCACGATCACCACGCTGGCTCGTCGGTGTCGGGCAGGATGATTCTGCGCGAGCGACACTCGCCCGGCTCGGCACGCAGGAGGGCGAGATCGACGACCAGCTCGAGACGCTGCGAGATGCTATCCGCACCGAGAAGCACAATCTCCGAGAGCCCTTCTTCAGGGGCAGATATCGCGTGCCGATCACGCTGGCGATCGTGATCGCGATGTTCAATCAGCTCTCGGGCATCAACGCTGTGCTGTACTACGCCCCGACGATCTTCAAGAGTGCGGGACTCGGCGAGCAGAGCGCGCTGCTCAACAGCGTTGGCATTGGGCTGGTGAATCTCGTCACAACGATGGCGGCGATCGCGGTGATCGATCTGATCGGACGCAAGAAGCTGATGCTCGTTGGCTCGATTGGGTACATCCTCTCGCTGTCGGCCATTGCGTGGGCGTTTTACACACAGGGCTCGACGACTGCTGAGGGTGAGCAGACGTTCTCGTCGCTGGGGTCGTCAACGGTGTTGGTCGGGCTGGTCGCGTTCATCGCGGCGCACGCGTTCGGGCAGGGCGCCGTGATCTGGGTCTTCCTGTCGGAGATCTTCCCCACGCCGGTGCGGGCGCGCGGGCAGGCGCTGGGATCGTTGACACACTGGGTGATGGCGGCGGCGATCTCACAGACGTTCCCGATGATCGCGGCGCAGTCGGGCGGGCACATCTTCACGTTCTACGCGCTGATGATGGTGCTGCAATTGGTATGGGTGGTCTTCTGGATGCCGGAGACACGGGGCGTCTCGCTGGAGAAGATGCACGAGCGTCTTGGCATCGAGTGAGCTGATCAAGAGAAAAGCCCGGGCGCCCCCACGACGGCCCGGGCTTGTGGATGTGATTGCTCGACGTTCTCAGAAGCTGAAGGTTGTCTGGACCCAGAACTTCGTCGTGTCGGCGAGGCCGGCGTGCCCGTCGAAGATCGCTGCCTTGAGGGTGACGGACCAGTTCGCAGAGAGCTTCTTGCTGGCGCCGAAGTCGATCTCGTAGCCCTGATCCACGGAGCCCGTGTCGGACCAGAACAGGTGGTACGTGGCGTAGGGCACGAGGCCGTCGCCCAGGTCGACGGCGCCGGTTACATAAAGATCCTGCAGACCTGTGGGGGGCGTGATGAGGAACTGGTCGGCGAAACCCTGGAACTTGTGGTTGGTGCCGAAGGGGAAGCGGAAGCCGAACGTGCCGCTATCACTGCCCAGGAGCTGATAGCCGGCGGTGACAGAGCCGGTGTCCTTCTGCGAGAGCTTGATCTGGCCACCGATGAACTGGGTGTCGAAGTCGACACCGTTTGAGTCGCCATCCTGCTGGTGCGCGTAGGTGGCCTCGTAGTCGAGGCTGATACTGGCGTCGTCGGACTCCTCGTCGATCAGCCTGCCGTTGAGACGCACGCCGAAGGTGTTGACGCTGTTGGCGGTGGACTCGTCTCGGAAATCGAGCAGGTAGGCGAAGGGTGTGATCTTTACCTCGGGGGCTGCGTCGTAAGAGAGATTGACAAGATGCGAGTCGGAGTCCCAGTTTGCGCCGTCCGGCCCGAAGATGCGCTGGACGTGCCAGATGTAGGCGTAGCTGGCCTGGAGTTTCTCGGTGCCGAGGTTCGACTGGATGCGGACGGCGTCGTAAGTCTGCTCGAACTGACGCCAGCCCACGTTGCCGACGAAGCGTGAGTCGTCGAGGATGATCCGCTGACGCCCCGCCTTGAGATCCAGCGACGTCCCGGAGTCGTTGAGCGAGTCGGTCGCGAATCGTCCGTACGCCTGGTTCACCTCTGTGCCCTCTGGGTCGGCGACGGGGGCTCGTGACGGATCGCCCTGCCCCGTGGCGGGCACGAAGTAGCGGCTCTCGGTCGGTGTGGAGACGTTCTCCATCTCGATGAAGGCGCTGAGATTCTCGTACGTTGCCGTTTCGTATCCCAGACGGAGGCGGTTGGTCAGCGCGGTGGCGGTGTCGGTTCCGTCCAGATCGACGTACTCGAAACGCAACCGGTTGTTGAAGTGGATGGTGCCGTCCATGAGCGCGTCGGCGATGGTGCTGTTTTTCTCTTCTTCATCCTGCACGCTGAACGCGAGCGACGCGTCCGTGATGGACACGTCAGCGCCCGCGGACTGTGTCAGCAGTGCGATGAGGGTGATGGATGTGATCGATGCGAGATGCATGTGGTCTCTCCTGTATTCCGCTGATCGATTGGGTATCCGGTCGAATGCATGACGGTTATGTGGTCACCACATGGCGGATCGACGACGCGTTCGACAGGCTGCCCGCTGGCGTGGAGCGGTCGCGGGTCAGCAGCAGCGCGCCAACGACGAAGACGATCTCGAAGATCGCCCACGCGCCGACGTAGACCTCGCCGCCGGATCCGAATCCGTACGAGTGCAATCCCGAGGCCATCACGTAGTTGACGCCGTAGAACGTCCACACGATTGCGAGGAAGCCGATGATGGCGGACACGGCGAGCCCGGCGTCGCGGAGCCACCCGACGTAGCGTGCGTGGATGAGCGCGAAGTACACGATGATCGAGATGAGGGACCAGGTCTCCTTCGGGTCCCAGCCCCAGAATCGACCCCACGAGTCGGCGGCCCATACGCCGCCCAGGATCGTGCCCACGGTCAGCAGCACAAGCCCGAGTTGCATGACGCGATAGACCTGGACGACCAGTCGCGAGGGGCCCGCGGCCGGACGCCTGCGTGCGATCAGCTTCTGGATGAAGTACATGTGCCCGAGCACGGCCGCCAACAGGAACGCGCCGTAGGAGGCAACGATCGTCAGCACGTGCAAGATGAGCCAGTAGTTGGAGCGCAGCACCGCGGGGAGCGTGTTGGTCTGGTCAGACAGCGGCACGAGCATGGCGAAGAGCAGCGCGATGGTGGACGCGCCCATGGCGGCGGCCAGGTACCAGCTCCTGCGGTTGATCGCCTGCGCGACGAGCCCGACAACGATCGAGACAAGCCCGATCCAGAGGAGCGCCTCGTATGTGTTCGAGACGGGCGCGCGATCGAGAATCGCGATGCGGAGCCCCAGCCCGAGCGTCTGCTCGACAACGCACCAGGCGATGAGCAGGCCCGCGAGCGCGTATGTGATCTTCCAGCGCGTGAGCCATGCCATGCCGAGCATGAGCAGTGACAGCGCGGACGCGATGGCGCCCCATCGCCACGGGTTGTGATCGTTGTAGAAGACCTCGAGCTCGACCGTCTTGCGGAGCGTGTCGGTGTACGCGGGTGATTCGTGCACGATCGACGCGAGCGACGCGATGTCGCCGCCGACGCTGTCGCTCCCCCAGGTCGAACGCAGGTCGCGTAGTGCGTGCTGGACGTCCTCGGTGCCGGGGGATGCGATGGCGGCGCTCACCGACAGGAACTCGTCGTCACTCGGCACGAGCGCAAGTGGCACCTGGTCGACAAACGACATGAAGAGCGACAGTGATTGCTGCGACTCGAGTGCCGCTCGTTCGTCCTTCGAGGGTCGCGCCTTGGCGTCCGTCGCGCGTCGGCTCTGGAACTCCATGGCGACCTCACGGAGCCCATCGTTGACCAGCAGCTCCTGGGGCGTGAAGAAGCGTCGTGTCGGATCGAGACCGACACGCTCTTTGAGCGGGCGCCGCTCGATACGGATCAGCTCGCGCTGCATGAGCGTCCCTGCGCGGAACATGAGATCGCCCAGCAGCTCGATGGGCTGCCGACCGGCGAACGCCTCCGGGCCTCGTGTCTCAGACCAGCTCGTGCGTCCTGTCAGCTGCACCGCGACCCTTCGCGCGTGCGTGTCCAGGGGCATGACGCGTCCCTGGTGCTGTATGGGCAGGCTCTTGAGTGTGCGCAGGCTGTCCTGACTCTGTGCCTGTGACGCCAGCGACCACCCGAGTGTCGCGATGAGGACGATCATCAACGCTCGCATGATTTTCACCTATCTGTTTCGATGTTTCGGAGAACGGCGCGGGTATCCCCGGGTGTCCTCGCGAGAGTGAGCGGGAGTAGAACGTGACCACGATGCCGACGCAGAGCGTGACGCACGCGATGTACGTTGGAGTGAGCCCGGGATCGCGCGTCACCTGGAAGACGGAGATCGCGTCACCGACGAAGCCCGCTTGGTAGACCTTCCACCCCTCGTGCTCGAGCGGATGATTCATCCAGATGGTGGTCTCGGTCTGCGTGTCGTCGATCGAGAACACGACGTCCGACTCATACGCCATCGCGTTGTCCGTGCCGGGATAGTCGATCTTGCGGAAGTCTGCCAGCTCGATGCCGAAGGGAAGCGGGCGCAGCACGGGGGCGTAACGCAGGATGCGGACGTCATCGCCGACCTGCACCGGGACACCCTGTCCCCACGGCAGGACGACGCGCTGGGTGTGCCCGTGGTCCTCGTACTCGACGACGAGTGCGGGTCTGTTGTTCTCGCTCTCCGGTGCCTCGATCAGCGTGTTGGAGCCCCTGGCGTGATCGAGCTGTCGCATCACGTGCAGGGCACCCGCGAGTTGTGAGTCGATGTGCCAGGGCCACTCGCCGTCGTGCTCGATGCGCTCGTTCGAGGTCTCGTCGCCAAAGACAACGATGGAGGGCGACCCGTCGATGAGCTCAAAAAACACAAGCGGGAAGTGCGCGTGACCATCGTGGAACTCTGGCGACTCGTGCGTCACGCCCTCAGGCAGCACGCGAACGAACACGCCCTCCATGAACTCCGGCTCGCTGCCGGGCTGGCTCTGTCCGATCCAGTACGTCTCGCCGCTCGCTGCCATCACCTCGACGGCGTGGAGCGGGTTGATGCCGTCGTTGGTCACCGCGAACTCCTCCGCGGTGTTCGCCCATTGCTCGGTCACGCGCAGCGACAGGCCATTGATCCTGACCTGCGCGAACGGGGCCAGCGGCGCCGCCCCGACGTGGAAGAACTGCCCGTTCTCGTGACGGAGCATCTCGATCTGGCGAGCGTTTGTCTGCAGCTCGTTGGCGCGCTCGCCCTCGGCGAGCTGGATCTGGCCCTCGATGCGTGTGAAGAAAGACAAGAACGACGAGGCGATCAGCAGTACGAGGCTGGCGTGCACGACGATGAAGCCGACATGCTTACGACGCCAGGGCCAGCGCAGCAGCACGGAGATCACCAGGCTGGCGCAGACGAGCACCATGAGGGTGATGAACCACCACGATCCGTAGACGAGGCGCCCCGCCTCGTCCGCGTTGCTGGTCGACTCGATCCACGTGCCCCAGGCGAGCGCCAGCGCGACGAGCATCAGCACGGGGACCGCAAATCGGATGCCCCCGATGAATCGGACGAGGCGTGACAGACGTGATCGCTTCGGGTAACCGACGGGTCTCATGTGCGCACCTCCGGGATGGAATCAGTCAGCTCGCACAGCGCGCGGTAGTACTCCTCGGTGCTCATGCCCAGGAGCGTGGCACCGTAGAGCTCGGCCTCGTCGTGCGAGACGATCTCGCCGTAGTTGATGGAAGGGATGTGGTAGGCGATGAGCAGCGCCCATGCCTCCGGCTGCGACTCGAACCACTCGTGCACGAAGAGGCAGAATCCCTCGGAGGGATGATCCCCCAGAGGCATCGCCCACGCGAACTCACCGGGCTCGAGCGGTGACGAGTCGAACCGAAGACCGACGGGATAGCGCACCACGCTGGCGTCGTTGAGCATGCGCACGATCTCCTCGGCGTCGATGTAGAGCCCGTGGCTCAATCGCGCCTCGTGCGCCTTCGTCTCGACGTGCTCTCGCAGCGAGGCGCGCCCATCCTGCTCTGTCAGGCGTGTGCTCATCGGTGGGCTCACTTGTCGTAGCGTGACTTGAACTCGTCCTGAGCGGCCTTGCGACGCGCGGCCTCCTCCGGGTCCATCTTGCCCAGGTACCAGCGGTGGTTCTCGGAATTGAGGATCTCCTCGAGCTTCGCCTGCAGCGTCTCAGCGGCGACCCGCGTGGCCTCGTCGTCCGAGTGCAGGTTCTTCTCGATGAGTTTCTCGAGCTCGGGGATGTAGTAGGTGTAGAAGTGCTTGGCGACCTCGTACGTGCCGTGCCAGTGCGTGTAGTCGGGCCCCATCATGGAGACGCCGTGTCGGAGGCGCCTGCCCTCGTGGTGCCAGAGCTCGAACCAGATGAAGTCGAGCTTGTTGCCGAAGGCGACGGGCTTCATCAGCGGCTTGGCGAGGTTGTAGAGCTCGAGCCCAGGCTCTGCGAACTTCTCGTGGTAGAGATCGATGAGCGAGTCGTACTGCACGTAGAAGTTGTCGATCCACTGGTTCTCGTGGCAGGCGATGCACACGTTCTTCATGTTCGCGCGGCGCACCTGCCAAGGCACGTCCTTGCCCGGCAGCCCGAGCTTGGCGTCCGAGACCTCGGGGCGGACGGAGATCGCGGGGCGGTTGTTCCACGAGATGCGCATGCCGATGTCGTGCGTGACGGGCATGCTCTCGGTTGCGGACATGTGGCACGTGGCGCAGGTGGGAGCGGCCCAGTAGTCCTGCCCGACGATCCACTTGGAGGAACTCATGTTCATCTCGTTGATGTTCGAGCGGAACGCGATGCCGTGCTTCGACTCGTTGTAGACCTCGATCTGCGGGTGGTCGGGTCCCATGTGGCACTTGCCGCAGGTGTCGGGATGTCGCGCCTGCGCGATATCGAACTCGTGACGGACGTGGCAGGCGTTGCAGGCACCCTCCGAGCCGTCGGGGTTGATGCGCCCGATGCCAGAATTGGGGTAGGTCGCGGGGTCGAGTCGTCCGTTGGCGAGGACCTTGACCTCCGAGCCGTGGCACTGCCAGCACCCGTTGACCGCCGACGCCGCGACGCCGTTGGGGAATCCTGGCGTGACCATGCCCCGATTGCCCTCGACGACCTCGGCGAGGACGTTGTCGAGCGAGCCGAGGATGCGTCCGCCCTTGGAGTGGTGCGATGACGCGAACTCGTGCGCCTCCTGCGTGTGGCAGCGCCCGCAGTCCTTCGGCGTGACCAGGACGGAGATGTTGTATCCCTCGTGCATGAACCCGTCGGGGTCGCCCGAGTCGGCGCTGTGACACTCGTAGCAGCCGACGTTGGCGCCGTAGTGCTTGCTCGAGCCCCACTGCTGGTAGAGGCCGTGGTCGAGCGCCTGGTGGCACTCGAGGCACTTCTTGGTTTGTGCGCTCATCTGGGCGGGGGCGAAGGCTTGCCCCGACGACGTGGTCGCCAGCGATGTAAACGCGCATGCTGTGATTGTGATTCGTGCGACAGCTCTCATGGTGTGAACCTCCTGCCTTACGCGGTCGATGCGCGATGCGCGACGATCTCGTCCTGGTTCTGATCTGTGTGGTACAGCGTGTCTATGGTCAGCCGCCCCTGGAGCACAGGGATGGTGATGCGAACGAAGATGGTGTAGAGCAGCAGCCCGAAGGCCCAGATGCCGAGGCCGACGAGGATCTCGTTGAGCGTGGGCGTGTACTCGACGATCTCTCCCAGTGGGGTGGGCACGAACGCCGGGATGATCAGCCCCATGCCCTTCTCGATCCAGATGCCGATGATCAGCGCGATGCAGGCGACGTTGAGCACCTTGAGGCGTCGGCTGAAGGGCGTGAAGAGGATGGCGAGCGCTACAAGGTTCAGCGCGATCGCCGCCCAGATCCAGGGCACGAGCGCGTTGTGCCCGTGCAGCCCGAAGAAGAGGTAGCGTGCCGAGACCGAGTGCGTGGAGCCGGTGTAGAACTCGGTGAAGACCTCGGAGCCCAGCAGGAACATGTTGATGCTCAGCGCGACCGTCACGATGTTGCGCAGCAGCTGGATCGCCTTGTCGGTGACCGGGTAGGGCGTGTTGGCGCGCAGGATCTGGAGCGTGAGGATGATGATCGCGGGCCCCGCCGCGAAGGCCGAGGCGATGAAGCGGGGCGCGATGACGGCGGAGTTCCAGAATGGACGCCCGCCGAGCCCCGAGTAGAGGAACGCGGTGACCGTGTGGATCGAGATCGCCCAGACGATCGCGATGAAGACGAACGGGATGTAGAACACCTTGCTGGGCTCTCGCTTGCGGTAGGCGCAGTACACGAGATATCCGCAGATGTGCAGGTTCAGCAGCAGGTAGACGTTGAGGACCACCACGTCCCACGTGAGCATCGAGATCGGGAAGTTGAATCGCAGGAACAGGTGGTGGAAGCGATCCGGTCGACCGAGATCGACCGTCACGAACAGCAGGCACATGACGATCGATGCCACGGCCAGCAGCTCCCCGAAGATCACCAGGTCGTGGAGCTCGTGTCTCTTATAGATATACACAGGTATCACGAGCATGACCGCCGCGGCGGCGACGCCCACGAGGAACGTGAAGTTCGCGATGTAGAGACCCCAGGAGACCTGGTCCGTCATGCCGGTGGTCGCCAGCCCGTGGACGAGCTGCTTGGCGTACGCGTTGAGGCCGATCAGCGAGATCACGGTCAGCACGAGCATCCAGGCGTAGTACTTCCAGTCGCCGTGGAAGCTCAGTCGGAAGCAACGGAAGAGGAATCGCCCGTACTCTCTCACGATAGTGCTCCTTCGAGGTTTCTCTCGGGAGCGACGTAGGGATCACGCTCGTCGAAGTAGTAGAAGAAGCGTGGCAGCGTGCCGACCTCGGCCTTGAGCACGAACACGCGCTTGGTTTTGAGGATCTGCGAGACCTCCGAGTTGGGATCCAGCACGTTGCCGAACTTGCGAGCGCCGGTCGGGCAGACCTCCAGGCACGCCGGCATGCGTCCCTGGCGAGTGCGATGCAGACAGAAGTGGCACTTCTCCATCACGCCCTTCTGGCGCGGGCGATTGGAGAGATACGACATGTCGGGATTGAGCTTGTCCCTGGGGATGCTCGGCTTCGAGAAGTTGAAACGCCGCGCCCAGTACGGGCATGCCGCCTCGCAGTAACGACAACCGATGCACCAGTCGTAGTCGATGACCGTGATGCCGTCCGACTCCTGCCAGGTCGCCTCGACCGGGCAGACGCGCACACAGGGCGGGTTGGCGCACTGGTGGCACTGGATCGGCATGTAGTAGTGGTCCTGGCTCGGGACCGTCGGGCGGTCGTAGTGGTGATCGCCGTCCTCGATGTCGATTGAGCCGCGCGGCATCTCGAGCACACGGATGTATTGGATCTCGGGGTCGCGGCTCTGGTTGTTCTCCTCCACGCACGCGTGCACGCACTTGCGGCAGCCGATGCAGCGGCTGAGATTCAGCGCGTACACGAACTCAACGCCGTCCATCGGCTTGATGTCGCGAATCTCGGGACGCACCTCGTAGCGGGTCTCGACCTCGCGTCGGATGCGCTCGAGCGCTCGCTCCATCTCATCGGGGGACATCTCCTTGTAGTGCTTCTGGAGAAATTTCTGGACAGAGAACGTGTCGGACGAGTCGAGGTCACGGAGCGGGCTCAGCGACGCGGCCAACGCCGCGAGACCGCCCGTGGCCGCCGCGCCTCTTCGCAGGAAGCTGCGCCTCGTCATGCCTGGCGACGCGTGCCCGCCACGGGATCCGTTGCTCAGGACAGGGAGCTCCATCAGTGGCCCTCCCCGTGTGACGAAGAGTTCTGATGACGACGCAGCGGATTGTTGGTCGGCTCGTCGTGGTGCGACTTTGGTTGCTGCTCTCCCATGCGCAGCGTGTTCGGGCCGGGCAGCGGCTCGTAGAGCTCGTACGCGGGCGAGTGAGGGTCGTGGCACTCGGAGCACGTCAGACGTCGTGCGTCGGCGGAAGTGATGTTCCAGGAGCCGAGGGTCTTGCCGTGCGCGCCGCGCTGCCAGTCCCGGAACACCGGTCCATGGCACTGCGCGCAAAGGTTCTCGACCTGCGAGTATCCAACGGTTGATCCGTCGTGCAGCACGAGCCGCTCGCGATCCTCTACGTCGTGGCAGTTGAAGCACGAGTCGTTGATACCGTGATGGAGTTCGACGTGCGTGTGCTGCAGCAGGGGGCGCGAGCCGTCCCATGTCGACTCGAAGATCTTGTGGCAGGCGTTGCAACGTTGCTCGAAGCCGGCGATCTCGACGACGGGCGGATCGGTGAGCGCCACGCGCCGTGGGCTTGTGTCGAGTTGGGACGCGTCGAACGTAGGCGTTGGAGCCACGGGGATCTGCGAGGTTCCGGAGGTCAGCCAGAACACGAGCGCCAGCAGCAGAAAGACCGGTGTGATCAGCCATCCGAACGCGTTCGAGGGTGGACGTCGCTCGCTGTCGTGCTCACGTTGTGATGGAGGGCCACTTGTCATAATGCACTTTCTTGTCTAGATATAATTAATGTACTGGACATATATATCCACAACAACCCCATGTGCATCCCAGATCTCGAAAATGAACCCTCCTCGCCATCGATGGCCTGCTCGCTCGGATGTGCTCAAGAGCGAAAACAAGGAAGCGCTCATGCATGAGTTATAGGACGTTAGTACTCAAGACACTCTGCATCTGAAATAGATGCCTGCGAGACCGCACGCTGAGCGACTCGATATCTTGCTGGGCATGACCGAACGCCCAGTCTCGACGCAGTACGAGCCGCCAGCGCCGCGAAGCAACGGCTGGTTCAATCGATTCCTCGCCGTGGTCGAGTGGCTGGGCAACCTGCTGCCGCATCCCGTCTCGCTGTTCGCGCTCTTTGCGCTCGCTGTGGTCATCATCAGCGCCATCGCGGCTGGGTTCGGGCTCGCCGTCGACGACCCGCGCCCTGGTGCCGAGGAGGGGGCGCAATTCGTCGCGATCAGCCTGCTCTCTGGCGAGGGCATCCGCTGGATGAGCCAGAACTTGGTCACCAACTTCACTGGGTTCGTGCCGCTGGGCACCGTGCTCGTCGCGCTGCTCGGTGTGGGCGTGGCGGAGAAGTCGGGGCTGCTCACGGCGATCATCCGTGGTCTGGTGCTCGCGGCACCAAAGCAGCTCGTCACGCTTGTCATCGTGTTCGCCGGTGTGGTCTCAAACACCGCGTCCGAGATGGGCTATGTGGTGCTGATCCCCCTGGCGATGGTGGTGTTCCATGCGCTGGGGCGCCACCCGTTCGCGGGTATGGCCGCAGCGTTCGCGGGCGTCTCGGGCGGGTATAGCGCGAACATACTGATCGGCACAGTGGATCCGCTCCTGGCGGGCATCACTCAGGAAGCCGCGCAGATCATTGATCCGGAGTATTTGGTGCATCCCGCGGTGAACTGGTACTTCATGATCATCAGCACGTTTCTAATCACGGGAATGGGTTGGTTCGTGACCGCGAAGATCGTCGAGCCGCGTCTGGGCCCGTACGACCAGTCCGAGGCAGAGGACGATCTCGAGGAATCACCCGAGCTCAGCAAGCTCAGCGACCAGGAGAAGAGAGCGCTGAAGTGGACCGGGCTCAGTGTGCTGCTTGTCGTCCTCGGATTCCTCTATGTAGCCGGTCCACGGTTGTTGAATCTCCATACTTCCGGCCTGCCCTACTACGGCGTGCTTCGGGCGTACGAGAATCCAGCAACCGGCGAGGTGCTGACAGGACCGCTCAGCTTCCGCCCGATGTTGAACAGCGTCGTGCCGCTGATCTTTATCTTCTTCGTGGTGCCCGGATTCGTGTACGGGCGATTCATGGGGACCATGAAAAACGATCGCGACGTCATCCACGCCATGGCCGACGCGATGCGCACCATGGGGCTCTACATCGTGCTGGTCTTCTTCGCGGCACAGTTCGTTGCCTTCTTCCGTTTCTCGGGTCTTGGACAGATACTCGCCGTGGTCGGTGCGGATGTTCTTGTCGCGCTCAATCTCGATAACCCCGCCGTCTTCGTGCCGTTTATCTTGATGTGCTGCTTCGTCAATCTGATGCTCGGCTCGGCCAGCGCGCAGTGGGCGGTGACGGCGCCGATCTTCGTGCCCATGCTCATGCAGATCGGCTACGCGCCCGAGGTCATCCAGGCGGCATACCGCATCGGTGATTCCACCACGAACATCATCACGCCCATGATGAGCTACTTCGGGCTCATCCTCGCCGTGGCCACGCGCTACAAGAAGGACCTGGGCATCGGCACGATGGTCAGCACCATGCTGCCGTACACGATCTTCTTCCTGATCGGCTGGTCGATCCTCTTTTATGTGTGGGTGTTCCTGCTGGGTTATCCCGTGGGTCCGGGCTCCGAGACGTACTTCACACCCTGATTGGAAGAGAATGCGCGTGATCTTCTGGCTCATTTACGTCCTATAATTATTTGTTTTTCATCCCATCGTCACCATTGATCACCCAGTGGTCAAATCAGACTCGGGAAGTGGACGAGTTCTGCGCTTGACTGAGTGTTAGCAATCACTATTATTAGTATACACTAATTACGGAGCATCGATATGGCACACGACCACCTCCGTGAACTGCAACAGAGCGTCGAGGATCTTCGCGATCGTGTGGCGCTGATTGAATCGTGGCTCTCGCGCGCGAGTGACACCCCTCGCGCAATGACGTCATCACCTCCCAGGGACACAGCCGCCGCACCCTCGGCACCAGCAGGGCACAGAGCGACCAGCGCGCCGGCGAGCTCTCGCACTCCGAAGAGGATGGAGAGTGCGGGCACGGAAGCGCGCCGTCGCTCGAACGCACACAACCCGTCGCGCGAGATCTCACTGGAACGATTCGTGGGTGGGCGCCTCTTCGCGATTGCCGGGGCGATCGTCATCACAGCGGGGATCGTGTTCTTCTCGAAGTACGCCTGGGACCAGGGCTGGTTCAACGCGCTCGCGCCGCTCACCAAGACGCTCATGTCGGGGGCCTTCGGGCTGATTCTGCTCATCGCGGCACGTGTGATCCAGCTCAGGCTCGGCTCTGTGGCCTCGATCGGCGCGTATGCTGCTGGTCTGGGTGTGCTCTACACCACAGCGTTCGTCGCGCACGCGAGGTACGAGCTGGTCTCGGACCCGACCGGCTTTCTTCTCTTTGTGCTGGTCTCTGGCCTGGGTGTGCTGATCAGCCTCTCCACGAATCTCGCGTCCATCGGCGCGTTCTCGATTGCCGGCGCGTATCTGACCCCTCTGTTCTTTCTGCATGTCCAGTCCAGCCCCGCGGTGCTCCCGCTCTATCTGCTCTCGTTGATCGGACTGGCGCTCGTGCTCGCCAGCCTAAAGGGGGGCACCTTCACTCGCTTGCGCGCGATGGTCTGGTGGGGGACGATCGTCTTTGGCTCACTCTGGACGCTCCGCGAGGGAGTCGATCACCCGCTCCTGGCGATCGCCTTTCTCGGCGCCTGTTGGTCGTCGTTCCACGCGGAGCTCACCCTCACCTCGTTGCATCTGCGTCGCGACGCGTCCAGACAGGTGTCCGTGCTCGCGGGCTTCCCCAGCGATATCGGTGCTCGCATCATCGCCTCGAGTTTCTCGTTGACCTCGTGGGTGACGCTGCTGGCAGCGCTGGTGCTCGGTCGCTGGTATCCGGAGCTCGATTGGCTCGCGCCGGGCGCGTTATTTGTGGCGACGTGGACGCTCGCGCTCCCGCTCGGCGGGCACCTGCGTGTGCTCCGTGACAGGCCATCCACGGACGCCGAACGCCTCGCGTCGGCATTGATCACGCAGGCAGGGGCGCTGCTCGTCGTTACCATCGCGCTGGCACTGGGAGATTGGCTCGCGGTGGTGGCGTGGTTCGCTCTCGCCACGGCCTCGGCGGTCTGCGGAACCTGGCTTCGCGCGCGCACATTACAGGTCTACGCGATCGTTGTGCTGGTGATCTCGACACTCCGGATGATCACGCTCGAGTGGTGGCTGACACCCACCGCGATGAGCGGGACGCAGGTCTACGGGCTCTACCTCACGCGATGGACATTGCTTGTAGCGTTGCTGGCGCTGGCGTGGATCGCCTCAGGTGCGTGCGTTCGCGTCGCATCATCCGGGCGATGGCGGGCTGCCGCTAACGCGTGCATCGGCGTGGGGATCTCCGTGCTGTTCGCCTCGCTGTTCCATGAGAGAGCATCGACACCGGCCATGATCGGCGCGCTGTTCTCGTGTGCGCTCGTACTCTCCATCGTGTCCAATCGGCTCCGCTCGTTCGGACTATCCGTCTACGCGATCGGTGTTGGTGCCCTGGGATGCCTGCTTATTGAAGCGAGCGAGTACTGGACCAGCGTTCCCTCGCATGCCATCGCGGGCATCCCCGTCAGCACCTGGACGGTCCTTGTGATCTACGCGTCGCTCGTCTCGATGGTAGCCGCGTGGCTGCTGAAGGCGTTTCATGGCGTCTACGCTGTGTCGCGCTCGCTGACTATCGTCATGTCGTCCGTGGCGTGTGTTCTGGCAATGGCCTCACTGGCCCATGAGTCGGTTGACGTCGAATCACTCACGCTGGCATGGCTTGGGATCGCGTGCCTGGCTCGTCTGGCGCACCGCCTGGAACGACGTCTTGCGCTCGATGCCATCGCCACGATCATGCTGGTGCCAATCGCACTCGCCTGGGCGCACGCGTACGTCCTCCCAGATTGGAATTCCTGGAGCTCAAGGGCGCTGCTCCACCCGGGGCTGCTGGTGTCGATGGTAATTGCGCTGGCCGCTGTGCTCATTCCGCGATCCATGCGGAGCATGCCCCACGATGCTCCACGGCGCGTTATCGCCATGGGAGGTCTTGTGCTTGCGCTGACGATCCTGTTCACGTCGTCGAGTTACGAAGTGGTCCGTGTCTCGCAGATCGTCACGAGCGACTCCACGAGCCAGAAGACATTCCTCTCGACATGGTGGGGGCTTGTGAGCATTGCGCTCATCGCGTGGGGTCTCTCTCACCGGATTCCGCTGCTGCGCCACGCCGGACTCGCGCTCCTCTCGTTCGCTGCCATCAAGACCGTGACCTACGACCTCGTCGAGCTCGCCCAGCTCTGGCGAGTTGTCAGCTTCTTGGCGCTCGGTCTGCTCATGCTCGTTGTGGCAACAGCGTACGGCAGGCTGGCGGCCCAGCTCGATCCGGAGGGAGGGCTCAATCATGGCACTCCAGCCGATGAGTGCAGCACGTGATGCAGCAACCGGTCCGACTCGTCTTGGGTGTCGTTGGACGCTATTCTTCGGGCACGCCAGCGCGGGCGTAGCTCAATGGTAGAGCGTCAGCCTTCCAAGCTGAATGTTGAGGGTTCGAGTCCCTTCGCCCGCTTTCGTCTCAGCCCGCTCTTCGCAGAGACACGCTCCCGCCGTGCTCATCGAGCACGCTGGCACACATCTGAATCAACGCATCTCGCGAGATCGGCTTCGTCGCGTACTCGTCGCACCCCGCGTCGAGACACTTCTGGCGGTCACCGGCCATCGCGTGCGCGGTCAGCGCAACAACCGGCACCCGCACCCCACGAGCACGAAGCTCTCGCGTCGCCGAGTACCCATCCATCACCGGCATCTGCATGTCCATGATGATCAGATCATGGGGCGAGCCCTCCGCCCGACTTGCCTCGAATGTCTCGATGCCCTCACGCCCGTTCTCGGCGATGTCCACCGACGCGCCGGCCTTCTGCAGGAAGACCGAGATCAGTCGCTGATTCTCCGGCCCGTCCTCGACAAGCAACACCCGGGCGTCCTCGAGCGGGGAGATGGTCTCTTCGCACGAGCACAGCCCGGGTCCTTGTGCTGCGCAGGCGCTCTCGTGAGCGTGAGCACCCGCCACCAGAGACATTGTCTCGATCGGCCCGGTCGCCACCGTCATCGTGAAGGTGCTGCCTTTGCCCTCGCTCGACTCCACCGTGAGGCCACCACCGAGCAGCGCGGCCAGCGAGTGCGCGATTGATAGCCCCAACCCAGTGCCGCCATGCTTCCGAGTCACGGAGTAGTCCGCCTGGTGGAACGGCTGGAACATCCTGATGCGCTCGAGCTGCGCGGACGAGAGCCCGGTGCCTGTGTCCTGCACATCCACGCGGAGCAGTCGCGCGTCGTGGTCGCACGACACGAGGATCCGTACGTGCCCCTCGTCCGTGAACTTGATCGCGTTGTTGACGAGGTTCAGCACGATCTGGCGCAGGCGTGTCGGATCCGACTCGATCTGATCCGGGATAGGAGGCTCGAGCACGAGCTCGTACTCGATCGACTTGGACATCGCCAAGGACTCGAGACCCTGGAACGCGCTCTCGATCACCTCGCGCGGGCTCATATGAACCGTCTCAACCGACATGTTCCCCGACTCGATCTTGGACATGTCGAGGATGTCGTTGATGATGCTCAGGAGGTGGTCGCCATTGGTGTGGATCCTGTCCAGATGCCCGTGCAGCTCGCGCTCGTCGTAGTCGACGCCGGTGATCATGTCCGCGTACCCGAGGATCGCGTTCATCGGCGTGCGGATCTCGTGGCTCATGTTTGCCAGAAACTCACTCTTGGCGGTGTTGGCCGCCTCGGCCTCATCGCGTGCGATGGCGAATTTCTGTGAGAGCATCGCCAGGTCTCTCGCTCGCGCCTTGGCGCGATTCACCGACCAGCGCAGCATGCCCATCATCAGGCTCAGCGCGCTGCCGCCCAGAATGATCATCCAGAACTGCAGCGTCCCGAGACCGAGCCCGCTCGTCGAGGGGAAGCCAAGCCCGAGCTCGAGCGGCGTATCGAACAAGCGAAACGGGAGGCGTGTCATCGCGATCGATGCTGGGAACGACTCGTCGTGCAGGCACACGTCCGACTCGACGACGGAGTGAAGCATGCACGGGCTGTCTAGTGAGGTGCCAAGGCAGACCACTGTTGCCAAATTGCCACCGAGATCCATGTCGTACGCCAGACGGGTCATATCGATCGTCGCGTACGCCCAGCCAAAGATATTCAGGTCGCGCTGCCCAACCTCAAACACGTAGTCATCGGTCTCCAAATACAGCGGCTTGACGACCGCTCGTGTGCCCATGTCCCACCCGCTGTCGAACAGGCTCAGGTCCTGACTCAGCACGGTCTGCCCGGTGCGAGCAGCCTCTCTGATCTGGGCGTCGATTGCTTCGGTGATCAGCCCGTCGTTGCCGATGCCCCACACCGTTCCCATCCTGGGCTCGACGAACTTGCCCACGAGGACCGGCGCTTCATCGGGTGCCGACTCAATGTACGCACGCAGCGTCTGGTTGTCGGGCACGATCAAGCCTATCTGTTGCACTGAGTGGCTTGCCTGGTTGTGCAGCAGACCACTCAGCAGTGGGCGCCAGAGCTCGAGGTTCACGTTCCGACGGATGCCATACAGCGCCCCGGCCGTCTCAAGGATCGACTCCACCAGCTCCTGGTCATTCTGGAGACGATCCGCGGCCTGGCGTGACAGCAACTCCGCTCGCTCGCTCTGACGCTGCCTTGCTGTGTCGAGTGAGGACCACGCGGCGAGCACGGTCGCAAGCAGCAGGATGAGTGACACACGCGAGCACTGCACGAGCGCTCCGATCGACCAGGTTTTGTGAGATGTGCTGGTGTTCGACATGCATCGGCCCACGCGCGGTGATGGCTTTGTGTCCTGTTCATCGGGCCAACACGTCCGTGTATTGACAGCCCCGGCTCGCCTTCGCGACCGATGCTCGGGCTCTGATCGGTTCAATCGCTCACCCCTCAGATCGGGGTCTGCTAATCGCCGTCTCTTCCGTCGAGCAGATACACTTGCTCGGATAGGAGCAGGCGCATCGCCCACGACGGTCGTGACGAAGCACTCTCAACGCATCTCCTCCTGATCCTGAACCGGGTTCAGACCATCGATTCCCCATGCGCGTCCGTGAAGCCCAACCAACAGATCGGGACCAATGGCTCCGCATGCGGATGACCCTATGGCCCGATCCCGAGCCCGAGCACGCGCCTTACATCGACGATTACGTCGCTGGCGATCGCACACTCATCAGCCAGGTCTACATACTCGAGACCGACGAGGGTGAGCCGATTGGATTCATCGAGCTCTTTGTCCGCAACTACGCCGATGGCACCATCTCTACGAGCGTCCCCTACGTCGAGGGCTGGTACGTCGACGAGCGCTTCCGAGAACGGGGCGGCGGCAAGCTGCTCATGGAGCGAGCGAAGCAGTGGGCCCGCGAGCAGGGGAGCAGCGAGCTGGCTTCCGACGCCGAGATCACGAACCAGGTCTCAATCCGTGCCCACAAGGCCCTGGGCTTCAGGGAGATCGATCGCAACGTCACCTTCCTGATGGATCTCGGTGGGTCCGCGTGAGAAGCCCATTTCCGGGGCTTCATCATGGTGCGCTGGCGGCTGGCTCGAGAGAAACCCTTGCATTCTCTCTCGGGGTATCTATAGTTTCCCGTTCGGAACCGCCATCGGAGCGGTCCCCTCGCACCCCCACACAAATCGAAGTGGCTTGAACGTGGAGGTTGTATGCGTTGGCACAAGGCACACATCTACTAATCGACTGCCGTGATGTCCCCGTGGACATCTGCCTGGACGACGGACGAGTGCTGGACGCGATGGCGAGTGCCGCCAGGATGGCGGGCGCACATGTCCTCTCGCAGGTGCGCTATCACTTCGGGCATAACTCCCCGCCCGGCTTCACTTGCATGTGCCTCCTCGACGAGAGCCACTGCAGCGCGCACTGCTACGCCGACACGCACCAGATCGCGATGGACATCTTCACCTGCGGCTCGACGTCGCCGTACCGAGTCCTCGAGCTCATCCGCGAGCAGATCGACCTCGGCACCGTCACCGTCAAGGAGATTCCCCGTTTCCTCGATGACACTCGCCTCGAGCCCTCGTCGCCCATCGCGGTATCCCGCCCCGACCAGGATCTGACACGCCAGACGGAGTGCGCGCTGTGAGTGGGGCACTTGGTCTGAACAAATCGGACTGTCTCGGGCAACCCGTCGAGCACGTCGATATCACCTCGCTCGACACGCGTCCGCTTGTCGATCAGATGGATCGCATGGCCTTCAGCGCTCGCGATGTAGCGCGTGCGTCGCAGATCTTTGATCGCATGATCGACGATACCGATTGCATGGTTATTCTCTGCCTCGCGGGCTCGCTCGTTAGCGCTGGCCTTAAGAGGGTTTTCGTTGAGATGATCCGGACTAACATGGTCGACGCGATCGTCTCCACCGGCGCGAATATCGTCGACCAGGATTTCTTCGAGTCCCTCGGCTTCCGTCACTACAAGGCGCCCGACGAGTTCAAGAGCGGCGTCCACGACAACACGCTCCGCGAGCTGGGCATCGATCGCATCTACGACACGCTTATCTCCGAGGACGACCTGCGTGTCTGCGACGACACCATCACCTCGATCGCTGACGGACTCGAGCCTCGACCCTATTCGTCGCGCGAGTTCATCCGTCAGATGGGGCGATACCTCGACGAGAACACACCATCGTCGGAAACCGGGATGGTCTGGGAGGCCTACAGGCGCGGCGTGCCCATCTTCTGCCCGGCCTTCTCCGACTGCTCGGCTGGCTTCGGTCTCGTTGCGCACCAGGCGCGCCGTCTCGATACCACGCATCTGACCATCGATTCCGTGCGCGACTTCCACGAGCTCACCAGACTCAAGATGGCCTGCCCCGAGTCTGGGCTCTTCATGGTCGGGGGTGGAGTGCCGAAGAACTTTGCGCAGGACATCGTGGTGGCCGCCGACATCCTTGGCGAGCCTGTCTCCATGCACAAGTACGCTATCCAGGTCACTGTCGCCGACGAGCGCGACGGTGCGCTCTCAGGCTCGACACTCTCAGAGGCGTGCTCGTGGGGCAAGGTCGACACGACCTTCGAGCAGATGGTTTACTCCGAGGCCACGCTCGCCGTCCCGCTGATCGCGGGCTACGCCTACCACCAGCGCAGCTGGGAGAAGCGATCCGCGCGAGATCTCAACGCGTTGCTCGACCAGGCCCATGCGGTCACCTGAGCACGCATGAGCACGTTCCTCGACCTGCCCGACGCGCCCCTCGATGATGCAGACGTCGTGCTTGTTTCTCTCCCCTGGGAGGGGGCGGTGTCCTACGGCAGAGGTAGCGCCTCGGCGCCCAACGCCATCTGGCGTGCCTCCACGCAAATCGAGCTCTGGGATCAGGAGACCGATACAGATCTCGAATCGATCGCGATTCACAACGCGCCGACGATCGAGCCTGCACACGACGAGTCCGTCGATCACTATCTCGCTCGCGTGGAGCAGGCCGTCACGCAGTTCCACGCGAGCGAGCGCTTCGTCGTCGGCGTGGGGGGTGATCATTCTCTCACGCCGGCGCTGCTTCGCGCCGCGTGCGCTGCCAGAGAGGTGCACGGAACTGAACTAACAGTCCTGCACATCGATGCCCACGCGGACCTGCGCGACGAGTACGACGGCACGAAGAACTCCCACGCCTGCGCGATGGCACGTGCCATCGACCTCGGCACGACCGTCATCTCCATTGGCATACGCTCCGAAGAGAGAGAGGGGCACGATCATGGTGTCGCCTCTGGCCGTGTGCACACCTATCGCGCACGAGACCTCCACCAGGACCCAGCGCTCCACGACCGTCTCGACGCCGCACTCGACGCCATCACGGGCCCGCTCTATGTCACCATCGATGTCGATGCGCTCGAGGTTCACCTCTGCCCCGCCACCGGCACCCCCGAGCCCGGCGGCCTCTCATGGTGGACGACGCTCGCCATCCTGAGGCGAGCGATCCGCAACACCAACGCGACGCTCATCGGTGCCGATGTGGTCGAGACGGTCCCCATGTCGGAATCGACCGTCAACGAGGACGTCGGCGCAAGACTTGTGACGAAGCTGATCGCGTACGCGATCGCTCGTGACTAGGCCCACCTCCCCCAACCCCTACAACCCGAATCGCCACCGACGGTTCGCTCTGAATCGATTGGGAGCCATGTCTTCCGAATTGGACCCTTCCAATGAGACCCGTGGCGGAGATCGCCCGGTGCCCTCATTCCTGTTTCCTGTTCCTCCGGTGCACCCGCTCGCCACGCAGGCGTGCGGGTGTTGTTTTAGCCGCTCGTCACGCAACAATACACCGATGCAGGACACAGCAGGAAGCTCGCTCTCACGCTGGGAACCCTCGCGAGTCGCCATCGTCGGCGCCGGCGCGATGGGCACCTCCCTCGCCGCCGTGGTAGGCCACCACACGCCCGTCGTCATGGTCTGCCGCAACCCCGCACGCGCCGCGCAGATCTTCGAGCACGGCGCGCAGACGCACGACGAGCTCAGTGTCAGCGCGCGTCCCATCATCGTCAAGTCCATAGCCGAGCTCGCCGACGTCGGCGCCATCAACGCGGTCTTCGTCGCCACAAAGACCACCGCCATCCCCCAGGTCGCCTCCGAGCTCAAGCCCGTCCTGCCCAGGCTCACCGATCAGCCCGACGGCGTGTTCGTCATCTCCTACCAGAACGGCATCGAGCCCGGGCGCCAGCTCCTCTCGCTGCTCGATTACCCCAGAGTCCTGCGCATGGTCCTCACGTTCGGTGCCGTGCTCGACCCCGGTGCGCACTCCGTCCGCGTGACACTCAACAGGACACCGCACGCCATCGGCTCGCCCGACCCAACCTTCAGGCCCGTCTGCGAGAAGATCGCGTCACTCCTCACGGACTCGGGGTTCGAGACGCGCTACGTCGAGTCCATCGAGCCCCTGGTCTGGGCCAAGGCCATCGTCAACGCCGCCGTCAACCCGGTCGCGGCGCTCGTCAATTCCACAGTCACGCAGGTCATGCACGCCCCCTCGGAACGCATCGTCGAGGCGCTGCTGGAGGAGGGCATACGCGTCGCGCTGGCGCAGGGCATCGATCTCGACAAGGACTACCCGCACAGGGTCAAGCGCCTCCTCATCGAGGCCGGCGACCACATCCCCTCCATGGTCGAGGACATCCGCGCCGGGCGGGAGAGCGAGATCGGCCAGCTCAACCAGCAGATCATCGCGTATGCGCACCGGCTGGGCGTCGACGTGCCCACCCACGAGATCATCGACGCGCTCATCGAGACCTTCGACTGGAAGATCTACCACAACCAGAAGCCCGCCATCGGGTCCTAGGACGCTCACGAGCCCCAATCGGTATCATGGACGCGTGTGACAACCGCGAGCAACCCGCATCGAAAGGGGGCCAGCCGTGTTCAAGTTCTCACCAACCAATCTCAAGCAGTGGGTCGAGCAGCATCGCGACGAGCTCAAGCCACCCGTCGGCAACAAGCAGGTCTGGAAGGACGATCGCGACACCATCATCATGATCGTCGGCGGCCCCAACAAGCGCAACGACTACCACCTCAACGTCACCGAGGAGTTCTTCTACCAGATCGAGGGCGACATCGTCGTCGGCATCATCAACGACGAGGGCAAGCCCGAGGACGTCGTCGTCCGCGAGGGTGAGATCTTCCTCCTCCCCGCGAACGTCCCGCACTCGCCCCGGCGCCCGGCCAACACCGTCGGCATGGTCATCGAGCTCAAGCGACCCGGCGAGGCCGTCGACGGGCTCCGCTGGTACTGCCCCGAGTGCCACGAGATCATCTACGAGGAGTCCTTCAAGCTCGAGAACATCGCCGTTGACCTCAAGAAGATCATGGAGAAGTTCTGGTCTTCGAACGATCTGCGCACCTGCGACAACTGCGGCTGCGTCATGCCCGAGCCCGAAGAGGCCCAGCCCCCCGCACCCGTCGGCGCCTGAGCCGACCCGCCCGAGCGTGACCAGCCTGTGCTGACCGTCGATATTCACACGCACATCATCCCACGCGACCTGCCCGACCTGTGCGCGCGCTACGGCTACGACGGCTTCATCGCACTCAACCACCACAAGCCCTGCTGCGCGCAGATGCTCAAGGGAGGCAGCGTCTTCCGCGAGATCGATCACAACTGCTGGGATCCCGACGTGCGCGCCTCCGAATGCGATCGTGACGGCGTGCACGTCCAGGTTCTCTCCACGATCCCCGTCATGTTCTCCTACTGGGCCAAGCCCGACGACGCCCACGACCTGTCGCGCTATCTCAACGACCACATCGCCGGGATCTGCGCCGGACACCCCGATCGTTTCGTCGGGCTCGCGACGCTCCCGATGCAATCGCCGACGCTGGCTGTTCGGGAGCTGGAACGCTGCGTCAACGAGCTCGGGCTCGCCGGCATCCAGATCGGCTCCCACATCGAACGCCCCGGCGAGCTCGACTGGAATCTCAACGACCCGCAGGTCGTCGAGGTGCTCACCGCCTGCGAGCGGCTCGGTGCCGCGGTGTTCGTGCACCCGTGGGACATGCCCGCCAGGCAGCACATGGATCGCTACTGGCTCCCCTGGCTCGTCGGCATGCCAGCCGAGTCATCGCGAGCCATCTGCTCGATCGTCTTCGGTGGCGTGCTCAACACACTCCCGGATCTCCGCATCGCCTTCGCGCACGGTGGGGGGGCGTTCCCCGGAACGATAGGTCGCATCGAGCACGGCCACTCATGCCGCCCCGACCTCGTCGCCATCGACAATCCCGACTCTCCCCGCGCCTCGCTCGGCTCGTTCTGGGTCGACTCCCTCGTCCACGACAAGACCGCTCTGCGCGCGATCGTCGGCCTCTTCGGTGACGACAAGGTCGCGCTGGGCACCGACTACCCGTTCCCGCTCGGCGAGCAGCAGCCCGGTGCGCTCATCGACTCCATGGACGACTTCTCACCCAACCTCAAAGCGAGGCTCCGCGGCCTCAACGCGCTCGAGTTCCTGGGCACGCGCACCGCGGACCACATCCGCTCGCACCACGCCGTCACGACATGAGCGCACCATCCTCACACACCGACTCCGACCATCAGCACGCGCTCGACTTCGACGCACACGATCCTCTCGCGCATCTACGCGAACGATTCGCGATCCCGCGAACACCAGCCGGCGAGCCCGTCGTGTACATGGTCGGCAACTCGCTCGGCTTGCAACCGGACACGGTCCGCGACGCCATCACCACGGAGCTCGATGACTGGGCCACGATGGGGGTAGACGCGCACTTCAAGGACTCGACACCCTGGTACTCCTACCACGAGCTTCTGCGTGAGCCCGCGGCCCGACTCGTCGGTGCGCTCCCGCACGAGGTCGTCGTGATGAACTCACTGACCGTCAATCTCCACCTGCTGATGGTCAGTTTCTATCGCCCGACTCCCACGCGCTACAGGATCGTCATCGAGGACTCGTCGTTCCCATCCGACTCCTACGCCGTCGCCTCGCAGGCGCGCGTCCACGGTTTCGACCCCGACGACGCCATACTTCGTCTCACCCCGCGCGATGGCGAGCACACGCTCCGCAGCGAGGACGTCGAGCGGGTCCTCCGCGACAACGCCGAGTCTATCGCCCTCGTCATGCTCGGCGGTGTCAATTATCTCACGGGGCAGCTCTACGACATCCCGCGCATCACCGCGTGCGCGCACGAGATCGGCGCGACATGCGGCTGGGACCTTGCCCACGCGGCGGGCAACGTGCCCCTCCATCTCCACGAGTGGAACGCCGACTTCGCGTGCTGGTGTTCGTACAAGTATCTCAACTCGGGTCCAGGCTCCTGCGCCGGCGCGTTCGTCCACGAGCGTCACACCAGCACACGGGGCACAGTGATCCCTCGCTTCGAGGGCTGGTGGGGGAACGATCCGAGCACGCGTTTCCAGATGGGGCCGCGCATTCATCCATCAGCGGGTGCTGACGCCTGGCAGCTCTCCAACCCGCCCATCTTTGCGATGGCGCCGGTGCTCGCCTCGCTCAGGCTCTTCGACGACACCACCATGCCCGCGCTGCGTGAGAAATCGCTCCAGCTCACCGCCTATCTCGAGCGGCTCATCAACGCCATTCCTGGCACTCCCTACACGATCACCACACCCAGCGATCCCGCCCAACGCGGCTGCCAGCTCTCGATCATCGCGCCGATCCCCTCGAGACGGCTCCAGCAGCACCTCCAGACGCAGCACATCATCGCGGACCATCGCGAGCCCAATGTCCTCCGCGTCGCCCCCGTGCCGATGTACAACACGTTCCTCGATGTCTGGAAACTCGCTTCCGCACTCCGTGAGGCCGTCGCATGACAGAACAGAACCATCGCGACTTCACCATCCTCGGCGCGGGCCTCGCCGGTGCGCTGATGAGCGTCTATCTCGCTCGCGCGGGCAGGACCGTCACGCTCCTCGAGCGACGCCCTGACCCCAGAGTGGGCGAGCCCGAGCGCGGACGCTCCATCAATCTCGCCTTCTCCACCCGCGGCATCACGGCGCTCAAGGGCGTCGGCCTCCACTCGCAGGTGCTCGAGCAGTCCATACCCATGCGCGGACGCATGATCCACAACACGAACTCCACCACCGTCTACCAGCCCTACTCGCACAACCCAGAGCACGCCATCAACTCCATCTCGCGCGCCGGCCTCAACAACATCCTCATCCAGGCCGCCGACGAGGAGCCCAATGTCAACATCGAGTTCGCCTCACGCTGCACTCACGTGGACGTCGACGCAAAGATCGCGACACTAGAGAATCCAGAAACAGGTGAGACCCGGAAGGTCTCCTTCCGCTGTGCCATCGGCGCCGACGGCGCGTTCTCCGCGCTGCGCGCCGCCATGCAGGTGCGCGACAGGTTCTCCTACTCGCAGTCGTACCTCCCGCACGGCTACAAGGAGTTCACCATCCCGCCATCGTCCTCGGGCGACTTCGCGCTCGAGCCCGAGGCCCTGCACATCTGGCCGCGTGGCGGGTTCATGCTCATCGCCCTCCCGAACGCCGACAAGTCCTTCACAGCCACGCTCTTCTGGCCGCACGACGGGCCCATCGGCCCCGAGGGCATCAACACGCCAGAGCGTGCGCAGCGGTTCTTCGAGCGCAACTTCCCCGACGCTCTCTCTCGCATGCCCGACATGCCCGCCGATTTCGAGCACAACCCGCACTCGTCGCTCTGCACGGTCCGATGCGACCCCTGGCACGTCGGGGGAGACGCGCTGCTCATCGGCGACGCCGCCCACGCCGTCGTGCCGTTCTACGGGCAGGGCATGAATTGCGCCTTCGAGGACTGTCGCATCCTTGCCGACACACTCCGCTCTTTTAGTTACAACACCGATCAGGCCTTCCCAGCCTTCACGGCGGTACGAGTGCGGAACGCCAACGCGCTCGCGGATCTGGCCATCAGGAACTACGAGGAGATGCGCGACCACGTCAACTCACCCGTCTTCCGTGCGCGGAAGTGGCTCGAGCGCGCCGCCGCCCGATGGCTGCCCTCGCGCTGGTACACCTCACTCTACGAGATGATCAGCTTCTCGAACATCCCCTACGCCGACGCCGTGGCGCGCGAAAGACGCCAGAATCGCGCCGCGCTGGCCATCACCCTGCTCCTGCTGCTCGTCCTGGTACTGATCATCTTCTGATGGCACGGTCCATCCACGACATCACGCCCCTCGTCAGCCCGTCGCTGGCCGTCTTCCCGGGCGACACACCCTTCTCATCGAAGCACCTGCTCCACCTGGACAAGGGCGACCCCGTCACGCTCTCGACCACCACGTCGACGGTCCACCTCGGCGCGCACATCGACGGGCCAAACCACTACGACCAGAACGCCGACGGTGTCGACACAATCCCGCTCGACCGCTGCGTCGGACCGTGCGATGTGATCACAGTCAGCACGCATCCGGATGCGCGCTTCGCCATCGACGAGCTTGCGCACGAGCCGACGCATCCTCGCGTCCTGCTTCGCACGAGCACCTACAGGGACCCCAACACCTGGGCAGACTCCTTCGCCGCTCCCGCTCCGGAGTGTGTCGACGCGCTCGCGGACCTGGGCGTGCAGCTCCTAGGAATCGACACGCCCTCTGTCGACAGCGCCACATCGAAGGGCCTCCCCTCGCACGCGCGTTGCGCCGCGCGCAACATCACGATTCTCGAGGGAATCGTTCTCACCGATATCCCCGACGGCGTCTACGAGCTCGTCGCGCTCCCACTGAGACTCGAGGGTCTGGACGCCTCACCCGTTCGTGCCGTGCTCCGCGAGCTCGGCTAGATCGTCGCGACAACCTTCAGCTCGATGGCGATGGGCGTGGGCAGCGCACCGACCTCGATCGTCGTCCGCGCCGGGCGCACCATGCCGAAGTGCTCCTTGTACAGCGCGTTGAACGCCCCGAAGTCGCGCTCCATGTTCGTCAGGAACACCAGCACGTCGACCATGCTCTCCCAACTCGAGCCCGCGTCCTCGAGCACGAAGCGCAGGTTCTCGAACACGCTCAGGCACTGCGCCTCGATGTCGTACTCGAGAACCCTCCCATTTCCATCGAGTGTCACGCCGGGGATCTCGCTCGTTCCTTTTTTTCTCGGCCCGATGCCGCTGAGAAACAGCAGGTCTCCAACACGCCTGGCGTGCGGATAGGCGCCAACAGCCAGCGGCGCACGATCGCTCATCACCTCGACACTCTTGCTCATCGCTCCAGCCCCACGCACACGTTCTTGGGTTCCGTGAAGAACCGAAGCGCGTCGCTCCCTCCCTCACGCCCCACACCGGATTGCTTCATGCCGCCGAAGGGCGTGCGAAGATCACGCACCATCCAGCAGTTCACCCACACGATTCCCGTCTCGATCCGCGCCGCGACTCTGTGCGCGCGCGTCAGGTCGCTTGTCCACACCATCGACGCCAGCCCGTACCCCGTCGAGTTCGCACGCGTGATCGCCTCCTCCTCGTCGTCGAACGCGCTCACGCTCACCACCGGCCCAAAGATCTCCTCCCGCTCGGTTCTGCATCCCGCGTCCAGGCCACCGAGCACGGTTGGCTCGTAGAAATATCCGCCGCCACAACGCTCACTCGCGACGTCCGCTCGACGCCCGCCAGCGAGCACCTCTGCGCCCTCCTGGCGCGCCAGCTCCACACGTTGCTCGACGTTCTGCAGGTGCTCGCGCGACACGAGCGATCCCAGATCGACATCCTCTAACGGATCACCAACCCTCAGCGCCCGGACACTCGCCACGAACCGCTCAATGAACTCGTCGTACGCCGCTCTCTCAACAAGCACACGCGAGCCGCACAGGCAGATCTGCCCCTGATTCGTGAACGCGCCACGCACCGCATGCTCCACGGCTCGTTCCATGTCCGCGTCCGCGAAGATGACGTTCGGATTCTTGCCGCCCAGCTCCAGCGACACCCGCTTGAGCATCGCCCCAGCCCGCTCCGCGATCCAAGCGCCCACGCGTGTGCTCCCCGTGAACGAGATCGTGGGCACGTCCGCGTGCTCGACAAGAGAGGCGCCCGCCTCCTCGCCCCGCCCGTGCACGATGTTCAGCACACCGGCGGGCACGCCCGCCTCGATCGCCAGCTCGCCGAGCCGCGATGCCGTGCAGGGCGTCACCTCCGACGGCTTGGCCACCACCGTGTTCCCCGTCGCCAGCGCAGGCGCAACCTTCCACGTGAGCAGGTACAACGGCAGATTCCATGGCGAGATCAGCCCCGCGACACCCCTCGGTTTGCGCAGCGTGTAGTTGATGGCCGCACCGTCCGTGTCGTGCGACTCGCCCCCCGAGTGCACGATCGCGCTGGCAAAGTACCGAAAGTTCGACGACGAGCGCGTGATGTCCACTCGCCTGGCCAGCGACAGCGGCTTGCCCGTGTCACGGCTCTCGAGGTGCGCCAGCTCGTCGTGGTGGGCATCTATCAGATCCGCCAGGCACATCAGGATTGCGCTACGCTCATCTCGTGGTGTCCCCGACCACACGTCGAACGCGTCGCTCGCCGCACGCACCGCCCTGCCAACATCCTCGGCGGACGAGTCGGCCACTCTTCCCACGACCGTCCCCGTCGCGGGTTCCTCCACGTCGATCCATCTCCCGGTTCCGGACGCGACTTGCTCGCCGCCGATGCAGTTTCGGATCTCGTCCATGGCGCTCACAGCGCGGGGGTCCGCCCGCCGTCGACCGCCACGCTCACGCCGGAGATGTACGACGACGCGGGCGCACAGAGGAAGCCGACGGCGTTGGCGACCTCCTCGGGAGATCCGAATCGACCCATCGGCACGCTCGCACGCATAGCCTCCGCGACCTCCTCACTCGAGACACCCTGATGCTCGGCCTTGCTCGCGATCAGCGAGTCCAGGCGACCGGTCTGCGTGAAGCCAGGCAGCACGTTGTTCACGGTGATCCCGTTGGGGGCCAGCTCGAGGCTCAGCGTCTTGGCCCAACTCGCCACCGCTCCGCGCACGGTGTTCGACACCCCAAGCCCCGGTATCGGCACACGAACCGACGTCGAGATGACGTTCACGATCCTCCCGTACCCACCACGTCGCATCGTTGGCACGAGGGCCATCGCGAGGATCTGGTTGCACAGCAGATGCATCGAGAACGCGTCGGCGTACGACGACACCTCCGCGTCGATCGCTCGACCGCCGGGCGGACCGCCAGTGTTATTCACAAGAATCTCTGCCTTGCGATCCTCCGAGACGTAGCGATTGATCACGTCCTCGACGTCCTCGGGTCGTGAGAAATCCGCGCACAGCGATTGGTGCTCCTGCCCGTGCCTCGTCGAGAGCTCGCCTCGAACACGATCCAACGCGCCCTGATCGCGCGCCATCAGCACCACCGTCGCGCCCATCGACGCCAGCACCCTCGCGCTCGCTCTCCCGATGCCCTGCGTGCTCCCGCAGACGACCGCGTGCCTGCCCTCGAGTGAGAGATCCATCACCCCACACTACCCCACAACCCACGCGCCTGCATCGCCGGCAGAGACGCTAGAACTGGTCGCGCAGCTCCTGCTCCAGCTCGCCCAGCGCCTTGGCGTCCTGGTTCAGCGCCGCCCGCTCGATGCCGCGCTCCAGCGTCGCCCTCGCCTCGCTCCGTCGCTGCAGCATCAGCTCGTTCCGGGCCTTGTGGAAGTACGCGTAGGAGTAATCGGGATCCGCCTCGAGGCACTGGTCGTACCACGCGATCGCCTCCGAGTGCTCGCCCGATTTCGTGTGCTCCTGCGCGAGCATGTACATCACGTCCGCATCGCCGGGCGTCTTGTCCAGTAAAGCTCGAAGCTGGTCTATCCTGTCCATGCCCCAGCATTCACTACCCCACACGCACCGTCAACCCAGCAACAAAGGAACACTCAATCGATGTCGTGGGTTCTCTCCATCATGGATCACCTCCGAGCACACGTGACATCACGACGATGGCTCACCATCGCGTCGCTGGGCATCACGCCCGCGCTCGTCCCAGGCTGCGGCTTCCCATCGTTCTCCACCCCCGAGTCCCTGATACCAACCCAGTTCACCTACACAGTCCCCTCCCAATCAGACTGGGCGATCCAGGGATACCAGAGCCCGGACGCAACCCTCCCGCGCGTGATCTTCGTCCACGGCACGCCCGGAGCCGGTTCCAACTTCACCCGATACGTCCTCGATCCCATCCCCGGAACACAATCGGTCGCCTACGACCGCCCCGGCTTCGGCAACACCCAACCCAGGTCCGCCATCCCCGAGCTCGAGCTCCAGGCCAGCGCGCTCGAACCCCTCCTCGTCGAGCGCGACGGCTCGTGGCCGGTGCTCGTGGGTCACTCGCTCGGCGGCCCCATCGTTGTGCAGGCCGCGGCTATGTACCCCGATCGCGTCCGCGCCATCGTCATCCTCGCTGGCTCGCTCGATCCGGAACTCGAGCGAGTGCGCTTTATCCAGCACGTCGGCAACTTCTTCCTCGTGCCGCACCTGATCCCGCGCGACCTGCGCAACGCCAACCGCGAGGTGCTACCGCTCAAGAAGACGCTCGTGCCGCTGGGCGAGCTGCTGCCAACACTCACGTGCCCCATCGTCATCGTCCACGGCACGCGCGACAAGCTCGTCCCCTACGCCAACGTCGATTACATGCTCGAGCGGTTTACCCCAACCCAGGATGTCGAGGTTATCACCATCGAGGGAGGCAACCACTTCCTTCCATGGAACGCCGAGGAAACCGTTCGCCAGGCCATCGCCTCGGCGCTCGACATCGAGACACACACCAGCGCGCCCTCACTCGAGATGGCGCAATAAAAAAAGGGCCCGCTCGGAGCGACGGGCCCTTGCACAACCTCACAACGCACAGTGTATCGAACAACAACGCGTTGTGTCTTCAATCATTCGGATTTTTTCTGCCGGCGCTCGCGCTCGCGTCGCCCGAATACTTCACGTGCTCGTCCATCCACGCGATCATCTCGCTGAGCGTGTGCAGCACCGATTCCTTCCCGCGATACCCGTGGCTCTCGCTGGGAAGCATCACCAGGCGCGCCGTGCCACCATTCCCCTTGATCGCGTGGTACATACGCCGCGACTGCACGGGGAACGTGCCGGAGTTGTTGTCGTCCATGCCGTGGATCATCAGCATCGGCTCGTTGATCTTGTGCGCGTGCATGAAGGGGGACAGCGCGAAGTACACCTCCGGCGCCTCCCAGAACGTCCGACGCTCGGCCTGGAAGCCGAAGGGCGTCAGCGTCCGGTTGTACGCGCCGCTCCGGGCGATGCCCGCCCGGAACAGATCGCAGTGCGCCAGCAGATTCGCCGTCATGAACGCGCCGTACGAGTGCCCGCCGACTCCGACACGGTCCCGATCGGCGACGCCCCGCTCGACCGCGTAATCGATCGCGGCCTGCGCGTTGGCAACGATCTGATCGATGAACGTGTCGTTCACGGTCTCAGGGTCGTCGCCCACCACGGGCATCGACGCGTTGTTCATGATCGCGTACCCCTGCGTCAGCAGGAACAGGTGCGACGAGCCGCTGATCCGCGTGTACCGATGCTCCGAGCCACGCACCTGGCCGGCCGTCCCCGCGTTGTTGTACTCGAGCGGATACGCCCACACCAGCAGCGGTAGCGGGCCGTCGCGCTCCGCGTCGTAGCCCGGGGGCAGGTACAGCGTCGCCGACAGCGGCAGCCCGTCCTCGCGCTCGTACTTCACGAGCTCCTTGTGCACGCCACGCAGCGACGCGGCATCCACGTACCCCGTCACCGGCGAGCGCGCACCAGTGCTCACATCGAGCGCGAAATAGTTCGGCTCCTCCAGCTGCGACTCGCGACGCGTCAGCACGACCGAGCCGTCCTCGGACAGCAGCGAGGAGACACTCTCGTACACATCGCCGCTGTTCCGCCACAGCTCCCGAGTCTCTAGGGTCGCCAGGTCGAGCCTACGGATGAACGGTTTGTCGCCCTCTGGTGTGGACCCGCTCCCAGTCAGAAATATCGAGTCGTCCGAGACGTCCACCACCGAGTGACCCGATGCGTTCGTCGTCATCACGGGCGTGCCGGGGTTGTTGTAGCGATCCTGGATGCTCCTGTCGTCGACAAGGCGCGCCCCGTCACCACTCCCGTTCGTGTCCACCAGCCACGTGCGCGTCCAGCGCTCGTCGCGGTCGTACTCGCTCACCATCGCCAGCGATGAGTCCTCGAGCCAGCGCAGCCCGCGATAGCGGTCCTCCAACCGGAACCACTCCGCGGCATCACCCGTGAACGGCGCCTCGAGACGGAACAGCGCGTCACGCTCCTCCGCCTCCGCCTTGGGGTCGCCGCCGTCTAGCGCCTCGGACCACACCAGCGTCGTGTCATCCGTGCTCGACCACCCGATGCTCCGGCGCCCCGTCTGCACGCCCCCGATCGGGATGTTGTCCTGCAGCCCGTGCTCCGCGATGGTCACAGCCGTGCCGTCGCGCATGTCGATCACCTCGGTCGTCGTCGGGAATCGATACCAGGGGAGCAGGTACGAGTACGGCTTCTCGATCCGCTCGACCATCAGATATTCACCATCAGGGCTCACATCGAATGACGAGTACACGCCATTGTCGAGCGAGAAACTCTCCCGCCCCTGCAGATCGATGATCGAGAGCCCCGACGACATGAAATGGTCGAACAGCGCCTCGTCATGGGGGCTCGTGAGCAGATCCTGATACGTGCGCAGCGGGCCGCTCGATCCGGCAGTCTCCTGCGTCACCGGTCCCGAGGGCACGATCGACGCCTCCGGCGCAGCCGACGGGTCATTTACTCGCGTGGCAACAACCAGCGAATCCCCGGAGGGCATCCACTCGAATCCGCTCGAGAGCAGGACATTCAGTCTCAGAGATTCACCACCGACTCGCACGCACGAGCCGTAGGCACCGCTGCCGATCCACAGCTCAACACCCATCTCCGTCGTGTTCGTGAACGCGAACTTCTCGCCATCTGGCGACCACACCGGTCTCGAGATCGCGGCGTTCCCGGGCAGCTCGACGCGCCTTGTCTCGCCTGTCTCCGTGTTGTAGATCGACAACCCCGAGTACGTGAACGGGTTGTGGCGGTTACTCGTGCGCGGGTTCACGCGCACGCCCGCGAGCTTGTGGTACGGCTGCGCCAGCACATCCACCGTCGTCAGCGTCGAGTACTCCAGCACCAGCGCCCACTTCTTGTTCGGGCTCACGCTCATCGTCGGCGGCGCGGGCGATGTCACCATCGACACGATCGGCTCGGGCGGCAGCCTGTACGTCTCCGCGTCCGCCACCGCACCCAAACCGAGCACCACCCCAAGCGACAATCCGCAACACAGAATCGATCGAGCCCTTGTCATCTGAAATCTCCTTGCGTGTATGCCAGCCACGAGCACTCACACTACATCCCGCACGCCGCCCCCGCGAGTACTATCTTGAAATTCAGGCATCGCCCATGAACGCCACGCTCTCCATCACGACGACGGGCCAGGGCCTCCACGAGATCACCGATCGGGTCCGCGAGGTCGTCCTCAACGCTCCCAAAGACGCCTCCCTCTGCACCATCTTCATCCGCCACACCTCGGCCTCCCTCACCATCCAGGAAAACGCCGATCCGAGCGCCGCACACGATCTCGAGCGCTGGCTGAACCGACTCGTCCCCGAGGACGATCCCAGCTTCACGCACACGGCAGAGGGGCCGGACGACATGCCCTCGCACATCAAGTCCGCCCTGACGCACACGTCGCTCTCCATCCCAATTCAGGACAACAAGCTCCTCTTAGGCACCTGGCAGGGCATCTACCTCTGGGAGCACAGGCGGGCACCGCACACTCGCAACGTCGTGGTCCACACCGCATAGAACATCCGGAATAGCATTCATCGCGAATCGGTTAGCACCGGGACACACCCCAAAGAGAAGGACACCAGCTATGCGCACACTCGCCATCGCGACACTCACCGCCGCCGCCACCGTCTCGGGCCTCGCGCTCCTCTCGTCACCGACTCCCGTCGTCGCACGCGACGCCTCCGCGGGCGAGTACACCATCGACACGACCCACTCCACCATCCTCTTCAAGATCCGCCACGCCGGCGGCGCCGCAAACTTCTACGGCAGATTCAACAGCTTCGAGGGCGCCTTCTCCATCGATCCCAACGCACCCTCCAACTCCTCCTTCAACGTCACAATCGATCTCGAGTCGATCGACACCGCCAACGAGAACCGCGACAACCACCTCCGTTCTCCGGACTTCTTCAACACCGCGCAGTTCGAGCAGGCCACCTTCACCTCCACCGCAGTCGAGCGGACGCCCGATGGCGATTACAGCGTCACGGGAGACTTCGACCTCCACGGTGTCACCAGGTCCATCACAGCCATCGTCACGCACGTCGCCGATGGCACCTTCCGCGGCTCCTCCAGATCCGGCTTCGAGGCCAGATTCGAGTTCGAGCGCGCAGACTTCGGCCTCACCACGTACGTGGCGCCCGATGGCGGCGACACGGGCCCGCTGGGCAACAGCGTCACCATCCTTGCCTCGTTCGAGACCATCAAGCAGTAATCACCCACCCCACATCTCGCCGATGTTCCACGCATGGAACCCCGCGAACTCATGCTCGCCGGTGTCGTGCCCGGTGCCGTCGCATTCACCGTACTCGTAGGCACGTGGCTCCTCTGCCTGGGCAGCAAGGAGGAGCGACAGCCGAGGTGGGCCGCGCCGCTCGCGTTCGCGGCCGCCTACTTCCCGGCTTTCTACGCCATCAACCCATCCTTCGAGTGGTGGCCGACCAACGCCACGTTCCGCATGCCCCACGCCGCCGCGCTCCTCCTGTTCCTTGGTCTCTACGAGGCCACCTCGAAACCCACGCACGCCAGGAGACGACGAGTCGTCTCGCTTGTCGTGTTCGCAGCGGTCTGTTCGTTCTTTCTCATTCCCATCCACTGGGACGACAAACTCCAGCTCCTCCTCTGGTTCGGCGGCACGCTCCTCGTCTGGTGGATCCTCTCCTCGTTTCTCACCAGGCAGGCCACGCAGAATCCCGGGTGGCGGATCCCCTTCATGCTCGCGCTCGTGCCACTCGCCGCGAGCCCGGTGATCCTCCACGGCAGTTGGGGGTGGGGCGCGCTCCACGCGGGCACCGTCACCGCCATGTGCGCCGCCGCAGCACTCAGCGCGTGCATCATCACGAAGCAAACCATTGCGCACGGCGGGACCACGGTGGCGCTAGCGCTGCTCATGGCGCTCCTACTCATCGCCCTCAACTACGCCAACCCGAACCCCATCGCCGTCGCGCTCGTCCTGCTGTCACCGTTCGCGCTGCTGGCGAAGCCAAAGCGGCGCAGCGAGAAGACCAACGACTGGGTGCCGGTTCTTGTGCAACTCATAGCCATGGCGATACCCCTTGGTCTCGCCGTCGCCATCGCCTACACGACCAGGCCCGAGCCATACGCGGGCTGAGCCGTCGTCATATCACTTCCATTTGATGTTGCAGCCAGCGCTGGGAATCTGATCCTCGGGGATCTCCTGGCCGCCCAACAGCGCCTCGACCGCGGCGTTCAGGTCCGCCCCGGTCGGGTTTCCGCCACCCGGACGCGTGTCGTCGAACTGCCCGCGATAGACGAGCGTGTGGCTGCTGTCGTACAGGAAGAAGTCCGGCGTGCACGTCGCGCCGAACGATCGGGCGATCTCCTGCGTCTCGTCGAACAGGTACGGGAACGTGTACCCCGCCTCCTGCGCGCGCTCGAGCATCCGCTCAGGAGAGTCCTCGGGATGTGTGGTCACGTCGTTCGAGTTGATCGCTACCACGCCCAGCCCCTTGCCCTCCCATTGGCGGGCCAGCTCGACAAACCTGTCTTGCACGTGGATCACGTACGGGCAGTGGTTGCACCAGAACGCCACCAGCACCGGCGTGCCGTGGTAGCCCCTGTTCCCGATGGTGTTCCCGATGGTGTCGGGAAGCTGGAAGACGGGCATCTTCGTGCCCAGCTCGATCATCGCCGATGGTGTCAACGCCATGTCGATTCTCCTGTTGGTTCACGCATGCAAATCAGTTCCCTCTCCATCCTAGCATCGCCTGGCGAATGCAGACCAAACTACCCTGATCGTGCTCACTCCGCCCGGGGCTCCAACCCCGCGATCACCTCGGGCAGCCAGCCGAGCTTTAGCTCGAGAGTGTGCACCTGCTTCTCGACCATCTCGGGCTTGACGTAGATAAATTCCTCGCCGCCTGGCATGGCGATGAATCGCTGCGAGCCGAAGGTGTCGGCAACAGGCATCTGCCCTTGCCTCAGCACGATGCGCGCCTCGCCGAACGCGATGCCATTCTCGTACGTAACCGGCACGGCATTGAGGTTGTAGGCGAGATCCAAGAAGAACAACTCGGACCCGTCGTCCCGCCACACGGGGAAACTCCCGCCGTTGAGCGTCACATCGAAGACGCGCTGCGACGCGCCGGGGCGCTCGCTGTCAAAGGCTCGCACGTGAACCATCGACAGGCCCCTGGCATCGCTCGTGTAGGCGAGCCACTTCCCATCGGGCGAGAACGCGGGCGCTTCCTCGTTGTACTCCTCGCTCGCCACGAGCGGGATTGCTTCACGCTCCTCGGGGCTCGCGCGTAGGTCCACAACGTAGACGCCATCGTGTCGACCCTCTTCGTTCGGGAGGTACTCGAACGCCATGAACGACGCATCAGGAGTGAACGTGCTCGAACGCTGAATACCCTCGCCGTCCTCTTCGGGCAGCAAGGGCTCGATCGGTCTCCCGCCAAACAGATCAACCGCCACGAGGTGGTAGGACGTGCTCGACACGAAGTTGATCAGGCTCAATCGCCCATCTGGCATCCACGACTCGCTCGCGTTGAGGCTCGTATCAAGAGGAACGGGCAGGACGCGGCCGGCAGACAGGTCGAATGTCATCGTCGACGGCGCACTGCTGCTCGGCAGTTCGACGAGCGCCACCCTCGTGCCATCGGGAGAGAGCGACAGCCGCCCGCCGAACTGCCTGGCCCGCTCGTGCAGCGGGAACTCGTTCCCCTGGCGATCGATTCGCATCAGCCTGTTCCCAAGCGGCTCGGCTCCCGGCAGGTAGTCGCGTGCGAGAATGAGATGTCCACGCCTCGACAGGGCAAAGGCATTGGGGGAATAGAGATTGTCGATCAGCGGCGTGAAGTGCTGATCGAGCGTGAGAGTCTCCGCATCGAAGCGCGCCACGCACAGCGTCTGCTGGCCTCGAACAAAGAGCATGTGCCCGCTCTCGAGATAGATGGGCACTCCGCAGCGGTCCGCGATGTGGTGCAGATCTCCGGTCGTGACGTCAAGAGCGAACGCGCCCGCGATAATGCCGGTCTCGGTCGGCTTGAATCTATTGAGCAGCACATACCGCGAGCCGATGGTCCCCGACAACCCCGACCCAAACCAGCCGTCGCCCTGGTCAAGATCAATCAGCGGCGTGAGCGCGCCCGACGAGACATCGACCGCGAAGATCGTCAGCTCGTCCTGGGACTTCACAACGATGGTGTCCTCGTCGATCCAGAAGCACGCGTTGATGAAGTACTCACGCCCGCGCGGATCGGTGAAGACGGTGACCGGCACGCCGCCGCTCAGGCTCAGGCGACGCACCTCCTGCAGCCCCGTGTCCGTGTTCACATACCCGAAGCCGATCTGCTCCCCGCTGGGCGAGAACGTGACCCCGGTCGCGAACTCCGTGCCGTGCAGCGCCCTTCGCTCGCCGGAGTGCGTGTCTATCAGATGGATTCTGTTCGGTCCGCTTGTGTCATCCTCGTCCAGCCCGTGCCCCACGTACGCGATGAGGCGCCCGTCGGGCGAGATGTCCAGCGAGCCACTCTGGCTCAGGTTGTCGATCGGACCGATCGCGACACCCACGTGCAGCGGTCGCGCTTCCAGTGAGTCTCTCGCCGCCTGCTTGCTGCCCGCGATGCTCCCGCCCAATCCCGCCACGATCCCGATGAGCACCATGAGAAACACCGCCGGCAGAACGCCGATGCCAACACGCGTCGCGCCCGACGCTCGCTCCGATTCTCCAACCGCCCCCATCAGATCGAGTCTGACGTCTCCGATGTCGCGGTAGCGGCCCGCCTTGTCGCGCTCCAGGCACCGCCGCAGCACCCGACGCACGCCCGCGGGCGTCCCCCCCGGCAGCGCGTCCAGGTC
>JBICIA010000019.1:0-2752 GCA_043101425.1 Phycisphaerales bacterium JB043
GACCTGGACGCGCTGCCGGGGGGGACGCCCGCGGGCGTGCGTCGGGTGCTGCGGCGGTGCCTGGAGCGCGACAAGGCGGGCCGCTACCGCGACATCGGAGACGTCAGACTCGATCTGATGGGGGCGGCGGATGAGTCGCATGGGAGTGAGGTGGACTCAGAGTCTCGGGGAGTCCCTTCACTCGCGCTTGTGATTCTGCTGCTGGTCGTGCTCGGTGCGGGTCTGATCGGTGGTCGCATGAGCGTGATCTCCGGTTCGAGTTCTGTGATCAAGTCCGATCTCGTCATCGAGCGAGCGCAGGCACAGTTCGATAACACGGATCTTGAGATCTCGCCTGATGGTCGTCACGTGGCCTACATCGAGGATGGCTTGATCAGGATTCGTTCCGTGGACTCGTTCGGCACGCGCACGCTGAGCGAGACCCGTGGCGCGATCGATGTGTTCTGGTCGCCCGATGGCCAGACGCTGGGGTATCACGACGATTCGCACGTGTACACGGTGCCGGTGAGTGGTGGCTCTCCCGTGAGAGTGACAGGTCGACCGCTCGACATGGACGGGCTCGCGGACGGCGGCTGGCTTTCCGACGGTCGTATTGTGATCGTCGAGAGCAACGCGGATATCATGCAGGTCTCGTCGCAGGGGGGGGACCCGACGCTGTTCCGGGCACTGGATCGTGAGAACGATGTCGATTTCCATTACGCGAGCGTAGGGTACGGCGCAGACTTCGTGGTGTACCTGCGCCATCACACGCTCAACACCTTCAGCATCGTTGCGGATACCGGGACGCGTCGGGTCAGTGTGGCAACCGTCGATGATTATATCTCGCACCCAACGTACTCCCCGACGGGGCACATCCTGTACTCGCGTGGATTCGCCAACACGACGCTGTGGGGCATACCGTTCGATGCGTCGTCGATGCGAGTCACAGGCGAGCCGTTCCTGGTGGAGTCGAACGCCAGCATGGCAAGCGTGGCGCGTGACGGGACGCTCGCGGTGCTGAGGGGACCGGGGGTCAGGGGATTCAGGCTGGCGTGGCTGGATCGAGAGGGCGATGTGACGGAGTTTGGCGAGTCGTATCCATCATTGATCTCGCCTTTGCTCTCAAGCGACGAGAGCAGGGTTAGTTTCACCGCCGGGGATGCGAGCAAGTTCGACGTCTGGGTGCACGACATAGAGAAGGGGATGGACAGCCGCCTCACATTCCAAGAGGGATTCATCATGGCGGGCGCGTGGTCGCCCGACAGCACGATCATCTCGACCTCACGCCTGCAGGCTGCTTCTGAGGGGAGGGGTGGCAAGACGAGGCATGTCCACGCTGATGGGAGCGGTTTTGCCAGCGATGACACGCCCGGCGTGATCTGGTCGTACGACGCGCAGTGGGAGCGTGCCGTCGTGCTGACCAATCCGATGGACGCACGCGAGGTGTATCAGGTGGTCCGGTGGGATGCGCCCGAGGAGGTGCTGTACGAGCTACGCGAGGATGGCAACAACATCTCCAGCGTGGAGCTTCATCCGAGTGGATCGATGATCGTGTACGAGTCGGACGAGAGCGGCGAGCCGCAGGTGTACTGTGTACGGATCAACGATTCGCGCGGGCGATGGCAGCTGTCGAGGGACGGTGGTGAGGATCCTCGCTGGTCGGAGGATGGCACGTCGGTGTACTTCATGCAGAACGACGATCGGATCATGCGGGTGGAGATGTCCATCGACCCAGACATCTCGTTCGGCACGCCGGATGTGCTTTTCGAGGTAGACGATCCCGGCATCAGGATCGACGAGGGCGATTGGGATGTCGCGCCGGATGAGACTCGTCTTCTGGTCGTCAGGCAGCTGAACTCGGAGACGGACGAGCCGCGTGCTGTGTCCATCATCCAGAACTGGCACGAGCAGTTCCAAGAGCGTTGAGACCAAGGGCGAGGGGCAGGAGCACTCGGGTTGTCTATACTCCGGCCCATGGCACACATCACAACGCTCTCTGGCAGCCTACGGGCTGGGTCGTACAACAGGATGCTCGCCTCGTGGATCGCATCGGGGCTGCGAGACCTCGGGCACGAGGTCACGGAGCTCGACGCGCGCGAGCACCAGATGCCCGTTTTCGATGAGGATCTCGAGTCGTCGCAGGGCACGCCCGACTCGGTGGCGCGCGTGCATGAGGCGTTTCGGAACGCTGACGCGCTGGTCCTGGTGACACCCGAGTACAACGGCTCACTCTCGGCCTATATGAAGAACGCGATCGACTGGGTCACACGCCCGATGGGTGAGCACGCCGCTCTGAGCGCGATCACCGGCAAGCGTGCGTTGCTGGGCTCTGCGTCGATGGGGGGGCTGGGAGGTATCCGGGCGTTGATGCACTTCCAGGTCGTCATGGGCGGGCTGGGGATGCACGTGTTCCCACAGTTCGTGTCGGTCGGCTCGGTTCAGAATGCGTTCGACAATGCCGGGAATGTCAGCAATGAGGGGGCTCTCGAGCGTTGCGGCGGAACCGTTCGCGGCTTCGGGGAGATGCTCTCGGGCTTCTGACGCCCGGCATCAGCCCGATTCTGGGGAGAGGATCGGGCGTATTATCGCCCCAAGGAGCGAGGAATGGGTGAAATAACACGAGAATGAGGGATTTGTTCTTTCAATAGACCCCTGATCGTGTACTCTATACCCAGTCAGTGCTGGGAGTTGGGAGACTCCCTTGGCTATGGGAATGGGAGTCATTCCCGGGAGAAAGAAGTGAAGAGAGGCATTTCCATGTCCGGGATTCGTG
>JBICIA010000020.1:0-2308 GCA_043101425.1 Phycisphaerales bacterium JB043
CAGTCTCCGGAGGTTGCTGCTCCGGCGGGTATGACGCTGTGTTTTTGGGCCAGGAAGGACCCGTGACCCCCCCGCCCCCACCCCTCGCGGTCAGGCTGTGGGCGCGGCCTCGGAGGCAGGCACTCGCGTTCCACTCGCGTCATGACGAGGCTCCGCTCATCTTTGCAGCGGAGTGAATCGAACACACCGCTCGCATCGACTCCGCTGAGCTTCGTCGGCACCTGGCGGCGTCTCGCAGCTTTGTGGCAGCCTCAATCGGACGAGCTTCTACGTCACGAAGATCCTCATCGGTCAGGACGTTCGCGAGCACCATCGCCTCGTCGGTCGGCCATGTCGACCGGACCTCTCGCAGAAGCGCTGCGCCCGCCGGCCACTTGCTTCGTCCGCACGGCGAACCAATGGCGAGCCGCAGACGGTACATCTGGTTGAGTCTCCAGCCGTGCTCATCGGATCGCGAGGACACACGACGGACGCGGTCGCGCTTCTCCAACGCCCGCTCGATCGTCCTGTCCCGGAGCAGAGTTACCAACAGCCCAGGACGAGAGGCGATAGTCCCGCGTGCCTGCTCCGCCAATCGCACGCCCAGCTTGACCTGCGCGAGGCCATGAGTCGCGGCGAGCGCCGTCGCATTGCCCGGGCTGACTCCAAACTCCACCAACAATTGTTCCGCCTCCACCGCCTCAGCGCAGCGTCGCGCTGACGCTTTGCACTCGCCCGGGGAGGTCCGAGAGTCACGATGAATTGGCGGTGGCGTTGGGCTCTCTTGTTCTAGATATTGATCGTGCCCAGTCAGTTTACAGTTGATTGACCCTGCGTTTACAGTTGATGATCGCCGAGTGTGCAGTTGATTCACACCAGGTTTACAGTTGATTGACGCTGCATCGTCGTTCGACGATTCCTCGCCTTCCTCGCGATCGTCCGGTGTCGCGCTGCCTCGCTCGTGGTCGTGCTGGGTGGCAAGTTCTTCGAGCCGCTCACAAACGATGCGTAGTTCGTGAGTCCGTCCGTAGTGCCCGGCTGAACGCCCGCCCCGGGATGACACAATCTGCGCCACGACACCGAGCTCTACGAGGGCCTTGATCTTCTTGCCGGCCCAATTCCTTGAGTACCCAGCTTCAGCCGCGATCGTCAGTACAGTCGCGGTTATCCCTCCTCCGGTCTGCCAATCCGCGTGAAGCGCGAGGGCGTTCAGGACAGCCTTCTCGGCCCGCGGAAGGCCCGACGCCGCGATCAGACGGCGGACATGCTCCGACCCACGCTTCGATTGCCCTCGAGCCCTCACCCGAGTTCCCCTAGGCGGGAACTCTCGGTGTTCGCGTGCAAACTGTGCTGCGCAGAGCAAGCGCTGATGCCTGAATCTGACCATACGGAGCTCCTCCTGCTGTAGCGGGGCAGACTCGATCGACGGTTGGTTGGCGGCCGACGCGGAATCGTCATGGGAAGAACTCCTCCACCCCAGCGCTGTGCGCGCGACGTGTTCGGCGATCTGTTACGGCCTTGGTGCTCACCAGCGAGCCCGATGCGCGATTCGATCGCGCGGTGTCGAACACGGCGAGCGCGTCGGCGCTGACCTTCCACCGCGGCGATCCATGTGGGCTCGTGGCGAGGTTGACCGCGAGCAGTTCTCCCGAGCGGATCCACTCGAGGACCTTGGCTGTGCGCAGCCCTCGCTCTCGGGCGATCTCAGGCGGCGTAAGCCAGCGACGCCCGATCGTCGATCGAGCACCGGGTTCACCGTTCGAAGCCGAGCTGGCAGAGACGTCGGTCACGGCCGGACGATTCCGGTCGTGGCCGATCCTGACAAGACCCGCTGAGCGGATTTCGTCTGATTCCGGTCAATTTCTGCCGTTCGTCCCTGGGTGGATTGTCCAACGACAAGCCATCGGTCAGTTCAAACCCGCGAGAATCTGAGCCCGGTACTTCGGAAACTTCCGGCACACACTCCGTACCTCATACTCAAAGAGACCATCGACCTTTCGGGCAGTGACGGGATGGTGCTTCGCCGCCTGCGCCTTCAATAACGTGTCGGAGCTGAGGGCGCCCCCTGTCTCATCGCGGAACCAAGCGGCGTGTTTCCATACTCCTGCACCACTGACCAGGTAGTCCAGGATTGCAGCGATCTTGCGCGCGGACGCCGTGAAGCAATCCTCTGACAGCGTGTGGCAGCAGCAGCTGGGTGGACACTCCAGCCAGCGCACCAATGGCGCCACCGAAGCCTCTAGCTCGTTGAGCTCGTGCCCGGCACGGACTTTGTCGTAGAAGAAAACGGGAATCTTGAACCAGCCTGACCAGATAAAGGCCTCCGCAG
>JBICIA010000021.1:0-81293 GCA_043101425.1 Phycisphaerales bacterium JB043
GCCCAGGACGGAGTGGCACACGCTCACGCCCAGCGCCGATCGCGCCACGTGCTCGTAGTGGAGGAGGCCGGCGTTGAGCCTGGCGAGCGTCGGGATCTTGCCGAACTCGGCGCCGAGCAGCCACCCGAATTCGACGAGCGCGTCGCGCGCGGTGTGCTGCGTGCCTGACATCTCAGCGATGGTGAGGTTGGACCACCCGGCGAGATAGAACGCGAAGGAGCGTCGGCGTTGTGCGTCCTCGAGTCTCTGGGAGATCACGGCGCGGGCCTCCGCGCCCGATCGCTCCTCCTCGCGTTGCAGACGCGTCGCCTCCTGGTCGCTGCGCACGCCGATGTCGTGCAGCTCGGACGCGATCGTCCGGAGGCTCTCGAGCGTCGAGGCGATCTCCTCCGGTGTGGCGCGTCCGATGCGCCACCGCTCGACGATCTGCTCGAGTCGCTCGTACAGGGCGCGCGACAGCTCGAGACGGAGCTGCATCGACGACGCCTCCCCCACCACGTCGAGCAGGTCTCTCGAGCGGCGCTCAAGGCGCTGGCGCTCCTCGAGCGTCTCCGCGTTCTCGAGCATCCGTCCGTAGAGCTCCACGAGGCGCCGGGAGAGCGACTCCCTCGCGTCGCCGCGGGTGCGCTGCAGGCGGCGCTCGAGGTGCTCACCGAGCAACGCGTCGAGCCCGTGCTGCTCGAGATAGGAGGAGAGCCGCTCGTCGTGACGCGACGGCGTCTCCGGCTGGGCGTGCGACGTCTGGGCACACCACAGCGCGCAGCACAGCATCGTCAGCCAGTCACGACGACGCCACATAGGTCACCTTGTCGAAGCCTGCCAGCTCACACGCCTGCATCGCCGAGGCCACGAGCGACACGTCCACGCCATCGAACACCTTCACGAACACGCCGGCATCGCGTGGCTGCTCTATGAGCACGTCCACGAGCGCGCGTCGATCGACGAAGACCCGCGATCCCAGGCGGAACGACGCCTTCCCGTCGAACACCCCCACCTCCACGATCGGCGGAACGCTCGTGGATGTCTGCCCGCTCTGCTGCTCGGCACGCAACCCCGAGGCGAGCTGCGACTCTGGGCGCGCGAGCGTCGTCGTCGCCATGAAGAAGATCAGCAGCAGGAAGATGACATCGATCATCGCCGCTAGGTTTAGACGATCCACGATGGAGCGTCGACGCGATGTGTCGTGTCGGAGATTCATGTGCCGCCCCCGCTCGGGTCCGTGGCCAGGCGCCACGTGCGCACGCCACGATCCATCAGGACACGCGCGATCTCGTTGAGCTGCGCCGAGGGGATGTGCTGATCGACGCGCAGCACGATGTCCAGCCCACCGGGGCTGCCGCTGCGCTGGACCTCGGCGTCGATGAGGCGGGTGAAGCGTTCCATGTCCATCGACTGGCTATCGACGACGATCGTGCCGTCGGCGATGACGTTGACGATCATCGACGTCTCGGGTGCACCGACACCCTCGAGCCCCTTCTCGTCGGGAAGGTCGACCTCGGCTTTGGTCATCCTCGCGAACTGCGCCGTGGTCATGAAGAACACGATCAGTAGGAACACCACGTCGATCATCGACGTGATGTCGACGTCGGGCACGCGCGAGACTCGCTGTCGGGGTGTGAGTCTCATGGCGACTGCTGCGTCAGCGGCTCGATGTCGACGTGCGACGCCAGAGACTCGATCACGTCCGTCAGGTGGGCGACGAGCCCGTCGATGCGGTTTCTGAAGTAGGTCAGCGCCGCCGTGGCAGGGATCGCCAGCGACAGGCCCATGAGCGTCGTGACGAGCGCCTTGGAGATGTCGCCGGCCAGTTGGTCGGGGCGTGCGAAGCCCTCCGAGGCGCTGATGGTGTCGAAGGCGCCGACCATGCCAACGACGGTGCCCAGCAGCCCGAGCATCGGCGCGATGGCCGCGATGAGCGCCAGCCCGTCGGTGGCGCGGTGGAGTCGCGCCGACTCGGCCTGGCCCGCCTCCTCGAGCGCCGCCTTGAGCTCAAGCGCGCCGAAGGCGCTGCGTGTGAAACGCAGCAGCCCGGCCTCCATGACGCGTGTCAGGAGGCACTCGGTGTCCTCCTCCTGGCAGACGTCGAGCGCCTCACGCACGCGTCCGCCACGCAGGTGGGCATCGAGCTCCTCGACGAGCTCAGCGGGCGCCAGCGCCTCCTCGCGCAGCTGGATGAGATGCACCACCACGAGCGCCACCGCCACGACCGACAGGAGCATGATGATGTACCCGACCAGCCCGCCGGCCATCAGCAATGAGATCAGCGACACGCCGCCCTCGCTCGAGTCGCTCTGCGCCAGCACCAGATAGACGTGGCCCATGCCTACTCCCTCTCTTCCTGTGACATCCTCGTCACCGATTGTCGTCGCAGATGCTCCGAGGCCGGGTGGAGCGGATGGTTGTCGAGCAGCGTCCGAGCGAGTGATGCGCCGGCCTCGTGCTCGCCGAGGCCATCGAGCAGCTGAGACACGCGTGCCAGCGCGTACCCCGCCAGGAACACCTGTGTCCTCTCGAATCGAGCGGGGAGGTGCAGCATCTCAAGCACGCCCTCGATGGTGCGTTCCTCGTCCTGTTCCGACTCGCCCTCACGCACTAGTGATTCGGCCAACGCCACACGGCACCACGCCTCGATCCACGTGTCGGGGTTGTCCTCGATTCGCTCGCGCAACGCGTCACGAGCCCGATGGCGGGTCGCCCCCTGCGCGTGCAGCGCCTCACGACAATCGAGCAGGAGCAGCACACCCGGATGATCCGCCCACTGCGAGTCGATCTCGGAGGCGCGCTCGCCGAGGATCGCGAGGTACAGCGACGCGAACGACCCGGAGAGGGTCCGGGTATCGGACATGGCCTCGAGCGAGGCGAGCACGTTGTCGTCGCCTTCTCCTATAAGGAATGGCGGGAGCGCCGGGAGCAGCGACGTGGTCTCATCGAGTATCGAGGGGAGCGGCGGCTCGCCCGCCAGTCGCTCGCCCTGACCACGCAGGCGCACAACCTCGAGCCATGGCACGAGCGCGTCGGCCTGGAACCCCTGGTTGAGCGCGCATCGCAGGCGTCCCTCGGCCACGACGAGCGCGCTGGCGCCGCTCGTGCCCAAGTACAACTCGAAGAGCTCCTCGAAGATGCCCTCGGCCAGCACGACATCACCGCGCGCCAGTCGGATCCTCGCGCGCCACAGATCGTCCGCCAGACTCATGTACTCGCGAGCGTCTCGCCCGTCCTCGCCTGTGACGCTTGCGATGCGATCCCAACTGATCCAGCTCGGCTCCTCGGCGCTGCCCACCGCGACGCCCTGCATGGTGACGTCGACGATCGGTTCGTCGACGACCATGCCGCCATGCAACTCGACCGGGGCGAGGGTGATCATGGTGAGCGTGGCGAGCGATTCGACGATCATGGCGAGGCGCTCCCGCGCACGAACGTGTAGGTGCCACCGGTCATCGCCGCGATGCGCCGCATGTAGTCCTCGGCGATCTGGGACTCGAAGGCGATGCAGTGCACGGGCGTGCGCCGCCTGCCCGTGCCGTTCATCGCGCCGATGCGGTTGATCACTCGCGTCGGGCGCTCGAACTCACCGTCGGTCATGAAATAGATGGCGTCGGGCCTGGGGTCGAGCGAGAAGATCATCTCGAAGGCCGGGAGAGGGATCGTGGCGCCTCGCGCGCTCGTGCCGCGGATCTCGAGGGCGGCGGACGACTTGTTCGCGTTGGTAGCGGGGATCCAGCGCGTCTCGCCCCCCAGAGCAATGGAATCGGTCGAGTAGAACACCACGCAGAACGAGCCGTGCTCAACGAGCCCGCCGATGGATGCGATGAGCTGCTCCTGGAGCACCTCGAGACGTCCCTCGGAGATCATTGAGCCCGAGACGTCGACGATGTAGGCGAACCGCGAGCCCGCGGCCTCGACACCGAAGAAGCTCGTGCCACCGGAGGCGGTGCCACCGAGCGAGAGCCCCTCGCCCGTCGAGCCGAGGCTCTCGCCGACGCCTCCGAGCCCCACGGCGGGGTCCCCCGACGCGAGCATCTCTCCGAGCGATTCGGGATCGGGGAGATCGGAGGTTGTCGGGTCGGTCGGCGCCAGCTCGGGGAGCGCGGTGTCGGTGGAGGTGGGCAGCGCGTCGAGCAGCTCGTCGAGCTCGACCTGCGAGATGACGGCCAGCTCGATGTCGCTGGGCGCGAGCCCGCCGACCGAGGGCGATTGCAGCCGCAGCATCGCGAGCACGACAGAGACGAGCAGGTGCGCTATCAGCGAGAGCGACAATCCGAGGACGACAATATTGACACGCCATGGAAGCCCCGGAACACGCACCCGGCGATTCCACAACGCGCTCTCGGAGGGGCGGAGACCAGCCGATGGCGGCTCGGATTGACGTGCTTGGTTGCTCATGACCGAAACAGGGGTGGTACCTCCAGATCGACCGCATTGTCAGATCGCCTTGACCCACCACTCCTATGCTGGTCGAATGGGAACAACCGTCTATACGGGACCGCCAGAGGCGGGTTCCTCAGCCATAGCCCACCGGAGATCCTTGTGGCCACGCCCCACTCCAACGACAGACTCCTGCTGAAGCTCTCGGGCGAGGCCTTCTGCGCACCGGGCGGATTCGGGATAGATCCGGACGAGCTGGCGCTGATCGCCCGGGAGGTCCACGCTGCCGCTCAGACGGGCACCCAACTGGCGGTTGTGGTGGGCGGAGGCAACATCATTCGAGGGTCATCTCTGGCCAGCCAGGGCGTGATCCAGCCGGCGACTGCCGACTACATGGGCATGCTGGGCACTGTCATCAACGGCTTGGCGCTCAAGGAGGCGCTGGAGTCGATTGGGCAGCCGGCCCGGTGTATGACCGCGATCGACATCCCCGCCGTGGCGGAGCCGTTCATCCGCGGGCGGGCGCTACGCCATCTCGACAAGGGGCGGGTGGTGATACTCGCGGCCGGCACGGGGAATCCCTTCTTCACGACCGACTCCTGCGCCTCGCTGCGTGCGACGGAGCTCGACTGCGCGTGCGTGCTCAAGGCCACGAAGGTGGACGGCGTCTACTCAGCCGATCCGAACACCAATCCCGATGCAACACGCTACGACACCATCACCTTCGCCGAGGCCATCGAGCGCCAGCTGGGTGTCATGGACCAGACGGCCCTGGCCATGTGCCGAGAGCGAGGCATCCCGGTGGTTGTCTTCGATTTCAAGAAGCCGGGCAACATCCTGCGCGTGATCAAGGGCGAGACTATCGGAACACGGATCGTCAACGCGCCGGCCTGACAGATCGCTGAACGATCCGGCTCCCGCTCCCGTAGAAGCTTGCATGACCCAGACCAGCGACGCACCCGACGCCTCCCCACGCGTGCCCCGTCACGTGGCGATCATCATGGACGGCAACGGGCGCTGGGCCAACCAGCGTGGGCTCGAGCGCTGGGAGGGCCATCGCGCCGGCGTGGAGGCTGTCCGTCGCACACTCGAGTCGGCGAGGGATCTGGGCATCCACTATCTGACGCTGTACTCCTTCTCCTCCGAGAACTGGAAGCGACCGCGGGACGAGATCGACGCGCTCATGGAGCTGCTCTCGCACTCGCTGCGCAGCGAGACCTCGAGGCTCATCGAGCACAACATCCGCCTGCTACACATCGGAGACATCGAGGGGTTGCCTGAGGCGGCCCAGCGCGATCTGACCCGAGCCATAGAGGACACCGCGCACTGCGACGGGCACACGCTGATCCTGGCGCTCAACTACGGATCACGCGACGAGATCACGCGCGCCACACGCTCGCTCGCGTCACGCGTCCGAGAGGGCGAGCTGGAGCCCGCTGACATCACGCCCGAGTTGATCGGGGACACGCTCGACACCTCCGGCGTGCCCGAGCCGGATCTGCTGATCCGCACCGCGGGCGAGATGCGCCTCTCCAACTTCCTGCTCTGGCAGCTCTGCTACGCGGAGATACATGTCACGCGTACGCTCTGGCCTGATTTCGATGGCGACTCGCTCCGCGCCGCGCTCGACGACTTCGCGCAGCGCGACAGACGCTTTGGTGGCCTCACGCCATCTCCCGCTGGACAGCCCAACGCCCCCCGCTAGGCTTGTCGCGTGCTCAGAACGCGTCTCATCCTCGGCACGCTCTCCATCGGTGCGATCATCTCGCTCGCCTGGCTGGACACGGCGCTGGCGTCGTCGCTCGGGTCCGGCTTCGTTCTGTTCGTGCTGCTGGGGCTGCTCAGCGCGGTGGGCGCGCTCGAGTTGTCGCGCATGCTCCAGAACATCGACATCCCCTCGTCGCCCTGGGTGCTCATTCTGGCGGCGCTCATCGGGCTGACATCGACCATCGCGCCGCGACTCGATCCGACGCTGGCGCAGGCGTGGATCGTGTTCCCGACGTCGGCGTCGTTCGTGCTGCTGCTCCAGGCGTTCGACCTGATCCGTCGACAGCACACCGAGCACTCCGCCTCGGCGCTGGCATCGTCGCAGCTGGCCATGGTGTATCTGGGCGTGCTCCCGGCGTTCTACTTCCTCATGTGCTACGAGCACGACGCCTACACCGTGCTCATCATCGTGCTGATCACGAAATCGTGCGATATCGGCGCCTACTTCATAGGCACCGCTGTCGGGCGTCACAAGCTCATCCCGTGGCTCTCGCCAGCGAAATCGTGGGAGGGATTGTTCGGTGGGATGCTCACATCCGGGCTCGTCGGGGCGCTGGCGACGATGGTGCTCGGCGGCACGCTGGCAGTGCCCGTCTGGTACGGCGGGCTGATCGGGCTGATCCTGGGAGCCGTCGGGCAGGGAGGCGATCTTCTCGAGAGCCTGCTGAAGCGCTCCACGGGCGTGAAGGACTCGGGAGTCGTTCCGGGGTTCGGTGGCGTGCTGGACATGATCGACTCGCCCATCATCGTGGCCCCTGTTGCCTACTGGCTGCTCTATGTCGCCCCGTCGCTCTGAGACTCGCTTCGCGTCGGTCGATGTCATATTCCGTTGTATTGCCTATACTCGTGTGCTACATTGAACGTGGGAGTACTGGATGACGGTCACGGAAAAACTGCTTCGCCTTCATCAGGTCGACGCTCAATTGCGCGGGCTCCAGCACCGGATAGGCTCCGCGCAGCGATACCTCCAACAGCAAGAGCATCAGCTCACGTCTATAGGCGAGCAGCGTGACGCGGTCGACGCTCAGCTGCGTCAGCTCAAGGCCACCATCCATAACGACGAGTCCGAGGTCGCGCAGTTCGACGAGAAGATCGCGAAGCTGCGCGAGCAGCTCAACACCGCGCAGACCTCAAAGGAATACTCCGCGTTCCTCTCCGAGATCAACACGTTCAAGGCCGACAAGTCGCTCATCGAGGAGCGCACGATTGAGCACATGACGCAGCTCGAGGAGCTGGAGGCCTCGCTCGCTCGCCTCAACGAGTCGCACGAGCAGAGAGTGGGAATCCGTGACGTCGCGCAGAAGGAGCTGACGCAGCGCCAGAGCGACGCCGCCGATCGCATCGAGGAGTTGACGAAGGAGCGCGAGGTCGCCGCGAGCGACGTGCCCGGGCACGCGCTGAAGATCTTCGACGAGATCGCGGACAGATTCGACGCCGACGAGCCCGTGATGGCCGCCCTGGAAGAGCACTCGCGGCGCTCGATGGAGTACGCCTGCGGCTCCTGCCAGACGATGGTGCCGGTGGAGCTCGTCTCGCGTCTGCTGGGACGGGGCGACCTGACCCTGTGCGTCTCGTGCGGCTCGATCCTCTATCTCGATTCGACGCTCAAAGAATCGATGATGGCCAAGAAGTAAACCGGTCACTACTCGTCCGACAACGCGCACGTGATCATCACGTACCCGGCGTAGCTGTGTCCGCCCGGCACGTTCGCCGGCACTGGCAGCGGCTTGACCGACGTCAGCACGATCTCGCCCTGATCCGCTCTCTCACCGACAAGCTCACGGAGCGCATCGCGTGCCGCGTCAACGCTCACGCGTCGCGCCTCGAGGACGTCTGGCGCCAGCGCCTCGACGCAGAGCGTCACGCGCTGGTCCGACCACTGCGCCTCGTCGATCCACCACGACGGTCGATGGTCGCCGACCACGATGGTGTGGGCGCGCGCGTCGACCGCGGGCGACTGCTCCGGATACTCGGTCGCGTCCGTCAGCGGCGGGCCCTGCGTTTCGACACCGGAGTCCGGTCCTCTCGTGGTTGCTTGCGAGCCGCTCTGCGCACGCCCTCCGCATCCGCATAGCACGATCATGACCAGCGCACAGATGAGTGGTCTCATGGCGACCCTCCTTCGAAGAGCTTCCCCTGCTCCTTTGTGTCCGGGATCTCGAGCTCGAGTTCCTCGAGCCCCTCCATGAACTCCCCCACCGTCTCGAAGTTGTAGTACTCGCTGGCGAACCGGATGAAGGCGATCTTGTCGACCTCACGCAGGTACGACGCGACCCGCTCGCCGATCACTCGCGAGTCCACCTCGCGATCGAACTCGCGATTGATCGACTCCTCCACCTGCTCGACGATCTTTCGCTTGATCTCGTCTGGCACGGGGCGCTTGCCGCATGCCGACTGCACGCCCCGGAGGATGTTCTCGCCCGAGAATGGCACGCGTGTGCCGTCCCGCTTGACGACCGTCAGACGGCTGGTCTCCTCGACGCGCTCGTAGGTGGTGTATCGCTTCTTGCACGAGGTGCAGGCACGACGACGACGGATCGCCCGCCCGCCCTCGGAGGCGCGCGAGTCGATCACCTTGTCGTGGTCCGAGCCGCAGTACGGGCAGATCATGCGAAGACCCCTCGTGGAAGCCCATCCGACGCAACATCTCGGGGCTCTGTCGTCCCCGAGCTACTGCATAGTGGAGCCCACGCCCACACCAGTCAAACGAGTGGGCGTTGCCAGACGCCCCGCGAGGTCGTAGTCTCCATCCTGCTTCCTTGAAAGGATCGACGATGCCCCGCTACACCCTTCCGGACGCCTCAGTCCGCGAGTACGACGAGCCCGTCTCGGCGCACCAGGTCGCCTCCGACATCGGACCGGGCCTGGCCAAGGCCGCCATCGGCGCCAGGGTCGATGGCCAGATAACCGACCTGCACGCCACGCTCACGAGGGATTGCGATCTAGCCATCATCACCCCCACGACGCGCGACAAGCAGCTCGACCCCGACGCCCTCTACCTCATGCGTCACTCCGCGGCACACGTCATGGCCGAGGCCATCGAACGCCTCTTTCCCGGGGTGCTGTTCGTCTACGGCCCGCCGGTGGAGAACGGCTTCTATTACGACATCGCCCTGCCGGAGGGGCGATCGCTCTCCTCCGACGACTTCGAGAAGATCGAGCGGGAGATCGAGGCGATCTCGAAGGAGGCCCGCCCGTTCACCCGCGTCGAGCTGGACACGCGGGCGGGCATGTCGAAGCTCGAGGGAGAGAACAACAAGTACAAGATCGACAACGCGCAGCGCGCGATCGAGGCGGGCTCGGACACGCTCTCGTGGTACGTCACCGGCACGCCGGGCGAGCACTGGGAGGATCTCTGCAGGGGCCCGCACGTGCCCACGACGAAGCACATCGGCGCGGTCAAGGTCATGTCGGTGGCCTCGTCGTACTGGCATGGCGACGCCGACTCCGACTCGCTGACGCGTGTCTACGGCACATCGTTCCCCTCGAAGAAAGACCTGGACGCCTATCTGCACCAGCTCGAGGAGGCCAAGAAGCGCGACCATCGCGTGGTGGGCAGGAAGCACGACCTGTTCGTCATCGACGACATGGTCGGGCAGGGGCTGATTCTCTGGACCCCCAAGGGCTCGATCATCCGCAACGAGCTGCAGACCTTCATCTCGGAGGAGCTGCGTAGGCAGGGGTATCAGACCGTCTACACGCCGCACGTTGCCAAGCTGGAGCTGTTCAAGACATCCGGGCACTTCCCCTACTACCAGGACTCGCAGTACCCGCCGATGGTCGAGCGCGACGCCCTGCACGAGATGGCCCAGGAGGGCTGCTCGTGCGCCGAGCTGGCCAACAGGCTCAAGGACGGCGACATCGACGGGTACATGCTCAAGCCGATGAACTGCCCGATGCACATCCGCGTCTTCGATTCGTCGCCTCGCTCCTATCGAGACCTGCCCATCCGACTTGCCGAGTTCGGCACGGTGTATCGATGGGAGCAGTCGGGCGAGCTCAACGGCATGACACGCGTGCGAGGTTTCACCCAGGACGACGCGCATCTGTTCTGCACTGAGGAGCAAGTCGCCGACGAGGTCCGTGGGTGCCTGTCGATCGTGAAGCTCATCTTCGGCACGCTCGGGATGACCGACTACAACGTGCGTGTGGGGCTGCGTGATCCGGACTCGTCGAAGTACGTGGGCGCGAGCGAGCACTGGGACAAGGCCGAGCGGGCGTGCATCGACGCTGTCAAGGAGATGGGCGTCGAGTACTCGGAGGACCCCGGAGAGGCGGCGTTCTACGGGCCGAAGATCGACTTCATCGTCAAGGACGTGATAGGTCGCGCGTGGCAGCTGGGAACAGTGCAGGTCGACTACAATCTGCCCGAGCGATTCGATCTGTCGTACATCGGTGCCGACAACGCGCCGCACCGCCCGGTGATGATCCACAGGGCGCCGTTCGGCTCGATGGAGCGCTTCATTGGCGTGCTGATCGAGCACTTCGCCGGGGCGTTCCCGGCGTGGCTCTCGCCCGAGCAGGTCCGCGTGCTGCCGATCTCGGAGAAGACCAACGACTACGCCGAGGGCGTGCTGGCTCGTCTGAGAGCTCGAAACATCCGTGCGACTGTGGATAACTCCAACGAGCGTGTGCAGGCCAAGATCAAACAGGCGGCCGAGGAGAAGATCCCCTACATGCTGGTCGTCGGCCCGCGAGACGCCCAGGGCGACGCCGTCTCCGTACGCGCTCGCGGCATCCAGAAGGATCTGGGCTCGATTCCCACGGAGCAGTTCGTCGATGCGTTGCACGACGAGATCGTGTCGCGAGGCGAGTCGAGTGTTGTCGCCTCCTGGGAGCGTCTGAGCGTCTGAGACGGGGCGTCTGTGCCCGGTGTGAGGGGCACCCTGACACGCCTTTTATGAGCGATCCCTTGCGTTCCCTCCGTATCAGGGGTAGCTTCAGGGCATCGGAAAGGCTTCCTACGCCCTCTACGGTGTTCGTGTGGGCGAACGGAGCATGGGGTTTCCCGCGTATGTGTACGACATCTCGTGCCGACCTGCTGAGCCAACCGTGATAGCGGTTGTGCCCACAGCCTCTGAAGCGGACCTCTTTCCGGACCGATCCAAGAACGTGCAACCAGGAGTGTGCTCGGTGCTCGATTGTGCCGGCACGATGACATCTCTCACACCCGACAGGAGTAACTGACTATCGCAAGGCGACGCTATTTCCGAGACGCCGGTCCGGTTCGACGCACACGCGTCAACGATATGATCCGGCTGTCCCCCATCCGTTTGATCGATGAGAACAACAAGCAGGTCGGCGTCGTCGAGACCGCCGAGGCGATGCGGCGCGCACGCGAGGCCGGGCTCGACCTTGTCGAGATCAAGGCCGACGAGCGCCCCCCGATCTGCAAGATCATGGACTATGGCAAGTACAAGTATGATCTCTCCAAGAAGGAGCAGCGCTCGCGTGCCGCCTCGAAGGGCTCCGAGCTCAAGGAGGTCCGCCTCGGACGCTCGGTGAAGATCGACCCGCACGACGTCGAGATCCGTGTCAACCAGGCACGCAAGTTCCTCATGGACGGGCACAAGGTGCTCATCGTGCAACGATTCCGCGGGCGCGAGATGATGCACAAGCACCTCGGCACCGAGCGACTCGACGAGATCGTCAAGATGCTCGCCGACATCTCCAAGGTCGAGACCCCTCCCAAGCAGTCCGGACGACAGATGACGCTGATCCTGGCGCCCGACAAACCACGCATCGAGTCGCTCAAGGCCAGGCTGGCGCGCGAGAAGGAAGTCGCCGAGCAGGACGCGCCAGATCAGACGCCCGACGAGCCCATCGAGGAGGCGGTCGAGACCGATCCGGTAGGCGAGTCCACCTGATCCGCTCGTCGTGATTGCACAGATCCCGCGCGGATTGTCGAGATATCCTCACGCACCATGCCACGCATCGCGCTCATCTCGGACATCCACGGCAACCTCGAGGCGCTCGTCGCGACGCTCCGCTCCGTTGCCGAGACATCACCAGATATGGTGATATGCCTGGGCGACGTCGTCGGCTATGGCCCCAACCCGTCGCAGTGCATCGAGATCACCCAGCAGGCGTGCAACGCTATCGTCATCGGCAACCACGACGAGGCGGTCCTCTTCGAGGACGATCCGCCCGGGTTCAACGACGCGGCCGCGGCGTCCATCCGCTTCTCGCGAGAGCAGCTCTCCTCGCACCACCTCGACACGCTCCGCACGTGGCCCCTGCGAGACGACCTTGCCGGGCTCGTCGTGACCCACGGCTCGTTCGGGCGTCGTCGATTCAACTACGTGACCACGCCGGCCATCGCGCAGGAGTCGTTCGCCGGCTTCGTCGGTCGCATCGGCGCCATCGGGCACACGCACCTGCCGATGATCTTCGTCCAGCCCATCAATGGTGGCGAGATCAAGTTCGTGCAGCCCCCGGCGGAGGCCATCCTCAAGCTCCCCACCGACTCCCGCATCCTCGTGAACCCCGGCTCCGTCGGGCAGCCACGCGACGGCAATCCCGACGCCTCCTGGGGCATGCTCGACACCGACGCGGCAACCTTCCAGATCAAACGCGTGCTCTACGACATCGATACCACGCAGCAGAAGATCAAGGACGCCGGCCTGCCGCAGATGCTGGGCGAGCGTCTCGCCATCGGTGCCTGAGGCGTCCGTCACCCGCTCTGCACATCCCGCCCATTGGGACGATACTGGTGCGGTAGCCATGTCCAGTGTCGCCGAGCTCTTTGCCGATCTGCCGGTCACGCTCCCCGATGACGCCGACGCCATCGAGGTGGGCGCCATCCACGATGACTCTCGACAGATCACACCCGGCTCGCTCTTCATCGCACGCGCGGGCGGACATACCGACGCGACACATCACATACCCGACGCGGCGTCGAGCGGCGCCGTCGCCGCGCTCTGCGACGCCGGCGCAGTCCTCCCACCATCGCGCATCCCTGTCCTCCTTACGCGTGACCTCCCACGCATCAGCGCCGCGCTCGCGGAGCGGTTCTATGGCAATCCGTCGAGGTCGCTTCGCTGCGTCGGCATCACGGGCACCAATGGCAAGACGACCATCGCCACACTCACCTCGCAGCTCCTCAACGCCCTGGGTGTCCCTGCCGGCACGATCGGGTCCATCGCCATCGACACGGGCGACTCTGCGAGTGACGCGTCGCTGACGACCCCCTTCCCCATCGAGCTCTCCCGCTCGCTGGCGACGATGCGCGACAATGGGCTCCGCGGCGTGGCCATGGAGGCCTCGTCCATCGCGCTCCACCAGCACCGATGCGCTGCGATCGAGTTCGATGTCGCGGTCTTCACCAATCTCACGGGCGACCATCTCGATTACCACGCGTCGATGGACGAGTACGCGTCGTGCAAGGCGATGCTCTTCGATTCGCTCGACGAGGCCGCCACAGCCATCGTGAACATCGACGACCCGCGCTGGCGCGATGTGGCGGGCGCGACGGCTGCGCGCGTGCTGACATGCTCCGCGACATCCGACGCCGACTGCGTCGTCTCGATCGAGTCGTCGTCGCTGGACGCGACAACACTCACGCTCACAGGATCGTGGGGCGTGCTCTCCTCAACGATTCCGCTCATCGGTGCGCACAACGCAATGAACACTCTCCAATCGCTCTGCGCCGCGTGGATCGTGGCAACAGCGGTGCACGAGGTGACACTCGATCAACTCGAGTTCGCGCTCGCATCCTGTCGCGCTCCGATCGGGAGACTCGAGCCGATAGTCGTCTCGCCCACGCAGGACATTCGCGTGCTCGTCGACTTCGCCCACACCGACGACGCCCTGGCCAGCGTCCTACGGACTCTCAGAGAGCTGAAGCCCGAGGGCTCTACCCTCACCGTCATCTTCGGCTGCGGCGGCGATCGCGACCCCTCCAAACGCCCACGCATGGGTCGCGTCGCCCAGGAGCTCGCGGATCGTATCGTCCTCACCTCCGACAACCCACGCTCCGAGGACCCGCTGACGATTCTCGACGGCATCGCTCAGGGCATCGACGACCACTCGAATCTCGCCATCGAGCCCGATCGCGCGATGTCCATTCGGAGCACTCTTCTCAACGCCTCCGCAGGCGAGACCATCCTCATTGCCGGCAAGGGTCACGAGACCTACCAGCTGCTGCCCGATCTGGATGGCTCGGTACGCAGGATCGATTTCTCGGATCAGGAGCACGCGCGCAACGCCCTGCGGGAACGACTGGCATGAGCTTCTGGCACCTCCTCAACATCGCGAGCCTGCTTGGTCACAGCGTCGACAGCGACGAGATCGCCTCAGGACTCTCGACCGACACACGCACGCTCGAGCCAGGGCAGATCTTCCTGGCGATCCGCGGCGAGCACCACGACGCGCACGACCACATCGAGGAGGCAGCGAGAAAAGGCGCCGTGTGCGCGATCGTCGAGAGGCCCGTCGGCTGCGACCTCCCCGCGCTCCAGGTCGACTCCACGCTCGACGCGCTCCACACGCTCGCGCGAGCGTATCGCCATCACCTGGGTGCGCGCGTCGTGGCGATCACCGGCTCCAACGGCAAGACAACGACCTGTCGTCTCACGCACGCGGCGATGAACGATCCCAAGAGTACCCACGCGCCACGAGACTCCTTCAACAACCACATCGGTGTGCCGCTGACCATCCTCAGCGCTCCGGAGCGTGCGCGCACGATCATCTGCGAGCTCGGCACGTCCTCGCCGGGCGAGATCGCGCTCCTCTCGAGACTCATCCAGCCGGATATAGCCGCCATCACATCGATCGGGCGCGCACACATCGAGGGCCTCGGATCCATCGAGGGCATCATCGAGGAGAAGTCGTCGATCATCGAGGGGCTCGCCCCCGATGGCGTCGTCCTGATTCCTGGATCGCTCCGCGAGCGCTTTGGCAGCGAGCCCCGAGCGCACGTTGTCGAGCACGAGTTGGTCGAGACGACACCCGAATCAACGACATTCCATGTCGAGCCTCTGGGCGAGCTGACGATCCCGCTGACGGGCGTCCACAACGCATCGAACGCGTCTGTTGCCGCCACCATCGCGCACCTCCTGGGCACATCCCATGACGCCATCCGCGCGGGGCTCTCCGGCGCCGCGCCTCCACCCATGCGCCTGGCACGACACGAGCTGGTCGACCTCACGCTCATCAACGACGCCTACAACGCGAATCCCGAGTCCACGAGGGCCTCGATCGAGTCGTTCGTGACCATCTGCCCGGATGCCGCGCGCCGCGTGCTCGTGCTGGGCGACATGCTCGAGCTGGGCGCACACGCCGATGATGCCCACTCACAGATCGGTGACGTCGTCGCAGCGCACGACATCGACGTGCTCATCACCATCGGCGAGGTCTCGCGTCACGCGTCGGCATCGGCGATCCACACTCGACCCACACTCACGGCACACCATATCAACACGCTCGACGACGACGCTCTCGAGACAATCATCACAGCACTCTCACCGGGTGACGCGGTCCTGCTCAAGGGGTCGCGCTCCATGCGTCTGGAGCGCATCGAGCAGAAACTGCGCCAGCGCGCGAGCGCTGCACCCTGAGCCCGCGCAGAGCCGACATACACTCCGATGCTCTACCTGCTCCTCGAGGCAACACGCGACTGGCTGACCGACATCGGCGCCTATCGGTTCGTGATGGTTCTCGATCAGGTCCGGTTCCGGGCGCTCTTCGCCACGCTCCTCTCGTTCCTCATCGTCGTGGTGATGGGCAAGCGTGTCATCCGATGGCTCGTGGCTCGCAAGGTGGGCGACATCCCTCGCACCGACAACGCCGCCCTCGACAAGGCGCTCGCGTCCAAGACCAACACGCCCACCATGGGTGGCATACTCATCGCGGGGGCCATCCTCGCCTCGACGCTCCTGCTGGCCGACGTCTTCGGGAACTTCTACGTCATTATGTCCGTCATCCTGATCGTCTGGATGGCGGTGCTGGGTGGCTTTGACGACTACCTCAAGCTCACCTCCGCCAGCAGACCCCAGGGCTCGCGCCAGGGACTCTACTCGTGGGAGAAGCTCGTCTTCCAGCTGGGCATCGGGCTCCTGCTCGGGTGGTTCACCTACAACCACGCCAACGCCGAGCCGTACCTCGGGCACGTGCTCAACCTCCCCTTCTGGCGCACGTACAACCCGTCGACGTTCCTGCCCGAGTCATCGCTCGTGTATCTGTCCATGCCGGTGTTCGTCGTCATCACGATGCTGATGATCGGCGGCATGTCCAACGCGGTGAACATCTCCGACGGCATGGACGGGCTGGCCGCTGGCTGCTCGACGCTGATCGCGCTGGCCATGATGATCCTGTGCCTGATCGCGGGCAATCAGGTGACGTCGCAGGAGCTGCTCGTGCCCTACATCCCGGGCTCGGAGGAGCTGGCTGTGGTCATCGGCGCCGTCGCGGGCGCGACGCTCGGGTTCCTGTGGTGGAACTGCTCACCGGCAGCCGTGTTCATGGGCGACACGGGCTCGCTCACGCTCGGCGGCATCATCGGATACATCGCGGTCGTGATCCGACAAGAGGCGGTCGTGCTGCTGATGTGCGGCATCTTCCTGATCGAGATCGGCTCCGTGGTGATCCAGGTGGCCTACTTCAAGTGGACGAAGGGCAAACGCGTCTTCCTGTGCGCCCCCTACCACTGGCACCTGCACCAGAGCGGCTGGCCCGAGCAGAAGGTGGTCTCGCGCTTCTGGATCGTCACGATCATCCTCATCGCGCTGGGGCTGGCGTCGCTGAATCTACGGTAAGTCAGCGCCCGAGCACTCGAAGAGAGCTACCATCACTCGCTTCCACTTGGCGAGGATAGGTGACTGACACTCCGAAACAACCCGGTCAGCTCGACGTCGAGTCGTTCGAGTCCGTGGGCGGCGAGGCGCACGCGCTCCCCGAGCCCATCGAGCGCAAGCAGCAGCCGATGCTCGACGAGCGAGGCAGGCTTCTGACGGGGCGCCTGGCCGGGCTCTCGATGAACCGCGCCATCTGGGTGCTCTCGTGGCCCATCCTCATCGAGTCGTATCTCAACTCGTTCGTGGGCCTCGTCGACACCGTGCTTGCGGCGGGCATCTCGTCGGACGTCACCGACGCCATCGGCGGCTCGTCGTACATCATGTGGTTCCTGTCGATCATCGGGCTGTCCATCGGCATCGGGGCCACGGCGTTGATCTCGCGTGCCGTCGGCGGTGGCAAGCAGGCCGTCGCCAACGCGGCGCTCGGGCAGACGCTGCTGCTCTCGACCGCGCTGGGCGTGATAGCCGGCATCGGTGTCTACCTCTTCGCGCCGACGCTGGCACGCATCATGAACCTCAACGAGCCGGCGACCGAGGCGCTGATCATCTACATGCGCGTCGTCTCGTTCGCCACGCCTCTGAACGCGATCCTGCTGGCCGGGCTGGCATGCTGCCGCGCCGCGGGCGACGCGTACCGCCCGCTGTGGATCATGGCGTTCGTGAACATCGTGAACGTGATCGTCTCGTTCGCGCTGGCGGGCGTGGACTTCGCCATCACCGAGAAGGTGAACGGCACGTTCACCCGCACGGTGCTCATCCCCGACGTGCTCAACGCGGATCTGGGCATCGTGGGCATCGCGTTGGGCACGGTGGTCGCCTGGACGCTCGGCGCGCTGATCGTGCTGGTCTGGCTCACCACGGGCGCCTCGGGCATCACGCTCAAGCGACGACGCCTGGCCCCCCACTGGCACACCATGCGGCGCCTCGTGCGCGTGGCGCTGCCGGGGTTTCTCGAGTCAGTCGGCATGTGGTTCGGGAATTTCCTCATCATCCTCATCGTGGGCATGATGCAGGCGCTGGGTCCGGGATACCTGGGCACGCACATCGTGATCATCCGCATCGAGGCGTTCAGCTTCCTGCCGGGCTTTGCTATGGGCATGGCGGCGTCAACGATCATGGGCCAGTACCTCGGCGCGGGCTCGACCCGGCTCGCCTCGACGGGCGGTCTACGCTGCACGGGGGTTGGTGTGGCGATCATGGGCTCGCTGGGGCTGATGTTCATCCTGTTCCCGGAGCACATCATCGGGTTCATGTCCCAACAGGACGTGCACATGGAGCGCGGCGCCCCGCTGCTGCGAGCCGCCGGCTTCTTCCAGATCCCCTTCGCCATCGGCATGGTGCTGCGCACGGGCATGCGCGGCTCGGGGGACGCGCGCGTTGCGGCGATCATCACGTGGTCGTCGACATACCTCGTGCGCCTGCCGCTGGCATGGTATCTGTCGGGTGTCGACTTCGTGTGGGGCGACACGGTGCTCGTACCCAACCCCGGGCCCGACTGGGGGCTCTACGGGCTGTGGCTGGGGCTGCTCTGGGAGCTCTGCGTGCGTTGCGTGCTCTTCGTCGCACGCTTCGTGCAAGGCGGCTGGAAGCACGTGAAGGTCTGAGCGGTAGAGTACGCACATGCGCATCCGCGACGTCACTCCAAACGACCTGCCCGCGATCTTCGCTATCTACAACCGCGAGATCCGGGAATCGACCGCGATCTTCGACTCGACCGAGATCGACGAGGCGAGCGCCCGCGCGTGGTTCGACGATCGACAGAACCCGAGGCATCCCGGGATTGTGATGTGCGAGGCCGATGAGGTGCTGGGGTTTGCGTGGATGAGCGCTTGGTCGCAGAAATGCGGTTACGCGCGTGCCGCGGAGGTCTCGGTGTACGTGCATCGCGACCACCATCGCAAGGGCATCGGCAGGCAGTTGATGGAGGCGCTCAGGGCGCGCGCTCAAGAGAACGGCGTCTGCGTGCTGCTGTCGCGCATCGAGTCGTCGCAGATACCCAGCAAGCTGCTCCACGAGGCTGTCGGATTCACGCTGATCGGGACGCAGCATCGCGTCGGCGAGAAGTTCGGGCGCATCCTCGACGTGGATCTGTACGAGTGCTCGCTGGAGGCGTGATCAGCCCCAGCTGAGTTCTTCCTGTATCGAGTTCAGGTTCTCGCATCCATCCTCGCGGACGATGACCATGTCCTCGACGCGCACACCACCGATGCCGGTGCAATAGAGCCCCGGCTCGATGGTCAGGCACTCACCGACGAGCAGTTCGGGCCCGTTCTCATCCAGCAGCGGCGGCTCGTGGACGTCGAGCCCGACGCCGTGGCCCGTGCCGTGTTGCATGGAGACATAGCTCGGGTCGTCGAGGTTGATGCCGCGCTCGAATCCGTGCTTGTGCAGGACCTCCATGGTGGACATGTGCACGTCGTGGGCCGTCACGCCCGCCCTGGTGGCCCCGATAGCCGCAGCCTTGGCCTCGCAGACGACGCTGTGCCAGTGCGCGACCTGCTCGGGGATGTCCCCGTGGACGACGGTTCGGGTGCAGTCGCCGTAGTAGCGTGACTCGGCGTGTCGGGGGAAGACGTCGATGATGATGGGCTGGCCCGTCTTGAGATCGCCATGCCCGCGTGAGTGGCAGTCGCCGCCCTGCGGTCCGCAGGCGACGATGGACGTGCCGGAGGGCTCCGCAGAGTGTTCCATGTGGAACACATCGATGATCGTGCGCACGCGCTCGCCCGTGAGGGGAGCGCCCTCGTGGTGGAGGACGCCCGCGCTGTCGGGGTTGCTACTGGCGATGATGGCGCAGACGTGGGCGATGGAGTCCTCGGTGATCTTCTGGATCTGCCTGAGTGCGTCGACCTCTCGCTCGGACTTCTGGCGGCGCTCGTTGACGCCCAGCATGGGGTCGCAGTTGACAGAGATGCCCTGCTTCTCGATCTCGTGGGCGAAGAGCATGGGGAGCGAGCGGTCGGTGGTGATCTCCGAGAGTCCCTGGCTCTTGAGGAAACGCGAGGTGGCGATGGCGGTGGCGATGTCGCGATCGGGGTGGAGGTCATCGCCGACGATGTCGGGCGGGGTGATGACGACGTCCGCGAAGCCCGCCTTGCGCGCACGATCGGCCTCGATGTCGCGCACGATGAATGTGGTCGTGCTGTCGGGCAGCTCGATGAAGGCGCAGGCGTCGCCGATGCTCATGGGGGCGACGCGATAGAGCCAGAGGTTGGAGGTCGTGGTGCCGGCGCGGATTGTGGCTGTCTGTGTCATGGGTGTGTCTTTCCTGCGATGAGTTGGTCCAGCAGTTGTACCGGATGGAGGCAGCGTCGTCCCGCCAGATCCTGGAACTGGGTTCGGCAGGAGGCGCCGGCGGTGACCACGTGGTCGGAGTCGTGCGCACGGGTGATGTCGTCGAGTGGACCGACGCGGGCGATCTGTTCCGAGAGCTCGTGGGTGTGCATCTCGAAGCCGAACATGCCGGCGAGCCCGCAGCAGCCCTTGTCGATGTGCCTGAGGCGTCCGGGGCAGGCTCGCTCGAGGAGGGCGAGCCCGGAGCGCGGGCCCAGGAGGGCGCGCTGGTGGCAGTGGTGATGGTGGACGATGTCACCCAGCGGCTGGTGGACGTGCGGGCGAGCGGGGTGGTCGTCCCATCGCTGCTCCAGGAACTCCTCGATGAGCATCACGTGCGAGGCCACCCACTGCTTCTGCTGCTGCGTGGCGCTGGTGCGGAGACGGAGCCAGTCGTCGGCGATGGACGAGTAGCACGAGGGCTCGAGCGAGAGCAGCGCGACGAGGTTCTGCTCCTGCACTGCCGACTCGAGCCGGCTGATCATGCGAGGGACGCGTCGTGCGGCGTGGGTGAGCAGCCCCGCCGTGATGGCGGGACGCTCGCAGCAGCCGACGTCGAGGAGCGAGACGCGGTAGCCGAAGGCCACGAGAACCCGCACGGCTGCCATCCCGACGTCGGAATCCGCGAAGGCTGTCGTGCAGTCGTAGAGGATGGCGACGCGGGGCGCGTCGTCGAAGATCGATTGCGCGTGCCTGCGCAGGCGAGACTTGAGTGACCTGTTGAAGGGCGGGATCTTGCGTTCGGGAGTGAATCCCATCAGCGGGTGCGCGAGCTTCCTGAACACTCGTGAGTGCGCGATGGACGTGGCGGCACGCGGCGCGAGCGCGCCCAACTGGTACGGGAGGCGGAACTGGGAGGCGATGAAGGGTTTGATCGCTCGCCACGGCCTGCCTCGACGCGACTGCGCCAAGTACTCGGACTTGAGCGTCGCGACGTCGACGTTGGATGGACACTCGCTGGCGCAGGACTTGCACGAGAGACACAGCGAGAGGGTCTCGTGGGTGTCGGGGTCGTCCCAGTCGGGGTCGTCAGAAGGTGTGTGCTGACCAGAGAGGACGATCCGGAGCGCGTTTGCTCGTCCGCGGGTGGTGTGGCGTTCGTCCTGGAGCGCGCGGAAGCTGGGGCACATCGCGCCGGCGTCGGTGCGTCGACAAAATCCGGCGCCGTTGCACTGCGCGGCGGCCTCGAGCGGGCCGCCCTCGTGGGGGTACTCGAAGAAGGTCGTGGAATCGTCGATGGGTGTCGCGTGCTGGAGCGGGAGGACGCGGAGCTGCGTGGCGATAGAGTCGGGAGGTCGGGTGTCGACGACGTTGCCCGGATTGAGCAGGTTGCGCGGGTCGAAGAGGCGCTTGATCTGGCGGCAGGCGTCCATGATCTCGGGACCCAGAAGGTCCTCCAGGAGTGGCGTGCGGACGCGCCCGTCGCCGTGCTCACCTGAGAGGGCGCCGTTGAACTCGCGGACGAGGCTGGTGATATCGCGTGCGATGTCGATCATGCGATCGCGGTCGCCTGCGTCGGAGGGATCGAGGAGGGGTCTGATGTGGAGACAGCCGACGGAGGCGTGCGCGAAGAAGGCAGCGGTGGTGTCGTGCTCGGCGCAGACCTGCTTGAAGCGCTGGACGAAGCGCGGGAGGTGCTCGGGGTCGACCGCGGTGTCCTCGACGAAGGTGAGCGGGATGCGATCGCCCGGCATGTTGTGGAGCAGCGGCTCGCCTGCCTTGCGGAGCGCCCATGCGCGTGCGGTCTCGTCCTCGCTGTCGCACACACGCATGGGTGTGTCGGGATGCGTGGCGCGGAGGTTCGTGAGCCTGGAATTGAGCAGCTCTTCGGTGTCTTCGGAGAGCTCGACGTAGAGCGCTGCGCCTGGGGGTCCGTTCGCGATGGTCGGGAGCAGCCCGACGTTGTGGCGGTGCGTGGGGTTTCGTTGCGCAAGGGTGATGAGCGTGTCGTCGAGGACCTCGACGGCGGATGGGTCGAGGGCCAGTATCGACGAGACGTGTGAGAGTGCCTCTTCCAACGTGCTGAAGGAGAGGATGATCAGCGAGCGCTGCTGTGGGAGGGGCGTGAGCGCGAGCTGCGCGCGGAGCGTGATGGCGAGGGTGCCCTCGGAGCCGACCAGCAGCGGGACGAGGCTCAGCTCTTCCGGGGGGGTGCCCGCGTCGAGCTGGTCGAGGATGGCGTCGAGGGCGTAGGCGTCGACGTGACGGAGGATGGTCGGGTAGCGATCGCGGATGTGGGTGCGCACGGACTCGACGATGTGCGCAACCTGTCTGGAGAGGCTCGAGACGATCGGGTCGCGCTGGGAGGGATCGTGCGTGATAATGGTGCGATGTGGCGCGTCTCCATTGAGGAGGAGGACGTCGAGAGCGCGGACGTGGTCGCCTGTCATGCCGTAGCGGACGGAGCGGGCGCCTGCGGAGTTGTTGGCGACCATGCCACCGATGGTGGCGTGCGAGGAGGTGGCGACGTCTGGCGCGAAGAAGAGGTTGTGGGGTTTGAGGCGTGAGTTGAGCGTGTCGAGAACGATGCCGGGCTGGACCCAGGCGGTGCGGTACTCGGGCGTGCACTGCTCGATTGCGTCGAGGTGCGCGGAGGTGTCGACGACGATGGCGTCGTTGGTGGTCTGGCCGGCCAGGGAGGTGCCCCCGCCACGCATGAGCAGCGGGGTGGCGGTGTCGAGGCAGTAGTGGGACGTCCGGATGACGTCGTCGATGGATTCGGGGATGACGACAGCGCGAGGCTCGACCTGGTAGAGGGAGGCGTCGGTGGCGTAGAGGAGGCGGTCGTGGCGTGAGGTGCGGAGCTGGCCCTGGAGGGAGCCGGACAATCGTTGCAGGCGCTCCGATCGTTCGTCAGGTCCGAGAGTGTCGAGGGTTGTTGTATCGTCGCTGGGCATGGCTTTGCAATGAGAGTATCGGTGCAAAATCACCGATGCGAAAGGTGGAACCGGGGACATTTGTGCGCGTCTGAACCGGTGCGTGGAGACATGCTTTCCGGGGACATTTTGCACACAAGGAGCTACAGATGCTTTCGACACGAGTGGGGATGATGGTGGTTCTTGCGGGTTCGGCGATTGGCGTGACGAGCCCGGCGGTTGGTGAGTCTGATCTGCCGGTGAATCGGATCACGTTGTATAGATCGGGCGTTGGGTATTTCGAGCACACCGGGACGGTCAACGGCGATGACGCTGTTCGGCTGCGCTTCGATGTGAACAAGATCAACGACATCCTGAAGTCGCTCGTGGCGTTCGATTTCGATGGCGGGCGGATCGACGGCGTGCACTACGCGCCGAAGGAGCCGCTGTCGCAGAAGCTGGCGAACTTTAACTTCAGGCTCGAGGACTCGATCGTGAAACTGCTGGCGCAGTTCCGCGGCGAGCGGGTGAGGCTGACCACCCCCCACGGCGATGTGGAGGGCATCATCTACGGCACGGAGCAGCGTTCCAGCTCGATCTCGGTGGACAACGGGATGCAGCACGTGAACGACTGGTTCGTGACGGTCGTGACGAGTAACGGCATCCGGGCCGTGGCGCAGAGCGAGATCCGCACGTTCGAGCTGCTGGACGCGGAGCTAGCCGAGGAGTTGAATAGGGCGCTGATGACGGTCGCGACGCATCGCAACGACGATCTGTCGGACATCGAGGTGCGCTTCGAGGGGCAGGGCGAGCGTGACGTTGCGATCTCGTACACGCTCGAGAGCCCGGTGTGGAAGACGAGCTATCGGCTGGTGTTGCCCGACGAAACGGGCGGCGAGCCCTACATGCAGGGCTGGGCGATTGTGGAGAACGCGACGGACGAGGACTGGAATGATGTCGAGCTGTCGCTCGCAGCGGGTCGTCCGGTGAGCTTCACGATGAACCTGCAGGTGCCGCTGTTCATGCAGCGTCCGCACGTGCCGGTGCCGGTGATCGGCGGGATCGCGCCGACGCTGTACGAGTCGGCGAGGAACCTGATGCCGGGCGAGCTTGCGGAGGGTGAGTATCGTCGCGACACGCAGGTTGCCTCGGAGATGGCCAAGGCGCTCGGGCGCACACGCGGGCAGCGTGAGGCGTTCAACCAGGCGGGCGCGATGGCGGATCTGGCGGCGCCCTCTGCGGCACGCTTCGAGATGGATGCCGACGGTTTCGCGAGCTACGCGGCGGGATCGCGTGCGTTGGCTGGCGAGGCCGGCGAGCAGTTCTTCTTCACGATCGAGGATCCGGTGTCGATCGAGCGTCATGCGTCGTCGATGATTCCGATTCTCGGGACACCGATCGAAGGGCGGAGGATCACGATCTACTCGCCGCAGACGGGCAACGACCTGCCGATGCGTGGCGTGGACATGCGCAACGACACCGGGATGCAACTGATGGCGGGCCCGATCGCGGTGTTCGACGGCGGACGCTACGCGGGTGACTCCCAGATCCGCAACACGGCGCGGAACCAGGATCGCCTGCTGAGCTACGCGGTGGATTCCGAGGTGAAGGTCGTGCAGGACAATGATTCGACCTCGACGATCCGCAAGATCAAGATCGTCGACGGGTTGCTGTGGCAGGAGTATCGCTCCACGCAGACGACGACGTACACGATCACGAACTACGACGGCGACGAGGGTCGCACGGTGCTGCTGGAGCGTGCCCCCATGCACGGGTGGGATCTGCTGGAGCCGGAGAAGCCGAGCGAGGAGACGGACACGATGGTCCGCTTCGAGGTCGAGGTTGCGGCGAACGACTCCGTGGAGTTCGACGTGACGTACGAGCGTGTCCACGCGCAGACGATCGGGCTGACGGACATGTCGATCGAGACGCTGGTCCGCTACTCGCGGAACGGTCGCGTCTCGCAGCAGGTGATCGATGCCGTGAGCAAGGCCGCGAAGATGCAGGCGCAGATCAATCGTCTTGGCGAGCGTATCAAGGCGATGGAAAAAGATCGCAACGAGGTGTTCCAGGATCAAGACAGGATCCGTCGGAATATGGGCTCGGTGGGTCGGAACTCAGATCTGTGGACTCGCTACTCGCGGAAGCTCGGCGAGCAGGAGAACGAGCTGGAGCGCATTGACACCGAGTTGGAGAAGGCCAGGACTAGCCGGGCGCAGCTCGAGCGTGATCTGAAGGCGTTCCTGATGGATCTGGACGTGGACTAAAAAGTTTGAGATTGCGGAACCCGACTGAGGGTTGCGCATCTGAGTGGATATAACCCCAGCGAATGCCAATTCGCGGGCGAGCGGCTTGAGAGGACTGCTCGCCCGCTTGGCACGCGCTGGGGTTTATTCGTTGAGGATTCCTTCGACCTGGGCGAGGATCGAGTCCGGCTCGAAGGCGTCGCTCTCGAGCGTCTGGATGTGCAGGACGGAGTGTGCGTCATCGGTCAGGACGAGGACGGCGTCGGCGTCGGGGGCGAACTGGTCGATCGTTGTTCGGGTGTCGGCTGACCAGCGGAGCGCTGGGCGGAGTGCGTCATCGAAGGTGTCGAGTGCTTGCAGCGGATTCGAGGACGAGCGGACGGAGACAACGCGGGTCTGAAACTTGTCGTTCCGGACAAGGGCGTCGAGCAGCTCCAGGGTGTGAGGCGTGGGCTCCACTCGCGTGAGGAGCCACGCGGTTGGGGCGTCGGGCGGTGCCAGGTCGGCGTGCCCCTCGGGATGGAGCAGGAGCATGAAGGGGAGCTTGTCCCCCACTGTGATCGTGCCGGCTTGTGGGACGAGCTGGGAGATGGACCGGACGCGCCTGCCCATGGTGAGATCTGGGATGGGCGCTGGATCGAGTGGTGTGTGGTTCTGGATGATGGTGTTGGCGCCAGCGGGTGTGGAGAGTCGGTAGGTGGCGCTGGTGATGGTGCGGGTGTCGGACTCGAGGGTCAGTGTGAGCGTGGCGTCGAGGCTGGCCGAGGCGTCGAGGGTGATGGCGTTGTCTTCGATCATGGGTGGCGCCCAGACGATGGCGTCGAGGTATGGCGTGCTGAAGCGTGAGGTACTGTCGAGGGCGAGCAGGTCGAGCAGGAAGACCGGGATGGGTGGGAGCGCCTGGGCGAGGAGCTCCCAGCCCGTGGACTGCGAGTCGCTGAGGGTGAGCCATCGGGCACTCTGGGTGTGGGCGATGGTGCAGGCGTCGGGCTCTATGAGGATGCGGATCGTGGCGAGATCGAGGAGCGTGCGAGTCTGATCACGCCTGATGGTGATCGTCTGTGATTCGAGCCCCTGGTCCGAGCGGATGTGGACGTCGACCTCGACGTGGAGCGGGTTGTCGAGCAGCAGCTGGTGCGCCTCGGCGAGGATCTGCTCTGCGGTCTGCTGGCGAGCGTGCGCGTGGAGCGACGGGAGCAGCGCGGCGAGCGAAACCAGCAGGAGCACAGCGGCGCTGCGGAGGCGATCCAGGAGGGTGTGTATGGGCAGGCGGAGCGTGGGATGGACGAGGTCGGGCGCGATGTGTGAGAGGGGTTCGAGCACGAACTGGCGCGTGTGCATATGCGGATGAGGGATGGTCAGAGCGGGCTCGTCGATGACCGAGTCGTCGTGGAGGAGCAGGTCTATGTCGATGGTGCGGGGTTCCCATCGTGCGTCAGGTGTGCGGATGCGTCCGAGGTCGCGTTCGGTCTGGAGCATCTGCTTGAGGAGGTCGCGCGGGGAGAGCGTCGTCGAGAGGTGCGCGGCGGTGTTGCGATAGTCGGGCTGTGGATCGGCACCCGGCAGGGTGATCGCGGAAGAATCGATTGTGGGCGCGACGTCGATGACGGTGATGTTCTCGTGGGCGTGGAGCGCGTCGAGCGCGCGTGCGATTGAGGCGTCGCGATCGGCGAGGTTCGAGCCGAGCGAGATGTAGGCGTCGGACGCGTGCATGCGGTCACGATATCAGGATCGGGTGGTCATGAGAAAGGCCCATCCTGTGAGGATGGGCCTTTGTGAGGGCGCAGGGGACGGAGGGATGCGGGTCAGGTGATCTGGAACTCTCGATCTCGGTGCTGCATCTGTGCCTTGAGGCGTGCGAGGATGGAGGAGTGCATCTGCGAGACGCGTGACTCGGAGAGGTCGAGCGTGGCGCCGATCTCCTTCATGGTCATCTGCTCGTAGTAGTAGAGGACGACGATGAGTCTCTCGGCACGCGAGAGGCCCTTGGTGATCAGGTCGCGCAGGTCGCGTCGCTGGGTCTCGGTGAGAGGATTGGCCTGGGTCTCGTCGCGGATGACGTCGATCTCACGCAGCTCGCGCGAGCCGTCGGACTGGCGGCACTTGCGGGAGAGGGAGACCTGGGTGACGGCCTTGGAGTCGCGATCGATCTTCTTGAACTCTTCCTTGTCGACGCCCAGGCGGCGGGCGATCTCCTCCTGGGTGGGAGCTCTGCCGTACTCGGCGGTGAGGGCGAGGCGAGATTGCTCTACCTTTGCGGAGCGGTGTCGAACGAGTCGTGGGACCCAGTCCATGGAGCGGAGCTCGTCGAGAATGGCGCCGCGGATGCGCGGTGCGCAGTAGGTCTCGAACTTGACGCCGCGATCGAGCTCGAAGGCGTTGATGGCGTCCATGAGCCCGAAGAGCCCAGCGGACATGAGGTCCTCGATGTCGACCTCGTCTGGAAGACGAGCGTAGATGCGCTCGGCGTTGTAGCGCACGAGCGGGAGGTACTTCTCCATGTAGAAGTTGCGGATTGTCTGGGGGTGGTCGTGCTTCTTGTAGAGACGCCACAGATCCGGGAGATCCATGGCGTCCATCTCGTCCTTCGAGAGTTTTGTGGGATCGATCGCTTTGGTTGATTTGCGAGTCGATTTCTTTTTTGTGGTTCGTGTCGTCGCAGCGCCAGCCTTCGGCTTGGGCTTCGATTTCGTGCTCGGCATGGTCGGCTCCTTGACCAGCACTCGGTCTTGATGTCGCGTGTCAACGGAAGGACACGCAGGGACCAGGTAGCCCGTCCATGGGCAACCGATGCGGCGCACTATACCTCATGGTCCGAAAAGCAACAGCGTTGACTCATGATTTTTCCCAAAAAAATCATGACGCCTCCCTCGTCTCCGACGGGGTGTGATTGAGCGGTGTGTTGGTGCGCGACAGCTTTGATGCCGTGGCGAGATCGACCGGCTCGACGGTGTCGCGCAGCGCGACTTCCGACGCCATGCCGAGCAGCATGCCGAGGGTTGCGCACGCGATCATCGAGACGATTGCTTTTGTGAGTATGGATTCGACGGTGTTGTCGGCGAGCAGACCGGCGAGGATGGCGACCGAGAATCCGGTCAGACCGAGGCATCCGGCGAACAGTTTTGGAATATCGATCTGCTGCACGTAGAACTCCGAGTGCGGCGAGGATTGGCGCGTAGCGATCTCGCCGGAACTCAAGTCTCGCATTCATCGGTCTGTAAGGCCGATTCCCTGAATGGAATACAGGGTTTCCATCCCCCTCAGAATCGGTGTAATCCTCTCAGAAGTCGCGCGATGAATCCTCCCCTAGGTGAGTGGGGATCTTGACCCACAATATGTTGTGATAATGTTTTCGAGACTTTTTTGATCGCCTTGGACGACTTCGCTTTTGGTTCGTGGATGACGACCGGTATGCGTGCCTGGACGGATCGTGGGAGCGCCTCGTCGAGCGGGCACCACCCCAGGAACTCGGGACGCTCCTGGAAGAACCTGTAGCAGACGTGTGCGATGCGCTCGTGGACCTGCGCGGCCTGGGATTCGTCCTGGGCCATGTTGATGTAGAGCGAGGGGATCGTGCGATCGTGCGCACGTTTTGCGCGGTCGGAGGAGGCGATCTTGAGCAGCGCGTAGGCGTCGGTGATGGATGTCGGCTCGGGCGTCGTCACGATGATGGGCAGATCGGCGGCGGCGAGGAACGCGCGCACGATGCGTGAGATGCCGGCGCCGCAGTCGATCAGCAGGATGTCTGTGTCGTTGGTGATGGGTGCCAGGCGCTGCATGAGGGCGCTGGGTCGGTCGTCGGCGGCCTGGACGATGTTGGCCAGGCCCGAGGCGCCGGGGACGAGCCTGAAGCCCTGGGGCGTATTGATGCAGACGTCGCGTGCGTTGCACGTGCCGTCGAGGACATGCCCCAGGTGCTGTCGGACGCGCACGCCGCAGAGCACATCGGTGTTGGCGAGCCCGATATCGCCGTCGAGGAGCGTGACACGTTTGTTCTGTCGTGTGAGCGTGGAGGCGAGTGAGACGGCGAGTGACGACTTGCCGACGCCTCCCTTGCCCGATGCGATGGCGACGATGGAGACGTTCTGTCGCGCGCCGGCGAGCGGGCGGGTTGGGGTGCGGGTGTGGGATGATCGAACGACGTGGTGCTCGCTCGTGGCGGTCGTGCTCTCGTGCGCGCGAGTGGCGGCCATCAGCGCTCGGAGACGGGTCGCCTGGTCGTTGGCGGGTGCTGTCTGGGCCCTTGTGGTCATGGCGTCGCGCCCCCGAGCGCGAGGCGCGCGAGCTTGTCGGCGCGTCCCGGCTCGATGTTGTCGGGGACGTCCTGGCCCGTGGTGATGAAGCTGAGTCGTGTGCCGATGGTTCGCGCGGCGTTGATGATGACGCCGAAGGAGACGGCCTCATCGAGTTTTGTGAAAATCACGCGGTTCGGTTTCGTGCTCTCGAACCGCGAGGCGGCGGCGAGGAGCACGGACTGGCTCGAGGCGCCTGAGAGGACGAGGTGTGTCTCGTGGGGATTGGCGGCGTCGAGCAGGAGCTTGAGCTCGTTGAGTTTTGGTTGGTCGTGCTGGGAGCGCCCCGCGGTGTCGATGAGCACGGCGTCGCGATCGGAGAACGCGTCGAGCGCGGCGCGGACCTGATCGGGCGACTGCGCAACATGGAGCTGGATGCCCATGATCTGGGCGTACGTGCGGAGCTGGTCGACGGCTGCGATGCGGTAGGTGTCGCAGGTGAGCAGCCCGATCTTCTTGTTGTAGCGCAGCTTGTAGGCGGCGGCGAGCTTTGCGATGGTTGTGGTCTTGCCGACGCCCGTGGGGCCGACGAGTGCGACGGTCAGGGGGCGTCCGTCGTCGCATCGGGCGGGTGTAGGGATCGACTCGGCGACGGGGATGGAGGAGGCCAGGTGGCGGAGGACCGACTCTCGCACGATGGACTGGTCCGCGAGTTCCTGCGGAGAGAGCTCGGCCTGGACGGCGCCGACCACCTCGTCGGCGATCTCAGAGGCGACCTCGGACTCGAGGAGCCTGAGGTAGTGCTCGAAGAGGTGCTCGGGGAGCGACGGGATCGCGGAGGAGGCGGTGCGCTGGAGGACCTGCCCGACGAGCTTCTTGATGGAGGCGATCTCGTCCTCGATGGCGGGCACGGCGTGTGTGTTTGCCTGGACTATTGGCGTTGAGATTGGTGTTGCCGCCTGCGCCCGAACGCGGGGAGCGGACGAATCGGGGATCGCGTGCGCGCCGGAAGCCTCGACGTTTTCATTGGTGACGGAATCCGGCACGTGAGCTGTGGCCGATTCGTAGGTGTCACGCAGGAGGGTGCCCTGGCGTTGGCGAGTGGGCGGGCGTTGTGCGCGCCTTGGTGGGACGTTAACGGCATTCGATGCCGTCACCTCAACCATCTCTCGCGCGTTGAAGCCGAGGAAGCCGCCCTGTTTGAATTTTCGTGTGTGCAGAATGACGGCGTCGTTGCCGAAGTCGGCCTTGATCTGATCCAAGGCTTCCGCGATTGACGCAGCGCGATACGTCTTGAGCGTCACGTCGCCCTCCATGGCGTGCGTCGTCGGCGTCCTGCCAACGGTTGTGCGCGTTGCTCCTCAGCGGCAACGACGACCTGCACTGTATCGAACGGTTGGCGTGTTTGTCTAGAGTCTTGTGCAGGAATGCGAGCGCAAGAATTACGCCACGGCAGGCTGTGCGAGGCCCTCCGGCGGGGCGACGAGCGCCATCGATTCGACCTCGACGCTCGGGACGATCTCGTTGTAGCCGAGCACGGCGGCGCTGGGCAGGTGTGGCTCGATGATCTGTCGCACGATCGCGCGGACCTGTGGTGAGGCGAGGATGACCGGCTGGTGCCCGCTGGACATAACGGGCTGGAGCGACTCGACGACCTTCGAGGCGATGCGGGTGGCGATGGAGGCCGGCATGGTGAGGGTGGTCGCGTTGGACGTGCGATCGACGTAGGAGTTGATGGCGTCCTCGAGCGCCGGGTCGATCGTGACGCAGATGATGCGATCGGGCTGGGGCTTGCCATCGGCGCTAACCTCTGACGGGACAGCGTGTTGCAGCGTGATGGTCCGCCTGAGCGCGTTGCGTGTGTACTCGGTGAGGATGTCCAGATCGGGGGTGCGCGGTGACCAGTCGGCGAGGGTCTCGATGATGGTCTCCAGGTCGCGGATGGGGACGCGCTCGCGCAGGAGGTTCTGGAGCACCTTCTGGAGGTCGCCGAGCTTGACGACGCCCGGGATGACGTCCTCGACGAGTTTGGGTGCTCGTTCCTTGAGGTTCTCGACGAGATTGGAAACCTCCTCGCGAGTGAGCAGCTCCTGGGCGTGCTTCTTGACGATCTCGGTTATGTGCGTGGCGAGGACGGAGGTGGGGTCGACGACGGTGTAGTTGAGGCTCTCGGCCCGATCGCGCTGCGCGGGCTCGATCCAGCAGGCCTTGAGCCCGAATGCCGGCTCCTTCGTGGGAATGCCCTCGATGTCGTCGGTGGCGACGCCAGGGTCCATGGCCAGGAGCTTGGTGGGGTAGACGGTGCCGTCCTCGACGGAGTTGCCCTTGATCTTGACGCGGTAGGCGTTTGGCTCGAGCGACATGTTGTCGCGGATGCGTACGGGCGGCATGACGAGCCCGAGCTCGACGGTGAGTTGACGTCGGATGGCGGAGATGCGGTCGAGCAGGTCGCCGCCCAGGTTGGTATCGACGAGTGCGACGAGCCCGTAACCGATCTCAAGCTCCATTGTGTCGAGCTTGAGGAGTTTGTCGACCTCCGGCGCCTCAGCTGAGGCTTGCGATGCTGCCTGCTGCTGTGCCTGCGCGCGCGCCTGCGAGGCGATGGATCGCTGGGTGCGAGTCATGAAGAACGCGACGCAGGCGAGGGTGGCGGCGACGCCTAGCAGCGGCAGAGCCGGGAGTGGTGTGAACGCGAGCATGGAGAGGAACGAGGCGGCGAGTAAGAGCGCGACGGGCTTTGCGGCGAGCTGCTCGGCCATCTCGTCGCCGAGTGCCTCTTGTGCGCCGGTTCGCGTGACAACGAGGCCCGCGGCGATGGCGAGGATGAAGGAGGGCACCTGCGAGACGAGCCCGTCGCCGATGGTCAGACGTGTGAAGACCTCGACGGTCTCGGCGAGGCTCCATCCCTTGTAGATGGCGCCGATGGAGAAGCCGCCGATGATGTTGACGACGGTGATGATGATGCCCGCGGTTGCATCGCCCCGTACGAACTTCGATGCACCGTCCATGGCGCCGAAGAAATCCGCTTCCTGCTGGATGCGTTCGCGTCTATCTCGCGCTTCCTGCTCGCTAATGATGCCGGCGTTGAGATCGGCATCGATGGCCATCTGCTTGCCGGGCATGGCGTCGAGTGTGAATCGCGCGGCAACCTCCGAGATGCGCGTGGCGCCCTTCGTGATGACGACGAACTGCACGATGACGAGGATGAGGAAGATGATGGAGCCGACGATGACGGAGTCGCCGGCGACGAAGGAGCCGAACGCGGAGATGACCTTGCCGGCGACGCCCTCGGCCTCCTGCGGGGAGTTGGCGTCGGCGGTCAGGATCAGACGCGTCGAGGCGATGTTCAGGACGAGGCGGAAGAGGGTGGTGCCCAGCAGGAGCGCGGGGAAGACGGAGAACTCGAGGACGGAACCTATATAGACGGTGGTCAGGAGCGTGATGACCGCGATGGAGATGTTGAGGGCGATGAGGATGTCCATGATCACCGGCGGGAGGGGCACGATGATCACGACCAACAGCGAGATGAAGCCGATGGGGACGAGGTAGCCCTTGTAGCGAGCGACGAATCGTGCCCATGTGGGAACCGGCTTGTCGAGTATGGCGCTCATGGTGTGGTGCTATCAGGAGGCGGCTCGTCCCTCGAGGCGGTAGACGTACGCGAGGATCTCGGCGACGGACTCGAAGTACTCGACGGGGATCTCGTGGCCGACGTCGACGTTGTAGTAGAGAGCGCGCGCCAAGGGTGGGCGCTCGACGATAGAGACGTTGTTGGCCGCAGCGACGAGACGGATGCGGATGGCCATGTGGTCACCACCCTTGGCGACGACTCGCGGGGCGTTCATCGTGGAGGCGTCGTACTTGAGTGCGACAGCGAAGTGCGTCGGGTTGGTGACGATGACGTCGGCGTTGGGGACGGTTGACTGGATCTGCTGCATGATGAGCTGCTGGTACATCTTCATGCGCTTGTTCTTGACAGCTGGATCGCCCTCGGCGGACTTGCGTTCGTCCTTGACCTCCTGCTTGGTCATCTTGAGCTCTTCCTTGTGCTTCCATCGCTGGAAGATGAGGTCGATGATGCCGAGCGCCACGAGGATGAGCAGCAGCCAGATGACGGTGATGAGCAGCAGCTTGCCGATGACGACGAGAGCCGCGCCGGTGGTGAGGGATGGCAGGGCGACGATGTCTCCCATGTGGAGGATGGAGTTCAGCGCCGCGACGCCGGCGACGAGCGCGAACTTGAGGATGTCGATGCCGCCCTTGACGAGCTTGCGCTTGGTGATGAACTGCTGCATGCCCTTGACAAGGTTGAGCTTGTCGAGCTTGGGTTTGAGCGGCTTGAGAGTGAAGAGCCAGCCAATTTGGATGAAGTGGAAGAGGCCAGCGGCGAGGGCGAGGATGAGCAGGAGCGGGAGGAGGATGGTCGCGAACTGCACGCAGGCCTCGACCGTCAGTGCGATCGCGGATCGAGGATCGAGGATTGAAAGACCGTGCGCGGGATCGATGGAGCGGCGCAGGAGCGTCGCGCTGGATGTGATCAGCGAGCCACCCAGCGCGATGAGCACGACGAAGACGACGATAAGGAAGCCGGCCGAAGCCAGGTCCTGACTCTTGGCAACGTTGCCCTCCTGTCGCGCCTCGTTCTTGCGGCGCGGGGTCGGGTCTTCTGTGCGTTCGCCCAGGTCCTCAGCCACGTGCGCCTCCTGTCGAGGCCCACTCGACCGCCACGAGGATCGCTTCCTGCACGTCGGGCTGGAGGGCGCTGTCGACGTAGACGAGCCCGGTGAGCAGCACCGTTAGCCCTGCCATGATCTTGATGGGAAAGCCGACGGAGAGAATGTTGAGCTGTGGGACGGTCTTCATGATCAGCCCCATGGAGGTCGTCTCTATAAATATGATGCACAGCACTGGTGTGGCGACTCGGAAGGCGAGTTCGTACCCGGATGCGAGCAGGCCCGCGAAGAGATTGAGCGGCGCGCTGCCAGCGATGATCGCGCCCATGGGCACCGCGTCGAACGAGTAGACGACGGCGGCGAAGGCCATCTCGATGCCGCCGAAGGCGATGAACGCTGCAAAGGCGAGGAATGAGATGAACTGGCCGACGAGTTCTGTTTGTGCGTTGGAGGATGGGTCGACAACATCGGCGAGCGACATGCCCAGCTGCTGCGACATAAGCAGGCCGCCGATCTGCACGCAGTAGAGCGGGAGCATCATGAGCATGCCGATGATGGTCCCGATGGCGACCTCGGAGAAGACGATGGGCACGAGCGCCGCCATCGTCGGCTCGGTGGGGAAGGCCGCCTGCGTTGCGACCGCGGGGTAGACGCACATCGTCGAGACGAGCAGCATGAGGACGCGGACGCGCATCGGGATGGTGATGCTCGAGACCAGCGGCGTGAAGAGCATGAGCCCCGAGAGGCGCGCGAGCACGGCTCCGAAGGGAAGCACGTGCGGCAGGATGGCATCGAGCAGTGGCACTGGAGGGTGGGTCTCAGAGCATCAGCGAGAAGAGCGAGTTGAGGTTGAACATCTCGATGGTGAATTGCACCAGCTGCATGGCGAGCCACGAGATGAGCATGACCGCGACGGCGATCATGCCGAGGATCTTGGGGACGAACGTGAGGGTCTGGTCCTGGATGGAGGTGACAGACTGGATGATGGAGATGGCCAACCCGATGACGACACCGGCGACGAGGATGGGCGCGGAGATGCGGATCGCGGTCATGAGCGCCAGGCGCACGGAGTCGATGAGCGAGTCGTCGAACATTGCCTACTACCCCCCTCCCGCAACGATCTGCGCGCTGGTCGAGTGCTGCGCGAAGCTCTCGAGGAGCGAGCCGATGACGAGGATCCATCCGTCGACGAGGACGAAGAGCAGCAGCTTGAATGGGAGGCTTATCAGCACGGGCGGGAGCATCATCATGCTCATGGAGATGAGCAGCGACGCGATGACCATGTCGATGACGAGGAACGGCAGGTAGACACGGAAGCCCATGAGGAAGGCGACCTTGAGCTCGGAGAGCATGTAGGCCATCGTGAGCGCGAGGGTGTCGACGTCGGCGCGTGTCATGGACTCGGGCTCGGAGGTGTCCTGCCCGCGGAAGTTCATGACCATGTAGAGGCCCGACCAGTTTCCGGTGGCCTCGATCTGGTTGAACATGAAATCGCGCACTGGCTGCTTTGCGGCGTCCCACATCTCGACCTGCGAGACGATCTGACCTTCCTGATAGGGGTTGATGGCCTCGTTCCAGATGCGCTCGAGCGTTGGCGTCATGACCAGGAACGTCATGAGCATGGCCAGACCGACGGTGACCTGCGAGGGTGGGAGTTGCTGTGTGCCCATGGCCTGCTTGAGCAGCCCGAGGACGATGATGATGCGCACGAAGCAGGTGGTCATCACCATGATGGCGGGCGCCAGCGACAGAACGGTGAGCAGGACGAGGATGTTGAGCGCACCAACGAGCCCGCCCTCGATGCCGGAGCTCTCGGCGGCGGAGTCCAGCACAGTGACCGGGTTGAGGTCGTTGAGCGCGCTGGGGTTGGTGACACCATCGCGCAGCGCGACCTCGGCGGGCGTGGGCGCGGGAGGCCCGAGGATGTCCTGCGCGCTGGTGGGGAGTGACACCAGCGACGACAGGACAATCAGTGCGAGACCCACCCATCGGCTCATGCTGAGGAGCCTCCGAGCTGTTCGAGTCGTTTCTTGAGCGAGGCGACGGGATCGAGCGGCACGTGGACCTGCGGCGTGTCGGTCTCGTCGGCGTTGATCTGGAACGGGTTGTCGGGAAGCTCGAGCGTGCCGTCGCCCGAGATGTCAGGGTCCTTCTCGGCGATGTGGAGCGCCTCGCGGAACTGCTGCGTCATGGTGTTGCCATCCCCGTCCTCGGTGCGGGTGAGGATGGAGGCGACCTCGTCGGGATCGGAGATCGTGTCGAGCGTGGTGAAGCCCGAGGGCGTCTGGCAGAGCAGGAGGATGCGTCGATCGAGCTTGAGGAGCACGAGGGTCTGTCCTCGCGCAACGGGGTACCGCCCCAGGATTGAGATGACACCCGATGGGGCGCGTCCGGCGGCTGTGAGTTGGCCGGCGAGCGAGCCGGTGCGTCCCGCCGCCGCGCGCATGATGAATCGCAGAACGAGGGCCAGGGCGATGACGATGCCCAGCGCAATGAGCGTCTGCACGACGATCGACAGGTTCGAGAGTGGCGAGGCGGGTTGCTGCTGCGTGCTGGGCGGCGTGCCCAGGGGCTGCTGCTCGATCGGCGGGAGCGACTGGGATTCGGATTGATCGCCCGTGGTGGCGGGCTGGGTGTCGGCCTGCTCGTCGGTCAGGTCGTCTTGTGTCTGCTCATCCTGCTCGTTCTGCGCGGGCTGCTCGTCGTCCGACTGCTCGACATAGAGACCCGGGCCAAGAAACGGCACAACGGTGGGTGCGTCGATGTCGAGGGGAGAGTTCGAGCGCTGCGCCATTGTGGGGAGCGCGAGCGCGCAGCAGATTGCGGTACAGAGAGTGATTCGCATTGTGTCGCCATCCTGGCGGTTGACGCGCCGTCTCCGACGGGCGTGGAGGGAACGTGTTCAGGTCGCGCGCGCGCTGGGCGCGGGGCTGGAGACTATCTCGTTGACACGGACGCAGAAGTTGTCGTTCAGGATGAGCACCTCGCCAGTGGCGACGTGGCGCTCGTTGACGTAGACATCGACGGGGTCGCCGGCGAGCTTGTCGAGCTCGACGACGGAGCCCTCGGAGAGCTTGAGGACGTCCTCGAGGAACATGCGGGTGCGCCCCAGCTCGATCTTGACGTTGAGGTTGACATCGGAGAGGAGGTCGAGGCCTTCCTCGAGCTGGCCTGTGATGTCGGCGTTGTCGAGGTTCGGGATGTCGTAGGAGGAGGCGACGTCGGCGCCGATGGAGTCGACTGCGGACTGGGCGGCGGCGATGGCCGCCTGGGCCGCCTCGGGGTCGTCGTCGGAATCGACGCCGTCAACCGCTGCCTTGGCTGCGGCCAGCGCGTCCTGCGCAAGCTGCTCGGCAGCGTTGGCGGGTTCGGAGCCATCGCCTGGGGGCGCTTCCTCGCTGGCGCCCTCGGGCTGAGGGGCTTCCTCGGCGGCTTCGTCGGGAGTTGGGGTGTCTTCGTCGGGCATCCTGGCCTCTCAATCTCGCGTGCCCAATGGCACACCATGCGGATCATCCAGAGCCGCGTAGGGGTATCGGGCATGGGGACGTCGTGACGCGAGCTTTTTTGCGCCGGGATCGCGCGCTGACGCGCAGATGCTGCGCGTTCTTAGAAGTCCGCCGGGAAGCCGACGCACTTGGGGATCAGGACGCGCGCGACGCGCGGGTCGGACTCCGAGTCGTGGCCGAAGATCTCGTTGAGGTACGTCGAGACCTGTCTGTTGAGCGTGTCGAGGTTCGGCTCGGTGAGGTGACGCTGGTGGGCGTTGCGCCAGATCGTGGAGATCCCCGTCTTGATCTCGGCGCGGCGCTCCTCGAGGGTCTGCTCGACGTATCCGAGGTGCTTGCTCTTGACCTGGACCTGGATCTCGGTCTCCCAGAGCCAGACGCGACCGGTCTGGTGGTTGGGGAAGCGGTCCTCGACGATGAGCAACTCGGAGAGGGTCTCGGCATCGTCAACGATGAGATCGGCTGTCTGTCCCGCCTGGACTGCGCCGGGCTTGCCCAGCATCGACATCAGCACGACAACGCCCGCGCCCTCGGCGATGAGCAGACCGAGCACGATGAGGATGGTCTTGAGGGGGAGCTTCTTCTGCGGCGTGTCGTTGGTGTTCTGTTCGTCGGACATGGCTTGGATCCTTGCGTGTGGCTGGGTGGCGGCTTACTCGCCTCGGGCGGATGCCTCGTTGGTGTAGTTCGGGTCCGGGTGGAGATCCTCGACCATCGCCTCGGTGAGGATGATCTCGACGCGTCGGTTGACGGCCTGCTCGGCGGGTGTGTAGGCGCGCGGCTCGAGGGGCTCGGTGTCGGCGCGGGACTCGAGCACGAGCACCTGCTCTCGGATAGAGCCCTCGATGACCATGAACTCCTTGACGGACTTAGCGCGCGCGTAGGAGAGGTCCCAGAGGTCGCTGAAGCGGCTCTCGGGCGGGAGCACCTTTGGCGAGGCGTGCCCGCGGATGGAGATCTTGTTGTTGCGCCCGCGCAGGAGTCGTGCGACGCGGAGCAGCTCGGGCTTGGCGCTGTCGAGGAGGATGTCGGAGCCGGGCTCGAACATGAGCGCGCCGCCGATGGTGAACATCATGCCCTCGTGGACGCGCGTGACCTGCGGGCGTCTTCCCGTGACACCCTGGGAGGATGTCTGCGAGAGCTGGTTGTTCTTCATCTGCTCGCGCGAGATGCGTTCGAGTGACTCGATCATGGACTTGAGCGGCGGGTCGTCGACGGGCAGCACGCCCACGCCGCCGGAGTAGCCGAAGGCCTCCTTCACGGCGGTGACGACGCGCTGGTACTCCTTGTCCTTCTTCATCTCGGAGAAGGCGACGATGAGGATGAAGAAGGTGAGCAGGAGCGACATCATGTCGCCGAAGGTGACGACCCATTCTGGAACGCCGGGCGGGCATTTGCATTTGTTGCGTGCCATGCGCGAGCTCCGGAGTTACGCGGCCTTCTTCATTGCGGCGCCCTCGTCGTCCTCCGAGACGCGCTTGGAGGCCGGGATGAAGGTCTGGAGCTTCTGCGCGACGACGCGCGGGTTGTCGCCCGCCTGGATGGACATGACGCCCTTGACGATGATGGTCTTGATGAGCATCTCCTCGTTGTGGCGGACCTGGAGCTTGTCGGCCATGGGGAGGAAGACGGCGTTCGCCATGATGGCGCCGTACATGGTCGTGAGCAGTGCGACGGCCATGCCGGCGCCGATGCCGGACGGGTCGGACATGTCGCCGAGCATGGCGACGAGGCCGATGAGCGTCCCGATCATGCCGAAGGCGGGCGCGTACTTGCCCATGCCGTCGAGGATCTTCTTGTTGCCCTCGTGGCGCTCGTCGATGTTCTCGAGGTCGGTCTCGAGGACGGCCTCGATGAGCTCGGGGTCGGTGCCATCGACGGCCATCTGGATGCCTCGCTGGATGAAGTCGTCCTCAACGTCCTGCATGTGATTCTCGAGGGAGAGGATGCCATCGCGTCGTGCGATCTCTGCGAAGCCAACGAGCTGTGCTATGAGCGCGTCGATGTCGACGGTCTTGGCGAAGAGCGCGTTCTTGCAGATGCTCGGGAGCTTGAGGAGATTGGCCAGGGGGAACGAGATGCAGACGGCGGCGATGGAGCCGAGGATCACGACGAGGATGGACTTGATGTCGATGAACATCGGCGCCAGCCCGGTGAGGGCGATGGAGCCGATGATGGCGAGAAATGCCAGCACGAATCCGATAATGGTGGCAATGTCCACGTCCTGACCTCCAGCGCGCATGAGGTGTGCGCATCGTGTTCAGTCAGATCGGGTCTGGGAGGCCCTGTCTGGATGTGCGGTCTGGGAATGGGCCCGAGTGCGTCGCATCACGACCCGCACGATCAACGTGGTGCCCCCCGGATGCGGGCGTGTCACGCGGCGGGCGAGAGGAGCGTGCGCAGGAGACGCCCGTACTCGATCGTCTTTTCGACGACCTCCTCCGGGGTTTCCTTGACGATGAGGTGATCACCCGAGACGAGGGTGATGGTGGTGTCGGGGTTCGCCTCGACGGTGCGGATCAGGTCGGCGTTGAGAATGAATGGATTGCCGTTGATGCGTGTGACGGATATCACGACAGACTCCTTTGCGAGGGATGGCGTCTGGCGTGGTATCGGCTTATCGGATAAGCGCCGTGAGCTGTTGGAGGAGCTGATCGGCCTGCGTGATCACGCGGGACGAGGCCGAGTACCCGGTTGTGGTCAGGATCATGTTGATGAACTCCTGACCCAGGTCGACGTTGGAGAGTTCCAAGGCGCCACCGATGACGCGACCGGTGCCGAACTCGCCGGGTGTTGCGATGATCGCGGTGCCCGAGTTGGGCCCCTCCGAGAAGAGGTTGTTGCCCGCGTCAACGAGACCAGCCGGGTTCGTGAATGTTGCGATGGCCAGCTGTCCGATGACGCGCGTGCGCCCGTTGGTGAAGCCGCCCGTGATGCGGCCGTCCTCCGCGATGGAGAAGTTCGAGAGCGTGCCGAGCGGGAAGCCGTCCTGGAACTGCGATGTGAGCTCGGACATTCCCTCGAGGATGTCGGGGTCGGAGAGCGCGGTGACTCCCCCACCATCGCCGGCGAAGTGCAGGTCGAATGTGAGGGGATCATCTGATCCAACGCCGTCCCTCTCGATGGTGACGGAGATGGGATTGGTGCTCAGGAGTCGCCCGTCGGGGTCGAAGTTGACGATGCCATTAGCAATGTTGTAGTCGGGGTTGGCGATGTCGACGTTGTCCTCGGACTCGACGTAGTAGCGCCACGTGGTGCCGGCGCCGGTCGTGGCGGAGTCGAAGACCATCGTGACGGAGACATCCATCGCGATGCCGAGCGAGTCGTAGACGATGAACGACGTGTTGACGCTCTCGCCCGTGGACGACTGGGTGTTCGTGGTTGTGAACGTGTTCGACGCGACCGTCGTGCCCACGTTGTTGGTGAAGACAAAGTCCTGGGCGTCGAAGAGGAGGTTGTTGTCCTCGCCGATGTTGCCGACGACGGAGAGCACGCCCGTCGGGCCGATCTGCGCTCCGGGGGCGAGCCCGTCGGGGTTCAGTGGCACGGTGACGATGCCCATTGAGTCGTTGATGAACTCGATCAGATCGTTGACGGTGGTCGTCGCGTCGATTGTCAGCGTCGCGTCGGGGAGCGTCCGCGAGCCCTTCAGGACATCCGAGAGGGTCAGCGTGTAGGGCACATCGGCGCCGGGGAAGAGCGGGTTGCCGGGGTTCGCGGGGTCCTCGATGTTATCGACGATGAGCGACGCGCCGGTGGCGGGCCCTGGCCCGGCGGTGAGATCGACGAATGGCTGGTTGAAGTTGGTGACCGATCCCTGCGTGGCGATGCCGCCGTCGGCCGTGTTGAGGTTGCCCTGCATGAACGCGTTCTGGGTTGCCTCGGCGATGGTCATGACACCGATGGGGATGTTCAGGTCGGTGAGTTGGCCATCGATGATGTTGAAGTTCTCGTCGACGGTGAAGCCCCGGAGGCGCTCGCCAGAGATGGTGACCAGGTCTCGCTCGGAGTTGAGCTGGAAGGCTCCGGCTCGTGTGACGAACTGCGCGCCGGCTCTCTCGACGAGGAAGAAGCCGTCGCCCTCGATGGCCATGTCGGTGTTGACGCCCGTTGTCGAGATGGCGCCGTTGCCGAAGTTGCGCTGCGAGCCGGCGATCTTGACGCCGAGCCCGATCTGCGCCGGGTTGATGCCGCCGATGGCACCGGAGGGCGCGGTGCCGAGGGAGAGGTTTCGTGAGAGTGATGGAGCGAAGAGGAGCCTGTTCGACTTGAACGCCGTGGTGTTGGCGTTCGAGATGTTGTTGCCGATGACTTCCATTCGCCTGGAGTTCACCTGCAACCCGGAGAGCCCGGTCAGCAGCGCGTTCGATGACGCCATGGCACAAATCTCCTCAGGAGCACACGTTGACCCTCACGCCTCTCACGAGCGGGGGTGCGGTTCCGCGCCGGCCAGAAGCTCCGCCACTGCCGGATGATGACCCAGGACCTGCGCGGCGCGTCCGTGCGCCGGTGTGTGTCCACGCTGTTCCGGCTCCGCCGGGGGGTGCTGGGCTGTGGGCTGCCCCACCTGCACCAGCCCGTCGATCGTGGTGATGATGTCACCTGGCGTGATCGACGTGTCGAGCGTCTCGGGCACTTCCTGCGCCCGTCGATGCTCGGTGTTGACTATCGCAAGACGCCTGCCAAACGCTATAGCCACGTTTCGCACGCCCGCGGCCTGCGCGGCGTCCACGATTGGCGCAAAGAATTCCAGCTCGCTCACGGTGAAACCGGCGTCGGGCGCGTTGATGACGGGGAGACCCGAGCGCAGATTCCCTGCTCGCGCCTCCTGGAGCATCGTCTCGAACGTGAACGAGGATGGTCGATCGGCACCTTGGGACGGCTGGATCGGCAGGATTCCCGTCGCGAGCTGCGCGAGCAGATCGGTGGAGCGAGAGCGCATGGGCGACAGCCTTACAGGGATAGCTCGGTGGACAGCGGGCTGATGCGGGTCTGGGGCGCTGGTTCCGGCTGCGGCTCGGGGTCAGGATCGGTTGTGGTTGGCGTCGTGTCCTCGGTGTCCGCGAGTGACTCGATCAGCTCGGGGTCGATGATCTCCTCGGCCTTGTCCATCGGGATGGTGAACCCGTTGTTGAGATTCAGCACGGGTCCGTCCTCGGTGATCGAGACGGACGCGACGTACCCGGCGACCTCGTCGTTGAACTCGTTGCGTCCGTAAACGAACTTGCCGATGAGCGTGCCAGCGGACGCGATCTGGTTCTGCTGGAGAATGTCCGTGAGGCTATTTTGCAGCTCGATGTCCGACTCTATCGAGTAGAGGGTGCTGAGCTGTGCGAGGAGGTCCTTGGTCTCGCTAGGAGCCAGCGGATCCTGGTTGGTCATCTCGGTGAAGATGATATCGAGGAATTCCTGGGAGCTGAGTGACGAGAACGCGTCGTTGGAGGAGCTCACCTGGGACGATTGGTTGAGAGAGTTGGTTATCGCGGACATGGTGCTCTCGCTCTTATGCGGTGGTGTTTACGGCCACGCGCCAGTGGTGATTGAAGTTCGTGTCCTGATGGTGCTCGGGTGAGTCCGGATCGTCGTGCTCGCGCTTGCCGCGCGACTGGCCATCGGAGGCGTCGTGGTCGTTTGACTGGGTGAGACGATCCTGCTGGGACTGCCCGGAGGAGTCACGTGTGCCCGAATCGAAGCTCTGCGGCGAGGACTGCACGGCGAGTCGTTCGACGCCGAAGCCCTTGTTCTGGAGCGTGGCGCGGAGCGATTCGATGTTGCGATTCAGCAGCTCGCGCGCCTGCTCGCTGGACGCGTCGAACTGGACGCTCACGTTGCCCTGGCTGATGCTCATCGTGATCTTGATGGGACCGAGTGTCTCGGGCGTGAGCTGGATGTTGACGGTGCCGCCGCGCTGGCGCACGGCGGCGGCAAGCCCTCGTGAGAGCGCCGCGATGTTGCCACGATCCTCGGCGGAGGCCGATTCGCTGATGCCTTGTGCGCCGGCGTCGACACTCTGGAGATGGATGGGCGATTGATGTGTTGCGATCGTGGGCTTGATCACGGCGGTCGGCGGTGGAGCGGGTGTCAAGGGCTCCTTGATCACGAAGGGATCCACGGTCTTCGAGGATGCCTCGGCCTGCTGCGCTCCCTGTTTGAGCGCGCTGAGCAGGCGTGAGTTCGACTGCTGGGAGGCGTTGTTCGTGGATTGATCCGATGTCTTGTCGGATGCGACGGTCGCCAGCAGGGCGTCGGGCTTCGATGCCTGCTCACCCGTCTGGCTCCTCGACGCGTCGGTTTGGCGCGTTGTTTCGGGCACGACGGGTGCCCGTCGAGCGGTGTCGGTGTCCGCGGTTGCTGAGGTGGATGCCTTTGTGGCGCCATCATCGTCGGTGACAGCCTGCTGGCTCGTGAGCGACGTGGGCTTTGTCTCGATCAGCACCTTTGGCTGATCAGATTTGCCCTGTCGGGGAGTGCTGGATTGGGGCTGGCTCGTCGTGCTCTCGGATGCCGATGCGCCCCGGGCCAGGCGTGCCAGCGAGAGGAGATGCTCCTGCCAGGCGAGAGCTTGTGCCTCGGCGGTGGGTTTTGTCTCGGTGAGAGCGGACTCGGTCGAGGGGGCTTGCGCCTCGTCGGCGGGCTCGTTCTCGACAGGGTGCGCCGGCGGCCCTGCCCCGGGTTCCTCGTTGTCGTGCGGGGCGTGATCGACGACGTCGTGCTCCTCGGGTTCGCGCTCCTCGATCGCGTTGTGTTCGGGGCGCTCCGACGTCTCGCGGGGCCGGCTGGCGGTTGGCTCCGGGTCGAGCTCGTGCGAGCGCACGTCGTCGGCTGGCGCGGGATCGGTCTGGCGAGACCGATTCTGGGTTCTGAGCGACTCGGCGAAGAGCTGGTCCGGGGTCGAGGTGAGCTTCGACTGGCGCGCCTGGACAGCGTGCCCCGCGTTGAGGGAGTTGGTGGTGATCAGATCCAGCATGTGGGCGTCCTCGTTGCGAAGCGTTCAGGGATCGCGGGCCTCGAGCCCGTAGAGCCTGATACGCTCCAGCAATTCGGAGGCCACGGCGGGGTCCTCCGCCTCGAAGGCGCTGATGATCTTCGACGCGGCTCTCTGCTGCATGGCGTTGAGGTACGCGACGACCTGCTCGATCTGCCCGTCGTCGACGAGTTCCTGGAGCGTGCTGCGTGCGACGTCGGGCTTGAGCGACTCGTAGAGCTTGACGGTCTTGGTGAACTGCTCGTCGCCCTCGATCTGCGCGATGCGCTGTCGCATCTCCTCGAACTGCGCCTGATCCTGCTCGAGCGCGTCGCGCTGCTGCGCAAGAAGTGCGCTCTCCTCACGGAGCGTGCGCTGCAGGTCGATGGTCTCGCGCTGGACGCGCTCCAGGCGCTGGCGGGCGAGCTCCTCTGACTCGTTGTTGAGCAGGAGCGAATCTGTCGCGGAGATGGGCGGCATCTGCGCCTTGAGGGCCGCGTCGGCCTCTTCGGCGGCTCTTCGCACGTCGTCGGCCTCCTGTTCGAGGCGGACCTGCTCGGCGGTGACGGTCTCGGAGAGCGTGCCGCGGAGCTGCTCAAGGCGATCCATCGTGAGGCGATCGGAGGCGACCAGCCATCCGACGAACGCGAGCAACGCGAGCAGGTTGGCCACGGCGATTGTGCTGAGGATGGTCCAGATGGTGCGCATCAGTGTCTGGTCTCCGCGTGCTCGGGTCGGGCGCGGCTCCATCGTGAGGCTCCGACGTCATCGAGCAGGTTCGTCTCGATTCGATCCTGCTGCCGTTTCCACTGGGCCAGCGCCCTGTCCCGGAGGAGCTCGACGGCCTTGCGGGCGCTGGTGGCTTCGAGGAGCACAGCGCGGGCCCTGTCGAGCTGGGCGTGCACGCCGGCCAGCTGCAGCACGATGTGCTGCGAATGCTGGATGCAGCGCATGGATGCGCCGCTCTGGAGACGTGCCGCGCGCAGATCGACCATGGAATCGGAGTTAGCAGATTCCGTGCCAGTCGGGTGGAGGGCGTCGCGGAGATCCTGCCTAGCCTCCTCGATGAGACGCTGCTGGGTGCGGAGGCGATTCTCCAGCGCTTCGCGTGCGCTCTCGAGTTCGGCGACCACGCGCTGCTTCTCCTGCTCATGGCGGACGCGATGCTCGAGAAGACGCTGGAGTCGGAAGGTGAATCGTGGCACGTGGGTGCTCCGCTATCAGGCGCTCGATGGCTGTGGCGCACGCTGGTGCTTGGCTCGGGATTCGAGCTGCCCGATCTGGATCGCCAGGGCGGTGAGTGCGTTGACCGAGTCCTCGTAGGGCGATCGCTGCGATGGCGACTGCTGGACGAACGTGTCGAGGGCGTCGCGCATCTGGATGGCGATGTCGGCGTCGGGATTCGAGCCTGACGCGTACGCGCCGATCTGGATGAGATCCTCGACCTCCTTGTGCGAGGCCAGCAGTCGGAGCACCCTTCGACGTGCGGCCAGATGCGTGTCGGTCGAGACCGTGTCCGCGAGGCGCGAGATGGAGTCGAGGACGTCGATGGCGGGGAAGTGCCCTCTGCGCGCCAGGTCGCGCGAGAGTATGACGTGCCCGTCGAGGATGCCGCGGACGGCGTCGGCGATCGGCTCGGTCATGTCGTCGCCATCGACGAGGACGGTGTAGAAGCCGGTGATGGACCCGCCTCCCTCGATGGCACCGGCGCGCTCGAGAACGACCGGCAGCTGCGCGAAGACGGAGGGCGTGTAGCCCTTCGTTGCCGGGGGCTCACCAACGGCCAGTCCGATCTGTCGCTGGGCCTGCGCGAATCGTGTGACGGAGTCGACCATGAGCATCACGTCACGAGAGTCGGCGCGGAACATCTCGGCGACGGCGCAGGCGGTCGAGAACGCGCGGATACGCATGAGAGGTGATTCGTCGGATGTCGCGACCACGACGACCGAGCGAGCCAGGCCTTCTTCACCGAGTGATTCCTCGAGGAAGTCGCGCACCTCGCGACCTCGCTCGCCGATGAGCGCGATGACGGAGATGTCGGCCTCGGTGTGTCGAGCGATGGAGCCGAGCATGGTGGACTTGCCGACGCCTGGTCCCGCGAAGACGCCCATGCGCTGGCCCGCGCCGACGGTGACGAGCCCGTCGATGACGCGCACCCCCGTGGGGAGCGCCCTGGAGATGCGTCGTCTTTTGAGCGGTGAGACAGCCTGGGGAGTGATGGGCACGGTGCGAGTCTGGGTGATGGGGCCCTGTCCGTCGATGGGCTCGCCGAGCCCGTTGATGACGCGCCCGAGCATGCGATGGGAGACGCGCACGCAGGGTGTCGTCTCGACGCTCTCGACGTCGTCGCCCGGACGCACGCCCGAGACGGAGCCCAGGAGCATGACCAGCGCGTGGCCCTCCTCGAAGCCCACGACCTCGCCCGGGCGGCACTCGTTGATGGCGTTGCAGCGGACACGCACGAGCGAGCCGACGGGCAGCGGCAGATCATTGACGATGAGAGTCAGCCCGCGGAGAACGGAAACGGTTCCGCGCGCCTGGATCGGTTGGAACGACTCGATTGACGCGATCTCGGTCTCGAGAGGGTTCATGGCGACTCTGGTGGCGTGGCGCTGTCGACCGACGACGGGCGCACGAGCGAGACGATGCGGTCGAGCTGCTCGTCGATGTTGGCGTCGACCTCGCCCTGGTCGGTGCGGATGATCGCGGAGCCTCTGGGGAGCGTGTCGTCCTCGAGGAGCTCGGCGTCGGTGTCCTTCGAGAACCGGGCAAGCAGCCCCGGGAGCGCCTCGCGCGCGGTCTGCGCGTCGTCGGGGTGGATGGCGATGCGCAGGCGGGTGGGATTGAGCACGAGTGCCAGCGCCGCCTCGAGCTGCGCCAGCACGGCTTCCGGGTCGAGCTCGATGGCACGCTTCGTGACGCGCTGGGCGAGCGTGAGCGCCAGGCGGAGGACGTCCTCGCGTGCCCTGTCGGCGAGGCTGGCGCGCGAGGAGGCGTGCGCGTCGAGCGCCGCCTGCAGTGCGCTGGCGAGCGTGTCCAGGCGGTCCTGCTGGGCCGCCATGGCCTCGTCGCGTCCCTGCGCTCTGCCCTGCTCGAGCCCGTCGGCGATTCCCTGTGCCTTGCCCTCCGTGTAACCGATCTCGTGGGCGTCGCGTGTGAGCGTGTCGCGCTCGGCGCTGGCCTCATCGAGGATGCGCTGCGCCTCGGCCTCGGCCTGTGCGCGCAGGCGCTGGGCCTCCTGGGAGATGTTCCCCAGGTCGAGCACGACCGCGTCGCGTGCGAGGGTGTCGGCGTTGGCGTTCTTGATGAGTGCCATCACATCGGGCGGAGAGGATCAGACGATCATCTCGCTCTCACCTCCGCGTCCGGAGATCATGATCTCGCCGGCGTCCTCGAGTCGTCGGACGATGTCGACGATCCGCTGCTGGGAGTTCTCGACGTCGGAGATGCGCACGGGGCCCATGTACTCCATGTCCTCCTTGATCATCTCGGCGGCGCGGGCAGACATGTTGCCAAAGACCTTCTCCTTGAGCTCCTCCGACGCGGTCTTGAGCGCCAGCGAGAGCTCGTCGTTGTCGACCTCCTTGAGCACGGCCTGGATGCCCTTGTCGTTGACGAGGAGGATGTCCTCGAAGACGAACATGAGACGACGAATCTCCTCGACGAGATCGGGGTCCTCCTGCTCGAGCGCCTCCATGATGGTCTTCTCGGTGGCGCGATCGGCGAGGTTGAGCATCTCGGAGACCGTCTCGATGCCTCCGGCTTTTTCGGTCGACTGCATGAGCATGTTGGCCAGGCGCGACTCGAGGCCCTTCTCGACCTCTCGGATGACCTCGGGGTTGGTCTGCTCCATGTTGGCGATGCGCTTGATGACCTCGACCTGCTTCTGGCCCGGCAGCCCGACGAGGATCTCGGACGACTTGTAATGGGGCATGTGGCAGAGGATGAGCGCGATCGTCTGCGGGTGCTCGTCCTGGATGAAGGTCAGCAGGTTCTCGCTCTCGGCCTTCTGGAGGAACGCGAAGGGAGTCTTCTGCACCTGTGTCTGAATCTTGCCCAGCAGGCGCTCGGCGTCCTTCGTGTCCATCGACTGCGAGAGCAGGACCTTCGCGTACTCCAGTCCGCCTTCGCGCACACCCTGGTGCGCAAGCGAGAGCGAGTAGAACTCGTCGAGCACCTGCTGGCGGATGTGCTCGGGCACGCGCTGCAGCGACGCGACCTCGCGTGTGACGTCCTCGATCTGCTCGCTGTTGAGCTGCTTGAGCACCTCGGCGGAGTTGATCGGGTCCAGCGAGAGCAGCAGCACCGCGGCCTTGGTGAGCCCGGGGAGATCGGCGGCGGATTCCGGGATGGGCATGCCTGGTTTCATGCGATGCGCACGCGCCTCCTCAGCTGGTCTGCGTGATCCAGTCAGCGAGGATCATCGCCGACTCCTTGGGTTGCTCTGTCACCACGTTCTGCACCTGCTCCTGGACCTTCGATCTGCGCAGGTCGTCCTCGGAGAGCTCGATGCCGGTGAGCGCTGCCTCGGCCTCGTCGGCCTCGCCAACGATGTCGGAGTCGGTCGAGATGGTCTGCGGCATGCCGACGAGCTCTTCCGGTGTGGGCAGGTGCTGTGGCTTGCTCGTCTTGCGCAGCGTCAGCGCCATGATGGCGAGCGCGCCGAAGGCCAGCAGGCCCAACGCGAGTGTCTTGATCGGTCCTGAGAGCGCGAGGGACTCGCCGCTGCCGGTGGTGAACGCCTGCATGAATCCGCCGCCGGCCTGCGCGGCGCCCGACGGCGCCATGTCTGTGAACATGGAGACGTTGACGACGCTCTGGTTGGCGGCGTCGGAGGGCGACTCAACGAGCGGCGAGACAGAGGCGTGGATGCGCTGCGTCTCGTCGTCGACAAGCTGCTGCATGTCGGCGTCGGAAGGGCTGTCGGCGTCGGGATTCCGAGACTGGAAAAGACGCACGAAGTAGGAGCGCGGCACGTTGATGGAGGCGTTGATCTTGGTCGCCATGCCTCGCGGATCGACGACGTTCTCGACCGTCGTGCCGTACTCGGTCTCGAACTGTGTGTCGGAAACGGTCTCCTCGAAGGAAGCGCCGGCGGCGTCGGCCTGGACGATGTCCATGCCAGCGTTGGATCGCACGCCCGGCTCTGCGCCACGCGCCATGTTCTGCTGCGTGCGTTGTGTGGTCTTCTCGCTGCTGGGATTCATCACCGTGCCCTCGCCGGTGTTGAGCACCTTGCGGGTCTGCGAGGTCGTGGATCGGACGTCGACGTGCGCGGAGACGGCCACGAACACGCCGTCGATGTATTGCAAATAGTCGAGCAACTTGTTGCGCGTGCGTTCCTCGATCTTGGACTGCAGTTCGAGGTAGCTGCCGGTGATGGCTCCGTCATCTGATCGTGCGCGGAGTTGGCGGTTGTTGGAACCGTCGATGACGCGGACGCGGTCGATCGACAGGCCCGACTCGGAGCTCGCGATGAGCCCTGCGACGGCGTCGACGGTCTGCTGGTCCAGCGCGCCGCCGGTGGAGGTGAAGACGGTCGCGGCGGCTGTCGGGAGGCGGACGGTCTGCCCGAGCCCGACGCGTTTGGGCGAGTCGATCATGACCGACGCGCTGCGGATGCCTCGCATCCCGGAGATGACGCGTGCCAGCTCGTTCTGCTTGGCGATGAGGTAGGTCTGTCGATGCTGGTCGGAGGTCTGCGTCCAGCTCTGCTTCTCGAGGAGTGTGTCGAAGAGGAGTGTTGTGTCATCGGGCAGCGCGCCGGACTGCTGCATCTGCCCGAGGATGGCGTAGCGTCGATCGAGGGGCACGCGCAGCTCGCCGCCGACCTGCTTGTACTCGACGTTGGAGGCCTGGAGGTACTGGACGGCCTGGGTCTGCTGCTCGGGCGTGAGCCCCGGGGCCAGCTCAACGAACTGGCGCGAGCCGGCGTACTGGGTGACCACGAACATGGTCATGAGCATGATCACCACGAAGCTTGCAAGCAGCATCTTGTGCGCGAGTTGCAATCCCGTGAGCTGCTCGCGGATCTGTTCGAGCATTCGTCGCAATTGGCCCATATGAGGTCGGCCTCCCTGCCTGTTCCCACGTGGCGCAATCCTTGCGCGTGGGGCGCACCGTTGGCGCACCTGCACGATCGGTCATGGATGGAGCGTCACTTGAATGGAATGAGCGTGGATCACGCTCAGGCGCGGATCTGTTTGATCTCTTCGTACGCGTCGAGCACCTTGTTGCGCACCTGCATGAGCATCTGGAACGCCATGTCGGCCTTGGCGGTGGCGGCCATCACGGTCTCGACATCGTCTCGTCGCCCGGCGACGAGGTCCTCGGCAGCACGCGAGGCGTCCTTCTGCAACTCGTTGACCGTGGAGAGCTCGCTCTTGAGCATTGCCAGAAAGTCGGGCGTGCCCTCGGCGGGCTTGCTCCTGGCGGGCGCCAGCGCGTCGGGACGGATGCCCTGCGTCCCTGATGCGCCACCGATGAGTCCCAATGGATCGTGCATGCGTGCGTTCTCTGCTCTCGGAGTGCCTACGCGATGAGTTGCAAGGCCTGTGCCATCATCGTCTTGGTCGCCTCTGCGGCGGCAATGTTGGCCTCGTAGGCGCGCTGGGCGTCCAGCGCGTTGACCTGCTCGATCACAGGATCGATGTTCGGGTAATAGACGTACCCCTCCTGGAAGCCGTTGAGCGCGTCCTGCGCGTCGGCCGCGAGAGGATGGTTGGGGTCGTAGACGGGCCTGAAGTCGCTCTTGTCGAGCGCGATGTCGGTGACGCGCACGCCCGCGAGCGAGCCATCCGGCTGCTCATCGGGCGCGAAGAGCGCCATGCGACGCCGGAAGGCGTCGAGGTCGCCCTTGAGATCGACGGGTGAGCTGGAGACCGCGATGTTCGAGGAGATGGAGTCCAGGCGGACCCGCTGGGCGATCATGCCGGAAACCGAGATGTCGAGGTTGGCGTACATGAGCGTCCTTGCGTGGGATCAGACTCTCTCGGAGATGGCCTGCCCGAGCAGGTTGAGGCGTGTGCGATAGAGCTCGGCGGCGGTGCGGAAGACGGCGGTGTTCTCGACGAGATCCTGCATCGTGCGCTCCAGATCGCGTGTGTTGCGATCGTGGAAGAGCACGTTGTGCCCGGTCTCGCTGGGTCGCAGCTCGAGTCGCGAGGGCTCGCTGGAGGCGGGGATCTCGCTGGTGCCAGGAAAGTGCAGTCCCCCGCGCACGCCGGCGAAATCTGCGCGTCGGTCGTCGATGGCGTCGCCCAGGGCTCGCTGGAAGGCGTGGACGCTGACATCCAGCGGACGGAAGTCGGGCGTCGAGAGATTGGCGATGTTGTGCTGGATGAGGCGATGGCGCTGCGATGCGAAGCGCATGGTGGCCTCCAGCACGGGGAGCGAGTCGGCGGTCGTCAGATCGGCGATGAACATCGTCATGGGTGGCTTCGCAATCGGCGGGCCAGAAGAGACGCCCAGGGCGTCACAGGTCCTGGGCGATGAGTTCCTCTTCCTTCCACTTCTTGAGCTTGAGCCCCAGCGTGCGGACGCCGATGCCCAGCGACGCGGCGGTCTTTTGGCGGTGCCCCTGGAATCGACGGAGCGTGGTGATGATGGCGTCGCGCTCGATGTCCTCGAGCAGGCGGGGCTGTCCGTCCTCGTCCTGCACACGGAGCAGATCGCCCGGGAGCGACGATGAGGGCGCCTGAGGCAGCGGAGCTGACTCCACGACCGAGGAGGGCGCGCTCCTGGCTACCATCGCGTCTGGCAACGCGATCGTCGATCCGGGCTGTCCCGCGAGCCAGGGCTGGATGAGCGAGGCCTCGATGCGCTCGGTGCGACCGAGCACCACGACGCGCTCGCAGATGTTCTGCAGCTCGCGCACGTTGCCGGGCCAGTGGTAGCTCGACATCAGCTGGATCGCCTCCGGCGTGAGGCTTGGCACGGGGCGTCCCTCGCGCTGGCAGCAGATGGCGACGAAGTGCTCGGCGAGGGTTGCGATGTCGTCGGGGCGCTCGCGCAGCGGCGGTATGTGCACGGGCAGCACGTTGAGACGGAAGTAGAGATCCTGGCGGAAGTTCCCCTTGGCGACCTCGCTGGGCAGGTCGCGGTTGGTGGTCGCCAGCACACGCACGTCCACGCCGATGGGCGTCGAGGAGCCGACGCGCTCGAAGACGCGCTCCTGGAGCACGCGCAGCAGCTTGGCCTGGATGTGTGGGGAGACCTCGGAGATCTCGTCGAGCAATAGCGTGCCACCGTGGGCCAGCTCGAATCGCCCCTTGCGGAGCTTCTCGGCGCCGGTGAACGCACCCTTCTCGTGCCCGAAGAGTTCTGATTCGAGCAGCGTCGGTGATAGCGCGGCGCAATTGAGCGCCAGGAAGGGCTCGCCTGCGCGGGGCGAGCTCTCGTGGATGGATCGCGCGACAACCTCCTTGCCCACACCCGACTCGCCATGGATGAGTGATGTGCCCTGCGAGCCCGCGATGGCACGGACCTGCTCCTTAACCTCCTCGATCGCGCTCGATGAGCCGACGATGCGCTCCAGTGCTTTTGGATCGACTGAAGAGGGGCTCGATGTCGTCGTCTGCGCGCTGCGCCGGAGGATCTCGTTCTCACGCTTTGTGCGTCCGTGGTCGATCGCTCGCTTGACGGAGACGATCAGCTCGTCGCCCTCGAAGGGCTTGGTGATGTACGTGAACGCACCGAGCTTCATCGCCTGGACTGCTGTCTCGATCGTGCCGTAGGCGGTCATGAGCACGACGGGCATGTCGTCGTCAAACTCGCGAACGTGCTCGAGCAGCTCGACACCGGTCATCCCCGGCATCTTGAGATCGGTGACGATCGCGTCGGGGCGTCGTCTGTGGATGATGTCAAGGGCCTGCTCGCCTCCTCCGGCGGCCAGCACTGTGAAGCCGGCACGCTGGAGCGTGACGCCGACCGAGTCGCGGAGCATTTCCTTGTCGTCAACAACGAGAACGGTTTTCATGCGCAGCATCCTTGCTTTGCAGGGGTGAGTGAAGATTGCTTTCTTTGACGGGAAGCACAAGCGAGACGCGCGCGCCGCCCTCCGGCCGGTTCGAGACACGCACCGAGCCGTTGTGCGCATCGACTATGCGATGTACGATCGCCAGCCCGAGCCCGGTGCCCGACTGGCGGGTTGTGAAGAACGGGTTGAACATCCGCTGGAGCACGTCCTCCGGAATGCCGTCGCCCGAGTCCTCGACACGCAGCTCGATGGCGGGCGTCGTCGGGCCGTCGTCGTTGCGGAGCTGCGCGTCCAGCGCGCTGAGCGTGATGGTGCGCTCTCGATCTGCAACGGTTTCGGTCGCCTCGACGGCGTTTCGGATCACGTTGACCAGGGCTCGATGCATGAGCGCGCCGTCGCACCAGACATCGTGGATGCTGTCGACGCGCGCGTCCACGCCAACGCCTGTGGACTCGACGAGTGCGCGGCATGCTTCGAGTGCGCGATCGAACAGATCGCGTGCGTCGTGACACTCGGGCTCGATGCTCGACTCTCGTGCGAAGTCGAGCACGTCGATGACGATCGAGTCCAGACCCGAGACAGCGCGTGCGATCTTGTGCGCGACCTGCTGCTGCTCGGGGAGCGCACCGAGGTCCTCCTCGAGCATCGAGGCGTAGAGCTTGATGGAGCCGAGCGGGTTGCGGATCTCATGCGCGATGCCGGCGGCCATCTCGCCGAGTGCCGCCAGTTCCTGCGAGCGTCGGAGGCGGCGCTTTGTCTCGGAGAGCTCGGAGTTAAGTCGCGAGACCTCGCCGCGCAGGACCTCGTGCGTCTCCTGGAGACGACCGACGACCTTGTTGAACGACTCGAGCACCGACGCGAGCTCGCTCGGGTTTGCCTCGACGGGTTGGACCAGCGCTTCGGTCACCGCTCAGACGCTCCGATCCTGGTAGCGCGGGACGTGCACCTGCTGGGAGTTGGATCGGTACGCGTTGACCGCGCCGTGGGCGGAGCGAACCTGCTGCATGTCCTGGCTGAGCACGTTGCGTCGCTGCTCGAGCACGAGCCGGTCGTGCTCGTCGCGCGTGGCGATGGCGTCCATGACGCGCGCCAGCGAGGAGAGGCTCTCGTTGAAGCTGGACGAGAGCGTCTCGTCGATCTGGCCCATCAGGATGCTCCACCGCTCGCGGAACGGCGCGAACTCCGTGGCCAGCGCCGAGAGTCGGTCGATGATCTCCTGGCGCCTGGCCAGCACCGAGAGCAGCGCGTCGGTGTCGTCGTCGTGGATGCGCTCCGACTGCTGACGCGAGAGCGTGTCCAGGCTCGCGTAACAGGACGCCTGCTCCATGAGGATGCGCTGGAGTCGCGGCACCCAGACTCCCGGATTGTCGTATGGCTCCGCCATTGATTCCTGCATCGGTGCCTCCTGCACGTGCGTGGAGAGTGGGTGCTTATCCTTCCGGCTGGTCGCGTTCGATGGCGGTGGCGAGCCTCGCGCTGGCCTCGAGCCAGCGCTCCCAGTGCCTGCGATCCAGCGGCATGCCGGGATCGTCGAGCACCTCGTCGGGAAGCTCTGCCAGGCGGCGCTTGGCCCGCTCGTTGGCGGTTCGTGCCTCGGCCCAGCGCTCCAGCTCGAGATAGCACTGGACGATCTGCATCATCGCCACGAGCGATGCGGGATCCTGCGAGTACCGCTGTGCCGCGGCGTCGTAGAGGCGGATCGCGATGTCGAACTCGCCCAGGTCGAAGGCGCAGTCGGCGCGATAGAAGTAGCTGTTGCGCAGCGTGGTGGACTCGAGCTCGTTGAGATCACGGAGCGTGATGGACTCGATGTGCTGGCGAACTTGATCGTAGAGGTCCTTGGCGAGCACTAGGCGGGAGCGGCGCTGGCGATCGATCTCGCGGATGCGGCTCGACGGCAGCCCCGTGAGCGCGAGCTCCTCGAGATCTGTCGCGCTGCGCCGGTACGCGTCGGCCAGCGTGAAGCGGATCTGGTTCGTCTCGGGGTCGTCGGGGTATCTCTGGACCGCCTCGCGCAGCTTCGCGATCGCCTCATCGTGCTTGCCCTGGCTCAGGTAGATGCGACCCAGCTCGAAGAGCGCCATGCGGAACTCGATCGCATCGGGTGTGAGCTGGACGCCCTCGAGGATAGAGGCCAGCAGCTGCTCGGCGTTCGGATCGTTGGCGCTGTCGTCGTCGAGCAGGTAGCACTTGGCGACCTGCACGTGTGCCGCGGCGGCGGCGGGCGTGCGCGGGTGGGTGTCGATGAGCTCCTCGTAGAACCGGGCGGCGGTCGAGAAGGCCCCCAGCGCCTGATGCGCCTGCGCCAGTCGGAACATCGCCTCGGGCTGTCGCGGATCGTTCGGGCGACCTGTCGAGAACTCCGAGAAGATCTCGATGGCCTTCTCGCGATCGCCCGCGAGGTCGTAGCAGTCGCCCGCCTGCCAGAGCGAGTCGCCGAAGAACTCGTCCTCTGCAAGGATGACGCGACGCGCGTGCCTGAGGAAGTACTCGCCAGCGCTGGTGTAGTGCGCCCGCGCCTGAGATCGCGCGACCGGATCGAGCACGAGAATGTTGCGTGGATCGGCCTGGACACCCGCGTCGCTGAGGATGCGATCGGCGATGAGCCTGTGCGAGCCCGCGACCGCCTGGAGCACGTCGCCAGGCGTGTCCGCCCCGGCATAGACGGTCTCGGCGAGCGTGGCGAAGCGCAGCGCGCCCTCGAAATCCTCGACGAGAATACGCTCGCGCTGTCGCTCGAGCATGCTGGACGATGCCCGATCGCGCGGGACGATCAGCTGCGCGTCGACGCGCGGATCATCGTACTGCTCCAGCAGCAGCTCGTAGGCGTTGATCGCGTTCGGGATGTTGCCCAGATATGCCTCGACCTCGGCCAGCCCCAACGCGGCCTCCGGCGCGTGTGTCGCGTTGGGATAGTCGGACAGCGCCGTGGCGTAGACGTCTCTCGCCTCGTCGGTGCGACCCGTCGTGTGGGCGATGACTCCCTGGAGGACGATCGCGTTGCCGCGCAGCGGATTGGGCGTCTCGATCAGGTCCAGCGCGCGCAAGACCTGCGTCTGGGCGTCCTTGAATCGACCCAGCTCCGTATACGAACGCGCGATGAGCAGGAACAGCTCTCCGGCGTGCTGGGGGTGATCATCGACGCGCAGACGCTGAACCGCCCGGAGCAGGTGCGTCAGCGCTTCCTCGGGGAAGCCGGCGGCGAGCTGGAGCTCGGCCTGTCGCGCGATCGCCCAGAACTGCTGGCTCTCGTCGAGTCCGGGCTCGGTCACGAATCTGTTGAGCAGCTCCATGGTCCAATCGATCTCGGGCTCACTTGTCGCCAGGTTGCGCTCGATCAGCGACTTGTAGACGAGTTGACGAGAGATGGCGGCGGAGTCCGGCAGCGCGTCGGCACGCGCCGATGCCTCCTCCTCGCGACCCAGCGCCGCCAGCGAGAGCGCCAAGCGCGTGTGCTGCGCAGTTGTCAGCTGCGCCAGGTGCTCCTCGGCCTGATAGTAGTCCGAGACGACGGACTGGAAGTTTTCTTCCAGCGCGATCCGCTGCTCCTCCTGCGCCAGATAGATGGCGTCGCCCCGGAGGGAGTAGAACTCGCGCAGGTGGCGCGGCTGGATGTCCTCGTTGTGCACGTTTGGCAGCAACGTGGTGTTCAGGAACTCGATGGCGTCCTGGTACCGGCGCGACTCGACCATCGCCGAGACCGTTTCCAGTGCGCCCTCATAGTCGTTTTGCGGGGCCTGACTCCTGACGGTCATAAGCCCGGCAATGAGCAGCAGGCCACCGACAAGCAGGACGGGGATCTGCCAGCGATCGCGCCACCCACGATCGGGGCGCTCTGGGATCGCTGTCTCGTCGTACGCCGCGTCGAAGTCCTCGACGAGTGACGCGTCCTGCGTCGTCGAGGCGTCGATGGGCGTTTCTGTGGAATCCACAGGCTCCGCCATCTGAATCACCTGAGTTTGGCGCCCGTCAGGCGGGCGCACGACACCTCGGAAGCCATCCGTGGCTCCCACCTGCTGGCTATCGGACAGACCCCGTTGGGTGCGCCAGATTCACGCAGTTCTTGCGCCTCAGGAGGACTCTTGATCGTCCCCATCCTCCTCGACGGGGGGCTGGGAGTCCTCCGGCGCGAGTCGTGACGACATGACGACGACGCTCCCGGCGAGGTAGTCGCCCGGGTGGCGCTTGGTTGGGTCGAGGAGCATCAGGGCGGCGAGAGGCGGGCACGCGTACTTCACGAGATTCCGAACCAGAGCCTGGCGCGCGCTGATGCGCCCCCCATCGGCGTGACGGGTTCGGCATCCAACCAGCAGCTTTCCCGGGGTGAACCCGAAGAGCCACTCGGTGGTCGTCTGCATCGCGCACGCTCCCGACGCGCTGATCATGACTGGCCACAGCCCCTGGCTGGAGTTCTCGAGGTCGAGCCCGAGAGAGACGCCCAGTGGCACGCCGAAGTACCACGCGACGATCGCCACGATCGGGAGCAAGTCGACGAGCGCGGCGATGATGCGGCGCATCGGGGAGGCGACGACGTGGCCCTCGGGGATTCTCAGAGCGCCCAGCGCCACTGGGTCGGGACGGAGCACGAAGAGGAGGATCATCACGAGCACCGCGCCGAAGAGCAGCGTGAGCTTCTGGAGATCGTTGTCGGTCAGCAGCGCCATGGGGCGCGCGTACTCGTCGTAGAGCACCTCGCCCGAGACTGTCAGCACGCGCGCACGCAGGCGAGTGGCGCCCTCTTTTGACGACCCAGGGGCGGGTTGATCGACGGTCTGCCAGAGAAGCACGAGCTGATCGTTGACATTCATCGCGACGTACCCGCGCCCCACGCCCTCGAGTGGCGCCAGGTGGTGCTGGGTGCTCGTGTGCACGCTCGGGATCAGCCCGCCATCGCTCTGACGCTGGAGGACGACGAGCGATGATGACGCCCCCGAGACAACCGAGTCGCGAACGCCGACCTCGATGGGTTGCGGCTCGCTCCATGATGATGAGTCGTCATCGGTGTGGCTCTGGAACCGCCACACTCGCTGGAGCCCGCCGGTCGACTCGTTGCCGATCAGGGCGAAAGAGTCCTCGATAGGTGCGACGCCCCAGGCGCCCACGCTCGAGAAGTTGTCCGGAAGCTCGATGGGATCCCAGCTCGTCGTTGCCAGACGCAGCAGCTCGCACCTGCCCTGGATCGGGTCCACGACGAGCGCTACGGCTCCGTCGGCGAGCGCCACGATGCCCCTGATCTCGCCCCACGAGGGGAGGGAGGGAAGCGCGTTGAGTCTTGACGCGGGCTCGTAGCGTGCGCGCGTGCCATCGCCCTCGCGCACTCGAAGCTGCCTGACGGATCGCGAGGTCTCCCCCCCATCGCGCTGCTCCTCGAAGACCATGATGAGGCGTCCGTGCGAGGCGCCCATATGCGCGGGGATCGCGCTGAGCGTGCGCACACGCGCGATCGTTGCGGGATCCGAGTCGCGCGGCAGGTGGTAGAGCGTCCAGCTCGTCTGGCGCCCGATCGAGGCGCGCAGCACCACCCAGCCATGCCCCCCCTGCCCCGCGCCGACCATCTCCTGCGCGCGCGACCACGTCGGCATGCACGCGAGTGTCAGCGCCAGGACAAGGCATCGAATCAGACTGTTGGGTCGTCGTCTCACTGTGATCCTACGCGAGTGGTGCGTGTGGCGATCGAGGGCGTCGGGCACCTCTCGTCGAGGACTATCGTCTCGCCCGGTCTGTGCGCACGAACGAGGGTCTCGAAGTCGAAGGCGGCGTCCGGGATGCGCCCGATCGCAACACCGTCGCTGGCGTCGGAGAGGAAGACTCTGACCTGCGCGTCGTTGGTGGAGGAGTCGATCTGGATCCGCGTGGCCACCTGGGGATTGAAGCCCGGCGAGCCGGACATCGCGATGCGCTCGTACTCGTCGAGCTGGGACCACACGACGAGCGAGGACTCGGCGTCGTACAACTCCACGCGACGAGGCAGGAGCGTGCTGGTGTCCAGATGCATGCGCCTGATGCCGCGCCCCATTGGGATATCGACCACGTATCGATCAAGCTCTGGATCGTGGGTGACGGTCCCCAGCTCGTCCGGCGGGAGCGGGGTGATGGCGAGCAGCTCCATCATCGTGAGCGGGTGGACGGGGACCGACATCGGCTGTGCGCATTGTGTGCCGACGTTGTCGTGGCGGCAGACGCTGACACGATCCGAGTCGGAGAGCTCGAAGATCCAGAACCGCTCGCTGTCGGCACCGAGCCAGAAGAGCACCTCGCCGAGCTTGCCGATGCTCAGCGCCACGTTGTGGGGCTGGACGACCTGCAGGTGGCCCTCGCCCTGTTGGCGCCGTGCTCGTCCTTTTTCGTCTGTGTAGCGGACCTGCACCACGGCGCGCGACCACAGTCGATCGAGCCTGGTGGTGCGCGCGTTGTACTGCTCGGCAATCGTGGCGTAGTCGGGCACGCCAACGGACGTGACATTGCTGGATGCGTTCTTTCTTGATGATGCGCACCCGTCGAGCGACACGAGCGTGAGCATCGCGCACGCGATCGCGAGACACGCACGGGTCGCCGGGCTCACTGGTCTCCCCGCAGGATCGCGCCGAGCTGCTCGGTGGCACTCTTCAGGGCCTGCTCGTCCAGGCCGGGATCGATCAGTCGCATTGCATCCAGCTCTGGGTCGCTCCCGCGAGTCCTGACGAGCATCACTCGCGTGCCCTCGGACGATTGCCGTCCTACCTCACGGATCAAGCGCTTGCGCATCAGCACGAGCCCGAGCATGAATCGGAACGATTGTCGGGCGCGATCCTCCTCGCCCTCGAGCTGCTCGAACATCTCCAGCAGGCTCGCGTCGTCGATGAAGGGCTTTGGTTTTTCGTTGGCGCCGGGCTGGATGGCCCGCCAGAAGCCGAGGAGGCGTGCGGGACGGATCTCCTGTTCCCAGGCATCGAGCGAGAAATCCTGGCGCTCGAAGCCCTCCTGGTCCTCGAGCTCGCTGAGCGTGGCGACGAACTGCTCGCCCTCCTCGAAGGCTCGCCCGTCGTGCGCACAGACACCCGTGGGGCGCGCGATGGAGTATGAGTCTGCGTTGATCGACGACATATATGGTCAGTGTATCCCTGCTGGTGGCGATCCGGGTCAGGAGGCGCGAAAAAAGCGCTGCGTGGTGCCGCCGGGGCCGACACGCGCCCTGACTCTGTTGCCGCAACGCGGGCAGGCGCCGCTGTATGCGGTCCCATCCGCGGAGCGATAGATGCGCGTGTAGACGTGGCAGCACTGGAAGTAGACGCTCAGCCACGGGCGCTGCGCGAGTCCCGACGTGGACGAGGGCGTGTGCTCGGGCTGCCACGAGAAATCGATCTGGTCCTGCGGATCGGGCACGACAGATCATCGTCACGCGTGTGGGCGCGGCTTTGATCTCACGCCTGGGCGCAAAAGGACTCGATGCGATCGGCCATCTCCTGTGCGCCCCTGAGCTGCTGCTCCGTGTTCCGGCGGATGAGCGAGACCCGGTCGGCAGACTCACCCGCGTCGAGCAGGGTCGGGAGATTGATCCTGATGTTCCAGACGCACGATTTGAGAGCGGCGTTGGCGAGGATCGCGGCGATCGCCAGATCGCTGGCGAGCCACGTGTTGGTGGTGGTCGCCAGACTCTCAAGGGTCTCGAGCATCTCGGAGCAGACGAACGAGGCGCTCATGGGGACCTGGGTCGCGTCGCGGGACGCCTCGAGCAGCGCGCCGTCCTCACGCTGGGACTCGTCTGCCCTCTGGATGGTGTTCAGGCGCTGGTATGCGAGCGCGTCCTGATGCGCCAGCTCGAGGAGTTCTCGTCGCGAGTGCTCGAGGCGTTCCAGGGCGCGCGAGTTGGTCTCGTCGTGCTGGCTCAGCGACTTCTTGCCGATCGAGTAGGCGAGCACCATCGAGCCCAGTGCGGCTCCCAGCGCGCCCACGGCGGAGGCGACGTACCCGCCGCCCGGCGAGGGCGTCCTGGCGGCGATCTGCCCGAGCAGGGATTCGAATGGCGGGTGCGGATCGCTCATCGGACGCACTGTACTCGGACAGACCCTGCCAGGTTGGCACACGAGTGTCAGTCTGACACGGCGCGGACGGTTTCTGTTGCGTTTTTAGTGCGACGTGGTGTCTTGGCGTGTGGCATGAGCGTTGCCATTCGTGTGCAGGACAGGTTGGAAGAGCACACACCAACCGGAAAGGAGCACACACGTGAGCACGATGATGAAGAGAGACCCGTTTTTCGCCATGACCCCGTTCGACCGCATGTTCGGACAGCTGTTCAACCGCGAGCCGTTCTTCGTTCGCTTCGACGAGAGCGATGAGAGTGCGCTTGCGCTGGATGTCTCCGAGACCGAGAAGGAGGTCATCGTGCGAGCCTCGCTGCCAGGCTTCGACAAGGAGGACGTCACGATCGACGTCCACGAGAGCGTCCTGACCATCAGCGCGTCCCACACCGAGGAGAGTGAAGAGCAAGAGGAGACGTTCGTCCGTCGCGAGCGCCGCACGGGCTCGCTCTCCCGACGGATCGAGCTTCCCAGCGCGGTCGACGAGGGCAACGCCTGGGCGGAGCTCGTCAACGGCGAGCTGACGCTTCGCCTGCACAAGGCACCCCTCAACTCGCCTCACAGGATCGAGATCTCCTGAACCGCGAGCGAGTCATCTGTCAGTCATAGAGCACCTCCGTCGTGATCGTCGGGGGTGTTTTTTGGATTCTGTGAGGGGGTCTTTATCGGACTGGAGAGGAGTTGGCGTTTGGCCTGATCGCACGAACTCGTGCAAGGTCGATACACTCGGGGTTCAGTGTGAGGGGTTCCTGCCTCTCTGCTCTTCCGGATTCCCCTGGTCCTCGTTGTTCACGCAACCCAGAGACGAACCAACTCCCATGAAAACATCACTGAATCGTCGTGTCATCACGCTCAGCGCTGGTGCCCTCATCGCCGCCGCCGGTCAGGCCGTCCAGGCTCAGGAGACATGGGTTGGCGGAGGCACCAGCAACACGTCGGATGACGCCAACTGGCTCGACGGCACCGCACCGGTTGGTGGCGTTGTCGGTGGGCAGCTCACGTTCGACACGTCCGGGGCCGACTTCACGCCGTTCGTGGACAGCTCGCTGACAGGTATCTCGAGCATCCTGTTCGATAACTCAGGCGGCGGCGCGTACGTCATCGACGGCAACGCGGGTTCGTCGCTGACGTTCACGGGCGCCGCGTCGATCGTGAACCAGTCCTCGTCGACGCAGACCATCAACGTGGATCTGGTCAGCGGCGGCTCGGGCCTCCAGTTCGACGCGTCGAACGCCGACCTGATCATCGGTGGCGACGTCGACAACGGCGGCAACAACATCACGAATATCGGCAGCAACACCACGACTATCAACGGCGTGATCTCGGGCACCGGAGGCGTGCAGCAGACGGGCTCGGGCACGCTCACGCTCGGTGGCAGCAATACATACACGGGCGCCACGACGGTGACCAACGGCACGCTGAACGTCACGGGCACCCTGGGTGGCGACACGGACATCACGGTCTCGGGCGGCGGCTCCATGACCGTCCAGGGCTCGGGTGTCATCTCCGGCAACGGGACGATCACGGTCGCCAACGCGGGGGCCTCGTTCACGACGAATGCCGGAAGCTCCATCACGGGCAATGGCGACATCACGCTGACCGACGGCACCATGACGATCAACGGCTCGGTCGATGGTGGCAACAACATCGACGTCAACGGCGGCACGTTCACGCTCGGCTCGTCGGGTGAGATCTCTGCCGGCGGGACGCTTGATGTCACCGCGGGCACGGCGAATGTCAATGGCGACATCACAGGCGACACGAACATCGACGTGTCCGGCGGCACGCTCGACTTCGGATCCACGAGCGAGATCTCGGGCAACGGCACGTTCACGCAGTCGGGCGGCACGACGAATCTTGGCGGCGACGTGACGGGCAACGGCTCGTTCACGCTCAACGGCGGCACGTTCACGATCGAGTCTGGTGGCGGCACGTCGGGCGATAACGCGTTCACCATCAACACGGGCGCGACGCTCGTGATCAACGCGGGCGGCACGGTGAGCACCGGAGCCGACTTCAACTTCGCGGACGGCACGTTCACGAACAATGGCTCGGTCACGACGACGGGCGGCACGACCACCATCGCGGGCACGTCCGACGGCTCGGGCACGTTCAATGTCAATGGATCCGGTGTCACGTTCAACCTGACGGGCACGGGCGACTTCGGCGGCTCTCAGACGCTGAATCTGATCGACGGCACGTACACGATCGATGGGATCTACTCCTCGACGGGCAACATCACCATGACCGACGGCACGCTGACGGTCAGCGGCACAGCCGACATCGGCAACGCGGGCGCGAGCAATCCCGACATCACCATCAACGGCGGCATGGCCGACTTCCAGACGGGCTCGACGATCAGCTCGACCGGCACGGTGACGGTCAACAACGACGCGACGGTGACGTTCGACGGTTCCATCGGCGGCGATCTGAACATCAACGGCAACGGTGTGAGCACCGCTGACAACGGTGACGCGACGGTCGACATCGGCGCGAACGCGGTCATCACGGGCAACCTGAACAACTACTCGACCAATCTCACCGGCACGGGCAACGTGCAGGGGAACTTCACGAACTGGGCGGACGGCTCGTTCGACGCCGCGGGCAGCGGCACGATCGGCACCTTCGACGTCGATGGTGATCTGGTCGTGAACGCCAACTCGGATCTGACGTTCGATATCAACATCGATGCGGGCGATGTGATCACAAACGACCAGATCATCGTTGGCGGTGATGTCCAGTTCGGAGCGCCGGGCGCCACGATCACTGTCAATGATCTGGGCGGCACCGGCACGTGGGAGGTCGGCGACACGATCACCATCATCGATGGTGAGGGCTCCGGTACCGTGACGGACAACGGCGTGACTGTCGTTGACACGTTCGACTTCCTCGACTTCACGATCAACATCAACGGCTCGGACGTGGAGTTGATCATCGCCGCGGCGAGCAATTTCTCCGACGCCGCGACCCCGACGTTCCAGTCGATGGGCATGGCGATGGACACGGATGCGCTGAGCGCTTCTGGCGACTATCTGACGTTTCTGACGGCGCTCAACGCGCTGGCCACCGATGCCGAGAAGGCGGCGGCGATCCAGGCGAGCTCCCCACTCAACACGGTGTCGATCGGTGATGCCAGCCTCGCGATGACCCAGCGCCAGGCCACGGTCAACACGGACTATCTGTACGCACGTCGCAACGGCTTCCCGTCGCCCAGCGGCTACGCCCAGGGGCAGACACCGCAAGCCGACATGCGGTTCGCGTCGCTCGCGATGGACACGGACATGATGGCCGCCGCGATCCGCAACGCGCAGCCCGGGCGTCTCGGTCGTCAGACCACGACGCCGCGTCAGCCGACAGGCATATCCACGGTTCCCAAGCGAAGCACGATGCAGGCGTATGGCAACTTCTTCACGCTCTTCTCTGATCAGGACACCCGTAACGGCTTTGCCGGCTACTCGGCCGACGCGTTCGGAGGGCAGTTCGGCGTCGACACCGAGATCAGCCCCGATCTTCTGATCGGTCTGATGGTGGGCGTCAGCAACACGAAGATCGATTACGCGACAGGCGGCGACGCGGATGTGGATACCTTCCGCATCGGTCCGTATGTGTCCTGGGAGCCGCAGGACAATCTCTACGTCGATGCCTCTCTGACCTACGGCACGCACTCGCACGACTCCGACCGCATGGTCAGCTTCATGGGCTTCTCGGGGCTGGCGACGTCGAGCTTCGACGCCGACGACTTCTCCGCCGGTGTGAAGATCGGGTACGAGGTGCAGACAGCCGACTTCAACTACATGCCGTTCGTGTCGCTGAACTTCACTCGGTACGAGTCCGACGCGTACACGGAGACGGGCGGCGGCGGCGCATCGCTCAGCGTCGCCTCGCGCGACCTGGACTCTCTCGAGGGCCAGATTGGTATCCGCCTGAGCAGCATCTATCAGCGCACCGGCGCGGCCACGATCATCCCGGAGGGGTACATCGCCTGGGGTGACGAGTTCATGGATCCCGAGTCGATCGAGGCCACCTTCACGGGCGGCTCCACGCAGTTCACGACGAACCCGGCCGACCCGAACGAGAGCATCCTCTTTGGTGTTGGCGCGAGCATGCTGATCAACTCGGGGATGTCGGCGTTCATCCGCTACGACGGCGAGACCAACGATGACGGCGATGTGCACGCGATCTCCGGCGGCGTGAACATCCGATTCTGATACCAACCGTTTGCAGCCATCCACAGCCACCGTCGCCAGGCGGTGGTTTTTTATTCGGGCTTCTCGACTCCGCACAGCCTGTTGAATCGGTCCACCTTCTCTCGCTCGCCTGGCAGGTCGATGTGCTCGATGCGCCGGATCTGCCCGGACGCGTCGAGCTCGACACGCTGCTGGCACGTGTGGTCCAGCCGGTGGCCCCGGTGCTCGATGACGTCGCGGAACGTGATCAGCCACCCGATGTGAGTGTGCTTCTCGCAGGCGCTCTCGTATCGCACGGACTCGAAGGTACGCTTGGCCCATTCGTCGATGGAGCTGTACGACTCGATGATCGCGTCGCGTCCTTGCGTCGTGGCGCCACGGACGACGTACTCGCAGTCGTGTGCCAGCAGGGAGAGCACCGCTGACCAGTCGGCCTGATCGAGGGCGACTCTGAATCGATCGACGATCTCCTTCTCGTCCATGCGCATAGGGTACGCGAGCGGCGTCGCCACATGAGTGTGTCGTCGGCTTGTGCTACGCTGCCACACAAGGAGCCCCGATGCCATCGCACGAGGAAGATATCGCGCTCGAAGCCCTCCAAGCCGGCGCACGCGCGGCGATGAGCCACTTTCGGAGGCTCGAGTTCATCGAGCGCAAGAGCGACAACACGCCTGTCACCGTCGCGGACAGAGAGAGCGAGCGAGCGATCGCGTCGGTCATCGGCGCTGCTTTTCCCGCTGATGGCATCCTGGGCGAGGAGGACGGCGAGCGCGAAGGCACATCGGGCAGGCGCTGGATCATCGATCCGATCGACGGCACGCGCGCCTACGCTCGTGGCGCCTCCCACTGGGGGCCGCTGATCGCGCTCGAGGGCAATGGGAGGATGATCCTCGGAGGCGCGGCGTTGCCGGTGTTCGATGAGTTCTACGTCGCCGCGCGAGGATCTGGCGCGATGCGCAATGGCGAGCCAATCCGAGCGACCGAGACGAAAGACATCGCGGAGTGCATCGCGTCGTTCGGCTCTCTGCCGCGACTCCTCGAGATGCCAGAGCACGAGGGTGTCATCGCGATCGCGAAGCGGAGCGCGTACCTCTACGCCGGGAACGATCTCGCTGGTGGACTGATGCTTGCGCGTGGTGAGGCGGACTGCTGGCTCGAGACGGGTGTCCGGCTCTGGGACATCGCGGCGTTGAAGGTGATCATCGAGGAGGCCGGCGGCGTGTTCACCAACTTCCAGGGGCAGGACGACCTCTCACAGGGGCAGGTCGTTGCGGCATCGACGCCCGCGTTGCACACGCAGCTGCTGGAGCTGCTCGGCACCTGATCACCACAGCGTGCGCACGCGGATGGTGTCGGGGAGTTCTCTGAGTTTCTGCTTGAGGGACTCGCCGTGCGCCGGATCGATGTCGAGGATCACGTAGCCGTGCGAGTGCGTGGTCTGCAGGTACTCGGAGTGGATGTTGATGCCCAGCTCGGAGATGAGCGAGTGGAGCCGCGAGAGCACACCCGGCGTGTTGGCGTGGTAGTGCAGGATGCGGTGCTTGTCGTCGTGAAGTACCGGCAGATCGACCTCCGGCATGTTCAGGGATGTCGTGGTCGAGCCGTTGTTCATGAAGCGGATGAGCTTGCTGGCGACCTCCTGCCCTATCGATTCCTGCGCCTCGAGCGTGCTGCCGCCGATGTGCGGCGAGAGGATGACGTTGGGCAGCCCCGCGAGCGGTGTGCGCAACGCCTCGTCCTTGCTGGATGGCTCGACGGGATAGACATCGACCGCGGCACCCGAAAGTTGTCCTGACGAGAGCGCCTCGGCCAAAGCGTCCTGATCGAGCACGTCGCCACGCGCGTTGTTGATGACGCTCGCGCCGTGCTTCATCTGGGCGATCTGCTCGGCGCCGATGAGACCGCTCGTCGAGGCGCTGCCCGGCACGTGGATGGTCACGATGTCGCTCTGCCGCAGCACGTCCTCGATGGTGTCGCATCGGACGGCGTTGCCCATGGGCAGGCTGGGGGCGATGTCGAAGAAGAGCACGCGCATGCCCATGGCCTCTGCCAGGTAGGAGACCTGCGAGCCGATGCGTCCGTAGCCGATGATGCCGAGCGTCTGCCCACGCACCTCGCGCGAGCCGGAGGCGGACTTGTCCCACTCACCCTGGTGGGCCTTGCTGGATCGCTCGAAGAGGCGGCGCGAGAGGGCGATGGCCTCGCTGATGGTCAGCTCCGCGACGGAGCGCGTGTTGGAGAAGGGCGCGTTGAAGACCGCCACGCCTCGATCGGAGGCGGCGGGCATGTCCACGCTCTCGGAACCGATGCAGAAGCAGCCGACAGCCCAGAGGTGCCTGGCGGCTTCGAGGAACTCCGCGTCGACCCTCGATCGCGAGCGGATGCCCAGGATGTGGGCGTCGGACGCCTCGTCGATGAGCTCCTGCCCACGGAGCGCCTGATCGACCCGCCTGACGGAGTATCCGGCGGACTCGAACGCCTCGCTGGCGGAGCCGTGGATGCTCTCGAGCAGGACGACGTTGATGGACCCAAGGGGATAGGAGGTGGGCATGAAGGAAGTATATCGGTCGATCAGATTCCCACTTCACATTGGTAGAGTGTGCGCATGACCCGATCACTCGATTCAAACTCGGATGATGTTCAGATCGAGTTGTTCGCGTCGAGCGCACACCTAGAAACGCGAGACGATGTGTGGAACTTGCCGCTGAGAGGATGGGTGTACCGAGCCGAGTCCGATTCGAAGAAACGAAGACTGGCCATTGGCGCACTTCGCCACTCCCTGGGGCTCGAAGACGAGGATGAGACAGATTGTTTCAAGCGTAGAGCGGGGATGTTCCTGGCCCGGAACATTGATGGAATCCGTGTGCCCATCTCTCGGTCGGGTGCCACACACATGTGCGCACCAACAGGCTCAGATGGACACTTTGAAGATCAGATCCGCATCCCCGCTCGAGACCTGACCGTTGACGATCATTATCGCAACACATTCCTGGAGCCGGAGGGGCTCTCGGTTATCTCAGATATCGATGACACCGTGAAGATAACGCACGTCAGGAGCAAGAAGGAGCTGCTTCTGAACACGTTCGTTCGCCCCTTTCGTGCTGTCGAGGGCGCTCGCGCGGAGTACCAAGAACTCGCCTCGCGCGGGGCGTCTTTTCATTATGTCTCCTCTTCACCGTGGCAGCTGTATGGAGATCTCAGGTCGTTTCTTCTGCGGGAGGGCTTTCGAGTCGACGAGATCCATCTGCGAAAATTCAGGCTCAAGGACTCCTCGTTTGTCGATTTCTTCCGATCCTCGGAGCGGTTCAAGCCACGAGTAATACGGTCGATCCTGGACCGATTCCCATCGCGCACGTTCATTCTCATTGGCGATTCGGGTGAGAACGACAAGGCGATCTACGAGTCAATAGCCGCTGACCGACCACACCAGATTGAGGATATCATCATACGAGACGTGTGAAACCTGCCGCACGCTTTCGTGTCACAAGACCATCATTTAGTCAGTGCCGTAATATATAAAAATACAACTATGTTAAAGCGGGTGAAGGGATTTGAACCCTCGACATTCACGTTGGCAACGTGACGCTCTACCACTGAGCTACACCCGCAACCTGCCCTCCGGGAGCCCGATCGGACGTTGCCCATCGGCACTCCCAAGGGGGCCAAGAAGCGTAAATCACACCCTCTCGGGTGTCAACAGAATCGCGCGATCCGCCCTCGTCAGGAGGCCCGGCGGGCCATCGGGCCCCCTGCGCTGGGGGTTACCGGTCGCACAAATCGTCACAAACCTCACACATCCACCTTCACTCGCTCGGGCCCTCTCCCGACACACACGCCAGAGACCCGACTCACACGTGCCACCCATTCCCAGGAGCACACACCATGTCCCTCACGCAGCTGGCGTTCTACTCCGTCCCCGCCCCCCACGTCCGCGACGAGCACGTCGCCGACCTGGTCGCCCAGACGCGCGAGCGCAACAGCGCCCACGGCGTCACCGGCTTCCTGATGCAGCGCGAGGATCTGTTCCTGCAGGTGCTCGAGGGCGAGCGACGCGTGCTCTCACGCCACCTCGAGACGCTCTTCATGGACGATCGCCACTCGAACATTGTCGTGCTGGGCTGGCGCGACATCGACGTGCGCACGTTCCCGGAGTGGGATCTGGGCTACATCAACGCCGACGAGCTGACCCACGACGAGCGCATGCTGGACAAGCGATCGCGATCGAAGCACGTGGTGCGATTGAACGTCGATCAGGCTGTGGATCTGCTGGAGAGGCTCTCGGCGCTCGTGCCCGGGCCGGTGGTGCGCCCCGCGACACCCACGAGGCTCGCGGCCTGACACGGACTCTCAACGGGATGCCAGCGAGCCGTTGGAGGCGCGCTCCACGGCGTCGACGACCTGCTCGATGGAGTAGGAGTCGGCCAGCCAGGGCTCCTCGAGCCCGGGCCCGAAGACGGCAAGCAGCGGGATGGTCAGACGCCCCACTTCCTTGAGCTTGGCCTGCCCCTCGTCGTTGGCGAGCGTCAGGTCGATCTTCATGGGGACCACGCCATCGTTCTGGATGAGCGCGACGACCTCGTCGGAGTAGAGCACCGCGCGCTCGAGCGCCTTGCAGTTGAGGCACCAGTCGGCGGTGAAGTCGAGGACGATCACGTCGCCTCGGTTGCTGACCTGCTGGAACTCGTCGGGGGAGTAGTACACCCAGTCGATGGGCGGCGGCGAAGTCAGGTCGCGCGCCACGAGGATGCTCGAGAGCGTGAGGATCGCACCGAGCAGCCCGAAGACCGCGCGTGGCACGAAACGCCTGGAGATGACGAACGTGCGTCGCACCAACCAGAACGAGGCCGCGACAACGAAGACCGCCACGAGCCACCAGTACGCCTGCGAGGGCGAATGGCCCGGCTCGCTCAGCAGCGGCATGATGCCGGTGCCCAGGAAGAACGACGCGACCGCGAGCATCAGCAGGCCCATGACCTGCTTGATCAGCTCGCTCGAGGGGCCGGTGCGCGGGACCTTCTCGACCCATTTGGGATTGGCGCTGAGCACGAAGTAGGGCAGCGCCATGCCCGCGCCGATGGAGGCGAAGACGAGCAGGACGATCGCGGGATTCTGGAGGGTCGCCCACGCGGCGGCGGTGCCCATGAAGGGCGCGGTGCAGGGTGTGGAGAGGATGGCGGTCATCACGCCGAAGAGCAGCGAGCCGCGCGCGGTCTCGTGGCTGGGATTGATCGCGTACACGAACTTGGGCAGCTGCACGGTGAAGACACCGAGCATACCCACGCCCATGACGGCGATGAAGAGCCCGACGCCCGCGGCGAAGAAGGGCGTCTGGAAGAGCGTCGAGATGGCGTCGAAACCCGAGATGAAGGCGATGGCGGCGCCGATGGCCATCCAGAAGCCGACGACACCGACGGACATGACGCATCCGAGGAAGAACGCGCGCCCCGGGTGCCCGGCGCTCTGGCTGAGCCCCATGATCTTGAGGGGGATCACCGGCAGCACGCAGGGGGTGAGGTTGAGCAGGAAGCCACCGAAGGCGGCGACGAGCATCAGCAGCGCGAGCCCCGCGATGCCGTTGGGATCCAGATCGAAGGTGATGACGCCGAACAGATCGAAGTTGAGCGCCTCGCGCGTCGTGACGATCTCGCCCGCCAGCATCTTCGAGAAGATTGACGCGTCGAAGGACGCGAAGACTGATGAGTCTGGCGTGTCGGTGCTTGCCGCGTCACCCAAGTCGACGATCTCGATGGAGATGGTGAAGATGTCGTCGCGCGGCTGCAGGCATGTGGTCTCGTCGCACGCCTGGTAGGAGACACGCACGCTGAGCTCGTGCGTGCCGAGCGGTGCGTCGGAATCGATGAGCAGCGGCAGGTACATGGTCGCGACACCGGAGAAGGTGGGCACCTCGATGGTCTGCGGGCCATCGCCACCCAGGTTCGCGAGGTTGGGCACCGGCGCGTCGTGCAGCTCGGGCCACTGGACCGGGCCGACCATGCTGATCCACCCGGGCTGCTCGTCGAGCGCCAGCTCGGTGCGGATCGCGAACTCGAAGCCATCCGGGAGAACGTCCTGCTCGGCGCTGGGCCAGGCGTGCCAGCCGTCGGCGAACGTGAGCGTTGCCGCGACAACCAACTGCCCATTGGGGGAGACTTGTGTGCTCGACGCGACGGCGCTGGCGGTGACCTCCTCCTGCTTGGCGCCCGCGCCGGGAAAGAGAGAGGACTGCCCGATCTGCGCCGAGATCGTCAGTGGCAGCATGGCCAGCAGGAGCAGCGTTGTCGCCACGAGAGTTCGCATCCGATCGGGGTCTCCGGGGGGGTGGATTCCGCTTCCGTGGAGTGTACGTCTCCGGGTGTTCTTCTATTCCACTCGCTCGGGGTGGGAGCTTCAAGGGCGCGCCCGCAAGCGTCCGATAGGCATTCTACGCCGTGGTGTGGACCCGGCACGCGGAGGACGATCGCTCGATGGACGTGCTCAATCAGGATGACATCGACGCCCTGTTGGGCGCGCTGGACTCGGGTGAGGTCGAGACGGAGGGTGCGCCCCCGAGGATCTTCTCGCGCCGTCGCCTGCTCGATCTGGAGTCGATCGAGATCAAGAAGTACGACTTCAAGCGCCCCGAGCGTGTGTCCAAGGACCAGATGCGCGCGCTGCAGACACTCCACGAGGCGTTCGCGCGAAACTTCGGCGCGCAGCTCTCGGGCTTCCTGCGCATGATCGTGGAAGTACGCATCTCCTCGTGCGAGCAGATGACGTACGGCGAGTTCATCGCGGGCCTGCCGAATCCCACGTCGTTCAATCTCATCAGGCCGCAGCCGCTCGATGGCGAGTTCTGTCTCGAGATCTCGCCGCTGATCATCTACCCGATCATCGATCGCCTGCTCGGCGGCACCAACGACGACCTGTTCATCCCGCAGCGAGCCCAGACGGCCATCGAGATGCGCCTGATCACCAAGATCATCGAGCGAGCGATCATCGCGCTCGTCGAGGCGTGGTCGGGCGTGATCGAGCTGGATTTCCAGATCGGGGAGATGGAGTCGAACCCGCAGCTGGTGCAGATCGTGCCACCCAACGAGGTTGTGGTCGTGATCTGCTTCGAGCTCAAGATGGCCAATCGCGCCGGCACACTCAACCTGTGCATCCCCTACAAGGTCATCGAGCCGCTGATGGACGATCTCTCGGCCCAGAGCTGGTTCAACTCCGGGCAGCTCAGCCAGAGCGAGGAGACCCGCCAGAACATCGAGTGCCGCCTCAACCAGGCGGCGGTGGACATCAGCGCGATCCTGGGGGAAACGACGATCACGCTGAGCGATCTGAACTCGCTGAGCGTGGGCGATCTGATAGTGACCGAGACCTCCTCCTCCTCGCCCGCGGTGCTGTGCGTGGAGGGCGAGAAGAAGATTCTGGCGAATCTGGGGCAGTTCAACGGGGCACGGGCCCTGAAGGTGCTGCGTCCAATCGATAGCCACGACCGGGTCTAGTGGCCAAGAGGGGCGTTTGGTATTGACCCGCCGGCGTCATCCGGGGTACGATGATGGTTCACATTCCGTTCGGGTGCGTGTCGCCCGGGCGGTGGTTGAAAGGAATTCTCGGATGCGTACGGTCCACGGACATGGTTGATCGACTGCACAACACGCACGGGCTCGCGACGCGCGGGTCGGTGGTGCAGCGATCCGCTCGGAGGAGATCGGCGATGCGCTGAGTGACACCGACAAGGTGACTCGGCCTCGCCGGACCGCGTCGGATGCCTCGGGCATCGAGCGGCTCCGTGATGCAGGCCTTCCCGTGGGCCACGCGCGTCTCGTACGAGCGTGGCCTGTTGCGTTTGCCGGCCCAAGTGAGCACCCCCACCGCTCCGCCATCGCGGGGCACGACATACAGACATCTCATCACGATGCGGACGCATCAGACAACCCGGAGATTGCACGAGCAATGAACACACAAGAAATGCTTCGGATCATCGACTCGATCGCGCGCGACAGAAACATCGAGCGCGACCTGCTGCTGCAGGATCTCGAGATCGCGATGGTCTCGGCCGCGCGCAAGTATTACAACGTCCTCGATCCCGAGGAGTTCACCTGCACCGTCGATCGGCTCTCGGGAGACATCCAGCTCTACAGACACGGCGAGCCCATCGAGATGCCGCCCGAGGCATTCGGGCGCATCGCGGCGCAGACGTTCAAGCAGGTCATGATCCAGAAGTTCCGCGAGGACGAGCGGAACTCCGTGTACGAGGAGTTCTCCAAGCGCGTGGGTGAGATCGTCACCGGGGTCGCGCAGCGATACGAGGGCGGCTCGCTTGTCATCACCATCGATCGCTCCGAGGGTTTCATGCCTCGTTCCGAGCAGATCCCGGGCGAGCAGTTCCAGCCGGGCGATCGCATCCGATGCCTGATCCTGGATGTCCGCGACGCGGGAAACCAGGTCAAGATCGTTCTCTCGCGTGCGCATCCGGACTTCATCAGACGCCTCTTCGAGGTCGAGGTGCCGGAGGTCACGGAGCGCATCATCGAGCTCAAGGCCATGGCGCGAGAGGCCGGCTATCGCACCAAGGTGGCGGTCAGCTCGATCGACTCGAAGGTCGACGCAGTCGGGGCGTGCGTCGGTGTGCGCGGCTCGCGCATCAAGAACATCGTCGACGAGCTCAACGGCGAGAAGATCGACATCGTGCGATGGAACGAGTCGTCCCAGGTCCTCATCCAGAACGCGCTCAAGCCCGCGGAGGTCGACGAGATCTCGCTGTGCTTCGAGCTCGGTCGCGCGACGGTCGTCGTGCCCGATGATCAGCTCTCGCTGGCGATCGGCAAGCGTGGGCAGAATGTCCGTCTCGCGGCCCGTCTGACGGGTTGGGACATCGACATCCTCACGCCGGTGGAGTTCAACAAGGGCCTGGAGATCATGGCCGACACGCTCGCGGGCATCGAGGGCCTCGGCGAGGACACGCTCGATCGCATGGCGGCGCTTGGCATCATCTCCGTGTTCGACGTCGAGGAGATCGGCCCCGAGGTGCTTGGCGAGGAGTTCGAGATCGAGCCCGAGCTCGCGGAGCAGGTGGTCTCGACCGCCTCCGAGCGAGCCAAGGTCGTCGCGGAGGAGCAGCAGCGCGAGAAGGAGGAGGCCGAGCGACGCAAGGCCGAGGAGGAGCAGGCGGCGTCTGCCATCTTCGGCGGCGATGGCGCAGCGCCGGAGGGCGACGACTCGGAGGTCGAGGTCGACGCGGATGCCGACGCGGCTGCCGCGGCGATTCTCGGTGGCACACCGGACGTCACCGTCTCCACAAACAAGGAAGAGCCCGCGCCGGCATCGACGGAGAGCGGCGAGGAAACCACCACAGCCTGATCGCCCTGCGGTCAGTACCCATACCAGGTTCCACAAACCACACGGAGTTCTGAGTGGCTAAGCGAGTATTCGAGATTGCACGAGATCTTGGGGTCAAGTCCAAGGCCATCCTGGAGAAATGCCAGGCCGAGGGCATACCCAACATGAACAACCACATGTCCTCCGTCTCGGCGGGACTCGAGGCCACCATCCACGATTGGTTCTCCCAGGGTGAGAACACGTCGTCGACCGAGACGGCGGCCGCCGTCGATCTCGAGAAGGCCAAGGCCAAGCCCAAGAAGAAGGCCAAGGCGAAAGCCAAGAAGAAGCCCGTTACCGTTCCGGAAGAGACGGGCGAGGACATCCCGGGTGTTGCCGTGACAACACTCGACCCCGCTCCTGTCGAGGTCACTCCCCCTGCGACTCTCGAGGACCTTCCACCTGTGGAGGTTGCCGCGCGTGCGAGTGATACCGATGAGACGCAGGAGCCGCCCCAGGAGGAGGCGCCCGAGTCTCAGGAGCCTCCCAAGGCCGAACCGAACATTCCGAAGAAGCCCACGATCGTGAAGCCGGCCGGCCCGCAGCTGGAGGTGCAGACTCCCGCCAAGCTGTCGGGTCCGAAGGTCGTGCGCATCGAGGCGCCCGACCCCGAGCGTGCGCCACGCCAGCGTGCTCCGCGCATGGGTGGGCATGGTGGCGTGCACCAGGGTGGTGGACGAGGCGCCGGCCCGATCGCGCCGCCCGACCCTGCGCGACCCGACACGGGTCGTGGAGGTCGCAACAAGCGACGCTCGGGCGCGACCGACACCAAGCGCCCGCAGCAGGGCGGCAAGCGCGGGCTCGAGCCAGCCTCGCGTGACTGGAAGCCCGGCGCGTGGCGAGAGCAGGATCTGGTCGAGCGTGAGGCGCGTCTCTCGCGGGCCGGTGGGTATCTGCGCCAGCGACGGCGCGAGATGAAGCGCAAGCAGCAGACGACCGGCGAGCGCGCGCAGACCGCGGCGCAAACCGGCGGCAAGGTCAAGATCAGCGCGCCGTTCACGATCAAGGACCTCTCGTCGGCGACGGGCGTGAAGTCCTCGGAGATCATCAAGAAACTCTTCCTCCAGGGCGTGGTCGCCAGCGTCAACTCGGGCATCGAGTCCGAGAAGGCGATGGAGATCATGTTCGAGTACGACATCGAGCTGGATATCGAGGAACGCAAGTCCGCGGAGGAGGTCGTCGAGCAGCAGTTCGCCGAGCGCGAGGTCGTCGACGAGCGATCGCGCCCGCCGGTGGTCACGATCCTCGGGCACGTCGATCACGGCAAGACATCGCTCCTCGACCGCATCCGCAATGCGAATGTCGCCGAGGGCGAGGCGGGCGGCATCACGCAGGCCACCAGCGCCTTCCGCGTGCCGGTCAGCGTTGGGGACAAGGATCGCACCATCGTTTTCTTCGACACGCCGGGCCACGAGGCGTTCACGGCGATGCGCGCGCGTGGCGCGAACATCACCGACATCGTTGTGCTCGTCGTCGCCGCCGACGACGGCGTCATGCCCCAGACGGTCGAGTCGATCAGCCACGCCAAAGCGGCGGGTGTCCCGATCATCATCGCGCTCAACAAGATCGACAAGCCCGAGGCGACGGAATCGAACATCCAGAAGATCTATGGCGAGCTGGCCGAGCACGAGCTGAACCCGGTCGACTGGGGCGGTGAGACGGAGATCGTCAAGACGTCCGCCATCGAGAACACCGGCATCACAGATCTGCTCGAGGTGCTTGACTACCAGGCGGAGCTGCTGGAACTCAGGGCCGATCATGGCGGACCGGCACGCGGCAGCGTGATCGAGTCGCAGGTCGTGCAGGGTCGCGGCTCGGTGGCGAGCATCCTCGTGCAGGACGGCACCCTCAAGGTGGGCGACTTTATCGTCTGCGGTCGCGCGTTCGGGCGCGTGCGCGACATCACGAACGATCGCGGCGAGCGCGTCGACGAGGCGGGGCCCGCCATGCCCGTGCAGATCTCGGGCATCGACACGATCCCCGATGCGGGCGACAAGTTCTACATCGTCGACTCGCTCAAGAAGGCCGAGGACGCCGCGGAGCAGCGTCGCGAGCACGAGCGTGAGACCGAGCTGTCGCAGCCGAAGGTCACGCTCGAGTCGATGCTCGGGCAGCTCAAGGCTGGTGACACCCAGGAGCTGCGCGTGCTCATCAAGGCCGACGTGCAGGGCTCACTGGATGTGCTCAAGAAGTCTGCCGAGGACATCCACAACGACGAGGTCCGCGTGCGTGTGCTGCACGCCGCGGTGGGTGGCATCACAGAGTCGGACGTGCTCCTAGCCGACGCGTCGAAGGCCGTCATCATCGGATTCAACGTCATCCCGTCGGGCAAGGCCCGCAAGGAGGCCGAGAAGCAGAACATCGAGATTCGCTCGTACGACGTGATCTACGACATCATCGATGATCTGAAGAAGGCCGCCGAGGGTCTGCTGACGCCCGAGCTCCGACAGGAGGTCATCGGGCACGCGGAGGTCCGCGAGGTGTTCAAGATCTCCAAGGTGGGCGCCGTTGCGGGCTGCTATGTCACCGATGGGACCATCGAACGCAACGCGTTCATCCGTGTCACTCGCGACGACATCGTCATCGAGAACGATCGTCTTCTCGAGCAGCTCAAGCGGTTCAAGGACGACGCCAAGGAGGTTCGTGCCGGCCAGGAGTGCGGCATGAAGATTGTCGGGTACGACGACATCAAGCAGGGCGACGTGCTCGAGTGCTACCGTCGCGTCGAGGTCAAGAGAACGCTCTGAGCGTTCGGTGATCGGAGCCATTCGTGTTTGTTGGCATCATGCAATTCGAGCTGATCATGCGTCAGAGCCGCTCGCTGAAGGACAAGCGACGCGTTGTTCGGTCCGTGCGCGACAGGCTTCATCGCGAGCACCTGGTCTCGGTGGCCGAGACCGCGGCGCTCGATCACCAGCAGCTGGCCGTGATGGGCCTTTCGATGGTCGCCAACTCGTCGTCGTACATCCATCGCGTCTTCGACACCATTCTCGAGAAGCTGCGGAGACTCCGCGACGCGGAACTCGGTGAGACCACACGGAGCGTCTTCGCGGGCGATACGCCCATCGACGACGCCACGGATGATCAGGCGGAGGCGTCCTCGTGAGCACGCGCCTTCTCCAACTCGGTGCGGCGATGCATCGCTCGATCCAGACGGTGCTCGCACGAGGCCTGGCCGACCCTCGCATCAAGGGCATCATCACCGTCACGCGAGTGGAAGTGAGCCCCGACCTGAAGGAGGCGAGAGCGTTCGTGACCGTGTCGCCACCCGAGCAGGAGGAGCTGACCATGCACGGGCTGCGCAGCGCCTCCAAGCACATCCGCCACGAGATAGCCGACACCCTGACGCTGAAGCAGACACCGCACCTGCGGTTCCTGATCGATGAGTTGTACAAGAAGGAGGCCGAGGTGCACGCGGTGCTCAACAGGGCCATGCGCGAGCTCGAGGCGTCATCTCCAACGACCGATCCAACCCCAACGGACACATCAGAGGACGGACAGTGAGCACGGAACAGACATCCAGGATCGAATCGTTTGTGAGGTCTCTGCCCAAGGGCAAGCCAGACGACGTCTCGCCCGTCGAGAGCGGCGTCGACCCCATCAGGGAGTTCGTGTGGTCCCTCCTGCTCTGGGACTCGACGCGTGTGAAGGCTTCGCGCGCGATGGAGCGCATCGACCACCACGTCGTCGACTACAACGAGCTCCGCATCTCCCTCCCGGACGAGGTCCAGGAGGTGCTCGGCAAGCGGTACCCGCGCTGCGAGGATCGCTCGTTCATCATCCAGAAGTCGCTGAACGCCATCTTCCTCTCGCAGAACGATGTCTCGCTCGAGGGCCTCGTCAAGATGCCCAAGCGAGAGGCCCGCAAGGCTCTCGAGTCCTTCGATGCCACGCCACCCTACGTCGCGGCACGAGTGATGCTCCTGGCGCTCGGCGGGCACGCCATCCCCATCGACGACGCCATGCACGAGCGGCTGCTCGGTGAGGGGGTCCTCGAGGAGGGCACCGACCTCAAGAAGGCCATCTCGCTGTTCGAGCGTGTGGTCAAGGCGGGCGACGGGCATCGTGTGCACGCCGGGATGCTCAAGTGGATCGAGAAGAAGCTCTCGCGAGCGGGAACCCGCAAAAAAACGACTCGAAAGAAAACCACACGCAAGAAGAGCACGAAGAAGTAACCGTTCAGCCATCCGAGACCTGACGCGTCCCAACCCAGTACGAACCGAGCGGTTGATACTCACATGACTGCACTTGCCACCACACGCTTCTCGACGTTCACGTCCGGGCTTGTCGTGATCGCGCTGTTCCTGAGTGGGTGCTCGTCCTCGCGCTCTCAGACCACGCTCACCAGCCTCCAGCGCCAGGAGGCCAACCGTGAGCTGACACCCTTCTCCGATCTACCGACGCTGCTCGACAGCGCGACGCTGGCCCCGGTGGACGAGGATGATCCCAGAGCGTGGCTCACGCTCGATGGCGCGATGCTCGCGATCGACAAACCGGTGTTCCCGCGTGCCACCCAGGTCCGCAATGGCGAGCCCACCGATCAGGAAAAGCTCCGTGCTCTCCGCCTGTACGCTGAGGGCAAGGCCGCCCGAGTCGACGATGAGATCGACATCGCCATCGAGGCGCTTCTCGAGTGCGTGCAGCTCGACCCCGAGTTCCCGGAGCCATGGCTCGAGCTCGCGCTGGCCCATCGCCAGGGCGGAGACAGGCTCGCGTCGACCGCCGCGTTCAGGAACGTGCTCGCGCGAGACCCGAACAATATCCTGAGCCTGACGTTCGTCGGCATCGAGGCTCTGAATCGGCGTGAGTACGACACAGCGAGCGCCTACCTCGCACGCTCATGGTCGCTCCGTGATGCGATCGACTCCAACGCGCACCGATACATCATCTCTGTCCAGCTCGGTCACGCCCTGCGACAGCTCGGGTACCTGAGCGCGTCCCTCGAGGCGTTCAACGCCGTGGGCGTCTCGACACGCGTCGCGCCGCCTGCGCACCTCGAGAACGTCTTCAACGAGCTGCTCAACGCGCAGGCAGAGCTGTGGCGCGACACTGGCGACATGGCCATGCGTCTGCGGCGTCTCGATGAGGCGTCAGACGCGTACGCCCGTGCGTCATCGCTGCCCTCATTCAATCCCGATGCGCTGCTGGCGCGTCGGATAGCCGCGCTCGCGATGCGAGGCCAGGGGGCGTCGGCCGCGACGCTGCTGCTCGACACCATCGGTGCGAGTGACGCCCAGACCTCCGAGACGCAGCTGGCGCTGGCGCGCTATCTGTCGCGTGACGCAACGCTGGCCAACGCCATGGGAGTCGCGCTCGACGAGATCGAGTCCCGCCTGACACCAGAGCAGCGACGCCTGGTGTCCACAGATCTGCTCCTGACCCGGTGCGCCATGCTCGCGCGGGACGAGGCGCGCGACCGACTCCAGGACTACCTGGCGTTGAACCCTCACGAGGAGCGCGTGGTCGACGCTCTGTATGAAGTGCTCGGGAGCATCAACTCGTCCGAGTCGCGTCGCTCGACGCTCACGCTCATATCCGCCACACCATTCAAGTATCTCGCCTACTCGCAATCGCTCGTCGGAACCTATCCAGACATCGACGAGCATCTCGACGCGCTGCTGCCGCTCCGAGGGAACTCGCTGGAGCGAGCACTCCTTGCGTCCCAGCTGCTCATCCTCCAGGATCGTGACGATGAGGCACGAGCCCTGCTCGACGAGACGATCACGCGTCTGGGGCCCCTCCCGCCGCTGATGACCAGCCTCTCGCAGCTCGCGCTGCGCCGTGGCGATTCGGACAGCGCGCTCGCGGCTCTCGACGCTCTCGAGGGTGACACACGGATGGACGCGCTCGCCAGAGCGTGGATCCTGCGCGCGATGGGACGCTACGAGGAGGCGTACGAGCAGCTCCAGCCGATCCTGGACGTCGGCGCCACCCCCCCGCCATCGCCCGAGGAGCTCATGATGGGCGCCCAGCTGTGCGTC
>JBICIA010000022.1:0-13231 GCA_043101425.1 Phycisphaerales bacterium JB043
CTCAATCCACCCTCGGCAGCGTCAGCCCGTGCTGGTCCTGGTACTTCCCGCTCTTGTCCGCGTAGCTCAGCGCGCACTCCTCGTCTCCCTTGAGGAAGATGAACTGCGCGATGCCCTCGTTGGCGTACACCTTCGCCGGAAGCGGAGTCGTGTTGCTGATCTCCAGCGTCACCTTGCCGCGCCACTCCGGCTCCAGGGGCGTCACGTTCACGATCAGCCCGCAACGCGCGTACGTGCTCTTGCCAACGCAGATCACCAGCACGTCGCGAGGCACGTCGAACACCTCGATCGTCTCGCACAACGCGAACGAGTTCGGCGGGATCACGACGTGGTCCAGACCCGTCTCGTCCGTGTCCACCTCGACGAACAGCTCGTCGCTGAACGACTTGGGATCCACCACCTCGACCTGGCCCGTTTTCGACGTCGGCGTGAAGATCTTGAAGCGCGACCCCACACGCACGTCGTATCCATACGACGAGACGCCAAACGACACCTTCCCGGGGCGTTTCTCGCAGTCCACGAAGGGCTCGATGCTCACCAGCTCGCGTATCTGTGTGTCGCAGAGAACTGCCATCACCACACTCCCGTACAGATACCGTACAGCCAATCGAAATTGGCTGGTCCCATCGCTCCACTGCTTGTCGCAGTGTCTTCCACCCGAGGCCCCACCCCCATCTTCTCGATGAGGTGCCTCGTCCCGCCCCACTCGCAGGGCGGATCGACCGAACATATCGGCCAAGGGACGCACAATACCACAACATCTCGTACGTGCAAGCCCAAAATACACCAAATGCAGTATCTCTCCACAACTGGCGATTCTTGCGCATAACCTACTGTGAATCAGTGACTTAGAGCAATCGGCAGACTCTCAACCGCCCTGGCGATGCCTGTCAATTCCTGACAATTCCCACATACTGGCCCGGCCCCAGCCACAATCCGCACCCGCTCCATGCCCCAAGGCATCCACACACGAACCGCACACGCCATTCATGCGATCCAAACACGCCTCATAAGATCCTCTGACCCATGTCCGACACGCGCACACTCCTCGAAGGGCTCACCGACGCGCAGGCGCAGGCCGTGCAGCACACCGACGGTCCGCTCCTCGTGCTCGCGGCAGCAGGCTCGGGCAAAACGCGTGTTATCACGCGGCGTATCGCGTACCTGCTGGCACAGGGCGTCCCGCCGTGGCGCATCATCGCGCTGACGTTCACCAACAAAGCCGCCGGCGAGATGCGCGCGCGCGTCGAGCACATCCTCGACGCCAATCCCATGCGCATGCGCGGGCTCACCATCACCACGTTCCATTCCCTGTGCGCACGACTGCTGCGCAAGTACGCCGAGCGTGCGAGCATCCCGGGCCTCTCGCCCGACTACGTCATCTACGACAGCGCCGACCAGAGTTCGCTCATGAAGCGGGTCGTCAAGAACCTGCACATGAACACCTCCAACTGGCCGCCGCGCAAGGTCCTGGCGCAGATCTCCAACGCCAAGAACGACCTGATGACCGCCCACGACTACGAGTCGGTCGCCACCGACTACTACACCAACCAGGTCGCCAGGCTCTACAACGCCTACGAGCGCGCCCTGCGCGACGCCAACGCCCTCGACTTCGACGACCTGCTCCTCCACGTCGCCCACACGCTCCGCGAGCACGACGAGATCCGCGAGGAGATCCAGGATCGCTGGAAGTACCTGCTCATCGACGAGTACCAGGACACCAACTCCGCCCAGTTCGCCATCGCCTCACGCCTCGTCGGCAAGAATCCCGAGGGCGACACCAACATCTGCGTCGTGGGCGATCCCGACCAGTCCATCTACGCATGGCGCGGGGCCGACATCCGCAACATCCTCGACTTCGAGACCCACTACCCCGGCGCGCGCACGATCGCGCTGGGCGAGAACTTCCGGTCGTGCGCACCGATCCTGCACGTCGCCGACACGCTCATCAAGAACAACGTCAAACGCAAGGACAAGCCCCTCTTCACCACCTCCGAGGGCGGCGCGCCACCACAGGCGATCACCTGCGCAGACGAGCGCGCAGAAGCCACGCACGTCGTCCGCTGGCTCCAGATGTTCCACGTGGAACACTCTGGCAGCGACGACCCCGTCGCGTGGAAGGACATGGCGATCATGTATCGCACCAACGCCCTCTCGCGCGTGCTCGAGGACGCCTGCCGACAGCTCTCCGTCCCCTACGTCATCGCGCGAGGCACCGCCTTCTTCGAGCGCGAGGAGGTCAAGGACGTCCTCGCCTACCTGCGCATCGTCGTGAACCTCTCCGACGAGGTCTCGCTGCGCCGCGTCATCAACAAGCCGGCGCGAGGCATCGGCAAGGCCACGATCGACACCATCGAGCAGCACGCCTTCTCCGAGGGCGTGCCCATGGAAGAGGCCATCCGATTCTGCGCCCAGAACGCCCAGGACGTCGGGCTCACCACGCGATCCGCCACCGGCGTCAACAAGTTCCTCATGATGATCGACGAGTGGCGCGAATCAACGGAATTCATGGGCGAGGAGACGACGGGCCAACTCGCCGCCCTCGTCGAGCGCGTCGTGCGCGACTCCGGGCTCGAGGCCCACTACGCAAAGAAAATCCAGCGTGACGCGTCCCTTGGCGAGGACAAGCTCGAGAACCTCGACGAGCTCATCTCCTCCGCACGCCAGTTCGAGGAGGACTACCAGCCCGGCAGCGACCCGAGCGAGGACGTCCCCAACCTCGACGACGAGGACTGGGTGCCGGATTTTGCCGGCGACATCGCCTCGGACATCGAGGGCGACCAGTTCGCCGATCTGCCGCCCACGATGGCGATGCTGCGCGCGTACCTGGAGCAGGTCGCGCTCGTCTCCGACGCGGACTCGGTAGATCCCACCCAGGGCGCACTGACGCTGATGACGCTGCACGCGTCCAAGGGGCTGGAGTTCGACGCCGTGGCGATCGTAGGACTGGAAGAGGGCCTGCTGCCGCACTCGCGCGCGCTGGACGATCCGGACGCGATGGAGGAGGAGCGCCGGCTGCTCTTCGTGGGCGTCACACGCGCGCGCAAGCACCTGATGCTCTCGGGAGCGCGCTACCGCACGCATCGCGGCATGCACGAGCGCACCATCGCCAGCCGCTTCCTCTCGGAACTGCCCGAGGATGGCATCGAGGCGCACAACCTGACAGACGAGACGACCGAAGCATCGTCGTGGGATGAGCCCAGCGCCGGCATCGACGATCTCGGCTACGAGCCGGTGGCCGACGACTCCGACGCGATGGGGGGGCTGCGCGAGGGGCTGAAGGTGCGCCACCCGAGGTTCGGCATCGGTCGCGTCGAGGCGATCCTCAGCACGGGCAGAACGCCTCGCGTGCGGATCGCGTTTCGGGACGTTGGGGTCAAGACGATCGTCCTGGGCTACGCCCCGCTCGAACCGATGGAGTAGGGCAGAGCCTGTAAATCGCTCAAAAATCGGATATTGGCAGAAACTTCGTTCCACCGATGTGTGTCATATACAGGTAGAGCGATGTCGATTTTTCTTCGAATCGTGGGCATCCGCTGTGGCTCGTTGTGGCCGCGGGCACCGTTGCGCTGGCGACTGCTTATTCCCACGAATGGTCGTACGTCCACCGGAAGATGCACGGGGAGCAGTACGAGTCTCGGGGTTGCTTCCTCAGCAGGGCCAACGGCGAGTTGTGGACCGGAGACGTGGTTGTGTACCTGGACACGTACGAGTTTGAGATAGAGAGTTATATGGGGGCGCCCTCGTTTCGCGGCATGGAATTATTTGTTACCGCGATGAACCGTGATCATTGCTCGGGGTTCTTGTGGTATGACTCGGATGTGCATGGAGTGTTTTTCAATACACATGAAAAGATCGAAGTCGCGATGTCTTGCAGTGAGGCGAATCTCGCGTTTCAAACAGAGATCTGGAATCCTGATCCATTGGTGTGGGAAGCACCTGTCACCGCGATCACTCCGGATTACGGCAAGGTTGGCCTTCTGCTCGAGCAGGCATTCATGAGCGAATTCCCCTTTGAACACAATCGGGAGTGGGTATTGGGCTTGATGCGAGAGGATTTTGGCAATGAACCACTCAAGCCATGGCCCAGAGCCACAGCATCCAGATTCCACTGGGATTTGCTCGCGCTGGAAGCCGGGGTATTGGGCATAGGCGGTTCGGGCTGCTTCACGCTTGCCTATCTGCCGTTTTTCTGCCGCAGCAGGCTGCGTGCACGTCGCGGCTGCTGCCGCTCGTGTGGCTACCTGCTCGAGGGCAACGTCTCGGGCGTCTGTCCCGAGTGTGGCAAATCGACCGAGACATGAGATCCCTCGTGCCATGAGACGCGTCCTCCGAGCCTGCCTGCGAGTGCTGCACCACCCGCTGTGGCTGCTCTCGCCGTTAGTGGTGATGTCGGTGGCGTTTGTCGCAAATCGTGAATGGACACATATGTACACGTGGCGGCTCCGTCTCGAGTCGTACCTGTTCGGAGCGAACTCGCTCGGCGACACGTGGTTTCCTGATGTGTTCAGCTCGTCGTACTACGGCTTCTTCGCGGTTCATGTCGGTGAGGATGGCTCATATTCCGTCGTAGACACGTCGTCGATGATCGAAAAACTCAATCCAGAGGCGGATTCGATCCGTCATTCTGATGGCAAGTTCCACGTGCTCAGCCAGCGGTATGGGATCAGTCTGACTGGGATACCGCAGGGGTGGTTCTATTGGTCATCCGAGACAGTGTGGGTGCAGGCTGACTCGCATCCATTTATTACTGATCGCGGAGGGCGAGAGGCCATCGAGGCGATGCGCAGAGAATACGACATTGAGCAGGGTGTCGAGCCTGCGGAGGTGGCTGAGTTGGTGGTCGACCACGCGATACGTGACGCGGGCGCCCGCGTTTCGCTCGCAGAGTATCGCGATTTTTGTCTGCGTGTCTGCTCGCAGCGTCTCGCCTCGGATGAGGTCGTCGAGCAGCGTCTCCTCTGGCCCGGCGCGTTGTTCGAGGGGGCATCGCTGCTCATCCTCGCGACCTGGCCCTACAGCGCTGTGGCGATGCCGTTCGTGATGCGCAGGCGATACCGCGTTCGTCACAACCTCTGCCTGCGCTGCGCCTACTCCCTCGACGGCATCTCCGATGGCCTCTGCCCCGAGTGCGGCAGTGCGACGGGCGTGGAGGAGCTCATGCGCCATCGGGACACAGTGTAGGGAATGTGTTAAAATGCCCCGTTTACGGTCGATCAAGGGGCATCCATGCTTGCGATCCTCTCCATCCTGGGCGGTGTGGCGCTGATTCTGTTCGGCGTGCGGTTCCTGCGCAAGGGGCTGAACCGGCTCGTCGGGCCGAGGCTCCAGGTGTGGGTCGCGCGATTGACGGGTGGGGCCTTCAGAGCCTCAGGTGTCGGGCTGGTTATGGGTGTGCTGGCGCCGAGCACGAGCACGCACGGGCTGCTGACGGTCTCGTTCATCAAGCAGGGCCTCATCGGCGTTCGGCGCGCGATCGTGCTGATCATGGGCGCCTACGTCGGCGCCACCATGCTCGTGCACATCGTGGCGCTGGACATCGCGATCTACGCTCCTGTGGGATTGCTCGTCGGCGTGATGGGGTACATGGGCTCGCGTCGGACCGGCGTGCGCGGCGCGGGGCAGGTTGTCATGGCGCTGTGCTTCGTGCTGATGGGTGTGGACATCATCGCGGACGCCTCCGCGCCTGCGACCCGGTCGGAGGATCTGCGAGAGCTCGTCGAGCTGGCCTCGGGGTATCCGTGGATGACGGTCGTGATCGCGATGGTTGTCACGTCGGTGCTGCAGTCGAGCACGGCGGCGCTGGCGCTGGTCATCGGCGTCGCGTTCAACAACGGGGGCGTCGTCACGCACGAGTTCCTTGTGACGTACATCGCGGGCGTGAATGTTGGGGTCGCGCTGATCTCGTTGGTTGCCGGGTGGGGGGAGGTGCCCTCGAGGAGGTTCTCCGTCGCGGTGCTGGCGTGCCGAGTGGTATTGGCCATCGTGCTGGTGCGTTGGATGGGCGCGTGGATAGGGGGCGCCGACGAGCTGCCCGGCACACTGGCGCAGCGCATCGCGATCGGGCACACGCTGTTCAACGTCGCGGCGCTGGCTGTTGCGCTCGTGGTGGCGGTGCCTCTGGAGTGGGTGGTGATGCGACTGATTCCCGAGGCGAGTGGGGAGGATGGCGAGGTCCGTCCCAGGGCGATCGATCCGAAGTGGGCGGACGATCCGCACATGGCCTTTGCGCAGACGAAGCGTGAGATCGGTCTGGCGATCCGGATGGTGAGCCAGGCGATGCGTGACGCGTGGCGAGCGCTCGAGAGCCGCGACCAGGTAGCGCTGCGTGAGATCCGCCAGCGAGACGACGCGATCGACGCGATCGAGCGTCACGTGAAGCGGTTCCTGACACGCCAGCTGACCGACGAGCTGGGCCCCGAGGAGGTCCAGCGTCGTCTGATGCAGCTGCGGTTCGTTGGCGATCTGGAGGCGATCGCCGACGTGATCGACAAGCGGATCTGCGATGCGGGGATCCGTGCGACGCAGCGCGGCGTGCGCTTCTCCGACAGCGGGTGGGAGGAGCTGCACGAGCTGTACGACGCGACGTGCGAGATGCTGGATCTGTCGGGCGCGACGTTCATGGACGAGAGCGCGGAGCTGGCCAAGCGCCTGCTGGCGATGAAGGACGAGATCCGCGACACGGAGCTGCAGATGCGCGAGCGTCACTACGAGCGACTGGCGTCGGGATTGCAGGAGAGCTTTGACACGACTGGGCTGCACCTGGAGCTGATGAGCCAGCTCAAGCACATCGCGCACGTGGCGGCGGGCGTGGCGTACAGCGTCGAGCAGCTGGGAGAGGTGGAGTAGCCCCACGCGGGAAACATCTCTAGTTTGAGTGCGTACCATATGATATGAAGCCAAAGAATACTCTTGTATCCCGGGCTCTTTGGCCACCATTGTGGCTTGGCTTCACCATCATAATCTATGTAGTACTAAGTTACACTGATCCGTATCGAACTAATATGAACCGACAATTTTTTGTGGTCACGGCGGAAGGGCTGCCTAATCAGCCACGTGTGCACACGAATCACCTGGGTCACCATGCGTATCAAGACTATGGAAGTAACTCACCGTATAACAGGTTTTCTCAAGGTACTTATTTTGACGAAGATGGCAGCGAGTACACCAAGAGTTTAGAGCTGCACCTGATTGTAGAAGTGGTGAGTGGTGGCCTGCTCACGAATTCAGAACTCAGCTATAGAGCTCATGTGGAGATGTATGACCCGCGATGGTATCAGGATACATCAGCGGGTATATGGGAAAATTTTGATAGCTATTTTAAAGAACACGATATGTATAGACAGATGAATCAGGTGGCATTGGGAGCGGTGGATGAGATGTATGGGTGCCAGAAGTTTGGTGAGGTGGTGTCTTCACTTGCCGCGAGTGTGGTGGGTACTAACTGGCCCTCGGCGAGTGGGACAATAACAAATATTGATTGGGAGTTGCGGTCTTTAGAACTTGTGGCAATCGGGATATACACAGTCACAGCAATTCTTACTTGCTTGTGGCTACTGCGAGCCGGTCGCCTGTGGTTTGAGTTTCTTGAATGGAAACGACATCGCGAACTCGAGTCAAACCCGTGATCACCCATCCAGCACGGGCGCGCTGGGGAGGGCCTCTGGCTCTTCCTCCGTCGTGCCGGTGAAGATGTAGCGGAATGCGTTCTTGATGTCCTGCGTGATGAGCAGCATGCAGGGCAGGACGACGAGGATGATGGCGGTCGCGCTGAGCAGGCCGAAGGAGATGGTGATCGCCATCGGGATCAGGAAGCGCGCCTGGAAGGACTGCTCGAGCATCAGGGGCGAGAGGCCCAGCACCGTGGTTATGGTCGTGAGCATGATGGCGCGGAACCGGGCGCGACCGGCGTCGAGGAGCGCGTCGTGCACGCTCATGCCCTCCGAGCGTTTCTGGTTGTAGAACTCGGTGAGGATCAGCGAGTCGTTGACCACGATGCCCGTGAGCGCCACGAAGCCGATGACCGAGAGGAACGTGAGGTTGAAGCCGAAGATGTAGTGCCCCCAGATCACGCCGATGACGGCGAAGGGGACGGCGCTGAGGACGACGAAGGGCTGCGTGTAGCTCTGGAAGAGCCAGGCGAGGATGACGTAGATCATGAGCACCGCGGCGCCCATGCCGGCGGGGAGTGTCTCGAAGGACTCGGCGACCTGCTGCTGTCGTCCCTTGAAGAGGATGGTGACGCCCGGGTAGCGCGCGTCGATGTCCTCGAGCTGGGGGCGGATCTCGGCCATGATGGTCTCGGGCGAGGCGAGCTGCGTGAAGACGTCGCCCTGGACGGTGATGGCGCGCTGGCGGTTGACGCGACGAATGGTCGCGTAGCCGGTGGCCTCGCTGATGACCGCGACCTCGCCCAGCGGCACGGCGCGGTTGTCGGGCGTGAAGACGTACATCGACTCGATGGCGGCCAGCGAGCGGCGCGAGCGTGTGTCGAGCATCACGCGGACGTCGACGTCCTCGCGGTTGCCGGCGAAGGTGTGGGCCTCGAGGCCGAAGACGGCCGCGCGGAGCTGGAGCGCGATGGAGTCGGTCGTCAGACCCAGCTCGCGTGCGCCGGGACGCAGCTCGATGCGCATCTCGCGCTGCCCGGCGTCGGCGTCGTTGGCGACGGAGTGGACGGCGTCGTAGGTGGCGATGAGATCGGCGACTTCCTTGGCGGCGGGCATGATGGCCTCGGCGTTCTTGCCCACGAGGGTGAGCGTGATGCCGGGGCCGGCGGGGCCGCCCGTGAGCTCCTCGAAGCGGAGCGACTTGATGCCTGGGATCTCGCCGAGCTCGGTGCGTATCTCGTCGATGACGATGTTGGAGGGCTTGTCGCGGTTCTCGATGGGGTGGAGTTCGAGGATGATCTGCCCGATGTGCGTGGAGTTGGCGAGCGAGCCGTCGTTGGCGTCCTGCTGGGCGCCGACGAGTGTGAACATCGTCTTGACCTCATCGGAGTTCTGGCAGACGCGCTCGATGCGCTGGATGACCTCCTCGGTGCCCTCGAGGGGTGTGCCGACGGGCATGGCCAGGTTGATGAGGACGGTCTCGGAGTCGGCGGACTCGATGAAGACGAAATCGACACGCTTGCCCGCGACGAGGCCGACGGACACGGTGACGACGGCGATCGCGATGGTCAGCGCCAGGTAGCGGTTGCGCAGCGCCCAGCGCAGGTTGCGCAGGTAGAGGGGGATCAGTGTCCCCTGGATGACTCTCGTGCGCAGCTGCTCGTGGCGCTCGAAGAGTCGTGAGAGGCGCGTCTGTTTCTTGCGTTTCTCGGCCCTCTCGAGCGAGTGGCCCATGTGGGAGGGCAGGATCATGAGCGACTCGAGCAGGGAGACCGCGAGCGCCGCGATGACGACGAGGGGAATGGCGCCCAGGAGATCGCCGAACTGCCCGCCGATGAGCTTGAGCGGCAGGAACGCGCAGATGGTGGTCAGGACGGTGGCGACGACGGGCCACTCGACCTGCATGGTGCCGTTGATGGCGGCCTTGATGGGGTTCTCGCCCTTCTCGTGTCGAGCCTTGATGTTCTCGGCGACGACGATGGCGTCGTCGACGAGCAGTCCCAGGACGATGATGAGCCCGAACATGGTGAGGAAGTTGAGCGTCATGCCGGTGACGCGCATGACGCCGAGGGTGCCGGCCAGCGCGATGATCAGCCCGATGGTGACCCAGAGCGCCACGCGCGGCGCGAGCATGAGCATGAGCGTGCTGAAGACGAGGATGCCGCCCCAGAACGCGTTGCGTGAGAGCAGGTTGAGACGCTGCTCGACGAATCGCGCGATGTCGCTGTGGAGCTCGAGTGTTCCGGGTGGCGCTTCCGTGTGCGCCAGCCCCGTCTGGTAGGCCATCCACATGGGCGGCGGGTCGGCGTTCGGGTTGCTCTTGGATATCTCGAAGGCCATCTGGTCGATCGGCCCGAGCGAGAAATCCTCCTTGTTGCGACCGGCGGCGTAGGCGCCGACGAGCTTGGCGATCTCGACGACGTCCTGATCGCCCTCGGCGAACACGGTGACGGAGACGGCGCGTTTGCCGTTGAATCGTGTGCGGAGGTCGATGTCGGCGAAGGTCTCGCTGACGCTGGCGACCTCGTGGAGGGGCAGCGGTCGTCCGTTGGGGAGCGACTTGACGATGATGTTGCGTATCTCGTCGGCGCGCTCCTGGGCGCCGACGGTGCGGATCGCGATGTTGGCGCCGGAGGATCGCACCGTGCCGCCCGGTTGCTCGGACATGGCCTGGGTGATGCGCGAGGCGATATCGGGGAGAGAGAGGTTGTGCTCGAGGAGCTTGTCGTGGCTGACCTCGACGGCGATCTCGTCGGTGCGCACGCCCGAGACCGAGACGGTGCCCATGCGCGGGATCAGGCGCAGGTCGTCGCGGATCTCGAGGATCGCGTCCTTCATGGTGCGCTCGTCGGCGTCGGAGTAGAGCGTCAGCGAGATGGCGGGGATCTTGGGATCGAGGGCGTCGACGATGATCCGCTCGGAGCGATCGGGCAGGTCCTGGAGGGCGTCGATCTCGCGTTTGACCTCCGCCACGGCGTTGTCAATGTTCGTGCCATCGACGAACTCGACCGCGACGGTGGCCGCGCCCTCGACGCAGGAGGAGGTGATCTCCTTGACGCCGCGCATGTCCTCGAGTGCGTCCTCGATCTTGATGGCGAGGGTCTCCTCGATCTCGTCGGGCGACGCGCCGGGATAGGGCGCGATGACCGTGACGAGAACGGGCTCCACCTCCGGGAAGAACTCGCGGCGCATGCCCAGCCCGAGGGTGAGCCCCGCGACGATGAGCGCCACCATGATGAGGTTCGAGACGACCGGCTTGCGGACTCCGAACGAGGCGAGGCTCATGGCGTGGTGTCCGGTTCGAGGGTGGTCACTGGGAGTCCTGTCTTGAGGTCCTCGAGGTTGGAGAGGATGACCGTCTCACCCGGCGCGATACCCGACTCGATGACGACCCACTGCGTGTTGGTGGGGAGCAGCTCGGGGATGGCGCCCTCGTGGTGGTGCGCCACGCTCACCTGGCGAGGCTGCGACGTGGAGTTCTCGTCGAGGATGTAGACGCGATCGGCGACGACGGCGGAGCGTGGGAGCACGATGCGCGCCTGGGGCGTGCCCGCGCTGATGGTCGCGGTCACGAACTGGCCCGGCAGCAGGAGGTTGTCCTGCCAGGAGTCCGCGGGCTGGTTGTAGGTGACGTAGGCGGTCGCGGTGCGGGTGGCGGGGTCGGCCTCGGGCGCGATGCGCTCGATGGTGGCGCTCCAGATCTGGCCCGAGGGGTTATCGGCACGCAGGTTGACGGGATCACCCGGTGTCAGGGAGACGACCGCGGAGACGGGGAGTCGCAGCGCGACCTCGATGCGGCGCAGGTCGACGATGCGGGCGCTGACCTGGTTGACATTGACGCGTTCGCCGACCTGCACGTCGACATCCTGAAGGGCGCCCTCGAAGGGCGCGACGATGCGGGTTCGCTCGAGATCGAGCTGCGCGAGCTCGATGTCCGCCTGTCGCGCCGCGAGATCCGCCTCGAGCCGGTTGCGTCGGGAGGGAACGGTGGTGAGACGCTCGCGGATGGTCTGCGCCTCGCGCTCGACGGATGTGAGCTCGCGCAGGAGTCGCTCGATCTCGTTCTGCGTGGCAACACCACGAGAGGCGGCATCGCGCAGGCGCGAGAGCTCGTTCTGCGTGTATGTGACGGCTTCCTCTGCCAGTGAGAGAGAGACCTGGGAGGACTCTTCTTCGACTGTCAGCGAGGCGAGCTGGGCTTGTATGGAAGCGGCCTGCTGCTGGGCGCGTGCGAGGCGTTGCTCGTATTCATCCGGATCGATCTGCGCGATCAGCTCGCCCGAGGCCACCCACGCGCCGGGGTTGATGTGGTCTGGACGCTCGATGATTGGGCCAGAGACGAGTGCGGCGATGTCGGAGGAAACGGGGGCGCTCGCTGTGCCGAAGCCTTCCCACTGTCGTGAGATGGGAACAGGTGTGGCGTTGAGCGTGCGCACGGCGAGGGGCGCGAAGGCTATCTCTTCCTTGGGCGGCTCGGGTTTGGTGGCGACGAGTGCCGCGACGGTGGCGCCCGCGACCGCGAGCAGCACCACGGCCAGCACGAGCGGGAGCAGGCGTGCGAGCCAGGATTTGGAAGAGGACTTGGGCTTCTGCGTCGACATGGCTCCCCCCTGGTGTGGATCCCTGTGGGTGAAAGTGTAGGCGGGATCCGGGGTTCTGTCGGCGTCGGTTTGTGCGGTTTGTGGGATCTGCATGTCCGAAGCGAGGCGCAGTGGGTCGGTGTGAGGAGAAGGTGCTGCTGTGATGGAGTCGCGTGGACGATCGCGCAGGTTCACGCGGTGTCACCTTTTTCGAGGAGTACGACATGCGATGCCCACGATGCGAGACGACGCTTGAGGCGCTCGGGTACGAGGGGATGCTCATCCAGGAGTGCCAGGCGTGCGGGGGCGAGTTCGTGCCCGGTGAGACCCTGGGAGAGATCGTGCGCACAAAGCGTGAGGGCCTGTCCGACGAGTTGCGAGAGGCGCTCAGCGAGAGAACCCCCCTGTACGGTGTCGTGATCGACGACTCGGAGGAGTGCGAGTGTCCGCTCTGTGACAGACCGATGCGTCTGGTGAACTACGGCGGCGACACGGGTGTGATGGTCGATCGATGCGACCAGTGCGACGGCGTGTGGCTCGATTCGGATGAGCTCGAGAAGATCCAGATTCTGCAGGAGCGTTGGATGGAGGACGCGCCGCGTTCGATCCAATCGATGGCGATCCAGTTGGAGAGCGAGCGGGCCAGCGCGATCGAGGGTGCGAGCGGCGCGTTCCGTGGGTCTCGGTTCAGCTTTATTAATGCGGTGCTGAACAGAATCCTTGACGCCGCGTGATCGACACGATGGCTTTGGTTTAGGATGTCGCCCACGCGGGGATGGTCCCGCGCGGGAGATTGTGGCATGCGCGTGCTATGGATTGGAGTGCTCGCGGGGCTGATGGCGATCACGGGGTGCGCGTCGACGAGCATCGACGACGCGCTGCTGACCGAGGCGGAGCGGAGCGGGTACGCCCGCACCATGACCTACGAGCAGGTGGTGGGTGTGCTGGAGGAGATCGACGCGCGCTCGGAGATCGTCCACCTGACCTCCATGGGCACGACGGTGGAGGGGAGGTCGATCCCGCTGGTGGTGATCGCGAATC
>JBICIA010000023.1:0-4772 GCA_043101425.1 Phycisphaerales bacterium JB043
GCAGGGCGTCAAGAAGATCGAGATGCACTTCCTGCCGGACGTGTTCGTGGAGTGCGAGGTGTGCAAGGGGTCTCGCTACAACCCGGAGACGCTGCAGGTGCGCTACCGGGGCAAAACGATCGCGGACGTGCTGCACATGACGGTGGAGGACGCGCGCGAGTTCTTCGAGAACCATCCGAAGATCCACGCCGTATGCGACTGCCTGCACGACGTCGGGCTGGACTACGTGAGGCTGGGGCAGCCGTCGCCGACGCTCTCGGGCGGCGAGGCGCAGCGGGTGAAGCTGGCGACCGAGTTGTCGAAGGGCGTGACGTCGACGGGTGCGTCGTCGAACACGCTGTACGTGCTCGACGAGCCGACGACTGGGTTGCACTTTGAGGACATCCGCAAGCTGCTGCACGTGCTCAACAGGCTCGCCGACGCGGGCAACACGCTGGTGGTGATCGAGCACAATCTGGACGTGATCAAGTGCGCGGACTGGGTCATCGACCTGGGACCCGAGGGCGGCTCGGGGGGTGGGAGCGTCGTGGCTGAGGGCACGCCGGAGGACGTCGCCCGGATCAAGGGGTCGTACACGGGGCAGTTTCTCAAGCCACTTCTCGCATCCGGGCGGGTACAATCAAAGACGACGACGAGGAAGACCACGAAGAAGACCACCAAGCGCACGTCTCGAAAGAAGACGGCGTCTCGAAAATAGCCATGTCTGATTCCGATTCACTTGCCGAGCTGTGCTGCGATCTCGTCGAGACGTGCGACGGGAACGCCATCGCTGAGATCGAGCCCGAGCACCTGCTGATGCTCGGTGTTGACGAGGGCACGCTGCTGCTGGATGTGCGCGAGGCGCACGAGCGTGTCGAGAGCGGGTACATACCAGGTGACACGCACATCCCGCTGGACGACGTCGAGAAGCACGCGGAGATGACGCTGTTCGGACATCTACCGACGCAGCAGGACCTGGCGATGCCTGTGATCTGCTACTGCCGCTCCGGGCGTCGCTCGATCACGGCGGCAACGACGCTACGAAACCTGGGCTTTGCCAATCCGCTGTCGCTGGCGGGCGGGATCATTCGGTTTGCGTCGATGGGCGGACCGATCGAGAAGCCCGAGGGCTGAAGGCAGAACTCAGCTGACGATGGCGCCGTTCTCGATGGTGCTCAGGGGAGTCATGACGACGACGTTGCGCTCGGCCTCGGGGTTGTCCTTGGGCGCGTCGGAGGCGGCCAGGAGCATACCGCGGCTCTCCTCGCCACGGATCTTGCGTGGCTCGAGGTTCGCGACGATGACGATCTGCTTTCCGACGAGATCGTCGGGGTTGTAATAGGCCTTGATGCCGGCGCAGATCTGTCGCGCCTCGCCGCTGCCGTCGTCGACCTGGAGCTTGAGGAGTCGGTCGGCGTTGGGATGTGGCTCGACGTGCGTGATGGTGGCGACGCGCAGGTCGGTCCTGGCGAAGGTCTCGAAGTCGATCTGTGGTTTGGTCTCTGCCACCTGGGTCTCTCCTGGCGGGGCGTGCGAGGTGTCGTCCCCCGTCGCGGGGTCGGGTAGTGTACACGTCGGAGCGTGTCGGGTGATGCCCATTCAAGCGTCGCGCGTGTGCTCGCCGATGCTCCCGCAGACCTCGAGAGCACCAGACTCGGAGACGCAGATGAGGCTCACATCACGCCCGTTATCCAGACTGGGGGTCGTGTCGCTGGTGGTCGCGATGGCAGCGTTGCTCGCGTCGTCGTCGCTGGCACAGGATCTGGAGGGGCGCCTGGAGACGCTGCTCAACGGCTCACCGCTGAACACGACGACGCTGGGCATCCACATCATCGACACACGCTCGCACGCCGTGCTCGCGGACCTGAACGCGAACGGCTCGCTGATCCCTGCGTCGAACATGAAGCTCATCACCTCGCTGGCGGCGCTGCACGTGCTGGGCGAGGACTTCGCGTTCCGCACGGAGCTGCGCAGGGTCGGGAGCACGATCCACATCATCGGCTCGGGCGATCCGGCGCTGGCCGACAGCGAACTGCTGTCGCGCATGAACATGGAGCAGGGCGACATCATCGAGTCGTGGGTGCGTCTGATCCGTGACGCGGGCGTGGAGACGGTGGACGAGATCGTGCTGGACGATCGCATCTTCGATTATGACTTCGTGCACCCGTCCTGGCCGACGGACCAGCTCAATCGGTGGTACTGCGCGCAGGTGTCGGGCCTGAACTATCACACGAACATCATCAACGTGTTCGCGACGCCGCGCACGCCCGGGCGCTCGCCGGTGATCGAGACAGTGCCGAGCGCGTCGTGGCTGCGGATATCCAACAACGGTCGCTCGGTGAGCACGGAGGCGAACACGCTGTGGATCTCCCGGAGGCTGGGCACGAACGACATGACGCTGCACGGCAACGTGCGCTGGGCGACGGGCGCGCCGATCCCGGTAGCGATTCACGAGCCGGCGTTGGTGTTCGGCTGGCTGTTCCAGGACGCCTGCGAGACGAGCGGGCTGGGGCGCCCGGAGGTTCGTCGCGCCAGGCCGAACGAGGACCTGGAGGATGGCGAGCTGCTGGGCGTGGTGCGCACGCCCCTGCACGTGGCGCTGGAGCGGAGCAACGTCGACTCGCACAACCTGTACGCGGACTCGATGTTCAAGCGGATGGGGCACGAGGTGACGGGGCAGCCCGGCTCGTGGGACACGGGTGCCGCGGTGCTGCGGATGACGCTCGGTGAGCTGCTGGGGCCGGCGGACGCGTCGAGCGTGCACATCTCCGATGGGTCGGGGATGAGCCGGGGCAACCGCGTGTCGCCCGAGGTGTTCACGCATCTGCTGGACAACGCGTGGGGCAACGACGATTTCCGCGAGTCGTTCGTGGCGTCGCTCCCGATCGGGGGCGCGACGGGCACGCTCGAGCGCCGGTTCCGCTCGATCACGGTCGAGAACCTCGTGCGAGCCAAGAGCGGGTATCTCAACGGCGTGTCGAACCTGAGCGGATACGTGATCGATGAGAAGACCGGCCAGGCGGTCGCGTTCTCGGTCCTCGTCAACGACATCCCCGCGACGCTGCCGATCCGTCGGGTCAAGCTGTTCCACGAGCGGGTTGTGAAGATCATCGACGAGTGGCTGCTCGAGCAGCGGAGCGCGATGGCGGACGTCGACTCAGGCGAGTGAGCCGAAGAGCGTGAGGGTCCGCGCGCTCTCGACTCGCACGGGCACGATGCGACCGATCAGATCGCGCGCGCGGGCGCCGTCGCTGGCGTCGAAGAGGACGATCAGATCGCCATCGGTGCGTCCGGAGAGCTGCACGCGATCGTCCTGCTGCGCCAGGCGTGCGTCGAACGACTCCCCTATCGAGCTGCCGCCTATGGTGACGGCGATGGCCTCCTTCGGGGCGCCGATGGTCCTCGAGGCGCGGGCGCTGAGGCCCTCGACGAAGACATCGAAGGTGCGTCCGATCTGCTGCTGGGCGATCTCGTCGGAGATGGTGTGCTGGACCGCGAGCAGGGCGTTGTTGCGTCGTCGCTTGGTCTCATCGGGCACGTCGTCGGGGAGCTTGTCGAAGGCGACGGTGCCCGGGCGTGGCGAGTACTTGAAGATGAAGCAGTTCTTGTAGCGGACGCGCTCGAGCAGCGCCGCGGAGGCCTCGAAGTCGTCCTCGGTCTCACCCGAGAAGCCGACGATCATGTCGCCTGCGAGCATGAGTGGCTTGTCGATCTCAGGCTGATCCAGGTACGAGCGGGCGCGATCGATGAACTCGAGGTACTCCTCGACGGTGTAGCCCCGGTTCATGGCCTTGAGCTGCGCGTTGGAGCCGGACTGCGCCGGGACGTGCAGGTAGCGGCAGATGCGTGGGGAGTCGCGGATGACCTCGAGGACGTCGTCACCGAAGTCGCGCGGGTAGGAGGTGACGAAGCGCAGGCGCTGGATCGCGGGGACCTCCTCGTGGATGCGATGGAGCAGGTCGGCGAAGGTGGTGACCTTCTCGCCTCGGAAGGGGTCGCGTCGATGCCCTCCCTGGTAGGAGCGTCCCTTTTGCGGCTGCTGCACGCCGTCGAGGACGACGGACGATCCGTGCTCGTATCGGTAGTGGTTGACGGTCTGTCCAAGGAGGGTGATCTCGAGGACGCCGGCGTCCGCGAGCCGCTTGCACTCGTCGACGATGTGGTCGGGCGGGCGGTGTGTCTCGGCACCGCGGGTGTGCGGCACGACGCAGTAGGTGCAGAACTTGTTGCAGCCGCGCGTGATGCGCACGTAGGCGGAGCCCCTGTGCTCGTCCGGCGAGATGGCGCGAGAGAGATCGAGCAACTCGAGCGAGTCTTCCGCCGCGGCGAGGGTCGAGGAGCGCCTCGACGCGTTGCCTTGGAGGGCCGTGAGTCTTGCTGAGGTTTGCGCGAGGCGCTGGCCCGCTCGTGTCTCCGACTCGCCCTCGCGATCGTCGGAAAGCAGCGACTGGCGCGTGCGCGTCGCGTTGTCGAGCAGGCCCGGGAGCTTGTCGAGCTCGCCCGGCCCGACGAGGATGTCGACGACGGGGTACTTCGAGAGCATGGTGCTGCCGTCACGCTCGGCCATGCATCCGAGCACGCCGACCACGATGCCCGGCTCTTTGCGTTTGCGTATGGCAACCTCACCGAGGCGCGAGCGGACCTTCTGTTCTGCTAAGTCGCGGACAGAGCAGGTGTTGTAGAGCACCACGTCGGCCTCGTGGGGCTCGGGCACGAAGCGGTAGCCGAGCGACGAGAGCTGGGACGCGACGAGCTCGGAGTCGAGCTCGTTCATCTGGCAGCCGAAGGTCTCG
>JBICIA010000024.1:0-46099 GCA_043101425.1 Phycisphaerales bacterium JB043
ACCAGACCTTCTGCTCGGCCTGCTCACGCACGGAGCAGGTGTTGTAGAGCACGACGTCGGCGCCCTCGGCCTCCGACGTGAACTCGTACCCCAGCCGGCGCAGCTCGCCCGCCACCAGTTCCGAGTCGAGCTCGTTCATCTGGCAGCCGAAGGTCTCGAGATAGACGGATCGCGTGGGCATGAGCCCCACAGTCTAGCTGCGCGCGAGCGTGCGATCGAAGGCGCGATCGTCGGGAGGATGTAGACTGGATTCTCGGATGTGTATCACCCCTCAGCTCTCGGAGGCACGACCATGCGACTGATACTCCCCGCACTCTCGCTGACACTGGCTCTTGGCGCCTGCTCGAGCCTGACGGAGCCCCTCACGCAGGCACCGGTGGTCACACCGGACGAGGACGCTCCAGCCCGTTCGTGGCGAGCATACCGGTCGCTGGCCACGCAGCACGGCGTGCGCCTGGATCTGCCCGTGTTCGAGTCCACGCCCGAGGAACTGGACGACACGGTCACGGCGGTTCTCAACACCGCCGACACGGAGCTGACGGATCTGGCCTCGCAGGATCCTCGAGAGGCGACGTTCGAGAGCACGCTTGGGCGCCTGGACACGATCTACTACCCCGTGATCAACGTGGCCAACAAGATGTCGCTGATGGCGCAGACGCAGGTGACCGAGGAGATGCGGAGGGCAGCGAACGATCAGTCCGTGAGGATCTCGGGCTGGTTCGTCGAGGCGCAGTATCGCCAGGACGTGTACGACCTGCTCGAGGCGTGCCAATACCGGTTGCTCTATGGCACGGACCCGGCTGAGGGCGAGGGCGAGATGGCCCTCGACACGATGCGCGATCGTGCCAAGCGCATGCCGCAGCTGATCAAGATGACCGGCCCGCAGCAGAAGCTGTTCTTCGACACGTTCCGCGACTACAGACAGGCAGGCATGCACCTGGACGACGAGACGAAGTCTCGCGTCGAGGCGATGCAGAAGGAGTTAGCGGCGCTGTCCGCCGAGTTCGGGGCCAACAACTCGAGCGCGAACGAGTCGATTATGTTCACGCGCGAGCAGCTCGACGGGTTCACGGACGAGATGCTGACGCGCTACGCCAACGACGAGGGCACGTACACCTTTCGCCAGACGGTGACGCCTGAGTTCGTGGCGGTGATGACCAACGCCTCCGACGAGGAGACGCGCAGGGCCATGAAGTCCGCGCGGTACTCGGTCAACAAGGACACGAACATCGACATCCTGAACCAGATGGTGCGCCTGCGCCAGCAGATCGCCGGTGCTCTTGGTTACGCCACGTGGGCGGACTATCAGACCGAGTCGCGGATGGCGGGCACGGGCGAGACGGCGTTCACGTTCGTCACGGAGATGGCGCAGGGGCTGGAGCCAAAATTCCGCAACGAGCTGGAGGAGCTGCGAGCACTCAAGGTCGAGGAGACGGGTGACGAGAACGCGCAGATCCGGCTCTGGGACTTCCGCTACTACCAGGACAAGCTGCTGAAGAAGCGGTTCGCGATCGACACGGAGCAGCTGCGCAACTACTTCCCGTTCGACGCGTCGGTCGAGGGCATGTTCGACATCTTCGAGGAGTTGTTCGACCTGAAGATCGTCGAGCTCAAGGCGGAGAATACCTGGGAGGAGAGCGTCGAGCTGTACATGTGCTTCGATGGCTCGACCAACATGCCGCTGGGCATGGTGTACTTCGACATGTACCCGCGCACGGGCAAGTACTCTCACTTCGCACAGTTCTCGATCATCGACTCCAAGAAGCTGGATTCTGGTGAGACGCAGCGCCCGGTCGTCGCGCTGGTGTGCAACTTCACGCCCCCCACCGAGGACAAGCCCTCGCTCATCTCGCACGACGAGCTCCAGACGCTGTTTCACGAGTTCGGGCACGCGCTGCACTCGATTCTGACACAGGCGGAGTTCGCACAGCAGGAGGGCACGAACGTGCCGAGGGACTTCGTCGAGGCGCCCTCGCAGATGCTCGAGGCGTGGACGTGGGACCCCGACGTCCTCAACAGGTTTGCCGGGCATTACCTGGACCCGACCCAGAAGGTCGACCCCGCGCTGCTGGCACGCATGAAGGAGGCGCGACTGGCGACCATCGGCGTGCACTATCGGCGCCAGCTGGCGTTGGGTACGGGCGACCTGCGGATCCACACGTCGACGGACACGGTGGACGTCGACGAGGTCGTCAATGGCGCGTTCGAGGACGTGTTCCTGGCGACCCCCGACGGCACCGCGATGGCGGCGTACTGGGGCCACCTGGCCGGGTACTCGGCGGGGTATTACGGCTACGCGTGGGCGGACTCGATCGCGCAGGACATGCAGTCGGTCTTCCAGGAGGCCCCCGGTGGGCTGATGGACAAGGAGATCGGCATGCGTCTGCGCAACGAGATCTACGCGGCCGGCGGCTCGCGTGAGATCGATGACTCGATCCGCGCGTTCCTGGGTCGTGATCGCTCGCTCGTGCCGTTCCTCAAGTCGATCGGCATCGACCCGGACAATCAATAATGGGTGACGACGCGACGATACGGATTTGCATGTGGTCCGGGCCGAGGAACATCTCCACGGCGATGATGCGCTCGTGGGAGGCGCGTGGCGACTGCGCGGTCCTCGACGAGCCGTTCTACGCGCACTACCTGAGGGTGACGGGGTTCGACCACCCTGGCAGGGACGCGATCATCGAGCGCCACGAGGACGACTGGCGCCGGGTCGTCGAGATGTGTGTGGGGCCCGTCCCGGGCGGGAAGCGGATCTTCTACCAGAAGCAGATGTGCCATCACATGCTGCTCGAGATCGATCTGGACTGGCTTGGCGAGTGCCGCCACGCGATGCTGCTGCGCGACCCGAGGCGGATGCTGATCTCGCTGGCGAAGGTGATCGACGACCCCAACGTAGAATCGACCGGGTTGCCGCAGCAGCTCCGTCTGTACGACGCGATCGTGGAGCGGACGGGGAGCGAGCCGCCAGTGTTCGATTCGCGCGACATCCTGATGGACCCGCCCGGCGCGCTGCGCGCGATGTGCGAGGCGCTGGGCGTGGAGTACACGGACCGGATGCTCTCGTGGGAGGCAGGACCCCGCGACTCGGACGGCGTGTGGGGCCCCCACTGGTACGCGAATCTGTACGAGACAACGGGGTTCCAGGCGTACAGCGAGTCGCACGATGAGCTGGCGCCGGAGCTCGAGGGCGTGCTCGAGGAGTGCCAGGCAATCTACGAGCGCTTGACGGCGCACAGGACGGTGATCGGCTGATGCGCCAGACGTTCAACGAGGCAAACAAGGATCTGATCGTCAGCATCAATGGCCAGCTCGTGCATCGCGACGAGGCGGGCGTGTCACCCTTCGATTCAACGGTGCAGAATGGCGACGGCGTGTGGGAGGGGCTGCGTCTGTACAACGGGCGGATCTTCCGTCTCGACGCGCACATCGACAGGTTGTTCAAGTCGGCAGAGCTGCTGCGGTACGAGGGCGTGCCGGGGCGTGAGCACGTCGTCGAGCAGATCCGGCGCACGCTCGAGGCCAACGGCATGCACGACGGCGTGCACATCCGCCTGACGCTCTCGCGCGGGGTGAAGTACACGTCGGGCCTGGACCCGAGGATCAACACGCAGGGGTGCGGGCTGTTCGTGCTGGCCGAGCACAAGGCGCCGGTGTACGACAAGGCGGGGCTGCGTCTGATCACCGCGAGCGTGCGGAGGCCCTTTGCCAACGTGCTCAACCAGCACATCCACTCGTGCAACCAGCTGACGTCGATCCTGGCCAAGCTTGAGGCCAACGAGAAGAGCGCCGACGACGCCCTGATGCTGGACACCAACGACAATCTTGCCGAGACGAACGCGACGCACGTGTTCGTGGTGAAGGACGGCGTGGTCCGAACGTCCACGACGGACGCGTGCCCCGAGGGCATCACGCGGTTGACGGTGCTGGAGATCTGCGAGCGCGAGGGCATCCCCCACGAGGTGCGCGATATCCCCCACGCGGAGCTGTTCGAGGCGGACGAGATGTTCACCACCGGCACGATGGGCGAGCTGGCGGGGGTGGTGGAGCTTGATGGCAAGCGGATCGGGAGCGGTGAGATCGGGGAGATGACGCGACGGCTCTCGGAGCTGTACTCGGAGATGACGCGACACGCCGGCGAGCCGATCATCGCGCGCTGAAGCGCCCCGGGATGGATTCGAACCATCGACCTGCGATTTAGAAGACCGCTGCTCTATCCGACTGAGCTACCGGGGCAAGGGAGGGGCATTCTACCCGCTCGCGAGCCCCCCCACATCGTCTGTGTCTCTCACCAGGCTCAGTAGCTGAAGTTGGCCATGGGATGATTGTTGTTGGGATTGGCGTTGCCGGCGATGTCGCCATTGCCCAGCACGATGATCGAGCCGTATCTGGTGCCTGCGTGGAGGTTGTAGTTAAAGAGTACGTTGCCTGAGGCTGAGTTTCTGACAACCAGACATCCTGCGCTTGTGGTGACTATGCCAATACGGTTGTCGTTGGTGTTGTTACCCTCGACGCGTGTGTCATCGCCCGTGATATGAATGCCTGCGCCGTCTCCAATGGTGTCGAGATCGTTGGAATCGCAGTTGTTGTTGAGCACGTAGGAATCGCCGGCGGTCTCGATGCCATCGCCATCGTTGGCGCTGGCGTTGTTATTGAATATGTAACTCCCTCCGACGATGTTGAAGCCGTCGCCATCGTTCTGGCGTGAGGAGTTTCCGGAGATGTGTGAGCCGGTGCCCGAGAAGATGCCGTTCGTGCCGTTGGTGTACGACGAGCAGCCCGTGATCGTCGAGCCCTCGCCCGAGCTGATCCCATTGAGCGTGTTAGCGTAGGTGCTGCAGTTTGTGATTGTGCTGTTCGTGGATGACCGGATGCCAGAGGAAGTATTATTGTGTGATGTGGAATTCGAGATCACGCTGCTGATGCCGGACCGAATGCCGTCGTCGCCGTTGAGACTGGCGGTGCAGTAGGAGATGATGCTGTGGTTGCCGACGAAGATGCCATCTCCACCATTGTTGGTGGCGTTGACGCTCTCGAGTGTTGCGCTCACGCCGACGATGGTGAAGATGCCTATGAGATGCCAGTCGCGGACTGTGCCGTTATGGATACGCACCGACGAGGCGTCGGCGACGTTAATGCCTGCGCCCGAGTTGGGGATGCCCACGAGCTCGAAGCCGTTGAGATCGATGGTGACCTGGCCCGTGGTGTCGATGTAGATGCCCGCCTTGCCCAGCTCGCCTGCGACATTGCCATTGAGGTAGTAGGAGCCGGGAGACGAGATGGTGTAGGTGCCGAAGGGCCCGCTGGGCGTGTTGGTCGCGTTGATGGCGATGCGCGGCTCGACTTCGGTGAGCGTCTTGTGAGTCGGCGCGGGCGCACCAGGGGGTGTGAGCGGGCCGGCGAGAGCCGACGATAGCGAGAACGAGCACGCGAGAATTGTCAGAAATCTCATCAATCATTCCTCCGTAGATTGGAGACTCAGCGTACCGCGCGTGGATACCAGAATTCCAGAAGAAAACCGGTTTGTACGCATGTACGACCGGTCTGCCTCGCCCCCGGGCTGCTACAATCCCCACCCCATGGCGCAGGCGCCCTCCATCTTGACCTCATCCGGCGATGTCTCACTTGCCCGCGACCTGATCGCGCTGAGCAAGATGGGCATCACGCGGATGGTGCTAGTCGCGACGGCGGTTGGCTTCGCGCTGGCAGCGATGCAGCGCGCGTGGGCGACCCCCGAGCTGCTGCTGACGCTGCTGTGGTGCCTGGTGGGCACGGGGCTGTCGTCGGCGGGGGCGAACGCGTTGAATCAGTCGGTGGAGTTCCGGCGCGACGCCCGGATGCGCAGGACGTGCGAGCGACCCATGGCGACGGGGCGCGTCTCGGTGGCGATGGGCACGTCGTTCGGGCTGGTGTGCTCGATCGGCGGACTGGCGATCCTGTGGGTCGGGACGAACGTCGCGGCGATGCTGGTGTCGCTCGCGATCATCGTGACGTACGTGGTGGTGTACACGCCGCTGAAGCCGCTGACGATCTTCTCAACCCACGCGGGGGCGATTCCGGGCGCGCTTCCGCCACTGATCGGGTTCGCCGCGGCGTGGCCCACGAGCGAGATGTCGGTGTGGTCGGGGCTGGCGCACCCGGCGGGGTGGTGCATCGTGGCGATCGTGCTGGTGTGGCAGCTGCCGCACTTCATGGCGATCGCGTGGCTGTACCGCGAGGACTACGCCAACGCCGGGCACAGGATCCTGTCGGTCATTGACGAGAGCGGCGAGCGGACGTCGACGCTGGCGTTGCGTTGGCTGGCGCTGCTGGCGCCGGTGTCCATCGTGCCGGTGTTCGTGGATCCGGTGACGTTCGGCCCGCTGTACGCGACGGGGGCGTCGCTGCTGTGGCTGGTCTTTGCCGTCGCAGCGCTGCGGTTCCGCGCGACGCTGAGCGAGAAGGACGCCCGGACGATGTTCTACGCATCGATCATCTACCTGCCGGCGCTGATGATCGTTATGGTGCTGGACGCGTCGATCCGCCTGCTCTTCTGAGACGGTACCGGGCAGCGCCTACAATGCACGCATGAAGCCGATCATCATCACTGGTGCGCTGGCGCTTGGGCTGTTCATCCTCGGGGTATCCGCGTACATCATGGCGCAGCGCAACGCGCAGAGCACGAGTGTTGGAACCCTGACCAACACTGGAAACCCGCTCGAGCCGGATCTGCACATGGAGACCATCTCGATCCCGTCGTTCACGCTGACGGATCAGCGCGGGCAGACCGTGACAGACGCGTCTCTCGATGGACACTTCACGATCGTGGCGTTCATGTTCACCAACTGTCCGTTCATCTGCCCGCCGATGAGCGCCAACATGCATCACGCGCTCACACAGCTCGAGGGCACAAACGTGCGTGCGTTGACGTTCTCGGTCGATCCCACGCACGACACGCCCGAGGCGATCGCGGCGCACCTGGAGACGCTCGGGGCCGACCAGGATCGGTGGACGTGGGTGACGGGCGACATCGCGCAGATCAACACGATCCTGACAGAGGGGCTGGACCTGCCCGAGGCAAGCACGGACGAGTCGCGCCAGATCCCGCTGGGCGACGGCACGATCATGTCGAACGTCTCGCACCCGTCGTTCTTCTTCCTGCTGGATCCGGAGCGGAGGATCCTGGCGCTGTACGACGGGACGAACCGCCAGCAGGTGGATCAGATGATCGTTCGCGCGCGAGCTGCCGACTTCGCGTACTCGCGACGCTGATCAGCCGATCGCTTCGATGGTAGCCTCGTAGTGCACGCCGCGCTCCTGCAACTCCACGAGGGAGCGATCGAGCAGGCCCTGCGTGGCGCCGAGACGCTCGGGCGGGTTGACGCCCGGGCTGGTGTAGGTGCCGTCGAGGATCATGCGCGCCGCGATGGTGCACGGAAACGCTGTGGTGCGCGACATGCTGGTGGCCTGCGTGTCCTGGTCGTAGCGGTCGTAGAGATCCCAGGTCATCCGGGAGAGGACGCCATCGACGACGCCCTCGGCGATGACGCGCATGACGGTGATGTCCTCCTCGCCCGGCTCGTAGGTCCACTGCGGGAACATGAGCGTCGCGAGCACGTCACGCGGGACGACCTTCACGCCCTTGACGTCGATGGGCTCGGTCCCCATGAGCCCGATGTGTCGGAGAACACGCATGATTTCGATGTGGCCCGGGTAGCGGAGCGTGCGCTCGATCATGTTCGGGACATCGAGCGTGGTGGCGATGGAGCGGAGCCCGTCGGTGTTGAAGGCCTCGAGCGTGCCGACGTGCGGGAAGGTCATCAGCTCGGGCTCGGAAAGCGCCTCACGGATGACCGTGTCGGAGTTCTCGACGATGCGCGAGGGGCGCGTGTACTCCTCGATGACGTCCGCGGGCGCGAAGCCCGCCTTGTACTCGAAGGGCCAGTGGCGCTCGACGGGGAGCCCCCCGACGTAGATCTCGATGGAGTCGCAGCGGTCCATCGTGGCGGAGGCGTAGCCGGCCATCATGTTGGACATGCCCGGCGCGACGCCGCAGTCGACAACGCAGCAGACGCCGGCGTCCTTCGCCTTTTGATCGAGGTCGATGGCGTCCTCTGGCATGAAGCTGATATCGGCGTAGGGTTTGCCGGCGTCGATGATGGTCCCCAGTGCGTTGAAGCCCAGGTGCGAGGCCAGCGCGCCGAGCACGATGTCGGCGTCCTCGATCGACTCGCGGATGGTGCTCTGATCTGAGAGGTCGGCCTGTCTGGTCTCGACTCGATCACCGCAGCGCTCACGCACGCGCTGGAGCGACACCTCGGAGACGTCGTAGACGCACACGCTGGCACCGTCGAGGTGCGCGATGTCCTGCGCCATCACGGATCCGACCATCCCCCCACCGAGCACTGCCACACGAGCCATCTGGCACTCCTTTCCGGACGTCAGCCTTTGGGGCGGGCACACTACACGCTCCCGGGACATCACGCTGGGCGTGCGGGTAGAATATCGCTCCCCTATCTGGAATCACTCAGGAAGGATGCACCCATGACAACTGCCGCAGTCATCCTGTCGGGATGCGGGTTCCTCGACGGATCAGAGATCCACGAGACCGTCTCGCTTCTGCTGGCGCTCTCGAAGGAGGGTGTCACGACCCACTGCTTCGCGCCGGACGCGGAGTTCGAGGTCATCGATCATCTGAGCGGGCAGCCCGACGGCACCAGGCGGAGCATCCTGGCGGAGTCGGCGCGGCTCGCGCGCGGTGAGGTTCGCTCGCTGAATGAATGCCGGAGCGCGGACTTCGATGCGCTCTTCTTCCCGGGCGGATTCGGCGCGGCCAAGCACCTGTGCGACTTCGCCCAGAAGGGCCCCGCGTGCGAGGTACACAGCGAGGCGGAGCGCGTCCTGCGAGAGTTCCACGACGATGGCAAGCCTATCGGGCTGTGCTGCATCGCGCCCGTGCTGGCGGCGAGGGTGTTCGCTAACGACGTGACGATCACCCTCGGGGGGCAGAGTGACGCGTCGAGCGCGGCCGAGTCCATGGGCGCCCAGCACGTCGAGGCGCCAGCGAGCCAGGCGGTCGTCGATCAGAAGCACCACGTCGCGACCGCGCCCGCGTACATGTGCGATGCCCCCCTCCACGAGGTCGCCCAGGGCATCTCGGAGATGGTGCGTCAGACGCTGGCGATGATCCCGCAGAACGCCTGAACCCCCTTCAACTGGAACCCACACGCCCCGAGGGCCGAATCTCAGAACTATGTCGCGATCGCCTTCCAAATCACTGGTGCTGGCTGCTCTAGCGGCGTCGATCGTCCTGACGGGGTGTATCGACCTCGGTCTTGGCAGAAAGCGTTCGCGTCCGTCGGGTGTGATGCCAGAGGGTGTCGTGCGAGACGTGCCGGCGGTGCTGCGGAACACGATCGGCGCGCAGGCGACGCTGCAGGGCAACAACCCGATCCTTGTGACGGGCTACGGGCTGGTGGTGGATCTCGACGGGACGGGCTCGTCCGACACGCCGGCGGCGGTGCGTTCTCTCATGGAGCGCGAGATGGCGCTCCGTGGCGTCGGTCAGGAGACGCGCGGGTTCGGGAGCGTCACGCCCGCTGAGTTGCTCGACGATCGGAACACCGCGGTGGTGTTCGTGCAGGCCGCGATCCCGCCCGGTTCGAGAGTGGGCGCGCGTTTCGACATCCTGGTCGAGGCGCTGCCCGGCACATCGACGACGAGCCTCGAGGGCGGGCTGCTGTGGACGACGGATCTCCAGCCCGGTGTTGCGGTACCCAACGGGCCGGCGATCGCCTCGATCGCGCGCGCGCGTGGTCGGCTCTTCATCAACCCGTTTGCCGATCCGGCGCAGCAGGGACGTGACTCGATCGTGCGGACGTCGGGGAGAGTTCTGTCGGGCGGCATGGTGACAACGGATCAGGCGCTGTCGCTGGTCCTCGACTCGCCCTCGCACTCGCGTGCCAGGTCGATCGCCAACGCCATCAACACGTACTTCCCTCGCGGCGATGGGGACCGCGAGAAGACCGCCAAAGGACGCAACGAGGAGATCGTCGAGCTGACGGTCCCCTATCGGTACATGCATGACACGGATGAGTTCATCCAGTTGCTGCTCCACTCGCGTGTGGACCAGATGTTCGCGTCGGACTGGGCCGTGCGCTACCAGCGGGCGCTGCTCTCGGAGCCCGCGCTGGCGGAGGATCTCTCCTGGTGCCTGCAGGCCATCGGGGAGCCCGCGTTGCCCGCGCTGCGATCGATCTACGACTTTCCCGAGATCCGCCCGCGTATGGCCGCGCTTCGCGCGGGCGCCAATCTGAAGGATCCGCTCGTCACGCCCCATCTGCGCGAGATCGCGTTCGAGGGGACGCCGAACTTCCGCCTGGAAGCGATCAAGCATCTGGGCTCGCTCGATCCGGATCCGGAGGTCAACAGGGCGCTGCACGAACTCCTGGCCAGCGGCGATGCCGACGTGCGAGTGGCGGCGTACGAGGCGCTGGAGGAGAGAGCCGACCCATCGCTTGACACCACGTTCGTCGAGGGGAAGTTCAGGCTCGACCTGATCCCCTCGGATGATCCGCTGATCTTCATCACACAGCAGGGCGAGCCGCGCATCGTGGTGTTCGGGGAGTCGCCCGTGCTGAAGCGTCCCTCGTTCGCCTCGGCGTGGGAGGATCGCCTGATGCTGACCGCGGAGAACGGCGACTCGCCGCTGCGTCTGTACTATCGCGATCACCGAACCGATCGCAGCTCGTCGCACACGGTGGACCCACGACTGACGAGATTCATCGAGTTCCTCGCGCACACGACCACGCCGGACTCGCCCGCGCCGGGGCTCGGGCTGACGTACTCCGAGGTTGTCGGGGCGTTGCACGAGCTGTGGAAGGACGGCGCCTTCGAGGGCGCGTTCATCGCGGAGCAGGACCTGGCGGCGGCGGAGCTGCTGCGTGCCCTGACGCCCAGCTCCATCACCGATCGTCCGGATTTCCCGACCGATCAGGTCAACGAGGGGCAGGGCGCAGGCCAGGGCGTGGTGCCGATCGAGCGCCGTCCCTCAGGCGGGCGGTGATCGCCCACGAGGTCGGGTGCCTATCCTTATCGACGTGGGACACTCCAACGAAACACACCACAACGCCCTCGGGAATGGCGTGAAACCCGGCTCGGTCGCCCCGAATCAAGGTGGCGGTGGCAATGGACCGACGATGCAGTCTGCAAGGATTGCACCAGCCCGCTCAGAAGGCACGACGCCAAGCACGAGCGGGCACGTGGACAGGGAGGTCCGTCGCGTGCTGCGTTTGGCCAAGCTCACCCTCAGTGGGTTCAAGTCGTTCGACGACAAGACCGTGTTCTCGTTCGACGAGCCGATCATCGGCATCGTCGGGCCCAACGGATGCGGCAAGTCCAATGTCATTGACGCGATCAGGTGGGTGCTCGGCGAGCGCTCGGCTAAGTCGCTGCGTTCCAAGGAGATGCTGGACGTGCTCTTCGCCGGCTCGGCAGGTCGCAAGCCCACCGGCATGGCATCGGTCACGCTGACCTTCGAGAACCCCCTGCTGAGCGAGGAGGAGTTCCGTGCCATCGAGCACACGGTGGCGCTCCGCGGTCTGGGGGCGGATATGGACGCGCCCAGCGATGATCCCGAGGCTCCGTCGAGCGGCTCGTCGCTCCACAAGCGCCCGCGACGGGCGCTGCCCATCGATACCGAGACGGTCGACGTCGAGCGTCGCCTGTACCGCGACGGGACCAGCCAGTATCTGATCAATAGCACGAAGGCCAGATTGCGGGACATCCGCGAGCTGTTCATGGACACGGGCGTGGGCGCCCACGCCTACTCGATCATCGAGCAGGGCAAGGTCGACGCCCTCCTGCTCGCTTCCCCTATCGAGCGCCGCACGTTCTTCGAGGAGGCCGCGGGCGTCGCGAAGTTCAAGGCGCGTCGTCTCGAGGCGCAGCGGAAGCTCGAACGCGTGGAGGTGAACCTCGTGCGGGTGCGCGAGCAGCTCGCCAACACCGAGCGCCGCCTGCGCATCGTCAAGGGCCAGGCGACCAAGGCGAGGCAGTTCCAGCGCCTCGACGCGCGCTATCGCGGCAACCGCATGGCGATCGCCCTGACGGACTACGAGGCGCTGTCGACACGCCTTGAGGGGCTCACATCCCAGCTCACGAAGCTCGACACGGACCGTCGCGACTCGCAGCGCACGCTTGAGGAACTCGAGGTCGCCAAGCAGAGTGCCGAGGTCCATCGGCACGAGTTGCAGCAGCGCGCCCACGAGCACGAGAAGACGCTCGAGTCGTCGTCGCATCGTGAGGAGCAGGCGCTCCAGCGCGGCGTGATGTCAGAGCGTGCGTCGACGGAGATCGCGTCGCGCCTGGCGGAGCACGAGGCACGCCTACTGGACATCGAGGAACGATCGCACGAGCTCGACGCGATGATCGAGGCCTCCTCGGAAGAGATGGAGAGCCTGCGGACACGGGTCGAGCAGGCGGAGACGGAGCTGGAGCAGGCCACACGAGAGCGAACGCGACTGCAGGGCGAACTGGCAACCAGGCGGGCCCGAGCGCGCGAGACGCGCGCCGCCCACGACGACGTGGTGCAGAAGCACGGCGAGTGCGTCGGCGCGTCCCAGGCTCTGGAGGCGAAGATCGCCTCGCATCGCGAGCAGCGCGAGTCGCTCTCGCTGCGCCTGCAATCGCTCGAGGACGCGTCGCAGCGCAACGAGATCGAGCAGCGAACGCACGCGGAGGCGCTCGAGAGAACGCGAGCAGACGTCGACCGGACCGGCGCGCGTCTCGCGGAGCTCGACGCCACGCTCAAGCGTCAGCTCGAGGATCAGAAGATCCAGACAACACGATTCGGCGAGTTGGAGAACTCACTCTCGGCGGTCGGCTCACGCCACCAGACGCTCAAGGAGATGGCGCAGGCGTACGAGGGGTACGACCACGCGGTGCAGGATCTGCTGAGCGCTCGAGACAGCTCGCCCGAGGGCTCCGCGCTGCGTCAGGTGCGTGGGCCGCTGGCCGACGTCATCGAGGCGGACGCCTCGATCGCGCCGCTGATTGAGCTGTCGCTGGGGGACGCGCTCCACGCCCTGGTGATTCCCTCGCTCTCGACGCTCCTCAACAACGAGGAGCTGCGTCGGGATGGCGAGGGGCGTGTGTCGTTCGTGCCGATCGAGTCGCAGGCGTCGGAATTTGCCCACACGATCAGGACGCATCTAGAGGCGATGCCCTCGCTGGGGGGCGCGCTCGCGTGCGATCGCGTCAGGTGCGAGCCCGAGTATCGACGGCTCATCGAGTGCGTGCTCGGCACCACGGTTCTTGTCAGAACACTCGACGACGCGCTGCTGCTGCGCAGCGGGCCGTTGGGGTCGCTCCCCATCACGTGCGTCACGTCCTCAAGCGAGGTCCTCCACAGCGATGGTCGCGTCACGATCGCGGGAGCCGGCTCGCAGCCCCAGTCTGGTGTGCTGCAACGCAGGGTCGAGCTGGGCGAGCTGACCTCGCGTCTCGAGACGCTACGGGAGCAGCTCGCCACGGAGCGGGAGTCGATGCGCTCGCTCGACTCGCAGATCGGCGAGACGGACGCGCAGCGGGCGCGCGTCAGGGACACCCTGGGCGACGAGGAGCGCGCGCTGGTTGGCATCGAGGCGCAGCTCTCTCGCACGGAGTTGGAGGCCTCGCGCATCGACAGGGATCTCGACGGCGCCCGACAGGAGCGTGACACGATCGAGGGGCACATCGAGCGCGCGACGGGCGAGCGGGAGGAGCTCAACGCGAGGGCGAGCAGGTTCCTGGGGCTCCTCTCAGACCTGCAGCGCCAGCTCGACGAGCATGAGGACGCGCTGAGCGACATCGAACGATCGCTGGAGTCGTCGTCCCAGTCGTGCACGCAAGCCCAGATCAGCCGCTCGCAGCAGACCGAGAAGCTCCAGTCGTCGCAGCGTCAACACACGCAGCTCACGATCCAGGCGGAGGACCTCGAGCGCGAGAGCGTTCGCATGAGCGAGCAGATCGAGCACGAGCGTTCCCGATTGCAGGAGCACCAGCGGGTTATCGACGAGGCGCACCTCGAGGCCACGCGAGCACGCGAGGACGCCCAGAGCCTCCGCGACGAGATCGCGAGGACACGAGACGAGCTGGAGCAGAGTGTGCACGAGAGCGAGCGTGCCGGTGAGCGCCTCAACGACATGCGCCAGCGGGCATCACGCATCGAGCGTGACTGGAACTCGCTCGAGATCTCCCGACGTGAGATCGAGGTCAAACGCGAGCAGATCGAGCTCTCCGCGTCGGAGGAGCTCGAGATCGATCTCTCGCGCGATCTGGCGGAATTCCGCGAGCTGATGCGCGACCCAGAGATCGCCCCCATCGATCGCGAGGACATCGACGAGGAGACGCACGAGCTCAAGCGCGAGATCAAGAAGCTCGGCAATGTGAATCTCGGCGCCCTGGAGGAGGAGCAGCAGCTCGAGCAGCGCAACGAGGATCTGATCACGCAGGTCGAGGACATCGACAACGCGCGCGTCGAGCTGGACAACCTGATCACCACGCTCTCCAATGCGACTCGCACGCGATTCCAGGACGCGTTCGAGACGATCGCGGACCACTTCGGCGGCGACAGGGGCATGTTCCGCAAGCTCTTTGGCGGCGGGCGTGCCGAGTTGCGCATGATCCCCGACCCGGAGACGGGCGAGATCGACTGGCTGGAATCGGGCATCGAGGTGATCGCCAAGCCGCCCGGCAAGCAGCCGCGCGTGATCTCGCAGCTCTCGGGCGGCGAGAAGACCATGACGGCGGTGGCGCTGCTGATGTCGATCTTCCAGAGCAAGCCGTCGCCCTTCTGCGTGCTCGACGAGGTCGATGCCGCGCTCGACGACGCGAACGTAGATCGGTTCTGCGGCGTGGTGCGAGAATTCCTCGACCGCTCGCACTTCATCGTCATCACGCACAACAAGCGAACGATGCAGTCGGCGGATCGTCTCTATGGCGTGACGATGCAGGAGCGAGGCGTGTCGAAGCGCGTGAGCGTGCGGGTGGACCAGGTCTCGCACGACGGGACGATAACCGAGTCGTCGGAGCAGCACGTCGAATCAAAGCCTCGCCTCCGAGAGCAGCTGGCCGACATGCGTGGGGAGTCCTCGCTCGCCATCGAGAATGGCGCCGCCAGCGATCCGGCTATCGAAGCACCGTCTGCGTGAGGAACTCGCACACGCTGGAGACCGCCTCCTCGAGCGCATCGGAGACGGGCGCATCATCCGCGGGATTCGGCATGTTGAAGACGTGGTTGCACCCCTCGAGGACGCGCATCTCGCTTCTCGTGATCCGGTAGGCGATGGCGTGCCCGCAGGAGACCGGGACCGCTTCGTCCTGATCTCCGTGAACGATGAGCACGGGCATGGAGAGCCGCTCTGCACAGGCGAGGACGTCGTGGTCGGCGGGGTTGGCGAGCTGGTCCATCAGCCACTGTCTGCCGAGGTAGAGATCCTGCCCGGTGCGTGACGAGGGTGACACGACGCGCCCCTGGTCGAGCAGCGTCTGGCGGTCCTTCTCATTCAGGCGGAAGCTCGAATCGGGTGCCGCGAGAATGATCACACCAGCGGGATTGATTGTTGACGATGCCCTGCCGCAGGCGAGGATGGTCGTCACACCTCCTCGAGAGTGGCCCATGCAGACGACAGGTAGGCCCCCATCGCGCCGGCGCACCTCCTCGACGACGCTGGTGAGGTCGCCGACCTCGTAGTTGAGTGTGTTCTGCTCGAAGAGCTCGGGATGCTCGAACGTCTCGATGTTCGTGCCCATGCCGGAGTGCGACATGGTGAACCGATGGACGTTGGCTGGCGTGCGCGAGGCGATCTCGCGTGCCATGACAGGCATGAAGCCGTACTCTTTGTAGCCCTTGAAACCGTGCGCGAAGACGAGGCTGAGCCTGGGTGTCTGGGCGGTCGCGTCCGTGGTCGCCCTGATGGGCTTGCCCGCGCTGCCCTCGATCTGCCAGTCAGTTGTGCTCACGAGAGTCGCTCGATGACTGCGTCGGCGAACTGCTTCGTGCCCAGCTCGCCCCCCAGATCGCGCGTCTTGGCCCCGTCGAGCAATGCCTGGTCGCAGGCGGCTTGGATCTTGTCGGCCGCCTGTGTACACGACGCGTCGCGCCGCGTGTCACCCAGGTGACGCAGCATCATGACGCCCGAGAGCAGCAGCGCCAGCGGGTTGGCCCTGTTCTGCCCCGCGATGTCGGGCGCCGAGCCGTGGACCGCCTCGAAGACGGCCTCCTTCTCGCCGATGTTGGCGCCTGGCGTGACGCCCAGCCCGCCGACGAGCCCGGCGCAGAGGTCGGACATGATGTCGCCGTAGAGGTTCTCGCAGAGCACGATGTCGAACTGCGTGGGATCCTGGACGAGGCGCATCGAGCCGGCGTCGACGATGACCTCCTCGTAGTTGATGTTGGGGTACTCGTGCTCGTAGATCTTGCGGGACTCACGCAGGAAGAGCCCGTCGGAGATCTTCATGATGTTTGCCTTGTGGAAGACGCTCACCTTCTTGCGCTTCTGGTGCGTTGCGAATCGGAACGCGAAGCGTGAGATGCGCTCGCAGGCCTCCTCCGTGGCCACCTTCACCGAGATCACGGTGCCCTCGGTGACGATGTTCTCGACACCAGAATAGAGGCCCTCGGTGTTCTCGCGGACGACGATCAGGTCGACGTTCTCGTAGCGTGTCGACACGCCGGGCAGGGAGCGGACGGGTCGCACCGCGGCGTAGAGATTGAGCTTCTTGCGCAGCGCGACATTGACGGAGGAGAAGCCCTCGCCGATGGGCGTCGTGCAGGGGCCCTTGAGCGCCACGCCGTGCTGGCGGATGGCCTCGAGGGTGTCCTCGGGGAGAACGGTCTCGGAGCCGCTCTCGATGGCGCCGACGCCGACCTGCTTGGAGATGTACGTGAGGCTCGCGCCGGAGGCGTCGAGGATTCGGGTTGTGGCCTCCGTCACCTCGGGGCCGATCCCATCGCCCGGAAGCAACACCACCGTGTGCGTCGTCATAGCCCGTCTTTCGATCCTGAGGGTCGTCGGCTCCCACACGCCTGACACCACGCCAACGCGGGGGAGCCATTCTACACGATCACCTATCGGCTTCCACGCGGGGCACGATGAGCCGAACTCCCGCCCTGAAGGACGACTGGTCGGCGAGCACCTCGCGGTTGGCCTCGTAGAGCAGCTCCCACTTGGAGCTGTCGCCGTAGAGCCGCTCCGCGATCGACTCGAGGTTGTCGCCCGCCTGCACGACGTACATCTCGGTCTGATCGATGGTGATCGATGGCGGCTCACCCCGCGTGCGATCGCGCGCGTCGAAGAGCCAGTAGGAGACGATCCACACACACGCGAGCGCCAGCACACCGACGCTCATGCGCTGGGTGATACCGGTGTTGGGCATGCTCGGGCCTCCAGTCGTCGATCAGGCGACGCTCAGCGAAGACTCTCCCTGGGCGCTCGCCTCCAACTCCTCGCTGGGCTTGTGCGAGTGGTGCGGGCCTGCACCCTTGGAGCTGAAGACCAGCGGCGCCGCAACGGCGATAGACGAGTACGTTCCAATGAAGACGCCGCAGAGCAGCGCGTACGTGAACGAGCGGATGCCCGTGCCGCCAACGGTGTACATGATGAGCACCGCGATGAGCGTCGTGCCCGAGGTGATCATCGTTCGGGAGATCGTCTGGTTGATCGACCGGTTGACGACCTCTTTCGAGGCGTACGGCAGCTTGCCTCGGTTCTCGCGGACGCGATCGAGGATGACGATCGTGTCGTTGAGGGAGTATCCGATGATGGTCAGCAGCGCGGCGATGAGACCCAGGTCGATCTTGAAGGGCTCGATGAGCAGCGAGCCTGCCACGCCCGGGTTCCATTCGTAGATGATCTCGGCCAATGCGATCAATCCCACGACGGTGATGACGTCGTGCAGCAGCGCGACGATGGCCGCCATTGAGTAGCGGAGCGAGCCGAATCGGAACCAGATGTACGCCATGATGCCCAGAAGCGAGAGCATCATCGCGACGATGGCCTGCGCTTGGTAGGTGCGCGCAATCTGGGCATCGAACTGCTGGAGCCCGGCGAACGAGGTGGTGCTCGTCAGCGCGCTTGAGACGAGCGCCCACTCCTCCTGGGCCAGATCGGTCTCCCAGCGCGGCGCGTCGTCGAAGTAGCCGAAGTCCGGATCCTTGATCACGACGACAGCGCGCGAGATCGCCTCCGGCGTGCCCTGGATGATGATGACCCTCGTCTCGCCCGATCGCGTCTGGGTGGAGCTGAACTCGGGGCTCTGACGCATCAGCTGGATGCGGCTCTCGAGACTCTCGAGCGAGGGTTGCGGCTGGAGGTTGTCGAGCACGATCGCGACGCCACCGATCTCGTCGGACACGTCGTCGAGCACGGTGCGGTCGTTGATGTTGTCACCCAGGGTGGCCTGGAGGACCGGGAAGACGGGGGCGCTGTCGTAGTTGTTCTCGAAGCCGTCGAACGACAGCGGCGGGTCCTGCGCGACGAGGTCGCCAAAGGCAGTGACGACGGCTTGCTCGACAACCTCACGCTCGACGTTCTCGCCTGTGCCGGCCTCGTTGGCACCGAGAGTCGTCTTGAGGCGAAAGCGATCGCTCGTGACGCCATCGGCCTGCGGATTGAGTGCCACGATCTCGGCGCTGCGCAGCTCCTGGATGAGCTGGTTGTCCATGTTGTTGTCGACGTAGGAGATCAGCAGGTCCTGCATGGTCTGGCGCGTGGATGTCTGCCCATCATCGAGCGAGAGGTCCACCGCGGTGCCGCCACGGAACTCGTTGTCGAGCATCTTCTGGCCCTGCGTGACGATCATGCCCACGCCCAGCGAGATGTAGGCGAGCGAGATGACGATGAAGATCGGACGCAGAGCCAGCCAGTTGACATTCGGCGAGAGAATCCGCTGCACCATCGGCACGACGGTGGGCAGCTGCGTCTTGAAGATCTCGGCCTTCTTGGCCTCCTCCATGAGGGCGAAGACGAGGCGTGCGATGATCAGCGCGCTGACGAGCGTGCAGACGATGCCAACGCCGAGCGTGACAGCGAAGCCCTTGATCTCCTGCGTGGCGAATCGATAGAGCACGAGGCAGACGATCAGGTTCGTGATGTTGGCATCGAGGATGGTCGAGAGCACCTTCTGGTAGCCCAGGCGTATGGCGGTGCGGATGTCCGCTCCCTCCTCGAGCTCCTCTCGGATGCGCTCGTAGATGAGCACGTTGGCGTCGACCGCCATGCCGAAGGTCAGCACGATGCCCGCGATGCCCGGGAGGGTGAAGGCGGCGCGCGAGAGCGACATGATGCCCAGGATCATGATCGCGTTGGACGCCAGTGCGATCAGCGCCACGAAGCCGGCGCCGAAGTAGTAGGCGATCATGAACGAGGCGACCATCACCAGCGCCAGGACGCTGGCAAAGAAGCCGCGGCTGAGGTTGTCGGCACCCAGCTCGGGGGCGATCGTCACCTGCGAGATCGGATCCTCGGAGAGCTTGGCGGAGAGAGAGCCCGCGGCGAGCGTGTCGCGGATGTAGTTGATATCGCTCTGGGAGAACTGGCCCTCGATGACACCCTGGTTGGAGATACGCGAGTTGAGGTTCGGCGCGGTGTAGACCTGGTCGTCGAGGATCACCGCCATCCGTCGGCCGACGTTGCTGCCGGTCATGTCGCCCAGCCTGCGTGCGCCGGCGGCGTCCATGCGGAATCCGATGGCGGGACGGCCCATCTGGTCCTGCGAGTTGAAGGCGCTCTGGAGCCCCCACTCGCCCTCGGCCCTGGTCAGACGCATACCAGGCGTGTCGTTGACGAGCATCCAGTATTGGCCGTCGCGCTCCTCGACGACGTAGCCATAATCCCGGAATAGGATCGACGGTGCGGCCTCGAGCAGATTCAAATCTTCAGATGCACGGACCCAGGTCGCGACGCTTTCCAGCGCCAGCCACTTGAAGCCCGGTGTGGAGGCACGTGGCCCCTGCGTCTGGAGTTGCTGGCGTAACTGCTGCTCTTCGGCGAGCTCGCCCGGATCGACCGTGATGCGGAACTCGAGCACGCCGGCACCACGCAGCAGGCGGATGAGATCGTTGGCGTCATCGAGGCCACGCCTGATGGCGGCGTACTCGTCGAATGTGGCCATGACCCTGTCGATCTCGTCGACTATCGACTGGTGGGCGAGCTTGAGGCGCGCGATGGCAGATTCCTGAGGTGAGGGAAGCTCGCGCACGCCGCTTTCTGCGCTGTTGTCGGTCAGCAATATCTTCTGATTGCTCAACTGCTCGAGGGCGAAGGCGAGCTGATCAGGGTCGAAACTCTGTCTGAGCAGGCGCTCGCGACGCGTTTGGTACACGTCTCGAGCACGCCCGGCATCGTTGAGCAGCTGGTCGAGCACGCCCGGATCGATGTTGGGATCGTTGCGAGCCTCTCGATACTGGGCTTCGGCGTCCTCGGAGTTGGCCTTGGCCTCGAAGAGTTCGTTGAAGAGCGCCTCGCGCGCCGGATTGCCCTCGGCGAAGTCCGCGACTGCCTGCGCCCGCTGCGCCTCGTCCATGCGCGCGATGCGATCGATGTCCTCGGCATTCACCCTGTACTTCGCCAGCGAATCGAGCGCTTCCTCGTACTCGCTCTTGCGCTGCTGCACCTCGGGGGTGGGCAGCGGCATCGTGATCTCGATGCGGTTCTGGCCCTGCGGGACCATGGCGATCTCGTAGAGACCATCGGGATCGACTCGCTTCTTGAGCACCTCGATCGTGTTGGCGAGCACCTGATCGGCCGGCTCGCCCGCCTCGATGGAGACCGAGTAGATCAGGCTCGTGCCGCCGGCCAGGTCGCGGCCCTTGCGCAGCTTCTCCGACGGCGGCACGATGGCCAGCGAGCAGATGAGCAGCATGAGGACGACAAAGATGCTGTTGCGGAGCAGATGACGCATATGTGGTATCTCGTGATTCGGTGTCGGGCTCTGTCGCCCGCTTGTGTTTCGGTTTCGATTTCTGCTGGTTGCGTGCGGTGTGGCCTACGCGCTGGCGACCATCTCCGGCTCCTGGACGGCGCTCGACTCGGTGCGCTGCCCAGCGGGCTTGATGACCGTCTGCACGCTTGAGCGCGCGAAGCGGATCTTGGTGTTGGTGGCCTCATCGACCTTGAGGACGATCTCGCTGTCCTTGAGCTCGACGATCGTGCCGATGACGCCGCCGACGGTCTGCACCTTGTCGTGCTTGCCCAGCGACGAGAGGAGCTCTGCGCGCTGCCTCTTCTGCTTGCGACCGGAGAAGACGCTCATGACGATCATGAGCAGGAACATGCCGATCAGCAGCGGGAAGAAGAGCCCGCCCATCGGGCTGACCGGCTGCGTGGGCTGACCGTCCGTGCCCAGCGGCTGCGAGCCCGGCTGGAGGGTCGTGCCATCGCCGCCCTGGGTTGCGGTCGGCGGGCCGCTGGCGGCCTGGCCGATCAGAACAAATCCACTATTCACATCAAGGAGATAATCCATGCGTGCTGCAAACCTTTGCTGTGCCGCCACAAACTCCGCCCGATGACTGGTCGGGTCGTTTCTATCCCTGCACCGCCTCGCCCGGGCTGGCGGACCCATCGGACGCAGACAACCCCGCCAGAGCCACGGGCCACTGGCGGGTCAACGCAGACCAACCATCTTCCCGGATCGCCCGCCTGATGTCCACCATGAGGCGCTGGAAGTGCCTGACATTGTGCAGGCTGACGAGCATCGGCCCCAGCATCTCGTCCGCGAGGAAGAGGTGGCGGATGTAGGCCCTGGAGAAATGGCGACCGTCGGGCCCGGAGGGCATCTCCCAGTTGTGGCTCGACGGATCGCAAGCGAGACAGTCGCACCCCTCTTCAATGGGCCCGTCGTCTTCGCTGTAGGTCGCGTTGCGGAGCTTGATCTGGCCGGAGCGGGTGAAGGCGTTGGCGTTGCGGCCGTTCCGGGTCGGGAGCACGCAGTCGAACATGTCCACGCCCGATCGGACCGCCATCACCAGGTCGCGCTCGTAGCCGACGCCCATGAGGTACCGCGGCTTGTCGCGTGGCATGAGCGGCCCGCAGTGCTCGACGACGCGCCGGATCTGCTCTGGGCCCTCCCCCACCGCGACCCCACCGATGGCGAAGCCCGGCAGGTCCATCTGGCAGACACGCTCGATGGACCACTCGCGACGGGCCAGGTCGGTGCCGCCCTGCACGATGCCGAAAAGACCCTGTCGATCCTCGTGCCCCTTGTGCGCGTCACAACAGCGCTCGAGCCAGCGCACGGTGCGCTCATTCGCTTCATCGAGGCGTGCCGCGTAGTTCGATGTGGCCTCGTCGCTCGGCGGGCAGTCGTCGAAGGCCATGATGATGTCGGCGCCGAGCTCGTGTTGGACCTCTATCGCGCGCTCGGGCGTGAGCGAGACCTGCGAGCCGTCGATGATCGACTTGAAGCGCACCCCGTCATCGGAGATCTCGTTGATGTCGCTCATCGAGAAGGCCTGGTAGCCGCCCGAGTCGGTGAGAATCGGTCCGGGCCAGCCCATGAACGGATGCAGCCCTCCACGGCGCGCGATGAGGTCCGAGCCGGGGCGCAGCATCAGGTGGTAGGTGTTGGCCAGGACGATCTCGGTGCCGGTGTCGCGGATGGTCGGCGGCAGGAAGCCCTTGAGCGTCGCCTTGGTCCCAACTGGCATGAAGGCGGGCGTCTGGAAATCACCATTGGGCGTGGAGACGCGTCCCACGCGCGCGTGGCTCGAGGTGTCCTGCGTCTCGATGGCGAACGTGACAGCGCTCATCGCTCAGGCCCGCTTGTCCTCGGTGGCGCGTCGGAGGACCGAGCGTTCCTTGTCCGTCAGGGAGTGGAGCCCCTCGTTGGCGACCTTGGCCAGAATGCGATCGACCTCCTGCTCGGAGGGCTGCCCTCTCTTTGCTCTGGACTTGCGGTCCTTCTTTGGCTTCTTCGACGCCGCCGCGGGCCTGCCCTTGCCGAAGATGGCCTCGACCACGCGCCAGATGCGTGCGGGCTTGCGAATGAACCAGAAGCCCGCGATGGCGCCGCCCAGGTGCGCCGCCTCGCCGCCCGCGTTGCTCCCCTGCGTGATGAGCGTGAACGCCGCGATGCCCACGAGCAGATAGATCAGCGTGGACATCTTCATTGGGATGATGAACAGGAACAGCACCGTGGCGTTCGGCGCCAGATACGCTGCGGCCATGAGCACACCGAACACGCCCGCGCTAGCGCCGATGAGTGGGGTCCAGATGTCGTAAGCCAGCACGCCCGGCAGCGGCACGTTCCAGTAACCCATTAAGTTCAACATCAGGTAGAGCAACGCTCCACAGACACCCGTGAGCAGGTAGTACGCGACGTATCGTTTCTTGCCCAGATATCGCTCGACCAATCCTCCGAAGAAGAAGAGACCCAGCATGTTAAAGAGCAGGTGATTCATGCCACCGTGCAGGAACTGGAATCCCACGAGGCGCCAGATTTCAAGCCCACGGATGGTCGAGAAGTGAAACCACGCCTCGAGTGGCCGCATGATCATGTAATGCTGATGGCCTACGACCTGCCCGCTCTGGGCGTCCACGAGTGGCCTCGTTGCCTGTCCAAGTCCTGTTGAGGTCGGCTCGGTGTCCGCGACCAGCGCGTTCTCAACCACCTCCCTTGGTGTGCCCCCAGGACTCACCCTGACGGTCTCCACGAGCTCGTAGACCTTGCCGCCCTGACTCACCAGCGCGTCGATCGCGAAGACCGCGATGCAGAGCACGATGATCCAGGTGTTGGCGCTCCAGTGGCGTGGGCTGCCCGGGCCGCTGACGCGCCCGAACCCGATGCCTCCGGCGCCGTGGCCCGGTTGCGTGCGTGCGTAGTGTCTGTCCTGCAGTCCCATACGAGCGAATCTACGACATCCGGGGTTGGGTGTGTTCTCAGAGGCCTCTTGAGTCTCTCATTCGGTTTCCTGCTGTTTGCGTCTCGAAACTCGCTCTAGCAGGCTCTTCTCAGAGGGCGTGAGGCTCTCCATGCCCTCTCGTGAGATCTTCTCGAGGATCCGGTCGGCCTCGATCCGCTCGTCGTCCTCGCGCTGGCGTCGTCGCAGATCGGCGCGATCGGGGATCTCGGCGTCCTCGTGGAGAATATCCGGTGGCGACGGGTTCCCCTCGAAGGGCAGCGCGAGCCTCGCCCGCTCGCGCCAGCTCACGAAGCCGCAGCAGAGGCCCACGAGCACCAGCGTCATCCGATCCAGAGGGATACCGATAGCCACGACCACGAGGGCGGCGATCAGGCCGACGCGCGCCACGGTCCTCCGGACGTCCACGCTCAGGCGTCTGCGCGAGAGCCACGACTCGAGCACGCGCGCGCCGTCGAGCGGCAGCGTGGGGATCAGATTCAGCACCAGGACGATCACGTTGAGCGAGTGGAGCCACCACAGCCCGACCCCCCACCAGTCGGCGAACGAGCCGGCGCCGACCCGCAGGTCGCGGAAGAGATCGAAGATGATCAGATCGTCGCGCCCCATGCCCAGCAGCGCCAGCGACGTGACTCCGAAGAGCACCACCTGCGCGATCAGCCCGCCCAGCGAGGCCAGAAGCATCGGCTTCCAGCCCGGCGCCGGGTGGCACCACTCAAGACCGCCCAGCGGCCAGAGCAGCACACCATCGACGCGCCCACCTGCGGCTCTGCAGGCGATCACGTGCCCCAGCTCGTGCACGCACACCACGACGAGGAGCGCCAGCACGCTGGTGATCGCGTACATGGGGCCGACGTTGTCGAAGGAGATGGACCAGACGAGCTGGGACGCGATGAACACGACGAACCAGAGGCTCAGGCGGATGCGCACGCCGGCGAGACGCCCGATCGTGAAGCCCCACGAGATCGGGTCCTCGCTCTCGCCCAGCACGCGACCCCACACGTCGCGCCACGGCGAGACCCGAGGTGTGTCCCATTCCGACATATCGCCTCTGGTGCTCACTACGCTCCTTCCCTGTGCCGCGCTCCCTTGCACCGATCGCCACGTGTCGCGATGCACCCGCTCGCCCCGGTCCGATAGCATCATGGTACCGGCACCATGGCACGCGAACCCAGGCAATCCGACACGCAACGCTCGCTCTTCGATCCGAGCCGGACGAGAGCGTCTCGATCGTCGGGCGGGAGCGACGAGCCAATGCGCGTCTCGCAGCTCTGCGGGCTGATCGATCGGGCGATCCGGAACAACACGCCCCAGAGCGTTCGTGTTCGTGGCGAGCTCTCGAACATGACCGATCGCACGCACTGGTACTTCACGCTCAAGGACGAGCAGTCGTCCATCTCGTGCGTGATGTTCGCGTCCCAGACCAAGCGTGTGAGATTTCGCCCGGAGGTGGGCCAGGAGGTGGTCGCGTCAGGGCGCGTCGAGTTCTACGCCCCCCAGGGACGCACGCAGCTGTACGTCGAGAAGCTGGAGCCGGTCGGCGTCGGTGCCCTCGAGCGAGCGCTGCGACAGCGCATCGACGACCTGCGCGCCCGCGGCTACTTCGAGCTCGAGCACAAGCGTGCGCTCCCGAGGTTCCCGCGACGGGTTGTCGTGCTCACGAGCGCGACGGGTGCCGCATGGCACGACGTACGCGACACCTTCGCCAGGCGGGCGCCGTGGATCGAGCTGCTCAGGGTAGACATCCGTGTGCAAGGGGATAACGCGGCGCCCTCGATCGTGGGCGCGCTCAGGGACCTCAACGCGCACCACGAGCGTCTTGGCGTCGACGCGTGCGTGCTGACGCGAGGCGGAGGCTCGCTGGAGGACCTCTGGGCGTTCAACGAATTGGAGGTCGCAGAAGGCGTCTCCGAGTGCCAGGTACCGATCGTGGCGGCGATAGGCCACGAGACCGACACCACGATCGCGGAGCTCGTCGCCGACGAGCGCGCGTCCACGCCAACACAGGCGGCGATGCGCCTGTCGCCAGACAGGCAGGCGCTCGATGAGCAGCTGCGCTCGCTGACGCGTCGGCTGCGTCGTGCGCACGAGACGTATCTGGGATATTCCTTCCGCGCGATCGATGACGCGCTCGACGCCCTGGGCGGGACGCTCCACGATCGAGTCGATGCGCACACGCGGACGCTCGACGTCCTCGATGCGCGCCTGGAGCGCGCCAGGCCACTTGCCCGCGTGACCCAGCAACGAGGGTCGCTCGAGCGCCACATGGCACGTCTCGGCGCCTCGATGGCACGTCGGCTGGAGAGCAGCACATCCAGGCTCGGCTCGCTCGAGCACGCGCTGACCATCGCCTCGCCCCCATCGGTGCTCCAGCGTGGGTACTCCATCACGCTCGACGAGCAGGGCAACGTGCTCACCGATGCCAAACGCGTCCACGCCAACCAGATCCTCCGCACACGACTGAAGAAGGGTGTCGTGTGGTCGACAACCACGCGGGCGCCCGCGAAGAAGCCACGGCGCATCGCGAGGGCCACTCACCAGTTCGACCTCTTCTCCGAAACCGACTGAACCGAGACCACCATGGCAAAGAAGAAGACAACCACAAAGAAGACCACGAGGCTGCCCGACTTCGAGAAGGCGATCGAGCAGATCGAGGCCATCACGTCGACCATCGAGGAGGGCGAGATCGGGCTGGAGGAATCGCTGGAGCAGTACGAGCGAGGCGTCGAGCTGATCAGAAGGTGTCGTGCCACGCTCGCGAGGGTCGAGCAGCGCATCGAGGAGCTGACCGAGCTGGCGGAGGCTGAAGAGCCACCCGCCGACGGGTCGATGGATCACTGATCGCGTCTCGCATTCCTCGCACAGGCCCGGACGATGCCCAGCACGCCCTACTACCACATGTGGATCGCCCAGATTCCGATCCTGTTCTTCATCTTCTGGTTCGGCGCGTGCGCCGGCTCGTTCATCAACGTGCTCGTCTATCGATTGCCGCGCGGGATGGGTGTTGTCATCCCGACGTCGCGCTGCCCGTCGTGCGATCACAAGCTGACCTGGAAGGAGAACATCCCGATCCTCGGCTGGCTGGTGCTGCGTGGGAAATGCCGCTTCTGCAAGACTCGGATCTCGCCCGAGTACCCGCTGGTCGAGTCGTTCGTCGCGGTGCTGTTCGCGAGCGTCTTCATGCTCTGGTTCATGGATCCCTCGCCGTTCGGGCTCCTCGGTATAAACGCGAACGCGGCGCGCCCCGAGTGGGCGTTCACGTCGCTCAAGTACGTGTGGCCATACTTCACCGCGATCCTGTTCCTGCTCGGCGGTTTGGTCGCATCGACGATCATCGACGCTCGCACGTTCACGATCCCGATCATCATCCCGTGGATCGTCGCGTGCATCGGCATCGTCGGGCACGTCATCTCGGCGCTGCTCGTGCAGTTCTCTCCGCAGGGCACGCTCTTCCTGAGCGACCATGTCTGGACGATCCCCGTGCACTCCTGGACGTGGACGATCGCGGCCCTCGGCGGTGGGCTCGGGCTGGTGCTCTCGAACGTGCTCCTGCGTGCGAAGGTGATGCCCATGAGCTTTGCGGACTACGAGGAGTGGGAGAAGGAGGCACTCGCCAAACGCGAGGCCGCCAAACCACGCCCGGAGGAACCCCAGAAGCTCGAAGAGCCAGAGCCGTCGAGTGATCATCACGACCTGGGCTCGATCATCATCCGCGTGCTGCTACTGACGGGGCCGGCGATCCTGGGCATGTGGATTGGTGTGGCGATAGGGCTCCAGTCGAACGCGTGGAAGCTCGGGCTGGCGCTGGGCGGGGGCGTCGGGCTGGTCATCGGCATCGTGCTCAGGCGGTTCGCCCCCACACCCGCACCAAGCGACGACGACCCCATCTGGCTCCACTACCCGCACATCAGGCGCGAGCTTGGCAAGGAGGTGCTCTTCATCTTGCCCATCGTGGCGCTCTTCGCTGGCGGCTGGCTGCTGGAGACGCGCGTTCTCGCCCTCGCGAGCACGGAGCCACCACTCTGGCTCGGGGCGCTGGGCGGCTCACTGCTGGGGCTGCTCGTTGGCGGCGGCATCGTGTGGGCGGTGCGACTGATCTTCTCGTACGCCTTCGACATGGAGGCGATGGGGCTCGGCGATGTGCACCTGATGGCTGGTGTGGGCGCGGTGCTGGGGTGGGTCGATCCCCTGCTGGCGTTCTTCATCGCGCCGCTCTTCGGGCTGCTCTGGGCGCTGTGCACGCCCATGCTGCGGACCGTGGTCAAGAAGCTCCCGACGGCCCTCCCGTATGGCCCCCACCTCGCGATGGCGACAGTGCTCGTGGTGCTGGGCAAGCCGGGAATCGAAAAATTGTTGTCGATGATCACCTCGCGGTCGATAGACCTTCCATAGACAGAGCTATTCCCTGCGACGTTGTGGGAGTTCACGACGTCCAGCGCACCGATTCCCCACTATGTGGTAGTATCGCGTGCGGCGTCTACAGGATGTGACGCTCGGAACCTGCAGGAGAGCACCATGACAACCAACGGACCCTCACACACTCGCACCCTCTCGCGTCTGGGCATCGGCGTGCTGGCAGTCTCTGCCGTGGCACTCGGTGGCTGCAAGAGCAATCAGGAGAGCGCCTCGCTGCTCGAGCAGGAGAACATCGAGCTGCGCGCCCAGAATCGCAATCTCCAGACCTCGCTCGACGCGGCCGAGCAGGATCGCGCCTCGCTCCAGGGCGAGCTGCGGGCCATCCAGGCCGACAACGATCGCCTGCGCACGACGGGCAACACGGGCTTCGAGAACATCCAGGGCGTGACGGCGGGCGTCAGCTCCTCCGGCGAGGTGGTGGTGACGGTCACCAACGACGTCCTCTTCGCCTCCGGCAGCGCCACGCTCCGCAAGCAGGCCAAACAGACGCTCGACCAGATCGCCTCGGTGCTCAGCTCGCAGTACGGGGGCAAGACCATCCGCATCGGCGGGCACACCGACAACGATCCGATCAAGAAGAGCTCGTGGAAGACCAACGAGCGCCTCTCGGCGGAGCGTGCGCTGGCCGTCGAGGAGTACCTCGCCAGCAAGGGCCTCTCGAACGACGCGATGTACGTGGCCGGCTTTGGCCCGGCGTATCCGCGCGGCACCAAGGCGCAGTCGCGACGCGTCGAGATCGTCGTCCTCGCCGACAACTGAGCGATTCACCGAACACACTGCAGCCTTGCACAAGCTGCACATGTCTTGGCCGCCCCCTGCGTTGACGCACGGGGCGGTTTTTCACGCGATGGTGTGAGTGCGTATGCTCATTCCATGACGCGGGCCGATTCCATCGAGCTGCTCACGCCCGTCGAGGCGCTCGCGGGCGTCTCCGAGGGCGACGCGATCTCGCTGCGCTCGATGGGACTGCGCTGCGCGGCCCACCTTATCGCGCACCTGCCCATGCGCTATGAACGCGAGGAGGCGGAGGCGTCGATCGGCTCGCTGACAGCAGGGCAGATCATCACGGCGCGAGGCGAGATCACCGACACGCGCGTGATGCGCTTCGGCAGACGCAAGCGGTTCGAGCTGGTGATGGAGGATCCGACCGGGCGCATCATGGTGCACTTCTTCAACCAGCCCTACCTGCAGCGCAAGCTCCATCCGGGCATGCGCATCCGCGTGACGGGGCGCGCCAAGGACGAGCCACCCTACATCTCGCTGGCCAACCCCAGCTACGAGATCCTCGACAGCGACGAGCCCGTCGAGCGGGGCGCGAGCATCCGCCCCGTGTACCCGGCCACGGAGTCATTGCCCTCGCGCCGGCTCGAGTCGATCATCTCCTCCGTCCTCGAGCCCACGCTGGTGAATGTCGAGGACCACCTCCCCGAGGGGTATCGCGCGGAGCGCTCGCTCCCCGAGCTGCGTGACGCGTACCGCTCGCTGCACACGCCCGCCACGATGGAGGAGACCTCGGAGGGGCGTCGTCGTCTTGTGTACGACGAGTTGTTCCTGCTCCAGCTGGCCCAGGCGATGCGCAAGACGCAGCGTGCCTCCACGCACAGCGCGCCGGCGCTGCGCTGGGACGAACGAATACTGGAGCGCATCGAGGGGCTCTTTCCCTTCGAGCTGACCGACGACCAGCGAGGCGCCATCGAGACCATCGCATACGACCTGCAGCGCACGACGCCCATGCATCGCCTGCTCCAGGGCGACGTGGGCTCGGGCAAGACGCTCGTGGCGCTGGCGGCGCTGCTCACCGCCGGCGCGTCGGGCCATCAGGGCGCGCTGCTGGCGCCCACGGAACTGCTGGCCGAGCAGCACCACGCGTCCATCTCGCACACGCTTGCGCACTCGAGGCTCACGATCGAGCTGCTCACGGGCTCGCTCCCGACGAACGAGCGCGAGGGCATCCTCGATCGCGTCGCCTCGGGCGACGTGGACCTCGTCATCGGCACGCACTCGCTGCTCTCGGAGGGCGTCGCGTTCCGCTCGCTCGCGGTCGCGGTCGTCGACGAGCAGCACCGCTTCGGTGTCCACCAGCGCGCGATGCTCCAGGGGCACGGCGAGGAGTCGGGCTTGCTCCCACACACACTCGTGATGACCGCCACGCCCATCCCGCGCACGCTGGCGTTGACGGTCTTCGGTGATCTGGACATCACGCTGCTGCGCCAGATGCCACCCGGTCGGTCGCCCGTCGAAACACACGTCTGGGACATGCACCAGACCGCCCAGGCCGACACGCTGGCGCGCGAGCGCATCGCGCAGGGGCAGCAGGTGTACGTGGTGGTGCCGATGATCGAGGGGGGCGAGGAGTCGATGCTGCGCGACGTGGCGAGCACGCACGCGCGACTTGCCTCCGGCACCCTGGCCGGCGCTCGCGTGGAGATGCTGCACGGGCGCATGCGCGCGCAGGAGCGTCACGAGATCATGGAACGATTCCGTGCGGGGCAGATCGACTGCCTCGTGGCGACGACGGTCATCGAGGTGGGCGTAGATGTGCCCAACGCGACGCTGATGATCGTCGAGCACGCCGAGCGCTTCGGGCTGGCGCAGCTCCACCAGCTGCGCGGGCGTGTGGGGCGAGGCTCGCTCGCATCGGAGTGCGTCCTGCTGTCACAGACGACCACCGACGACGCGAGGCGGCGACTCGAAGCCATGGAGGAAACAACCGACGGCTTCCTCATCGCGGAGCGCGATCTCGACATCCGCGGCATCGGACAGATCGTCGGCACGAGACAGTCGGGACGTTCGGGGCTCAGGCTCGCTGCGTTCCCGGACGACCTCGAACTGCTTCAGATGGCGCGGCGCGATGCGCAGGAGTGGATCGCGCAGTCGCCTCGCCTCTCGCGACCCATCGACACGCTTCTGCGCTCACGACTGATGAAAGCACACGGATCCGAGCTAGAGACCGCCGGCATCGCGTGAGAACACTCACTTCTGTGACACCCCTTGCGGGTGACGTCCGGGTGGGTGACACTACGCGCGTGAGCGACTCACCACTCCACCAGCGCATCAAGGCGGCGTGCGGCAATCGCACATACAAGTCCGTTGCCGAGGCGACGGGGCACAACGCCGAGACGGTCCGGCGCTATCTGCGAGGGCACACGCCCTCGGTGGAGTTCCTCGAATCGCTCTGCGCCTCGTACGCGCTCAACGCGACGTGGTTACTGACGGGCTCGGGCCCGATGCACGCCAAGGACGTCCGCGGCGCGACGCTCTCGCAGGCGAACCCCAGCGATCTGCTGGCCGCGGTCGCCGAATCGCTCGAGAGGCTCATCGATCGGGTGGATCGCATCGAGTCGTACGTGCAAATGCTGGACGTGCGACTGCGCCACACCTCGACCAACCACGACACGCACACCAACGGGCAGGACTCGACCCATGACGGAACCGATGCTGCAGATCGATCCAACGCCGACGCGGTCGCCGGCGCCATCGCCCAACGATCACGCCAGGACGATCATTGAGCTGCTCAAGCATGGTGGCCCGGATCTCGTGCGCCGCTGGATCGCCGCGCTGATGATCGCGCCGATCGAGGAACGCGAGTCGATCGTCGAGTCGGTCGAGCGCACGATGACGGAGCTCTACGCGAGATCAACGGGCTCTGATGAGGATGTCATCGGAATGGGCGATGAGTCGGGGTCCACGAACCAGCTCACGGGCTGAACCGACTCAGATCGATTGCATCCGCGAGGGCGTGTGACCAAAGCACGCCCCGACGAGATCCTTCCACGCGGCCTGCGTGAGCAGCCCCCGATGGTGATAGAAAACAGTCTGCGCAAACGCCCGTGCCACCGGCGTTCGAAGAGCGAGATCGAGCATCCAGTTCGGTGGCCTGCGATCGAGACCCCATCGGAGCGCGTGCTTCACGCCGAACGGCTTGACGCACCTGTCCAATGATCGCACGGGATCGGGTCCGCCATCGAGCAGATGGTCCGCCAGGAACACGCCGGCCTGTCGACCGTACTGCAATGAGGTCTGGATGCCCCCCGCCGTCAGAGGGCTGACCATCCCCGCGGCATCACCAATCAGCATCACGTTGTCGCCCGAGCGTCGACGAACAAGCCCCCCGACCGGGATGAGCCCTCTGCGTTTGGATGTGAGCCTCGCATGCCTGAGATCGAAGATGGTCGAGATCCGATCCAGGAATCGCGGAACGTCAGGTGGCTGCGAGGCGTTGCACGCGAGCCCCACCTGCGTCACCGACACTCCCGGCACGACCCACGCGATGTAGCCGGGCGCGAGCGAGCTGTCGACGAACACATGCAGGCACTCGTCGATGCCCGTTATGCCGGTGTACTCGTGCTCGACACCCACCAGGAACTTCCTGTTGATCCCCAGCCCGAGCGTCCGGGCCACGACCGACTTGGCGCCATCGGCGCCAACAAGCCAACTGGCTTCGAGCGAATCGGAATCCAGCCCCCACCCCGTGCTGGTCCTGCGTATCTCTCGGACGGGCTTGCCAAACCTCAGATGGGTCCCGCGCGTGTCGGCTCTGCGTGCGAGCCACTGGAGCACACCCGACGTGTTGGTGGCGAGAAAGTAATACCCGGGAGACGTCAGATCGCAGCTCTCTCCCGACGGAGCGTACAGCCTGACCGCGTGGATCTTGCGTGTGAGGTGGCGCGGGACATCCCACTCGTCCGCGACCTCTTTCACGAGTATGCCCGTCGTGTGCGGCCTGGCACCGGGCTGGGGCTTGCGATCGAGCACGACGGTTTTCAGACCACGAGCCGACGCGGACGCCGCGCACGCCAGACCAGCGTATCCCCCTCCGACCACCGCCAGATCGTATGTGCTCATGCGATTCGTACGACACGCCATGGCGGTCGAGTTCGTGACGCCGGTTGATTCTCCACACGTCCTGATAGGATGGGCGTTCCATGAGCGTCAACAAGGATCTTGCAGCCTGTTTCTCAACGATCGCGTCGCTGCTCGAGCTGACCGGTGCCGACCGGTTCCGCGTCAGCGCCCACCAGCGCGCCGCTCGCGCTATCGACTCCAACACGAAGGACCTCTGCGCCCTGGCGCTCGAGGACCCCGACGCGCTCGAGGCGATCGAGGGCATCGGCAAGAAGTCCGCCGCCAAGATCCGCGAGTTCGCCGAGGACGGCACGGTCGCGGAGCTCGAAGAGCTCGAGAGCCAGGTGCCCGCGGGCGTGCTGGATGTGATGGCGGTGCCGGGGCTCGGCCCCAAGACCACACGCCTGCTCTGGCAGGAACTCGACGTCACGTCGCACGACGACCTGCGCCGGGTCATCGACGACGGCTCGATCCTTGAGCTGCCACGCATGGGCAAGAAGACCGTCGAGAACATCACGAAATCCCTTGAGTTTCTCCAGCAGGCAGGAGACCGAATGGCGCTCGGCATCGCGTATCCGCTCGCCATGGAGATCGTTGAATCACTCCGCGCCATCAAGGGCGCGACGCGCGTGGAGTACGCCGGCTCGCTCCGGCGGGGTAGGGAGACCATCGGCGACATCGATGTCCTCGCGACGTCGAAGAAGCCAGAGACCCTCCATGAGGCGTTCCGCGCGATGGATGGAGTCACGCAGGTGCTCGTCGCGGGCGACACCAAGTCGTCCGTTCGCCTGGTCCGCGAGGACATCACAGGGCGCCCGCAGCACTTCCAGGCGGACCTGCGCACGCTCCCGCCGGATCGCTTCGGTGCCGCGTGGATGTACTTCACCGGCTCCAAGGAGCACAACGTCGTGCTGCGCGAGCGGGCGCTCCAGAAGGGCATGACGCTCAACGAGTACGGCCTGTTCCCCGAGGACAACGATCCCGAGCCGCCGCAGAACCGAGACATCGACCCAGTCGCGTCCAAGGAAGAGGACGACATCTACGCGGCGCTCGAGATGCCCTTCATCCCACCCGAGATGCGCGAGGACGCGGGCGAGTTCCGATTCACACGCGACGCCCCGACGTCCATCATCGAGCTGGACGACGTCCGTTCGGAGCTCCACGCGCACACGACCGCCTCCGACGGCAGGCTCTCGATCGAGGAGCTCGCCAGCGAGGCCATGTCGCGCGGGTTCCACACCATCGCTGTGACGGACCACTCGAAGTCGCAGACCGTCGCCAACGGACTCGATGAGGATCGTCTGCGTGCGCACATCGACGCGATCCGTGAGGCGGACGCAACGCTCGAGGGCATCCGCGTGCTCGCCGGCTCGGAGGTGGACATCCTGCCTGATGGGAACCTCGACTACGACGATGAACTGCTCAGCGAGCTGGACATCGTCGTTGCCTCGCCCCACTGGGCGCTCCAGCAGAAACCAGACGTGGCCACGAAGCGCCTGCTCAGGGCGATCGAGCACCCGAGCGTGCGCATCATCGGGCACCCGACGGGCCGAATGATCGCCAAGCGCGAGGGTCTCGAGCCAGACCTGGAGCAGATCATCGCCGCCGCACGCGAGCACCACGTCGCGCTGGAGATCAACGCCCACTGGCGCAGGCTCGACCTGCGTGACACACACGTGCGCGCCGCCGTGGACGCGGGCGTGCTCATCGCCATCAACTGCGACGTTCACACTCCCGAGAACTTCGACAATCTGCGCTACGGCGTCATGACCGCGCGACGAGGCTGGCTGCCTCCTGAGCGGTGCGTCAACACGTGGCCAGCGAACCGCCTCCACGCCTGGTTGAAGACGGGACGCGACTCGCCCTGAGTCGACGCTACACTTCCTGCATGTCGTCACAAGAGATCGACATCCAGATCCGCGAGCCGCTTTGTGCCGTGTTCCGCTCTCGCCTGAGAGATCTCGGGCAGAAGTACACGCCCGAGCGTGCGCAGATCCTGGAGTCGATCATCCAGCTCGATGACGTGTTCGAGGCCGATTCCCTCCAGCAGGCGCTCCGCGACGAGGGGCATCGCGTCTCCAAGGCGACGATCTATCGCACGCTCAAGCTGCTCCAGGAGACGGGCATCATCCAGCAGCTGCCCATCGAGAGCGATCACGGCGTCTACATGCTGGCCTACGGCAAGCGACCGCGCGACCTGCTCGTCCACATCGGCAGCAACAAGCTCGAGATGATCGATGTCCCCGAGATGCAGGCCATCGCGCAGAGCGTGTGCGAGCAGCACAACCTCAGGCTCCGGGGGTGGCGCCTGCAGATCTACGCCGAGGACTGAGACCCGCTACGTCTCCAGCTCGTCCAGATCCTCTGGCTTCAGGCCGCGCGAGATCACGTACGAGCCATCGAACCACCGGCCCAGATCCGCCATGCGACAACGCTCCGAGCAGAACGGGAATGTTGTCACACGCTCATCGATACTCTCGTCGCATCGCAGGCACCGATGGTGCTTGCTCTCAGTCGCAGCTGGGTCCACAGTCGCACTCATCCCTCGCTACTACCTCCATCCACGTCGCAACGTTCCGTGAGCACCGCTCGCTGCAGTCGGCGATCACGCGCCGGCTCGTCTCGCTGGCGTGCTCGAGCGTGACGCGCACGACCCGCTCTCCCCAATCGTAGTCCATGCGCTCGGCCCACTCGACCACGACCACGGAGGACTCGATGGACGAGGCATCGAGCCCGAGGGTCTGCGCGTCGTCCTCGCCCATGCGATAGGCATCGATGTGCACGAGCGTCAGCGAACCCTCTGTCTGGTAGTGGTGCATGAGCACGTACGTCGGGCTCGAGACACGGGCGCCGGCGTGCCCCAGCCCCCTGGCGAGACCCTGGACGAACCTCGTCTTGCCAGCACCCAACTCGCCATGAAGCAGAATCACGTCGCCAACACCGAGGCCCCTGGCGAGCAACTCGGCCAGCTCGATGGTCTCCGTCTCACTGTGTGTGGTGCATATGGCGCGCATCAGATCAGGTGGTCCCACCCTTGTGTCGTCACATCAACCCGCTCGCCTCCCGGATCGAGCACCATGACGCCCTCCCCCGCCAGGACCTCTCCAACGCGGGTGACCGCGACTCCGGTCTCGGGGCACTCGGACCCGACCTCTTCACTCGACGTGAAGCACAGCTCGTAGTCCCCACCGGCGCCGAGCGCCTCGCGCCACGTCGTGCCTGACGCGCACGGTATCGCCCCGCCCCGAAGCTCGATCGCGATTCCCGACATCGACGCGATGCGCCCACAATCGATGCCAAGGCCATCCGAGACATCGATCATCGCTCCGAGATTCTCTCCCAGCGTGTCGCACAGCCATCGTGCCTCGCGCACGCGTGTCTCAATCATTGTCGTCCAGCCCGATCGAGCCGCCTCACCGAGGATGCCGGTCACGTAGACACCATCGCCCACGCGCGCACCAGAGCGCAGCACGCTCCCTCGCGCCGGGTGCTCGCGCCCGAGCATCGTGATCGACAGCACCATCGCGCCGTCGTGCGACGCGATATCGCCTCCGACCAGCGGGCACTCCCATGCCAGCGCCAGACGGTGCATCGCGTTGAAGAGTGCACCAGCGTGGGTATATCCCTCCGGGATCACGGCTGTCGCACTGGAGGCGATCGGCGTGGCACCCATCGCGGCGATATCCGACAGCGCCCGCCCGAGCGCGTGATTCGCGATGAACTCGACGTCTGATCCTGGCTCATAATGCACGCCCCCGACGACCTGGTCGGTCGTCACGAGCAGACGCCCGGGAACATCTCCAAGCAGAGCGCAGTCATCGCCGGGCCCCACGACGACGTGCCCGGGCAGGTCCGTCGCGCGCAAGGCGATGTGCGCCAGCAGTTGTGTCTCCCTGGTGCTCACGTGGTGATTGTCGCACTCAGACGCGCGATTGTCGAAGCGCCGCGCGGATCAGCTCCACATTGCGCCTGCTGGCGCCCTGGTGGTCGCGCACGCACTCGATGCCGCGCTGGCCCATGCGATCGCGACGCTCGGGGTCGCCCAGCAACTCGCCCAGCTCGCTCCTGAGATGCTCGGGATCCACGACGATCGCGGCCCCGGCCTCAACAAGCGTCCGCACGGTGATACCGAAGTCCTCATGGTGGGGCCCGATGACCACCGGCTTGCCCATCGAGGCCGGCTCCATCGGGTCTGAGCCGTGGTACCGCTCGAAGGAGCGGCCGATCACGACGATGTCGGCCAGCCAGTAGGCGAGCGAGAGCTTGCCGATGGTGTCGAGTAGGTAGCGATTGGTCGTGTCGCCCGAGAGGATCGGTCTGTCGGTGCTCGAGTAGCGCATGCAGCGTCCGATCTCGTCGCAGGCGTGCTCGAACCACTCGGGCTTGCGGGGCGCGCAGAGCAGCTGCACATCGGGCGCGACGTTCTCGTGCAGCAGCTGGTGCTCGCCGGGTGCCGTCGAGCCCCCGACAACCAGCGGACGAGAGCGGTCGATGCCGAACTTGAGCGCCAGCGCCTCGGCCTCATCGGGATCGATCTCGATGTCGGCGATGTCCCACTTCATCTGGCCCGTAACGCTGATAGCACGCGTGCGCGCCCCGACCCATCGGAATCGCTTCGCGTAGGTCTCGTCCTGCACCCCACAGAACGCCAGTCGACGGAACGTCCATCCCAGCAGCGGACGCGCCAGCAGGTAGCCCTTGAAGGATCGCGACGAGAGCCTGCCGTTGATCACGCCGACAGGGATGTTCCGCTTCCGGCACTCTCCGACAAGGTTCGGCCAGACCTCCAGCTCCACAAGAGCGACGCCCTTGGGACGCACCGCGTCGAGAAACCGCCTGACGCACGACGAGAAATCAAGGGGATAGCGCACGACGTGCGCGCGCCCCTCGAAAATGGCACGCGCACGCTCGATGCCGGTGTCCGTCGTCACGCTGATGACGACGTCGTGGGTATCCTCGAGCAGCGGCACGAGAGGGCGGAGGGCGTTGACCTCGCCAACCGAGACCGCGTGGAGCAGGACGCGTGTCTTGTGTGTCTCGGGGAGCGGCTCGATGCGTGCGAACCGTTCGCTCCAGCCACCACGCTTCTTGCGCATCCACAGCGGCGCGGACAACGCCGCGACCAGCCAGTAGACGACATCGAGAAGGTACCCCATACGTCCGTGCGCCTGTTCGCGTCACGCACCCGTGTGACGCGTGAGTCAAGTGGGCGGGGCGGGACTCGAACCCGCGACCCCTCGCGTGTAAGGCGAGTGCTCTAGCCAACTGAGCTACCCGCCCGGGAAGTCCAGTCTCGCCACAGTGTATCGTCACAGGGCAACCCCCAGCGTTTGATTGGTATCAAACCGGTATACTCGCCGTCCTGAATCGCCATCCGTGCACATCTCGAGGAGAACTACTGTGAGAACGAGCCACCTCTCGATCGCCGCACTCGCCCTGCTGCCAACCTCAACGCTTGCGCAGGACGTCTCGCCAAACTGGTTCCGATCGCCGGCCATCTCACCCGACGGGTCGACCATCATTTTCACACACCACGGTGACCTGTACAGCGTGCCGACCACAGGCGGCCGCGCCTACCCGCTGACAGTGACGGAATCGCACGAAACGTCGCCTGTGTGGTCGAACGATGGCGAGCACGTCGCCTTCGCGTCGGACCGCAACGGGAACATGGATATCTATGTGATGCCATCAGGCGGCGGGCAGGCTACTCGCCTGACGTATCACTCGGGCAATGACCTGCCATGGACGTTCACTCCTGATGACTCGGGCGTGTACTTCAGCGCCACCCGGACAGACGATATCCAGAACGCGCAGTTCCCCTCGGGGCTGCTCTCAGAGCTCTACGAGGTGTCGGTTACCGGGGGCACACCCTCGATGGTGCTCACAACTCCGGCGCTGGATGTGCAATTCGCTCCCGATGGATCGTGGCTCGTGTACGAGGACCTCAAGGGGTATGAGGATCCTCTACGCAAGCATCACCAGTCGCCCGTCGCACGCGACATCTGGAAGTACGACCCGTCCACCGGAACCCACACACAACTGACCGATTTCCCTGGCGAGGACCGCGAGCCGGTTCTCTCGGGCGATGATGAGTGGATCTATTTCCTCTCCGAGCGCAACGGCGACTCGAACGTCTTCCGCATGCGGGCGAGCAACCCTGGCGAGGTGCAGCAGCTCACTCGGTTCGAGGATCATCCTGTGCGCCAACTCTCGATGGCCGATGACGGAACGATGGTGTTCAGCTGGCACGGCGACCTCTATCGGATGCGTGCGGACGGTGAGCCCGCCATGGTGGATATCTCCATCGCCGTCGATTCGAGCGGCGACGAGTCACGCGGGATGTCGATGTCGAGCGGCGTGTCGAGCTACTCGCCCTCGCCCTCCGGCAAGGAGGTCGCGTTCGTAGTGAGGGGCGACGTCTTCGTGACGTCGACAGACTTCTCGACGACGCGTCGGATCACCAACACACCCGAGCAGGAGCGCTCGGTGGACTTCGCTCCCGATGGGCGCTCGATCATCTACGCGGGCGAGCGTGGCGGCTCGTGGAACGTCTACCAGGCGAGCCTCGCGGACGAGGACGAGCTCTACTTCTTCAGCGCCACCAAGATCGAGGAGACAGCGCTCGTCGATACCGACAACAACGAGTTCCAACCCGCCTACTCGCCCGATGGGAAGAAGGTGGCCTACATGCACAACCGCACGGAGCTGCGTGTGCTGGATCTTGACTCGGGCGAGTCGACAATCGCCATGGATGGCGAGCACTTCTACTCGTACTCCGATGGCGACTTCTCGTACAGGTGGGCGCCGGACTCCGAGTGGCTCACCGTGCACTACTACGGCTCGGTGCGAGTGTTCACGCAGGACATCGGGCTCGTGCGTGCCGATGGCAGCCAACCGGAACCGATCAATCTGACCAGGAGCGGGTACGAGGAAGGCACACCCGAGTGGTACATGGATGGCGAGGTGCTGCTGTGGTGGACCGACAGATGGGGCCAGCGCTCGCACGGCAGCTGGGGGGCCCTGGGTGATGTCGTTGGAGTGTTCCTGACACAGGACGCGTACGACAGGTTCACGCTGTCCAAGGAGGAGTACGAGCTCAAGAAGGAACTCGAGGAAAAGAAGAAGGAGAAGGACGAGGAATCGAAGGACGAGGAGTCAGACGAGGACGCCGAGGGCGAGGATGGCGAAGAAGCGACCGACGAGGAAGAGAGCGATGACGATGAAGAGGAGATCGAGCCGCTGGAGTTCGAGCTCGATAACCTCAAGGCGAGGATGGTTCGCCTGACGCAGCACTCGTCGAACCTCGCGGACGCCGCCCTGTCCACGGAGGGCGACAAGCTCTTCTATCTGGCTCGCTTCGAGGATGGTCTCGACCTGTGGGTCCGCGACTTCCGCGAGAACTCGACGAAGATCCTCGCCAAGCTCAACGCCAACGGCGCCTCCATGGAGATGAGCGATGATGGGAAGTCCATCTTCCTGGTTGCGAGCGGACGCCTGATCAAGGTGGACGCCGAGTCGGGCAAGCAGGAATCCATCTCATTCAACGCGGAGATCGACGTGCACGGCCCCGAGGAGCGGAGGTATCTCTTCGACCACATGTGGCGCCAGACGAAGGAGAAGTTCTACGTCGAGGACATGCACGGCGCAGACTGGGATTGGTACTACGAGCAGTACCTGCCCAAGGTCGAGAATGTCTCCAACAACCGCGATCTCGCGGAGGTGTTCAGTGAGATACTTGGCGAGCTCAACGCCTCGCACACGGGTGGTCGCTACTTCGTCTCACGCCAGCCCCATCACTCGAGCACGGCAACGCTCGGCATCTACTTCGATCACGATCACGAGGGCGACGGCGTCCGGATCGAGAAGATCATCATCGACGGCCCACTCGACACAGACGAGGTCTCGATCGAGGACGGGATGGTCATCACGCACATCGACGGCGTGCTGCTCGATGAGGGCACGAACTACTACGAGTTGCTCGATGGCAAGAGCGGCGATCGCGTCCGCCTGACGGTCGTGGGCGACGATGGCGAGGCTTTCGACGAGGTCGTCATGCCAGAGCCGGGTGGCGCCGAGCTGGGCTGGCGCTACGAGGAGTGGCTCGAGAAGAACCACGCGCTGGTCGAGGAGCTCTCGGGCGGGCGCCTGGGCTACGCCCACATCAGGAGCATGAACGACGCGTCGTTCCGACGCTTCTTCGATGACGTGCTCGGACGCAACGCCGACAAGGACGGCATTGTCATCGATACCCGCTTCAATGGCGGCGGCTGGCTGCATGACGATCTGCTCCAGCTCCTATCGGGCGAGCAGTACATGACAACCATCCCACGCAACATCGAGGCGCCGGGCAAGACCTACTACATGGACCCGCTCCATCGTTGGGTGCGCCCCACGATCGTCGTCATGTCCGAGAGCAACTACTCCAACGCGCACATGTTCCCCTGGGCCTACTCGAGGCTGGGCTACGGCACGACGGTCGGCACGGGCGTCGCGGGCACCGGCACCGCGGTCTGGTGGGAGCGCCAGCACACAGGCGACATCGTGTTCGGCATCCCGCAGGTTGGGCTCAAGGGGATGGATGGCGAGTATCTGGAGAACCAGCTGCTCGAGCCCGACATCGAGGTCATCCTCGACCCGAACTCCGCATCAGCGGGCAACGACAACCAGCTTGCGGAAGCTGTTCGGGTGTTGTTGGAAGAGATCGACGGCGAGTAAGCACCACGAACGATTCAGAACCTGATATCGGACACACCCCCACGCATTTGAGACGATGCGTGGGGGTTGTTCTTTGTCTGCGTCGTCCCATGGGGTATGGTTGAGAAGCCCCTCAACCCCGGAAGAGAGCCAAACCATGCGTCCGATTGCGTTCCCCCTCCTGTCATCCGGCACACTCATCGCCTGCGCGCTGCTCTCACAGCCCATGCAGGCCCAGCTCCGCCACGGCGGCGACATCGGCAACTCCGTCACCGCCAACGAGGCCGACTCCATCATCCTGCGGTCCATCGTCGACCTCACCCAGATTGCCGCGGACACGGGCTTCGCCTCCATCGCCAACGGCAACGACTGCTGGGGCTACACCTCGCCGTCCGGGCGTGAGTACGCCCTCATGGGCACGAGCCAGACAACCGCGATCTACGAGGTCACCGACTTCTTCAATCCGACGTTCATCGGGCATGTGCCGCACGCTTCGGCCTTGTGGAGCGACATCAAGACGTACTCCACCTACGCCTACGTCGTGGTGGACGGCGCGGGAGCCGCCGGCAACGGCATCCAGGTGCTCGACCTCTCCGACGTCGACAACGGGAATGTCACGCTGCTCAACGAGTACAAGCCCTCGGGCATGCTCAACGTGCACAACATCGCCGTCAACGAGACCTCCGGGCGCCTCTACACCTGTCTTGCCGACGCCATCTCGAACGGGATCGTGGCCTTCGACCTCGCCGCGGACCCGGTGAACCCACCGGAGCTCGGCTCGTACACCATGCCAGGCATCGGCGGCGCCGGCACGCACGACGCCCACGCACTGGTCATGTCCGCCGGCCCATGGGCGGGCAAGGAGATCGTCTTCTGCTTCGCCGAGGAGGTCGGCAACGTCATCGTCGACATGACGAACGCGGGCACACCCGTATGGCTCTCGACTACGCCATACACGAACCTGACCTATTCCCACCAGGGATGGTTCGACGAGTCCACCAATCTGCTCTACCAAAACGACGAGCTCGACGAGGCCAACACGCCGGTCGCCACGACAACGACTCGCATCTTCGACTGCACCGACCTCACGTCCCCCACGCTTGTCGGCACGGTCGCCAATCCGCGCCAGTCGATCGATCACAACCTCTACATCTCCAACGGCATTCTGTACGAGGCGAACTACACCTCGGGCGTGCACATGTTCGATATCGCGTCAAATCCAACCGACCCGCCCCTGCTCGGCTATTTCGACACATCGTTCACATACGAGAACGTCTCGTTCAACGGCGCCTGGAACGTCTATCCGTTCTTTGCGTCGACAACCATTCTCGTCTCCGATCTCGCATCGGGTCTGTTCGTGCTCGACGCCGAGCCCGCGCAGCGCGGCGGCTTCCCGTTCAGGTTCTCGTTCCCCAACGGCGTGCCGCGCTCGCTGCCGCCCGTTGGCGCGACGATCGACGTGCTCATCGAGGGTCTCAACGGACACAGCGTCGGCCCCGCTAACAACTGGCTCCACGTGCTCATCGATGGCGTCAAGACCAATTTCCCGCTCCAGCATGTCGCCGGCGATCTCTATCGTGGGCACTTCCCGAATCTCGACTGCGGCGAGGTCATCTGGTGGATCGGCGCCGACGACGACACCGGCTTCCACGTGCACACACCCCTCCACGCGCCCGTCGAGGTCTTCCGCGCGATCGTGCACTCGTCTGCGGTACGTACGTTCTACGAGGACGGCGACAACCACTCGTGGGCGCTCGGAATTCCGGGTGACACCGCAACAACAGGCATGTGGGAGAGTGGCGTGCCGCTGCCTTCTGGGCCACAACCTGGGCTCGACTCCCTCGACGAGAACGACGCGTGTTTCTTCACGCAGAACGCCCCCTCTGCGTGGGCTGGCGTGGGCGCGAACGACATCGACGGTGGCGTGACCACGCTCGTGTCACCCTCATTCGATGGCAGCGGCGGCGCGGTCTATCTCAGCGCATTCATCTGGTACTCGAACGAATCGAATGGCAACACGAGCGTTGATGATGTGCTCGAGTTCGAGGTCTGGTCGAGCGCAACCGGCACCTGGACATCCTTCGACACGATCACCACGAACACCCTCGGATGGGAGCGCCGCACGTGGCGCCTCGATGACTTCACAACCGCGTCATCTAACATGCAGATCCGCCTCATCGCGGGCGACACGGGTGGCGGCTCGCTGGTTGAGGCTGCGCTCGATCACGTGGAGGTCTATGTTGTCGATACATCTAACAACAAGTTTGATCTCAATGGCGACAACGATGTCAACGGCTCGGACCTGGGGCTCCTGCTGGGTAGCTGGGGAAGCCCGGGCGCTACCGATCTGAACGGGGACGGTACCACCGACGGCTCCGACCTAGGTCTCCTCCTCGGCGCCTGGGGCCTGTGCGTCGGGGGGCTGTGAGGCGCCATTCTCGGAACTAAAAATTCGTCTTGTAGCGCAAGGATGCATGCGATACCCTGAGTTTCTCGACTCACGCTGAGGTGCCGCATGCGCTTCGTTATACCACGCATCGTTCTTCCAGCCGTCGCGCTCGGGTTCTCGTCTCACGCGATGGCCCAGCGAGCCGATGCCAGTGCGCTCCATGAGGAGCGAGCTGACAACGCACAACCACACGATGATCACGCCTCTATCGACTGCGAGATCCTCGTGCCACCGGGCGGCTACCGGGGACTCTCGAACGACTACTTCTGGCCAAATGGAATAGTGCCGTACGTCTTGGATGTGTCATCAACCCGGGCAAAACTCGCTCGGGCAGCCATGGACGAGATCGAATGGGTCAGCAACGTGCGGTTCGTTGAGCGAACAACGGAGCCGAATTACATCCGCGTCCGCAACTCAACGGGAAACTCCGCCCATGTTGGCATGATCGGCGGAGAGCAATTCGTGAATATTCGAAGCTGGAACACTCACGGAACTATCATCCACGAGCTGCTCCACTCACTCAGTTTTTGGCACGAGCATCAACGTCCGGACAGAGACACTTTTGTTGAGGTTTTGTGGGGCAATATTCAGGCTGGCAGAGAGAATAATTTCGTCACGCATTCGTTCGCATCAACGTTTGGAGATTATGACTTCCAATCTCTTATGCATTATGGATCGTACGCATTCGCGTCGTGCGACTGTTTTACTATAAGAATGAGACCGGGCTTTGAATCGTTCCAAGGAACAATAGGCCAGCGAGCAGGGGTCAGCCAAGGCGACATAGAAATGCTGATGCACTTCTATGGCGGTGGTCCTGTTCACATCCCAAGGACCAACACCTCGTTTCTGACACTCCAGGGCGCCCTCGCTCAATCAATACCGCAGGATCGTATCGAGGCCTCACCAATCGGGATTCAGGCCGCCGGCTCGTTCACGATCCCGTCCCAGCAAACCCTCCTCGCGACCGCCAGCATAGAACAGCTCGCGGCCTTGACATGGACTCTTGAACAAGCCTCAACTCTTCAGACACGCGGTGCGGACATCTCACTCGGCGGAGTCCTCGAGGTCGCCACCGGCGCTTGGGGGACAATAAGATCGGATTACCTCACGGCAGATTTCCAGTCGACGCTGAAGGTGAACCCATCGTCCACACTGTCAATTGTCGGGCGTGAAGCGGCTATCCAGGGCGAGATCCAACTCCTCGATGACTCAGCTCTACTCTTGCTCAGTGAATCTGCAACACTGGGCAACAACTCAAGAGTAACCGCCGGACGCGATTCCACGCTCATCGCGTACGGCGCCAATGGCCTGGACATCGCGTCTGAAACCGAGATGCTGCACGGCTCGCACCTGGCTTCCGTCAATTCACTATCTCTCTCGCAGGAGGCGCATCTCAGGATCAATGCGGACTCCTCAGCAAGCATCAGCAGTGACGACATGGAGCTCTCAGGGCCAATGAGACTCCACGCACGTTCCACCCTTGTCCTGGACGCCAATCACTTGGAATTCCAACCCCTCTCAATAACCCTCGAGCCGGACGCGTCGCTGGTACTCGCTACGCCAACTCTGAACGCCCCGGACTCAGTGTCGATCCCACACAAAGAGCGCCTGCTCCACTCAGCGCAGCCAGGCTCTCGTGTAGTGACTGCCCACGACATGAATGCCGATGGTCTCGACGACACAATTATCAACTCATTCACTTCTCAAGGGGTAGAAATCTATCTCAATCAGGGCGAGCCATTTTATCAGTATCAATTGTCACAAACAGTGGACGGAACAATGCGGCTTGCCACCGGAATCGATGTTGCCGATATAGA
>JBICIA010000025.1:0-23392 GCA_043101425.1 Phycisphaerales bacterium JB043
CGTGTGCTCTTCCGATCTCCGGCGAGGCGGGTATGAAACTGGGCCACCAACTCGGAAACGGTCCGAACAGAGAGTGCGACGAGTCGCCGAAGATCTCGGGCGAGTAGAAGGGCGAGAGATATCCCACGTGCGTGTAGTGTGCGCCCTGCAGCGCCGCCCAGGTTGAGTAGATGATGAATGCCGAGAGACCCGCTGCCACCGCGACGGGCTGCACCCACCACGCGTCGGTGCGTCGTGTCTCACGGAATCGGCGCTGGGGGAGCGCCACGTGCGTGTCTGCCTGCGACATGCCTGCCTCGTATAAGGGTTCGCAAGGTCTCAAAAATGTCGGGGGAGTATACCAAGCCGTTTCCTGAGCAACATCCCGCCGCTCAGACACTTAGCCATGCGATCGCACGAAGTCTTCACACACCGCGGGATTGCCAAACCTTGTCGCGCGCCTACGATCCGCTCACACACAAAGGAGAACACTCACAATGGGACAGATCCAGGACAAGGTCGCGCTCATCACCGGGGGCGGACGCGGCATCGGGCGAGCCACCGCCATCCTGTTCGCGCAGGAGGGCGCCAAGGTTGTCATAGCCAATCGCAACGAGGGCCAGGGTAACGAGGTCGTCAAGGCGATCACCGATGCTGGTGGGCAGGCCTCGTTTATCAAGACCGACATCGCCATCGCGTCGGACGTCGAGTCCGCCGTGAGACACACCGTCGACACCTTCGGCAGACTCGACATCGCGTTCAACAATTCTGGCGTAGAGGGCGAACTCTCTCCCACCACGGACGCCACCGAGGACAACTTCGACTTCGTCTACAACGTCAACGTCAAGGGCGTGTGGCTCTCGATGAAATACGAGATCCCGCAGATGCTCGCACAAGGCGAGGGCGGCGCGATCGTCAACTGCTCCTCGATCGCCGGCGTGATCGGCTTCCCTGGGCTGGGACACTACGTCGCGTCGAAGCACGCGGTGATGGGCCTCACGAAGACAGCCGCGCTGGAGTACGCCGAGGCCGGGATCCGTATTAACGCGGTCAACCCCGCCGCGATCGACACATCCATGGCCGATCGACTCGTCGAGAAGACGGGGATGGGAGAGTCCGACCTCGTCTCCTTCCACCCGGTCGGTCGCGTTGGCACGCCCGAGGAGATCGCGCACGCGGTGCTCTACCTGTGCTCCGACGGCGCAAAGTTCACCACCGGCACATCGCTCCTGGTCGACGGCGGATTCACCGCACGCTGAGTGAGCACGAGTCACAAGGTGCGCACGAACTCCCTGATCTCGTCCCGCACGCGCCGATAGATCTCGAGCGCGTCGCCATCGGATAAACCTCGCGCCAGGTGCGGCGGATCGTCGAACCCCTGGTGCACCACGCGTGTCGATCCTGAGAACACCGGGCAGCTCTCGTGCGCGCTGCCGCAGACAGTGACAACCAAGTCGAGCGATATACCCGTGAACTCATCGATGTGCCGCGAGCGATGGCCCGAGATATCGACGCCGGCCTCCTCCATCACACGCACCGCCATCGGGTTCAGCCCACCCGGCTCCGTGCCCGCGGAGCACGCCTCGATGTCGTCGCTCCGAAGATGGCGCGCCCAGCCCTCCGCCATCTGGCTCCGGCACGAGTTGCCCGTGCACAAGAACAGAACCCGCTTTTGACCGCCCATGGCCCCTCTCCTTCTTGTCGTGCGCAACCTCGTGACGGATCGCCGGTAGTGTATCCATGAGACCCAACACCCAGAGGAGGACCTCAGGATCATGAACACAAACCTCACACGAATCGCGATCTCAGCCCTGCTGATCCTGATCACCGCACCCGGCATCGCGCTCGCCCAGGACGACGCCCAGCCCGTCGACCCCGAGGGCAAGGCGATCCTCGTCACGGGGGCGTCCACCGGCATCGGACGACACACCGCCGAGCTGCTCGCCGAGCGTGGGTTCTATGTCTACGCCGGGGCGCGCAAGCAGGCCGACCTCGACTCGCTCAACGCCATCGACAACATCGAGGCCGTCAGGCTCGACGTCACCAAGCAGGACGAGATCGATGCCGCGGTCGAGCAAGTCCGCGCGGGCGGGCGCGGGCTCCACGGGCTGATCAACAACGCGGGCGTCGCCGTTGTCGGCCCGCTGATCGAGCTGACCGAGGAAGACCTCGATTTCCAGCTCGACGTCAACGTCTACGGACCGTACCGCGTCACGAAGGCGTTCGCCCCGCTGCTGCTCGAGAGCGGCGGACGCGTCAGCACCACGAGCTCGATCTCCGGCTTCCTCTCGTGGGGCCTGGGCGGCGCGTACTCCATGAGCAAGTTCGCGGTCGAGGCGTACACCGACGCGCTGGCGATGGAACTCGAGCCGCTGGGCGTGACGGTCAGCGTCATTGAGCCGGGCAACTACAACTCGGCCATCGGCAAGAGCCTCGTGCAGCGCATGCGCGACTCCGGCTACAGCGCCGAGGGCTCGCTCTTCGAGGCGCAGATGAGCCGCATGGCCGATGGCGACGGCGATCGCTCACAGTACAAGGAGCCCTACGAGGTCGCCGAGGCGTTCTTCGACGCGATGACGAGCCCCGATCCGAAGCGTCGCTACATGGTCGTGCCCAACGCCAACGAGGCGCGCATCACATTGCGCACCATGTTCAACCGCATCGTGCAGGTCAACAACGACCAGCCCTACGAGCTGACACGCGAGGAGCTCATCGAAATGCTCGATCAATCACTGGAGAATGCGCACAGGTAAAGCAACACCAGCTACTTCTTCCGCTTGCTCGCGGGGATCTGTCCCTCGTAGCTCACCAGGAACGTCTTGACCGGCACCTTCTTGATCGCCTTGCCGACCACGTCCAACGGCACGTCGTCGATCGACTTGAACCGGATGCAGCTCTTGCCCATGTCGAGCCGACACCCGCTCTTCTTCCACTCCTCGACGAACCAGTCCTTGAGGCCATCGTCCGTGTAGATGCAGAACAGGTACAACCCCATGTGGTTCTTCTGGTTCCCGATCGACGCGAAGGGAACGGGCTGCGTTGGGTCGCAGTGGTAGCCGTCGGGATAGATCGAGTGCGGCACGTAGTAGCCGATCATGCCGTACTGCATGCCCTCCTGGTACCCCTTGGGCAGATTCTTGCGTATTTCTGCGCGGATCTTCTTGAGCGCCTGGCGTCGATCGTCGGGCAGTTCTGCCAGATACTCAGCGACAGTGGCCGCCTTGGGTTGCATTGTGGCACCCTTTCTCGCTCGATCAGAACGGTGTTTCTACTGGCCATCCTACCGAAACCCATACATCACAAGACGCTGCTCTCTCAATAAATTCCAGATTCGTGGAATATCCTTGATTTACGGCTGGTTCGTAATAAGGTGGTTCTAGCAGGAGGAGAGCCGTACGCACCATACTCGTGGGCTGGGCTGGGAGAGAGACATGAGAATACACGCCATCGCCTCAGCTGTAGTACTCGCCAGCACCGCCTCGGCCGCGCCCGTGTGGATCGAGAGCGTCAACGGCGACCTGTCCACCGATCACCTGAACCCTACGTCGATCGCGTTCGCCCTGGGATCGAACACCATCTCGGGCTCCGTCCAGGCTACCGGTGACACACGCGACTTCATTACCTTCAACATCGCCGACGGGCTCGTCCTCAGCGCCATCCACCTGCTCGTGTACACCGACCAGGCCACCGGAGGCAACGGCGATCGCGGGTTCATCCATCTCGACGACGGCACGTCCACACTCATCCCGGACTTCACCACCGTCGATTCCTTCCTCGGCGCGTCGCACCTGGATCGCGGGCTCTTCCCCACCGCCGCGACGAACGTGCTCGACATCCTCGCCACCGCACCCCTCGGGGGCAGCGGCTTCGCGACACCGCTGGGCCCGGGCGACTACACGATGAACATCCAGCAGACCGGCAACGAGCTGACTCTCTATGAGTTCGAGTTCATCATCGACGTGCCATCGCCCTCCACCGCGAGCGTGATGGCGCTCATGGGAGCAGTCGCGCTGCGTCGACGGCGCTGATCGCTTCCCAATCAACCGTATCCTCTCTTGCAACCCCGCTAACACTGGTGGGGTTGTGTTTTTTATAACTCCATACTCACAGGCTCGCTTGTGTATCCGAGGCGTCTACCATTCGCCCATGATCACCATCAGACACTCCACCGAACGCGGCCACTTCGATCTCGGCTGGCTCGATACCTACCACACCTTCTCCTTCGGCCACTTTCGCGATCCAGACTGGAAGGGCTTCTCGCACCTGCGTGTGCTCAACCAGGACCGCGTCGCGCCGGGCAAGGGCTTCGGCACCCATGGGCACGACAACATGGAGATCGTCTCCGTCGTGCTCGAGGGCACTCTCGAGCACAAGGACTCCATGGGCAACGGCTCGCAGATGACGCCGGGCGACATCCAGCTCATGTCCGCCGGCACGGGCGTCACTCACTCCGAGTTCAACGCCTCTGGCTCCGAGCCGCTCCATTTTCTGCAGATGTGGATCATCCCCGCCCAGCACGACACGGAACCGCGATATCAGCAGCACCATTTCTCTGAAGAGGAACGACGAAACACGCTCCGTCTGGTCGTCTCGCCCGACGGGGCAGATGGCTCGTTGACCATAGGGCAGGACGCTCGCCTGTATGTCTCATCACTCGCGTCTGGTGCCACGCTAGAGCACCCGCTCGCCAACGCGCGTGCCGCATGGCTGCATGTCACCGCGGGCGCTGTCACTCTCAACGGAATGGAGTTGCGCGAGGGCGATGGCGCCTCGATCACCGACACAAGCACAATCAAATTGGACGCGGCAGACAGCGCCGCTGTTGTGCTCTGGGAACTGCCCGTGCCATGAACGCCTGGGACCTGATGCGGTGAGTTGCGCAAGCCAGATTCTACCCATGAGGTGTCACCTACCAAGTTGTTGCCGAGTGTTGACATTTTGTTAGTTATTACATGAACAGTTTTTTTCTAATGTGATACAGTGCCATTACTCATGCGCTACTCACGCATCCACAGGCTGCTCAGGATTCTGCTGCTGACGCAGTCCAGCGAAGGGTGGACACCCGCGAAGCTCGCCGAGGAATGCGCCACGAGCGTGCGCAACATCTATCGCGACATCAAGGAGCTCCGCGGCGCCGGCGTGCCCATCGCGTTCCACTCCGACGCAGGCGGCTACGCCATCGACAGCGCGTTCTTCCTCCCACCGACGAATCTCGACGAGCACGAGACTCTCGCGCTCTCGCTCCTGTGTCGCCACGTGGTCGATTCCAACGCGATCCCATGTCTCACACCGGCACGCCGGGCCTTCTCGAAGATCCACTCGCAGCTCCCCGAGCACGTCCGCCAGCACGTCACACAAGCCCACGATCGTTTCTCGATCCGCCTGCCGCCAACCGAGTCCCACGACGGCATCCACGACGTCTTCACACGCGTCCAGGCCTCGATCGCGAGCTGTCGCGCCCTGCTGTGCCAGTACGACGGCGTATGCCAGAGATCTGGGCGACACCCCAGCGAGCCATTCGAGTTCCATCCTTATGCACTCATGTTCGCCGGGCGCGCCTGGCACGCTATCGGACATCACGCGAACTGGAGACGGGTGATCGACCTGAGGCTCTCGCGCTTCGAGCGCCTCGAGCCCACGGATGGCTCGTTCACCATTCCCGATGAGTTCTCTCCCGACGCCTACTTCGGCAACGCCTGGGAGATCCGATGCGGGCGCACGACCCACCGGGTCCGGATCGAGATCGACACGCGCGCGCTGCACGACGTGCTCGACATCCAGTGGCACCACACGCAGGCGACCATCGAGCAGGACGACTCAACCGCCATCCTGAGCTTCACAGTCGACGGACTCGACGAGATCGGCAGCTGGGTCTTGAGCCTCGGCACGCACTGCAGGGTCCTTGAGCCGCTCGAGCTGCGCGAACGCGTGCTTGACACAGCCGCCTCAATCCTCCGTGATCACAAAGTGCTCGCCTGATCACGCTCACTCCGACTCAACTCCTCTTGCGCGGGCACTGACGCACTGTCGTCAGTGACCCGCGCTACGCGCTGGCATAACGATGACATAACGCCGTCATCTGTCTTGTGAGCCAGTGACTACATGTCGTCATTTTATAAAAATTACTGGCTTGTATTTCTGATATGTCTCCACGCATCCGGACAACGCACGGATGGAGGTGGAGGCCATGCTCGAGACACTCTTTTCCGCGCAGAGACGAGGGACAGCGCGCCGCCTCTGGCTGCTGCCCGTCGCTGTCACGCTGACCCACGTGCCATGCGCACTGGCCTCGGAGATGTGCCCGCCCGATCTCAACGACGATCACATCATCGACGCGGAGGACCTGGGCCTCCTGCTCGGTCTCTGGGGCACCACGGGCCCATCCGAGGGCGATCTCAACAACGATCTGATCGTCGACGGTGCAGACCTGGGCCTGCTTCTGGCCCAATGGGGCATCTGCGAGAACGTGCCGACCCACGCCAACCTCGTCGTCGTCAGAGACATGCTCACGGGCGCGTCTCCTGACCACGCGCGCGCGCTGATCATCGGCGATTCACAATCATCCATGTCCGTGGCGCGTCTCTACGCCTCGATCATCCGCACGTGGGAACCCACGCTCGACTTCGGCGCCCTCCCCGCTCCCCCGACGATCGCGGCGCCATTCTCCACGGGCTTCTCCTCGATCGCCGTGAGCCCCGCAAGCGAGGCAGCGATCAAACCCGCGGACACGTTCTCTACGGGCCTGCACTCGATCATCACGCAATCCGAGGAATTCACCATCCCAACTCTCGGGAGCGGCGTCCCGATCGCGCACTTCGAGATGCGACAGAACTCGAACCTGAACTCAAAGTGGATCAACACCCCGATCCAGGCACGCCTCGTCTATCAAGACGGCGGGCCGGGAATCATCGACTCGTTCCAATACCAGCTCAGCGCGGGAGGCGTCCTCACCACGCTGACACCGGTCACGACCAACAGCGGCGGCTACGCGATGCTCCACGACACGCTCGGGCCATCGCCAGCAGCGCTGACGCGCCTCACGATCTCCTCGAACGCGCCGATCAGCGCACGCTCGTTCATCAATCATGGCGTGCTCTACCTCGAAACAGAATCGGGCGCACCCGTCACCGACAGACCATGGATCGTGGGCAACATCTATCTCGCCGGCTCGAGGCTCTCCGAGTGGGCGACCGGCTCGCTCACGACCACGCCCGGCACGTTCTCCTGGAGCAACCTCGGCGACTACCTGGACGCGCTGACGCTCAACGACTCCGAATGGCCCAATCTGATCCTCATCAGCCTGGGGCACAACGATGGCCCATCATCACCATCGCCCGCCTCGTTGAACGCGCACTTCCTGTCGCTCATAAGCCAGATCGACTCTCTCTACACGTCACGCGCCATCCCGCCACCTCAATATCTTTTCTCGCAACTCTGGTGCACCGACACCATCGACAACACATACTGGAAGAGCGCGTGGGTCTCAGCGTGGCTCCCGCTCGCGGGTGGCAGAGTGTCCGTCGCATCGGTGAGCGCGCTGCACGGATTCCAGACCCACAACGGCATCGAGCTCTCGCCCAATCATCTCGACGCGTTCGGAGTTCATCCCGCGGACTCGAGCAGCGCCGATTTCTACTTCGGGCCCGACGGCCTCCTGGGCATCATCCTCAACGCCACCGACTGACGCGCTCAATCCGGGCAGATACCCCAGCCATACAGCAGACGCCCGAGGTCATCGCCGTCCGTGACGCCGTCGCCATTCAAGTCGGTCATGCCCGGCTTGCCCCAGTTGGACACGAGGATGCCAAGGTCCGAGCCGTTGACGATCGCGCCATGGACGACACCCTCCCTGACGATATCCATCATGCACGACTCGATCGTCATCACGTACGCGGATCCCTCCGACGACGAGCCCCCACCCCTGTTGGCCCCCGCGACGATCGTGTTGCCCCACACAGCCATCGAGTAGCCGAACGTGCGATCGAAGGACACGAGCTTGGCCTTCTCTACCCAGCCGTTGATTGTCTTCCTGAACACGTAGGCCGACCCACTATCGGAGAGCGCACCGATGAGCAGCGCGTCGCCTCGCACCGCGATCGTGCGCCCAAAGAACCCAGCCAATCCGCCGTCCGAGGCAACGATCTTCTGCGACTCCACCCACTCCTCTCCAACGCGCTCGTAGACGTACACCGATCCGGAGTTGTATCCGAGGTCGTCGTCCATGTGCGATCCCACGAAGGCCGTGTCGCCCTGCAACGCAACGGGGAAGCCGAACCGATCGTCCTCCGCGATATCGCCCGGCGTCAGCTTCGCCTGCTGCACCCACAAGCCGTTATCACGAACGAACACGTACGACGCCCCCTGATTGACGCCAGTGCTGCCATCATGCATGTGCGCGCCGATGATCGCGGTGCCGCCATCGGACGACAGCGCCACGTCGAAACCGAAGCTGGCCATCACGTCTGGATCGGGCGCCACGAGTCGAGCCTCCTCGACCCACGCGATCCCATTATGCGTGAACACATACGCGGCCCCCGACTGATCCGCCCCGCCGTACTCGAGAGGCGCCCCTATCAGCAGCGTCCCGCCGGCGTAGGCCACGTCGAAACCGAACTGATTCCGCTTGTGCGACGCGCTCCCGTGGAGCTTCGTCTCCTGGATCCACGAGTCACCCACCCGACGGAACACGTACACCGAGCCCTCGTTGCTCATCGCGTCGTCGTCGTCGCTCGGGGCTCCGACGATCGCGACGTCACCAACGAGCGCCACCGACATGCCGAACTGATCGAGCTGGCGCGCGTCCGAGGCCGTCAGCTTCGCCTCCTGCTCCCACGTCACGCCATCCTGCGTCGTATACACGTACACCGAGCCCGTGTTGATTGCGACGTCATCGTCGCTGTTGGCCCCCACCAGCACGCGGTTACCGTAGATCGAGACCGACGTGCCGAACAAGTCGTACGCCGCGCCATCCGAGGCCATCAGCTTCGTCTGCCCCGTCGCGGGGCTCTCAACCGCGAGACACAAGCCCGCGCCTATCAACACGAACACCCCGCGCTTCGCGAACGTGAACAATGGCCACCTCCCAGTGCGCCAAACGTCAGAGCAAAATGTTGTGGTCGAACCAACTCCTCAGGGAACAGCGTGGAGAAACACACGCAACCCTCTTACCTGTTGCAACGACACCATACATCGACCATTCTCTGGGACCAAGAAAAAAATCTCGAGTCCAATCTCGCACTTTCGATTGGGAAATTCAGCCACCACCCCAGATCGCACGCTCACCCCGGACGCACCCACTCCACGCCCAGCGCCTCGGCCATCCGCTCGCACGCGCCGATCTCCTCGTCCGTCAGGCACGCCGAGTCTCGCGCCCCCTGCACTATCCGTGTGACACCGACCTGCAGCAAGCGCCGGAAGCACGGCGCGCAGGGCGTGCCCGTCACGTACGCCGTCGTCCCACGCAGATCGCAGCGCGCGAACGCCACCGCGTTGTCCTCCGCGTGGATGAACCACTTGTACTTCTCCGGACGCGTCAGCTCGACCATCTCGTGCGGCAGCCCCGACACCGGCCCGTTGTACCCCGTGCTCAGCACCCGCTTGCCGCTATCGACGATCACTCACCCGTGACTCGTGCTCGGATCGGGCGAGCGCATGCTCACCTGCTCGGCAAGCCCGAGGAAATACTCGTCCCACGAAGGACGCGGGTCCGTCTTCACCTCCACAACCGTGTGCTCGTCCATGCGGCGCCTCCTTCGCGACAACCGCAATACTACCCCGCTACACTCACGAGCGTCCGCACACACGGAGAAAGGAGAAGCACGTATGACCAACGCAACCGACCAGGCCCGCCACCTCGCCGAGCAATGGCTCACCTGCTGGCTCGAGCAGCGCCCCGACGACATCCCGCTAGCGGACGACTTCGTCCACACCTCCCCCTTCGGACGCATCGAGGGACGCGAGCACTACCTCGAGATGACCAAACCGAAGTCCGCGGAGAACACCAAGGCCCTGCGCATCCTGCGCGTCATCGCCGAAGGCAACACCGCCGCGATCGTCTACGAGATCGACACGCCGACCACGACCTACGAGGCCTGCGATTGGGTCTTCGTCGAGGACGGCAGGATCAAGGAGATCAAGGCGTACTTCGATCCACGAGGAATCGGGTAGGCAGCTCTTTTCGTCCCATCACCCACTCAATCGAGAATGAAATTTTTTCTTGTGACGTCTCATCTCTCCTCGTAATCTGTATCCGGGAATCGAGACACGCCATCTCCCGGGGAGAGAGGAATTCGAATGAGATTCGTTCCACTCGCAGTCGCGTACGGCACGCTGTCGATCGCCTCAATCGCAACGACGTCTACCCTCGCCAGGCCTATCGAGAGCAGGGATGTCCTCAAGACATACTTCGAGACCGGCGATGTGCCAACCGAGCAGCAGTTCTCCAACTTCATCGACTCCATGGTCAATCTCACTGGCGGTCTTCACGTCGAGGGCATCGGCGTCATCACGCCACCCATCGCCCCGCAGCCTGGCGAGGACGTGTCCGCCATGCGCTTCGATGTTGGAGTGCAGTTGCCGGTCTCCCCGCAGGAATACCTCGACTCCTCCCAATTCAATATTCTGATGGAGCCGGACTTCGCCGGCGAGTTCGGATTCCTCGCGCTGCTTCTCAACGATGCAGGGGGCAGCACTCACTATGGCTTCCTGCAACTCTCGATGGACGCGACACGCTCGGGCCCGGGCATCCACGTCGAGTATCTCGCGTTCGAGACGACTCCGGACGCCCCCGTCACCACAACAATCATCCCATCACCAATGACAGGCACGGCCCTCGTGCTGACGGGCCTCTCCGCTGCTCGACGCAGACGCCGATAACAAGCAACATCGGAAAACACATGTTCGATATCAACTCGGCCAGAAGATCTCGGTCAGAGTGATGCATCGTATTGACACTCTCGGACAACATGGCTAGCCTGTCCCTCGCATCAAGAGTCCCAGGCTGTCTCACAGGGCCTGGGCGGCAACCGAGCTGACAACGCAGCCACGGTGCCGAGACCAGCCCCGGCGTGGGGAACGATGTGGTCGGAACTGCCTCGCAGGATTCGACAAACTCGCGGTGATGCTGCCGCACCACACGCCAACACTGGATGCTCTCGATGCTGTGAAGGAGTTCACAGCATGAGACACGCTATCGCTCACTCCCGCATCGACCAGGCCAGCCTCACTTGTCTGGGCGCGGGGCGAACCGCAACCGACGGCACAGCGCTGGCGCCACCAATCGAGCAATCGACCACGTTCGTCCGCTCGTCGGTGGGCACCAACCCACCACATCAGTACTCACGAGTCTCCAACCCGACCGTCTCGCACCTCGAAACGGCACTGGGCGAGCTGGAACAAGCCGAGCCTGCGGTCTGCTTTGCGACCGGGCTCGCCGCGGAGACCGCGCTCTTCCTCTCGCTCCTGAAGGCGAGCGACCACGTCGTCTGCGGACGCGGTGTCTACGGCGGCACGACGCGACTCCTGCAGGACCTGCTCCCCGATCTGGGCATCAGAGGCACGTTCGTCGACGCCACGCGACCAGAAGAAATCAGGTCCGCGCTGCGCCCGTCGACGCGCCTCATTCTTGTCGAGACTCCATCCAACCCGACACTCGAGCTCACCGACATCGCCGCCTGCGCCCGCATCGCGCGCGACGCCGGTGCGCTGCTCGCGGTCGACAACACGTTTCTCACGCCCATCCTCCAGCAGCCGCTGGACCTGGGCGCGGACATCTCCGTCTACTCGACCACCAAGTTCATCGATGGCCACTCGCTGGCGATGGGCGGCGCGCTCGTCACACGCGACAAGGCGCTCGCCGATCGATTCCGATATATCCGCAAGTGCACCGGCTCCATCCAGACCCCTCTCAACGCCTGGCTCACGCGCAACGGGCTCAAGACGCTGCCGCTGCGCATCAAGACGCAATCCGCCTCCGCGTCCCGCATCGCCCGCTGGCTGGACGACCATCCCGACGTCGAGACAACCTACCACCCCTCTCTCCAGGCGGACGCGCAGCGCGCCATCGCCGCGAGCCAGCACCCGGATGGCGATGGCGCGGTCGTCTCCTTCGAGATCCAGGGCGGGCTCGAGAGCGCGAGACGGTTCACCGAGGCGCTCGAGCTGTGCACGCTCGTCGAGCACGTCGGCTCGGTCGAGACGCTGCTGACGCACCCCGCAACAATGACACACGCCGACGTCCCGCTCGCGGAGCGACTCAGCGTGGGCATCAGCGACGGGCTGCTGAGGCTCTCTGTCGGACTCGAGCCCGCCGACGCCATCATCGACGACATCGCGCGTGCCCTGTGCGCCGCCGCGGATCCGCGCACCACGCGCGATAGCATCGAGCAGGAGGTGTGCTGCCATGCCTGAGCATCCCCTCATCGTCCTCAAGTTCGGTGGCTCCGTCCTGCTGAACGAGAGCTGCCTGCAAGCTGCTGTGCACGAGATCTACCGATGGCACCGCGAGGGCTGGCGGGTCGTCGCGGTGGTGTCGGCACTGGCTACCAGGACCGACGCTCTCGAACAGTCATGCCGGAGGCTCTCACCACGACCAACACCCCACGCGCGCGCCGCGATGCTCTCATTGGGCGAGGCCGAATCCGCCGCGCTCCTGGGCGTCTATCTCGATCGCATCGGACTCCCGGCCAGCATTCTCTCGCCCGCCGCAATCGGCCTCATCGCGCGGGGAGATCCGCTCGACGCAGACCCGGTCGATCTGAACACCTCGCCTCTCCGCGACGCACTTCACAGCGGCGCCATCGCGATCGTTCCCGGATTCACTGCCCTCGACACGCACGCGCGACCGGTCACGCTCGGACGCGGAGGCTCCGACACGACCGCGTTGTTCCTTGCGCACGCGCTGAACGCGGATCGATGCCGCCTCATCAAGGATGTCGACGGGCTCTACACGCACGACCCGTCGTCACAGCCAACTCTCGCCCGACGGTACGACACCTGCTCATACGAGGACGCGCTCGCGACCGACGGCTCGATCCTGCATCACAAGGCGATCCAAGTCGCCCAGCGTCACGGGCTCACGTTCGAGCTGACGCGTCTCAATGGCGTGCGCCCAACGCGCATCGGGGACGTGCCGAGCATCCGCACCGATCGACACGACACGCCGCAACGTCTTCGAGTGGGCATCGCCGGCGCCGGCACCGTCGGCGGAGGCGTCATCGAGCACCTCCTGAACCTCCCAGAGCTATTCGAGATCACGCACGCCGCGTGTCGCAAGCCAACACGCCAGCAGGAGCTGCGGGACCAGGGGCTCGACGTGTCCGACAACCCGTGGAACTGCATCACCAACTCCGATGTCGTCGTCGAGCTGCTCGGTGGCACCGACGTGGCATCGGAGCTGATCTGCGAGGCGCTGCTGACCGGGCGCGACGTTGTGACCGCGAACAAGTCCGCGCTCGCGCTCCACGATGCGTCGTTCAGACGCGTCACCTCGCACGGCGGCGTCTCGCTGCTTGCCTCAGCGAGCGTGGGCGGAGCGGCTCCCGCCATCGAGCGCACACGCGGAGCCCGCATCACGCGCGTCAGAGGCGTGCTCAACGGCACCGTGAACCACGTGCTCGAGCAGACCCGCACAGGCAGCACACTCGCCGTGGCGGTGCGCCGGGCGCAGGAGCTGGGTCTGGCCGAGGCCGATCCCTCACGCGATCTCGATGGTCGCGACAGCCTCGACAAGCTGATCGTTCTCGCGCAGCACACCGGGCTCCGGGGCGCCAGCCGGTACGTCCACCGCCAGGAGGTGCACGAGACGCACATCCCCCACAACACTGATGGCAGCCGGCTCCGCCACATCGCAGAGCTGGACGACAGAGGCGCACGCGTGCGCCTCGAGCCGGTCGACTCGAGCAGCCCCTTCTTCGATCTGGAGGACGAGATGAACGCGCTGCTGCTGACCCACGCGGACGGGTCGGAGGAGATCGCTCGCGCCAGGGGCGCCGGGCGATGGCCCACCGCCGAATCCGTGCTCGCCGACCTCCTCGAGCTGAGCCGCGCGCACGCCCTGCGTCACCAACACATCGACACCCCAGACGAGGCGACGCGCCAGGAGGTGTGCTGTGAGTCTGTCTGAGCTCTCGGTAGCCGTCGTCGGCGCATCCGGTGCCGTTGGACGCGAGGCCCTCTCCATCCTCGAGGATCGATCCCATCCTCGCGAGCAGATCCGCCTCTTCGGCTCGTCACGCTCCGCCGGGCAGTCCATCCCATACGCGGGCGATCGTCTCACAATCGAGCGGTACGCACCGGATCTCGTCGCGGGCTCCGACGCGTCCATCCTCTGCACGTCAGCCGACTTCTCCCGTCACGAGGCGCCCACACTCCGCTCACTCGCCACAACTGTCATCGACAACTCCTCCGCCTGGCGCGCAGACCCCGACGTGCCGCTCGTCATCCCAGAGATCAATGGCGACACGCTCAGCGACATCGACAGCCCTCGCCTCATCGCCAACCCGAACTGCTCCACGATCATGATGCTCCTGGCTATCGAGCCCATCCGACGCAGGCTCGGCATCCGCTCGATCACAGTTAGCACCTACCAGGCCGTCTCCGGCGCCGGCCAGCCGGCCATCGCCGAGCTCAGATCCGAGACGGAGCGATCGCTGCGCGGCCTGCAATCATCACCCGTGGTATTTCCAACCAGCTGCGCATTCAACCTCTTCCCACACGAGTCCGAACGCGACCCCGCGACCGGATTCCGCACCGAGGAGCTCAAGATGGTCAGCGAGACGCACCGCATCACGGGCGACACGACCATCGACGTGCTCCCCACCTGTGTCCGCGTGCCGGTCGAGCGGTGCCACGCGCAATCCATCGTCATCGAGACAGCAACGCCATCCACCGCCACCGTGCTCGAGAGGCTGCTCGCGTCATGCCCGCACATCGACCTCGACACGAGCACACCCGTCACACCCCTCAACACACAGGGCACCGACCGCGTCCGTGTCGGTCCGGTACGGGCCTCGATCACGAGACCGACCACTCGCTTCGCGCTCTGGGCCTGCTGCGACCAGCTCCGCAAGGGGGCCGCTCTCAACGCGCTGCAGGTGCTGGACACCCTGCACGATGGGGTCCAGCTCACATGCTGACAAAACAGCGAACTTTGGTGTCAGACCTCGGACCGATCTCTCGCCTTGTTGGTAGGTGGACACCTACCATCCGCCATCACGAAGGAGTCATCCCATGAGCACCACACTCAACGCGCCGACGATCACCGAGACGGTCTTCAACACCCCCCTCGTGCGCCTCCAGCGGGTCGTGCCCGAGTCGCACGCGACCGTCCTCCTCAAGAGCGAGCCCTTCAACCCCATGGGCAGCGTCAAGGACCGCATCGCCGAGGCGATGATCGCGGACGCCGAGAGCAAGGGCCTTCTCAACCCCGACTCCCACATCGTCGAGCCAACCTCCGGCAACACCGGCATCGCCCTCGCCTTCGTCTGCGCCTCGAGAGGCTACAAGCTCACACTCACCATGCCCGACACAATGAGCCTCGAGCGCCGCGTGCTCCTCCGCTCGCTCGGCGCCGCCCTCGTGCTCACACCGGGCGAGGAGGGAGTCAACGCCGCCATCGAGAAGGCCAACGAGATCGCCGACGCCGATCCGCACTCGTGGATGCCAAGCCAGTTCGACAACCCCGCCAACCCCGCGATCCACGAGAAGACCACCGGGCCCGAGATCTGGGACGCGACGAATGGCGATGTCGATTACCTCGTCGCGGGCGTCGGAACCGGTGGCACCATCACGGGCGCCACACGCTTCCTGCGCACGAAGAACCCAGAGCTCAAGGCCCTCGCGGTCGAACCAACAGACTCACCGGTTATCTCAGGGGGCGAGCCCTCACCCCACAAGATCATGGGCATCGGCGCAGGCTTCGTCCCGGACAACCTCGACACCTCGCTGCTCGATGGTGTGGAGACCGTGACGAATGAAGACGCCTACGAGATGACCCAGCGCCTCATCCGCGAGGAGGGCATCTTCGCGGGCATCTCCACCGGCGCGAACGTCACCGCCGCCGCACGCATCGCCGCACGAGAGGAAAACGCGAACAAGACGATCGTCACTATATGGGCCAGCTTCGGCGAGCGGTACCTCTCGACACCGGTGTTTGAAGAGTTCAGGGACTAGGTAGGACAAACACCTGGGCGAATACCGAAGGCGGCTACCTCACACGACGCCCGCGTTTCTTACCCATCGGCTTCTTCTTGTGAGTGCCTTTCCGCGCGCGCTGATTGTTCGATTTGACGTTGCCCTGCGAGCGACGCGGCTTGGGCTTGGCGTTGGACCTCCTCGGTCCTCTTCCGCCGCCCGCGCGTGAGCCGGCACGCCCCTTCCTCGAGGCAGATTCCTCATCCCCCGTCGAAGGCGTCACGGGCACGATCTCGGGCGGTCCCTCCATCCGCTCGAGACGCTCGCCCGTCAACCGCTCGATAGCGCGAAGATGGCCGCGTTCCTTCTGATCACAGAACGCTATCGCCACCCCAACGCTTCCCGCGCGCCCCGTGCGACCGATCCGATGCACGTACGCCTCGGGCTCGTTGGGCAGGTCGTAATTGAACACGTGCGTGATGTCGTCGACATCCAGCCCTCGCGCCGCCACGTCAGTCGCCACCAGCACACGAGAACTCCCGTGGCGGAAGGAGTCCAGGGCCCGCTGGCGCTGACGCTGCGTTCGATCGCCGTGAATCGCCGCAGCCCGGACATTCGAGTTATTCAGCTTCTTGGCAAGCTTGTCCGCGCCGTACTTTGTCCGCGAGAACACAAGCGCGCGTGTCACGCCTCTATCACGCAGCAAATGCTTAAGCAACTCAAGCTTCGCCTCCTGCGGCACGAAGCACACCGATTGCTCGATCAGTTCAGCAGTCGTGGCCACCGGCGCGACCGACACCTTCACCGGCCTGCGCAGCAGGGTGTCGGCCAGCCTCATGATCGGCTCGGGCATCGTCGCCGAGAACAGCAACGTCTGCGGCTTCTTGGCAAACGCACGCGCGATCTGGCGGATCGGCTCGATGAAGCCCATGTCGAGCATGCGATCCGCCTCATCGAGCACGAATATCTCGATGCCCCGCAGATCGACGTGCCCCTGCTGCATCAGGTCGATGAGCCTGCCCGGCGTGGCCGTCAGAACATCGACGCCTCTCTCCAGCGCACGCACCTGGCGGAACTGCTTGACGCCGCCGTAGACCACCGTGTTCCGCAGCGATGTGTACTTCCCATACACACCGATGCTCTCATCGATCTGGGCGGCCAACTCACGCGTGGGCGAGAGGATCAACGCGCGAGGACGCACGCGCCCACGACGCGTCTTGTCCACTGGTGCCTCGTGCAGCCTGTGGATCAAGGGCAGTGCGAACGCCGCCGTCTTCCCCGTGCCGGTCTGCGCACACCCGAAGATGTCGCGCCCCTCCAACACAGCGGGAATCGACTTCGCCTGGATAGGCGTCGGATGCTCGTACCCCTCCTGAGACACGCTATCGAGAATGCGTTTGCTCAACTGCAACGACGAAAAAGTGATAGACAAAGAACGATCTCCTGGCGCGAAGCGAAGCAACGCGTCGAGTCATGCCGACGATCAGAGACCAATATCCGAATTGGCTCAAGAAGGACCGGGCTGGTGAACCATCGCAACACACGCGGCGATGGGGTCCAGCAGATTCCCGGTGTGTGATCATTCAATACGAATGGACAAACGATGGGGCCACTGGTGATTGGGACACTATAGCCACTCCATCGGCTGATATGTGGATCCCGATTGGCCCGATTGGTCACTTCTTGCAGTGAACACATCCCTCCTTTGAGGAAACACACGTGAGGCGACTGAGCCCGGTCTCACACACATCGCACCGGCGAGTCAGCCCTCTCGACGCTGCAGCACGACGAGACCTATCAGGAACCCCGTAGCACCAACCGCTAGCAAGATGGCGCACGGCAGCAGCATCTGCTGAAACGAGAAGCCACGCCAGATCGCGCCCTCCATCGAGTACACCGACCACTTCACGGGCGAGATGCTGCTCAGACGCTGCATCCACCCTGGCATCATCATCAGCGGCACCATCCCGCCGCCCAGCATCGCCATGGGCATCATGCCACCCCAGGCCCAGCCCGCGACGGCCTGCTCGGTCTTGCCGAGTGTCGCGAAGATCATCATCAGCCCCGTGAAGCACGCACCGCTGCTCACGATCGACATCACCATGTGCAACCACGAGTGCACGCGCACGCCCAGCAGCACGTGCCCGATCACCATCAGCAACCCGATGGTGATCATGCACGTCAGCAGGCACGACAGCGCCTTGCTCGCAAGGATGTGCACCATCGAGTGCGGGCCGAGCCTCAGTCGCACCCATGTGCCACGGGTCTTCTCCTGCACGAGCAGCATCGCCAGCCCGGCCGCGGCACCGATGATGCCCCACACGATCGCCTGCGGGAACGAGATCTCATACGCGTTCAGCGGCCCATCGTCGCGCTCGACCAGATCGGTATGCGTGATGGTCACGGGCGACAGGTCCGGCGCCTCGCCCTCCCCATCGCCGCTATCTTCCTCCTCCTCGATGGCGTCGTCGGCCATCACGGAAAACGTGTCGAGCGAGTCATACAGCGTCATCAGCGTGTCGCGCCACTGATCGCTTATCGATTCATCCTCTAACACCTGGCTCTTGAGTAGATCCAGATCCGTCTGCATCGAGGCGGGGTTCGTGAAGCTGTCCTGCAGCCTCTGGAACGAGGCCTCCATCAGCAGCCCCTCGAGAATCCCCTTCTCCGCCGAGCGAGACGGGTCGACACCAACCTCGATCTCCGGGGTCTCGTTCATGAACATCGACATGCCGCCCGTGTCGCCGAATCCCTTGGGTATCACGACGTACGCGACCGCTCTGCCCGACAGCACGGCCTCCGTTGCCGACTCCAGCGTCCACGCCTGCCCCTCCGGTGCCAGCTCCTGGTCGATCGCGTCCTTGCTCGTCAGGTGCTCGATGAACTCTCCCGACGCCTCCGAGCTATCCAGGTCCACGAACGCGACATCCATGCCAGAGCTTCCGCCAGATCCTCCGCCGCCGAAGATGGTGCCAAAGAACAGCGCGAACACGAGCGGGAACAGCAGGATCCAGAACACACCGAACTTGTCGCGCCACAGCAGGCGCAGATCTTTGAGGGCCATGGAGATGACGTTGCGCATCGAGTATCTCCCTAGTCATCTCGCAGCTGGCGACCGGTGAGCGACAGAAACACGGACTCAAGATCGGGGTGCGATAGCTCCATGCTCGTGAATCTGATGCGTCGCTCGTGCAGCGAGTTGATCGCCGCGACCGGATCGCTGGTCTCGAGTCGCAGCGTGGATCCCTCCAGAACTCCCGGGAGATCGCCCGACGGCTCCACCTCGCCATGGAGCTCGACCCTGAGCACGGAGTCACCGCCGTGGCGCCCGATGAGGCCCTCGACCGAGTCCAGATCAAGGATGCGTCCGTTGTCCATGATCGCGACACGGTCGCATAGGCGCTGCGCCTCCTCCATGTAGTGGGTCGTGTACAGGATGGTCAGCCCCTCCTCACGCAATCGCTCGATGCACTCGAACAGATGATTCCGCGACTGAGGGTCGACACCGACAGTCGGCTCATCAAGCAGCACGATGCTGGGCTCATGTATCAGCGCCGAGGCAAGGTTCAGGCGGCGCTGCATACCCCCCGAGTACTCGTCGACGTGATCGCCCGCCCTGTCTGTCAGCCCGGCAAAATCGAGCGCCCACTCGACTCGATCGTTCAGTGACCGTCGTGTGTACCCGTAGAGCGAGGCGAAGAACCGCAGATTCTCAGCCCCCGTCAGCTCGGGATACAGCGACAGCTCCTGCGGCGCGACCCCGATGATCCGCGCCGCCTCGCTGCGTGAGGACGTATCACCGATCACGACCGAACCCTCGTCCGGCTCCAGCAGACCCACGATCATATTGATGAGCGTGGACTTGCCCGCACCATTCGGTCCAAGCAGCCCGAACGCGATACCAGGCTCGAGCTCGAACGAGACATCGTCCACCGCCAGCAGCGACCCGAATCGCCTGGAAACCCCATTGACATGAATCATGACATCATCGTATGAGGAATTAGAGGCCCCAGCTTTCAGGCTGAGTGCCACCAGCCATCCGCTTTGAACATGAATCTCTCAGCTCATCGCCCCTCATCCGACGATGGCTCGGGCGCGTGCTCCAACGGCAGGTCGATCGGCTCATCGGAATCAGTGAGCTCGAAACCGAACGTTGTGCCCTTGCGTACGGCGGGCACGCCGTCACGTAGCCACACAGGCGCGGGCGCGTCCATGAGGTAGTGATCGAAGTACTGCTGCAAGCGCCTGGCCCAGTCGCTCCTCGTGTGCCAGGTATTGGGCCAGTGCGGTTGCCCGTTGTAGTTGATCATCCACACAGGCTTGCCCAGCCGGCGCAGCGCCATGAATAGCTCGATACCCTGCTCCCACGGCACAGCGCCGTCCTCGTCGTTGTGCATGATCAGCAACGGAGTGTTGACGCGATTCGCCCAAAAGAGAGGCGAGTTCTCGATGTAGGTCTGCTGCGCGTCCCACAAGGTGCCGCCGATGCGGCTCTGTGTTTTCTCGTACTGGAACTGCCTGCTCATGCCCGAGCCCCATCGGATGCCGCCGTACGCGCTGGTCATGTTCGCAACGGGCGCTCCCGCCTCGGCGCACGTGAACAGATCCGTTTGAGTGATCATGTAGGCAATCTGGTAGCCACCCCACGAGTGGCCCTGGATGCCCAGCCGCTCCCGGTCGATGTACCCAGTCTCCAGCATCTTGAGCACGCCGGGCATGACGGCGTTCATCGCACTATCCCCGGGATAGCCCTCGATGTACGGGATATCGGGCACGAAGATCACGTACCCACGGCTGGCGTAGAAGCTGTGGTTGATGATCGATCGATGCGGCGCCGGAATGATGTGATTATGCAGCGTGTGGCTGTTGCGCTCGTAGAAGTACGTCATCATCGGGTACTGCCTCGACGGATCGAAATCCTCCGGCTTGTACACGATGCCCTGCAGTGCCTCCCCATCGTTCGAGACCCACTCGACGAGCTCGGCAGTTCCCCACAGATATTCCTCCTGCTGGGGGTTCGCGTCGGAGAGGCGATCGAACGTCTCGAAGCGCAGGTCGGTGGCAAGCAGGTCGGGGAACTCGATGAAATCCTCGCGCGTGACCACAACCGTTCTCGCGTCCCTGGCCTTGCCAACGTATCGCCAGCGCTTGGGCCCTCTCACGAGCCGCTTCGGGTCGTCGTTACCCTCGATCGCATCCTGGTAGAAGCCACTCTCTTTCGTGGTTTCCACGAAAGCGCTGAGCAGCAGCGGCTCGTCGGGATCGAGCGCCGGCTCATCAGGATCCGTGTCGATCACCCGAAAGCGAATGCCCTCATCGCGCCCCACACCATCCGTGACGCAACGCGGGCTCCAGAAGCCGTCCGGATCAGCAGCCCAGATGTCGAATCGGTCGTAGATGAGCATGGCTTCGTCGTCGCCGACCCAACCAGCAACGCCGTAGGCGCCCGGGAGTGACGGCGCGTCGTGCAGCTCGTTGACCAGCGACGTCTCGACGCCCTCGCTGACAGCCCGGCTCTCACCGGAGCGTAGCGAGAGCGTGTACCACTGCTGTGCTTCCAGATCGAACCAGTACGCGTAGCCTCCTCCAGGCGAGAGGCGCACGCCGCCCCACGCGCGAACGCGTTGATGCGTCAGACGGGTCTCGCCCGTGCGCACATCCACGATCGAGATGTCCGAGTACATCTGCGTGTCGTGCGAGAGCATCCTTCGGTAAGGGATCGTCGTGGCCCGCACCACGTAGCGGTCATCACCGGTCTCGCCCACGGTGACATCCCGGAAGCGCTCATCACCCAGCCGCACGATCGTGTCGTCCTCATCCAGATGCGCGACCGCCAGATACGATCGCTTCCGCTCATCTTCGACGTTCTCGAGCTGGTAGGGCTGGATCTCCAGATCGCGATAGTGCCACACATCCACGTGGACCTGCTCGTCGCTTGGGATCTCCTCCTCGGGCTCCTCGATCGGAGGCGGCGCGATGCCGAAATACAGGCGTCTCGTGTTCTCCGAGAGCGTCAGACTCGCGTGCTCGCTGACAATCCAGTCCCGTGGAAGAACCTCGTGACCGGGGGCGATGATCTGTCGCGCCTCCTCGTCATCCTCCTCCCAGGCGTACAGCACATAGCGCGGTTCCTCTTCGTCGTACTCGTCTCGATTCGAAAGAAAACCAAGCACGGAGCCGGTCCTGGCGACCGCAAGCGACGCGAGCTCCCCCTCACCCTCGAACACCGTGCGCTGCTCGACCGTGATCGCCTCATCGTCCAACGACACCCGCAGTGCCAGCACGCCGTCGCCAGCGCCGTCCTCTGTGGATAGGGTCACGCCAACCAGCTCGCCGCGCTCCGAGAGCTCATACGACGTGGCGTTCTCGATGACGGTCTCGACCCCGGAACCGAGGTCCAGGAGCACCAGCCTGGTGCCCGCCTTCTTCTCCTTTTTCTTGTCGTCGGCCTCGTCGCTCTCACTCGCCTCGCCTTCTGGCTCCGCGACTGGCTTGGATTCAGGCTCAGGCTCTGGCTCGTGGGCCGGCTCGGGTTCCGGAGCCGGTTCCTTCTCCGTGCGCACGTGTCGCGCTTCGGGCTCACTCGCCGGCTCCAATGGCGCCGGAGCTGGCTCCTTGGCCACCTCCTCACCAGACGTGGCCTGCTCCTCCTCCTCACCCGAAGTCTCATCCTCGGACTCATCGTCCTGCGGCGTGCCCAAGTGATAGAGGAGATACGACAGCTCACGATCTGGCACCTTGAATGATGTCACGTTCTCGATCGTGGTGATCTGCCCAGTCCCCAGCTCCACGATCGCCATCGAGGGCCTGGGGTGCTGCTCCTTCTCGACCTTATCGATCGTGGCCTGGCGAACCTCCTCCTTGCTAGCCTCCACCCTGACGATCGCATGGCGCGAGTCCGCGGCAAACACACCCTGCGATCCGCGTGGCACCCGATGCTCCACCGCGCCCTCTGCGCTGACCAACACCAATGTCGAGTCGCCCCACCCGGGCGTCAGCGTGTACATCACCCACCGACCATCGTCGGACACACCGACACGCTGGATGCTGTTCCACGAGTCGTAGACATCGTGATCGAGCGGTTTCTTTGCCGCAACGGAGGTAGTCGCCACAAGGACGCAAACCACGACACTCAGGACACGCACGCATAGCTTGGCCATCTCTCTTCCTTTCTCCGATGCGTGCCCGGCTCCCCAACCGGGCGTGGCAGCAAACGATCCAATCCTATGCGTGTATACCGATGAGCATGATCAGGAGCAAAGGAAAAAACACGCTCCCACTC
>JBICIA010000026.1:0-19039 GCA_043101425.1 Phycisphaerales bacterium JB043
AACGAATCGGCCATCCGCTCGAGCTCCGGCATGGGTGGCAGGCCCGCCTCCTCGGCAGCGCGAGCCGACTCCCGCTTCACGACCTGCTCCGCCTGCTGGAGCGCGTCGTTGATCGCCTCTGCCACCAGCGTCTCCGCCTGCGATCGTGACGCCTCGTCCTGAAGTCCGGAGAGCACCGCCGGATCGATCGTGATCTCACGCACGCGCATCCGACCGCTCATCCGCACGCGCACCGCGCCGCCACCGCTCTCGCCGACAACGACGGTCTCCTCGAGCGTCGCCCTGAGTTCCTCACCCATGCGTCGGAGCTTGTCCTTGTTCTTGAGCAGGCCCGCCACGGCCCCCATCGCCTTGAGCTGGTCGAACATCTAAGTGGCCTTTCGTGGTTTCGAGGGCACGCGCTCGATCTCAACGACCTGCGCGTCGAAGAGCTCCTGCACGTCCTTGACCAGCGGGTGCTGCATCGCCTTGCGGTCCTCCTCGCGCACCGATTGCAGATCCACACGTGGTGCATCGGCGTCGAGTCGAATCGAGACGTCCACCACCTTGCCGATCGCCTGCTTGAACAACTCTCCGAGATCCTTCGAGCGGTCCTTCGAGAACTTGAACAGAGAGCGATCGCTGATCGACAGCGTCGCGCGCCCGTCGCCGTACGTCGTTAGCTTCAGCGGCTCGACGAGCGACTCCGTGTACGAACGCCCCTGCGCAGCATCCTGGACCTTCCGCCAGATCGACTCCAGATCATCCGTCTCGCTGATGCTCGTCGTCTCTGGGGCGAGCTCCGGTGCGGCGGGCTCGGGCTTGCTCTCGATCGTCCGCGACGATCTGCCCGTGCCCGCCCTCAGGCTTTTTTTGGCGGTGGCCCCTTCGAGCCCGAGGCCTGGAGCAGCGTCGCCGCCTGTGCCGCCTGCTCCGTCGTCGCAAGACGTACGAGCAGCGCGTCGAACAGAGCGCGTGGCGCCGCGGCATGACGCAATCTGCCTTGCACGCTCTCGCAGAGCACCATCATGTGCACGAGCGCGTTGGGCTCGAACGCGCCCGAGAGTTCCTGAAGCCTTTCGCGTGATGCTCCCGACGCGTCCACGAGCCCCGAGTCGGCGCCGCACGTGCGCACCAGCAGGAGCGAGTGCAGCACGTCCAGCAGCGAGCCGATGACCTGCTCGTGCGTGATGCCACGCTGTAGCAGCGCGTCGCCACACTCGAGCGTGCCCTTGCAGTCCTGATCCCGCAGGCTCTCGACCATATCGAGGATGACATCCTGCGGCGGCAGCCCAAAGAGCTTCTCGAGCGTCTCGCGTGTCGGTGTCTCGCCGGACGGCGTCGCCGCCAGAATACGATCGAGCAGCGAGAGCGCGTCACGCATCGACCCGGCACCCATGCGGGCGACCATATTCACCAGCTCGGTATCCGACTCCACACCCTCCGCCTCGAGGACGCTCGCCAGGTGCTCGCCGATCTGCGTCTGCGAGATGTTCCTGAAGTCGAACCGCTGGCAGCGCGACTGGATCGTCGCTGGCACCTTCTCCGCTTCTGTCGTGCAGAGGATGAACTTCACGTGCGAGGGGGGCTCCTCCATGGTCTTGAGCAACGCATTGAACGCCGCCTTCGAGAGCATGTGCACCTCATCGATGATGTAGATCTTGTTCTTGCCCCTTAGCGGGCGGTAGACGGCGTTGGCGATCAGCTCACGCGCCTCCTCGACCTTGTTGTTCGAGGCCGCGTCGATCTCGATCACGTCCGAGTCGCCACCCTCCATGATCGCTCGCGCCACATCCTCGGGCTCGTCATTCGGGCAGTTGAGCGCCTTGGCGAAGATGCGGGCCATCGATGTCTTGCCCACACCGCGCGTGCCCACGAACAGGTACGCGTGCGCGACGCGCTCCTGCTCGATGGCGTTCCTGAGGGTCTGCGCGATGGCGTCCTGCCCGACAACCTGATCGAACGAGCGCGAGCGATATCGACGTGCCAGAACGGTGTAAGCCATGGAGCCCAGAGCATACCGACTCTCGTCGCCCCGAAGAGCCCGATGCGTGGATTGACGGCTAGGACACCGGCAGTACCGGACAACTGTCGCTTATGGCTGCTGCGGTCAAGCCCTGACCAGGTTCGCGGGTCGCCCGTACACCGGGCCCAGCCGCCAATCCTCGAATCGGGTCGGACATCCTACCCGACGATTGGTGCGTACACTACTGCGATGCCAGACGACGGTCTCAAACCCTACGACCAGGACTCCAACGCACGCAATCGCGCCTCGTTCATCCGCGTCCTGCGTGTCTTCACGCTGCTCCTGCTCGCCGCGGTCACGATGCTGGCCATCCTCCAGACCGGCGAGAACCCCATCGATCAGCAGCGCAAGCTCGTCACCTACTGGCCGCTGGCCATCGCCTTCGCCATCGGCCTCTTCGTCCTGGTCATGGCGATCGACCTGCTGATACCCGTCAAGAAGATCTCGGTCATCGGCGGCGTCCTCCTCGGGCTCCTGGCCGGCATGCTCGCGGCCGTCTCCATCGGATTCATCATCGATCTGCTCGCCGCCACCTACGACCTCCAGGGCAACTCGCTCATCAACGCCATCAAGATCCTCATCGGCATCTCCACCGCGTATCTGGGCATCTCCATCGTCCTCCAGACCCAGGACGACTTCCGCCTGATCATCCCCTATGTCGAGTTCGCAAAACAGATGCGCGGCGTTCGTCCGATCCTGATGGACTCATCCGCCCTCATCGACGGCCGCATCTCCGACGTGGGCGAGACGGGCCTCCTCCAGGCGCCGATCATCATCCCGCGTTTCGTCATCGGCGAGCTCCAGATGCTGGCCGACTCGAGCGACTCGCTCAAGCGGGCGCGCGGGCGTCGCGGGCTGGACATCGTCTCCAGGATGCAGAAGTCTCCCCGCATGGACGTGAGCATCGAGGAGTGGGCGCCATCCTCGAAGGGGGTCGACACCCTGCTCGTCGAGTACGCGGAGACCAACAACGCGGTCATCATGACCACCGACACCGGGCTCGTCCGCGTGGCACGCATCCACAAGGTGCCAACCATCAATCTCCACGATCTGGCCGAGGCCATGAAGACCACCGTCGTACCCGGGCAGGAGCTGCCCCTGCGCATCATCAAGCCGGGAGAGCACGACGATCAGGGCGTGGCCTACCTCGAGGACGGCACGATGGTTGTTGTCGAGAACGGCAGGCGCTATCTCGAGCAGAACGTTGTGGCGGTCGTCACGAGCTGGATGCAGACATCCGCCGGGCGTCTGCTCTTCGCCAGGGTGCCCGAGAACGGGCTCTCGATCGCGCACGACGAGAACGAGGGCGATACCAAACCTGGCCCCAGGAAGGAACCCATGGTCAGCGATGCGACGGGCGACCCGCCGACGCACTCGGATCCGTCGGATACACTCAAGCGAAGCTCTCGACGGAATCCCCGACGAAACTAAGGACGTACGGATGCGCCCCTTGCGATTGCTCCCGATAGTGCTTGCCTCGACGCTCGCCTGCGCCTCGCACGCGCAGGTCACCGAGTACACGCTCGAGCCCGACGGTTCGTTGCGCGCCACACGACAGCCCGAGGCCGGCTCCGACGAGGCCGTCATCGCGCAGGCACGCTCCCTGCTGGCGCAGAACCGTCCGAGCGCCGCCCTCGAGATCATCGACCGCTGGATCAGGATCAACGACTTCGAGAGCACCGGCACGAGCCAGTGGCTGCCCGAGGCCTATCTCCTCAAGGGCGACTGCCTGCTCGCCATGCGCCGCGAGTACAAGGCGCTGCTCGTCTACGAGCCGCTCATCGAGCGCTACCCCGCGTCGGACTCGTTCGTCACCGCCATCGAGCGCGAGCTCGACATCGCCCAGGCCTACTCCGACGGGCTCAAGCGCCGCGTGCTGGGCTTCCGCACCGGCAAGACACGAACGATCGCCGAGGAGCTGATGATCCGCGCCCAGGAGCGCATGCCCGGATCCGTGCTGGCCGAGCGCGCCGCCATCATGCTCGCCGAGCACTACTTCAAGACACGACAGATGGATCTGGCCACAGAGGCGTTCGATCTCTACCTGCTCAACTTCCCGCAGGGGCCCAATCGTGCGCGCGCCATGCAGGGACGGATCTACTCCAACATCGCCCGCTTCAAGGGCCCTCGCTACGACACCTCAACGATCCTCGACGCCCGCCAGCAGATACGCAACTTCATGCGACAGCTCCCCGCCGACGCGGAGCGCCTCGCCATCGACGAGGCGCTGCTCATTCGCCTGGACGACTCGCTGGCGGGCCAGCAGATGGAGACGGCCCAGTGGTATCTCAAGCGAGGCGAGAACGCCTCCGCTCGCTACATGCTCCACCGCCTCATGCGCGATCACCCACAGTCCGCCGTCGCCACCGAGGCGCTCGTGATGCTCCAGGAGCGCGGCTGGCTCGACGACACGTCCCCGGAGGGAGACTGAGCGTGCGTACGTTGCCGTGGCTTCTCATCGCGATCGTGCTCAGCGGGTGCTCGTCCGACCCGCGCACCGGCTACTCCCTCAATCCCGGATCCGAGCAGACGGTCTCCTCCATCGCCGTCCCGATCTTCGAGAACGTCACCTTCCGCCCGGGGCTCGAGCACGAGCTCACCAAGGCCATCCAGAACGAGGTGCACCGGTCCACACCCTGGAGCGTCATGCCCGAGGGGCGAGCCGACTCCACACTTCGGGGGGTGATCACCGAGGTCTCGCTGCGCAAGCTCAATACCGATCAGACCAGCGGGCTTGGCTCCGAGTACGCGCTGGATATCGTCGTGGACTTCCGCTGGCGAGAGAACGCGACGGCGCAGACCCTACTGGAACGCAAATCCTTCCGTGGTGTGGGCAGGTTCGCTCCGGGACCGGGTGTGCGAGAGCCGATCGAGTTTGGAGAGCAGGAGGCCGTCGATCGTCTCGCACGATCCATCGTCCGGGAACTGCGTACCACCTGGTAAGCCGGAGGCCCCCCCGACGCCTACGATGGGCGACCGGAGCGTCACCCGGCACTCCCGGTACACCCTCCAGGGAGATGTCAGAAGGAAAGGTTTCGAACGCGGATGTCTGAGCAGCAGCACAAGCCCAACAGCAACCACGAGCCGGGCAAGGACCCCAAGGGGCCACCCCCGCCACCTCCGAACAGGATGGGGCGGGGCCTGTTCAGCTGGGCGATCATCCTGCTCGTCGTCGCGATGCTCGCAATCACATTCCAGAACATGTCCTCCTCGGGCGAGAAGCTCAAGACTTGGGCCGAGTTCGTGAACCTCTACGAGGACGGCATGATCGAGCCCGACTCCGTCATGCTCCGCTCCAACAAGATCACCGCCATCAGGGTCGAGTCCGAGGCCGACGGCGGCTCCGCTCCCGTCTACTTCCCCATTAGCGCGGGCAAGGAGAAGTTCTACGCCGAGAAGGTCGATCAGCTCACGGGCGGCCAGTTCGCCGATCAGGGCTCGCCTCCGACGTGGCAGATCATCCTCTTCTCGCCACTGTTGCTGACGATCCTGCTCATCGCGGTCTTCTGGTTCATCATCGCGCGAGGCATGCGATCCGCCGGTGGCGGCGCCGGAATGCTCGGCAGCTTCGGACGATCGCGCCATCGCATCCTCCAGAAGGACGCGACCAACGTCACGTTCAAGGACGTCGCCGGCGTCGAGGAGGCCAAGGACGAGGTCCACGAGATCGTCCAGTTCCTCAAGAACCCCAAGAAGTTCACACGCCTGGGCGGGCGCATCCCGCGCGGCGTGCTGCTCGTCGGCTCGCCTGGCACCGGCAAGACCCTCCTGGCCAAGGCCATCGCGGGCGAGGCCGACGTGCCCTTCTTCTCCATCTCCGGGTCCGACTTCGTCGAGATGTTCGTCGGCGTGGGCGCTTCGCGCGTGCGTGATCTCTTCAAGCAGGCCAAGGAAAACGCCCCCTGCATCATCTTCCTCGACGAGATCGACGCCGTCGGTCGTCGTCGAGGCGGCGGGTTTTCCTCGGGCGGCAACGACGAACGCGAGCAGACACTCAACGCCATCCTCGTCGAGATGGACGGCTTCGAGTCCAACGACCAGGTCATCGTTATCGCGGCGACAAACCGCGCCGACGTCCTCGACAAGGCCCTCACGCGACCCGGACGCTTCGATCGACAGATCACCGTCCCGCTGCCCGACGTCAAGGGACGCCTCCAGATCCTCAATGTCCACGCCAAGAAGATCAAGCTCGGTCCGGACGTCGACATGGAGAAGATAGCGCGTGGCACACCGATGTTCGCCGGTGCCGACCTTGCGGCCCTCATCAACGAGGCGGCCATCGGGGCGACACTCTCCGAGAAGGAGTTCGTCGAGCACGACGACCTCGAGGAGGCACGCGACAAGGTCAAGTTCGGGCGCGCGCGCAAGAGCCGCGTGATCGAGGAGGAGGAGCGTGTCGCCACCGCCTACCACGAGGCCGGCCACGCTGTGCTCCAGGTCATCCTGCCCAACACCGACCCGCTCCACAAGGTGACGATCATCCCACGGGGCGAGTTCGGCGGCGCGTCGATGACCCTTCCCGAGAAGGACCGCTACGGGTACGCCTCCAAGTGGCTCCGCTCGCACATGGCCGTCGCCTGCGGCGGTCGCATCGCCGAGGAGATCAAGACGAGCGACATCTCGTCCGGCGCCGCCTCGGACATCCAGCAGGTCACGAACATCGCGCGCACCATGGTCACGGAGTGGGGCATGAGCCCGCGTCTAGGATTCGTGCGCTTCTCGGGTGAGGACAACCCGGACATGTTCGTCCCCGAGCGCGAGTACTCCGACGAGACGGCGCAGGTCGTCGACGAGGAGATCAAACGCCTCGCCGACGAGGCCTACGAGCTCGCCACGACGACACTCAAAGAGAACTGGGACAAGGTCGTCGTGCTCGCCGAGGCGCTGCTCAAGCACGAGACGCTCGACGCCGACGACGTCAACGCCCTCATGCGTGGCGAGCAGATCTCGACGCCGACCGTGAGCGACCTGCTCGAGGCCGAGGCGAAGAAGAGCCCGCAGGCTCCAGCCGAGGCGCGGGCGCAGGACGACGAGGAAGAGGGCCCCGCCACCGGCATGCTGCCCTCGCCAGCCTGATCAACCTTCCAGTCGCTCGATCACACGCTCAACATCCACGTCGCGCACCAGGATCGTCTTCTCGGGTCTCGACCGCCCACCCGCGATCTCGATCTGAGCCGGCTTGATGCCCAGCCGTGACGCAAGCAGCGCGATGATGGCTGTGTTGGCCTTGCCATCCTCGGGTGGGGCGCTCACACGCACCTTGAGCCTGCCACCCAGCACGCCAGCGATGTCATCCCGTGACGCCCCCGGCACCGCCTTGACGCGGATCTCGACGCCCCCGCCCACTGCACGCACACACGACGAGAGATCGCTCACAGCGACGCGATCAGCGTCTGTGCGTGATCGAGTATCGCCTCCGACGTCGATTCCTCCGGCGCCTCGGCGATGAGACGCAGGATCGGCTCCGTGTTGGAGGCACGCACGTGCAGCCACGCGGATCGCGAGTCGATGTCGATGCGCAGCCCATCCTGGGTGTCGAGGCGCTCGCCCGCGTAGTGTCGCGCCAGCGCATCGATGGCGGCCTGAGCCAGCCCATCGCGAATCGGTTGCTTGCGCTTGACGATCGAGTACGGCTTGATGGTCTCGACGATCGCATCCAGCGACTCTCCACGATGTGTCAGCAGCGCCAGCGTCAGCGCCATGGCCCCCAGCGAGTCGCGTATGCCCACCACCTCGGGCCAGATCACGCCGCCGTTCCCCTCTCCTCCGAGCACGCAGCCATGCGCTCGCATCCCCTCGACGACGTTCGCTTCCCCCACCGGCGTGCGAGCCACACTCGCCCCGTGTGTCGCGGCCACGTCATCGATCATGCGCGACGTAGAAAGGTTCGCCGCGAACACGGGGTCCTTTGGCGTGCCCGCCGTCTCCAGGATCGCCATGCACGCCAGCACGAGCGTGTACTCCTCGCCGATGTACACCCCCTCGTCGTCGACAATAGCCAGGCGATCCGCGTCCGGATCCTGCGCAAAACCAATATCCGCCTTGTGCGCCGCCACCTGTGCGCACAGCTCGGTCAGATTCTCCCTTGTGGGCTCGGGCGTATGCGGAAAGACCCCGGAGTCGTTGGCGTGCAGATGGACGACCTCGCACCCCAGCGCCTCGAGCAGCATCGCGCCGCCCCGAGCCCCCGACGCGTTGACCGAGTCGAGCACCACCCGGAACCCGCGATCCTGTATCCGCGCGATCGGCACGATCTCCGAGACAGCCTGGAGCACGCCCGCCACGTGCGCGTGCGCGCTCGTGTCGTCCGAGGAGAACGACCCCAGTTCCGCGTGGCCCACCCACGCGCTGGCCTCGTCGTTGTAGAGATCGATGATCTGCCGCACCTGCTCGGGCGTCGGCGCCTGCCCCTCGTGCGTCAGCGGCTTGATGCCATTCCACTGCGCCGGGTTGTGCGACGCCGTCAGCACGATGCCTCCGGACGCGCCGTGGCGACGGACCATGAGCCCCGATGTCGGCGTGGTAGCGACATCGAGACAGATCACGTCGCACCCGCACGCGCGGAGCGCCGCGGAGGCCAGATCGAGCAGCCCATCGCCGCCGGCCCTCCCGTCGCGCGCAACGACCACGGGCAGACGATCCGCGTTCTCCTCCCTGATCCGCAGCCACGCCACGAACGCGCTGATGTACCGGGTGATCGTGGTGGGTGTCAGCGACCGCCCCACGACGCCCCGGCAGCCGGAGACGGTGAGCATCAACGGATGTGATTCGGCAAGGGTCTCGGGTGTCATCGACCGGACAGGATAGGCGATCGAACGCGTGCCCACACGACGGTCCGATACACTCTGGTCATGTACGAGCTTCGTATCCAGCGAGAGTTCTGTGCCGCCCACTCGATCATGATGTGCGGTGTGCGCGAGCCCACCCACGGGCACAACTGGCGCGTCACGGTCTCGATCGTCGCCGACGAGCTCGACAGCGACGGGCTGGTCTGCGACTTCCACACCATCGAGCAGCAGCTCGACGCCATCCTCGCACCCTTCCAGAACGCCAATCTCAACGAGACACCGCCGTTCGACGCCGAGAACCCAACCGCCGAGTTGGTATCGCGTCACATTGCCCAGAGCCTCAGCGGGGTCATGCCAGACGAGGCACGCGTGCGCAGCGTGGGCGTCACCGAGGCGCCCGGCTGCGAGGCCGTGTACTGGGCCGATTAGCTCGCCTGCGGAACGCTCGAGAGCACCTCGATCGCCCGATCGATCCTCACCAGCGCCCCCTCACGCCCCACGAGCGCGACTGTCGCGTCGATCGGCGGCGACACCGGCGTGCCCGTCATCGCCATCCGCATCGGCTGGGCGATGTTGCCCATGCCCAGCCCGTGCTCGTTGGCGTAGTGCTCGATGAGCCTGTGGATCGACTCCGCGTCGAACGACTCGAGGGAGCCCAGACGCTCGCGCATCACGCGCAGCACGTCCAGCCCTTGGTTGTCGTTCTTGGCGATCCACTTCTTGACGCCCTTGGGGTCGTACTCGATGGCACCCGCATCCAGGAACAGGAAGTCCGCCGAACGCGCGGCATCACGGAACGTCTTCGACCTGGGGCGCACCGCCTCGCTGAGCACAGCGAATCGCGACTCGTCTATCTCGGCCACACGCGGCGCGTACGACTCGCACCAACGTCTCCATCGCGACGCGAACTCGCCCGCGTCCATCTCCGCGATCGCGTCCGTGTTGAACGCCAGCAGCTTCTTGCGATCGAACTTCGCGTTCGTCTTGGCGATGCGATCGAGCTCGAATCGCTCGATCAGAAAGTCCATGTCGAACTTCTCGACGTCGTCGCCGGGCGACCACCCCAGCAGCGAGATGTAGTTGCACACCACCTCGCGCAGGTACCCCGCCTCATCGAAGTCCGTCACATCGATCTCGGGAAGATCGATGCCCAGCGCACCCGCCAACGCCACGAGTTGGTCGAGAGGCAGCTGGGACTTGGAGTCCTTCATCCACGCGTCGAAATCCTCCTGCGACACCACACCATCCGGCGAGGAGTCGATCCCGTTCTGCTTGCAGTGGTTCCGCGCCACCTTGTCCTTGTCACGCTTCGACATCTTGCTGCCGTCCTCGGAGAAGATCAGCGGCAGGTGCGCGTACACCGGCGTGCCATACCCCAGCGCCTGCTGGAGCGCCACGTGCTTGAACGTGTTGGGTAGGTGCTCCTGCCCACGCACCACGTGCGTCACGCCCATCGCCTCGTCGTCGCAGACGACCGCAAAGTGATACGTCGGGTACCGGTCCTTCTTCAGGATCACGAAGTCCTCGAGCTCCTCGGGCTGCACCGTCACCTCGCCCCGGATCTCATCGTGGACGGTCACCGCCTCGTCGGGCATGCGGAAGCGGATGACGTGCGCCTCACCACCCTTGGCACGCTTCAGACGCTCCTCCTTGGGTATATCCAGTGCCGCACGGTTGTAGCGAAACTGGCGCTTGGCGGCTCGCGCCTCCTTGCGGAGAGCATCGAGTTCCTCGGGCGTCTCGAAGGCATGGTACGCGCGATCCATCTCCAGCAGGCGGTCGATCACCGCGTGGTACGTCTCCAGACGCTGCGCCTGGAAGAACGGGCCGACTGATCGCGGGTCACCCCCGTTGTCACCCAGCGCGGGCCCCTCGTCCCAGTCGAGCCCCAGCCATGCCAGCGACTCGAGGATCTGCGTCGTCGCCTCGTCCGAGGAACGGGCCTGGTCGGTGTCCTCGATGCGGAGCACGAAGTGCCCCTTGTGTTTGCGGGCCCACGCCCAGTTGAACAACGCCGTGCGAGCGCCGCCGATGTGGAGGCGTCCCGTGGGCGACGGGGCGAAGCGTGTGACGACCGATGGATTCGCTGCCATGTGCGACAGGGTATCACAGCGCGTGCGAGACGCATCGCCAGCGCCTAGAGTGTTCGTCCGAACCACCGAAAGGAGACACGCATGTCGCTGCTCGTGACCGGCACCGTTGGAATCGACACAGTCCACGCCCCCACCGGGCAGGCCGAGAACGTCCTGGGCGGCTCGGCCGTCTACTTCGGCGCCGCCGCCTCGCTGATCTCCCCCACCAAGGTCCGCATGGTCGCCGCCGCCGGCGAGGACTTCCCCGACGACCACCACGAGACGATGCGCTCCTTCGAGAACCTCTGCCTCGAGGGGCTTGAGATCCGCAAGGGCTCCGAGACATTCCGCTGGGGCGGACGCTATCACGATGAGGACTGGAACCAGCGCGACACGCTCTTCACCGACCTGAACATCCTCGAGGAGGCGCCCCCCACGCCCCCGACGGAGTACCAGGACTCCAGGCTCGTCTTCCTGGCCAACACGCACCCCGCCATCCAGAAGGACTTCCTCGACCACTTCCCCGAGCGCACGCTCAGCGTCGCCGACACCATGAACCTCTGGATCGACATCGCGCACGAGGAACTGCTCACGCTCTTCAAGCACATCGATGGTGTCGTGATGAACGACCAGGAGGCCTTCCAACTCACCGAGGAGGCCAACGTTCTCACCGCAGGGCGCAAGATCCTCGACTACGGGCTGACCTTCTGCGTCATCAAGAAGGGCGAGCACGGCGCGATGGTGGTGCACAAGGACGGCGTCGCCTCGCTGCCCGCGTTCCCGACCGAGACCGTCATCGACCCGACCGGTGCGGGTGACAGCTTCGCCGGCGGCATGATGGGCTACCTCAGCCATGTCCTCGATGAAGGCGGCAACCCATCCTCGCTCGAGTCGGTACGTCGCGGCATCGCGCGCGGCACGGTCGTCGCCAGTTACACCATCGAGACCTTCAGCCTCGATCGCCTCCAGCAGATCTCACGCGAGGACGTCGATGCCCGCTTCCAGGCCTTCGCGCACGCAGTGAGGGTGGACTAACACGCGATTCTACGGTTGTTGCTAGCGATCATTCTGATATTTGCCAGATTATGTAGAGCCTGAGGGGTAGCGAGGGCGTATCTGCTGGCAACGGGAGGTTGTGTATGTCCGCCAGGATGAATGTCCCTGTGGCATCGGTGAGCAATCGGTTCCCACACCATCGGGTGCGCTGGCTCGCGCCGATATGTGTGCTTGTCTGCTCACCTGCATTCGCGCAGGTCCCAAACACACAGAACTGCGAGCCCGAGTGGATCGCCGACCTCCCACCGACGGACGACATGAGGGATGTGGTGCTCGTCGGGACAATCGCGTACGTCGCCAGCTCGAGCGCCGGGTTGCAGATATTCGACGTGAGCGATCTGACAGCCCCGTCGCCGCTCGGCTCGTACGACACGCCTGGCAACGCGATCGGGCTCGACGTCGTGGGTTCCATCGTCTATGTAGCCGATGAGGCCGCGGGTATGCAGATCATAGACGTTACCGATCCGACCGCGCCGCGCCTGCTGGCCACCTACGACACACCTGGGGCCGCCAACGACATCACCATCGATGGCACGACGGCATACATCGCCGATGGCGACAAGGGCTTCCACCTTGTCGATATCACCATTCCTACATCGCCCTCGCTCCTTGGCAGCAAGGACACGGCTGGCTTCCCACTGAACATCGAGGTGGTCGGCACGGACATCTTCGTTGCCGATGGCGTGTTCGGACTGGCCTCGTTCGACACATCCAACCCACTCGCGATGACGAACTACACGTTCTTCGACCCGGGCGGTGTCACCAGGGACGTGGCCGTCAAAGGTGATTACGCCTACTTCGTCACGGCGAACGTACGAGGCGAGCTCCACATCGTGGACGTGAGCGACCCGGACTCATTCGTGTTCATCGACACGATCCAGTTCGATGTGGATGACGATCCATGGAAGCTCGATATCCAGGGCGACACGCTCTACGCCACATTCCAGACCGAGGGATTCATGGTGTTCGACATCAGCGATCCTCTCAACGTCACCGAGATCCACCAACTCTGGGCGAATGCCGCGATACGCGCTGTCAGCGTCGACGGAGACAGAGGGATTGTGACGGACACGTCGCTGGGCCTTCGCACCGTAGATCTGTTCACCACGCCCAGCACAAGCTTCAACGGCATCACTCCGACCACTGGAATAGCTCGAATCGGCAACACTGTCTATTGGTTAGAGTCCAATCAGTTGGTCGCGCACGACATGAGCGACCCGTCTAGCCCCGTGTGGCTGGGCTCTGTCACCCTGTCATCGACACCCAGTCAGTTCGTAGTTGATGGCGATCGTGCCTACGCTCTGAGCTCCGACGCCTTCCTCACGATCGAGATCGGCGATCCAACCAGCATGCTGGAGACCCACGCATACTCGACTCTTGCTTCAGGGCTCACTCATGAAGATATCGCGGTCGCTGGCAACCGTGCGGCAACGTTCGCTCATCACACAGATGACGGGCACGATTACGCTCATTTCTTCGACCTGAGCCCCACCGGTGAATTCACAGAAACAGGGACATACATCGTGCCCTTCCCGCGCACGATCCGTGACGTCGAGGTCTACGGAGATTTTCTTGCGATCTCACGGGACGGCGCGAACGGCCTCACTCTCGATATCAGCGATCCGGGCAATGTGACCGATGCAAGTCATTTCTCCATTGCTCAATCTGCACACATATACAAACGACACAACTATATATTCACAAGAACCTCACTCGCCTCCACTGGCGTGCGGATCATTGACATCTCCAATCCCTCAGTTCCTGTCACGTTGGGGCAACTCGAGAACGCCATCGGCCCCGGCGCGATCCTCGGTACCACGGCGTTCGTCAAGGATGTCTCCACAGAACGTCTCGAGATCTTCGACGTGAGCAATCTCACGACCCCGGTGTGGATCGGATCAGAGTGCTTCCACCAGTCAACGCACGAACCATTCGTGGTTGGTCATCTATACGCGGCTTCGCCAGGCCCGGGGATCTCGGTGATGGATCTCACGCATCTCAGCAGTCTGTTCCCGCCACCCGCTGACCTCAACGGCGACGGCATCGTGAACGGTGCGGATCTGGGCCAACTCCTGGGTGACTGGGGGCCAGGCCTCTCACCCGCTGACCTGAACAACGATGGCACAGTCGACGGTGCCGACCTCGGCCTTTTGCTTGGTTCTTGGGGTGTGATCTAGACCGATCTCAGCCGGATCCGCCAGCCATCTTCACCTTCAGCGTCGCCTTGTTGCGATCGTGCGTGATCCGCGTCAGCTCGTCGCCGCTGGCGCCGGTCCGGGCATTGGCCTCGGCAAGCTCGGCCTTGGCCTCCTCGGCGTTGATCATCACGTCCTCGATTGCTTCTTCGGCGAGGATCGTCAGCGCGTTGTCCGCCATCTGCGTGAAGCCGCGATCCAGCGCCCAGTGGCGCGTCTTGCCCGACGCGAACGTCACCTTCAGCTCGCCCAGACCAAGCTCGCCCACCAGCGGGGCGCGATTGGCCTGAAAACCCGCCAGCCCGTCGTGCAGCGGCAGCGAGACGTACGAGACCTCCTCCTCGAAGACTCGCTCCTCTGGGGTGATCAGCTTGCAGGTAAAGGTGCTGGCCATGTCGCTCGCTCCTGGGGCATCTGGGGGTCCGTCCCGCTCGTCGGGGCGGGGATTGTACCCGATCAGACCCCCGCGGTCACCCCGCGAGCCGCCCTGGAGGCCTCCTCGATCCGCTCTGCCGTCCGCACGGCGGCGAAGCCCGCTCTGGCGTCCACGTCGGGGCGGGTGCCACTGCGGACACAGTCGAGGAAGACACCCAGCTGGAGCTCGAGCTGGTCGGCGTCGTCCACCGGCAGATCCTCGATACGAACCAGGTCCTCGTAGTCCACGTCCGACAGATCACGCCCGTCGCGGATGGCGTCCTTGACGGTGTGCCAGCGCGCCTCGTCGGCGGTCCTGCGGATCAGCACGCCGTTCCGCTTGGCGTAGTCGATCGAGACGTACGCGTCGTCTGCGATGATGCGTGTCTTGCGCTCGGTCTTGAAAGCGAGGCGAGACGCCGTGACGTTCGCCACGCACAGTCCCTGGGGTCTCTCGAACGTGAGGCGTGCGTTACACACGTCGTCGTGGTCGGTGATCACCGGCACGCCCGCGGCCTGGACGTCCACGGGCTCGCTCCCCCCCATCAGCATCAGCACGACATCCAGATCGTGAATCATCATGTCGAACACCACCGACACGTCCACCGAGCGGAATGTCATGGGCGAGACACGATGCACCTCGATGAAGCGAGGCACGATCTCGACGCCGCTCTCCAACTGCTGGCGGCGCAGCGCGCGCACCGCCGGGTTGTACCGCTCGATGTGCCCCACCTGGAGGATCGAGCCAGACGACTCCGCCAGCTCGACCAGGCGGGTTGCCTCCTCGACATCCGGCGCCAGCGGCTTCTCGATCAGGCACGCCACGCCGGCGGGCAGCAGCTTCTCGGCGTAGCGCAGGTGGGCCGTCGTCGGCACCGCGATGGACACCGCACGCACGCCCAGCTCGAGCAGCTGCTCGACGCTCTCGCACGCGGCGCACCCGTGCGTCTCGGCGTTGGTCTCGCGGTTCTCGACGTTGTCGTCGACGACGCCCACCAGCTCGCAGTCCGGCGATTGCGCGTACACACGCGCGTGGTGGCGACCCATGCGACCGACACCAACGACACCGACGCGCATCTTCTCTGTGGGAGTGCTCATAGGAGCGGCAACTCTACCCGCGTCGTCGCGTTATCTCCAGTTCCCCCGTCGCCCCTCGCCCCACCAGAGCTTCTCGGGGGTGGGCTCGTGCGGGCGATCGAGATTCTCCTGGTGCGTCCGCTCGCTGGCCTCCTCCCGTTGCGCCCGCATGGTGGCGACCTTCTCTCGAACGCGACGAGCCTCGCGCACCGTCCAGCGCGACTCGTTGGCGAGACGCAGAAAGGTGTAGAAGAAGTACAACGACACGACGAGAATGATGATCGGCACGATGTCCAGCCCGAGGATCATGTACTTGCTCGGGATACCCAACGGCACGCGGAGCGTCCCACCCGCCAGCGCAAAAAAGATCACGACCAGCGCCCAAAACGTTCGACGACGCAGGCTCACGCCCGTGTCCTCGTCGTGCATCCACTCCGCCATCGCAACGGGGATCTGGATGAACACCCACGAGCCCAGCAGCGCGACCACGACCAGCGCCCTGGCTCCCACGAGATTGATCGGCGCACCCAGAAGCGTCGTTCCCGAGGGCGGCAGCACCGCCAGCACGAACGCGGGGATCCAGAGGAGCTGCGTAACAAGTGACATCACTCGCAGCAGCCTCCGGTCCGACCTGCTCCTCGTGACGATCTCCGTCGACGGCTGCGGCAGCGTGAGGATCCCCACACCCGCCAGCCAGCACACCAGCGAGGGCGTGACAAGATGCCTCAGCCACGAGGGGGTCTGCGTGAACGCAACCGCGGAGACCATCACCAGCGACACCACGCCGAGCCCGAGCAGCACGAACGCCAGCGTGACCAGGTTGATGTACAGGATCGGCGTGTGCGAGAGACGATCTCGCTCGTACGGACGCGACCGGATGAGAACGTTCGCCAATGAATCTAGGACCGGATGCGATCGATTCTCCTCATCAGCACCGATACCGGTCTCCGTTGAGCCCCGATGGCGGAACCGTATGACATTCCCGCACTCAGGGCACGGCTTGCCGTAGGCCAGCCCCGCAAGGTCGTACTGGCAGTGCGGGCACTCGCGATCGAACTCTTCGACAGGTCGTCCCTCGTGCGATCGAGCGATGGCGTCCTGGAGATAGCGGGGGTCGTTGAAGGTGCTCATCGTGTACAGGTCATCTAGCGTGATCCTATCGCCACTGGCGATCGAAACCTAGTCGCTCTCGATAGCGTCAGCGTGCCCCTCACAACCAGGACAATCATCGCTAGCGATGCAAAAAAAGTACCAAGTGCACCAAGCGCACCAACGAATGTCAGAGATTGATAAAACCAAAAAGTGTATGCATTCCACATGTACTCTGTCATAAACATGTCGACATGGTGCGCAGAGAAACCCAATGCTAACGAAAAGATGGAAACCACCGTTGCGACTTGCAACTTCCAGAGTGTCGAGAGAATTTTTAGCTCGCACAGTAAAAAAGCAATCGCTCGTAAGTATCTCGCTACCATCAAAACAGAAAGTGACAAAAAGAGAGCGCCTAGAGTCAGCGAGCTATACAGCAGGTCTCCGTGCGCATAAAAAGCAACGAACCCCATTCCCAATCCATATACTGAATATATGACTAGCACAAACGACACGACGGCGGCGGCGCGTGATGTTATTCGCAGTCTCAGTTTGCTGAAACCCAGATGGCTCGCACTTGCTGTCAGCCGAAAGATCGACAACGCAATGGCTCCATAAAGAACCAAATACGCAAGAGAAGCAACAAGCCAATACGCATCATACATCTTCACGCTGATCAATCGAGATGATTCGTCTATCCAAACAACCGCTATTGAGAGCACCGACAAGAGCAGTGTACCAAGCAGGCAATTCAAGATTCCGCGCGAGCCCGCGTGGACCGACCGCACAAATCCTCTTGTGTCGTACCTGCAGAGTGTTCCCACGATTACACCGAGAACCGGCTTGCCGCACTCGGGACAATTCGCAGTTAACGATTGACCCCGCAGATTGTATTTGCATCGAATGCAGTACCGATCATCGAGCACGTTCCAATCCTCGGAATACCCTGGCATCGAGTCTCGTATAGGTGTGTTGCAGTCGGGGCAACCGATATCGGCTTGCCTGAGTGACAAATCGAGACCGCACGTCTGGCACACGATCCCCCGAGGGACCAACGCCCCCACCTGATCACTCGATGATGAGAGATCCTCTGCCACGCGCACATCATACGCGGGACGTCAATATTCAGATTCAGTGAATCACAAGGCTCACGCAGCCTCGGTCTCTGATGGCGGCTCGATACCAAACCGCCCGGGCGTGCCCATCTGGTTGGGCTCCTCGCTCGACTCCAGCACCGGCTCCAGGTGCTTGCCCATCAGCCCCATCGAGACCGTGAAGTAGATCAGCGCCAGCAGCGAGCCAACACCAACCAGCACGCCCGCGATGCCCATGATCGCGCCGATCACGCCAAGCCCATTCGGGCTTGGCGGCATGAAGACCGCGCCCACAACCGTCAGCAGCATCACGATGTACCCGAGGATCACCGTGTTCATCAACTGCTCGGTCGTGCGGGCACGCTTGCGCAGCTTCACCGACGGCACGCGATACGCGATCCGCTGGATGTACTTCATCGTCCCGATCAGCAGCACCGTGAACGAGAGCATCGACACCACCATCGCCAGGATCGTGCCCAGAGGCGCCGGGATCGTGCCCGAGCCCTCCAGGAACCCGACGACGAAGCTGGTCGGGATCATCATCAGATAGATGATCAACGCCGCACGCACCGCGCGACGCAGGTTCTCGCCCGAGTCGGGCGTCAGACCCCGTGGGTCTGGCTGCGTGAGCTTCCACCATCCCGAGATGGCGAAGTACGCCGAGAGGATCGCCCCGCCGATCATGATGAAGATGCCCGCGAACATGCCCAGGGCGCTCAGCGCCGGGGCGACGAACGACATCAGGAAGACGCCGATCATGTACGCGTAGATCAACAGGATGGTGTAGATCGACCAGTTGATCGATCGCGCACCCGTCTGGATCGTCTTGACGAAGGAGAACCCGGAGTACTTCAGAAGCGTGCCGTTGACCGACTGCATCACCATCGCGCCGCACTCGGGGCAGACATCCGTGAGGTGCTGCCCGACCAGGTCGTACTCGCAGTTCAGGCACGGACGCGAGTCGTTGATGGTCCAGTCGTGGCAGTAGCCGGGCATCGAATCCCTGATCGATATGCCGCACCCGGGGCAGGGATTGTTGGCGGGCTGCTGCTTCAGGTCGAACCCGCACCCCTTACAAGCGCATCGCGAAGATGCTCGACGAGCGCCGCTCGGAGCGCGAGGCCTTCATCCGCGATGCGATCGCGACGCTCGAGGGCGAGCTCGCCGCCGCCGGCATCACGGCCGACGTGCAGGGGCGGCCCAAGCACATCTACAGCATCTACAACAAGATGCGCGCGAAGAAGCTCGA
>JBICIA010000027.1:0-5646 GCA_043101425.1 Phycisphaerales bacterium JB043
GCGCGCCCGATCTCGATAGCGCCATCGACGCGGTCAACACCTCGCGCTACGGCAACATGTCCGTCATCTTCACCGACAGCGGACACGCCGTGCACAAATTCGAGACCACCGTCCAGGCAGGAATGCTCGGCGTAAACGTGGGTGTGCCAGCACCCATGGCGGCGTTCCCATTCTCGGGTTGGAAAGACTCGTTCTATGGCGATCTGCACACCAACGGAGAAGACGGCGTGCGGTTCTTCACCAAATGTCGCGTCACAGTCAAACGCTGGATCTGAGGTAACCGGAGTACACAACGCATGCCACGAGTGACACGAGCCGCCCTGATCCAGACCGCCATGCCCGAGGGCTACGACCCCGACTACCCCGACCTCAACGCGATCAAGAAAGCCATGATCGACAAGCACGTCCCGCTCATCGAGCAGGCGGCCGATCAGGGCGCGAACGTCTGCTGCCTCCAGGAGATCTTCTACGGCCCCTACTTCTGCGCCGAGCAGGACACCCGCTGGTACCAGACCGCAGAGCCGGCGCCCGATGGCCCAACGACACGCCTCATGCAGGATCTGGCACGCAAGCACGAGATGGTCACGATCGTGCCGATCTATGAGGTGTCCGACACCGGCATCTATTACAACACCGCCGTGGTCATCGACGAGAAGGGCGAGTACCTGGGCAAGTACCGCAAGCACCACATCCCCCACTGCCACCCCGGCTTCTGGGAGAAGTTCTACTTCAAGCCTGGCAACATGGGCTTCCCGGTCTTCGAGACCACATTCGGACGCATCGGTGTCTACATCTGCTACGACAGGCACTTCCCAGAAGGCGCGCGCGAGCTGGGTCTCAATGGCGCAGAGATCGTCTTCAACCCGTCGGCGACTGTCGCGGGCCTCAGCGAGTACCTCTGGAAGCTCGAGCAGCCCGCCCACGCGGTCGCAAATCAATATTTCCTGGGCGCCATCAACAGAGTGGGGCACGAGCAACCCTGGGACATTGGCGAGTTCTATGGCCAGTCATACTTCTGCAACCCACGAGGCCAGATCATCGCCGAGGCCTCGCGAGACTGCGACGAGGTTGTCGTCGCAGACCTCGATCTCGACTTGATCCAGGACGTGCGCAATGTCTGGCAGTTCTACAGGGATCGACGCCCGGAGGCGTACACGGGCACGAGCATGACCCAATCGGAAATCTGAGTCATGAGCTCGTCGCCAATCACCCGTGACCACGCGCACCAGGGTCTCGTCAACGAAGACCTCAGGCCAGTTCCCCTCGAAGCCAGAACGTGGTCCATGTGGAACATCGCGGCGCTCTGGATCGGCATGTCGGTGTGCATCCCCACCTACATGCTCGCATCCAGCATGATCAGCCTGGGAATGAGCTGGTGGCAGGCGCTGCTCACCGTCATGCTCGGCAATCTCATCGTCCTCGTACCCATGATCCTCAACGGGCACGGCGGCACCAAGTACGGAGTGCCCTTCCCCGTTCTCGTCCGCGCAACCTTTGGCATCTCCGGCGCGCACATTCCAACAATCGCGCGCGCGCTTGTGGCCTGCGGGTGGTTCGGCATCCAGTCCTGGATCGGCGGCTGGGCCATCTACACCGCGCTCGGCGCGATGGATGTCATCGACATCGCCGCCGACACCAACGACCTGCCCTTGCTGGGCATCACCGCACTCGAACTGACGTGCTTCTTCGTATTCTGGGCCATAAATCTCGCGATCGTCGTCGTCGGAATCAACTCCATCAAGTGGCTCGAGACCGGGGCCGCGCCGTTCCTCATCGCGTGCGGACTCGCCCTGCTCATCTGGGCCTTCGTGAAGGTCGACTCGATCAGCACACTCTTCAACCAGCCATCCCGATTCGAGAGCAACGCCGATTTCTGGAAGGTGTTCTTCCCACAACTCACAGCAATGGTCGGCTTCTGGGCAACCCTCTCCCTCAACATCCCCGACTTCACACGCTACTGCCGCTCGCAGCGCGACCAGGCGTTCGGTCAGGCCCTCGGTCTACCCACCACGATGACGCTCTTCTGCTTCATCGGAATCACGGTCACGGGCGCCACGATCGTCGTGTTCGGCGAGCCCATCTGGGACCCCGTCGTGCTTGTCTCACGACTCGGCGCACCCTGGGTCGTCGCGGTCTCCATGATCGCGCTGACCATCGCGACGCTGTCAACGAATCTCGCCGCAAACGTGGTCAGCCCCGCCAACGGCTTCTCGAACATCGCACCACGCAGGATCTCGTTCCGCACCGGCGCGATCATCACGTGCCTCATAGGTGTGATCATCATGCCCTGGAAGCTCTACAACGACCTGGGCGCCTACATCTTCACGTGGCTCATCGGCTACTCGGCACTGCTCGGCCCCGTCGCGGGCGTCATGCTGTGCGACTACTTCGTGCTCCGGCGCACACGCCTCGATCCCGACGCGCTCTACGACCCCGATGGCCCATACAGGGGCATCAACCACCGCGCCATGATCGCCATGACGATCGCTGTACTCCCAAACATCCCCGGCTTTATCCACGCCGCCGCAGATGTGGCGATCCTCCCCGCCAGCGCACAAGACTACTTCGACCAGCTCTACACGTACGCGTGGTTTGTCGGGCTCACCATTGCCGGGCTGCTCTACTTCCTGCTCGCGCGCACGAGAGTGGGCCCGGCGCCTCTCGATATTCCCCCAGGAGATGAGTCGTGACCACCGAATCAAAACAATCACTCTCTATGCCCCCATGTGACCACACGCCACAGCCATACTCCGGCCCATCCATCGATGAGGTGCTCGACCTGCGCAGAGAGTTCCTCACACCCGCGCTGATCACCTACTACGCCGACCCGATCATGATCGTCGAGGGCCACATGCAGTGGCTCTTCGACGAGAAAGGCACACGCTACCTCGATGCCTTCGCAGGCATCGTGACCGTCTCCGTCGGCCACTGCCACCCGAAGGTCGTCGACGCGGTTCGGGAACAAAACGAGAAGCTTCAGCACACGACCACCATCTACCTGAATCCAAACATCGCGCAGTTCGCCAAACGAATCGCATCCACGATGCCACCCAGCTCGAACCTGAAGGTCTGCTACTTCACCAACTCGGGCGCCGAAGCCAACGACCTGGCCATACTCATGGCACGCCTCTACACGGGCCACTGGGATTTCATCGCGCTCCGAAACGCGTACCACGGCATGACGTCACCGACCATGGGACTCACCGCGATGCGATCATGGAAATTCCAGGTCCCGCAGGGCTTCGGCATCCACCACGCGAAATTCCCCGATCGATTCAGAGGCCCGCACGGATACGACGACCCCAACGCGGGCGAAAAGTACGCCGACGAGATCAGCGATCTCATCCAGTACACAACGCCCGGCACCGTCGCGGGCTTCATCGCCGAACCCATCCAGGGCGTCGGTGGCACCGTCGAGATCCCGCCCGGGTTCCTCCCCAAGGTATACAAGACCATCCGCGACGCGGGGGGCGTCTGCATCTCAGACGAAGTCCAGACCGGCTTCGGCAGAACCGGCACCGCCTTCTGGGGCTTCGAGAATCACAACGTCGTACCCGACATGGTCACGATGGCCAAGGGCATCGGCAACGGCGCGCCCCTCGCCGGCGTGGTCACCACACCAGACATCGCGCAAACGATGGCCTCACGCCTCCACTTCAACACCTACGGCGGCAACCCGGTCTCGATGGCACAAGGACTCGCAACGCTCGACGTCATACTCGGAGAGAACATCCAGCAGCGAGCTCACGACGTCGGCTCCTACCTCAAGGAAGGGCTTGAGGAGCTCATGTCTCGCCATCCAATCATCGGCGACGTACGAGGCCAGGGCCTGATGCTCGGTGTCGAATTCGTGCTCGACCGCGATTCCAAGAAGCCCGCCGCGGCGCACACGAGCGCGATCCACGAACGCATGAAAGACCTGGGCGTCCTTGTCGGCAAGGGTGGCCTCTTCGGAAACGTGCTGCGCATTAAGCCTCCCATGTGCATCACCAGGGAGGACGCCGAGTTTCTCTGTGCCGTGCTCGACCAGGCACTGAGCGAGAACCCGATCGACTGATCAACTCACGAGAGCACAACCATGGGACTCCTTATCCGCGACGGACGCATCATCACACCCGACCAGGACCGCATCGCGGATGTCTACTGCGCCGACGAGCTCATCACCAGGATCGAGCCCAATATCAACCCCGACGCACTCGACGATCCCAACCTTGAGATCATCGAGGCCAGGGACAGGTACGTCCTCCCCGGAGCCATCGATCCTCACGTACACATCCACCTCCCCTTTATGGGCACGAACGCACGCGATGACCACAACTCGGCATCCAAGGCGGCCCTCGTCGGCGGCACAACGACATACATAGAAATGATCTGCCCCGGACCAGACGACGAGCCACTCGACGCGTTCAATGACTGGGCCTCCAGAGCCAGCGGTCACTCCGCGTGCGACTACTCGTTCCACATGTCCGTTGTGCGATTCCGCGAGGAAGACGACCAGCAGTTCCGCGCAATCGTCCACGAGCACGGCATCGCCTCCTTCAAGGTCTTCCTTGCCTACAAGGGCGCACTTGATCTTGGAGACGAGGACCTCTATCGGGCCATGTCCCTCGCCAGTGAGCTTGGCGTCATAGTCACCGCCCACTGCGAGAACGCAGAGGCTATCGACGCAATGCAAAAGCGCCTGCTCGATGAGGGCAAGACCGGACCGGAATGGCACGAGCCCTCCCGCCCAACATGCGTCGAGGCCGAGGGCGTCACCCACATATGCACGTTCGCAGAACTCACAGGCGCGCACGTCTACGCCGTGCACACCTCCTGCGCAGAGGCGGTACAGGCCGCCGTCGACGCGCAACGCCGTGGTGTCAACGTGTGGATCGAAGCGGTCGCACCACACCTGGTGCTCGACAACTCGTTCGCGGAACTCGCGGAATTCGAGGGTGCAAAGTACGTCATGTCACCGCCGCTGCGCGAGCCCCACAACAAGGACGCCCTCTGGAATGCGCTGCGCTCCGGCATCATCTCTACCATCGGCACCGATCACGCGCCCTTCGACTTCAACGCCCAGAAGAACATGGGACACGACGCCTTCACGAAGATCCCCAACGGCATCCCGGGCATCCAGGAACGCGTCGATCTCGTCCACACCTACGGCGTTCGCACCGGCCGCATAGAAATGCCAACACTCGTCAAGACATGCTCCGAGATGCCAGCCCGCATCTTCGGTATGTACCCACGCAAGGGCGCAATCGCCGTTGGATCGGACGCCGATCTCGTGATCTACGACCCGAACTTTGAGGGCACGTTTAGCGCAGACCAGAGCCTCTCACAGGTCGACTACAACGCCTACGAAGGGTGGAAGCGAATCGGACGCGCCGAGGTGGTCACCGTGCGTGGCAAGGTGCAGGCCCGCCAGGGCGAGTTCGTGGGAGAGGCCTCACGAGGCGAACTCATCAAACGCCCCCCAACACACTTCTAGAAGAGCTCAATCGTTCGCGACGAGCTTGTCGGACTGCTCGACGAACGTGTCGCCATCCCAGCCCGTGTCCTGCGTCACCATGCCCTCGCGAGCGGCCTTCTCCGCCGCCTTGACCATCGCCTGGCGGCGCACCAACTCGGCGTGCGTCGTAAAGAACTGGAGACTGTGGC